>CAZNKG010000055.1:0-2991 GCA_964573635.1 uncultured Desulfatibacillum sp. | reverse complement strand
TGTCACCGGGCGAATTAAAATCAGCCAGTTATGGGCGAAATGCCGCAGCCGGGGGATTGGTTGCAAGAAGTCAACACCTATCTTCGTTAAAACTGCTACGATTCGCAAGGGGCAGACGCATTTTCGCCCTCCGATCCGTCCCGCCTCTTGCCGCGTTTTGCCTTCTTCGAGCCGGGGGGCGAAATGGCTGGGTTTGAGTCGTCCCACGGCTTCTCGGCATCGCCGGCGAGGCGGTGGTTTTCCACGGCCCGATGGCGCAGCCGATAGCTCTTGCCGGAGAGCGAGACGATCTGGGCGTGGTGGAGGAACCGGTCCAGGATCGCCGTGGCGCTGGGAACGTCCCCCAGCAGTTTGCCCCAGTCCTCCAGCGGCCGATTGCTGGTCATCATCGTGGAGCGGATCTCGTAGCGCCGCAGGATGATCTCAAAGAGGAATTCGCCGCTGCGCTTGGCCAGTTGCTTCATGCCCATGTCGTCGATGATCAGCAGATCCGGCTTGAGATACTTCGCCAGCACGGCTTCATCGCCCAGGGCCTCCTCCTGCAAGAAGTCGCGCACCACATCGAAGATGGAGCGATACAGGACCGTTAGCCCCTGCTTGATGGCCTGGTAGCCGATCGCTTGAACCAGAAAGCTCTTTCCCACACCGGGAGGCCCCAGCAGCAGGACGTCTTGCGACTGGCGAATGAAGCGGCAGGTGGCCAGTTCGAAGATCTGCTGACGGTTGATCGACGGATTGAAGGACCAGTCGAACTGGTCCAAGGGCTTCAGTTCGCGGAACAGGGCCGCCTTGACGCGGCGGCTGATCTGCCGCTGCTGGCGAACCAGCAGTTCGTCCTGGAGGATCAGTTCCAGGAACTCCGCGTGGCTGAGCTGGTGGCTTGCCGCCTCCTGCAGGCGGACGTCCAGCGTCTGCGACAATCCCGACAGCCGTAGCTGCCGCAAGATGCTCAACAATTGGTCGTTCATCAGCGAAACTCTCCTGAAAAAGGATGGTGATGGGAAGGGGAACGAATTACACTGGAGGTGTCCGGAGAAACGGAGTCGGGCTCTGCTGGCGAGCAACCCGGCGAGGGATATCCGGACCTGGGCGGAAGAATGTCCGCATGGGCCCCACCGGCTGCAGCCGGTGGGGCCTCTTGCACTTCTTGCCCACATTCTTTTGCCCAGCCATACCTTGGAAAACGCTCTTCCGATTTCCGCGCAAGGGCGGCGGCTACGATCCGGGCATAGTCGTCCAGCGGGCGGATGATCGGATGCTCTTCGAGAAACGGCAACGGCTGTTGCTCTTCGGCGTCCTTTCGCTGGAGCAACTGTCGCAGGGTCTTCAGACGAAAGGCCCCGTAGGAAAGGGCGATTTGGCAGGCTTTTTCCAGGGCGGAGGCTTCGTGCCGGCCGGTCAGACTGAGCAGGCCCTGGAGGACCCGCGTCCCCTCGATGCCTCGCGCCGCCAACATGGCCTCGGCCCAGGCGTGGGCCTCTGGACCGATGTTGGCGGCCTTGCCCAGCAGGTACGTCACGCCCTGTTCCAAGCCGTTGATCTTCTCTTTCGGGATGTGCTCGGGGTGCGTGCTGAATTGCCCAGGTTCCACGCGCACATGCAAAGCGATCTGCTCCATGCGTGCGTTGAAGATCCGTACTAACCGCGTATCCCAGCGAGCCCAGACGGTCCGGCGGAGATACTCCGGAGGCACCGAGTAATAGGCTTTCGCCACTTCGATGTGGCCGTCCCGGTAGACCTTGCGCTGGGCCTCGTGGAAGAAGGGGAACCGCTCGATCGGCAACGGCAGCAAGGCTTGCCGCTCGACCTCCGCGAACACCTTGCCCACCTGCTTGCGCGTGGTGCCGTGGATCCGCTTGTCGGCGACGTTCGTCTCCCAATCCAGCAGATGCCCGTTCTCCGCTTCCACGCTGGTGAACTCGCGCCCCTTCAAGCCGTTGTCCTGGACGTAGCCCACGCTGCGTTCCACCTTGCCCTTGTGACGCGGAGTTCGAGGCTTGGTGGGGAGAATCACCGTGCCGTAGTGCCGGCTGAACGCCTCGAGCTTGGGCACCAGTTCCGGATCGAACCAGTCCGGATGTTTGACGGCCGCCTTGAGGTTGTCGATCACCACGGTCCGCGGCACGCCTCCGAAGTGCCAAAAGGCGTTTTCCAGGCAGCGGATGAAGTCTTCCGTGGTCTGGCAATACGTCGCCTCGCTGTAGCCCTTGCGGCTGTAGCTGAGCACGATGCGGAACACGTGGGTCTTGCGCCGTTTGCCATCGGCCGTGACGACCCGAGCTCCCTTGCCGAAGTCCACCTGCATTTCCTGGCCGGGGGCGCATTCCATGCGCCGCACGGGCAAGGGGACTTCACGGCCCAGGGAGCGCACGAAGCGTTTGACGCTGTCGTAGCCCGCGGCAAACTGATGCTCGCTGACGAGGTCCTGGAAGATCCGCTGGGCCGAGAGGCCCTGCTTCAGCTTGGCCAGAACAATCTGGCGATAGGGCTCGCACTGGCTGCGGCGCCCGACGCGAGAGCCCTGGTCCTTGACCGCGGAGCCGGTGGGCGGAATGGCTGCCTTGGACGCCGTCGAAGCGCCTTGCGAGCCGGGGGGCGAAATGGCTGCATTTGGGCCGCCCTCCTGATCGGCACAACCCGCGCCATCGTCGCCTTGGGCAGCCGGAGCCGGGACCCCGGGAAAAGTGGCTGCATTTGAACCTTCCGAGCCGGCGGGCAAAATGGCTGGATTTGCCTCGCTCTCCACCCGCGGGAGGTAACGCGAGACCGTGGCCCGATCAATTCCCAGCTCCTTGGCAATCTCCCGGGCGGACCATTGTAACGCATGTAACTGTCGAATCGCCTGAATCTTCGCCATCTTGAGTCGATACGCCATATTCGGTTCCCTTCAACAAAAGGTCTGTTGAAGAAAACCAACGGCGCATTTCGCTCCTCTCAAAATGGCTGCATTTCATTTCGCCCACCCTGGCTGATTTTGAGTGCCCGCTGACA
>CAZNKG010000054.1:0-3356 GCA_964573635.1 uncultured Desulfatibacillum sp. | reverse complement strand
GTGAGGTTTCGGCAAGCCTGCGTCACTGACAAGCTGTCTAGGCCGTTGGGGCTCGGGCCAAGGGCGCCAGGGTCTCCCGGTAATTCCAGGGCATCCACGCTGCCGGGGTCGCGGCCAGTTCCGCGGCGTGCCGCTGCGATTCCACCAGATAGTCGAACGAGTTCACGCCGTTCAGCTCGCAGGTGTGAATCAGGCTCATGAACAGGTCGCCGACTTCGGCCCCGCGCATCGTCCGATAGAAGAGCGCGTTCTTGCGATGGAGCACCGCGCGCTTCAGCGCCCGTTCGCAGAGGTTGTTGTCCAGCGGCGCCCCCGGCTCGCGCAGGAACGCCGTCAGCCCCTTCCAGTGCCGCTGGAAATAGATGATCGCCTTGCCCAGCCCCGAGTTCGGTTCCGTCTTCCGCTCGGCGAACTGCTGCTGGAACCACTGCTCCAGCTCGTCCATCCGCGGGCCGCTGTGCTGCTGATGATAGGCCAGCCGCTCGACCTGCGCCAAGCCGCGCCGGCGTGCCTCGGCGTCGTTGGCGTAGACCTGCCCGAGGGTCTCCAGTACGTACCGGCATTCGCCGGGAAAGCTGCCGGCCACGTCCACAAACTGCCGCCGTCCGTGCGCCAGACAGTTGGCCAGCAACAACTGCACTCCCGGGCCGAGATCCGGCTCGTTGCGCGACAACGCATCGCACATCTGCACCGGCGGCGCCAACTCGGCCGCGCGATGCCGCAGCACATCGGCCAGATTCTCGCCCGCATGCTGCCTTCCGGTGAAGAACATGGCGATCCGTCGCCCGCCGCCCACCGACACAATCCCGCTGGTGAACACCCCGGTGCGCTCATCGCCCGGCGGTCGCTCCAGTTTCAGCACCCGCATGCCGGTGTCGTCGTTGTGCACCACCTCACCCTGCGCTGCCTGCCGGATCAACTCCTCGCCCGCCGGCTTGAGCAGTTCCGCCGCCTCCTCCACCACCTCCCACTGCGTGGTCACCGGCAGCGGAATCCCCATCCGCTTCTCCAGATTCTCCAGCCGGGAGAACGGCACCCCGCTGCCATACTTCAGTTGCGCCACCATCGCCGCCGCCGTTTCGTCGTATTTCTCCGGCCCGATTCCGTCCGGCTCCGGCGCCGTGAACACCTGCCCGCACAGGTGGCACCGCAACCGCTCGAGCTCGTAGACCGTCGCCTCCAGCGGCGCCCGCCCGACGATCCGCACCAGTTGCGCCGGCTCCTGCTGCACATATACTTTTCCCTGCGGACATTCCGGGCAGGGATCGCCGTGCTTCAGCTCCCCATGCGCCACCACCACCTTCTTCGCCCCGCGGTAAGCGGCTGCCCCGTTGCGGCCATGACCGGCCACCGGAGTGGATGCCTCCGCCGTGGGTTCCGGCTCCGAGGGCGCGCCTTCACTCGGCGCCGCTTCCGAAGTTTCCGCGCCTCCGGCCTCCGCCGCCGCTTTCTCCAGCACGTCCTTGGTCTTTTCCGTCGTCCGCGGAAAGTGCGAGAAACCCAGCAGCAGTTGCCGCAACTGGCGGATCGTCGTCTCTTTGTCGGCCAGCAGATCCGTTAAGTGACTCAAGGTCTCCAGCGCCGCTTTCAGCTTGCCGTAATCGGCTTCGCTCAGCGCCGGCCGCGCCCGCTCCAGCAGCCCCATCAGCTCTTCGCGCTCGATGTCGATCCGGTTCACGCGTGCAGCCTTTCCCGAAACCGCCGATCCAGCGGGTAGACATACACGTCCTTCAACGGCCGGTTCCTCTTCTTCGTGCGGTCGTTCTTGCCCCGCCCGGTGGTTCGACCCACCCAGATCCAGTTCGCCGCCCGATAGCAGGTTCCACGAAACCGATCCGGATCGACGAAGGTTTCCAGCAGATACACCGGATGCGCGTACAGCCGCTGCCAGTCCTCGGCGATTCGCCGGGCCATCCGGCTCAACAGGTGCGAGGCCAGATGCCGCACCTCGACCCACGGCAAGATCAGAAACCGCGTGTTGTACACCAGCAGCTTCAGGTTGCGCCGCCGCGTCGGCGCGTCCCAGCCAATGAAGCGGTCGCGCACGCCGAGGTGCCGCACCGCCGAGGTGAACGCCGCGCAGGCGAGGATCTGCCCGTTGGCCGACACCAGATACTTCACGTGCTCGCCCACCGGCTGCTCGTAACCCAGATAGTGATACTGCTCGAGAAGCGAGTTAAACACCGGCTCTTGCTCGGTGCGCCGCACCAGTTCGATCCGCAGTTCCCCCAACTCGCCCAAGGCGCCGCGCACCGGCCGGTTGTCCGGCACCAGCGGCTCGGGCCGCTCACGATTCGCCCGGTTCTGCCGCGGCGTGCAGGGACGGGCCGCCGGCAGCGTGAGGTGGCCTGCGCGGTGGAGACTCAGCAACAAGCCCCGGCACACCATGTCGCGCGGGGCGCCGTTGGCTTGCTTCCACTGCCAGGCTTCGCACAGCGCCAGCGACAAGGCGCGCCGGCTCAGCTCCGGCCTGGTCGCCACAAACTCGCGCACAAACACGATGTCTGGCTCGGTGAAGTCGCGGCCGCGGTAGCGCCAGGGAAAGTCCATAACTCAGTGTGACCGAGTTCAAGGCAGAACGCAAGTCTTTTCTTGAGGAGCAGCGAAGTTATGTTCCGACCCTGCGCCACACCGGTGCGGCGGGAGTGTCCGGATCCCCCGCCGCCAGCAGCAGGAGCGCCTGATGCGCTTCCAAAAGACGCGCCGTGGCGCCCGTCGGCCACCACGGAAAACGTCCCTTGCTCAGCCGTTTCTGCGCCAGCCAGAACCCCTGCCCGTCGTAGACCAAGACTTTGATCGAGTCGCCGCGCCGGCTGCGGAACACGAACACCGTTCCGGAAAACGGATCGGCTTCGAGTGTCTGGCGGCACACGGCGCCCAGCGAGTCGATGCCTTTGCGGCCATCGACGGGTTCGACGGCCACCAGCACACGCATCTGGGGAGTGATCTGAATCACGACCGCAGCGCCCGAATCAGACTCGCCACCTCCGGGGTCGGCACGGCCCGGAGGGTGATCCGCATGGCGTCCAGTTCAATGACGCATTCGCCGGTGGTGGCCGACCGGAACTCGACGAAGCCGGGCGGCGCCGATGGCGGCAGGCGTTTCCTCAAACGGCCATAATCCAGCCGCAGGGTCCGCGCCGTGCGGTGTACGCCGTGTCGCTGGGCGAGAACCACCGCCTCGGCCCAGAAGGCTTCCGGGAGCTTGGATCGCGGCGGGTTCTGTTGGCGCCAGGCTTCCAGCTTGGCGTGCTGTTCGATCAGTTCGTCAGGAGTGGGTCGCGGTTCACGTGGCATGCTCCGCCAGAGTAAAGGAAACGGCCTTGGAAACCAAGCATCGTTACCGAAAGCTCACG
>CAZNKG010000053.1:0-3557 GCA_964573635.1 uncultured Desulfatibacillum sp. | reverse complement strand
TTCGATCACCCACTTTGACGGTTCGACGTGGCGGCGGATCGAGAGCGGGACGACGGTGGAGATCCGAGACATCTGGGGATCGGTCGATCTTGCGACGAATGTAAGGACGATCTTGTGTGCATCATCGTCCGTCTTCGACGACGGTGAAAAGACCATTGTGAGGATTTCGCAACAGAACGTTGTTGATACGTTGTCGTGGGGAACAGGACGCCGTGTGAGCTCGGTGTGGTTCTCGAATGATGACCAGCTCTTCACAGCAGGAGGCGGTGTGTTCGTACGCACCTCAGGGCATGCGTGGACCGAACAGATCGACCTGCCGCTGATTTTCACAGAGCGCGTCCGTGGGAACGCTCCCAACGATGTGTTCGTTGTCGGCGATTTCGGTTATCTGGCACATTGGAACGGTGCCAATTGGCGGTACTACACGGACCGCTCGTTCCCAAGCTTCTATGGAAGCTGGCTTTCGGTAGCCGTCAAAGGAGACCTGGTAGTTGCGGCCGGACTGATCGGCGATAGGGCGGGCACGATCATCGGTCGAAGGAGGTGATGCGTGGCGTAATGGGACCTAACAAAGCCGCCGCGGCGTAGGCGCGCCACGGCGGCGAACAACGCAAACAACCCGGTCTGGAATACTCACGTTGGTGAGTCGTGCCGTTTCGTTTGCAGTACCAAAGTACGACTCCTGCGTGATAACCTCAAATGTTGGACAGGAGAAGACCATGCACTACGTCAGATGCGCGTCTCTCGCGATTCTCGTTCTGCTCATCTTTCGTGATTCACATTCCCAGACAAGGATCTTCCCGTCTTCGAAACAGCAATATGAGCCATATCTGGCTGTCAATCAGACGAATCCGCTGAATATCATTGCCGTCGCGATCACCGAACCGTTCTCGACGGAACGAAAGATCGGAGGGTATTACACAACGGACGGTGGTGCAACCTGGTACGGTAACGACAGCATCACCGCAGTGACAGGACGTTGCGCGGACCCGCTCGTTCAGTTCGATCCGAGGGGCGTCGCGTACATGGTGTATTTGGCAAGGAACAACTACGATCTCTACGAGATCAAATGCCAACGATCTAGCGATGGCGGAGCACATTGGACGTCACCCCAGACCGTAGCCTCGCCCATCTACGTTGATATGAATTCTGAGGATTTTGACCGGCCCTCGCTTGCCATCAGCCCTATCGCTGAGGCGCAAGGAAAATTCCCGGTGTATGTGTCTTGCACGCATTACCTCGCCGCGAGCAAGGGTGGCGGCACCGTTATTGAGGTGTACAAATCAGATGGAGACGGATCACCATTCGAACGGATGGGTTCCGAGCTTGGAAACCCGAATACCAACCAGAATCAGGGGAGCTCATTGGCTGTTGACCCTTCGGGGGCGTTATGGCTTGCTTATGCGGAGCTCAATGCAAGTTCATGGAGAGTGCAGCGTATCTGGATCAAGAGCGCTCAAATGGGCTCGGGCGCCTGGACGACCAGCCACGACGTGGAGGCAAATCAGATCGGGACGACGGGCGATGGAAAGAACTTCTGGATCAAGTCACAGCAGATTCGGGTCGAATCATTTCCGAGGATCGCTGTCGACAACTCGATCTCCGGCAACAACGGTACGGTCTACGTAACGTGGGCCAATAGAAGCTCGTTGGACGGCAGCTCAGACATCTTGGTGAAGAAGAAGCCGTCAGGAGGCAATTGGGCGTGGGGCAATGGGGTTACAGGGACGGACGACCAGTTCTGTCCGGCCATCGCCGTTGGACCCGATGGGACCTGGAGTCTGCTCTACTATGGGATCTCCTCCGGACAAGATGAAGTCTATGTTCGGCATAAGACGTGGAATCCCGCTGGAGGCGTGACGAACGATTTGGATGTCGGAAAAATTCCGAAGTTCAAGATCACCGATCAATACAAGCCGTTCATCGGTGATTACAACGGCGTGGCGCTCTGGTACGGCAAGTCGTTCGGAGTCTGGACCGAGGCGCGTGCATTGGTCGGAGGTGAATCTCCACAACAGTCGTACTTCGGTAGCCTCAACTCCACCGAAGTGCTTCCGACAGGGTTCACGAAAACTAACGTCAGCCAGGTCGACTTGACAGATGCCCCCTACGGCTTGGTCGGCAAGTGGACATCCAGCCAGTTCATCGGCTACAAGGTCCCTTACGATTTTCGATGGAGCAATAGCGCCCCGTACAACAGCCAGGTTCTCCATGCCGACCCAGGGTTCAAATCGGGAACCGTCGAAAAGTATCATTCGTGGCTAAATCAGCCTGACGTCGTCAACCACCGCACTTTTACAATTGCCCCTGGAACGAACACGCTCAAAGCTCAAGCACAAACGGCGTACGATGCGACAGCGCTTGGATCGTTCGTTGAAAGCAGTGCACAGGGTGGCTTGATTCACTTCAAGGACCCTTGGCTGCCGGACGACAACTCGGACGGCAAAGGCTACCGCAACCGGGGAACCGATGCCATCTTCGAGTCAGTGGGATCCGGAAGCAACAACTTGGGTCTGGCTACTTCCCACAAAGGCGTCTTCCTCAACCAAGGCGGCTCCCCACCCAATCTCACGCCGCCCTACTACTCCGTCCGTGCCGCCGAGTCGCAGACCGTCAACGGCCAGCCGTGGGTCTTCTGGACGTGGGACACCTCGGGCGTGACCTTGACCAGTCCGACCAACCTCGTCAGCGGTTACTACGAGTCCCCGGTCATCTTCCGACCGTGGGGAACGCGCACTGTCACCGCCCGTTACAAAGCCCACCTCGCCTCCAACGCCACCGACGTCATGACCGCCGGCGGTCAGCGGCGGCTGGTGGCGGGATCTGGATCGTATCCCAATACCGACCATCTGCTCGTCTATGGCTCCGCAGGCTCCATCTGGGCCTCGTACAAAGCGGGATCCGGAGCCTGGGGCAACGAGGTCTGTATCTCCGGCTCTGGCTCCAACCACGCCTCGCCTTCAGTGTCCTGGGGCGGAACCTATCAGCCCGCGGTCTGGCGCTCGGGCGCATCGGGCAACTACAGCGTCCTCTTCAACAAGCGCACAAGCGGCTCCTGGCTCGCCAGCCCGGTCACGGTGGCCTCTGGAGTCTCCTCCGACCCGGCTCCGCAGATCGCCTTCCGAACGCTCCCGGGCTCGATGACCCGCCGCCCCCATGTGGCCTACCGGACGAGCAACACGGGGATCGCCATGCGCTGGTCGACGGATGATGGCTCCAGTTGGTCCAACTCGAGCGCCTTCACGGACAACGACGGCATCGGGGCCTTCAGTCTCTCGGCCGTCAACACGCTCGATGACTTCAACTCCATCCTTACGCTGGCCTATGTTTCCAACATGCGTGCTTACGTGCGGGATTTTCAGGGTTCGTGGGGAAGCCGTGTGCTCGTTCCGGCGAGCGTGGGAGAAAATCGGGTCGAAGGCGGATTCGAGCCGACCATGACCGACAACGTGTCGCTTCAGGTCGTGCGTCATGAGTTCACCGACCGGACAGAGGTGGCGATCAATCAATATCAGGAGTACTTCGACGGCATCGACCAGTGGCTGACGAAATACTAT
>CAZNKG010000052.1:0-4625 GCA_964573635.1 uncultured Desulfatibacillum sp. | reverse complement strand
GGTCATCAGGTGTAGAGCGTGGGCTCCGTCAGGTCCTTGATCACCGTCAGGCAATTCCGCTGCTCGCAGCCGAGGTTGGTATAGATCCGCAGGAACTGGTCCCACTCGTCGTACCCCTGCCGCTGGTGAATCTGCTGGTCGAGGTTCCCCCAGCCGAGAGCGGTCATCTCGTACTTCTGGATCACGCCGTCCGGCTCGCAGAAGATTTTGCCGGGCGGAAGATCCGGGTCGATGATCATCTTGACCGCCCCGTCGCCGCCGGCGAAGGTCAGCATCTCGTAGCCGCCCTTGAGCTCGGTCGGCGCGAAGCGGACGTCCGGGATGAGCAGGTTCGCGTACTTGCGGCGCTGCCCGAGCCCCATCCGCATGATCGAGACGCGCTTGCCCGAACGGGTCCGGGTCAGGTCGAGCGCCTGGAGCATGAGGTTCATGGTGAGCTCGCGGTCCACCCCGGAGTTGCCGATCGCGTTCGCCTTCCATTGCGGGTAGTCGGCGACCGTGATGTTCTCGAAGCTCGCGAGCAGGGTCCCGTCGTCGAAGATCCCCTCGAGCCCGGTCATTTCGACCGGGGTGTTGGAGGTCGCGTGGGTCGCCTCGCGCGCGCCGATCCGAACCACGTAGGCCCCCGAGGGGACCGCGTCGGTCGTGATGGTGTAGGAGCGCGCCGCCACGATGGGATGGTTCGCCTTGTAGGTGCCGTCGTTCGGCTCCATCTCGGCCGTCTTGTTCTGGTAGTCCACGGTGGCGACCCGCGAGGCGACGCTCGACTGGTCGATCGCGGTGCCGTCGAAGAAGTCCACCACCATCCCGGGAACGAGCCGGCTCACCCCCAGGTTGTTGTTGCAGGTGATCGTCCAGGTGGTCGATCCGCTCACCGTCACCGCGTCCGAGGCGGCCGAGAGCTGCGCGAGCAGCCCGAAGCCGTCCCCGCAGCTCTGGCGGTTCAGGTCGTTGATGAGGCTCTGGTAGATGTCGTCCACGGCGTCCGAGAGTCCGTCCACGAACGCCGCGATGTCGCCCTTCGCCGCCTCGATCGCGGGGCCGGTCAGCCGGAGCACGCCGTAGATGTACTTCGGCACGATCTTCCCCTGGTCGTACTTGCCGGCGAGGGGATCCGGCAGCGGCTCGCTCTCGCGCCGGGCGCCGACGCCCTGGGCGCGCGCGTAGCGCAGCCCGAAGATGTAGCCGAGCCCGCGGGGCTTGCGCTGGCTCTTCGGGAACTGGTTGTAGGTGGTCCGCTCGTCCGCGAACTGGGCCATCAGGCCCGCGCCGTAGACGTTCTTGAGGGTATCCTGGATTGCCTGCAAATCATGGAAGTCGATTGCCATTTTCTGTGTTCTCCTATGGTTCTATGGAGGCCCGCGCCCGCCGCTATTTGCGCCCCAGAAGGGCGCCGAGCGACTGGTGCGCGAGCCGCCGCGCTTCCGAAAGGTTTTTCGCCATGCCGGGGGCGGTCACCGGCGCGCCGCCTCCCCCGGCCGGGGGCGGGGTCGCGGGCAAGCCCGACTTCCCCTCGCGGTAGCGCTTGATGACCGCCTGCTCGAAGTCCTTGACGACCCGCGCGCCGTAGGTCTTCCAGGCCTTGCGCACGGCCGCCTTGTCCCTGATGTCCACGTCGTTGATGGGGTTTTTCACCCCGAGCAGCGCCGCGGCGAACGGCCGGTAATCCTCCGGGATCGCCTCGTCCGCCTCGATGGAGGCGAGGACCGTCCGGTTGAACTCCTCGAGGCTGCGCTTGGCCGCCTCGGACTGCTTGCGGCGCTGCTCGCCCTTTGCCATCTGCCGCTCGAGCTCCTCGCGTTCGCGCTCGAGCCGCTTGATGGTCTCCTCGGGCGTCTCGTTCTCCTTGAGCTTCTCGCGCTCCTGCTTCGCCCACTCCTTGCGGTAGTTCTTGAGCGTCTCGTGAGATTCCATGATCTCGTCGAGGTCGGCGTCGCCAATCTTGCTCTTCATGCCCGCAAGCCCGTCGATGAACTCCTTGAGCTCCTCCGGGGTGGTCAGGCCGTACTTGTCGAGGATCGCCTCGACCGCCTTGGTGGTCTCCGGGCGTCCGCTGGCGCCCCCATGGCCCGACTCATTCCGGTCGTCCTTCGGGCTGTCTTTCTCCTTGCCGGTGCCCTTGCCGGGCTCCTCGGGCGGGGCTCCCGCCCCGGCGTCCGCGCCCTGGTTCGCCGCACCGCCGGGAGCCCCGGCCGCCATGTTGACCGCAGTCGCATCGAAAACGCTCATTTTTCCCTCCGTCCCGTATCGCCGCTCCTCGAAAACCGATCCGCTCTCGTTGGCGGCGGGCTTCTATGGTTGCCGGGGTAAAGAAAGGGCGCTTCATGCAGGTGTGCGCCCGCACAAGCGCCCCTTCTTTCGCGCCGTCACCGCAGCGGGCTGGCCGGCCCGCCGCGGGACACCCCGATTAACGCCCTTTTATCCCTCCTCGTCATCCCCCCGCGCACCGATCGCAAGGTGCGTGATGGGGACCATCTTCATCTTGTGTAGACCTCTTCCGGGATCTCCTGGTAAGCCGCCCCGCCACCCGGTAGGAACTCGGGCGGCACCTCCGGCGGCGCGCCGGGACCGCCCGCCGACGGCGGACCTTGAGCCTTGGCGGCCGCGGCCTGGGCCTCGAACTCGGCCGCCTTGGCCATCATCTCGTTCTGCTCGGCCTCGGCCTTCGCCCGCAGGGCCTCCTTGTGGCTCTTCGCATGAACGATCATCGCATCCCGGACCGGCCCGGGCAGCGCCTTGAACTCCGGGCTGACGATGAAGCGACGGTGGACCTCGTAGTGGACCTCGTGATTGTCGAACTCGAACATCGGGTCGTCCTCGATCACGACGGGCTCCTCGGCGCCGGGGATCCACATCCCCGCGAAGAGACCCTCCACCACGTCGATCTCAACCCGCGCCGGCGCCCCCGTCTCCGGGTCGATCTCTTCGTAGCCGGCCTTCTTGAGGCTGTCGTCCTCGCGGTAGTTCACGCACAGGTCGTTTTCGGCCTGAGCGCGCAGCATGTCGGCCGAGGCCTTGTCCCGGAACCCGCCGAGGCCTACGCGCTTCAGGATCTCGAGCCGGAACTCGGGGTCGATCGGGCTATCGGCGTTGAAGAAACCCTCGCCAACGAGCTTAAGAAGCAGGTTCGCCTGGCCGGCCCGGGTGGATGCCGCGCCCGAGGCGAGCTCGATCCGCACGTCGGTGTTGTTGCGCAGGTCCGCCCCGCGGAACTTGATGACCTTCGCCCGGCCCCCGCGGTCGGGGATCTTGATCAGCCGCTCCTCCGTGTAGGCCTCCTGCGCGAGCAGGAGCTGCTTGCGCTTCACGCGCTTGAGCGCCCGGAAGAAGCGCTCGACGTCGGGCAGGTGCCCCTGCTCGGCCGCGTCCCGCAGGATGTCCACCATGACGCCCGAGGCCTGCTGGGTGGGGGCCTTGCCGCGCAGGACGTTCCGGGGGTCGCCGGCCGCATCCTGGGCGGACTGCATATGGACCGCGCGCTCGTCCAGGACCTGTCCGGGCAGCGGGATCCCGCGGCCGATCTCGGGCTTCGCCCCGCCGGAAAGGAGCGCGTCGTACTGGAGCACGAGGACGCTCTGGCCGAACCGGGTGAGCCGCTTCATGTTCACGTCGGTCGGGACCAGGACGAGCGGCTTTCCGATCCCCTTCCGGTTGATCGCGAGCTCCTGGTCGATCTCGTTCACCGTGTTCTGCGGGCTGATGAGGTCGTTGACGCCGGGGTCGCTCCAGAACCGCCCCGGAACGTAGTGGTAATGGAAGTCGGTCAGGCTGTAGTCCCAGCGGCCGTCCTTGCCGACCGCAATCGGCAGCCGGTCGTACTCGAAGACGATCTGGTCGCCAACCATCGCCGAGTAATGGCCGCGGGGGAACTCCTTTGTCGGCCGGCACTCGACCTCCTTGAAGAGCACCAGGTCCTCGTCGGCAAACTCGTTGAACCACTCCACCCCGTCGCCCTTCCAAGGCGAGACGTTCGCGACGAGCTGCGAGAGCCTGCGCTCGTAATCGACGAGCCTCCGGTCCTCGCCCGCCGCGATCTTGAGCTTGAAGGTGTCCTCGACCCACTCCCGGGGGCGAAGCGTCTTGATCCCGATCCAGCGCTTCTGCCGCAGCGTCTCGCCATAGGAATCGACGCAGACGCTGAAGGGGTTCACCGACGCCGAGACGACATTCCCGGTCGTGATCGGGTTCCCGCTTTTGTCCATCACCCAGCCGTCGTCGTCGCGGCTGATCGTCGTCCGGTCGAAGGCGGTCCCGACGAGCACCATCCAGATCGCGATCTTCTCGCGCTCGTCCAGGTGCTGCTCGTCGTTATAGGTCTCGAGCCACCGCAGGAACGTCTCCCCCATCTCGGCCGCGTCGCGGTCCTCCTGGTCGTTCGAGTTCGGCCAGATGGTGACGGCGTAGTCCTTGTTCAGGACGAGCGACTTCATGGACCGCACGTAGTCGCGGATGATGTTCGACACCGGGGTCGGCGTGTAGGGGTTCGGCATGATCCGGCGGAAGGTCTCCTGGCCGCGCACCCACTCGAACCATTGCTCGCCCAGGTAATAGAGCACATTGCGGAACCAGACCCGGTGGAGGATCCGCATTCCGGACTGCGCCCGCTCCTCGAAGAGCGCGTCGTA
>CAZNKG010000051.1:0-5888 GCA_964573635.1 uncultured Desulfatibacillum sp. | reverse complement strand
GTCGCAATCCCCTCTCATCGGGTCAATGCTTCGGATCCTACCCTAAATTTTACTAAAATTCACGAAGAGTTGCAATGTGATTCCCGAGGATGCTGCCTGAAAAACGGTTTCGGAAAACTTTTTCATAGGTGTTGCAAGCCGGATAAAGGCGACAACTTATTGAAACCGATAGAAATACATTCAGCAGTGGATCGGGTTTTGTGAGACACCCCTGGCTTTCTATCCAACCAATTTGAAAAAAATGAAAATATTCCGGCGTCAGACGACCTTGAAGCCCTCGACCGTTGGGAGGCGACCGGCGCCGGAGGTCTCGACCTTCGCGAGGCAGTCGCGGCAAATGGGATAGTAGCGCACGGAGTCCTCGCCGTGATCGATGCGCTCTTCGAGGCGGTGCTTCAGGCGCAGGAGCTGCTTCTCGGTGAGTCGGCTGCACTCGAAGACCGACTTCTGCACCCGGATCCCGTATTCCTTGATGATCTTGACGACCCGGTACCGCACCCGGTCATCGACGATATCAAAACTGACGAGATAGAACAAATCAGGCCTCCCACGTGAATGGTTGGTAGGGCTCGGCGGCATCTTCGAGGCTGCCCGCAAAACGCCGCACCTGGCTCATGATGACCCAGCGGTAAGAGAGCTTCTTTCCGGTCGGCGGGTAGCGGATGCTTCGCTGCATCATCTCTTCGTAAGAGGCGATGAAGGCGCGGCAGACGGCCGGCTTCATCTCGACCGGGCGTCTCTGCCGCATCTCCTCTTCGTCGGTGAACTCCGCCGGTGGCGGGCTGCGGTAGACGAAGTCCTCCCGCCGGATGAGCCGCCGGTTTACCAGCCCGAGGACTAAACGGTCCGCGATGAAGCAGCGGTACTCCTCCGCCAAGTCGCAGGCGAGCGACGGGCGGCCGTAGGCCTCCTCGTGCAGGGACCCCAGGTAGGGGTCGAGGCCGACGGCCTTGACCGCCGAGAGGACCTCGTTGGTCACCAGGGTGTAGGCGAAGGATAGCAGGGCGTTTATCGGGTCGAGGGGCGGCCGCCGGGTGCGGCCGTGGAACTCGAAATCGGGGTTGCGGATCAGAAGCGGAAAGGCCGCGTAGTAGGTCCGCGCGATGGCCCCCTCCATGCCGCGCAGGGCGGCGAGGTCCGCCGCCTTGCCGGCGGCGGCCATGAGCGGTCGGATGCGCAGCGCCGCCGCCTTCAGCTCCCCCGCGCCGTATTCGCGGCCGCGAAGCAGAAGCATCTGAACGCTGTTGGCGGCCTTGCCCCTTACGATGGCCGCCGCGGTCTTAAACGCCGTCTGCGGATCGCAGAGCTTGAGGTACTGGGCCTTGCGCAGCGCGACATGCTTGTGCTCGTCGGGGATGAGGCGGGCGCGGAACCTTCCGGTCGGCGTCATGAAGACGGTCTCCACGCGGTTGCGGATGAGATAGTCGAGGACCGCGCCGCTGAGAGAGACATGCCCGATCAGCATCAGGCGCTTCAAGCCGTCGGCGGGGATGGCCTCGACCGTCGCCCCATCCTTCACCACCTTGAGGGCGAGCCCCTCGCGCCGCAGATAGCTTCCCGGCTCAAGAACGTAAACCGCTTCGGTCATTTTAGGAACCGCTCCACGCGCGCGATCGCCTCACGCAGGTTGTCGATCGCGCCGGCAAGGTTTTCGCGCTTTTCGGCCTTGGCCAGCTCTGCCGCCGCCGCCCCCTGCCCCAGGTGCAAGAGGGGATGGGCGTATTCGGCCGGCGCCTCGAACCGGCAATAGTCGCCCGCGAAGCACAGAAGCGAGTGGATCCTCCGGCAGCCGAGCGGAGTGCCGCGCAAACGGCTGAGGCGATAGTCGACGAGGTGCGGATTGTACTCGGGCTGCTCCCGCAGCAGCTTGTGCAGGAGGCTTTTCCCGCGGTCGGCGAAGCCCACGGTCTGGAAAAGGATCTTCTCCTCGCGCTGGCTGAGCCCTTTCCCGGCCCGACAGGCGGCGATCACCTGGCCGAGCGGAGGGCAGCACTGCTCCAGGCGAAAAAGCTCCGGATACTTTTCGGCCCACTGGGCGGCGCGGGGGTGCGGCAGGACCTCGGCGCGCGGCCGGGAGGCAAGCGCGCCGAGGCGCTCGGGGTCGATCGCTTGCACGGTCTTCAAGAAGGCGAGTTGGGCCTCGGTCGAGCGGTCGGCGCAATCCACGAAGTAGGATCGTCGGCCGGTCAGCCGATGGACCCCGAGCGGGAGCTTCACGAGGTTCCCCAGGCCTTTGCCGGAGAGACCGTCCTGCTTGGGGAAAACCTCCAGCTGAAAAGCAGTCACGTCGCCGGCGAGCGCCTGCCGCACGTTTTCGAGAAACCCGCGCGCCGCTGCGGCCGCGGCCGGCGGGTCGAAAAAGTACCAGAAATGGAACCCTTTTCCCCCGCTGTATTCGACCAGCGGCTTCGCCCCCGCCCGTTCCGACATTTCGCGAATGCGGTCGAAAATGAACAGCCGCTCGCGCAGAACCAGGCGCCGCTCCTCGGCCGAGACCTTCGCCTGGCGGAACCGTTGGGCGAGGTCCACATCGACCACGGCGGTCCGCACCCGCGCGTCGGACTGCATCAGGTAAATGCCGTAGGTCTTCCGGCCGGCGAGGTGCTCCTCGAGGTCGGCCGGGCCGAAAGGACGCCGCTCCGGGACATAGCCGCTCTTGCCCTCGGCGCGGTCCGCCCACTGGCGGGCGAAGCAGTCCTCGCGGCCGGAGAAAAGATCCAAGAAGCGCCGCAGCGCCATCTCGCGGGCCTGCATCCGCTCGAAGGGCGCGGCGGATGGCGTTTCGGCCAAGGGGGCGGCCTGTGCGTTCGCCGCATCGAGCCGCCGGCGGCGCTCCTCCTCGCCGATGATCCCGCGCGCGGCGGCGAGCGCCTTGGCCAGGCGCTCCCGTTCGCCGAGAAGCCCGAGCAGGTCGAGCAGCTCGCGCCACCCGTCGACCTGCTGTGGGGCCTCGCGGGTGAGCTTCTCGAGGAAGCCGACCGCCGCATCGAAGAGCCCGGCCATCTGGGCCGCCCGCGAAAGCCGCAGGCACTCCTCCGGTCCCGCCTGCCGCCAGAGCGCCTCCTGAGCCAGGAGCTTGAGCAGGCTCGGGCTGTCGCCCTCCCGGATCACCTCCTCCTCGATGCGGCCGATGACCAGGCGCAGGTCCGGGCCCGAGACCGGAGCGGCGTCGCTCTGAATGGGTTGCATGGCTTCCCCCTCCCCGGCCCGCTCAGCCGCTCCGACCGAGCTTCGCCAGGAGTTTCCCGAGCAGTTCGTGGTTGGGGCGGAACGCCCGCAGCTCCTCGGCGAGCTTCGCGGCCGCCTCCCGCTCGCCCAGCCTGAGCGCGCACGCCGCCTGCCAGAAGAGCCCGTCGGCGCAGGGGTTGCCCCACTTTTCGCGGAAGAACCGGTCGGCCTCGGCGGCGTGCTCCCCGGCCTTGCGGGTTTCGCCCTGGAGATATTCGATCCGGCACAGGCGCACCAGGGTCTTGTGCCTGGAGCGGTTGTCGCGCTCGAGCGCGCGGACAAGCACCTGCTTCGCCTCGGGGAGGCGCCCCAGCGCGCAGAGGACATCGGCTTCCGTCCAGCGCACATAGGGACGCCGCTGGCGTTCGGGCACGCCGCGCACCGCCTCGAGCGCTCTTTCGGCCTCCCCCAGCCCCAGGTAGACCCGGCCGAGGAGCTCGTGTACGAAGTCGACCGGGCCGTCTCCCCGGCAGCGCAGCGCAAAAAGGAGCGCGTCGCGGGCCTCGCCGAAGCTGTTGAGGAGGTAGTGGAGCTTGCCGAGCGCGAAGTACTTGAACACGAGCGAGAGGTGGCCGCTCCGCTCGTCCTCGGCCAGGCAGCGCTTGAGAAGGGGAAGCGCGGCCTGCGGGCGGCCGGCCGCGGCCAGTGTGCCCGCCAGCTGGTAGAGCGCCTTGATGTAGTTCTTGCGCTCCTGGTGCCGCGCCTGGCGCTCCTCCTCGGAGAGCTTCTCCCAGTTCGCCACCGCGCGCTGGAATAACGGCAGCGCCTTTTCGTCCTTGCCCTCGATCTGCCGCCAGAGCATCCCCTCCCGGTAGAAGCAGGTGACCCCGTCGGGCCGCAGGGCCTGCGCGGCCTGAAAGTGGCGATGGGCGAGCCGGATCCGCTCGGCGCGCACGTGCCCGGAGAGAAGGATCTCGCGGTTCTTCCCCGCGTAGAGCGAATTGTAGGCGGTGTAGGCAAGCGAGCTGTGGGCGTGGAAGTTGTCGGGTTCGCGCTGGATGCAGGCCTCGAGCTCGGCGATCGCCTCGTCGAAGCGCTTGAGCTGGCCCAGCGCGAAGGCGGTCTTCTCGCGCACGCGGGCCTCGAGCCCGTGGTCGGCCAGCTCCGGAAGCTTCTCCGCGACCGGGTGGAACATGGCCAAAACGTCCGCCCACTTGTTCTCCCGGCTCATCTGCTCGATCTCGGCCAGGGCCATCCGCAGGCGGCGCTTGGCCGCCTCGCGCCTGACCGTGACCAGGCCGCCCACCGTGAGGAACTCGTCGCCGTCGATCGGCTGCGCCGCCCCTGCACCGGGCGCCACCCTCGTTTCCGCCTGCCCTGCCGTCTGGCTCATGATCGCCTCCTCGATCTTGTTTGCCTGAAACCGCCGTCTTTTCCGCCTCTCTTGTTGTCATCAACGGCTTCGTCCGTGAAATTTTCAAACGACACGGATTATTTCGTCCCGCCCGGCTGCACGTTCGAATGATTCGTTATTATTTGACAGAGCGGCCGGATTGCCGTAAGTTCAAGTTGAAGTTGACTTTCAACCTTCGAGGTGCCGGATGAAAACGGTGAGCCTTTTGGAATTCCGAAAGAACGCGCAGGCCACGCTGGAGAAGGTCGCCTCCGGCCAGAGCTTCGTTTTGACACGAAGAGGGCGCGCCATCGCGCGGCTGGAGCCGATCGGCGATGAGCGCATCGAACCCGACGATCCCATTTTCTCGCTGGGGGATCTTGCGGTCGAAGGGCGCCCGATGACCAACGAACAGATGGACCGCGAAATCTATGGCAGGTGAGATCTTTATCGATACGAGCGGGTTTTACGCCTTGCTCGTTCGCGGGGACGACCGGCACGGCCAGGCGCTGAATGCCATGCGCAAGGCCGCAAAGAAGAAGCGGCGCTTTGTGACGACGGACTACGTTCTGGACGAAGCCGCCACGTTGCTGATGGCGCGGGGCGGCGCCGCCGCGATTCCATCCCTGTTCGAATCGGTGTCGGCATCCAAAGCATGCCGGGTCGTGTGGATGGACCTGGAGCGTTTCGAAAGAACGAAAGGCTTGTTCCTCAAAAACATCGCCGAATCCTGGTCTTTCACCGACTGCTTCAGCTTCGTCGCCATGAAGGAGCTGGGGCTTCGCGAGGCATTGAGCAAGGACAAGCACTTCAGGGCCGCAGGCTTCACCCCGATGCTCGCCTGATGGAGAGCCCCCCGGGGGGAAACCGTACTGTTCAAAATGTTTTTAAAACCGGCGCCTATTCTTCCCCCCCAGCCCGCGGCAGACGACCGTCGGGCGGCCCCGGTCGGCATGGCAGAGATCATCCAGGGCCTGCTGAAAGCTCGCGAAGTCATCCGGCCGGAAATAGCGCACGATCAAAACATCGCCTGCCTGAAAAAGACGGGAACGCGGCTGCTGTCACTATCTGCGGCCCGCAGCGGCTTGCCGGCCTTGACGGCGGTGGCGACGGCCTGCTCGATTTCGGGGTCGCCTGCCGCATCGCCGCGGCCTAGCACGACCAGCAGCACCTTCTCCCCCTCCAGCGCCATGCTGATTTGCAACCGGTCCACCATCGCCAAAACTCCTCCTATGCATAGTGCTGCGGAGGATTACGGCTTCGTGGAGGCGGGATTTCAAATCCCGGCCCGGCGGTTGGAGCCCGTGCCGGGGTTGGGACGGCTTAA
>CAZNKG010000050.1:3200-7310 GCA_964573635.1 uncultured Desulfatibacillum sp. | reverse complement strand
CCCCCAACACATTCTGGTACCGCTAATTTGAAACAAAGAGTTTGCAACGTGGGCGGTTTCGGAAGCGGGTCCAGACCCCAGCATTGAAAATAGACGGCGCTTTGGTAATTATTTCGATTGCGAAACCCGCAGGCCACGCGTTTGACTTTCTCGATTTTAGCTTTGATCTCTTACTTTAATGCATTGGTGATCCGATGCTTGACGTAGGCCACAATGTTTTCGATTTTCGCCTTGGGAGTCTTGGCATCCGCAATCATCAGCTTGAGCCGCGAACGAGTCGACCAGAAATACCAGCGCTTGAAGCACTTGCGCATCGGCGCAGCATAACGATAATCGTATGTCCGCCGCTGGTTCTCCTTGATCGCCCGAGCCCGGCACACCTTGAGATCAAGAGCCTGCAGCGCGGCAAACTCTTTTTGCCGCCGCTCGGGCACATTCACCTGACATTACAGCCAAAGATACTTGGTTCCTTTCAGCGGCGACTCGCCTGCCTCCGAGAGATAGCGGTCCTCGCTTTTACGTACCTCGTCCACCGCTTTCAAGACGTGGTGCATCACGTGAAAGCGGTCAAAACCAATCTTCTTCTCCGCCTCAAATGTTCAGATGCCGATAAACGCGCTTCGGTGCATTATCGTAGAGCCCGTAAAACGAATCGCACACCGGGCAGCGCACCCGAATATCGGGTTAGTGGTCCAAGAAAATGTCAACCCGTTTCGCGTTGTCATCGACGACCATCTGCTTGATAAACCGGGGAAGTCGTAGCCCTAAGATCTTGGTAGTCAGAAGTTGTTCGTCCATGGGTATTGAGGCTCCGAGCTTTGAAGAAGAATCGGCTAACCATCGCGGCTTCGGTGGCCCGCTGCTGAGCCGGAGGATTTTTCTTAATCCTCCCGGCTCAGTGGCCACCGCCTATACCCGTATGTCCAAAACAATGTACCCGGTTTAGGTCCATTAGAATGTCGGTTGAGCCAAAAGAACAGGGCCCTGAAAAACTGCTTTATCATGCAACTTGGTTAACTATCGATAAAAAAAAGCCCCCACCAACAGCACCATGCCGTCGATGCGGGCTTTTTGATTCCCAATTTAGCTGAGTCAGCGAAGGATCTGAATTATTATATTCTTAAACTCCTCTGGCTTACTATCGTTTATAAAAAAGTTTATGAATAACGAAGTGATAGACTTTGGTTAGAAGGGCGCTCACCTTTCGGCACTCATTGCGCCGGTTCAAACAGCTTTACACCTCGGACCTTCTCCTCTGCCAATTTCCTGATAAAAACGACCGCCGGGACATAATCTTTGTCGAATTGATGCGACAGAAGAAGCAGGCAGTCGTCGAATTTTCCCAACTCTCGTGCGATCTCGGCTTTCAGGATTCGATGTTCTGGCAAAGATTCATCAAAAAGCGCTGACAGAGACATGAGGTTTTTAACTTGCTCCGGCGAAAAAGTCGGATTCGAATTCGGCACTTTGCGCCAGGCATCGTTCGCTTTCCACCAAAGACGCAATCTGAGGTAGATTTCCTTCTCTTTGGGTAAATTATTGCTCGCGAGATAAAGTATAATATCTGATTCTAATGGAACCAGCACCGCATTTTTTCGCCTCAGGAAATCGATATTAATGCCCACCATCGCTGAACCGATTTCGTAGCCCAGCTTTTCTGCTTCTTCGACCCAGAATAGCCCTTTGCAAAAAGGGCACTTCACCAGAGCCGGGTGGTCTGGAAGCATTTTTGCCTCGAGCTTTCCATCGGTGAAGACCTTGGCGTTAAATGTGTTTCCGGAAAGGGTTTCATCATGGACCACATGAGCCTTGCAATGCGGACACTCTCTCACAATCATCATGGGAAAATAGGCCATCACGGCCGAACAGAGGATAAATCCGATGAAAAAAGTGATTGCAAAAGTGATTTTCGATTTCATAATACGGTCCTTTGAGTTGTAAAGTAAATTTCAGATCCCAACGGTGTAAAACCGGCCTTTCTTTGCGTTGTCCTTTGCCTGGTCTTCGGTCATAGACTTCTATCCGCCTAAGCGGTCATTACCTGACCGCGTGCTTGCTTCGTGTCCTCTTCCTGTTAGTTTACTCGCATTTACTCTTCGAAAGAGCCAACCTCCGATCATTCTCGGCAAGTATCCATTCAAGGTCCTTTGCATTCGGAGATTTCAAAATGCGCATATCGCCAGGTTTGAAATGCCGCAGTTCAGCCGACTTTTTGCTGAAGCTACATCCTGCTATTGGTGAGATATAGTGGTTGAAAACCACTGCCACATCCTTAAGGAAAATACGATAGCACTCCCGATATGCTTCCCATGAGAATCTTTTGATCAGGCCATCTAACGCCGCCAAACATTTTGCAAACTGCGCGGTCGATTTTCAGAATTCCGCTAACCCGACGAAATTATTAGATAGCTTATAGTGTGCCAGGCATGCGGCAAATCGGGCTCGAGGTGTTGAGGTTTCCCGCATAACTACTTTCGCAATTTTAAGCCCCCTGAGATTGAAAGGGAGGGCTTCCCGAAACTTCTCCTGGCGACAGAGGGCGCTTCCGGTAAAAGTGCAAATAACACAATTTATCAAATAGTTGTGTGGTTCAAATTATTCTCTTCTTAAGGAATCAGCTATTTTGATAGCCTTTTTGAAGTATTCTCTGCTATCGCAGGATAGCCCTGCACCATGACATTGTAGTTGCTTTTCCCTGTAAACCGCCGGTTCCGTTTCAATCCGACACGCCACGGCGTCCAGAATGATTTCGAGCGCCTCGGCGATCGTGCACCGGTCCGATCGGACGGCCGGAAGCCTCTCGAAGCCGAATCCTGGGACGAGCTGCCGTGCACATGCGGCCACACCCAGGAAGAAGTCGACCATCTGGCGCCGCCCCGGCCCCGGTTGGGTGAGACGGTTCAAGGCGGCTTCCCTGTCGATGATTAGGGGCTGGACCAACACCCGGGCGCCCAGGCTGGAGGCGTGGACCCTCAGCCGCGCCTCCAGCCGCGCTGCTTCTGCCGGGCTTCGCTGCCATGCATAGGCGAGGTTTCCCGGATGCCAGGTCTCGACCACCCGGCAGCCGAGCGAACGCCGATCGCGCTCGATCTCAAGCTCTGCGACCCGGCGGTCGAAGTCGGGCTGACAGGCGGCCGCATGGTTTCCGGCATCCAGGCGCAACGCCTCGTCGCGAAGACGCTTTCCGATCTCTTCATCGAAAGGCCATCCCAGCCGCCGCGCCGCCAGGCGCCCCAGCGTGGTTTTACCGCTCCCATGCGCCCCGAGCATCACCAGGATGGTTGTTTGCGGCGCCATCGCGCAACCTCCTCGTCCCGATTTTTCGCCCCCGCCCCAACGGACGGGTTGCCTTGAATAACGGCGCCGACCTCCGTTTTTTCAAAAAACCGGATTTTAAAAAAAAGCCCTCGGCGGCCGATATAGGGTCTGTGAGCCGTTTCGTCTTAGCGGGAGGTCGAGATGAAATACTATTTCCTGCGTGAGGATTATGAGAAGCTGAACGAACAGATCCTGGAGATCAGCAATCGCATCCGGGAAATCGGCCAGGAGATGGGCAACAGCTGCCAGGAAGGGGCTGAGACCTTCCACGACAACTTTGCCTTCGAAGAGGGTGAACGCCAGCAGCAGATGTGGTCGCGGAGAATGGCGGAGCTTCTCGAGATCAGCCTGAACGCGGTGATCGTCGATGCGGCCGTAAACCCCGGCAAGGTGGGGATCGGAAGCCGTGTTACCGCGATCGATTTTGAAACCGGCGAGCGCAAGACCTTGTGCATCGGAAGCTACCAGGTCTTCAGTCAGAACGGTCGGATTTCATACGACTCGCCGCTCGGGCGGATTCTTCTCGGCGCGGAGGAGGGTGACGTGGTGACCGGGTCGATCGCAGGGAAAAAGCGGCGGTTCGAAATCGAGTCGATCTCCTGAGCCGGCGCTTCAAGCGGATGCCGTTTTGTGGAGATAATCCAGGTACCACTTCCGGACAGGAGCAGCGATGAAATCAAAGCTCGCAATCCACGGCGGCACGCCGGTCATCCAAGCCCCCCGACCCCATTTCCGCTGGCCGCCAAGCGTGCCGGGGCTCTCCGCGGCGCTCGCCGAGTACGTCGAGGCGGG
>CAZNKG010000050.1:0-3100 GCA_964573635.1 uncultured Desulfatibacillum sp. | reverse complement strand
GAGCCCGACACGGGGAACCTCGATGCGGCGGAGCTCGCCGCCCTCGTCACACCGCGCACGCGCGCGGTCGTCACCAACCACATGTGGGGGCACCCGGTCGACGTGGAGGCGGTCGCGGCGATTTGCCGCCGCAACCGGATCGCCTGGGTCGAAGACTGCTCTCACGCCCACTTCGCGCAGTATCGCGGGCGGACCGTCGGCGGGTTCGGCGACGTCTCCGTGCTCAGCCTGCAGGGGAACAAGCTGTTGACGGGCGGGGAGGGCGGCGTACTGCTGACCGACTCCCGCGAAATCTACGAGCGGGCGACCTTGCTCGGCCACAGCCTCAAACGCTCGCAGGAGTGCGTCGAGGATCCGCGCTGGCGGGATATCCGGCGGACGGGGTACGGCCTGAAGTTCCGGATGCATCCGCTCGCCGCGGTGATGGTCGACCACCTGCTCGAGCGCCACTGCTTCACCTGGATCCAAAGCCGCTCCGAGACCTTGCAGCGCTTTTCGGATGGGCTTGCGGCGACGGGGAAGGTTAAGCCCATGGCGCGACGGCCCTACGTCACCTCGATGGGGGCGCACTACGGGTTCAAGCCACGCCTGGATTTCACCGCCCTGGGGGTTTCGCGCGAAACTCTGGTCAAGGCGCTCCAGGCCGAGGGGCTCGAGGTCGAGATCCCGGGTTCGCCCCCCTTTCACCGGCTGCCCATCTTCGACCCGGAGCGCTTCCGCATCGGCGGGTTCAGAAAGGCGGACCACCGCGGCCGATGCTTCCCCGGCGCCGAGGCCTACAGCGCCTCCACCTTGTCGCTGCCCACTTTCACCTTTCCGGAAGATGTCCCGATGGTCGATGCCTACGTCGAAGCTTTTCATAAGGTTTTCCATGAGATCGAGGCGCTGAGATGAGCTGGCGGCTTTTGCGAACACCGGATTACGCGGCGGTCCTCGCCATGCACCGGGAGATCTTCGCCGAACCCATATCGACCTCCGAATTCAACCGGCAAACCCAAGGGCGGGAAGCTTTTCTCTACTGGGTCGACCGCCCGGGCGAGGCCCGCCCCGTCGGTTTTGCCGTCTTTCTGCGCCGCAACGGCGAGGCCGAGCTCTGGCGGGCCGGCATCCTTCCGCAGCGCCGGCACCAAGGGGCGGGCTCCTTTCTCCTGGAGGCCGGTCGCCGCGAAATGGCCGCTCAGGGATGCTCACGCCTCAAGGTGACGGCCTCCAACCGCTGGCCCGCCTGGCTCAGCATGCTCTTCAAGCGCGGTTTTCGGCTCCTTGCCGCCGGGCCGGACCGCGAGGGGGACGACATCAGGCTGGAGCTCTACACGGAGCTCAGGCAACGACGGGAGATGCGCTACGCGCTGACCGAGCGCTGCAACTTCCGCTGCATCTTTTGCCACAACGAAGGATTAGGCCGCGGGACTCGTGAGCCGATGCCGGTGGAGCAGGTGCTCGAAATCCTGCAGGAGGCGATGCGCCTCGGCTACACCGACATCACGTTCACCGGCGGCGAGCCGCTGCGGGAAAAAGCGCGTCTTTTTCGCCTGCTGGAAGGACTCGGCCGCGCGACGGCCCGCCCGGACCTGACGCTCGTGACGAACGGCTCGCTTTTCGACCGGGCGGTCGTCGATGCCCTCAGCGCATACCCCGGCGAGAAAAAGATCCACCTCTCGCTGCATGCCGCCGACCCGGAAACCTTCCGCCTGGTGACGCGCACGCTCCGAAAGGACCTCTTCGACCGCGTCGCCGCCAACATCCGCCTGGCCGCCGAGGCGGGGCTCAAAGTGAAGATGAACCACGTCGTGCTTCGCGACCTGAACCACACGCGAATCATGGCGGCGGTCGAGCTCGCGCGTTCGCTCGGGGCGACCGCGATCAAATTCCTCGAGCTCCTCGTGCTGCCGGAGAACCGCGAAGACTATCGCCTGTTCTACGACATCGACGCCATCGAACAGGACCTCGCGGGGATCGTCACCGGCCCTCCCGAGCGGAAAAACCTCCGCCAGCGGGTCTTCCGCCACCGCGCGGACACCCGCTTCACGATCGAGCTCCAGCGTCTGACCTGCAGCATCGGCTGCGGTCATTGCCGTGAAACCCGGGACCGCACCTTCGGAAGCGGCATGCATTTCCATCCCTGCTTCGTGCGCTCCAAACGACGCATCGCGGTAGCCTCCCCCGCGGCGCTCGATCGGGCGCTTCGCGAGGGCGACCGGCAGATCGACGGTTACGCCGCGCGGTTCCGCGACTCCAGCCCGACCCTGGTCCAGAAGGAGATCTACGTCGACAGGAAGACGGAGTTCTACTTCATCATTGACTCCATGTCCGCCTTCAGCGACTATCTCAAGTCCATCGGATTTCGGCCCACGGCCGCCGTCGGGTTTTACGAGGAGTACTATCGTCCCAAGCTCCGCTCCGCGGAATGGGAGCGCTTCGAACGCGTCCTCAAGATCGGCTGGGACCAACACCGCCCGCAGCGGATCGAGCTGCTCTACACAGACCACAGCTACACCCTGCACCCGGAGCTGGGGCTCGAAGTCGCCACCCGCTTTCTCGACCCAGCGGGGCCGATGCGTTTTGCAGGGATCGACCGGGCTCGGCGCTTTCTCGACCGCCTCGATTTCGAGCGGTTCCTCGCGCTCGAGTGGGAGCTCGAGACCTGGGGGAAGAACGGCCTGCGGGTGAACCTCGGCGTGGCCTCCGGCCGCGCGAGCGCCAAGGTGTGCGGTCCGCGGCAGGCCGCTTTGCGCCTACTGCAGTGCGCCCGGAGCTACCCGGGAAGATTCCAGCAGCTGCGCGAGCCGCTTCCGTTGTTCATGAACCGGCCGCTACCATCCGCCCGTCGACAAGGACGGCACCCACGAACTTCAGGCAGGTGATCCAGGAAGTCGTGCCAAACTCACCGGCAACCGCCACCGGGAGCTGAGCAACCTCCATCAGCGGCAGGGCGCATGCGAATGGCCCGCAGGCGCGCCGAATCATCATCTCTATCGGCCAACTCTTCGCCGGCGGCCTCGCCGAATTGGGTCATTGCATCGGATCTGTAATGAATGCGCCGCCTTCATGTGGCGCACGTCACGTCGCAATCCCCTCTCATCGGGTCAATGCTTCGGAT
>CAZNKG010000049.1:0-8571 GCA_964573635.1 uncultured Desulfatibacillum sp. | reverse complement strand
ACCAAAGCGGCCGCCCGGCGCCCGGCCCGGCGCGGGAGCGCCGCGACCCCGCAAAGGAGGTGCGCGCATGCCATCCAAGCTTCGCCTGGGCGCCCTGATCTCGGGCGGCGGCACGAACCTGCAGGCGATCCTGGACGCCTGCGCGCGCGGCGCGATCGACGCCGCGATGGTCTTCGTCGGCTCCGACAACCCGGAGGCCTTCGGGCTCGAGCGGGCCGCCCGCCACGGGGTGGCGACCTTCGTCGTCGACTACCGGCGGATCATCGCCGGCCTGCGGGAGCACCCGGCGCGCCTCCGCCTGCCGCCGGACGCGCGGCTCGCGGAGCTTGCCGCCCGGCAGCGGCTGCTCCCGCCGGAAACCGCGCCGGAGAAGGTCGATTTCTTTCTGAAGAGCCGGGTTGTCGCCGAGGCCGAGCTCCTGGCCGCCATGCAGGCCCACCCCTTCGACCTGCTCGTGCTCGCCGGCTTCATGCGCAACCTCACGCCCTACTTCATCGACCGGGTGAACGCCGGCTGCGACCCGCCGCGGATCATGAACATCCACCCGGCGCTGCTGCCGGCCTTTCCGGGCACCGACGGCTACGGGGACACCTTCCGCTACGGGTGCAAGGTGGGGGGGTGCACGGTGCACTTCGTGGACTACGGCGAGGACTCCGGCCCGATCATCGGCCAGCGCGCCTTCCCCATCCTGCCGGAGGACACGCTCGAGAGCGTGCGCCGCAAGGGGCTCGCGCTGGAGTGGGAGCTCTACCCGGAGTGCATCCAGCTCTTCGCCAAGGGGCGCCTCAAGACCGAGCGGGTCGCGCAGGCGCTGCCGGGCGGCCTGAGCCGTGAGCGCACCGTCGTGCGGATCCTGCCCTGAAGCGGCGCCGCGGGGGGATGGAACCCACGCGGCGCCGCCCGGGGCGCGCTTACTTCTTGTAAGGCTTCGGCGCGACGGCCGTGTGCTCGTCGGTGAGAGTCTTCAGGTAGGCGACGATCGCCGCCTCCTGCTCCAGGGTGAGCCCGAGGTTCCCGATCAGGATCGTCGAGGCCCCCGGGTAGGCGGGCTCGGGCCAGCAGTTGTTCGCCAGCGCATCCTTTTCGGTCACGATGTCCGGCGGGCAGCGCGTCACCCCGAAGCTGTTGGCGGTCGCCAGCCCGATGGCGGATGTGTTGTAGAAGTGGACGATGCTCTCCAGGCTTTTGAACCAACCGTTGTGGGTGTACGCCTTGGGGAAGCCCGCGCCCTTGCGCTTGTCCACGTTGCGCAGCGTGGGGGTCTTGAAGAACCCGGGGGGGTACGGGTCGCCCGCGTGGCCCCTCACTCCCAGGTCGGGGTCGATGATGTTCCCGTTCGCGTCGCGCGACTCGGGGATCTCGGGATTCCGCGGGGTGCCGATGATGTGGTAGGCGTCGTCCGTGTAGCGCTCGAGCGGGTCGGTCCCCAGCAGCGCCGGCGCCACCCCGACCCGCGGGCCGCTCGTGTGGCAGAAGGAGCAGTTCGTGATCGGCAGATCCGGGAAGGGACGTATATTGTTACCGGCTTCCGGGGCGAACGGGGCGGGCTTCGTGTTGTAGAAGAGGTCATGCCCCAGGTTCTCCTGGGCCGTCAGGCCCTCGAGGGGGAAGCCTCCGTCGGGGTCGGCGGCGAGCGCCCGGTCGCGCTTGGAGCTGAAGGAGTTGAGGTCTTCCGAGTCCTGCCAGGCGCAGACCGCGAGCATGATCCGTTTGAAGCTGATGTCGTAGGCCCGCTCCTCGGCCACGTCGTCGGCCTTCTCCTTGACCGGCGTGTCGCTGCAGTCGAGGGCGACCCCCCAGGCGCGCTTGTAGAGCGGGGCGTACTTCGCCGACTTGACGTGGTTGCAGACGGCCTTGCGGTCGATGTTCTGCTCGACGGGGTTCGGCATGGGGTTCAGCGCCTGGTCGGCCGTCGGGCCGAAATAGACCGCGTATGCGGCGACGGCGTCGGGAAGCGGATCGCCGTTGGTCTTGAAGAAGATCTCCTCGCCGATGTGCTTGGCGGCGCCGGCGGGGAAGACGAGGTCATCGAACGCGTTGCCCTCGGAGCGGCCGTTCCAGAAGTTTCCGCCGCAGACGTTACGCGGTCCCAGTCCGCCGCGGTTGCACGGTTTGAAGGTTTCGATGAAGCTCGCATAGGCGTTCGTGGGGGGTTTGAGGTTTCCGACGGTGTGGGGGTCGGCGCCCGTGATCGCGACCTGGTGCAGGTTCACGCCGGCGACCCCTCCCGTCCCGCCGGTCTCCGGCAGGTGGCAGGTCACGCAGGCCATGCGCGCCGGGCTGGAGATCTTGTCGAAGAAGACGTACTTCCCCAGAAGCTCGAGGGGCGTGAGCGTGGCGTCGATGCCGATTGCGGCCTTTTTTGCGGCCTTGCCGCCGCCCGCCGCGCCGATTCCCGCCGCCGCGACGACGAGCGCCGCGCAGGCCAGGGCTGTCAGGGTCAGCCTGGTCCACCCCGGCCGCCCGGCCGCCGGTCCATGACTTTTCTTCTCCATGCCGCCACCTCCTCAGGTATGCGTTGCGGGTATCCGTCGCGGAGCATTGCGAGGCCGTTTCCCCATGAGCGGCCCAACGACGCCTTGGAATCCGAGTTCGAATGGAGCGGTGGAAGCAAAGGGACCCCGCCGGCGGGCAGGCATTCACAGCCGGCGTTTTTCTTCTATACGGGGGCAGTAGAAGATGTCAAGAGAATCCTTCGGCCCGCACGCCTTCGTCCGACCCCGGCGGCGGTCTTTTCAGAAGTAGGCGCGGCCGCCGAGGTAGCGCGCGCGGTAGTAGTCGCTCGCCAGCGAGGCGCGCTCGATCGCCCCGCCCGGGCGCGGCGCGTGCAGGAACCCCCCCTCGCCGGTGTAGATCCCGACGTGGGAGACCTTGCGGCCGCCCCGGGTGGCGAAGAAGACGAGGTCGCCCCGCGCCAGCTCCGCCGGGCCGACCGGCCGGCCCTGCGCCCACTGCTCGGCCGAGGTGCGCGGGAGCTCGAGCCCGTTCAACCGGTAGACCGTGGTCGTGAGCCCGCTGCAGTCGAACCCCTCCACCGTCGAGTTCCCGCCCCAGCGGTAGGGGACCCCGATGAAGCGCTCGGCCGTGCGCACGATCTCCTCGCGCAGCACCTCGGCCTTTTCCTCGGCGTAGCGGGCCGCGGTCTGCTCGGAGGGCGCGATGATGAAATACTCCTCGATCAGCCGGCCGGCCTTGAGGGACTCGGCCGTGGCCGCCGCCTGCTCGCGGGAGGCGAAGTTTCCGATCCGGACCTTGTAGAAGCCGCTCTCGTCGATGAAGTGGTAGGCGGCGAGGCGCCGGGCGAGCAGCCGCTCGGTCAGGCGCACGGCGTTGTCGATCTGGACGAAGGCGCCGGCCTGGATCGTGAAGCGCAGGCTCGGCAGGACGGGCCGCGGCCGGGGGCGGGGGGCGGGCTCTTCCGGCGGGCGGCGCGCCGGGGCCGCGCAGCCGGCGGCGAGCCACAGCGCCGCCGCGAAGAGCGCGAGGCCGGCCAGGCGGCGCCGGGCGGCCGGGGCGGGGGGCGGGGCCGTCATGCGCGCCGGGCCGGGGCTAGCCGACCAGCACCTTGACGATGATCGGGAAGGCGACCAGCGTCCCGATCGAGGCGCCAAGGTTCGTGAAGGCCACCACCAGCAGGATGCGCGTCACCTTGTTGCGCCAGAACCCGCGCAGCGAGAGGATGTCGTCAAGCAGGCTCTCCATGTCCCTCACCTTGGGCTTGCGCGCGAGCGCCTCCACGAGCCCCGAGACCCAGCCCGCGGCGATGAGCGGGTGCAGCGTGGTGACCGGCGCGACGAGGATCGAGGAGAGCACGGTGGCCGGGTGGGCGAGGGCGAGCACGGCCCCGACCCCGGCCGTCAGGCCGGTGCACAGGCTCCAGAGGATCACCATGTCCGTCCCGGTCCCGCGGCCGCCGATCACGAAGCCGGCGGCGATCAGCGCGACGATCGCCGCCGGGATCGACCACTTGAGGATGCGCCCCGCGCGGCCGGGCGGCGGCAGCGCCTCCAGGGCGGCGAGGTCGACCGGGGCCTCCCACTGGGAGAGGATCCCGGGGACGTGGCCCGCGCCGACCACCGCGACGATCTTCTCCCCGGGGGCCTCGCGGATCTTGGCCGCGAGGTAGCGGTCGCGCTCGTCGATCAGGATGGCCTTGAGCTCCGGCAGCGAGCTGCCGATTTCGTCCAGGAGCGATTCGAGGACATCCCGGCGCTTCATGCGCTCGACGTCCGCCGCGGTCAGGGAGTCGGCCTGGACCAGGGAGGCGAGCAGCTGGTAGAGGAGCTTCAGGCGGCTCCACCACCCGAGGGCGTGCCAGGTCCGCGACAGCGTGGCGCGGATGTCGCGATCGGCGAGGTGGATCCGCGCGCCGATCTCCTCGGCCGAGGCGATGGCCTGGAGCATCTCGGCGCCCGGGGCGACCTGCATGCGTCCGGCCACCCGCTTCTGGAAGGAGGCGAGGATGAGGTTGGCGAGCAAAAGCAGGGACTTTTTCTCGCGGACGACGCGCACGATGTCGGTGTCGCGCCAGCGCTCCTTCTGGCGCAGCGCCTGGTAGCGCGAGGCGCAGAGCTCGATCGCCACCGTGTCGGGCCGCTCCTCCCGGATCAGCTCCGCCACCCGCCGCACGCTCTCGCGCGAGACGTGGGCCGTGCCGATGAGGACGATTTCCCGGCCCTCGGCGCCGAGGCGGTGGACGGGGTCGCTGTTGTCTGGGGGTGCCAACTGGTGTATGGTTTCCGGGGGATGAACCCCATCGCCGCTTGAGTTTTTTTCAGCCATATCCTGAAACTTTATACCATCCGCCCGGCGCTGGCAACCTGCCGGGGACGAGGATCGCTGATGAGCCCGCCGGAGCTCGCCGGCTTCCGCATCGAGGCCGAGCCCTTCTATCTTCCGATCGGCAACGAAGTCGCCGTGTTCGAGGCCGCCTGGCAGGCCCGCCTGCCGGTGATGCTCAAGGGGCCCACCGGGTGCGGCAAGACCCGGTTCGTCGAGTCCATGGCCTTCCGCCTCGGCCGGCCGCTCGTCACCGTGGCCTGCCACGAGGACCTTTTCGCCTCCGACCTGGTCGGCCGCTACCTGCTCCGGGACGACGAGACGGTCTGGCTGGACGGCCCGCTCGCGCTCGCGGTCCGCTGGGGGGCGATCTGCTACCTCGACGAGGTCGTCGAGGCCCGCAAGGACACGACCGTCGTGATCCACCCGCTCGCCGACCACCGGCGGCGGCTGGCGATCGACAAGACCGGCGAGAACCTGGCGGCCCACCCCGATTTCATGCTGGTGATCTCCTACAACCCCGGCTACCAGTCCATCCTGAAAGACCTCAAGCCGAGCACGCGCCAGCGGTTCGTGGCCTTGGAGTTCGACTACCCGGCGGCCGAGGCGGAGGCGGAGATCGTCGTCCGCGAAAGCGGGATCGACCGGGAGGCCGCCCGGAGCCTGGTCGCGCTCGGCGCCCGGATCCGCCGCCTGCGCGACCAGGGGCTGAGCGAGGGGGCGAGCACCCGGCTCCTCGTCCACGCGGCCCGGCTGATCGCCGGCGGCGTCCCCGCCCGCGAGGCGCTGCGCACCGCCGTCTGCCTGCCCCTGACCGACGACGAACGGCTGATCGAGACGCTGATGGACCTGGTCGAGGACCTCTTTTGACGGCGCGGCGCAAGCCGGAATCCCCGTGATGACGCCCCCCCTGCCCGCTCCTGGAGAAAGCCCGCCCGAAGGCGACCCGCTCGCGCGGCTCGCCGCCGCCGATCCCGCGCTCGCCGGCTCCGTCGCCGGGCGGCTGGCGGCGAAGCCGCAGCCGGTCCCGGCGGAGGAGATCGCCCGCCTGGTGGAGGAGGTCCTCTGGGCGCTCGGCATCGAGACGGCCTTCGCCGAGGCGCTCGCCTTGGGGTGGAGCGCGCTGGTCGGCGAGGTCCCGGAAGAGCGGATGGCGGCCTACCGGCGCGCGGTGCGCGAGGCCGGGGCGATCGGCCCGGCGCGGGGCCGGATCGTGGCCGAGTGTTTGCCGGCGGTGCTGCGCTACGGCCGCGACGGGATCCTGCCCGCGGCCGGCCGGGTTTGCGCGCTTCTCGCCCGGAGGGGGGTCTTCGTGCTCGCGGCCCCGCTCGAGGCCCTCGGCCGGCTGCTCGCGGCGGGCGACCACGGCGGCGCCGAGGCCTTTCTCCGGGTCCTCGGCCGCGCCTTCGCCCCCGAGCTGACCTACGCCGAGAGCCGCTTCTTCGGCACGGCGCTGCCGCGGGCCGCGCTGGAGCTTCCGCCCGGGCGGCGCGCGCGCCAGCTCGCCGCGCTCGAGCGCGTCATCGCCTGCGACCGGCGCCTGGCGGAGCCCTTTCTTGCCGGGCTCGACGAGGGGCTGCGCTTTCTCTCCGGTGAGGCGCTCGATCGGTTCGTCGCGGCGGCCCTGGCGCCGGCCCCCGGCGACCTCGAGCGGGCGGCGCGCTTCCTGTCGCTCGCCTCGGCCCGCGCCCGGCAGCGCTTCGAGGCGCTCCAGGTCCGGGTCGGTTTTTCCCAGGTGCAGGCGCGGCTGCAGCGCTACCTGCGGGCCCGCACCGGCCTGCCGCTCCAGGTTCGGCCCTGGTCGGCCCTGCCGCGGGCCTGGTCGGAGGCGCTGGCGGCCGAGGCGCGGGTCACCTCCGACGCCGAGGCGGTCTACCTCCCGGACGAGATCGGCTGGGGGGGGAGCCTCGCGGAGAACGTCCGCGGCTACCAGCTGCTCCTGCGGCTCGAGGCCTCGCTGCACGAATTCGGGACCCTGGAGCTCGACCTGGAGCGGCTGGGCGAGCGCGTGGCGGCGGCGCCGGCGGAGGAGCCGCCGGCCGGGGCGAGCGATCTCGCCCGTTTCATCCACGGCTTCGCCGACCCGGGGCTCGCCGGCGATCTCTTCACGGTGTTCGAGCTCGGCCGCATCCGGCGCGCTCTGGAACGGCGCTACCCGGCGCTCGCCGGCTCCGTCTGGCCGCGGCTGCGGGCGGAGCCCCCCCCGGCCGGCTCCCCGCCGATCCTCGCCAAGCTTTTCGCGCGCATCGCCCTCGCCGCTCCGGCCGGGGAAGAGGCGCCGCCGGGGGTTGTCGCCGCGGCCGCGGCGGCCTTCGACCGCCGCGTGACCGCCGCCAGCCCGGTCGAGGACGCGGCCGAGCTGGTCGCGCGCTTCTACCCGGCCGTCGCCGCGGCCGTGGCCCGGGAATGCCCAGACGACGTGCGGCCGTCCGGGGCCGGGGGCCCGCGCCTGGCGACCCCCTTCGGCTGGCGGCCGTGGCCCAAGCCGGCCGCGGCGGCCGCCGGCCCCTTCGACCGGAAGGCCGGCGAGATCCAGGCCGCGCTCGCGCGGCAGGGGCTGCACGCCTACCGCGCCGACATCCGGCGGCTGCTGGCGGCCGGCTCGGGGCGGCTCGGGCCCGAGGAGATCCGCCGGCTCTGCGGCCGTCCGGACCTCGCCGCGGCGGCCATGGCGGGCCTGCTCGACGCGCCCGCGGCCGACGGCGGCGCGGCCGCCGGGGAGGCCGACGGGTCCCCGGCCTTCTGGTACCCGGAGTGGAGCCGCACGCTCTCCGACTACCTCGAGCGGCACGTGCTCGTCCGGGAGCGGGCGGTTGCCCCCGCGCCGGGATTCTACGAGGAGACGCTCGCCCGCCACGGCGGGCTCGTCCGCCGGACCCGGCGGGCCTTCGAGCGGCTCAAGCCGGAGGGGCTCAAGCGGCTGCGGGGACGGCCGGACGGCGACGAGCCGGACTACGCCCGGCTGATCGAGCACGCCGTGGCGCGGCGCGCGGGCGATGCGCCCGGGGAGCGGCTCTACGTCAAGCGCCTGCCGGAGCGCCGCGAGGTGGCGGTGCTTCTGCTCGTGGACCTCTCGCGCTCCACGGCGAACCGCGTCCCCGGCTCCCGGCAGTCGGTCCTGGAGGTGGAGAAGGAGGCGATCGTCATCCTGTGCGAGGCGATCGCCGTCCTGGGCGACGGGCTCGCGGTGGCCGGTTTTTCGGGGACCGGCCGCCTGGGGGTGGACTACTACCGGATCAAGGGGTTCGCGGAGCCCCTCTCCGCGGAGGTCCGGGCGCGCATCGGGGGGCTTGCGCCGCAGCGCAACACGCGCATGGGGGCGGCGATCCGCCACGCCGGCCGCGACCTCGAGCGGGCGCCGGCCGCGGTCCGCCTGCTGATCCTGCTGAGCGACGGGTTTCCGAACGACCGCGACTACCAGCAGGACTACGCCCTGGCGGACTCGCGGCGGGCGCTCATGGAGCTCGTGGCGCGGCGCATCCGCGTGCAGGCGTTCAACGTGAACCTGGCGGCCGATCCGAACCTGGACGAGCTCTACGGCCGGGTGCACCACCAGGTGATCGCCGACGTGCGCGAGCTGCCGCAGAGGCTGATTCGGGCATATGGCGCGCTCACGCGTTAGCCGGCGGCGGACGAACGGCGCCTCAAGGCCGTGATCCGGCGTTGCGCGGCTCTTGGAAATGCTCACATATGGATCGATATGCTGCGCGTTCCAAATCGCCGCGCGCCTTGGCTGGCGGCCTGATGCTTGTTTTTCCGCCGCCTGCCAGCCGGCGGCGGACGAACGGCGCC
>CAZNKG010000048.1:0-11301 GCA_964573635.1 uncultured Desulfatibacillum sp. | reverse complement strand
GCATCTCGAACAGCTCAAGCGGGGCGTCCGCGCCTGGAACGCCTGGCGGCGCCGCCACCGCGGCCTGCGGCCCGATCTCAGCGGCGAGCCGGTTTCGGACCTTGAGCGCCAGATCGGCATGCTGGCCGACGCGGTCGCCAACGAGGTGATGCCCGGCCGGGCGCCGGTCGAGGGCGGCGGGTTGTCGGGGCTCGACCTGGCGTCGGCGGATCTGCGCGGATGCGACCTGAGCGGCGCCAATCTCAGCCGCGTGAACCTGATGCTCGCGGACCTGCGCGGCGCCGATCTGCGCGCGGCGAACCTCTCCGGCGCGATCCTGACGAGCGCGCGGCTCACGGGGTGCGATCTGCGCGAAGCGACCCTGAACGGCGCCATCCTGCGCTTCGCATCGCTGCAAGGGGCCCGGCTCGACAACGCCATGCTGCGCCTGTGCAACCTGGATCGGGCCAACGCGAGCCGCGCCGTCCTGCGGGGCGCGGACCTCGCGTTTACGAGCCTGAACGAGGCCGTTCTCGCCTCCGCCGATTTGAGCGGCGCCTTCGTCTACGGCTGCTCGGCCTGGAGCGTGGATCTGCGGCGCGCCCGGCAGCAGAACCTGCGCATCACGCGGACCGACGAGGGGACCATCACGGTCGACGACCTGAAAATCGCTCAGTTCATCCACACCATGCTCAACAACGAAAACGTGCGCAACGTCATCGACACGCTGACGACGAAGCTCGTGCTGATCCTCGGCCGGTTCACGCCCGAGCGGAAAGCGGTGCTCGCGGAGGTGAAGCGCCGGCTTAACGCCCACGACTACGTGCCGGTGATCTTCGACTTCGAGCGTCCCGCGAGCCGCGATTTCACGGAAACGGTCGTCACGCTGGCGCACATGGCCCGCTTCATCATCGCCGACCTGACGGACCCGGCGAGCCTGCCCAAGGAGCTCGAGGCGGTCGTCCCGCGCCTGGCGGTGCCGGTTCAGCCGATCCTGCAGAAAGGCGCCGCGGTCTACGCCATGTTCCGCGACTACTGGAAGTACGACTGGGTGCTCGGCGTCTTAAGCTACGCGGGCCTGGCCGGCCTGCGCGCCGGGATGCGCGCGCACGTCGTGCGCCCGGCGGAGAAAAAGGCGTGCGAGCTCGCCGCCCGGCGCGCGGCCGCGGCCGCCCGCCTTGACCCGTGAAATGGCATCTGATAACTTCCGGCCGCCGCCTGGGAGGCGCGGCCCGCCCCGGAGCGGCCCGCCCGCCCTCCGGGCGAAACCGATGGAGCAAAGGACCCGCGCATGCGACACTTCGAGAAATCCGACGCCCTCTACCGCAGGGCCCTCAAGCTCATCCCGGGCGGGGTGAACAGCCCGGTCCGGGCCTGCAAATCGGTCGGCGCCAAGCCGCTCTTCATCCGGGAGGCCCAGGGGGCCGAAATCGTCGATGTCGACGGCAACCGCTACATCGACTACATCGGCTCCTGGGGGCCGATGATTCTCGGGCACGGCCACCCGGCGGTCGCCGCGGCGATCGAGAAGGCGATCGGCCGCGGGACGAGCTTCGGCGCCCCCACCGAGCTCGAAGTCGAGCTTGCCGAGATGGTGATCGCCGCCGTGCCGGCGGTCGAGATGGTGCGCATGGTGAACTCCGGCACCGAGGCGGCGATGAGCGCGATCCGCCTCGCCCGCGGCTACACGGGCCGCGACCTCGTCGTCAAGTTCGACGGCTGCTACCACGGCCATGCCGATACGCTTTTGGTCGCCGCCGGCTCCGGGGTGGCGACCCTCGGGATCCCCGGAAGCCCCGGCGTCCCCAGGCCGACCGCGCGGCACACGGTCTCGCTCGCCTACAACGACGCCGAGGGCTTCGCCCGCTTCATGGGCAAGGAGGGCGACCGGGTGGCGGGCGTGATCGTCGAGCCGGTCGCGGGCAACATGGGGCTGGTCGCCCCGCAGCCGGGGTTTCTCGAAACCCTGCGCCGGCTGACCGAGAAGCACGGGGCGCTGCTCATCTTCGACGAGGTCATGACCGGCTTCCGCGTCGCCTACGGCGGGGCCCAGGCGCGCTACCGGATCCGCCCGGACCTCTCCTGCTTCGGCAAGGTCATCGGCGGCGGGCTTCCGGTCGGGGCCTACGGCGGCCGGCGCAAGATCATGGCCTCCGTCGCCCCCCAGGGCCCCGTCTACCAGGCGGGCACGCTCTCCGGAAACCCGCTCGCCATGGCGGCGGGCATCGCCACCCTGAAGCAGCTCCAGAAAAAGGGCTTCTACGAGGCGCTCGAGAAGAAGAGCGCGCGGCTCGCCCAGGGACTCGCCCGCGCGGCGGCGGCGGCCGGCGTTCCGGCCCAGGTCGACCACGTGGGCTCGATGCTCGGGATCTTCCTCTGCGACCGGCCGGTCCGAAGCTTCGCCGACGCCAAGCGCGCGGACCTCGACCGCTTCGCGCGCTTCTACCAGGGGATGCGCGCGGCGGGGGTCTACATCGCCCCGTCGCAGTTCGAGGCGCTCTTCGTCTCCGCCGCGCACACCACCGCCCAAATCGACCGGACGATCGCCGCGGCGCGTGCGGTCCTGGCCGCGATCAAATGAACCAGGCGGCGCCGGACCCCTGGCGCGGGCTCGACCCGGCGAACAACCGCATCCCGGACGAGGCGCGCCGGATCCATCTCGTCGCCGCCTGCGGGACCGCCATGGGGGCGCTCGCCGCCATGCTGCAGGAGCTCGGCTTCGAGGTCACCGGCTCCGACGATAAGGTCTATCCACCCATGAGCGCGTTTCTCGCCTCCCGCGGGATCCGCGTCATGGAGGGATTCAAGGCCGAGAACCTCGCCCACCGCCCCGACCTCGTCGTCGTCGGCAACGCCGTCGCGGCGCACAACCCCGAGGCGCTCGCGCTCGCCCGCCTCGGGCTGCCCTTCTGCTCCATGCCCCAGGCGGTGAACCGCTTCGCGGGCGCCGGCAAGCGGATCGTCATGGTGGTCGGCACCCACGGCAAGACGACGACCGCGGCGCTCTTGGCCGGGGTGCTCGCCGCGGCCGGCCGCGACCCCTCCTTCGTGGTGGGCGGCATCCTGAAAGACTTCGACAGCAACTACCGCCTCGGCCGCGGCGGCGAGCTCGTGATCGAGGGCGACGAGTACGACACGGCCTTCTTCGACAAGGGGCCCAAGTTCCTGCACTACCGCCCCGCCGTGACGCTGCTCACCTCGATCGAGTTCGACCACGCCGACATCTACCGCGACCTCGAGCATGTCAAAAGCGCCTTCCGGAGGCTCGTCGAAGGGCTCGATCCGCAGAGCCTGCTCGTCGCCGGCGACGGGGACGCCGCCATCGGGGAGGTCATCGCCGCCTGCCCGGCCGGAATCGAGCGCTACGGCCTGCGGGAGGGATCGCGCTGGCGGCTGGGCGCCGTGGAGCGCGCGGCGGCCGGAACCCGCTTCGAGGTGCTGCGGGACGGGGGCTTTTGGGGACGCTTCCGCACGCCGATGATCGGCCGCCACAACCTCCTGAACGCGCTCGGGGCGCTCGCCGCGCTCGATCGACTGGGGGTCGACGCCGCGGCCGCGGCCTGCGGCCTCGCATCCTTCTCGGGGGTCAAGCGCCGCCAGGAGGTGCGCGGCGAGAAGCGCGGCATCCTCGTGATCGACGACTTCGCCCATCACCCGACGGCGGTCGCCGCGACCGTGGAGGCGGTCCGCAGCGCTTATCCCGGACGGCGCCTCCTCGCCGTCTTCGAGCCGCGGACCAACACGAGCATGCGCCGGGTCTTTCAGCCGGTCTACCCCGCGGCCTTCGACGGCGCCGACCTCGTTCTGATCCGGAAGCCCCCGCTGCTCGAAAAAGTCCCCGAGGCGGAGCGCTTCTCCTCCGAGGCGCTGGTCGCGGAGCTCGTGCGGCGCGGAAGGGACGCGCGCTTTTTCGCGGACACCGAGGGAATCATCGACTTCATCGTCGCCAACGGCCGCGCCGGGGACGTCGTGCTCGTCATGTCGAACGGCGGGTTCGACCATATCCACGAAAGGCTCTTGGAATCGCTTTGAGATCGACCGGCCGCCGCGGGCGGACCGAGCCGCCTGCCGGGGTTAAGGAAAGAGGCCCTTGTGCCGATGAACCAAGGGGATGCGCTTCGACCAGTACCTGAAGACCCGGATGGCTGCGAAACAGTTGCAGGGGGGAAGCTCAAGCGATGTCGTCTTCGGTGTGCCTGTTGACCAATGGATGTCCGGAAAACCGGATCGACGGGGCGGGGATGCAAGTCATGCTGCGGGACAGCGGCTGGGCGCTGTCGGACGATCCGGCGGCGGCGGACCTGGTGATTTTCAACGCCTGCGCGCTCACCGAGTACAGCCAGGAGTGCTCGATCGAATTCATTCGGCGTCTCAAGCGGAAGCTGAGCCAAGACGCGCGCCTGGTGGTGTGCGGGTGCCTGGCGCGAATCAGTCCCGAGCGGCTGCGGCGGGTCTACGACGGTCCGACCTTCGGTTCGGACGACTTCGCGGCGCTCGCCGGATTGCTGGGGCTCGGTTCACCGTCGCCGCTGACCGCCGCCAATCATCTGATTCCCTACACGAACGGTCAAACCGGCCTCCTCTGCCGCCTTCGCGACATGCCGGGCATCCTGGATCCCTACTCGCTTCTGGCGGCGCCTTACGGCAAGGAATATTCCTACTGGGCCGAGCGGATCAACCTCATCGGCCCCGCGCACTGGTACATCAAGGCCGCGACGGGCTGCATGAACCACTGCGCCTACTGCGCCGTCAAAATCGCGCGCGGCGACCTTCGAAGCAAGCCGATTTCGACGGTGGCGGCCGAGCTGCGAACCGGCCTCCAGAAGGGCTTCCAGATCTTCAGCCTCATCGGCAGCGACCTCGGCTGCTATGGCCGCGACCAGGGCGCAACCCTCGTCGACCTGCTGCGCGCCCTGACCGCCGAACCCGGTGATTTCCGGCTGAAAATCAGAAACGTCCATCCCCGCTACCTGATCGCGATGCTGCCGGAGTTGGCCGAGCTGCTGCGGACGGGAAAGATCGATTTCCTCATGACGGCGGCCCAGTCCGGGAACGACCGGGTCCTGCAGGCGATGCAGCGCGGCTATCGCGTCGAGGAATTCAAGCACGCTATCCGCACGCTGAGGCATGCCTGGCCCCGGCTCGAGATCCGCACCCAGATCATGGCGGGCTATCCCGGAGAGACCGAGGCGGAGTTCGAGGACTCGCTCCGGCTGATCGAGGAGCTTGACTTCGATTTCGTCGAGGCGTACTCGTTCTCCCCACGGCCTGGAACCAAGGCGTTCTCGCTGCCCGGGCGCCTGTCGAGCCACACCCTGCGGCGGCGGAGCTACCGCCTGCTCCAGTGCATCGTCAACCAGCTGCGCGCGAAGCACCCCGCCGCGGCGGCCTGCTGACCATCGGGGGCGCCCCGGGGAGCCCTGGGTCCATGGAGCTCACGATCCTCATGCCCTGCCTGAACGAGGCGCAGACCCTGGGCGCCTGCATCGACAAGGCGCGGGGCTTCCTCGAGCGCAGCGGGGTCGCGGGGGAGGTGCTCGTCGCCGACAACGGCTCGACCGACGGCTCGGCCGCGATCGCCCAGGCCCGCGGGGCGCGCGTCGTGGCGGTCGCCGAGCGCGGCTACGGGGCGGCCTTGCGCGGCGGGATCGCGGCCGCCCGCGGCCGCTACATCATCATGGGGGACGCCGACGACAGCTACGACTTCTCCCGGCTGGACGAGTTCCTCGCCGCTCTGCGCGCCGGGGCCGATCTCGTGATGGGCAACCGCTTCCGGGGCGGGATCCGGCCGGGCGCCATGCCGCCGCTCCACCGCCTGCTCGGCAACCCGGTCCTGAGCTTTATCGGGCGGCTCTTCTTCCGCATCCCGGTCCACGACTTCCACTGCGGTCTGCGCGGGTTCAACGCGGCCGCGATCCGCGCCCTCGGGCTGCGCACCGACGGCATGGAGTTCGCAAGCGAGATGGTCGTGCGCGCCGCGCTCGAGGGGCTCCAGGTGGTCGAGGTCCCCACGACCCTCGCCCCCGACGGCCGCAGCCGGCCGCCGCATCTGCGCACCTGGCGCGACGGCTGGCGGCACCTCAAGTTCCTCTTGATCTACTCCCCGCGCTGGCTCTTTCTCTACCCGGGGGCGGCCCTTCTCGGCGCCGGGGCTCTCGGGGCGGCGCTGCTCTTCCCCGGACCCCTGTGGATCGGCGGGATCGGCCTCGAGAACAAGGCCTTCATCCTCGCCTGCCTCTGCGCGCTCGTGGGGGTGCAGGCGATCACCTTCTCGCTGCTCGTGCGGCGCTACGCGACCCGCCAGGGCTACCTGCCGCGCCACCGCCGCTACGCGGCGCTGCTCGAAAAGCTGACCCTCGAGCGGCTGGCGCTCGCGGCGCTCGCGCTGCTCGCCGGCGGCGCCGCGGGCGTGGGCTGGTGCCTCTACGCCTGGTGGGAGGTCTTCCTGGGCCCCTTCGAAAGCCCGCTGGCGACCCGGGTGATCGTCTTTTCGATGACGCTCCTCGCCGCCGCCATCCAGCTCTTACTGACCGCCTTCCTCGGAGCCATCATGGGCGTCGGCCAGGACGCGGAGGGGCGGTGACCGCGGTCATGGGCCGGCTCCGCGGGTTGATCCCCGAAATCGCCTTCGGCGCCGCCGCGTTCGGCTTCCTGCTGCTCTTTCCCCTGGCGAACGGCTACCCCTTCCTCTTCCCCGACTCCTGGGGCTACTACGGCGCCTGCCCCGACGAGATGCGCAGCCCCGTGCTCGGCTGCGCGCTCAAGCCGGTGACCGCCTTCTTCGGCCCCTGGGGGTATGTCGTCGCGCAGAGCGCCGCGGCCGCCGCCGCGCTCGCCTTTTTATGGGGAAGAGTGCTCGGCCGCCGCCACACCGCCGCCGCGGCGGCCGCGCTGCTCCTCTCGGGCCTCGGCCTCTACACGGGCTTCCTCATGGCCGACTGCTGGACGCTCCTCGCGCTGATCGGCCTGTTCGCCGCCGCGGCCGGCAGGCGCGGCGCCGCCGCCTTTCTCCTTTTGTCCTTCGGGGCCGCGGCGCACTTCGGAAACCTCCCGGTCCTCGCCTCGACCGCCGCGCTCGTGCTGCCGCGCGCCCGCGGGCGAGGGCGCTACCTCGCCTTCGTCGCCGCGGGGCTTCTCGGCGCCCTGATCCTGATCGCGGGCGTCAACCTGCTCGGCGGGAGCCTCCGGCTCACCTCCGGAAACGGCGCCGTCTTCCTCGCCTCGCGGACGCTGCACGACGTGCCGGCGGTCCTGGAGCGGCACTGCGCGGAGCGGCCCGCAAGCCCGCTCTGCGAGCGGCCCGAGGAGGTCCTCGCCTGGAGTGCGGCCGAGCACCAGAGCTTCACCTGGACGGCCTACTACCGGCTCGGCCGCTCCTGGGAGGCGCTCGCGCGCGAGTCGCGGGCGCTCCTTGCCGCCGGGCTGCTCGGGCCGACCCGTCTTCTATGGGAGCAGGCGGCCGCCGCGCTGCGCAACACCGCTCGGCTTGCGCTCCTGCCGGAGGTCTCGAACGGATTCGAGCCCTTCCCGCCGGGGTCGCCGGCCGTCGAGGATCTGCGAGCCTGCCACCCGGGGGATGTCGCCGCCTTTCTCGGCTCCCTCCAGGGACGGGGCGAGCTCGAGCGCGCGCTGCGCGCGCTCGACCGGCCGGTGATGCTCCTCGTCTGGGCGGCGCTCGCCCTGTGCCTCGCCGGTGCCGCCGCCGGCCGGCGCCTCGCGGCGCCGCTCTCCTCCCTAACGCTCTTCGCGCTGGCGGCCGCGGTCTCGAACGCCTTCTGGATGGGATTTCTGAGCGGGGTCTACGGCCGCTACCAGGCGCGCATCCTCTTCATCCTCTTTCTGCCGGCCGCGGCTTTGCTGGCGCGCGGCCTGTCCCGGCGGCTCCGAAATTCCGCTTGACAAGCCGGCGCCAGGACGTTAACCTCTGCGCCCCAAAAGGTTAACGAGTCCACCATGAAAGCCCTCATCCTGAACGCCCTGCGCCATTCCGCTGAGCCGGTTTCCGGAAGCGAGCTGTGCGCGCGCCTGGGGACCTCGCGCGTTGCGGTCTGGAAGCATATCCAGAAGCTCCAGGCGGCAGGCTACGCCATCGCCGCGGGGCCGAAGGGCTACACCCTCGTGAGCGAGGCCGATCTCCTCAACCCCTGGGAGTTTCTGGGACGGGAGGAGCGCGTGCACTGCTTCGCGGAGCTTCCCTCCACCATGGACGCCGCCAAGGAGCTTGCGCGCCAAGGGTGCCCCGCCTTCACCGTGGTGGTCGCCGAGCGCCAGAGCGCCGGCCGCGGACGGCTGCGGCGGCCCTGGGAGTCGCCGGCCGGGGGGCTTTACTTCACCGTGGTGCTGCGGCCGGAGATTCCGGCACCCTTGAGCCTGCGCGTCAATTTCCTCGCCGCGGTGACGCTCGCGCGTTTCTTGCGCCGGCGCTTCGGGGTCGCGGCCGGGCTCAAGTGGCCGAACGACATTCTGGTCGACGGCCGCAAGCTCTGCGGGCTGCTGGCCGAGATGGAGAGCGAGGGCGAAGCGGTCCACTTCGTCAACGTCGGCATGGGGGTGAACGTGAACAACGATGTGGCGGGGATCGCGCCGCCGGCCGTCGCGCTGAAGGCGCTTCTCGGCCGCGAGGTGCCGCGGCGCGAGCTTCTCGCCGGCTTCCTGGACGACTTCGAGGCTGCCTTCGCGCGCCGGGAGTGGGAGGCGGTCATCCCGGAGTGGAAGCGGCTTTCGGTCAACCTCGGCCGGCCGGTGCGGATCGTCACCGCCGGCGAGGAGGTCCGGGGGGTCGCGGAGGATGTCGACGAAAGCGGCGCCCTGATCGTCCGCCAGTCCGACGGCGCGCGGCGCGCGGTGATCTATGGCGACTGTTTCATCCCGCCTTCCGGGGACCCCGGACCGCGGACCCCGCCCGCCGTCCGACGCCAGGCCGGTCGATCCGGCAAGGAGCCCGAATAGAGATGGATCCATCCGATTCCCTCGCCCTTCAGCCGCCGCGCGCGCTGCGCCGCACGGTATTCATCGCGCTCTCCGCGGCGCTCATGGCCGTCGGCGCCTATATTTCCATCCCGATCGGCCCGGTCCCGGTCGTGCTCCAGAACATGTTCGTCTTTCTCGCGGGGCTGCTTCTCGGGGCCCGCCAGGGGCTTGCCGCCGTTGCGGTCTACCTGCTCGTCGGCGCCTGCGGCCTGCCGGTCTTTGCCGGGGCGACCGGCGGGATCGGCCGCTTCCTCGGGCCGACGGGGGGGTTTCTCCTGGGCTATCTTCCGGCCGTGTTGCTCACCGGCTGGATTTCCGCGCGCCTCGGCAGGCGGGTGGCCGGGGACATCCTGGCGATGGCGGCGGGCTCGATCCTGCTCTATGGCTGCGGGGTCCCCTGGCTCAAGCTCGTGACCGGCATGCCCTTCGCGAAGGCCCTCGCCGTGGGTTTTTTCCCCTTTCTGGCAGGCGATGCGGTGAAGATCGCCGCCGCGGCGCTGATCGCGCGGGCCGTGCGCCCGGTCATCGGCGTGGAGCGCTGAGGAAGAGGGCCGCCGCCGTGAACCGATCGGACGCCCGGCAGACTCAGACGGCCGGCTCCGCCGCCCCGTCTTCCCCGCCGGCCGGCGCGCCGGTGATCCAGGTCGAGAACCTGACCCACCGCTACGCCGACGGAACGGTCGCCTTGGACGACGTGAGCCTCTCGATCGCCGCCGGGGAGTTCGTGGTGATCGCCGGCGCGAACGGCTCGGGCAAGACGACGCTCCTGCGCCACCTGAACGGGCTGCTGCGGCCGACCTCCGGCCGCGTGCGGGTGGCCGGGCTGGCCGTGCCGCAGCACCTCGCCGAGGTCCGCCGTCGGGTGGGCATGGTCTTCCAGGACGCCGACTGCCAGATCGTCGGCGAAACCGTCGCCGAGGACGTGGCCTTCGGACCCGAGAACCTGAAGCTCGAGCGCGGCGAGGTCGACCGCCGGGTCGCCGCGGCGCTTTCGGCCGCCGGCCTTGCCCACCTCGCCGAAAAGCGCCCGCATCTGCTCTCCGGCGGCGAGAAAAGGCGTCTGGCGATCGCGGGCATCCTTGCCATGCACCCCGAGGTGGTCGTCTGCGACGAGCCCTTCGCGAGCCTGGACTATGCCGGCGTGCGCCAGGTCCTGAGCTTGCTGGTCGCGCTCCATCGCGGTGGGCGGACCGTGGTCGTGAGCACCCACGACCTCGACAAGGTGCTCGCCCACGCGTCGCGGCTCGTCGTCCTGCAGGCCGGCCGGATCGTGCGGGATGCTCCGCCGGCCGAAGCCGCCAGCGGCCTGGAAGCCTACGGCGTTCGCACCCCGCGCCGCGGTGCGGCGGAGTTGGAGGCCCTCACGTGGCTGAACTGACGGGCTTCCACTACCGCCCCGGAACCTCACGGCTGCACCGGCTCGACGTGCGCCTCAAGCTTGCGCTGCTCGCGGCCGCAGCCCTCGTCTCCCTCAAGCTCGGGGCGGCCGGGCTGGTCGTCCTCGCGCTTCTCGTCCTTTTTCAGCTGGCGGCCGCCGGCTGCCTGCCGCGCTTCCGGGGCATGGAGTGGCGGACGATGGGTCTTCTCCTCGGCCTGGTTTTTTGCGGCCGGGCCCTGTCGATGCCCGGGGAGGAGATCATCGCCTGGGGGCCCGTGGCCTTGACCCGCGAGGGGGCGATCGACGGGGCGCTTGCCGCGCTGCGACTGGGAACCGTTTTCCTGCTCGGGGCGGCCTTCGTTGCCGCGACGCGGCCCGCCGAGATCAAGGCCGGGGTGGAGTGGCTCTTAAAGCCGCTTCCCGGTGTGAACGCGCGCCGGGCGGGAACGACCATCGGCCTCTTGATCCGCTTCATCCCGGTCGTCTGGGAGCAGGCCGCGGCCGTCGCCGACGCCCAGCGCGCGCGGGCGATCGAACAGCGGCGCAACCCGCTGCGCCGCGCCGCCTGCTTCGGGATTGCCCTCATGCGCCGTCTCTTCATCTCCGCGGACACCCTCGCCCTCGCCATGGAGGCCCGCGGCTACCGCGACGACCGCACCGGAGCTCCGCTCGCCGTCCGCCCCGGCGACTGGCCGCTCTTCGCCGCCGCCCTGGCCGCGCTCGTCCTGCTCGCGGCCGCTTGAAGTCGGCTTTTTTATTGACAAGGCAAAGCCGGGACTATATATAAACCAAATTCAGCGACGGGCCGTTAACTCAGGCGGTAGAGTATCTGCCTTTTAAGCAGAGAGTCGCTGGTTCGAGTCCAGCACGGCCCATCGGCAACCATCAAAAGCCTCGTCCCCATCGTCTAGTCAGGTCCAGGACACCGGCCTTTCACGTCGGCAACAGGGGTTCAAATCCCCTTGGGGACGCCA
>CAZNKG010000047.1:0-12583 GCA_964573635.1 uncultured Desulfatibacillum sp. | reverse complement strand
TGCCGCAATTCCTGGCCGATGGCGTCGCCTCGATGAAGGTCGACGGCCGCACCGTGTATATCGCCCAGGACATTCACGCCAGTCCTGTCAACGACCGCGCCGAAGTCATCGCCGCGCTCAAGCGGTCCGAGCTCGGCCAATACGTTTCGGAGAACTACAACACGCAGTCCTTGCGCGGGTTCGTGCGCGAGGTGGCCGAAGAGGCGCGCCTGCGCTGCCAGCAGCAGAACCGGCTCTTCACGGAAGAGGACGTCCGCACTGCACTGCCGTCACCGCTCGGCGACGCCCTGAAGATTTCGTTCGTTCATTCCCTGCGCAGCAGGAAAGCCTGACAAGGAGAGACAACATGTCCACTGAACTGATCCAGATCCAGACGCCCAAGGCGCTCGCGGCGCTCGAAGGCAATCTGGACGCCATCAACGAGGCCATCGCGGCGAACATCAGCGGCGGCGGCATCACCGACTTCGACTTGCCGCGCGTGAAGATCTCGGGCGGCGCCAGCCCCCGCTGGATCGTGCCCACGCTCGATGGGGAGGAGACGCTCGCGCGCATCGACGGCGTGATCGTCTTCGCCCGCGACACGCGGGTCTACTACAAGACCGCTTTCGGCAAGGGCAGCGGCAAGCAGCCGCCGGACTGTTCTTCGTCCGACGGCGTCACCGGCAAGGGCAAGCCAGGCGGCGACTGCTCCAAATGCCCGCTCGCGGAATACGGCAGTGCCGACGAAGGCGCCGGGCAGGCCTGCAAACAGGTGAAGCAGATCTTCGTCCTGCGCGGCGACCTGCTCCTGCCCGAAGTCGTCTCTCTGCCGCCGACCAGCCTCAAGGGCGCCCGCCAGTTCTTCCTCAAGCTCACCACTCAGGGCATCCCGTACTACCAGGCGGTGATCGGCCTCGAGCTGGAGAAGGCGCAGAACGCTGGGGGCATCCAGTACGGCAAAGCGGTCATGCGGTTCGTGCGCCGGCTCACGGCCGAGGAAGCCGCCCGCGCCCAGCAGTACCACGAACTCTGCCGTTCGCTCGCGGTGCGCGTGCCCACGGGCCTCGAACCGGAAGTGCGGGAACAGGGCGGCGATCCCAACGTGCCGTTCTGAAGGAGCCGGGTGATGAGCAACCACTCCCACATCCTATGGGCCGTGGCGCTGCTGGCGGTGATGCTCCTCATCACGCACCGCTGGCAGCGCCCGGATCGCACCCCCATCACGTTGCACCTCGCGCGCGGCCTGCGCCGCTGGGCCCGCGCGCTCTGGTGTTTGTCCGAAGGCATCGAGGTCGGCTTCCACCACGGGCGCCGCCTGAAACAGGAAACCAGCCTGGAACTGGAGCGGCCGCAATGAGCGACCGCAATAACCCACGCGAGTCGGCCATCGTCAAGCAAATCCTGGCGGCGTTGCGGGCGGCGCCGGGTGTGGTGGCCCGCAAACGTCATGGGAGCGCCTGGTCGGTCGCCGGCGACCCCGACATCTATGGCTCCATCCGTGGCCGGCACTTCGAGCTGGAAGTGAAGCGCCGGGACGGCGTGGTCACCGACCTCCAGCAGGCCCGCCTGCGCGATTGGGCCCGGGCGGGCGCCCTGGTCGGCGTGGCACGCAGCGTCGGCGAGGCCCTGGCAGTTCTCGGCCTCTCCACATCGGGTCCTGAGAAATGAGCGCGGCTACCTACAGCCTCGAGGCCTGGCGGCGATTCCGCGAACGCAAGGAGCGCCCGCAGGAGCCCCACGTTTCTGCCAGCCCCAGCCTCGCCGACATCCCGGCGGACGCGGAGATGGATGACGGGATCGTCATTGGCTTCTGGAACGGCGAGAGGTTCGTGTCCTGGGAGAAGTGGCTCGCCACCGCGCCGCTCGTGGTGGATGCGGCACCGAAGCCAGCGTCGCTTGTGGATGCCCCGCTCTACAGCGCCAAGTGCGGCGGCACAGCGGTGTGGCTCGCGAAGGACGGCGACCGCTGGCTCATGTTCGCCGGTTCCCGAAAAGCCGGCAGCAGGAGGCGGGACTTCGCGTCGCCGTTCCTTGAGCACGCGATGCGCACTGCCGAAGCCTGGTACGGACCGGCGAGCGGCGGTTGGCGCCCAGAATCGCGTACGGGTCAGGCCGGGAAGGAGGTGCCCGATGCCGATCCGGCCGAGTGATCGACACCGCTACCCGAAGGATTGGAAGTCGATTCGGAAGCACATCCTGGAGCGCGCCGGAAATCGGTGTGAGTTCTGCGGCATCGAGAACGGCGTGATTGGAAGGCGCCGGAGCAACGGTTCGCTTGAGCGGTTCGAGGGCATAGAAGCCGAGGTCGCGTCCCTCGAAGGCGTCCGGCTGACGCGCATCGTGTTGACCGTCGCCCACCTCGACCATACGCCCGAGAACAACGCCGATGGCAACCTTCGAGCCCTCTGCCAGCGGTGTCACCTGGCGCACGATGCCACCGAGCACCGGCGGAACGCGAAGGATACCAAGCGCCGCAAGCGCGATGCTGCGAGACCGCTCCTGGCGGGCCTGGAGGATTGCCGATGACTGATCCGAGGAGTTTTCTCCAGAGTCTCTTCGCGGACAAGCCCAGCGAATCCTACATTCTGATCTGGACCCTGGCCGACAAACGCTCGCACTGGTTCCGTGAGACCGGCGAGGCGGCATCGTTCATTGAGTCCGTGCACGACCGGGATGTCTACGTCGGCGCGGGCCTGTCGCCTCGGGATTTCGGCCCAACTCGGCGCTGCCCTTCGGACCAGATCCTGGGGCTGGTGGGATTCTGGGCGGACCTCGACCTGAAGTCGGAGGCGCACTCCAAGACCGCGCTCCCGCGCTCCATCGGTGACGCCCTCAGCATCATCCCCGCGGCCATGCCGCCCACGGTCGTTGTCGCCACCGGCAACGGCGCCCATGCCTGGTGGCTATTCAAGGAACCCCTGGTGTTTGACTCCGGCGAGGAGCGCAATGCGACCGCCGATCTCATCGCCCGCTGGCAGAACCTGTTGCGCCTGAATGCGGCAAGCCGCGGATGGGCCTTTGACCGGCTGGCCGACTTGGCGCGGGTCCTGCGCATTCCCGGAACACTCAACCACAAGGATCCGGGAAATCCGAAGGCCGTCTCGATACATTCCAACGCGGGCCGCCGCTACAATCCGAGCGACTTCGCCGAGCTTCTGGACGACGCGGCCATCCCGAGTCCCGCCGCGCAGCAGCAGACCGAGCGTGAATGGGCGGCCCGCCTGGAGGACACACCGCTCGTTATCGACTGCAACGCGGTTGTTCCGGACGACCTGTTGAAGCGCTACATGGACGCCGACATGCGCTTCAAGAACACCTGGCTCAGGCAACGGCACGATCTCAAAGATCAGTCGCAGTCCGGCTACGATCTCGCGCTCGCGGACTTTGGCGTGGACGCAGGCTTGTCCGAGCAGCAGATCGTAAACCTGATCATCCATCACCGACGGATGCACGGCCAACAGGCGCGCAACCGCATTGACTACTACCGCCGCACGCTGGCACGGGCTTTCAAGAAGGGCGGCGGCATCGATCCGCTCTCCGCAGCGCCTGCTATTGAAGAGCCTGGCCCCGCCCCAGAGAACGACTCGGCGGCGCCGCAACCGGAGCCGGATCCCGCCGCCAAGGCGCTCCTCTGCGAACTGGTCTCGCGCGCGCTGGGGATCCGAGTCCTGCGGCTGCTCAAGATCACTGGCGAGGAGCCGACCTACGTCATGGAACTGGAGAACGCCACCATCAAGTTCGCCGGCGTCGGCAGGCTGATCGATCAGGCCAGCGTTCGCGTTGCGGTCGCCGCCGCCGTCAACCGCCTCATCCCCCGCATCAAGCCGAAAGCCTGGGAGCGGCTGGCGCAGACCATGCTCGACGCGCTCATCGAGCAGGAGGGCGGGGATGAAACCGACGGCGTCGGACTCACCAAGATGTATCTCACCTGCTACCTGACAGAGGCAGCGTTCATCCCGTCCATCGAGGCGCCGCCCATCCAATCGATCCGCAAGCCCACGGTGATCGACGGGCACGTGGCCATCACCGCCAGCGACCTCCAGATGCACGTGAACAAGACGTTCTTTCTCAGCCTCACGGTGAAGGCCATCGCCCAGATGCTCACCGTGCTGGGCGCCCGGAGCATGCGCATCCGGGGTGCGAGGCTGCGGGACCAGAGCCGCTGGCTGTTGCCCAAAGACCTGTTCGATCCGGCAGATTTCACCGCTGTGTCGGCAAACCAGGAGGAGGCCTCCGATGCACGCGCATGACACGGGCGCCGCCGGATCCCTCAGCGACATCGGCGCTCTCGATCATTCCATCACCGCCGAATACCGTATTTTTGGCCCGCCGGGAACGGGCAAGACGACCAACCTTACCCGGCAAATCCGGCGCGCCGTCGAGCGATTCGGCGCCGACTCGGTCTTGGTCACCAGCTTCTCGCGCGCCGCCGCCGCGGAGCTCGCGGGCCGTGACCTGCCCATCAGCGCCGACAGGATTGGCACTCTACACTCGCACTGCTTTCACGCCCTCGGCGGCCCGGAAATCGCGGAGTGCCACGTCGACGAGTGGAACAAAGACAACCCGCATCTCCAAATGACGCCCAAGAGAAAGCACGGGCGCCTCGATGGTGAAGACACCGGCGAGGATGAAGGCTCCGATCGCGGCAGGGAAGGCGATGAATGCCTGGAGCAACTCAACCGATGGCGCGGAATGATGATCCCGCCTGACGGTTGGCCGGCCGTCGTGCGCGAGTTTTCCGGCAGGTGGCGGGAGTACAAGGACGCGCATGGATTGCTCGACTTCTGCGACCTGATCGAGGTGGCCCTCCGTGACGTGTACGTGGCGCCCAAGCGCCCCTCCGTGATCTTCGCCGACGAGGCCCAGGACCTGAACCGCATGCAGCTCACGCTCATCCGCAAGTGGGGTGAGCGGGCCAGCTATTTCATCGTGGCGGCCGACGACGACCAGACCATCTACTCATTCACCGGCGCCACGCCGGAGGCGGTCCTCGATCCGGACATCCCCGCCGACCACAAGATCATTCTCAAGCAGAGCTATCGTGTCCCGCGCGCCGTCCACGGCCCGGCCATGCGGCTCATCAAGCAGGTGACGCGCCGCCAGGAGAAGGACTACCTGCCCCGGCCGGCGGAGGGCGAATGCGTCCGGCTCTCCAGCGGCACATACAAGTCGCCGGAGTACTTCATCCTCAAGACCGCAATCCAGCACCTCGAGCGCGGACAGACGGTCATGTTCCTGGCCGCGTGCGGGTACATGCTTCAGCCGCTCGTCGCCGTCCTGCGCAAGAACGCGATCCCGTTTCACAATCCGTACCGAAAGTCGAACGGCTTCTGGAACCCGCTGCGAATGGGGCGTGGATCGACTCCGAGCCGCATCCTCGCGCTGCTCGTCGCGCATCCGGGTTTCGGCAATGGGCGGCGCGACTGGACCAATGGCGACCTGGGGCTCTGGGCAGAGTGGCTCACGTCGGAGGGAGTGCTGAAGCGCGGCGCGAAGAAGAAGCTCCAGAACTACCCGCCCAACGACACCGCCACCATCGAGACGCTTGACGATCTCTTCGAGACTGCTGCGCTGGAGGCGCTGCTGGCGACCTTCGAGGGCGATCACCGCTCGCTGCTGGAGTGGTGGGGCAAGCGCGTGACTGCCTCCGTCTTCAAGCGGGTTCAGTTCCCACTGGACATTGCCGACGCGCACGGTCCCACGGCGCTGATCGAGGTGCCCCGCGTCATTGTTGGCACGATCCACTCCGTCAAGGGCGGCGAGGCCGACGTGGTGTATCTGTTCCCGGATCTGAGCGGCGAGGCCGACCGCCAGTACCAGAAGACCGGCCCGCCTCGCGACGCGGTGATCCGGCAGTTCTACGTGGGGATGACCCGCGCTCGGGAGACGCTCTACATCTGCCCGATGGAGACAGGCATGGCGGTGAGACTATGAACCTGCGATGGATGATGAAGAAGCGCCGGACGATCACGCCTCCGGCCTATCCGGAGGACGCGGCGCAGGCCGCCAGGAATCTGGCGATGGATCACCAGACGATCCTGGTGAACTGCCAGGCCGTTTCGAACGACGTCCTGACCGACCACTTGCTGCCGCGTCAGGCCCTCGAGGAACTGAAGGCGCTTGCGCACCCAGTGCCACCGTACAAGATCATGTGGATGGAGTTTCGCGGGCCTGACGGCTCTCTCAACGGCGCGCTCGTCGTGCGGACCACGCCGCAGTGGTTCAACGATCACATGCACGTGGGCGACGGTTACCTGTACAACCCGGACGAACTACAGTGCGCCGTCTCGTGCTTCTTCTTCACGGAGTACCGCGGCTTTGCCATGGGCCCCTTCGGCGAGATCGCCTACTGCATCGGCAAAGCGACCGGCGACGTCTACGGGCAGGTGCTCTTCCGCAAGAAGAAGGACGACCAGACCAAGGCCGACTGGTTCGCATTATGTCTCTTGGTCGTCGGCCACGCACTGGCGCGGATGAACTGCCGCAATGTCGTCCTCAAGCCGATGAATGAACCGAAGGGCCCGCGACACCACCAGCGCGACTTGGTGCCGGCCACTGTCTGGCACGAGATCAAGATTACGGACGTGCCGAAGGTCCAGACGACCGGGCGCAACGCCTTCGGCCGCGACGAGAGCAAAGAACGCCGCCACTGGGTCCGCGGCCACTACGCCGACTACCGCAACGGCGCCGGCCTGTTCGGGAATCCCAAGCTGCGCTGCGTGTTCTGGATTCCAGAGCACCAGCGCGGCAACGCGGAACTGGGCGATGTGATTCCGGAGTACACGCTCGCGTGACGCGTGCGGATAGGACTTGAACGATGCCTCCGAATGAAGTTAGCCTTCAGGCCCTGACTGGAGGCGTCATTTTGAAACGGCGGGTACAGCATCCGATGGTCCACGAACGGAAGGACCGTGGAAGCTACTACTGGTTCTTCCGCTACTACGCCGACGAGATCCAGCCCGATGGCTCGGTCAAGACCACCCGGAAGTTCTACACCATCGGCCCCAGCCGCGGCGACAATGCCATAGGGAAGCGCCAGGCCGAGATGGAGCGCGACAAGTTCCTGGCGAAGCTGAACGCGGCGACAACGGAGGAGGCCGTCCAGCAGGCCGTGGCCACCGGCATCGCTTTGTTCGGTGAGGTCGCCAAGATGTATGAGGAGGGGTACCTCGGCCGCGAACACCAGATCAGCAAGCCGACACGGACGAAGGAGTTGTTCTACCTCCACGAGTACCTCGTGCCGCGCTGGGGCAAGTTCCGCCTGATCGAGATCAAGCCCAAGGCGGTGGAGGACTGGCTCCATACCACGTTCGACGCCTGGTTCACCATGCACGGCGTGCGCAACATCATGAGCCGGATCTTCTACTACGCCGAGGGCCACGGGCTTTGGGAGGAGGGCAAGCGCAGTCCGGCCAGCCGGGCCAAACTCGGCAGGAAACGGTACAAGTACGAGCGGCGCATCCTCTCCTTCGATGAGACCGCGCGCGTGCTGGCGCGGTTGGATGAGCCCAACAAACTCATCATCGAAACCTGCATTGCCACCGGCGCGCGCATCTCCGAGGTTCTCGGTCTCCAGTGGAAGCATGTGAACCTGGACGCCGCGACGATCAAGATCGAGCAGCGCGTATGGCACCAGGATGTCGGCCGCCCAAAGAGCGAGGGGAGCCGGCGGACGTTGGGCATTGGCGACCTCGTCCCGCGCTTCCGCGAGAAAGCCGCCGCGGACCAGGCCAAGCCGCAGGCGTGGGTGTTCTACCAGAAGCGGTCGCGAGAGAAGCCCCTGTGGGACTCGGCGGTCCGCGACGCGCTCCACCAGGCTGCTCGTGCTGAAGGCTGCGACTTTCAGGGCCTCGGGCCACACTCCTTCCGCCGCGCCAACATCACCTGGCGGCAGGAAGTCGGCGGCAGCGCCATCGAGGCCTCGAAGATCGCCGGCCACTCCGACCTGGACATGACGAGCGAGTACACGTTCGTCGCACCCGAACGGCAGAACGAACTCACGCGGCGGATTCAACAGAAGCTGGCGGAGGCTGCAAGGGAGCCGCAGGAGAAGCGGCCGGCGCCGGAGATTCCACCTCCTGCCGCACCGCCAGCGCCCGGAGCACCACCGAGCCTCGCGGATGCGAATCCGGTGACGAGAGTCATCCAGTAGCTACGCCTCATTTGCGTCGTCAGGATCAAGGCCAGCCTCGAAATCTGGGCAGCCCTGGTGCTCGAAGGTCAGCAGGCCCGCCCGCGGGGATGTCGTGTTCATGCAGACGCCCCAGTCGGCTCCAAGGCAGCCCTCGAGTGTGGCGAAGTGCCGGCATCCGCAACTGCAATCGGCGGCATCGCGATAGCGTTTCCCGTAGGGTTCAAAATCAGACTCCAACTCGACCGCCAGTTCGAGCAGCCGCTCGTGCGCGCCGTGGTGTTCGGGCGAACCCGAAACGACCTTGCTCGCGAAGCCGGTCTGCTCGTCCCAGGCAACAAGCGGTGTGCCGGTTTGTCGTTTCACGTTCATCGGCTCTCCTTGCTCTGGCCTGCGTCGTCCGGGAAGTAGGCCTCAATCCACAGATCGAGAGTCTGATCGTGCCACGATTCTCGCCCAATCACGTACGAGCGTAACTCATCGACGTAACGTTGGCGTAAGGTCGATGCATTCAGATAGCCTCGGCGGGCCAGATGCTCAACGTCGCTGCGGTCTCGTTCGAAATTCCGCTCGAGTTTCGTCAGAGCCAGGTCATGCGCTTCCAAGGCGAACAGCCGCAACCGCCTCCAGTGCCTTGGATACAGCGGCATCAAGCGGCTCGCGTAATCTGCCGGCGCGGTGGCAACGGTGACAAAGTCCAGGTGGACGCCGTGTTTGCGGTGCAGTTTTGAGCCCTTGCCTGCCAGATCCGTCAGCCCCGTGCTGCTCGAACCGGGCACGACGGCAAGGACGTCGATGTCCGCCGTTGCTCTTTCGAGGCCATAAGCCTGGACAACGGCGAACCCGCCTATGCAATGTAGCTCCGTGACTCCCTCAATCTCGGCGTCGAGATCATTCAGGAATGACAGCCATGGCTCTGCCGGCGTATCACGCCGCATAAGTGAGTTGCTCCTTCGTGAGTGTGGTGAGGAGGGACCAACGGGCAGCTTCCGTGGAACGGTGACTGCGCACCCACCGACGTTCCGGTTCCGGCATCGATTCCCGGCAGAGCGTGCCCTCGGCCGCAAGCTTCGAGCGTTCCAGTTCACCTAGCACATCGTCCAGACGGCTGGCTGCGCCGGGCTGGCCGAGCTGACGTGCCAGAGAAACCAGGTACCCTAACCGATTCTGCGCATTCCAGAGCCGGCATTGAGCGACGAGCCACCCCCAGTCCAGGTCATGAAAAGTTGCGAGGGCCCACGGCAGAGCCTCGACCAATCGAACCTCGAGGTCGGAGTGAGCCAGAGCTGTCGCCACGAGCAGGGCCGGATTCACGGTCTTACCATGTTTCCCCAGGTGCGCAAAGCCCGCGTAGCCCAGGCGTCCCAGCGCAGACGCCAGTTCCTTGGGCTCGGCGGGAGCCGGTTGAGGAGATAAGGGCGGTAACGGTAGCGCCGCGGGCGATACCCCCAACCTGCGAACCCCGCGAAGCGCCAAGCTGTCGGGCACGGGCCGCGCTCCCCCTTCCAGTTGACAATAGTAGGGCTGCGATACGCCCAGGCGGGCCGCCGCCTCATGCTGAGACCAACCAGCCTTCAGCCTCGCTGCTTTGAGGTGAGCCGCATTCATAAAGGATCTTCGCTTTCATTATTGCAAATGTTGCAATAGGCGTGTGCGGCGGCGGATTGGGCCCAGCCTTGCGGACACAGCGCCGGTGACGCCGGTGATGCAGCAGACGCCCGGGTCATCAGCCCTGCGAACCCAGGGAATCGTCCACCTCGCCACGGATGTCATCGGCAGTGCGATTGTGCTCCTCGAACCTGGCTCGCCACGCGTCGAACGGGAGCAGTTGCGGCGTGAACTCGTGCGCCGGGCCGGTCCAGATCCAACCGCCGGCGTGCTCACTGAGGACACGAAGTCCCTCCAGGTCCTGCGCGGACACGCTGCACCACCCGTAATCGTGGTTCTCGCCGTGGACCAACTCCCACAACGCGTACTCGTTGCCCGTCATCCAGGCTGAGCTCCCGGCCGGCACGCGGGCAGGAGGCCATCGAGGTCCGGATTCCCCTGCGCAATCTAGCGAAGGAACTTGACGAGCAACTTCCTCGCGCTCAGCTCTATCAAGACCTGCCGCGCGGGCGGAAGCGCCCCGGTTGGAAGCGTGAACTTGTGCGCAACCTGGAAGCCGCGGCGGACGATCTCGCCGGGATCACGTCCGATCAAATTCAGTCGGCCATCCGTGGGTATCGTGCCGGCAAGAAAGGCCTGCCGGAGGTCACCGTTGACGGCGCAAAGCGCCCGGCGTAGAGGGGTCGTAGACACTTCGGTCGTCGTTGTAGGAATCGCTGCGTTCAAGGAACGGCCGCCGCTCTCTCCGAGCGCCCAGTTCCTCCGAGAGTGGCTTGACCATGCCGGCTTCACCTGGCTGGTGACGGAAGAGATCCTTGCGGAATACAAAGCGGTGTTGTCGCGGCTTCGCGTTCGCCGGCGAGGCTTTGGGCGAAATCGCGCCGGTGGCATGAGATGTGTGTTCTGCGATTTGTCTCAGCAAGAAGACGAATCGATTCTCCCCATACACGAGAATCGCTCCGGATGGTGAGGGGCCGAGTTGTGGGCGTCGTGCCGGCGACAGTCTGAGCCATAATGGAGAAGCATGACGGTGGCGCAGATCGAAATCCCGGAAGCTCAGATCGGCGAACTCTGCCGGCGCAGTGGCATTCGGAAGCTTGCTCTGTTTGGCTCCGTGCTGACCGACCGTTTCTCAGGCACAAGCGACATCGATGTCCTGGTGGAGTTTCGACCGGAGGCACGGGTGGGCTTCTTCCGGCTCGCGGAGATCGAGGAGGAGTTGAGCGGGTTGCTCGGCGGCCGGAAAGTCGATTTGCGCACCCCGATGGATTTGAGCCGGTACTTCCGCGACGAGGTGGTTCGCGACGCGCTGGTTGTCTATGCCGAATCCTGACGCCGTCCGGCTGCGCCACATGCGGGAGGCCGCAGCATCTGCCGTGGAGATGGCCGCCGGGCGCACACGGACTGAGCTCGACGAAAACGTGATGCTGAGGATGGCGCTCACCCGGTGTCTGGAGATCCTGGGCGAGGCGGCCTCAAAGGTGACGCCGGGAACCCGGGCACAGGTTCCCTCCATCCCCTTCGGGAAGATTGTCTCGATGCGAAACCGGCTCATCCACGCCTACTTCGATGTGGACCTCAACATCGTCTGGACTACCGTTGCCGAGGATTTACCTGCACTGCTCCCCGCGCTCGACTCAGCGCTTGCCGAGATCGAGAAGTGAATCGTCCAAATAGTCCCAGCCTCCGACCGCCCCTTGCTTTCGTTTGAGTGTGTCAATGGAGAGCAGGGTCAAGGCACTCGACGATCTGGGGATCACGCTAACCCCGCGCGAGATGGACTGATCGCCCTCCGGCGTGCCTCCGGGGACCAAGCCAAGACGCACAAGCTCCAGTAGAACGGAGCGGGCCGCTTTTACTTGATCTGCGGAGTAGTCTCGGAAGGTCACCGCCATGCCGTCGTGATTACCTCCTCAACAATCGCTGACGCGGCATCTTCTCCGCAGCCCTTGACTTGAATGATCCTTTCACTGGATTGTGCATTTTCAGCATTTGCTGAAAACCATTTCCTCACTGAAACTCCGACGCGTCAATGCGTGCAGTGTGAAGCTCGAACGTCCTGTGCCGATCGCCCCGCTTCAGTTCGGAGAGGGGAACCGTCATTCCGCGACACCGCTCCCGACGGGTTCCTCCATCGCAGCGAGAAAGATCAGCGGTAATCCGCCAGCCAGGAGTCGTCCGCCGGGAAGAAAGCCGCCGGATCGACACCCACGCCGCGGAGGATCTCCCACGCCTGGTCCTGCTCGACCTCCAGTTGAGCCACCGTCGGGCGGCCGGCGTTGCGATCGGGGAGGCCGAGTCTGGAGCGGACGTAGTTCGCCACGCTCTTGCCTTCCTCGCGCGCCCTCGCTTCGATCAGCATCATCTCTGCGCGGTTCACCTGGCAGCGGAGCTGCTGGCGGACAAGAGCCATGGGCAAGGCAGACGGCATGCCCAGATTTTCCCATGGCGCGCCTGCGGATCGCTCATCTTCACGTGATCAAGCCCGATCCCGATCCACAGTGAGACGAATCCCCCGACGGGGATGCGGGCGCCATGGGCGCTGTCGTCTGTATAAGGGAACCAGAATTCTTTCTGAACAAAGTTGCTCAGGAGGATTTCAGAAGGCGGGTACAACCGCGCGCGAGGCACGTGTGATGCCAAACCTGTGGACCTGTGATTATCCTCGGCAGGTGGTCCTCGGTGTGGAGTCCGTGTGGAGTCCACTCTCCCCTTTTCGCGGCCCTGGCGTCCAATTGGAGTCCAAATCGGTCGCGGTTAAGTCTTGTGTTTTCAGTGAGCGATGCTTGTAAGTGATTGATAAAAGTTGGTTGGGGTGCAAGAGGTCCCGGGTTCAAATCCCGGCGGCCCGACCATTTCTACGTG
>CAZNKG010000046.1:0-13886 GCA_964573635.1 uncultured Desulfatibacillum sp. | reverse complement strand
TCACGTGCGGCTTCTTGCGCTCAAACTTCTGCTTGGCCATCGTGATCGTCCTCCCCTCAAAAGGCGAAGGGCATAAACACCGCATATGCCCTCCACGGTGACACCGGTATGCTGAAAAGGATGAAACCCCTACCAGCGGAAATGGGCGAACGCTTTGTTCGCTTCGGCCATCTTGTGGGTGTCTTCCTTTTTCTTCACCGCCGAGCCGCGGTTGTTCGCGGCGTCCAGGAACTCGGCGGCGAGCTTCTTGGCCATCCCTTTCTCCGGCCGCTGGCGCGCGTAGCTGATCAGCCAGCGGATCCCGAGCGCCGTGCGGCGCGAGGACCGGATCTCGGTCGGGACCTGGTAGGTGGAGCCGCCGACCCGGCGGGAGCGCACCTCGATGGCCGGCCGCACGTTGTCGAGCGCCTGCTCGAAGAGCTTGACCGGGGGGTCCTTGCTCTTCTCGGACAGGATGCTGAACGCCTCGTAGATGATGCGCTCCGCCGTGCTGCGCTTGCCGTCGTGCATCAGGCTGTTGATGAACTTGGCGACGAGCCGGCTCCCGTACTTCGCGTCGGGGCGGACGCTGCGCTCCGTGACTTCCCTTCTCCTCGGCATGCTTGCTCCCGCTTCGCGCCAGCGGCCGCTCCGGGCCCGGCTGGACGGTGTTTCAGGCTGCCCGCGGCAGCCGGTCAAATGGTGGCAACGGGCGTCGGCGGTCGGACGACGGATGCCGTGTGACGTGACGCGGCCGCGGACGATGCGGTTTACTTCGGTTTCTTCGCGCCGTACTTGGAACGGCCCTGCTTGCGGTCCTCGACCCCCAGCGTGTCCAGGGTGCCGCGGACGATGTGGTAGCGCACCCCGGGGAGGTCCTTGACGCGTCCGCCGCGCACGAGGACCACGGAATGCTCCTGCAGGTTGTGGCCGATGCCGGGAATGTAGGCGGTGACTTCGATCCCGGTGGTCAACCGCACGCGGGCCACCTTGCGCAAGGCGGAGTTCGGCTTTTTCGGCGTGGTGGTGTAGACCCGGGTGCAGACGCCGCGTTTCTGCGGCGCACCCTTCAACGCCGGCGTTTTGGTCTTTTTCTTCACACGCTTGCGCGCCCTGCGGACCAGCTGGTTGATTGTCGGCATACGCTCCTCGTCCGGGTCATAGCCCGATTTTGCAAAATGGCGATATGTATATAGGAACGCCCCGGATGTCAAGAAAATTCTGCCGCGGGTGCAAAAAAAAGCATTTCGCCGCGTCCCCGCCCCCCGCGCCGCGGCGGGCGGCCCAAACCCGGGTGTCCCGAAGCCCCTTACGGGGCCAGCGCGATCTCCATATCGTCGTATTCGGGCAGCCCCGTCCCGGCGGGGATCAGGCGGCCCATGATGACGTTCTCCTTCAGCCCGCGCAGGCGGTCGACCGCCCCCTGGATGCTCGCATCCGTGAGCACCTTGGTGGTCTCCTGGAAGGAGGCGGCCGATACCCAGGAATCGGTGCTGAGCGAGGCCTTGGTGATCCCCAGGATCAGGGGTTCGCCGACCGCCGGCCGGCCCCCCTTGGCGACGGCGGCCTGGTTCGCCTCCTCGAACTTGATCTTGTCGACCTGCTCCTCGAGGATGAAATCGGTGTCGCCCACGTCGGTCACCTTCACCCGGCGCATCATCTGGCGCACGATCACCTCGATATGCTTGTCGTGGATGCGGACCCCCTGCAGCCGATAGACCTCCTGGACCTCATCGACCAGGTACTTGGCGAGCGCGACCTCGCCCTTGATCTTGAGGATGTCCTGCGGGATGGCGGAGCCGCCGATCAGCGCCTCGCCGGCCCGCACATAGTCCCCCTCGTAGACGTTGATGTGCTTGCCGCGCGGGATGAGGTACTCCTTCTTGTCGCCGACGTCGACCGGGCTGATGGTCACCTTCTGCTTGCCCTTCTTCGTGCCCTTGGAGATGGTGACGTAGCCGTCGATCTCGCTCAGGACGGCCACCTCCTTCGGCTTGCGCACCTCGAAGAGCTCGGCGACGCGCGGCAGACCGCCGGTGATGTCCTTGGTCTTGGTGGTCGCGCGCGGCAGCTTGGCGACCAGGTCGCCGGCCTTGACCGCATCGCCCTCCTCGACGAGGAGGATGGCGTTGATCGGCAGGATGTAGCGCGCAAAGCCGCTGGCGCTCGGCAGCTTCGCGGTTTTGCCCTCCTTGTCCTTGATCGAGATGCGCGGCCGTTCCTCGGCGCTCTTGCTCTCGATGATCATCTGGCTCGACTTGCCGGTGACCGGGTCGACCTTCTCCTGCATCGTGCGCCCCGGGACGATGTCGCCGAACTTCACCGTGCCGTCCACCTCGGAGATGATCGGGGTGGTGAAGGGGTCCCAGGTCGCCAGCTGCTCGCCGGCCTTGACCTTCTGGCCGTTCTTGACGAGCAGGTGCGCGCCGTAGATGACCGGGAAGCTCTCGAGCTCGCGGCCGCTGTCGCTCATGATCAGCAGCTTCCCCCCGCGGCGGTTCATCGCGACCACGGCGCCCTCGGAGTTCCGGGCCACGTTCAGGTCGATGAACTTGACGACCCCCTCGACGCGGGCGCGGATGTCGGCCTGCTCGACCCGGCGGCTGGCCGTCCCGCCGATGTGGAAGGTGCGCATGGTGAGCTGGGTCCCGGGCTCGCCGATGGACTGCGCGGCGAGGATGCCGATCGCCTGGCCGATCTCGACGAGCCGCCCGTGGGCGAGGTCGCGCCCGTAGCACTTGGCGCAGACCCCCTCCTTGGTGCGGCAGGTCAGAACCGAGCGGATCTTGACCGAGGTGAGCCCGGACTGCTCGATCTTCTCCACGACCGCCTCGTCGATCTCCTGGCCGGCGGAGGCCATCACCTCGTCGGTGAAGGGGTCGACGATGTCCTCGAGCGCCGTGCGCCCGAGGATGCGCTCGCCCAGGACCTGGATGATCTCGCCGCCCTCGACGAGCGGTTCGACCTCGACCCCCGAGAGCGTCCCGCAGTCGTCCTCGGTGATGACGCAGTCCTGCGCGACGTCGGCCAGCCGCCGCGTGAGGTAGCCGGAGTTGGCGGTCTTGAGCGCCGTGTCCGCGAGCCCCTTGCGGGCGCCGTGGGTGGAGATGAAGTACTGCAGCACCGAGAGCCCCTCGCGGAAATTGGCGTTGATCGGGGTCTCGATGATCTCCCCGGAGGGCTTGGCCATGAGGCCGCGCATCCCGGCGAGCTGGCGCATCTGGTCCTTGCTGCCGCGCGCCCCCGAATCGGCCATCATGTAGATGGGGTTGAAGCTCTCCTCGACGACCGGCGCCCCCTTGGCGTCGAGCAGCGGCGCGCCGTCGCGCCGGAGGACCGGCGCCATCTTCATGACCGCCATCATCTCGTTGGCGACGTCGTCGGTCGCCTTGGCCCAGATGTCGACCAGCTTGTTGTACTTCTCCCCCTGGGTGATCAACCCCTCGGTGTACTGCCGCCCGATTTCGGCCACCTGGTCTTCGGCCTTCTTGAGGATGTCCCACTTGGAGTCGGGGATGATCATGTCCTCGATGCAGATCGACAGCCCGCCGCGGGTGGAGTAGCTGTAGCCGATGTCCTTCAGCCGGTCCGACAGGATGACCGTCGCCTTGGGCCCCAGGTTGCGGTAGACGTAATCGACGAGCTGCCGCAGCATCTTCTTGTCCATCACGTGGTTGACGATGTCGAAGGGCACCGCCGGCCACTTCTGGACCACCTCGAAGAGGTGGTGGGCCTGGTCGGCGGCCAGCACCGGGCTCACCTCGCCCGCGTTCAGCGAGTACACGCGGTCGACGTCGGACTCGTCCAGGTTGAAGACGCTTTTGAACTCGTTGTAGGTGAGCCGGCCGATCCCCCCGTCGTTCTCCCGGTCGGCGGCCTCGGAGAGCTCGCGCACGACCTCCACGAAGGGGCGCCCGGCGTCGAGCTGCCGGCGGGCCTCGGCGAGCGCCTCCTCGGTCGTGACCATCAGGTGGCGCAGCTCGAGCACGTCCACCTTGGGGATGATCTCCCACAAGAGGATCCGCCCGACGGTCGTGTCATAGCGCTTGCCCTGCATGCGCACCCGGATCTTGGAGTGCAGGTCGAGCTTGCCGGCGTCGTAGGCCGAACGCACCTCCTCGGGGCTGGCGAAAAACTTGCCTTCCCCCTGCCGGCCGGTGATGCCCCGGGTCATGTAGTAGGTCCCGAGCACGATGTCCTGGCTGGGGACGATGATGGGGCTGCCGTTCGCCGGGGAGAGGATGTTGTTCGAGGAGAGCATCAGGACGCGGGCCTCGATCTGGGCCTCCACGGAGAGCGGCACGTGGACCGCCATCTGGTCGCCGTCGAAGTCGGCGTTGAAGGCCGTGCAGACCAGGGGATGGAGCTGGATCGCCTTGCCCTCGATCAGGATCGGCTCGAAGGCCTGGATGCCCAGCCGGTGCAGCGTGGGGGCGCGGTTGAGCATCACCGGGTATTCCTTGACCACTTCGTCGAGCGTGTCCCAGACCTCCGGGGTCTCGCGCTCGACCATCTTCTTGGCGCTCTTGACGGTCGAGACCATCCCCTTCTGCTCCAGCCGGTAGTAGACGAAGGGCTTGAAGAGCTCGAGCGCCATCTGCTTGGGCAGCCCGCACTGGTGCAGCCGGAGGTCCGGCCCGACGGTGATGACCGTGCGGCCGGAGTAGTCCACGCGCTTGCCGAGGAGGTTCTGGCGGAAGCGCCCCTGCTTGCCCTTCAGGGTGTCGCTGAGCGACTTGAGCGGCCGCTTGTTGGTCCCGGTGATGACCCGGCCGTGGCGGCCGTTGTCGAAGAGGACGTCCACGGATTCCTGCAGCATGCGCTTCTCGTTGCGCACGATGATCTCCGGCGCCTTGAGATCGATCAGCCGCCGCAGGCGGTTGTTGCGGTTGATCACCCGCCGGTAGAGGTCGTTCAAGTCCGAGGTGGCGAAGCGCCCGCCCTCGAGGGGCACGAGCGGCCGGAGGTCCGGGGGCAGGACCGGGATCACGTCCATGATCATCCAGCTCGGGTTGACGCCCGAGCGGCGGAAGGCGTCGACGATCTTCAGCCGCTTGGCGAGCTTCTGGCGCTTGGCGAGCGAGCCGGTTTCGCGGATCTCGCTGCGCAGCTCCTGGTAGAGCTTCTCGAGATCGAGCTCCTCGAGCATCGCCTGAACGGCCTCGGCGCCGATGCCGGCCTGGAACTTGGCCCCGTAGGCCTCGACCGCCTCGAGGTACTTTTCGTCGGAGAGCATCTGCCCGCGGACGAGCGGCGTGTCCTTGGGGTCGAGCACGACGTAGCTGTCGAAGTAGAGGATCTTCTCCATGTTCTTGAGGGTCAGATCCAGGAGGTTGCCGATCTTGCTCGGCAGGCTCTTCAGGAACCAGATGTGCGACACCGGGGTGGCGAGCTCGATGTGCGCCATGCGCTCGCGGCGCACCTTGGACTGGATGACCTCGACCCCGCACTTCTCGCAGATGACGCCGCGGTGCTTCATGCGCTTGTACTTGCCGCAGTTGCACTCGTAGTCCTTGGTCGGCCCGAAAATCTTGGCGCAGAAGAGGCCGTCGCGTTCGGGCTTGAAGGTGCGGTAGTTGATGGTCTCCGGCTTCTTGATCTCGCCGTGGGACCATTTGCGGATCTGCTCCGGCGAGGCGAGGGCGATGCGGATCGCGCGGTACCGGCGCGGGTCGGTGGGCTTGGCGAAGAAATCATACAACGTGTCCATGGCGCCATCCTGTCGGGCTTGCATGGTTTCGGATGAGGCGGCGCCGCCGCGGGCGCCGCCGGGTCGCTACTCGGTGATCAGGGGCCGGTCGGCATCCTCCAGGAGATTGATGTCGAGCCCGAGCGACTGCAGCTCCTTGGTCATCACCCGGAAGGATTCCGGGATCCCGGGCTCGAGCACGTTCTGCCCCTTGACGATCTTTTCGTACATGCGCGTGCGGCCGGCCATGTCGTCGGACTTGACCGTCAGGAACTCCTGCAGCGCGTAGGCCGCGCCGTAGGCCTCCATGGCCCAGACCTCCATCTCGCCCAGCCGCTGCCCGCCGAACTGGGCTTTGCCGCCGAGCGGCTGCTGGGTGACGAGCGAATAGGGGCCGATCGAGCGGGCGTGGATCTTGTCGTCGACCAGGTGGTGGAGCTTCATGACGTACATGGTCCCGACGGTGATCTTCTCGTCGAAGGGCTCGCCGGTGCGGCCGTCGAAGAGCACCACCTGGCCGGAGCGGTCTTTGCCGGCCTCCTCGAGCAGGGTCTTGATCTCCTCCTCCTTCGCGCCGTCGAAGACCGGGGTGGCCATGTGCACGCCGCTGCGGTAGAACTGCGCGAGATGCACGATCTCCTCGTCGCTCAAGCCGCTCAGCGCCTTGCGCTCGGCGGCCGCGGTGAAGATCCGCCGCATCTTGTCGCGCAGCTGCTTGATCTTCTGCTCCTGGAGGAGCTGGTCGATCTGCTCCCCGAGGCCCTTGGCCGCGAGCCCCAGGTGGATCTCGAGGATCTGGCCGACGTTCATGCGCGAGGGGACCCCGAGGGGGTTGAGCACCATGTCGACCGGCGTCCCGTCTTCGAAGTAGGGCAGGTCTTCGACCGGCAGGATCCGCGAAACGACGCCCTTGTTGCCGTGGCGGCCGGCCATCTTGTCGCCGACCGAGAGCTTGCGCTTCATGGCGACATAGACCTTGACCATCTTGATCACCCCGGGCGGCAGCTCGTCGCCGCGCTCGAAGCGGCTCACCTGCTGGTTGAAGGCGAGACGGCAGAGCTCGCACTGGTCGCGGAAGCGCTCGAGGATGTCGTGGACCTGCTGGGTCATCTGGGCGTCCTTGAGCACGACCCCCTCGAGCTGCGCGAGCGGGATCTCGGCGAGCGTCTCCAGGTCGAGCTTGGCCCCGCTGTTCACGTAGACCTTCTTGCCCTTCTTGATCGGCGCGTGGACCTTCTGGCCCTCCAGCAGCTCGGCGAGCTGCCCGCGCACGACGTCCTCGATCACCGCGAGCTCGTCGTCGCGGTCCTTTTCGAGCTGCGCGATCTCCTCGTCCTCGATCATCCGGGTGCGGTCGTCCTTTTCGACGCCCCGCCGGGAGAAGACCTTGGCGTCGATCACGATCCCCTGGATCCCGGGCGGGACCCGCAGCGAGGTGTCCTTCACGTCGCCCGCCTTTTCGCCGAAGATCGCCCGCAGCAGCTTCTCCTCGGGCGACAGCTGGCTTTCGCCCTTGGGGGTGATCTTGCCGACCAGGATGTCCCCGGGCTTGACCTCGGCCCCCAGGCGGATGATCCCGCTGTCGTCCAGGTTCCGGAGCGCCTCGTCGCCGACGTTGGGGATGTCGCGCGTGATCTCCTCCTTGCCGAGCTTGGTGTCGCGCGCCACGACCTCGAACTCCTCGATGTGCACCGAGGTGTAGACGCCGTCCTGGACGAGCCGCTCGCTCACGAGGATCGAGTCCTCAAAGTTGTACCCGCCCCAGGGCATGAAGGCGACCGTCACGTTTTTTCCGAGCGCCAGCTCCCCCTGGTCGGTCGCCGGGCCGTCGGCGATGATCTCCCCGGCGGCCACCCGCTGGCCGCGGCGCACGATCGGGCGGTGGTTGAAGCAGGTGTTCTGGTTGGAGCGCACGAACTTCGAGAGGTTGAAGATCGTCACGTTCTTCTCGTTGGGATCCCCCGTCGGGTCATGGCGCAGGACGATGCGCGCGGCGTCCACGTCCACCACCTCGCCCGCGCGCGGGGCGACCAGCGTCACCCCGGAGTCCTTGGCGACCACCCCCTCAATGCCGGTGCCGACGAGCGGGGCCTCGTTGATCAGCAGCGGCACGGCCTGGCGCTGCATGTTGGACCCCATGAGGGCGCGGTTCGCATCGTCGTTCTCGAGGAAGGGGATCAGCGAGGCCGAGACGCTGACCAGCTGGTTGGGGGAGATGTCCATCAGCTGGATCTCCTCCCGGTCGACCATCATGAACTCGCCGGCGACCCGCGAGGTGACCAGCGGGTTGAGGAACTGGTGCTTCTCGTTCACCGGCGCGTTCGCCTGCGCGATGGGCAGCGCCTTCTCCTCGAAGGCGTCCAGGAACTTGACCTGGATGGTGACCCGGCCGCCCTCGACCACCCGGTAGGGGGTCTCGATGAACCCGTAGTCGTTCACCCGCGCGTAGGTGCTGAGCGAGACGATCAGCCCGATGTTGGGACCCTCGGGCGTCTCGATCGGGCAGATGCGCCCGTAGTGCGAGGGGTGGACGTCGCGCACCTCGAAGCCCGCACGCTCGCGCGTGAGCCCGCCGGGGCCGAGGGCGCTCAGCCGCCGCTTGTGGGTGGTCTCCGACAGCGGGTTGGTCTGGTCCATGAACTGGGAGAGCTGGCTCGTCCCGAAGAACTCCTTCACCACGGCCGAGACCGGCTTGGGGTTGATGAGGTCGTGGGGCATGAGCGCGTCGACCTCCTGCAGGCTCATGCGCTCCTTGATGGCGCGCTCCATGCGCACCAGCCCGATGCGGTACTGGTTCTCGAGGAGCTCCCCCACCGCGCGCACGCGCCGGTTGCCGAGGTGGTCGATGTCGTCGACCACGCCCTGGGTGTCGCGCAGCTCGATCAGCGATTTCGCGGTGAGCAGGATGTCCTCCTTGCGCAGGATCCCCAGGTCGACCGCGCTCGTGATCCCCAGGCGCTGGTTGATCTTCAGCCGCCCGACCCCCGACAGGTCGTAGTAGTTGCTCTTGAAGAAGAGGTTGTCGATGAACTCCTGCGCGACCTCGGGGGTCGCCGGGTTTCCGGGGCGCATGCGCCGGTAGATGTCGATCAGCGCCTCCTCCTTGGTTTCGACCTTGTCGAGCAGCAGCGTCTTGCGGATCGAGTCGCTGCTGGAGAGCCCGTCGAGGAACAGGATGTCGAACTCGTTCACCCCGGCCTCGGCGAGCTTGCGCAGGGTCTCTTCGGAGACGGCCTCGTTGGCCGCGACCACCGGCTCGCCGGTCTGCGGGTGCTTGATCGTGAAGGCGAAGGCGCGGTTTCCGATCTCCTCGACGTTGATCGGCACCATCTGCGTCCCGAGGGCCTTCAGGCGCTTGAGGACCCGCGCGTTGTACTGGCGGCCCTTCTTGACGAGGATTTCGCCGGTCTCCGCGTCCTTGATGTCTTTTCCCGCCCGCTGCCCCTTCAGCAGCTCCTCATCGAAGGCCTTGAAGTAGCGGTTGCCCTGGACGATGATCTTCTCGGTGCGGTAGAAATAGGCCAGCAGGTCCTCGACGGTGTAGCCGAAGGCCTTGAACAGGGTGCTGATCGGGAACTTGCGCCGGCGGTCGATGCGGATGTAGACGATGTCCTTGGGGTCGATCTCCATGTCGATCCAGGAGCCGCGCACGGGGATGATCCGCGCGCTGTAGATGATCTTGCCGCTCGAGTGCGTCTTGCCCTTGTCGTGGTCGAAAAACACCCCCGAGGAGCGGTGCAGCTGGCTGACCACCACGCGCTCGGTGCCGTTGATGATGAAGGTCCCCTTCTGCGTCATGAGCGGGATCGTCCCGAAGTAGATCTCCTGCTCCTTGATGTCGCGGATCGTGGAGGCGCCGGATTCGGCGTCCACGTCGTAGACGACCAGCCGGACCGTGATGCGGATCGGGATCTCGAAGGTCATGCCGCGGTGGATGCATTCCTCGATCGTGTGCTTGATCTCACCGAAGCGGTAGGAGACGAACTCGAGGGAGGCGCTGCCGGTGAAGTCCTTGATCGGGAAAACCGATTTGAAAACGGCCTGCAGGCCGATGTCCTCGCGGTTTTCCGGGGGCGTGTCCATCTGCAGGAACCGCGCGAAGGATTCACGCTGCATGCCGATCAAGTCGGGAATGTCGACGATCTTCTCGATCTTTCCAAAACTCTTGCGAATGCGATGGATAGTCATGAGTTTCTCAGACATGGCTTCTCCGCAGCGTGGTCTTTGTTAGGGCATCCGAAAAACGGTGACGGACTGGCGCTGGATGGGGTTCGGCTCTCCGTGGCCTGCCGCAGCCGGGAAGCACCCGGCGGAAGGGAGCGAGGACCAGCGGAAATGGCAGGCCACGGAAAGCGGTCGAGTGACTATTTGATCTCCACGGTGGCCCCGGCCGACTCGAGCTGGGCCTTGATCTTCTCGGCGTCCGCCTTGGGAACGCCCTCCTTGACGGGCTTGGGCGGCGACTCCACCAGATCCTTGGCCTCCTTGAGGCCGAGCCCGGTGATGGCGCGGACTTCCTTGATGACATTGATCTTCTTCTCGCCGTGCGCCACCAGGATCACGTCGAACTCGGTCTTCTCCTCGACCGGCGCGGCGGCGGCCGCGCCCCCGGCGGGTCCGGCGGCCATCATGGCGACGGGGGCGGCGGCGGAGACCCCGAACTTCTCCTCCAGCTCCTTGATGAGCTCGGAGAGCTCCAGCACGGTCATGCCCGCAATGAATTGAATCACGTCCTCTTTGGTCACGTTTGCCATTTCAACCTCCGTTGGCGGATAGGCTCCGCAATCGTCTGTAGGATCTGCATGCTCCGGATAAGGTTTTCAGGCGGCCGCGGGGGGGCCGGCCGCTTTCTGCTCCTGGATGGCCGTCAGCACGTTCAGCAGCCCGCGCGGAACCCCGGCGAGCACCCGCACGAGGCCGGTCGGCACGGCGACCATGGCCGCGAGCAGCTGCCCGAGCAAAACCTCGCGCGCCGGCAGCGCCGCCAGGGCCTTGACGCCCTCGGCGTCGATCAGCCGGCCGTTCAGCACCCCGAGCTTGATCTCGAGGCGCTTGGTGTCCTCGATGAACTTCGTCAGGATCTTGGCCGGCGCGACCGGGTCCCGGTAGCCGATGGCGACCGCCCCCGGGCCCCGGAAATGCTCCCCCAGCGCGGCGATGGGCGTCTCCTGCGCGGCCCGGGCCATCAGCGTGTTCTTGACGACCTTGAACTCGACCTCCTGCTCCCGGAGCCGGCGGCGCAGGTCGCTCATCATCGGGACGTTCAGGCCCTTGTAGTCGGTCAGGATGACCACGGCGGCCTTGGCGAACCGATCCCTCAGGTCCTCCACCAGTTGCTGTTTTTCTTCACGATTCAATGGCTCTCTCACCTCCTCCTTCGGTGTCTTCAGAACCGGAGGCCATGGCTTGAGGCCGATCTCGATTCGACCGGCGTTGGACCTGAACCTCTGTCTCGGTAGGCCGGCGCACGCGCCGATTAAACGCAGCCTTGCCTCAGCAGTACCTACGGTCTTCGACAGATTAGTGGCCGGCTTCGCGCGAAGCCGGGTGGGGAAACCTCTCAACGCTGCCCGGGGGGCGCCGGACGGAGTCCGCCGCGCGGCCCCCTACTTGGCAAGCTCCTTCACGAGCGATGTGTCGATCTTGATCCCGGGGCCCATGGTGGTCGAGACGGCGACCCCGCGCAGATAGGTGCCCTTGCTGCTCGAGGGCTTCATCCGCAGAATGGTCTCCAGGAAGGTGGAGATGTTCTGGGCGAGCTTCTCGACGCCGAAGGAGACCTTCCCCATGGGGGCGTGCACGATGCCCGCCTTCTCGACGCGGAATTCGATCTTGCCGGCCTTCAGCTCCCGCACGGCGCGGGCGACGTCGAAGGTGACGGTCCCCGTCTTGGCGTTGGGCATCAGGCCGCGGGGCCCGAGGAGCTTGCCGATCTTGCCGACCGCCCCCATCATGTCCGGCGTCGCCACGACCTTGTCGAACTCGAACCAGCCGCCCTTGATCTTCTCGACGATCTCGTCGTTGCCGACGAGATCGGCCCCGGCGTCCGAGGCCTCCTTCTCCTTCTCGCCCTTGGCGAAGACGAGGACCCGGACGGTCTTGCCCAGGCCGTTCGGCAGCACGACGCTGCCCCGCACCATCTGGTCGGCGTGCCGCGGGTCGACCCCCAGCCGCACGGCGATGTCGAGCGTCTCGTCGAACTTGGCGAAAGACGACTCCACGGCCAGCTTGACGGCGTCGTTCACCCCCACGCCGCTTCCGGCCGCCGTGATGGTTTTCTTGGCTCCGACGTATTTTTTACCCCGTTTTGGCATGGCTGCAGCTCCTGCTGGTCTAGACGATGTCGATCCCCATGCTCCGGGCCGTGCCGGCGACGATGCGGCAGGCGGAGTCCAGGTCGTAGGCGTTCAGGTCCACCATCTTCAGCTTGGCGATCTCCTCGACCTGCTGCCGGGTGATCTTTCCCACCTTCTCGCGCTTCGGGTCCTTGGCCCCCTTGGCGATCTTGGCCGCCTTTTTCAGCAGCACGGCCGCCGGGGGGGTCTTGGTGACGAAGGTGAACGACCGGTCCTGGTAGATGGTGATGACCACCGGAATGATCATGCCCGCGTCGTTGGCGGTGCGGGCGTTGAAGGCCTTGCAGAAGTCCATGATGTTGACCCCGTGCTGGCCCAGGGCCGGGCCGATCGGCGGGGATGGGTTGGCCTTGCCGGCCTCCACCTGCAGCTTGACGAGCGCCATTACTTTTTTCGCCATGGGTCTCTTTCTCTCTCTCCTTCAGCTCCGCCGCCGGCCGGGCCGGCGCGCGGGCGGGCGGCGGACGGCTTCCGTCCGCTGCGGTCATCACACTTTTTGCACCTGGACGAAGTCCAGCTCCACCGGGGTGGCCCGGCCGAAAATGCTCACCAGCACCTTGATCTTGCCTTTTTCGTGGTTGACCTCCTCGACGGTGCCGTTGAAGTTGGTGAACGGACCGTCGATCACGCGGATGTCGTCCCCGATCTCGAAGAGGTACTTCGGCTGCGGCTGGCGCTTGCCGGCCTCCATGCGGTGGATGATCTGCTCGGCCTCGGCGTCGGAAAGGGGCATGGGCTTCTGGCGGCCGCCCAGAAAACCGGTCACCTTGGCGGTGTTGTTGACGATGTGCCAGGTTTCGTCGTCGAGCTCCATGCGCACCAGGATGTATCCGGGGTAGAACTTGCGCGAGGAGGTCCGCCGCTTGCCCTTGACGAGCTCCACGACCTCCTCGGTCGGCACGACGACCTCGCCGAATTTCTCGCGCAGCGGCGGCGCCGAGATCCGCTCCTCGAGCGAGGCCTTCACCTTGTTCTCAAAGCCCGAATAGACATGGACGACATACCATTTGAGCGCCACAGGCTTAACCCCCGATACTATTTGAACACGATGCGCACCAGACCGGAGAGCCCCATGTCCACCAGCCCGAGAAAAACCGAAACCAACATGACCAGGACCAAGACCACCAGGGTCGAGCCCAGGGCCTGCTGGCGGGTGGGCCAGGTCACTTTTTTCAGCTCGATCTTGACCTCCCGCAGGTACTGCAGCGCCCGGGTGTAAAAATTGTCGGCCGGCGGGGCCGCCGGGGCCGCGGCGGGCGGCGGGGTGCGCTTCACCGCCTCCAGCGCCTTGGGCCGGGCCTCCGCGGCCGCCGCGCCGGCGGCGGCCGGCGCGGCGCCCTCGGCCGATTCGGGGCGTTCGGAATCCTGGCGCTTCTTTTTCTTCAGGCTCGGCTGTTTCTTGCGCAGTAATCGTCCCATGCGACTCCGTTCGAACGGCGAAAAGCCCGCGCCCACGACGGCCGGCGGCGGGCGGCCCCGCCGGCCGGCCGTCCGGGCTCTTCGGGAAAAAGATGGCAGGCCAGGAGGGATTCGAACCCCCAACACCCGGATTTGGAGTCCGATGCTCTACCGTTAGAGCTACTGGCCTGCAAGGGGTCCCGCCCCGCGGGCGGGGCTATTTCGTCTCCTTGTGCGGCGTGTGCTTGCGGCAGTGCCGGCAATACTTGGAAAACTCCAGCTTGTCGGGCGTCGTCCGCTTGTTCTTGGTCGTCATGTAGTTGCGGCGCTTGCACTCGGAGCATGCCAGCGTGATCTGCACTCTCACAGGAAATCTCCTTCAGCTTAACGGGCGGCATCCGCTGCCGGGGCATCAGGCGACGATGTCGGCGACGACGCCGGCGCCCACCGTGCGGCCGCCTTCA
>CAZNKG010000045.1:0-15375 GCA_964573635.1 uncultured Desulfatibacillum sp. | reverse complement strand
GTGAAGATGCCGTCTACCCGCGAAAAGACGGAAAGACCCCGGCACCTTTACTACAGCTTGACATTGAACTTTGAAACAGTATGTGTAGGATAGGTGGGAGGCTGTGAAGTTCCGACGCCAGTCGGGATGGAGCCGACCTTGAAATACCACCCTTATTGTTTTAGGGTTCTAACTTCGACCCGTTATCCGGGCGAAAGACATTGTCTGGCGGGTAGTTTGACTGGGGCGGTCGCCTCCTAAAGAGTAACGGAGGCGCGCGAAGGTTCCCTCAGGCTGATTGGAAACCAGCCGTGGAGTGTAAAGGCATAAGGGAGCTTGACTGCGAGAGAGACATTTCGAGCAGGTACGAAAGTAGGTCTTAGTGATCCGGCGGTTCCGCATGGAAGGGCCGTCGCTCAACGGATAAAAGGTACGCCGGGGATAACAGGCTTATCGCCCCCAAGAGTTCACATCGACGGGGCGGTTTGGCACCTCGATGTCGGCTCATCACATCCTGGGGCTGAAGCAGGTCCCAAGGGTTTGGCTGTTCGCCAATTAAAGTGGTACGTGAGCTGGGTTTAAAACGTCGTGAGACAGTTTGGTCCCTATCTTTCGCGGGCGTAGGATATTTGCGGGGAGCTGTCCCTAGTACGAGAGGACCGGGATGGACGAACCTCTGGTGTTCCAGTTGTCGCGCCAGCGGCAGCGCTGGGTAGCTAAGTTCGGAAAGGATAACCGCTGAAAGCATCTAAGCGGGAAACCTACCCCAAGATCAGATATCCCTTCTCCGTGGAAACACGGAGAACTGAAGGCCCCTCGAAGACCACGAGGTTGATAGGCCAGGGGTGTAAGTGCGGCAACGCATTGAGCTTACTGGTACTAATTGGCCGTGCGGCTTGGCCACAAAACAGTTCACACGATTCGCACGCTGACGGTTCAGAATTCGCACCCGGATTGTTGTCACCGGTTTTTCGGTGGCTATAGCGAAGAGGCAACACCCGTTCCCATCCCGAACACGGAAGTTAAGCTCTTCAGCGCCGATGGTACTGCACGGAGTCCCGTGTGGGAGAGTAGGTCGCCGCCGAAATCTTCATAACGCCCGGATCCCCCGGATCCGGGCTTTTTTTTCGCCCATCCCCGCCCGCCTTCCGCCCGCAGCGCCCGATCCACCCCGCTCTCTGCTTATCGGTAGATAGTGGTATCGTTATTGCATAGACAGTTGCCACGCCTCCTGTCGAAGCGGCCGCCCGGGCGCCGCGCCGGCGGCCCCGGCCCCCGGGGGCCGCGCGGCACAGGGCGCAACTCATCGGAAAAACATCGGGATCTTACAGACGAGCTTTATGGGCGGGCGCGGCCTGAAGAGCAAGATCGCGGTCAACATCACCGTCTTTTTGCTGTTGGGAATGCTGTCGATCAACCTCGTCACGATGATGACGGCCCAGCACAACCTGATCCGCGCCGAGTCCGGAAGAGCCGCCGCCGCGGCCGCCTGGGTCTCCCGCTGGCTGGCCGATCACCTCTTGCCGGCCGGCGATGAGCCGCTCCCCGCGGTCGACGCCGAGCTCGCCGAGCTGCTCTCCGCCTCCGGCGCCGCCTGCCTCTTCGCCGTCGACCGCGCCGGCCGCGAATACCTCTTCGGCGGCGGCCGCTGCGGCTTCCCGGAGGAGGTCTCCCGGCTCGCCCGCCAGGCGGCTTCCGGCGCCCCGGCCGCCGTGGGCTTTCTCGGCAGCACGTTCGGCCTGATCCGGCCCGAGAACAAGTTCCTCGTGGTGTCGGGCGCCGTCCGCGGAAGCCGGGGGCCGCTCGGCGGATTCTGCCTGGTCTATGCGCTCGAGCCCATTTACCAGAGCCTGCGGGCCTCCCAGAAGATCCTGTTTCTCTACATCTTCCTGAACACCGCGGTCCTCGCCTTCCTCGGGATCTACCGCGTCTTCAAGCTCTACCTCCAGCCGCTCGCGCGCCTCGCCAAGCGCGCCGAGGACTACAAGGACGAGGGCGAGCTTCTCTTCCTGGTGCGCAAGGAGGACAACGAGCTGCAGCGGCTCTCCACGGCGCTGAACGGGCTGATGGGGCGCCTGTGCGCCGAGAAGGAGAAGCTGCGGGCGACGGTCGCCTCGCTCGAGGCCGCCAACGCCGAGCTCACGAAGGCCCAGCAGGAGATGATCCGCGCCGAGAAGCTCGCCTCGGTCGGGCGCCTGTCGGCCGGGATCGCCCACGAGATCGGAAACCCCCTCGGGATCGTCACCGGATACCTCGAGCTTCTCAAGCAGCCGGACATCTCCCGCGAGGACCGCGACGAATACTTGAGCCGCACGCTCGACGAGGTCGAGCGCATCAACGCCATCATCCGCCAGCTGCTCGAGATCTCCCGGCCGTCGCGGGCCGGCAGCCGGCGCGTGAGCGTCCACGCGCTGCTCGACGACATGGCGCGCGTGCTCGAAGTCCAGCCGCTCATGTCGCCCGTGCGCCTGTACCTCGACCTCAAGGCCGAGAACGACCTCTGCGCCTGCGACGACAACCAGCTGCGGCAGGTCTTTTTGAACCTGGTCATCAATGCCGCCGACGCCATCCGCACCGGCGGCCCCGGGGCGGCCGGCGACCTCGTCGTCGCCACCGAGAATTCGAACGGGAATGGGCCCGGCGCCGCGGCGGCGCCCGCGCGCCGCTGGCTCAACGTGCGCTTCAGCGACAACGGGCCCGGGATTCCCGAAGCGGAGATCGCCAACGTTTTCGATCCCTTTTACACCACCAAGGAGCCCGGGAAGGGGACCGGGCTCGGCTTGTCGGTGAGCTTCATGATCGTCCAGAGCTTCGGCGGCCGCATCCACGCCGAAAGCGCGGCCGGACGGGGCACGACGATGACCGTCTGCCTGCCGGTCCTGGAACCGGAGGAAACGACGCCATGAGCGACGCGAAGGCGGCCAAGAAGATCCTCGTCATCGACGACGAGGTCAACATGTGCCACATGCTGGCGGCCGTGCTCGCCAAGGCCGGCTACGCGGTCGAAACCGCCATGGACGGCCGCGCGGGCCTGGAGAAGATCTCCCGGCAGCCCTACGACGTCGTGCTCTGCGACATCAAGATGCCGGTGATGAGCGGGCTCGAGTTCCTGCGGGCGGCCGCCGACCGCATCGGGCAGAGCACGGTCATCATGATGTCGGCCTACGGCAGCATCGACACGGCCGTCGAGGCCATGAAGCTCGGCGCCTACGACTACATCTCCAAGCCCTTCAAGCCCGACGAGGTTCTGCTGACGCTCAAGAAGGCCGAGGAGCGCGAAAGCCTCAAGCGGGAGAACCGGTCGCTGCGCGAGCGCATCCGCGCGATCGAAAAGGATTTCGAATTCGGCACCATGGTCGCCAAAAGCGCGGCCATGGCCGCCGTCTTCGAGCTCGCGCGCAAGGCGGCGCGCTACGCCACCACGGTGCTGATCCTCGGGGAGAGCGGCACCGGCAAGGAGCTCATCGCCCGCGGGATCCACACCGAAGGGGAGCGGGCGAAAAAGCCGCTCGTCCCGGTCAACTGCGGCGGAATCCCGGAAAACCTCCTCGAGAGCGAGCTCTTCGGCCACCGCAAGGGAGCCTTCACGGGCGCCGACCAGAACCGCAAGGGGCTCTTCCAGGAGGCCGACGGCGGCACGATCTTTCTCGACGAGATCGGGGAGCTGCCGCTCGCGCTGCAGGTGAAGCTTTTGCGGGTGCTGCAGGAGAACGAGGTCCGGCCCGTCGGCGAAAGCCGCGCCGTCCATGTCGACGTGCGGGTGATCGCGGCGACCTCCAAGAACCTGGAGGAGGCGGTGCGCTCCGGAACGTTCCGCGAGGACCTTTTCTACCGGCTGAACGTCCTCCCCATCCGGCTGCCGCCGCTGCGCGAACGGCCGGAGGACATCCCGCACCTGTGCGGCTTTTTTCTCGCGCGCTACAACGCCAAGATGCGCAAAGCGGTGCGCGAGATCGCGCCGGCCGCGATGAGCGCGCTGATGGAGTACGGGTGGCCGGGGAACGTGCGCGAGCTGGAGAACGTGATCGAGCGCGCCGTGCTGCTGGCCGAGGAGCCGGTCGTGACGCCCGACCAGCTGCCCGCCGGGCTGCGGGCGCCGGCCGACCCGCCGGAGCGCGCCGCCGCGGGCGCCGGGGAGGGGTTTTCACTGAAGGAGGCGCAGCGCAGCATGGAGAAGCGCATGATCACCCAGGCCCTGCGCCAGACCGGCGGCAATCGCAGCCACGCCGCGCGGCTGCTGGAGATCAGCCACCCCTCGCTGCTCAGCAAGATCAAGAGCTACGGCATCACGCTCTGACGGGCCGGTGAAAGCGCGCCTCCGGGGGCCGCGCTAATCGGGCGGATTGATGCGGTTGCGGAGCTTTCCCGAGCACTTGAAGGTGATCACCTTGCGCCCGCGCAGCATCAGGTCTTCGCCGGTCGCCGGGTTCCGGCCGCGGCGCTCCTTCTTGCGCTTGACGCAGAACTTCCCGAAACCGGAGATGAGGACGTCCTCCTCTTTTTCGAGCGTCCGCTTGATTATCTCGATCAGGGTCTCGATCAGGTCCACCGACTGCTTTTTCGTGAACCCCATCTCGTGCACTTGCTGAACGATGTCATCCTTGGTGACCGCCATGGCGCCTCTCCAGCTCCCCGGTTGACGACCGCGTTTCCCACCAACGGCTTAAGGGTTCACGTCGCTCGCATCGGATGGTTTATTCTGAGCGGGAACAACCTGTTCGACGTTCTTCATGATGGCGTCCACCTGGCGCATGATCTCGTCCAGCTCCGCCTTCAACTCCAAGTCCTCCAAATCCTTCATGTTCGGCCGCCTTTGGTCCTTGCATGCTGAAATCAAAGCGGAATCCGCTTTCTTTTACTTCACGAGACTAACCGGAATCGCGATCCGTGTCAAGAGCAATATTTAGAATGTGTTTATTTATCAGGCGATTATTCCGGGGGGTGGGGGTTGGCGGGGGGGGCCAGCATCTGCCGCAGGGCGGCGGCGAGCTCGGCGAGCAGCAGCGGCTTGTAGGCGAACTCCCGCACGCCGGCGGCGCGGGCCTTGTGCTCGTTTGTCCGGTCGCTGAAGCCGGTGCAGAGCATCACCGGCAGCTCCGGCCGGATCTCCAGGAGCTTGCGCGCCAGGCTCAAACCGCTCATCTGCGGCATGGTCATGTCGGTCACGACCGCGTCGAAGCGCTCCGGGTTCGCGCGAAACGCCTCGAGGGCCTCGACCGGGCTGGTGCGGGCCTCGACGCGGTAGCCGAGGCTTTCGAGCATCTGCCGGGTGACGTCGATCAGCCCTTTTTCGTCGTCGACGAGCAGGAGCGTCTCGGTGCCGCGCGGCAGCCGCTCGGCCTCCCCGGGGGGGGCTTCCGCGACCGCGGCGGTCTCTTCGCCCGCCAAGGGGAAAAAGACCTCGAAGGCGGCCCCGCGCCCGGGGGCGCTATCGACCCGGATGAAGCCGCCGGCGGTGCGGACGATGCCGTGGACGACCGAGAGCCCGAGACCGGTTCCCTTGCCGGGCGCCTTGGTGGTGAAGTAGGGATCGAAGATGCGGTCCCGGATCGCCGGGTCGATCCCCGGGCCGGAGTCGCGCACGGTCAGCTTGATGTACTCGCCGGGATCGGCCTCCGGCGAGAAGCGGTCCCGCTCCCCTTCGGCGGTCACCTTCTCGACGCGGATCTCCATCACCCCGCTCTCCTGGCTCTCCATGGCGTGGGCGGCGTTGGTGCACAGGTTCATCAGCACCTGCTGGATCTGGGTGGGATCGGCCCAGATCGGCCCCCCGCTGTGAAGGATGTTCTGGCGCACCTCGATGCTGCTCGGCAGAGCCGACTGGAGGAACTGGAAGGTCTCCTTGACGAGGGGCTTCAGGTTGAGGAGCAGCCGCTGCTGGTCGCCCCGCAGGCTGAAGGTGAGGATCTGCTTCACGAGCTGCCGCGCCCGCTCGCAGGCGGCGAGCGTCCGCCGGAGGCACTCGCGGTCGCCGGGGGCGAGCCCCTCGGAGAGCTCCAGGATGTTGGTGTTGCCGATGATGACGCTCAGGATGTTGTTGAAGTCGTGGGCGATGCCGCCGGCGAGCGTGCCGATCGCCTCCATCTTCTGGGCCAGAGCGAGCTGGGATTCGAGCCGCTGGCGCGCTTTCTCGTTTTCCTCGGCGCGCTTGCGCTCGGAGATGTCCTGCACGATCAGGATGAAGTGCAGCGGCCGGCCGTCCGCGTCGCGCTCGAGGCTCGCCCAAACGAGCGTCGGGACGAACGAGCCGTCGCGGTGCCGCAGCCGCCGCTCGTAGGAGCCCCAGCGGATGCGGCCCGCGAGGAGATCGTCGAACACCTGCGAGCGGATCGCGCGGTCCTCGGGGTGGGTGAAATCGGCCCCGTCGGTCCCGGCGAGCTCGGCGGGGGTGTAGCCCAGCATGGCGGCGAGCGCGGCATTCGCCTCCAGCAGCCGGCCGTCGATCCCGGTCAGGCCCATCCCGACGGCCGCGTTCTCGAAGGCGGTGCGGAAGCGCCGCTCGCTCCGCTCGAGCGCCTCGCGGATGGACTTCGACGCGGTCACGTCCTTGATCGTCCCTTCGAAGTAGCGGACGCCGCCGCGGCCGTCGGTCACCGCGACCCCCCGGTTTTCGACCCAGATGACGCTCCCGTCGCGGCGGCGCATGCGGCACTCGAGGTAGGGCCGCTTTCCGCGGCCGCAGGCCATCTCCTGGAAGGCGGCGCGGTCCGCCGGGTCGAGGTAGAGCTCGGTTGCGGGGACGGCGAGCAGCGACTCCCGGTCGGGGAAGCCGAACATCGCCGCCAGCGCGGGGTTCGCGTCCAAAATACGGCCGCCGGGCTCGGTGCGGTAGATCCCGACCGGGATGTTGTTGAACAGGCTGCGGTAGTGGGCCTCGCTCTCCGCGAGCGCCCGCTGGGTCTCGCGGAGCTCGGCGAGCGAGCTCTGGAGGGATTCGAACTGCTCGCGGATCCGGGCGCGCATGCGGTCGAAGGAGGCGGCGAGGTTCCCGATCTCGTCGGAGCGCTCGAGGAGCGGCTTCAGCGGCGCGGCGCTCGCCGACATGTCCTCCCCGAAGCCCCCGGCCGCCGCGGCGAGCTCGCGGATGGGGAGCACGAAGCGCCGGGAAAACCGCCGCCCGAGCCAGAAGACCGCGACGAGCGTCGCCGCGAGCACCGCCGCCATCACCGCGGCCATCATCAGCACCTGCCTGGTGATGAACTCCCGGTAGCTCGCCGAAACCTGCGCGGCGCGCCCGCGCGTGAACCGCACCGGCGCGAGGAACTCCTCCATGTAAGTCGTGGCGGCGACCATGAGGGTGCGGCCCGCGACCGGGGTGCGGACCGGCGTGATCGCCATGAACTTCTGGGTGATGCGGCCGTCCTCCTCCAGCCACTGGTAGTAGCCCGAGGTCTCGATCCCGGCCAGGCTCGGTTCGAAGACCGCCCACCACGAGGGGAGCTTCGCGGCGAGGGAGCGCATGTCGTGGTCGATGAGCTCCCGGTTGGGATGGACCAGCATCAGCGCGCTCTCCGCCTCGTAGAGGCAGGTGTAGCCGGTGAGCCCCACGCGCTGCACGGCGATCGGATAGAGCGCCGGGCTGCGCTGCAGCGCCTCGAGCGAGGCGCCGGGATGGGCGGCGATGAAGGCCTCGAGCTGGCGCGCGACCTCGGCCGCCTGGCTGCGGATGAGGCTTTCGCCGTCCCGCACCATCTGGGACTCGATCTCGCCCTTGAGCGTTTCGAGCGACCCGGAGATCATCCCGGCGATCTGGCGCTGCGCGAGGTAGAACCCCGCGCACGTCAGGACGAAGAAGGAGATGAAGGGGACGATCGACAGCAGCAGGTGGTTGCGGTGGAGCTGATGGGCGATGGAGCTCGTGGCGGTCCGGGCCTGGCTGGCGTTCATGGCCTTCTCGCGGCGCGGTTCTCGCATGCGGGGAGCGGATAAAACAATTATCTCACCATTCGGCGGAGTCATCAAGGTTCACGTCATGGCGGCATCGGTGCGGACCGCCGCTTTCGGTCAGCAAGCCGATCGCTTGAAAATGATTTCCGGGCGCCGGCCGCGGGATGCGGCCAAGCGCCGGGATGCGGTTTCGGCGGTCCGATTCAAAAATCCTTCAGCTCCGCGAGCCCCTCGAACGGGATCATCTCCTCGGCCTTCGCCGGCGCCTTCCGGTCCGGCCGCTTGGCCGGCGGCTTCGGGGCGGCGGGCTTGGAGGCCTCCCGGGCGCGGCGTTCGCCGGCGCCCGACTCCGCCGGCGCCTTCCCTCGGCCGGAGATGATCGCATTCAGCCGGCCGATCGCGGCCTTCATCTGTTCGGCCTGGGCGTTGAGCTCCTCGGCCGCCGAAGCGGTCTCTTCGGCCGTCGCGGCGTCCTGCTGGACGACCTTGTCCATCTCCGTCACGGCCTTGTTGATCTGGTCGATCCCCTGGGCCTGCTCGCGGGAGGCGGCGTTGATCTCCGCCACGAGATCGGCGATCTTGCGCGCGCTTGCGGCGACCTCGCCGAAGGCGGCGTTCGTGGCGTTGACCAGCTCGGTTCCATCCTGGATGCGCCCGACGGAGCCTTCGATCAGCACGGAGGTGTTCCGGGCCGCCTCGGCCGCCCGCATGGCGAGGCTGCGGACCTCGTCGGCCACCACGGCGAAGCCGGCGCCGGCCTCTCCCGCCCGCGCCGCCTCGACCGCCGCGTTCAGGGCGAGCAGGTTCGTCTGGAAGGCGATCTCATCGATGGTCTTGACGATTTTCTGCGTCTCCTCGCTCGTGCGCGAGATCTCCCGCATGGCCTCGATGAGCCGGCCCATGGAGGCGTTCGCGCGCGCGATGACCTGGTTCGCCTCGGAGGCCAGGCCGTTCGCCTGGCCGGCGTTGGCCGCGTTCTGCTTGGTCATGGAGGAGATCTCCTCGAGCGACGCGGAGGTCTCCTGGATCGAGGCGGCCTGCTGCGAGGCGCCCGCGGCGAGCACCTGGCTGGAGGCGGAGACCTGGCCGGCGGCGGAGGCGACCTCATCCGCGCCGGAGTCGATCAACTCGACCACCCGGCCGATGGGGCGCGTGATGCCGCGGCGGGTGAAGCAGAAGCTCGCGGCGAGGACCAGGGCGAGCGCGCCGGCCGAGACGCCGCCGATCCAGGCGAGCACGCCGCGGATGGCGGCGCGCGTCGCCCGCTGCGCCCCCTCGATCTCCCGGCTGAGCTTCTCGGCTTCGGTCTTCAAACGCTGCTCGACCTCGGCCCGCTTGGCCGCGACCAGCGCCTCGATGTCGTCGATGTAGAGCCCGGTCCCGACCACCCACCCCCAATCCTTGAAAAGCGTCACGAAGGAGAGCTTCGGCTGGGGCTTGTCCGCGCCGTATTTCGGCCAGAGGTAGTCGACGAACCCCTCGCCGGACTCCCGGGCGACGCGCGCGAACTCGACGAAGAGCTTCTTCCCGTTGGGATCCCGGTTGTCGCTCAGGTCCTTGCCGTCCATCTCGGGCTTGTAGGGATGCATCACCATGCGCGGACCGAGGTCGTTGATCCAGAAGTAGTCCTGGTTCCCGGCCCCGTACCGCATCGCCTTCACGAGCTCGATCGCCCGCTTCTGCCGCTCCTCGGGGGAGAGCCCCGTGTCCTTGGCCACCCGCTCCACGGTGCTCACGGCGGTCTGAACCTGGGACTTGAGGTATTCTTTCTTGAGGGCGGTCAAATCATCGCGGAAGGCCGACGCCTGGCGCTCGCCGTCGGCCTGGATGCGCCGGAGGCTCTCCTGCCCCAGCCGTTCGATGCGGGCGATCGCTTCGTCCCCCGAGCGGCTCGTCTGCCAGGTGGAAACCAGGCCGGAGGAAGCGGCCGTGAGCGCGAGCGCCCCGGTGATCAGTATCAGCAGTTTGGCGTTCAAGGTCATGATGTCCTCTCTCCTGGGGCCGGATTTCCAATCGCCGGGGCGGCGGCAGGATTGCCCCTTGCTCCTTCTATCGGCCGGCGGCACCATCGGATGATCCCTTTTAAAATGGATGTTTTGCCGATTGCGGGCCGGATGGGTGCGCACCCGGGGCGTATCGCCACCCGAGCCCCCCGGCCGCCCGAAGGGGGTTGGTTGCAACCCGCCGCGCCCCGCGATAGGATCGCTCGAGCCGTCCGGATCCCTGCGACCACCCGCAACGGAGGCCGCCTGCGATGCATCGGTCGCCCCAGGAAGAGTTCCGCCGCTGCCCGAGCCGGATCTACTGCTTCGCCGATTCGGTGGAGCTGTGCCGGACCCTTCTTTCCGCCGGCGCGCGCGTGATCCAGCTGCGGCACAAGAGCGCCACCGACGCCCAGTTCCGGCGGCTTGCGGCCGCGATGCTCGCGGACGTGCGGCAGGCGGCGGGGGCGCTGCTGATCGTGAACGACCGCCTGGAGATCGCGCTCGAGACCGGGGCCGACGGCATCCATGTCGGACAGCAGGACCTGCCGTGCCGGGAGGTCGTCCGGCGTGCGCGCCCGGGGATGATCGTCGGGGTCTCGGCGCGCACCCCGGAGCGGGCGCGGGCGGCGGCGGCGGACGGCGCCGACTACATCGGCGCGGGAGCGGTTTTCCCCACGGGGACCAAGCCCGACGCCCCGGTGATCGGGTTGGCGGGGCTGGAAGCGGTGGTCGCCGCGGTCTCCATCCCGGTGGTGGCCGTCGGCGGCATCGGGGCCGGGAACTTGAAGACGGTGCTCGCGACCGGGGTGCGCTACTGCGCCGTGGTCTCCGAGATCAACGCCGCGCCCGATCCGGCCGCCGCCTTTCGCCGCCTTTCAGCCGAGGCCGCCGCGTTCCCAGGCGAAGAGGAGCGCCGCCGCTGAAGCCGCGGCGGCGATGGCCGCCCAGTCCCTGATCGCGAGCCGCCCCGCGGCGGGCGGCCCGGCCCGGCCGACGCCCCCCCGCGTTTCGACGGCGAGCGCCAGCTGGTCGGCCAGGATGAAGCACTGGGAGAAGAGCGGCAGGAGAAGCGCCGCCCAGCGGCGCAGGTTTCCGGCGCGCGGCCGGAGGTCGATGCCCCGCGCCCGCTGGGCGTCGCGGATCGTGCGGATCTGCTCCTCGATCAGCGGGACGAAGCGCATCCCCGCGGTGAGGAGGAATGCGGCGCTCGAGGGAAACCCGAGCGTCGTGAGCGCGGCGGCCGCCTCCTCCGGGGCCATCCCCCCCAGGCAGAGGGCGGCGAGACCGAGGAGGCAGCCGAGCCGCAGCAGGAGCCACAGCGCCGGCTCGAAACCGAAGAAGAGAAGGCCCACGGCGGAGACAAGCGCCGCCATGGCGCCCAGGCGCCGCAGCGGGAGGACCCGGCGCCCGGCGCGCGCCGCCCAAAGCCAGGCGCCGGCGACGGCCAGGGTTTGGGAGCCGAGCACGGCAAGCGAGCGGGCGGAGGCCACGGCCGCGATGCCGACCGCGAGCAGCGCGAGCCAGGCCGCGGGATGGAGGCGCCGCGGGGCGGCCGGCGGGGGCGCCGCAGCCGCCCGGCCTTGGTCCCCGCCGGCCGCGGCGGCGTCGGCCTCGAGAAGCCGGTGGATCTCCGCGGCGGCGCCGTCGGCCTTCAGGCGGCCGCCGTCCAGCAGCAGCCAGCGCCCGGCGCAGGCGCGGGCGAAGTCCAGGTCGTGGGTGGCGATCAGGACCGCGGTCCCCCGCCGCGCCTCCACCGCCACCAGGGTTGCGAGCGCCTCCTTCCCGGCGGCGTCCAGGCTCGCCGTCGGTTCGTCGAGCAGCAGGGCTGCGGGCTCCATCGCCAGAACGGAGGCGACCGCGACGAGCTTCTTCTCGCCCTCGCTCAAGGCGCAAGGCGGCCGGTCGAGCAGGGGGGCGAGCCCCAGCCGCGACGCGAGGCCGTCGATCGCCCCGGATGCGACCGTTCCGCGGCCCAGGCCGGCCGCGAGCTCCTCGCGCACCGTCGGTTTGAAGAACTGGTCGTTCGGGTCCTGGAAGGAGAGGCCGACCGCGGCGGCCGGGGGCGAGGGCCGGCCGCGCGGGCGGCGGCTTTCCGGGAGACGGACCCGCCCCGCGCAAGGGGCGAGCAGACCCGCGATGTGCCGCAGGAGGGTCGATTTCCCGGCGCCGTTCCTCCCGACCAGCGCCGCGACCTCCCCGCGCCGCAGCGCAAAGCTCACATCCTCGAGCACCCGCCGGCCGCGAACCCCCGCGCAAAGACCCTCGACCGCCAGCACGACCGGCGCCTCCCCGCCGGCCGCCAACCTCCCGGCGGGGGGGTGGCGCGGGGCCGGGAAAAGCGGGGCGGAGAGGCGATTTCCATCCGCGATCGGGCCGGAATGGCGGCAGCGGCCCTTTTCGATCCACACCGCGCGATGGGCGTCGCGGAACCATGGCCCCGCGGTGCGGTGCTCGACGACGATGAGCGTTTTCCCCTGCCGCGAGAGCGCCTCCAGGAGGTCCGCCAGCCGGCGCGCAAAGACCCAGTCCAGGTTCGCGAAGGGCTCATCCAGGACGAGGATCGGCGGGTCGAGGGCGAGGACCGCGGCGAGCGCCGCCAGGCGCCGCTCGCCGCCGGAAAGCGCATCGGGGCGGCGCTCGAGCAGGCCGGCCACGCCGAGAGCGGCGGCGGTCGTCTGGATGCGCTCGGCGATGCGGGCCTCCGCGAGGCCGCGGCGGCGAAGCCCGAAGGCCATCTCGGCGCGCACCGTGCCGCAGAAGAGCTGCGCGTCGGGGTTCTGCAGCACGAGCCCCACGCGCGCGGAGAAATCGGCGGCCGAGAGCGCGGAGGCCGCCACGCCGTCGACCCGCAGCGCGCCTTCGAGCTCACCGCCGAAAAAGCGGGGGACCAGGCCGCTCACCAGGTAGGCGAGGGTGGTCTTGCCCGAGCCGTTGGCCCCGAAGACGACCGCGTATTCGCCGCGCTCGATTCTCAGGCTCAAGCCGTCGAGCGCCCGGGCGCCGCCCGGGTAGCGGTAGCTTACGCTCTCGAGCTCGACGGCGGCCGCCATAGACCCGTCCGGCGCAGAAAGGCGAGCGCGAACAGCCCGGCGGCCGCCCCGCCGAGCGCGCTCAGGCTGAAGGCGGCGACCAGCGTGCCGACGGCCATCGGCTTTTCGAGGAGCAGCGGCCCGACCAGCCAGGCGCTCGCCAGCGCGCCGAGCAGGCCGGTGCCGATCACCTCGCCCAGAGCGGCGGCCGCCGGCCGGCGGAACACCCTGTAGGCGCAGCCGGCGAGGAAGGCCCCGATCATGCCGCCGGGGAAGGCGAGCAGGGTCCCGAGCCCCAGCAGGTTGCGGATCAAAGCCGCGGCGAAGGCGATCAGCACCGCGTAGCCGGGGCCCAGCACGGCCGCGGCGACCACGTTGATCATGTGCTGCGCGGGGTAGCACTTGGAAATGCCCACGGGGATGAAGAAGGGCGACAGGGCGACGGCGAGCGCGACCAGCACCGCCGCGCGCGCGATCTTGCGGGTCTCCATCGTGACTCGCCTCCGGGCGTGAATAAAAAAGCAAAGCCGCCCGGGGGGCGGCGCGGTGAAGCCGGTCGGTTGTGCTCTCCCTACGCTGGCATGACCCAGGTCAGGTTCGACGGGTATGATCTCAGGCGTCTGCCGCCACCCCGGTAGGCTTAAGGTAAAATAAGGCGGCGATCGTGTCAAGCCGCCGGCGCCGCCTGCGGCGGAAGCGAGCGGCGCCGTTTCACGGCTTCCGCCGGATGCGGTTTTTCAAGGCACCCGAGTCTTTTGGCAGGTCACGGTCGTGTTGCGGTCAGCATGAAGGTGACATCTTCCTTCTCGTTCTCTGACTTGATCAGCGTAATGCAATAGTCTCCCGGCACCACCCGCATTGACCAGCGGGTGCCGTATCCGAGCCTCTCATAGCGCTTGCCGGTGTGGTCACCCGCGCAAGTGCCGGCGATGCCGACCGCAGCAAACTGCGTGGGGGGGCTGACATCCGAGAGGACCAGCGTGAACGTGCCGGCATGGGTCACGGGGATGTTCACGTTGTAGCCGGGAACACCCCGTCCGGCGGTTGCCGGAAAGCACCAAGGGATTGAGACCGACTTGGTCGATGAATCCTCAAACAGGACGAGTCCGTGCCGGCTGGGGTAAGACGCGCGGAGGCCGGCGCACGGTGATGTTGGATCGACTACATGCACTGGTTCTGGGGCTGAAAAATAGGCGCACCCGCTCAGAGCGGCAAGTGAGGCCGTCAGCACCAGAACGGAGAACCCGACAGGTCGATTCCGTTCGTCCATCAGCGGTTGGCGAGGCAGGCGCTGTTTTTTCATCGAGACCAGCTCTCCTTCGTGGGCCCAACGACGCGCATGACCGGCCCACGCCAGTGGTGCGAGTTGCCGCTGTTGGGGGTCCGTGTCGATGCGCTGATTAGGCGCGCCCTCCATGGATGCGATGCGCAGCCGCCCGGCCGAGCAGCCACGGGGCAACCGCGGTCAACGCAACGAGAGCGTAGTACACAGACCCGGATACAGGGTCCCGTTGTGAGAACACCTCAGTCACCGACATATCTCGAAGGCCGACTCCAACCCCCACATCGGCCGCAAGCACCAGGCTGGCAGTGAGCAGGCCGACGCTCAGCCGAAACGCAGGGCTGTGAGCGGAACATAGCCTGCGGCCCACCCATCGCCCGGCCACGATGATCGCCACAAGCATGAACGGAGCTTCAACGAGCTCCGCCGCGCGAAGACCCAGCCGGGGTTCGAGCCACAGGATGCGAACTGGACCGAGGGCGAACCCGACCCCGAACACGACGGCGAAGTAGACCGCAGCCGCTTTCCCTAATCGCGCGAAACTCATGTCCGATTCCCCCGCGCGCCCAACGATAAGACCCGCATCAGATGCGGGATTTCTTGTTTCTGACCGTATAAAACGCCTTCAGATGCTCTGCCAAGGATGGCTTAGCATCCGAGAAACCCAGCATTGCGGCTGGGCGCTGCATTCGGCGCGGCGGGTTATGCGGATCAGCATGAGACTCCCCTCAAAGTCCCTCCACAGGATTCCACCCGCCGGAGGGCCCACGGCTGAGGGCGTCTGTGTAACCCATCCTCGCCGCCATTCAGCGGTCACCATCGATGGGACCGACCCCCCAATCGTCGCTGGCGCCCCTCTCTCTATAGAGGCCCGCCGGCCGCGCCCCGTGATTTTTTCCGCGATTTTTACGCGAATGCCCGCCGATGTTCCGATCTGAGGCGGCTTGAAGCGGTACGGAAAAAGACACAAAAGCGGTTCGGGAGCCTTGCTGCCCTGAACCGCTTGAGTTTTTAGTTGGAGCCGACGACCGGACTTGAACCGGCAACCTGCTGATTACGAATCAGGTGTTTATGATAATAATGTCTGCAAGTTAGATCGGAATTTCCGCGTTTTTTACTCAAAAGAGATCGCGTGGATGGCTCAATCGCCACTTAGCTGCCTCAACAACTTCTTTGTTGAACAGGCCCGGAGACAGTGGTCCCCATGGTTTGG
>CAZNKG010000044.1:0-15741 GCA_964573635.1 uncultured Desulfatibacillum sp. | reverse complement strand
ATTTTCTCAAGACCAAGTGCGCGCCACCCGGATGAACCGGAAAAGCTGTCATAAGACAAGGGGGTAGGGGACGGTGGCACCGGTGTCACGACAATTGATGCTTGGGGTTGACATCGGTTCCAGCAATCTCAAGGTGGCCCTCATCGACCCGGAAGGACGGGTGGCCGGCACAGCCGGCAGGGAGCTTGCAACGGACTACCCGCAGCCGGGGTGGGCTGAGCAGGACCCGCAAGAATGGTACCGCGCTTTTGGCGAATGCCTGCGCGGGCTGTTGGCCAAGGAAAAGATATCCAATCGGGATATCGCCTGTGTCGGCATCACCTCCGCGACTCACACGCCGGTGCTGCTCGGCCGGGACGGCGCCCCGCTGCGGCCGGCGATCCTGTGGACGGATCGGCGAAGCGCCGCGGAATCCCGATGGCTCGAGGAGCAATACGGCAAGCGTATCCTGGCGGTCGGCTTTCATAAGCCCAACCCGACCTGGACGCTCCCGCAGCTGCTCTGGCTCCGGCGCCATGAGCCCGAGGTGGCCGCCAAAACCGAAAAGCTCTTGATCGCCAAGGACTACTTGCGCTACCGGCTGACCGGAACCTGGGAGACGGACCGCATCGATGCCGCGGGAACTCTCATGGTCGACGCGGCCGGGGGCGGATGGTCCGCGGAGCTGTGCGGGACCATCGGCTGGCCGATGGAAACGCTGCCGCGGATCGTGGCTCCGACGGAGATCGTCGGCAGCGTGACTGCGGCGGCGGCCGGCGAGACCGGTCTTTTGGAAGGGACGCCGGTTGCGGCCGGCACCTCCGACACGGCCGCCGAAGTTTACGCCGCCGGTGCGGTGGGACCCGGCCAGGGAGTCATCAAGCTCGCGACGGCCGCCGCCACCAGCATCGTCAGCCGCACCCCCCGGCCGAGCCCCGTTCTCTTCAACTACCCCCACGTTATCCCGGGGATGTGGTACACGGTGGCGGCCACCAGCAACTGCGCCGCCGTGCACAAATGGTTCCGGGATAGGTTTTTCAGCCCGAGCGACGGCGGATCCGAGGCCTCGGCAACGGAATCCTTCCATCTCATGGACCGGATGGCGGCCGCGGTCAAACCGGGCGCCGAAGGGCTGTTGTTTCACCCCTACCTGCTCGGCGAGCGCAGCCCCTACTGGGACCCTTTGCTGCGCGGGGACTACCTGGGCATCACCCTGGCGCACGGGCGGCCGCATTTCGTGCGCGCTCTTTACGAGGGCATCGCGTTTTCGATCCGCGACTGCTGCGAGGCGCTCAAGGCCGACGGGCTGGAGATGGCGGAGGTGCGGATCATCGGCGGCGGCGCGAAGAGCGCGCTCTGGCGGCAGATCGTCTGCGACGTCATGGGCGATGCGATCGTCAAACCTTTGGTGGACGACGCCTCGTTCGGCGCGGCCCTGATCGGCGGCGTCGGGATCGGCATTTTCTCCGACGAGACGGATGCGCTGCGGCGGTGCGCCCGGATCGAATCCGTCCACCAGCCCGACCCCCGCCGGCATGCCGGCTACCTGCGGCTTTTCGAGATATACAAGGAATCGCAGCGGCGGCTGGCCGAGATCAACCACCGCCTGCATGCATTCGCCCTGGAGCCGCCGGCCTGACCACAGGGGGGGGCGGGCTACCCCACGAAGGCGGGCAGATAGGTCGCCAGAATCGGAAACGCGAGAATGATGATCAGGCTGACCATTTCCGCAACGAAAAAAGGAAACGAGCCGACGATCATATCCTTGATGTCGACGTCCTTTTCGGCGACGCCGAGAACGGCGTAGAGGTTGATCCCGAAAGGCGGCGTGATGAACCCGATTTCCACGGCCAGGATCACCATGACCGCATACCAGATCGGGTCGACCCCGGCCGCGTCGGCGATCGGGTTGAACAGGCTGATGGTGATGCTGAGCATCGAAATGCTGTCGATGAAGCAGCCGAGAACCAGATAGACCAGAACGAACATGACGACCAAACTGGTCTGGGAGAGCCCCAGGCCGTTCACGAACTGGGTCAGCCGAGTCGTCAGTCCGGTTAAAACGGTGAAGTTCGAAAACACGGTCGCCGCCCCCAGCACCAGGAAAATCATGGCGGAGGTCGTCGCCGTGTCGTTCAGAATGCCATAGAGCTCACCGAACCGCTCCGAAAGCCTCCGATCCTGCTTCTTGACCAGCCCGCGGTAGACGTAGAAGAGAAACAGCACGAAAGCCGCCACGGCGGAGGCCTCCGTCGGCGTGAAAACCCCCCCATAGATCCCGCCGAAGATGATGGCGCCGGACAAGCCGATCGGCCACCAGGCCTTGAGGCTTGCGAGCTTTTCGCCCAGCGCGAACCCTTGAAGATCTGCCTGCGTCTGGATCGCTTTCGGGCTGATGCGCGCATAGGCCACGATGGTGAGACAAAACAATACGGCCCACATGACCCCCGGCACGATGCCGGCGATCAGAAGCTTGCCGACGGAAACCCCGGAGAGCATGCCGTAGACGATGGCGAGAATGGAGGGGGGGATGAGCATGCCGATCGAACCGGCCGAGGCGCAGATGCCGTAGGCCAGACCCTTGGAGTAGCCGCGCCGGCGCATTTCCGGAGCGCTGATCTTGGCGAAGACGGCCGCGGTGACCAGCGAGGATCCGCATACGGTGCCGAAGGCGGTGCAGGCCAGCACGGTCGCCATGCCGAGCCCGCTCTTGAAGCGGCCGATGAACATCTCCAGGCTGCGGTAGATGTCCCGGCTGATGCCTCCCCCGGAGGCGAGATAGCCGACGAGGATGAACAGCGGCAGGGTCACCAGGGCCGTGCCCGAAATCTTGCCGTACATCGAGCTCACGGCCATCTCGAGCGCCCGCTGGACCCCCAGGATGTAAGCCAGTCCGACGAAGCCGGAAATGGTCAGCGCGAGCCCGACGTGCATGCCGAGGACCAGCAACACCAGCAGCAGCAGAACACCCAAGAGCCCGATGAGATAAGCATCCATGAAAAAGCTCGTTTATTTGGCCGGGTGGCCCATGATCAAGTCAATGGTGTCGAAAACGAATCTCAGGGTGAAAAACGCCATGCCGAGCGGCATGGCGATCTTGCCCCACCACCACAGGAGCTGCACCGCGGCGAGCATCTCCTCGTTGATGGCGTAGGAGTACCAGAAATAGCGCCAGGCGAAGTAGGTCAGCACGCCGCACATGGCAATCGATAGGAGATTGGTGAAGATCTGGGCATAACGCCGCCCCCGCTCCCCAAGCCGCAGAGTCAGCATCGCGACCCGGACATGACTGCCCTTGGCCAGGGCGAAAGCAAAGGGAAGAAAGACGATGTGGGGCATGCAAAGCTCGCCGATTTCCCAGGTGGCGGCGAGCGGCAGGCTGAAGAAGTAGCGCAGGAGAACGTCTACCACGATCAGCACGGTCAAGGCGAGGGTCACGACCCAGGACCAGACCGTGAGGGCCGTCTGAACGACGCCGGTGATGCTTCTTACCGTTCCGTACAAGGCTCTGCTCTCTTGAGATGGGCTTCGGCGGGGCTGCGCCCCGCCGAAGCGTTTCAGGTCGACGCGGCTTCGCGCCTTATTTCTTCACACCCCATTTGCGGGCCCATTTGAAGCCGAGGTCGGCGGTCGCCTTCTGCCAGAATTCGACGATCGCGAAGCCCGGGTAGCCCTTGCCCTCGACTTCCGCCGCCCATTCGGCCGGGATGTCCTCGAGGCTGTCGGCCCATTTCTTGATTTCCGGTTCCGGGAAAGTGGAGAACACCACCCCGGCCTTCTCGAACTCCGCCTTGCAGCTCTTGAACCAAGCCGGCAGAACCTCCAGCGCCATCTTGTCCTCGGCGATCCGACCCGCCTCCAGCATGGCCTTCTGGATCTCCTTGGGCATCTTGTTGAAGGTGTCCAGATTGACGAAGATCTGCGAGTGGAAGCCGGCCATCAATCCGACCGAGGTGTAATTCTTGACCAGTTCGTAGACCTTGGTGAAGTAGAAGTGGGTGAAGGGGTGAAGGTCGATGTTGACCACCCCGTTCTGAAGGAGCTCATAGCGGTCGTGCATCGGGCGGACGACGGCGGTTGCGCCCGGGGGCAGCCAGCGGCCGAAATAGCGGCCGACCAGAGAGACTTTTTCGGCCTTGAAATCCTCAAGGGTCTTGAGCGGCTTGCGGCTCATGAAATCGTAGGGCCCGCCGGGGGGGTCGCTGACCAGGATGACCTTGTTCTTCTTTTCGTCTTCCAATAGCTGGGGGAATTTTTCCCGGAGCTGCCGGTTGGCCTTGACGATCAGCATGGGATCGGCGGGGCCGAAGGGCAGCACATAGGTGACGCCGTGCACGGGAAAGCGCCCCGGGGTGTACCAGGGGAAGGTCTGGGCGACGTCGACGGATCCGTTGCCGACCAGGTCGATGTGCTCCGGCCCTTTGCCGAGGGTGGCGCCGTAGAAGTCCTCGAAGGCGAATTTGCCCTGGGTGAGCCGATTGAGCTCCTCCTGCCAGATCTGCATGGCTTTTCCCATCGACATGGGCACGTCGGCCGCGGGATAGATGCTCGCGCAGCGAAGCTTGTACTCGGCGGCGAGAGCGCGGTGACCGGCCAGGCCGGAAGCCAGCGCGATCGTCGCCACCACCAGCGCCAACATTCTGATCGTCTGTTTCATGGTCAGCTACCTCCTAAGATCATCAGCGGTTAAGTGTTCTGCAGGGGGCCGCGCAAGCGGCGCGGTTTCCCAGGCGGCCTCACACGCGATGAATGAACTCCCGGTTCCGGACTTCCACCTTGACCTTCGCCAGCTCGATCAGCGCCCGGCCCAGGTGCTCCCCGAAGCGGCGGTTGGCTTCGGCCCCTTTGGCGGCACTGGCGCGCAGAGGGTTGCCGATGAGGCCGGTGTCCGAAAATTCGCGGTGCTCCATCGGAAAGACGAAATAATTATAGCCCTCGAACTCGACGCTGGGGGTGCCGTCCTTCTTAAGAAAAGCATCGGGCAGGAAGGGCGGGGTCTTCGTCCGCTCGCTTTTGATGGCCCGGTCCATGCGGACCAGCTTTTCGTCCACCGACATGACCTGGCTGGTTTCGAGCTCGCCGGCATGCCAGCCGGGGGTCTCCTCGGGCGGCCCCTCCAGGAGGTCGGCGACGATCCCGAGGTAGTTCTCCGCCCAAGGCCGGCAGATGCCGATCAACGCGCCGGTCTCGTATTTCAGGCTGCGCATCAGCGGATCGATGATCTTCATGTTGGATGCGTGCCCGACGACCAGGATGATCTTGTTGAAGCCGTGGTGGATCAGGCTGCGGCAGACGTCGTACATCAGGTTGCGCCAGGTTTCGGCGCGCACGGTCACCGTGCCGAGCCCGGAGTTGGGCGGCCCCATGTGGTGGGGGCTGTAGCCGATCCAGAGCTGCGGCGTGTAGAGCACCTGGGCGGTTTCGGCCGCGATTTTGGTGATGGCCTCGCAGTGAATCGAATCGGTCAGAAGCGGGCAGTGGTAGGAGTGCTGCTCCAGGCTGGCCACCGGCACCATGACGATGTCTTTGTGCTTCAGGTATTCCTGTATATCCGGGTAGCAGAGATACCCCATGTTCCAAGTTGAAAAGTCGAGCGCCATAAACCTACCTCCTTCGCTTTGTCGATTGTTTCGCGATGCCGCCACGTTGCCGCCGCAAGGGCCTTCACCGGCTGCGCACGCCGCCCCCGGGCGTGCGCGCAGGCGGCGCCGACGCTGCCGGTCAGCCGGCCCGCACCGCCCGGGCGACCAGACCGATCAGATTGCCGATCTGCAGCCGGGGAAGCGACGGGTCTTTTTCCATCGCGGCGAGAAAGGCGGCGTCGCACCGGGTGCAGGCGGTCGCCATAAGCGTCGCACCGGTCTCGGCGGCTTCGTTCAGGCGCAAACCGGCCACCTGCAGGGCCACTTCCGGCTTGGTGGCCTGCAGCATTCCGCCCGCGCCGCAGCAGTTGGCCTTCGCGCCGCTGGTTTCCATCTCCCGGACCTCGCCGTCCACGATATGCGCCAGTACCGCCCGGGGGGCCTCCAGTTCAACGCGGTAGCGGGCAAGGGAACATGGATCATGGTAGGTGACGGGACCGGGGATCTTTTCGGAAACGGTCAGGCGGGCGTCCGCGAGCCAGTCGGCCAGCACCTGGACGGCATGCTTGAAGGAAAGCCCGGTGATATCGCCTCCGAAGCGGCTCGTGCGCGTGGTGAACATGCGAAAGCAGTCCGCGTCCACCGCCACGACTTCCTGCGCCCCGGCGTCCCGGAGCATTCCGGCGATTCTTTTCGAAAAGGTCGCGGCACCCTCGAAGTCGCCGAGCTGGTAAAGCGGCCAGCCGCAGCAGGGCTCGTCCGCCAGAACGTTGAAGGGCACTCCGGCGGCATTGAAAAGGCGCCCCATCTGCACCAGGGTCCCCGCCTGCTGCGAACGCGCGGTGCACCCGCAGAACAGCACCCGCTCTGCACCGGCGTCCAGCGCCACGCCGGCCCGGCGCAGGATGTCCTCGGGCCTGGGCCCCGGGTCCCTGCCGGCGTGCAGGCCATCCACCACCTGCCGGACCTCCTCCGGCACCGCGCCTTTTCGGAAAAGCCGCGCCCGGGTGTCGACGACCAGCTCTTCGTAGTTGTAGTTGCCGACGCACCACTTTTCGAGCAGACCGTCGTTCACGGCCGTGTACATGATGTCGGCCACCTCGTCGTTCCACTCGAGAAATCCCTGCTCCAGGCCCCAGAGGATGGCCGCGCGGCCGCGGGGGGTGAACGGTTCCCGGCGCACCACGGCCGCGACGCGGTCGGCTACATGACACATCATGCAGAACCGGCAGGCCCAGATGGTTTCTTTTCGCTCCTCGTCAGACAGAAACATAACGCCAACACCTTTGTGGGATTCCGCCCGTTCGGTCAGACCCGCCGGATGAACCCGAACTTGCCGGGGTTCATGATCCCGTGGGGATCGAGAGCGTCCTTGATGTTCTGAAGCACGTCGAAGGCCGGTCCGTACTGCTCGGGCATGAGCCAGCCCAGCTTGAAGCCGATGCCGTGGTGGTCGTTCAGCACGCCGCCGTGCGCCATCGACGTCCTGGCGGCCTTGGCCCAAATCATCGTGTGCAGCTGCAACGCCTCTTTGGGGTCCTGCGGGGGCTTGGGGACGATGAAGCGGTCGTAGACCATGACGCCCCAGGGAAACCAGTGGGAGAAATGCGCGATGTAGCGCGCACCGAAATCCTTGAAGCCTTCTTCGATCGCCCGCTTCTTGGCGATGTAGATCCCGTAGATCTTGTCGTAGGTGGTGGTGGTCTCGACGGTGCCGGTCATTTCGGGGAGCATGAGGTTGTGGGGCGGAAAGTAGAAATCATATCGGTGCTGCCACCAGTGCTCTCCCAGTTGGGGGCCGAGTTCGCGTCCGCCCAAACCGGTGCAGACCTCGGCCATGGCCGCCATTTCCAAATCCACCTGGCCGGATTGGCCGTCGGCGCCGACGACCATGTAGCATCCGCTGACGTTCAGGCCCAGAACCCTTTTGACGATCCGCTCGCTGGAGTTGTCATCGTAGAGCCGGATGGTGCACGGGCGCAGCCTTGCGGTCATGATCCGCCGGCCCGCCTCGAGCCCGGCCTGGATGTCTTCGAACAGGTAGGCGTTGAACCGCCGCACCGCGGGCATCGGCTCGATGCGAATGGTGATCTCGGTGATGACGCCCAGAGTGCCCTCCGACCCCACATAAAGCTGCAGCAGGCTCGGGCCGCAGGCGTGATTGGGCACCGGCAGGGTGCGGACGACGTCGCCCTTGGGCGTCACCACCTCGAGGCTCAGGACCAAGTCTTCGGCCTTGCCGTACTTGGTCGAAAGGGTGCCCGACCCGCGCGCCGCGATGTAGCCCCCCAGGGTCGCGCCGTAGACCGAGGCCGGGTAGTGCGCCAGGGTGAGGCCTTTTTTATTGAGCGCCCATTCCAAGCGCTGGCCGTTGATGCCGGGCTGGGCGGTGACCGTCAGCGACTCCTCGTCGATCCGCAGGATGCGATCCATGCGTTTCAAATCGAGAACCACTCCGCCGTAAAGCGGGGTCACCCCGCCCTGGCTCCCGGTGCCGCCGCCGTAGGGGATTACCGGCAGACGGTGCCGGGAGGCGATCTTGAGGCAGCGGGAGACCTCCTCGGTCGACCCGGGGTGCACGGCGATGTCCGGTTGGCGCGGTTTGAGCCCGCGATCGGCCCAGATCTGGGGCGCCAGGTAGTAGTCCATGCTGTAGGCATACAGATCGGCCTTGCGCACGGAGACGTTATCGGCCCCGACGGCGTCCCGGAATTCGTTCACAATGACATGGAATAAGAAATCGTCGGACATTTGGTTGAATTCCTGTTAATTTTTTGATACACCCTAAAAAACTCGCCGCAAAATGTCAACAAAAATTTTCAATGCGTATTAGTTCATCTCACAAAACAAATAAATTTTCGCGGAAAGCAGGCCCGCGCCCGGCTGGAGGGCGCTTCGCGGCGTAAAACCCTAAGCGTGGATGGCCCCTATGTATCCTTTTGAAAGACTGGAGAAAATAATCGCCAGGATCCGGGCGAGCGGCCAGATCAAGATCCACGAGGAAGCCGAGGCCTTGGGCGTCTCGAAGGCCACACTGCACCGGGACCTGGACCTGCTGGAACAGCAGGGTGTGGTGGAAAAGGTCCGCGGCGGCGCCGTTCTCCGGGAAAGGCTCAAGCTGGAGAGCCACTTCCACCTCCGACTGAAAAGCGCGGTTGCGGAGAAGCGCAAGATCGCCTCGGCGGCGGCGGGATCGATCCAGGACGACACCTCTATTTTCTTGGACCATTCATCCACGGTGTCCTATCTGGCCGAGTCGCTGAAGGAGCGCTCATTTCGAAATCTTATCGTCGTCTCGAATTCGCTGGTCATCCACACCACATTGGCCGGCACGCATGGCATCAAGGTCATTTTGACCGGCGGCGCCGTCGAACCCGACTTCCAGGCGCTCTCGGGGCGTTGGGTGATCGAATCCTTCCGGGGGTTCAACTTCCATCAGGTATTCGCCTCCTGCGGGGCGGTCACCGTCGACGGATTCATGACGCAGACGCCGTTCATCTTCGAAATTCTCAGCGAAATCGTCAATACCGCCGGGGTGGAGGTCAACATCCTGGTCGACAGCAGCAAGTTTTACAAGATCGCCACGTTTCGGGTGGCGCCGCTCAAAGCCGCCGCCAAGATCTATACGGACAGCAGCGCCCCGAAGTCGCTGATGGACAAACTAACGGCTGCCGGCACGCAGCTGATCGTGGCACGTTGAGCCGCGGCGGGTGCCGCTCGGGTGATGGGCGCTGATATGCCGCTGATCGTCTTTATCAACCCGGTCGAATCGCACAATCCGGGCAGGGGCGAACTCCTCAAAGGCTACCTCAGCCTCGGCAGCCTCGCCGCCGCCCTGAGGGACCGCCGATTCATGGGCTGGATGGCGTCACGTCTGGGTTATTCCAGCGCCGCGCCTATCCCGGCCGTCGACGCCGTCGTGGTCCATATGGAGCCCGGCCTCACCGTGCGCCAAATCGCGGCGCGGTTGAGCGCGGTGTCGTGGGGAGCGGAGCCGCCGATAATGGTCGGCGCCACCGCTACCGCCGCCCGGCTCGAATGCGCGCTCACGGCGGCCCGGGCTGCCCGGCAGGTTTGGCCGGAGGTGTTTCTTCTGGCCGGCGGGCCGCACGTTTCGGCCGCGCCCGAATCGCTGGTGGCGCCCGGGGCCTTTCAGGCGGCCTGCCTGGGTGAAGGCGTGGAGACGGTCGCCGAGCTGGCCCTGAAGCTGATCGCCGCCGGCGCGATTTCCCCATCGGAGATCGCCGGCCTGTGCTGGCACGATCCCGACGGCGCGATCCGCCGCAGCCGGCCCCGCAGGCATGTGTTTGAGCTCGACGACTACCCCCCGCCCTCCCGCAGCCTTGATCTATTCCTTCCCGGGGGCCGTCGGGAGGCGGCGGGGTCCGAGGAGCTCGTTTTCATCCTTTCCGGCTACGGCTGCCCCTGCGACTGCGCGTTCTGCGCCCAGCGAGCGATCCATGGCGGCCGCATCCGGGAGCGGAGCGCGGAGGGCATCTTCCGCGAAATCGAAGAGCTGTTCGCATTGGGCTACCGCAACTTCGCCCTGGTGCAGGAGTCCTTTTTCAACCGGCGGAAACGGATCGATCGGTTTCTGAGCCTGATCGAGTCCTCCGGCCTGGAGCTGCGCTGGACGGCCGAGGCCCGCTGCGACCAGCTCGACCGGGGCCTGCTTGGCCGGATGAAAGCGGCCGGCCTGAAAATGATCCAAATCGGACTCGAAAGCGGGGACCCGGAGCTCCTGGCCGGAATCGGCAAAAACCTCGATCTCGACCATGCGGCGGCCGTAATGCGGACCTGCCGCGAGCTTGAAATCGACACGGCGGTCTACCTGCTCGTCGGGCTGCCGGGCCAGGACTGGCGGAGCATTCTGCGCTCCGCCCGGTTTTTGATGAAAAACCCACCATTCAACCGCGCGACCGGCCACGTGTCCGTCTCCGTGGCCCTGCCTTACCCGGGCACCCGCCTGGCGAAGGAAAACTCGGTGCGGTTGGTCAACCCTTCCGGCGGAATAGACTGGCCGCGCCGCAGTCCGGAGGTGCGATTCGACCCCGCCGGCCGCTTGCGCGTGGAGCCGGTGGCGGAGACGAACTGGATGACGGCAGAGGAAGTATCCGAATCCTTTTTCTTCCTCGACGATTTCTGCCAATTCCTGATCGCCTCCGGCGACAGCGGCCTGGCCGACGAAGGCGCGCGCGGCAGGGCCGCGGGCTACGCCGCACGCATGCTGGGCATGATCGTCCAGCGGACCATCCGGGAACTGGCCGTCTGCGCCCGCCCCGGCGCTGAAGCGCAGCGGCGGGCCGGATTGGCGGAGATCGCCCGGCGCCACGGCCCGGAAAACCACCTGGCCGACATGACGGCTTCCGCGTTGGAATTGACCGATGAGTCCCTGATCGATTTTCTCGTCCAGTTCCAGCTCGCGAGCGGCCAAGCGGCCATGCGCATGCTGAATTGGCGTCAAAGGCTGCAGGTGATCAAATTCTGCGCCCGGCGATGGATCGATTCGGGCCGGGCCTTCGCCCGAGCCGTCATTGAGCCCGACCGGGCCGAGACGGGGGCCATATTGAAGCGGATCCTGGGGGGGCCGGGTGCTGCGGATGCATCGGCCGGCCGGCCGCCCGCGGCGGGCCTTGCCGCCCGGATCGAGCACGGGATCCTGAAACTTCAGATGGGACCCGAACCGGCCCGAATGGCCGGAGGCGAGTCCTGATGAAAGCGACGAATCGCCGGGAGGCCTTCATCGGGCTCGATCCGGGCACCAGCGCGAGCACCAGCGGCCGCATGCGGATCTAATGGACAAGCTGCGGGACCGCTAAAATCCGGGCCCGGCGCGATAGATCCGGCGGCCGGAAATACCTTGGAGCGCGGCGCGTCAACCTCGAACCATTCGATGGACGCCGGCCGCGCAGCGAAAAGAAACAGGAGGCAACCGTGGAAATCAAGCTGCTAAGCCTGGAAGAGGGCGCGCGGCAGGCCGAGGGCCTTGCCGTCGTCATCGACGTGTTTCGCGCCTTCACCTGCGCCCCCATCCTCTTCGATTTGGGGGTCGAAAAAATCATCCTCGTCGCCACACCCGAGGAAGGACTCGCCCTCAAGGAGAACCGCTCCGATCTGATCATGATCGGGGAGGTCAACGCCGTCCCCATCGCGGGATACGAATTCGGCAACTCGCCGAAAGAGCTGCTGTCGCGCGACCGCTCCTATTTCGCCGGCCGGACGGCGGTCCAGCGAACCTCATCGGGGGTTCAAGGGACCCTGATTGCCTTGGAGCGGGCCGACGCGGTGCTGCTGGCCGGGTACGTCAACGCCCGCGCCACGGCTGACCATGTCAAGCGCCTGGCTCCCCGGATGGTCAGCATCGTCGCCATGGGCCGCAACATGAACGAGAAGGCGCCCGAAGACGAACTCTGCGCCCGCTACATCGCCGCCATGCTCGGCGGCGGCGCCTACGACCACCGCGAGGCTTTGCGGGAGCTGGTTTTCAGCCCGATGACCCGGCTTTTCACCAGCGGCAGGTACCCCTACCTGCCGGCTGAAGACCCCATCGTCTGCCTTCAACGGGACCTGTTCGACCAGGTCATCTACGCCGAAAAGGAAGGCGCCATGGTGGTGGCCCGTCCGGCCACGGCCTGATTTCATCGACAAGCGCCGCCGCCGCACGAATCAACGCCAAATTCTGGAGGCGCCGCTGCTCGCTCTGGTATTGACCGAATCGTCGCCGGAGAGGGGGCGGCCGAAGCCGAAATCGCCGGCCCCGGATAGGCCGAATGCTTCAACCACCAGCTCGGCCGCGGCATCGGGCCTCAGCTCCACGAGCCCCCGACCCTGCATCCGGCGAGCAGGACGTGCTCGCTGCCGAGATGGTTTTGGCCGTGATACCGGGCAGAAGAAACAAGCCTACGCGGAAGCCGAAGAGATCGTGTGCTTTCTTTCCGGAAGGGGCCGGGCCTACTCGGAGGCGTCGTCGGCTTTCTTCAGGCTGTTGCGCCCCGCAAGCACCGCCAGGAGCCCGACGACGGCGAGAACCGCGAAGCCGCTCGTGAAAGATCCATGGTGGTCCTTCATCCAGCCGAACATGAAAGTGAACGCGACCGCCCCGAGATTGGCCAGCATGTTGACCAGCCCGAGCAGAGTGCCCATGGATCCCGGGGGACTCGACCGGGAGATCAGGTGAAAGAGGGCGCCGAAGTTGATCGACGCGAACCACCCGGCGCCCAGGGCCAGCATCAGGACCGGCAGCGGCTGCCGGATGAAAAAAAGCAGCACGAAGAAGGAGGAAAGCACGGCGATCGAGCCGTTGGCGATGAGCGCCGCCGGAACGCGGAAGAGGATCACGCCGCCGGAAAGACGCCCGATGCCGCTGACGAGCATGATCAAAGCGCCGCCCCAGGCGAAATCCGCCGCCTTCGCGCCGCCGAAGACTTCGACCAGCAGGGACGGCACCCAGCTCCCCAGGGCCAGCACCGATCCCCAGGATAGGCAGTGATAGATGCCGATCACCCAAGCCTGCCGCAGCCGGAAAACGCTGGCCAGCGCGCCGGCCGAGATGCGGACCGCCGGGCGGCGTTCGACCTCTAGAAAGAAGGCCGCCGCCAGCAACGGCAGGCAAAGAAGCCCCGGAAACAGGTACGCCCATTGCCAGCCGAATGGAATCAGGCGCGGGATCAAGAGATAGGCTGCAATGCAGCCCATCGAGAATGCGCCGCCGAAGAAGGCCTGGTAAGCGCCGATCTTGCGGGGAAGGGAATAAAGGGCGATCATTTTGAGAAGCGTCGGGAAGCTCAGACCCGTTCCCACCCCGGCGATGATTCGGCCGGTGACGGCCAACTCCAGCGAGGGGTGCAGGACCGGCAGCAGATTTCCCAGGCTCATCGCCAGCAGGCAAAACTGCAGGTTCGCTTTGAGCCCGGTGCGATCCACCAGCACGCCGGCCGGAATCTGGGAGAGGGCATGGGTCCAGAAGAGGGCGCTCATGAGGACCGACAGGCGCGTGTAGGAAGCGCGGTACAGGTCCATCATGCAGTCGAGGGCTGAAGGGATGTTCATGAAGACGAAGCCCATGACCCATCCGGCGGCAAGCGCCAAGCATAGTTTCGGGTTCATTCTTCCTGGGGTCCGGAATCCGCTTCGCCGCTCTTTGCCGCTTCGACCGGGAAAGGCCTGCCGTGGGCCTTGTATTCGATCAGCTCATCGAAGCTCAAGCCGGTGGCCTCCCGAGCCTGATCGAGAAGGCATTTGTGGAATTCAAAAGCCGAGCCGTTTTCGGCCTGAATCAGGAGATCGATGGCCATGCCGGCCGTATCGGCCACGATGTCTTCGCAGTTCTCGCGGCAGCGCCGGGTGCCGTAAATCAAGTTGCGCGTCAAATCCCAGCACTGCAGGCTGCCGAATTTCCTCACGAACATCTCCGGCAGCTGGTTGAAAAGCTTGTAGGTTTTCCATAGGCTTCCGCGGTGAACCGCGAGCGTGCCGCTCTCCGGGTCCCCGCGCCCGTGGACCAGCCCGAGCGCCATCACCCCGGCCAGCATGGCGCCGCAGTTCTCCCCCCGGATTCCCACGCCGCCGCCGAGAGGTGTGAGAACCGCCGCAGCGCGAAGGGGCAGCCCGGCGTCGAGCTGCTCCATTACGGCGATGAAAACGGCTTCGGCACAGTTGGCCCGCTTGCCCAGAAACAGCTCCCGGGCGCGCTGCCGGGCCTTTTCAACGGATTTTGACCCGCTCGGATTCTTCATGCCGCTCCTTTGATGAGGCCTGATCGATGTTGGCGCAAAAAGGTTTTCTTATCGTCGCTCAAGAATAGAAAGGCTATCCTAATCGGCATGCGGGTGCAAGTGAAAACGCGTAGTATCACTCAGATTATATCATATAAGCATTTAAATAACGCATAATTTATCAAAACCTTGCCTTGCAGCCCGCTTCTTTGTTACACTGGGTGCCCGATGCAGCCGACTGATCACCGTCAAGGAGCCGATGCCATGGAAGCCCTGCGAAGCGAGCGCGCCGTTCTGATTATCGCGACGCTCGACACGAAGAGCGCGGAAGTCATCCACCTCAAGAACCTGATTGAAAAAAACAACCTGCAGAGCATCATTCTGGACACCGGGATCCTCGGCGAACCGCAGGGGGTCTCCCCCACCGTTCCGGCGAGCGAGACCGCCCTGGCCGCCGGCATGCCTCTCTCGGAAGTCCGACGGAAACCTTCCCGGGGTGCGGCGGTGGAAGTGATGCTCGAGGGCGCCAAGGTTTGGACCCGCCGGCTTTACGAGGCCGGCCGGATCCACGGGGCGATCAGCATGGGCGGCGCCGAAGGGGGCGTCATGGCGGCGGCGGCCATGCAGGTTCTGCCGCCGGGCTTCCCCAAAGTCATCATCACCCCGCTGGCGAGCGGCGTCCGTCCCTTCGGCCCGTTCATCGGCATTCGCGACATCATGGTGATGCACTCGCTGGTGGACATCGCCGGAATCAACGAGATCAGCCGCACCGTATTCGACAACGCAGGGCACGCCATCTGCGGCATGGTCAAGAACTACCGCCCCATGGAGATCAAAAGCACCAACCTCGTGCCGATCACCACCCTGGGGACCACCGACTGGGCCATGCGCCATTTGTTCAACCGCCTCAAAGCCGCCGGATTCGAGCCGATCATTTTCCATACCAGCGGCGTCGGCGGCCAGGTGATGGAGGACATGATCAGCCGCGGGTTTTTCCATGGCGTGGTCGACCTGTGCCCCAACGAATTGACCGACCACCAGACAGGCGGGTTTCACGACGCCGGCCCCGGCCGCCTGGAAGCCGCGGGCAGAATGGGCATCCCGCAGGTGGTGTCCACGGGCTGCATGGATTTTTTTGCCCAGGGCGGCAAGGAGACCATTCCTGAAAAATGGCGCGGCCGGAAAATGTATTATCACAACCCGGCGTTCACCCTGATCCGGCCGAGCCACGCAGAAATGCGCGCGATCGGTGTGTCCATGGCCGAGAAGCTGAACCGGGCCAAGGGACCGGTGCGCGTGGTTTTGCCGCTGAAGGGCATGAGCATCGGGGGGAAAGAAGGCGGAAGCACTTACGATCCCGAGGGAGACCGCATTCTTTACGACACGCTCAGTGAGTGCTTGAAAAAAGAAATCCCCGTCGTCAAAGTGGACCGCCACATCAACGACGAGGAGTTCGCAGACCGGAT
>CAZNKG010000043.1:0-15927 GCA_964573635.1 uncultured Desulfatibacillum sp. | reverse complement strand
CGGTGGATGTCGACGTCGACATCCGCAACCCCCAGGATGTCGAATGGGCCATGGCGACGCGGTTCCGCGCCGACCGCGACATCCTCCTGGTGCCGGAGGCGCGGGGCCACGAGCTCAATCCGGTCACGGACGCCGGGATCGTCTGCAAGATGGGGTTGGATGCGACCGCCCCCTTTCCCCGGCCGGAGAAGTTCGAGCGGCTCAAGGTGCTCGAGGTCGATCTGAAGAGCTACCGCATTGAAAACTGAGCGCCCGGTTCGTCAGGCGATGAATCAACGGGCGGCGAAGACCCCCTCGAGGCCGGCGGCGCCGACCCGCGCGGCGACCGCGGCCCGGTCGGTCGTGTAGAGACCGCGCGCCTTCATCCGCTCGAAATAGACCGCGCCGGAGAAGGTGACCTTCAGGCCGAGCTGTCCCTCCTCCCGCATCTGGCGGCGCACGAAGGCGATGGCGTCGCCCACGGCGAGCGTCGGCGGCAGGACGAGCGGCGCTTCGCGGCGGGCGGTCCTGACGGCGTTGTAGCCGGCGAGCGTCCCGGTGCAGATCGCCTCGGTGTGGCCGACCAGGAGCCCGGCCTTCTCCCCGGCGCAGAGCAGGTTCGCCACCCCCTCCACGCGCAGCGCATCGTCGCGCGGGGCCATGCCCACGTAGCGGATGGAGTTTCCGATTCCGCCGGCGTAGGGGTCCTCGTAGCGCGCGTTCTCGAAGCCGGGGACGGCGCGCAGGGCCTCCAGCGGGAAGAAGGGGGTCATGAGCTTGGCATGTCCGGTGTCGAGGAGCACGATGTTCTCCTCGAAGGCGGGGATGGCGTACTGTTGGCAGCACTTGAGATCGAGCTTGCCCTTGAGCACCTTGGAAGGCGGCAGGGGCACGACCGCCACGCCGTCGCGGTCGAGCGCGGCGGCGATCTGCGGATCGAGCGACTCCTTCAACAGCTTGCAGGAGCCGCTCATCGCCCCGACCTGGTCGCCTCGGCGGCCGACCATCTCCGGCACCCCGGCCTTGGCCGTGACGCTCACCCGGCCGCCGAAGGAGTGGCACCGCAGGACGCACATGGCGCAGCCGTTGCCGTACTTGTTGCAGTTCGCCGGCCCGCCGGCCGTGCCGGTGGCGTCGATGAAGCATTCGCCCGCGAACCGCTCGGGCGCATCCCCCTTCCGGGCGAGGACCGCCTTCAGGGTGTCGCCGTCCATTTCGACGTCGGTCACCCGGACCTGGCAGCGGACCGTGATGCCCTTCGCGGTCAGGTGGCGGCGCACGATGGGCTCCATCCGGCCGACGCTGTAGAGATGGGCGTGGCGATGGCCCGGGAAATCGACTTCCCGGTGCAGCGAATTCTGGTCCGCCAGCCGGAAGAGATCGCCGCCGCCCATGGCGATCATCTCCTCGGCCGCCGTGAAGCGGCCGTTGTTGCGCATGATGCCGCCGACGAGACCGGTGCCGAGCAGCATGTCGCTGCGTTCGAGGAGCACGACCTCCGCGCCGCCCGCCCGCGCGGCCAGCGCGGCGGCGCAACCCGACCAGCCGCCTCCGATGACGATGACCCGCATGCGACACCCGCCTTTGGTTGGGACGGTTCTGCCCGCGCCGCCTGCCGCGGCGCCGAACGTTGGCTTTTTTGGGCCGGATTGTTAGCAGATCGCACCGCCCGGCGCAACCAGCGCGCGGGCGGCGGCCGGAAGCGCGCCGCGCCGGGGCGCCGCGGCGGTCTCGGAAAAGAACCCCACTTTTTTTCGCACGGCGCAAATCGCGCTCAGCATGGCGGGGAAATTAAACACCGAAAAGATCCTTCATCCGATTAATAATAATAAATTCAGATCCATGGATCCATTTCGGATTTTGCGAAAAGAGTGTGAAAAAAAACTAAAGTTTTCCGGAAAAGGGGACGATAAAGGCTTCAACGAGGCGTGAGGCGTTTGACCGTGGACCAGCGCTTTGTTATGCTGACAACTGGGCCGGCGCGGTGAAGGCGGCCGGCAAGGAGCACACCATGGACATCTCGATCAAGAATCAGCCCATCGCTCTTGAGAATTACCTCAACCCCGTCGCGGGGAAGCCCAAAGCGGGGGCGGTGGAAGGGCCCCTGCGGGAGCAGCCCGGCGTCCAGGCGGACACCGTGAACATCTCGGAGAGCGCCCGCCAAGTCCGCGACGCCCAGCAGGCGGCCCGGGCGCTTGCCGATGTGCGCGAAGAGAAGGTCGCGGAGATCCGGAAATTGATCGCCGACGGCCGCTACGAGATCAAGCCGGACGAAATCGCTGAAAAAATGTTGACCGAAGGCTTGATGAACGACCTGCTCGGCTGACCGGCGGAAACGGCCCTGCCGAAAAAGGCGGCCCGCACGCTTGGCTGCGGGCCGCCTTTTCTATTTTTTTTCAGCCGCAACCCGGCCTGCGGTCCGCTCTCAGAGGGGCCTCACGCTTCCGTTCCGGTGAATTGAAACACGGGGGACTGCCGCGACGAATCGCGGTCGGCTTTTTCGAGCTCGCTCGAATAGATCAGCTTTTCGCCTTTTTCGCTCAGGCTCAGGTTGAGCGCGGGGCCCTCGACGCTGCAGACGATTCCCAGTGAAACCAGGTCCTGAACCGCCTTTCGGAAAAGCTTCTTCTCCTCGCTCGTGAGGGCTTTGACGTAGACCTCTTCCAGCCAGCCCGGCGGCAGGGCCTCCCCGCTTTCCGCATTTATAGATCTGAATTTATTTAGAATATCTCTTTTTATGGCCTTCTTGTCCTTCATCCCGCCCTCCTAGAATTCAACGCGCTAAATATAATTCATCTTGAAAGCGCGTAAAGGCCCTCGAAAGCGCGTGAAAGCCCTCGGCGTGTCGGCCGGGATCAGGGCTGGGGGCAGTCGAGGCAGAGGGCCTGGAGCCCGCGGGGGCCGTCCAGCGGCGGCAGGGCCGGCCAGGGCCCGCCGCCGAGAGCCCGGGCGAGCTCTCCGAATTCGCGGACACCGGGGGCGGCCGCCAGGAAGAACTTCCCGATTGTCCGCGCGAGCTTGTCCCGGGCGCTCAGCTCGGGCTCCACGGTCTCGACCCGGTAATCGGCAAGGCCTGCGCGGGCGGCGGCCGCCTGCACGGCGTCCTGGAAAAAGCCGAGCCGGTCGACCAGCCCGAGGCCGGCGGCCGTTTCGCCGGCCCAGATCCGGCCCTGCGCGATGCGCTCGACCTCGGGGAACGAAAGCCGCCGGCCGTCGACCACCTTCTGGAGAAAAGTGCGGTAGCCCTGCTCGACGAGCTGCTGCAGCGCCTCGGCCGCCTGCGCGTTCATCGGCCGGAAGGGGTTGAAGGCGTCCGCCAGCGGGGTGGTCCCGACCCCGTCGTTCCGGATCCCGAGCGCCTTCAGGCTCTCCTCGAAGGTGGGGAAGGCGCCGAAGATTCCGATCGAGCCGGTCACCGTCGTCGGGTAGGCCCAGATCTCGTCGGCGGCCGAGGCGATCCAGTAGCCCCCCGAGGCCGCCACCGAGCTCATGGAGACGACGACGGGTTTGCCGGAGAGGCGCGTCAGCTCGATTTCGCGCCGGATGAGCTCGGAGGCGAAGGCGCTGCCGCCGGGGCTGTCGATGCGCACGACGAGGGCCTTGGCCGCCCGGTCTTCCCGGGCCCGGCGGATCAGGGAAGAGAGGGATTCGCCGCCGATCGAGCCGGGCGGCTGGAGGCCGTCGCGGATCATGCCCTGCGCCACCACGACGGCCACCTTGTCGGCGCCGGAGGGCTTTTTTTCGCGGCGCACCGCCGCGAGGTAGTCGAGGAGGCCGACCTGGCGGGGTTTGTGGGTCTGGGGGTCGGTCCCGACCAGCGCGGCGAGCTCCGCGTCGACCTCATCGGCGGTCTTGAGCCCGTCCACCAGGCGCAGCTCCACGGCCACCCGGGCCGCGTCGCCCCCGGCCGCGGCGAGGTGGGCCGGAAGCCGGCCCACGTAGTCGTCGACCGCCGCCGCGCCGATCCCCCGGCAGGCGGCCACATCCGCCGTGTAGCGCCCCCAGAGCGCGGCGAGCAGGGCGGTGTTCGCCTCCCGGTCGAACGCGGACATGTCGTCGCGGGTGTAGGGCTCGAGCGCGGATTTGTAGCTTCCGACCTTGAAGATGTGGACGCGCACCTTCAGGCTTTCCAGGGCCGTGCGGTAGTAGTTTTGATAGGCCCCGAACCCGGTCAGCAGGATGAGTCCCATCGGGTGGAGGTAGACCCGGTCCGCGTGCGCCGCCAGGTAGTAGTCGCGCTGGGAGTAGAGCGTCGCCCGGGCGACGACGAATTTCCCCGACGCCCGGAAGCGCGCGAGCGCCGCGCCGATCTCCTGGAGCTTGCTCAGGCCGGCCGATTCGAGCCGGCCGAGGCTGAGCAGGATCCCCTTGATGCGCGCATCCTTCGCGGCCTGGTCGATCCCCTCGACCACGTCGCGCACCGGGATTTCCGACAGGGCGCTCTGGCCGGCGATCGTGTCCGCAATCAGGGCCTCGGAGGCCTGCTCGACGATGCGGCCCTGCGGCTCGAACACCAGGACGGCCCCGTGCGGGACCTTTCCGCCCCGGTCGGTGAACGCCAGCACGCCGATGGCGGCGATCACCAGCAGGAAAACGAGGTTTCCGGCAAACCGCCGGACGGCGGACAGCGCTTTCCAGAAAAGCGCAACCGGGCGGAAAACGAGGCGCAGAAACGATCTCATGGCGACCTTCGGTGGCGGCGTCGGCGATCCCGCGGCCCGCGCGGCGCAGGCGGGCGCGGGTCGACTATAGCCCAAAACCGCCCGTTTTCAAATTCCGAAGTTGACTCCGTCCCCGCCTCTCTCTTAAGGTGCAGGCCATCGCCATCGGCCGACGGCCTGCCATGTCCGCCTCGGGGTCCGACCATGAAGAAGCTCGTGCTGGGGGTGTTGCTGCTCGGGGTGGCCGCCGCGGGCGCGATGAGCTTATACCTCGCCGCCACCCTGCCGAACGTCGCGATCCTCAAGAGCGAAAACCCCCGGACCACCGCCTTGATCGAGCAGCGCCGGCGGGAAGCCCAGGCCGAGGGCCGGGAGCTCAAGGTCAAGCTCGTGTGGGTGAGCTTCGAGAGCCTGCCCGCCCTGCTCAAGGACGCCGTGCGGATCGCCGAGGACGCCCGCTTCTACGAGCACGACGGCATCGACTACGAAGAGCTGCAGGCGGCCGTCCGCAAGAACATCGAGCGCCGGGCGCTCGTCCGCGGCGCCAGCACGATCACCCAGCAGCTGGCGAAGAACCTCTACCTCTCGACGGATCGCAGTTTTTTCCGGAAGATCAAGGAGGTCTTCATCAGCCGGCGGATGGAGGAGACGCTCTCCAAGGACCGCATCTTCCACATCTATCTCAACGTGATCGAGTTCGGCCCCGGAATCTTCGGCGTCGAGGCGGCCGCCCGCCACTACTTCGGCAAGGGGGCGGCCCGGCTGAACCTCGAGGAGATCGTGAGGCTGACGGCCGTCGTTCCCCGGCCGCTCGTCGAGGACCCCACCCGCAACAGCCGCTGGCTCAAGTGGCGCGCCGGCTGGATCCTCGCCATGCTGCGCCAAACCGGCCGGATCAGCGCGGCCGAGCATCAGGCGGCCCTGGCGAGGTTTCGATAAAGAAGCCGGGGGCCCGGCCGGCCCCCGGCGGGGTGCGGGGAATCAGTGCACGGTGATCTGCTTCGGCTGCGACGCGGCGGGCTTGGGGACCTCGATCGTCAGCACGCCGTTCACGAACTCGGCGCTGATCTTGTCCGGATCGGTGTCGGCCGGCAGGCTGAAGGATCGCATGAAACTGCCGCAGGACATCTCCCGACGGTAGTAGTTCTCCTCCTTGACCTCGTTTTCAAAGCGGCGCTCGCCTTTCAGGGTGAGGATCCCGTCCTTGAAATCGAGGGCGACGTCCTTCTTGTCCAGCCCGGGAAGCTCGGCCTTGATCACCAGCTTGCCGTCCTTCTCGAACATGTCCACGGCCGGGGTCCAGAACCGGCGCCCCTCCTCGTCCGGATAAAACATCCGGTCCAGCCGGCGGCTGAAATGCTCCAACTCCTTCCAGGGGTTCCAGCGAATCAGGTCCATCATGGCTCGTCCCTCCTCATTTTGCGGTTGTCTCTTCGGTTTTTTCGGTTATTATTGACCTGCGATTTTTGAGATCATAATATTCATTCAGGAACGCATGTCAATATAGTAACATTACTTTTTTTATTCTTGATTATTTGTAATGGGCCGATGGCCAGGCGGTCAACATGGTGAAACCGAAGGATGCATCTTTCATGGCGCAAATGAAGCTGCCCCAGCCGGACCCCCAGGAGCTGCGAGGCCGCCAGTCCGTCAGGGCCACGTTCAAGCTTTCCCTCAAGGCGATCGAAGCGCTCAGCATCGCGGCCCTGCACCTGGGCATCAAGCAGAAATCGCTTTTCGACCACCTGATCGAGGATGTCGAGAGCCTGCACACGCTCGCCCACGAGATCATCGACGACGATTTCCGCGCCCTCGACCGGATCCAAAAAACATTCGTGATCAGCCGCCGCACGTTGAACTGCCTGGAGGAGATTTCCCGGGAGTTCCACACCCCCCGGGACGCCCTGGTGGAGTACTCGATCCAGCGCCTGCTGCCGGTGATCGCGCGCGAGCGCGAGAAGCACCGCCGCCGCAAGGAGCTCATCCAGGAGCTGCGCCGGCACCAGGAAGAGGGGCGCCGGCTCCTGGAAAAGGCGCGGGACCGCCTCGGGGCCGAAGACCCGCTGACCTTGAGGCTGGAGGCCTCCCTCGGCGACTACATCGACGGGTGCCGCGGCATCGAGCGCTTCGTGGAGCGGGGCGAGGTCATCGAGGAGTTCTGAGCCGGCGGGGAGGGCGCATGCAACCCGAGGATCCGATCGAGGAAATCATCCTGCGGCACGGCACCCGCGGCATGGACCGCGTGCGCCGGTCGCTCGCGGGGGGCTACTGCGCCCGCGCGGCGAAAATGGCGATGAACGCCCGCGGGCGGGTGCTGATCGGCACCGGGTTCCCGGTGGCCGGAAGCTTCGAAACCGACGGGCCGATCGGCGCGATCGCCCTTTACCGGGTGCTCGAGCACCTGGGGGCCGAACCGGTGTTCGGCTGCGCGCCGCCGATCTCCAAAGTGCTGGCCTCCCGCTACCGGGTCCACGAGATCCCGATCCTCACCTGGGAGGAGACGGTCCCGCTCGCGCGGGCGGCCGCCGCCACGCTCGCGCCGCGGCTCGTCGTCTCCATCGAGCGCCCCGGGGTCGCCCGCGATGGACGCTACTACAACATGCGCGGCGAGGAGATCACCGGGCGGGTGGCCAAGTTCGACCTGTTTCTGGAGCACGGCGGCTGCCCGACGATCGCCGTCGGCGACGGCGGAAACGAGATCGGCATGGGGAAGGCCGCCCCGGCCCTCGCCGCGCTTCCGATCATCCCCGCGGTGACCGGATGCGACGAGCTGGTCGTCGCGACGGTCAGCAACTGGGGCGTGTACGGGATCATCGCGGCCATGGCGCGCGAGACCGGGGAGGACCTTCTGTCGCTCTTCGACCCGGCGGCGATCGCCCGCTTCCTGGTCGACGGGGGGGCGGTGGACGGCATGACGGGCTGCGCCGTGCCGACCGAGGACGGTTTTCCCCTCGAGGTCGGGCTGGCGGTGATCGCGGCCCTGCGACGGTGCGTGCGCGGTCCGGCCGCCTGATCCGCGGCGTCTAAACCGGCTCGAAGGCCGCGGTGAAGTGCCGGAGGACCTCGGGCGCGGCGACGATGCGCATCCCCCGGATGGCCGCGCGGCCGGCGTACACCTCGGCCACCGCCTCGACCACGTAGTCCATGTGGCTCTGGGTGTAGACCCGCCGGGGGATCGCCAGGCGCACGAGCTCGAGCGGGGCCGGCCGGAATGCGCCGCTCTGGGGGTCGGTCCGGCCGAACATGACGCTGCCGATCTCGCAGGCGCGGATCCCCGCCTCGAGGTAGAGCGCCGCGGCGAGCGCCTGCCCCGGGAATTCGCGCGGCGGGACGTGCGGCAGGAAGGCCGCGGCGTCCAGGTAGACGGCGTGGCCGCCGGGCGGTTTGAAGACCGGGATCCCCAGGGCGTCGAGCCGCTCGGTCACGTCGGCCACCTGGTGGACGCGGTACTTGAGGTATTCCTCCGAGAGCACCTCCTCGAGCCCGATGGCAAACGCCTCGAGGTCGTGGCCGGCGAGGCCCCCGTAAGTCGGGAACCCCTCGGTCACCACCAGCATGCCGCGCGCCTTGCGGGCAAGCTCGGCGTCGTTCACCGCCAAAAACCCCCCGATGTTCACCAGCCCGTCCTTCTTCCCGCTCATCGTGCAGCCGTCGGCGTAGGAGAACATCTCGGAGGCGAGCTCGCGCACGGTCTTGTTGCGGCATCCCGGTTCGCGGGTTTTCACGAACCAGCAGTTTTCGGCGAAGCGGCAGGCGTCGAGGAAAAAGGGGATGCCGTAGGAGCGGCAGAGGTCCGCCACCCGGCGGATGTTCCCCATGGCGACCGGCTGCCCCGCGCAGGAGTTGTTCGTCACCGTCAGCATGACGAGCGGGACCCGCTCCGGGCCGTGGGTCTTGAGCAGCCGCTCGAGCGCGGCGATGTCCATGTTGCCCTTGAAGTCCTTCAGCCGAGCGGGCGCGGCGGCGTCGCGGTCGGGGAGGTCCACGGCCTCGGCGCCGGAGAGCTCGATGTTGGCGCGGGTCGTGTCGAAGTGCGTGTTGTTGGGGATGATCCGGCCGGCCCCGCCCAGGATGCCGAAGAGGATCTTCTCGGCCGCGCGCCCCTGGTGGGTGGGGATGACGTGCCGGAAGCCGGTCAGGTCCTGGACCACTTTTTCGAAGCGGTAGTAGCTGCGCCCGCCGGCGTAGGCCTCGTCGCCCTGGATGAGCCCGGCCCACTGGGCCGCGCTCATGGCCGAGGTGCCGCTGTCGGTCAGCAGATCGATCAGCACCTGGTCGGCGTGGATGTTGAAAAGGTTGTACCCGGCCGCGGCGAGGACCGCCCGCCGCTCGTCGCGGGTCGTGAAGCGCAAGGGCTCGATGGTCTTGATCTTGAACGGCTCGATGATGGTCCGCATGGCTCGGACTCCCCGGGGCGGCGCCGGCCGGATGGGCGTCGGCCGGCTGGTGGAAGGCAAGGTCGAGGCCTGCGGGAGCCTGTTAGACCATTTGCGCGGTCCAGGTCAAGCGGCGCGCAGCGCGCTGCGGTTCACCGCGAGCGGGATCTCCGGATGGATGTAGTCGTGCCGATCGGGGCGGAAGGGCAGGTAGGCGAGCCGGAAGCGCTCGGGGGTGATCCGCAGCGTGGGGATGAGCTCGGCTAAGCGCTCGCGCGGCTTCAGGAATCCGGCGAGCACCACCGGGAGGCTCAGGGCGGCCTCGTCGGCGGCGATCGTGACCGGCAGATGGGGCGCGGGCGGCGGGGACTCGGCGGGCGGCTCCGGCAGCCGCGTCAGGGTCAGGCGCTCGGCCAGGCGCAGGAAGGGCTGGGCCGCGAGCTTGAAGGCCGGGGTCGTGAAGCAGAAGGCCCGTTCGGCCCATCCCGGCTGTACGGCCCGGGGCAGCGCGGCGGCGGCCGCGAGATCGGCGTAGCTCTCGATGGCCATTCCCTCCCAGCGGACGAAGATCTGCCAGAAGGGAAGATGGACCCGTCCCGGCTCGGGGCTGGGGTGAACGACGGCGGCCACCCGGGCCAGGCGGTTCCCATCGGTCTGCCAGCAGGTGGCGCAGTTGCGGCAGATGAGGACGAGCGCCTCGCGCGCCCCCTCGAGGTCCCAGCCGCACTCCGGGCAGAGGGCCGGCACGAAGGTGACCGCCCAGTCGGGGCTCGCCGGGGCGGCGCCGGCGGGCGGAAACGATTCGACCGGGGCTCCGGAGATGGGCCGGTCCAGGACGGCGTCGTAGAGCCGCTCCTGCCGGGCGTGCAGCGGCGCGTAGATCAGCCCGAGCGCCTCCCCGAGGTGGGCGCTCAAGAGCACCGTCCCCGGAAGCGCCCGGAGAACGCGGCGCGCGATGGCGGCGAAGGCCGCCGCGAACGACTCCCCCGGCGCGACGAACCGGCCCGGGGAATCCGGCGCGGCGTAGGCGAGCTTGAGCGCCTGGGGCCGGACGCCCAAGGACGGCGGCAGCCCGGGGGCGGCGGCCGCCAGCCGGCTCACGTCGACGAACTTGATGTCGTTGCCTGCCGGGCGGACCAGAAGCAGATCCCCCTTGAAGCGCCAGTAAGGGTAGTAGACGAGCTCCTCCCGGGGGCGGGTCTTCGCCGGGAGGAGGTAGCGGAAATAGTCGCGGTCGAGCAGAAAGGAGCGCACCCGGCAGAACGGGCAGGCGAAGAGCCGCTCGGTCTCCTCCAGCTCCGCCGGCGCCCCGCACTGCGGGCACTGGTGCGCGATGCGCCAGCCGCTCAAAGCTTCTCCCCGCACTCATTGCAGTGGACCGCGTCGGCCAGGTTCTCGGCGCCGCAGGCGCTGCAGAACCTCTTCGGCGGGGCGCTGTCGGCCGCCAGGCCGCAGCGGGAGCAGAAGCGGGCGTTCGGCGCGAGATTTTTGCCGCAGCGGCCGCACTTGGTGAAGACCACGAGCTGGTGGCCGCACTGGGGGCAGAAGCGGGAGTCCGCCGGCACCGCGCTGCCGCACTCCGGGCAGGCCGCCCGGGGGGCGGCGGCGGGGTCCTTGCCGGCCTGGAAGTATTGGGCGAACATCGCCGGCAGCATGAGCCCCAGGCTCGTTCCCATGCCGGCCCCGGCCTCGCCGCCGCCCGCGGAGGCCTTTTCCATCGCCATGGCCGCTTTCATCCGCATGAGCTTCTCCATGTCCTGGAAGACCCCCATGCGGCTGCGGTCGTCGATCGCCTGCTGGACCTCCGGCGGCGGGGTGATCGCGTTGATGTACAGGTGGGTCAGGCGGATGCCGAACTGCTGCAGGTCGGCCTCCAGCCGTTCGGCCAGCCCCCGGGAGAACTCCTCGTACTTGGCGGGCAGGTTGAGCAGGGTGTCGATCCGCTGGCCCATCAGGTCGTTGAAGCGCGAGACGATGACCCGGTTGAGGTAGTCCTCGATCTCCTCGGTCGTCACCATGCCCTGGGTGCCGGCCAGGGTGTTCACGAAGAGCGCGGGCTGCACCACCTGGATGTTGAAGACCCCGAAGGCCCGCAGGCGCACGAGCCCGAGCTCGGCGTCCTTGAAGGCCACCGGGTCGCGCGTGCCCCACTTCAGGTTGGCGAAGACCTTCAGGTTGACGAAGTAGATCTCGGCCCGCAGCGGGCTCTGCATCGCCCACGGGATGCTCGCGATCTTGGTGAGGATGGGGATGTTGCCGGTCTTCAGGGTGTGGCGGCCCGGGCCGAAGACGCCGACCGCCTTGCCCTTGTAGAAAAAGACCGCGGCCTGGCTCTCGCGCACGGTGAGCTGGGCGCCCCACTTGATCTCGCCGGAGCCGCTCTCGGGGAGCCGCTGCACGAGCTGCCGGCCGGATTCGTCGAACCATTCGATGTTCTCGAGATAGACGAGGTTGTTCGCGGACATCGCTCCCTCCCGGTTTCAGGCGGCGGCGGGCGCCCCTGGTGCGGCGCCCGCGGGCTCTTCCGGCAGGGATATCGGCACGCGGGGGGGGAACTTGAGTTCCGGGGGCAGGCTCCGGGGCCGGCCGTGATCGGGATCTCCCGCGCCGCCGGCGCCCGGGTCAGCGGGCCGCGGGGCCGGGAGCCGGAAGGTTGCGGACGAGCTCGATCTCGTTGGCGATCAGCCCGTCCGCGCCCGCGGCGGCGGCCCGCTCGGCCTCCGCGCGGCGCGTGATCGTCCAGGGGAAGACCTTGAGGCCGGCGGCGTGCGCGCGCGCGACCTGCCCGCCGTCGAGGACCCCGACGAAGGGGTGCCAGGAATAGGCCCGGATGCGGGCGAGGAATTCGAGGACCTCCGCGTTCAGGGCGAAGCGGGAGATGAGGGCGAGCGGCGGCGCATCGGGCGAGGCGGCGAGGCGCTCGAGAAAGCGGGGCTCGAAGCTCGAGACAAGGACGCGCCCCGGGTGCCGGCCGGCGAGCGCGGCGACCTGCCGCTCGATCGCATCGGGGGGGGCGTCCGCCTCGAAGGCCGAGGCCTTGATCTCGACGTTGATCCGGCAGCGGCCGGCCACCCGCGCGAGCACGGCGGCGAGCTCCGGCACCCGCTCCCCGGCGAAGGCGGGGCCGAACCAGCTCCCGGCGTCCAGGGCGGCGATCTCCGCAAGCGTGCGCTCCGCGACCCGGCCGCGGCCGTTCGTGGTCCGATCGAGCGTGTCGTCGTGGATCACCACGACCCGGCGGTCGCGGGTGAGCGTCACGTCGAGCTCGATCATGTCGCAGCCCGCGGCGGCCGCCGCCTCGAAGGCCGCGAGCGTGTTCTCCGGACAGCGGGCGGAGTAGCCCCGGTGGGCGATGACGAGCGGGGCGGCGGCGGTCATGGATTGATCCTCCGGCGGCTTTCGGGGTCGAAGAGGTGGATCTTCTCCGGGGCGGCGGCGATCGCGATGCGGACGTTCTTCTCGAACCGGCGCACGTCGGGAAGCCGCAGCGTCAGCGCCTGCGCCGTCTCGCCCAGGCGGCCGTGGACCAGGGTGTCGGCGCCGAGAAGCTCGACCTGCTCGACCACGAGGCAAAGCGCTCCCGGCGGCCCGGCGGCGATCGCCAGGTGCTCCGGCCGCACCCCGAGGACGACGCGCCGCCCGCCCCAGGCGCCCGCGCCGGCACCGTCGAGCGGCAGGCGGGCGCCGCCGGGGAGCACCGCGCAGCGCCCCGCCGGGTCGAGCTCCGCCTCGAGGAAGTTCATCGCCGGCGAGCCGATGAACCCCGCGACGAAGAGGGTGGCCGGCCGCTCGTAGACCTCGAGCGGGGAGCCGACCTGGGCGGCGCGGCCGCTGTCCATCACGATCAGCCGGTCGGCGAGCGTCATCGCCTCCACCTGGTCGTGGGTGACGTAGATGCTCGTGATGCCGAGCGTCTCGTGGAGCTTGCGGATCTCGAGGCGCATCTGCACCCGCAGCTGCGCGTCGAGGTTGCTGAGCGGCTCGTCGAAGAGGAAGACCTTGGGCTCGCGCACGATGCAGCGCCCCATGGCGACGCGCTGGCGCTGGCCGCCGGAGAGCTCCCGCGGCTTGCGGCCGAGCAGCTCGCCGAGCGCGAGGATCTCGGCCGCGCGGCGCACGCGCGCCTCGATCGCCGCCCGCGGCATCTTCCGGATCCTGAGGCCGTAGGCCATGTTCTGGAAGACCGTCATGTGGGGGTAGAGGGCGTAGTTCTGGAAGACCATGGCAATGTCGCGCGCGGCGGGCTCCAGGCGGTTGACGACGCGGCCGTCGATCGCGATCTCGCCGCTCGTGATCTCCTCGAGCCCCGCGACGAGGCGCAGGAGCGTCGACTTCCCGCAGCCGGAGGGGCCGAGGATGACGACGAACTCGCCGTCGCGGATCTCGCTGCTGATCCCGTGGATGACTTCGGTCTTCCCGAAGCGCTTGGTCACGTTGCGGATGCTCACTTCGGCCATGGCGGCGGTGCGGACCTCCGGGGGCGTTCGGGTCACTTCTCGGTTTCGGTCATGCCCTTGATGAACTGCTTCTGCATGCCGATGACCACGGCGACCGGCGGCAGCATGGCGAGGATGGTCGCGGCCATGATGATCGGCCACTCGGCCTGGCCCTCGCCCACGTCGAGCATGCGCTTGATGCCGATCAGAAGCGTGTAATACTTCTGGTCGCTCGTGATGAGCAGCGGCCAGAGGTACTGGTTCCAGCCGTAGATGAACAGGATCACGAAGAGGGCGGCGATCGAGGTTCGCGACATGGGCAGCAGGATGTCGAAGAAGAAGCGCATCGGCCCACCCCCGTCGATGCGGTGCGCCTCGCACAGCTCCTCGGGCACCGTCAGGAAGAACTGGCGGAAGAGGAAGGTCGCCGTCGCCGAGGCGACCAGCGGCAGGATGAGCCCGGCGTAGGAGTCGAGCAGGCCGAGGTCCGCGGCGACCTTGTAGGTCGGCAGGATCCGGACCTCGACCGGGAGCATGAGCGTGATGAAGATCATCCAGAAGCAGGCCATCCGCAGCCGGAAGCGGAAGTAGACGATCGCGAAGGCCGCCAGCAGCGAAATCAGGATCTTGCCGGCGGTGACGCCGAGCGCCATGATCAGGCTGTTCAGCATCATGGTGCCCACCGTCGCCCCGACGTCGCGCGGGCCCACGGTCAAGGCGCGCAGGTAGTTCTCGACCAGGCGCCCGCCGGGGGCGAGCGGCAGGCCGGCGGTGATGTCGGCCAGCGTGTGCGTCGAGGCGACGAAGGTGACGTAGATCGGAAAGGCGAGGATGAGCGCGCCGAGGATGAGCACGGCGTGGGTGACCGCGGTGAGCGCGGGGCGGTGTTCGACCATCATGGGGGCGGCGGCCTCTAGTAGTGCACCTTGCGTTCGATGAAGCGGAACTGGACCACGGTCAAGGTGATCACCACGGCCATCAGCACGACCGACTGGGCGGCCGAGCCGCCCAGGTCGAGGTTGATGAAGCCGTCGTTGAAGACCTTGTAGACCAGGATGTTCGTCGCGTAGTTCGGCCCCCCCCGGGTGATGGCGTGGACCACGCCGAAGGTGTCGAAAAAGGCGTAGACGACGTTCACGACGACCAGGAAGAAGACCGTCGGCGACAGCAGCGGGAAGACGATCGTCCAGAAGCGCCGCCAGGCCGAGGCGCCGTCGATCGCCGCCGCCTCGACGAGCGAGGCCGGCACGGCCTGGAGCCCCGCGAGGAAGAAGAGGAAGTTGTAGGCGATCTCGCGCCAGGCGGCGGCGATGACGACGAGCGCCATGGCCTGGCCGCCCTTCAGCGTGTGGTTCCACTCGATTCCGAGCCGCTTCAGCGCGAACGCGACCACCCCCACCGTCGGGTTGAAGAGAAAGAACCACAGCACCCCGGCGACCACCGGCGCGACGGCGTAGGGCCAGATGATGAGGGTCTTGTAGAGGGTCGCCGCCCGAAGGGCGCGGTCGGCCATCACCGCGAGCAGCAGGGAGGTCGAGAGCGCAAGCCCCGCCACCGCGGCGCTGAAGACGAGCGTCGTCCGGAAGGCGTCCCGGTACTCCGCGCTCGCGAAGACCTCGACGAAGTTGTCGAACCCGACGAAGGTCGCGGAGGTGCCGAAGGGGTCCTCCTGGAGGAAGGACTGGAGCAGGGCTTGGGCGGCCGGCCAGATGAAGAAGACCAGCGTCACCGCGATCTGCGGCGCCACGAGCAGGTAGGGCAGGGCCCGGTTCCGGAACACGACCCGCTTTTCCATGTCCGCCCCGTCGGTCGCCGCGGCGCCGCAGACCGCCGCCGCACGCCGCTGATTACTTGTTCGCCTTTTCGAACTTGCGCAGCAGCTCGTTGCCGGCCCGGACGGCGTCGTCGAGGCCCTGCTTGGCGCTTTTCTTGCCGGCGAAGATCGCCTCGAACTCGTTGTCCATGATGTCGCGCGTCTTGGAGTGGTCGCCGAAGCGCAGCCCCTTGGAGTTCTCCGTCGGCTTGTTGAGCGTCATCTGCAACAGCGCCGTCTCGGTGCCGGGGTTCTTCTCGTAGAAGCCCTGCTGCTTGGTGAGCGCGTAGGCCGCTGTGGTGATCGGCAGGTACCCCGTCGCCTGGTGCCACTCGGCCTGGACCTCGGGCCGGGAGAGGTAGCTGAAGAAGGCCGCGACCCCTTTGTACTCCTCGGGCTTGTGCCCCTGCAGCACCCAGAGGCTCGCCCCGCCGATGATCGTGTTCTGGGGGGCGCCCTTCACCTCCGGCCAGTAGGGCAGCATGGTCGTGCGGAACTCGAACTTGCAGGTGCTCTTGAACCCGGCGTAGCCGGCCGAGGACTCCGTGTGCATGCCGACCTCGCCCGAGTTGAACTTGGCGTTGCCGACATTCGTGCGGCCGCCGTAGACGAAGATCTTGTCCTTCTGCCAGTCGGCGAGCTGCTGGATGTGCTTGACGTGC
>CAZNKG010000042.1:0-16007 GCA_964573635.1 uncultured Desulfatibacillum sp. | reverse complement strand
GACGCCGGCGGCCGGGTTGCCGCCGCGTCGGGCTTCTGGTATAGTCGCCCCCCTGCCATCGGGGAGGTCCCGTGCTTGCCAAGGTGCTGAGCAGTGCGGTCCGCGGCGTGGAGGCCTATCGGGTGGAGGTCGAGGTCGACATCGCCTCCGGGCTTCCCGCCTTCGCCACCGTGGGCCTCGCCGAGACCGCGGTCAAGGAGAGCCGCGAGCGCGTCAAGTCCGCCATCGTGAACTCCGGCTTCGCCTTCCCCGACGACCGCATCACCGTCAACCTCGCCCCGGCCGACGTGAAGAAGGAGGGCACCGGCTTCGACCTGCCCATCGCCCTCGGCATCCTCGCCGCCACCGGCATCGTCCCCCGGGAGGCGCTCGGCCCTTACATGGTGCTGGGAGAGCTCTCGCTCGACGGCCGGGTGAAGCCGGTCCGGGGCTCGCTGCCCATGGCGCTCGCCGCGCGGGCCGAGGGCCTTGCAGCCATCATCGTCCCGGCCGAAAACGGCCGCGAGGCGGCCGTCGTCGCCGGGGTGCGCGTGCTGCCGGCCGAGAGCCTCGCGCAGGTGGTCGGTTTCTTTCGCGGGTTCACGGAGATCGGGCCGGCGCGCTCCGAAGCCGAAGCCCTCTTCGCGCCGGAGGTCGAGCCCGAGGCGGACTTCGCCGAGGTGCGCGGCCAGGAGCACGTGAAGCGCGCGCTCGAGATCGCCGCCGCCGGCGGGCACAACCTCATCCTGATCGGGCCGCCCGGCGCCGGCAAGACCATGCTCGCCCGGCGGCTGCCGACGATTCTTCCGCCGCTCACCTTCGACGAGGCGATCGAGACCACCAAGATCTACAGCGTCGCCGGCCTGCTCGCGAAGGACCAGGCCCTGGTCACCCGCCGCCCCTTCCGCGCGCCGCACCACACGATTTCGGACGCGGGGCTGGTCGGCGGGGGCCACCTGCCGCGGCCCGGCGAGGCGAGCCTCGCCCACAACGGGGTGCTCTTCCTGGACGAGCTCCCCGAATTCAAGCCGCACGTCCTGGAGGTCCTGCGCCAGCCGCTCGAAGACCTCCAGGTGACCATCGCGCGCGCGGCCTCGGCGCTCACCTACCCGGCGGGGTTCATGCTGGTCGCGGCCATGAACCCGTGCCCCTGCGGCCATCTCGGGGACGCCAAGCGCCCCTGCCGCTGCACCCCGACCCAGGTCCACCGCTACCGCTCGCGGATCTCCGGGCCGCTCCTCGACCGCATCGACCTGCACGTCGACGTCCCGGCCGTGCCCCACGCGGACCTCCTGGACGGCCGCGCGGCGGAGCCCTCCGCCGCGATCCGGCGGCGCGTCGCCGCCGCCCGCCGCCTCCAGACCGCGCGCTTCGGCCGCACGCGGGTCTTCTGCAACGCCCGCATGACGAGCCGCCACGTCCGCGCTTTCTGCCCCCTCGACGGGGACTCCCGCAGGCTCCTCGAGGCCGCCATCGACCGGCTGGGGCTCTCGGCGCGCGCCGCGCACCGCGTCCTCAAAATCGCCCGCACCATCGCCGACCTCGCGGGCGCCGCCGCGATCGAGGCCGCCCACATCTCCGAGGCGATCCAGTACCGCAGCCTGGACCGCGGGGCGGGGCCGGAGGCCGCGCGCTATTGACAGCGCCAAGGGGCGCGTGGCAAAAGGCGGGCATGCACGCCTCATCGGGCACCGCGGCGGGGGCACCGCCCGCCGAGGGGCTGGACCGGGTCCAGATCTTCCTCGCGTCGCTGCGCCGCTCGCTCATCCGCATCGCCGTCGTGGTGCTCGCCTTTTCGATCGCCGGCTACATGCGGGCCGAGGCGCTGCTGCGCCACCTGCGGGACATCGCCGACGTGAAGCTCGCCGCCTACGGCATCCCGGAGGTGTTCTTCACGCTGCTCGCCATCGCCCTCGCCTGCGGCGTCTTCGGCGCCATGCCCTTCGTCCTGTTCGCGGTCCTCTCCGGGATGCGCCGCATCTTTCCCGGCTTCAGCGCCCGCATGCTCTGGGGCTTCTGGGCCGCGGCGAGCCTGCTCTTCTACGCCGGCGCGCTCTTCTGCCTGAAGGTCTCGCTGCCCTACGGGATCCGGTTCCTCGCGGAGTTCGAAGGCCCGCACATCGAAGCGCTCTTCTCCGTCCAGAAGTTCACCGGCTTCTGCCTGCTGTTCCTCTTCGGCTTCGGCTGCATCTTCGAGCTGCCGCTCGTCATGATCCTCGCCGGCCGAATCGGGCTCGTGACCCGCGGAGCGCTCGCGCGCAACCGCCGCTACGCCATTCTCGGCACCACCATCGTCGCCGCGGTCCTCACCCCGACCCCGGACGCCTTCAACCTCGGCCTGATGGCCGCGCCCCTCTACCTCCTCTTCGAAGTGGGCCTGCTCGGGATGCGCCTCTACCGGAGCGGCGCGTGAGCCCCCGGCGGTGAACGCCCGGCCCGCCGCGGGCCCCCGCGGCGCAGGTTCGGCCTTGTTTTTCCCGCCGCATATCGATTAAATGTGGATGCTGTTTTGCCGACGCGCCGCGAAGCGGAACGCGGGCGCCCTCCGCGCGCGGCCGGGATGGGGGTATCCCGGCCGCGCACGCGGGCCGGAGGGCGATTGCCGGCCGCATCCGCGGCGCCCGGAGGTAGGCTTCACTGAAAGGGGGGCCCATGAAGGCAAATCCGCTTTTGAAGGCAGTCTGTTTCACCCTGTCGGTTTTTTTCATCTATTCGGGTGTCGGGGCATCCGGCGCGCTCGCGCAAACGGCCCCGGCCAGGATCCCGCTCGACCCCGCCATGATCACCGTGGAGCCGGGGGTGGGCTCGGACGACGAGGCCGAGCTCGTCGACGAGCAGGATATGTTCCCGGACCGCGCCTGCCACCACAGCTGGGAGAACTGGGGCAACCGGACCTATCCCCAGAGCGTCTATCTCGACCTCGGCCGCGAGTATGTCATCACCTCCGTCCACCTCTTCAACCACGGCGGCGACGGCGAGTTCCGCGTCTCCTCCGGAACCCCCGGGAACTGGACCGTCTTCGTCGCCGACCCGCTCATCGGCTACACCGGCTGGGTGGCCCACGCCGGCCTGAGCGTCCCGACGCGCTACGTGCGCCTGACCAAGACCACCGACGGCAAGATGGCCGAGCTCGTCCTCTTCGGCTACCCCGCGGGCGGGGGCTCCGGGGAGGAGTGGACGCTCACGGTCCTCGGCGCCGGGGCGCAGGGTGCGGTCGCCCGCGCGCCCGATCTCGCCGCCTACCCGGACGGGACCGCGGTGACGCTCACCGCCGTGCCGGCGGCCGGCTTCCGCTTCAAGCACTGGGTCGAAGGCGGGGCGATCCGCACCGAAAACCCGTTGAACCTCGTCATGGACGACGACCGCACCATCGAGGCGGTCTTCGAGCCGGCCGCGGGGGCGCTCTACACGCTCACGGTGAGCATCGTCGGAAGCGGCAGCGTCTCGCCCCCGGGCGGGAGCTTCGAGCCCTATGCGATCACGCTCCTCGCCACCCCGGCCGCGGGCTGGCGCTTCGACCACTGGGAGGGGGACCTCGCCGGCGCGGCGAACCCCCAGAAGCTCGTCATGGACCGCCACCGCAGCGTGACGGCGGTCTTCGTCCCGCTCGTCCCCGGCGGATCGGCCAAAATAGCCCTCACCCCGGCGATGGTGAAGGACGAGAAAACCGGGGGCTACCCCGAGACCCCGGCGGCGAACCTGGTCGACGAGCAGGGGAAGGCCGGGGACCCCCGCGCCGGCGCCGGCGGCGCGGTCGCGACCCCCTGGCTGCCGAGCTGGCACGACGCCGACCACCCCTGGTCCTGCTTCATCGATCTCAAGCAGCTCTACGACCTGACGGATGTCTACCTCTTCGACCACCCCTGGAAGACGGGCGACTTCAGCGTCTCGGCCGGCGAGCCCGGCAACTGGGTCCCGCTCTTCACCGACCGGCTCGAACGCAACAACCAGTGGTTCGGCCGCTCCGTGAACGCCCGGACGCGCTACGTGCGCTTCACGCGCCACACGGCGACCGCCTTCGTGGACGAGGTCGTCCTCTACGGCGCGCCCGCCGGCGGGACGCCGGCCGCGCAGTGGACCCTCGCCGTCGCCGTTTCCGGCCAGGGCTCCGTCGCCCGGAGCCCGGACCTGCCGAAGTACCCCGACGGGACCACCGTCAGCCTGCTGGCGACGCCGGCGCCCGGCTATCTCTTCAAGCGCTGGGAGGAGGGGGCGAGCCTCTTCACGGAGAACCCGCTCGCCCTCACCCTGCGCGCCGACCGCAGCCTCAAGGCCGTCTTCGAGCCCCAGGGCGGCGGGGCGGCCGGCAAGCTCATCCTCACCCCGGCCATGATGGTCGAGGAGAAGCCCGGCGGCTACCCTGCGACCCCGGCCGCGAACCTGGTCGACGAGCAGGCGCTCGCCGGCGACCCCAAGGCCGGAACGGGCGGCGCCGTCCGCACCGAGTGGATGCCGAGCTGGATCGCCGGCGACTACCCCTGGTCCTGCTATATCGACCTCGGCCAGCCGACCCGCATCACCGACATCTACCTCTACGACCACGAATGGAAGGCGGGCGACTTCAGCGTCTCCACCGGCGCGCCCGGCAACTGGGTCGTGCTCTTCACCGACGGGCTCCCGCGCAACAACCAGTGGTTCGGCCGCGCCGTGGACGTGACGACCCGCTATCTGCGCTTCACGCGCCACAGCCCGACCGCCTTCGTGGACGAGGTCGTGCTCTACGGCGCCCCCGGCCAGGCCGACACGGTCCCGCCGGCCGCCGTGACGACGCTTGCCGCCTCCCCGCTCACCGCCAGCAGCGTGGCGCTTTCCTGGAAGGCGACCGGCGACGACGGAAACGCCGGCCGGGCGGCCTTCTACGACCTGCGCTACAGCACGAGCTTCATCACCGAGGCGAGCTGGGCCGACGCGGCCCGGGCGGCGAACGCCCCCGCCCCCGCCGCGGCCGGGGCCGACGAGGCGCTGACCGTCGCGGGGCTCTCCGCCGACACGACCTATTACTTCGCGCTCAAGGTGATCGACGACGCCGGAAACGCCTCGGCGCTCTCGAATGTCGCCCAGGCGCGCACCTCGGCCTCGACCACCCCCCAGGCGAAGACCTTCGGCAGCTTCATGGGCTCGGTCTACTCCATGACCGTCCACGCCGACAAGCTCGCCCCCTTCGGCAAACTGCGCCTGTACCTCGCGACCCCGGTCATCGCCCAGAACGCCTCCGGCCCCCGGGACCTCGCCTTCGACCCGGTCGACGCCTGGTACCCCGGAGCAAGCCTCGACGCCCACCTTGCGGCCCGGCGCGCAAACGGCGCCGAGACGATGCTCGTGCTCGAGACCGTCCCGCCCTACCTGGGGGTCCCCGCCCACGCCGTCGCCGCCCCGCCGGGGGCGGACACCAAAAACCCGGCGAGCTACGGGGCGCACGCAGAGATGGCTTTCCAGATCGCCGCGCGCTACGGCCGCCGCGCCGTGCCCCTCGACCAGGTGAGCGTCCGCAGCGGCCAGACGAAGCAGACGGGCCTGGGCATCCTCGCGCGGCTGCAGCCCTACAACGAGACCTGGGAGTTCTGGGAAGGGGGGGCGCGGACCTTCGTCAAGCCCGACGGCACGACCGAGACCCGCAGCGTGGGCGACTGGGCCCCGGAAGAGGAGGTCGCCATGATGACCGCGGTCTATCACCGCGTCAAGCAGGCCGACCCGGAGATGATCGTGGTCTCCCCCTCCTGGCTCAAGCCGGACCCCGCCCAGATGGGACGCGCGAAGGCCTGGGCGGACGTGGTGAACGGCGGCAAGCTCCCCTGCGACGAGCTCGCCTTCGCGCTCTTCTGGAACAGCAACTACCCGAGCAACACGCTCTACACCCAGACCCTCGACTTCGGCGGTGGCGGGGGCAAGCCTCCGGAGGCCCTGGGCGGCCTGAAGGCCTACTGCGACCGGATGGTCGACCAGGTGCGGGCGCTCTTCCCCGGCCAGGAGGTGGTGATCGCCGAGTACGGCTACGACTCCGAGCCGACCCCGCAGTCGGTTCCGGAGATCGGGGGCAAGAGCCGGCGGCTGGTGCAGGCCGACTGGCTGGTGCGCTCCTATCTCGCGATTTTCGCCTCCAAAGTGAAGGCGCTCTACCAGTACATGATGGAGGACTCGACCGAGGGCGGCCTCTTCTCCTCGAGCGGGCTCGTCGAAATCGACAACACCCGGGCCAAGCCCGCCTGGTACTACACGGCGACGGTGATCGATGTCCTGCGAAACGCCGTCTTCGAGGAGGAGAGCGCCTCCGGGCACCCGGATGTACGCATCTACCGCTTCCGCGACCTCGCCACCCAGAAGACGATCTTCACCCTCTGGTGCCCGACGGCCGCGGGGACGACCGTTTCCGGCTACGCGCTCCCGGTCGCCGGCAGCGGCGCGACCCTCGTGCGGCTCGCCGACAAAAGCGCGACCGGCCTGCGCACGACGCTCGGGGCAAGCGGCGGCGCGCTGCGGCTGGATATCTCCGAGACCCCGATCTTCGTGATCGTCGACTGAGGCCGTCCTCCCCCCCCCCCGGGGGCGGCGCGCCGCCGCCCCCCTTTACGCCGGCCGCGAAATGGCATACACCTGCCTCCATCGACCGCCGGAAAGGAGGGGCCGCCCATGAAATACCGCTACCTCGGCCGATCGGGGCTGCAGGTCTCGCGCCTGTGCCTCGGCACCATGACCTTCGGGGCCGAGAACTGGGGCTGCGACGAGGCCGAGTCCCACGCCATCCTGCGGGAGTTCATCGCCGCGGGCGGGAACTTCATCGACTGCGCCGACATCTACGCCGGCGGCCGCGCCGAGGAGATCGTGGGCTACTTCCTGCCGGAGGTGAAGCGCGACGACCTGGTGCTCGCCTCGAAGTGCTGCTTCCCGACCGGCCCGAAGCCGAACCAGTCGGGGCTGTCGCGCAAGCACATCCTGGCCGCCTGCGAGGGGAGCTTGAAGCGCCTGCGGACCGACCACCTCGACCTCTACTACCTCCACGGCCCGGACCCCGTGACCCCCTACGAGGAGACCCTGCGCGCGCTCGAGGAGCTCGTGCGCGCGGGCAAGGTGCGCTACCTCGGGGTGAGCAACTTTTTCGCCTGGCAGATGGCCAAGGCGGCCGGGGTCGCCGCGCGTCTGGGGGCAAGCCCCATCGTCGCCGGGCAGTACATCTACAGCCTGATCCACCGCGAGCTCGAGCGGGAGCTCCTGCCGGCCGCAGCCGACCACGGGATCGGCATCACGGCCTACAGCCCGCTCGGCGGCGGGCTTCTGACCGGGAAGTACCGCGGCCAGGAGACGCCCGCCGCCGGCACGCGCCACGCCTTCCGCAGCGCGGTGGACGGGCCGCGCTTCTGGAACGCCGCGGGGTTTCGGACCGCGGAGATCGTCCAGGAGGCCGCGCGCGAGTCGGGCATCCGCGCGGCGACGCTCGCCATCGGCTGGCCGCTCGGCCGCCGCGGCGTGAGCGCGGTGGTGATCGGCGCGCGCAGCGCGGCGCAGCTGGCCGAGAACCTCGAGGCGGGCGAGCGCGATCTCCCGGCGGAGGTCTGGGCGCGGCTCGAGGAGCAGACCCGGCCGCCGGGGGACTATCTCGCCTGGTTCATCGCGCAGAACACCGAACGCTTTTTCAAGGCGACCGACTGGACCGCCCCCGCGCCGGGAGCCGCGTGACCCGTCGGCGCGTGCGGCCCGCCGCCGCCATCGGCTCCGAGAGGCCCCCATGCCGCCCGCCGTCACCTACCGCCACGTTTTCGACTCCACCAGCAACGGGGTCATCGCCACCGACGAGCGCGGGCGCATCGTCCTGATCAACGCCCGGGCCGAGGAGATTTTAGGCCTCACGCGGCAGGCGGCCCTGGGCGCCCCGGTGGCCGAGCTTCTTCCCCTGACCGGGGAGCATGTCCACCGCTGCCTCGCCACCGGCCTGCCGCAGCTCGGCCGCCACGTGCGCGGCCGGCAGGTGCAGTTCGTCGCCAACATCACCCGGATCGAGGAGGGAGGCCGGGTGCGCGGCGCGGTCTGCAACTTCCAGCGCCTGCAGCAGTTCGAGGACTCCGCCCGCGAGCTCGAATCCTACCAGCGGCTCAACCGGCAGCTGCAGGCGATCATCGACTCCTCCTTCGACGGCATCTGGGTCTGCGACGCCGAGGGGCGCGTGATCACCATCAACGCGGCCTCCGAGCGGTTGAACCAGGTCCAGGCCGCCGAGGTGGTCGGCCGCAAGGTCGCCGATCTCGTCCGGAGCGGCTTCTTCGACCGCTCGGTCACCCTCGAGGTGCTGCAAACCGGACGCCAGGCGACCATCACCCAGAATGTCCCGCGCACCGGCCGCCAGCTGCTGGTCACCGGCACCCCGGCCTTCGACGAAGCGGGCCGGCTCTTCCTGGTGGTGACCAACGAGCGCGACATGACCCGCTTGAACGCCATGCGCGACGAGCTCGAGTTGAGCCGCATGCGCGCCGAAAAGCTCAAGGAGGAGCTCATCAAGCGCGACCTGCAGGCGATGAAGGGCCTGGAGATCGTCGCCGAGAGCGAGGCCATGCAGCAGGTCCTGCGGGCGGCCTTCAAGCTGGCGAAACACGAGGCCTCCAACATCCTCCTGCTCGGGGAGTCCGGCACCGGCAAGGGGCTCCTGGCGAGCTTCATCCACTCGAGCGGCCGCCGCCGCAAGAAGCCCTTCATCCAGATCAACTGCGCCGCGCTGCCCGAAACGCTCCTCGAGGCCGAGCTCTTCGGCTACGAAAAGGGGGCCTTCACGGGCGCCCGCGAGCAGGGCAAGATCGGACTCTTCGAGCTCGCCCACGGCGGGACGCTCTTCCTTGACGAAATCGGCGACATGCCGCCCGCGGTGCAGGCGAAGCTTTTGAAATACCTCGACGACCAAATCGTCCAGCGCCTGGGCGGCGTGGTGCCCAAAAAGGTGGACTGCTCCATCCTCGCCGCCACCAACCGCGACCTCGAGGAGCGCGTGCGAAAAGGGAAATTCCGCAAGGACCTCTTTTTCCGGCTCAACACCTTCACCATCCGGATGCCGCCGCTGCGGGAGCGGCCGGAGGACATCTTCGAGTTGGCCGCCCGGTTCCTCAAGCAGTTCAACCGGGAATTCAACCTGAACCGCCGCCTGTCGCCGGAAGCCCTTCAGCAGCTCAAAAGCTATCCCTTTCCGGGAAACGTGCGCGAGCTCAAGAACCTGATCAAAATGGCGGTGGTCATGAGCGAGGAGGCCGCCATCGCCCCGTCCGTCCTGGCCGGCAGCTTCGGCGACGCTCACGGCGCGGCGGCCTTAAGGCCCAGCGACCGCTCGGGGCTGACCGAGGAGCTCGACGCCCTGGAGCGCGAGATCCTGAAGCGGGCCGTCGGCAGCCACCGCACCACGCGGGGGATCGCGGCCGCCCTGGGCATCAGCCAATCCAGCGTGGTGCGCAAGCTCCGCAAGCACGGGCTGTCGGCCGATTGATTCGTTATTGCATCAGACATCAACATATATAATTTGAATTACGATATATTTTGCATCATTCGAAAAGATGCATAATCGAATCAAAAAAATATCCATTCAATCCGGATTGATATGATGTGATGATTCTTTAATGGATCACTATCGGCCCGAACCGCCCAAGGCTTCAAATTTGATCTGTCTGTATTCATTACAATTAATTTCTTAGCGGCTTGGCCTGCAGTTTGCTAAGACTTGACACTTGAGCCATGAAATGCAATCCGATTTTGGAAAAGGAGGAAAAATGAGAAGATCGATGCATCGGTTGGCAATTACAGCCCTCGGCGCGCTGCTCATCGCCGTGCCCGGCCTGGTTTGCGGCCAGACCGTCGTGAAGGTCGGCAACATCCTGCCGCTTTCCGGTCCGTCGGCCTCCGTCGGCAAGCAGAACAAGGAGGCCCAGGACATGGCCGTCGCCGAGATCAACGCGGCCGGCGGCATCAAGTCCCTCGGCGGGGCGAAATTCGAAATGCTCTACGCCGACTCGGAGTCCAAGCCGGAGAAGGGTGTGGCCGAAGCCGAGCGCTTCATCAACACCGAGAAGGTCAACATCCTCACCGGCTGCTGGAACTCCGCGGTCTCCTACCCGGTGTCGGCCGTGGCCGAACGCTACCAGGTCCCCTTTCTCGTTCCGGTCTCGGTCGCGGACAAGATCACCGAGCAGGGCTTCAAATACGTCTTCCGCATCGCCGCCAAGGACTCCTGGTGGACCCGCGACCAGTTCGCCTTCCTGAAGGACATGGAGAAGGAGTTCAACACCAAGGTCGCGACCGTCGCCTTCGTCTATGAAAACGGCGACTGGGGCAAGGGATTCGCCGAGGGCTGGAAGAAGCTCGCCCAGCAGGCCGGCTACAAGGTGGTGCTGGACGAGCCCTACCCCTCGACGGCGACCGACCTGAGCCCGGTGGTCCAGAAGATCCGGCGCGCCAACCCCGATGTCCTCTTCCTGACCTCGAACGCGGCGGACGCCATCCTGCTCACCAACACCATGGCCGACTACAAGGTCAAGCCCAAGGCCATCATCGCCAGCGGCGGAGGCCACGCCGACCCCTCCTTCTTGAAAGCCGCGGGCAAGAACGCGAAGTACCTTTTCGACATCGTGGAGTGGGAAACCGACGTGAACAAGCCGGGCGCCAAGCAGGCCAACGAGAAGTTCAACAAGCTCTACGGCTACAACCTGACCGGCGAGTCGGTGGACGCCTACGTCGGCATGTATGTCCTCGCCGACGCCCTCGAGCGCGCCAAGTCCGTCGATCCCAAGGCCATCCGCGACGCCCTGGCCGCGACCAAGCTCACCCAGGGCCCGGCCATGATCGTGGGCTACGACGCCATCGAGTTCGACGCGAGCGGCCAGAACAAGCATGCCGCCCTGGTGATGGTGCAGATCAACGACCTCGGCAAGGGGATGGAGCGGATCACCGTGTGGCCCAAGGTCTCGCGGCGGGCGAACTACAAGCCGGTCTTCCCGGCGCCGTAAAAAAGCGGCGGACTTGCGGACCGGAGCCAGCCGGGGCCCTCCCCCGCCGGCCGCCATACCCCCCCGCGGCGGGGGCCCCATCCGCCCGGCCCCCGCCGGTGAGGAGGAGCCGATGCTCTTCATCCTCGAGGACACCATCAACGGCATTCTCATGGGCTCGATCTACGGCCTGGCGGCGCTGGGGCTGACGGTCATCTTCGGCGTGCTCAAGGTGATCAACTTCGCCCACGGCTCGCTCCTCATGGTGGGCATGTACGCGGCCTACTGGACCGTCAGCTTGACGGGCGTCCACCCGTATCTCGCCTTGTTCGTCGTCGCGCCGGTCATGTTCTTTTTCGGATATTTCCTCCAGGACGTCCTCATCAAGCCCATCTTCAAGGCCGAAAGGCAGGTGCGCGAGCCGATCACCGTCATCATCGTCACCACCGGCCTCTGGTACATCCTGGACAATCTTTCGCTGCTCGTCTTCGGCCCCCAGTACCGCAACATCCAGGACAACCCCCTGCAGGGGCGGATGCTGGAGATCGGGCCGATGCTCGTCTCGGTGCCCAAGCTCTGGGGCTTCGGCACCGCCCTGGCGACGGCCGCGGCCGTGTACGCCTTTCTGCAGAAGACGCGCATGGGCCGGGCCGTGCGCGCCACCAGCCTCGACCGCGATGCGGCGAGCCTTCAGGGAATCAACCAGTACAAGATGTACAACGTCGCCTTCGGCATCGGCGCGGCCGTGGCCGGCGTCGCGGGGGTGACGCTGGTCCCCTTCTACAACGTCTTTCCGACCGTCGGGGTGCTGTTCGACATCAAGTGCTTCATCATCGTCGTGCTGGGCGGCCTCGGCAGCATCGCCGGGGCGCTGCTCGGCGGGATGATCGTCGGGATCATCGAATCGGTCGGCCCGCAGTTCATGACGGCCACCTGGACCGAGGCCATCGTCTACGGGCTGTTCCTGATCTTCCTGTTCCTCAAACCCTCAGGCCTCTTCGGGGTCCGCTATGACTGGTGAAGCGGCCGCCGGCGGCGCGGCGCCGGGCGAAAGGGAGCCCCATGCAAACCAGGCGGCGCCGCGCGCCGAAGGGGTCGATATGCGCCCATCGATTGCCCGCGGATGGCCGCTGGCGGTGATCGCGCTGCTCGCGCTGGGGCTGCCGCTGGCGGTGCGCAGCGCGACCTACCTGCACATCGTGATCCTGCTCTATCTTTACGCCTATTTGACCACGAGCTGGAACCTGGTGGGGGGCTTTGCCGGCGTGCTGCCGCTCGGCCATGCGATGTTCGTCGGCATCGGGGCCTACACCTCCACGGTGCTCTCGCTGCAGTACGGGGTGAGCCCCTGGATCGGGATGCTCGCCGGCGCCGTCCTGGCCGCCATCGTCGGCGTGATCATCGGGCTGCCGACGTTCAAGATGCGCGGCGCCTACTTCGCCCTGGCGACGATCGCCTTCGCCGAGGGGGGCCGGGTGATGGTGGAGAACATCGACCACCTCGGCCCCTTCCAACTGAACGGCCCGCGCGGGCTCCAGATCCCGCCGCTGAAAACCGGGCTGGCCCAGTTCATGTTCGCCGACAAGGAGCCCTACTACTACATCATTCTCGTCATGCTGGCCGGCGTGCTGGCGCTCACCTGGGCGATCTCGCGCTCCAAGCTGGGCTATTACCTGATGGCGGGCGGGGAGGAGCCCGAGGCCGCCCAGGCGCTCGGCGTGAACGTCGCGCGGGCGAAGCTCACGGCCATGGCGCTCAGCTCCTTTCTGACCGCGTTCGCCGGCACGTTCTGGGCGCAGTTCACGCTCTACATCCACCCGAAGAGCGTCATGAGCCTCGACATCTCCTTCGAGATCGCCTTCATCGCCCTGATCGGCGGCCGCGGCTCGATCGCCGGCCCGGTCCTGGGGGCGCTCCTGCTGCGGCCGGTGAGCGACTTTTCGCGCATCTATTTCGGCAGCACGCTGCCCGGGCTGCACCTGATCATCTTCGGGATCGTGCTGATCCTGGTGATGATCTTCCAGCCGCGCGGCCTGCAGGAGCCGCTCACCCGCCTTTACCAGCGCCTGATGCGCCGGCTTGCGGGCGCCGGGGAGACCGCCTGAATGAGGATTCTCGAGCTGATAAACGTCCGCAAACACTTCGGCGGCATCAAAGCGGTGGAGGATTTCAGCCTGACCGTCGAGGAGGGCGAAATCGTCGGCCTGATCGGCCCGAACGGCGCGGGCAAATCGACCCTTTTCAACTGCGTCGCCGGGGTCTTCCCCCCCAACGCGGGCGAGATCCTTTTCCGGGGCGAGAAGATCGGCGGCGTCAAGCCTTGGGACCTTTGCCGCAAGGGGCTGGCGCGCACCTTTCAGATCGTCAAGCCCTTCGCTTCGAAGACGGTGCTCTACAACGTCATGGTCGGGGCCTTCGCGACGACGGACAAGACCGCCGAGGCCGAAAAGCGCGCCCGGGAGGTGCTGGCCCATCTGAACATGGAAGCGCTCGCCGGCGCGCGCGCCGGCAATCTCACCATCGCCGACCGCAAGCGGCTCGAAATCGCCCGGGCGCTCGCCACCCGGCCGACGCTCCTTCTGCTCGACGAGGTCATGGCGGGCCTGCGGCCGACCGAGGTCGACGAAATGGTTTCCATCCTCAAGCGCCTGCGCGAGGGCGGCATGACCATCTTCGTGATCGAGCACATCATGCGCGCCGTCATGGCGCTTTCGGACCGGATCGCCGTCCTGCATTTCGGAACCAAGATCGCGGAGGGCCCCCCGCAGGCGATCGCCCAAGACGAACGGGTGATCAAGGCCTACCTGGGAGAGGACTATGGCGCTGCTTGAGGTGCGCAACATCGACGCGTTCTACGGCGACGTGCAGGTCGTCTTCGATTTGTCCCTCAAGATCGAAGCGGGCGAGGTGGTGAGCATCATCGGCGGCAACGGGGCGGGGAAATCGACCCTGCTGAAGACCATCTCCGGGCTGATGAACCCGGCCGGAGGCGAGATCCGCTTCGAGGGCCGGCCCATCCAGGGCCTGCCCCCGGAGGAAATCGTCGGCCGCGGCATCGTGCAGGTTCCCGAGGGAAGGCGGCTCTTCACGCTCATGTCCGTGCTCGACAACCTCGTCGTGGGGGCCTACCATCCGCGCGCCGCCTCGCGGCAGGCGGAGACGCTCGCGGAGGTCTTCGCGCTCTTCCCCCGGCTCAAGGAGCGCTCGGCCCAGATGGCCATGACGCTCTCCGGCGGCGAGCAGCAGATGGTGGCCATCGGCCGCGGGCTGATGGCGCGGCCCAGGCTCTTGATGCTCGACGAGCCCTCGCTGGGGCTCGCGCCCATATTGATCAAGAGCATCTTCGACACCGTGCGGCAGATCGCGGAGCAGGGCACCACCGTGCTGCTGGTCGAGCAGGACGTGAAGCACTCGCTCAGCCTGAGCAACCGCGGCTACGTGCTCGAGCACGGCCGCGTGGTGATGGAAGGACCGGCCCGGGAGCTGCTCGAAAATCCGCACATCAAAACCGCCTATCTGGGCCTTTGAGCCTCGCGGCCCCGCCTTCCGACAACCCCCGCGGGCCTGCCCGCGGCGCCTTTTCAGAATCCGTCAACCATAAGGAGACCGAGCATGAGCATGAGCCCCACCGTCAGCAACCAAGCCATCCAATCCCGGCGGGAGAGGGTCATCTCCGCCGGCGTGGCAAGCCTCACGCCCGTCCACGTCGCCTCGGCCCGCGGCGCGCTGGTGCGCGACGTCGAGGGCCGGGAATACATCGACTTCGGCGGCGGGATCGGGGTCATGAACATCGGCCACTGCCACCCCAAGGTGGTGGCCGCGATCAAGGCCCAGGCCGACAAGTTCCACCACACCTGCTTCATGGTGAACCCCTACGCGGTCGCCGTCCAGCTCGCCGAAAGGCTCTGCCGGGCCGCACCGGGCGGCTTTGCCAAGAAGGCCGTGTTCCTGAACAGCGGGGCCGAGGCCGTGGAGAACGCGGTCAAGATCGCCCGCTGCCACACCCAGCGGCCGGCGGTGGTCGTCTTCGAGAACGCCTACCACGGCCGCACGCTGCTCGCCATGACCATGACGAGCAAGGTCAAGCCCTACAAGCTCGGCTTCGGGCCCTTCGCCCCCGAAGTCTACCGCATGCCCTTCGGCGATACGCTCGGGCCGGAGAAGATGAAGGACTTCTTCCTCAAGCACGTCAACCCGGAGGCCGTCGCCTGCGTCGTGGCCGAGCCGGTCCAGGGCGAGGGGGGCTTCATCGCGCCGCCGCCCGGCTATTTCCAGGAGCTCGCCGCGATCTGCCGCGAGAACGGGATCCTTTTCGTGGCCGACGAGATCCAGAGCGGCATGGGCCGCACCGGCAAGATGTTCGCGATCGAGCACTGGGGGGTCGAGCCCGATCTCCTCACGGTGGCGAAGAGCCTGGGGGCGGGCATGCCGATCGCGGCCGTCGTCGGCCGTGCCGAAGTCATGGATTCGGTCCACCCCTGGGGCCTGGGCGGCACTTACGGCGGAAATCCGGTCGCCTGCGCGGCGGCGCTCGCCGTGCTCGAGGTCTTCGAGGAGGAGAACATGCTCGCCAAGGCCCGGGCCTTGGGGGAAAAGCTGGGCGAGCGGTTCGAAGGCCTCAAGCGCCGGTTCCCGATCATCGGCGAGATCCGCGGCCTGGGCGCCATGCGCGGGATCGCCCTCGTCAAGGGCGGCCAGGGCGAGCCCGCGGCGGACGAAGCCAAGAAGCTCGCCGCCTTCTGCCTGGAGCGCGGCCTCATCATCCTGGTCTGCGGCACCTACGGGAACGTCGTGCGCGTGCTGGCCCCCTTTGTGATCACCGATGAGCAGCTGGAGAAGGGGTTTGCGATTCTCGAGCAGGGGCTGGCGGAGATTTCCAAGGATCAGGCGCGATAGCGCCGACGCGCCGGCATCCTCATCCGACCGGCCCCAACGCCCGCTTTTCCCCTGCCGGCCGGGCGGATCGGAGGCGGGAGCGCCCCGGCCGTCCGGCTTTCCCGCCCCGACAGCGGCCGGCTGGACGCCGGATCGCCTCCGGCCGGGCGCCACGCTTGCGCAGCAGCCGATGGGCAGGATGGG
>CAZNKG010000041.1:1996-16008 GCA_964573635.1 uncultured Desulfatibacillum sp. | reverse complement strand
AGCAAGTTAAAATTGCATCAGCGTCCCCCAAAGTTCTTGATGGGTTGCCCCGGCGGCGATGGTGCATATTTTTAGACATTGCGGAACGACCGGCTGACCTGGAATCCGGGAAGGGGAGGGGGCCATGCCCACCGCGGTTTATCTGGCGACGACCATCGGGCTTTTCATCGCCGCGCCGATGCACGGGGGCTGGACCCTCACCGGGCAGGCCCTGAGCGGGCAGGCGCTCACAAGCGTCGCCGCCTCCGGCGGCGTCGTGGTCGCCGGCACGGTCGAAGGGCTTTTCCGCTCCCGCGACCACGGCCGCTCCTGGCAGCCGGCGAACGCGGGCCTCTCCACCCCCTACGTGCGCTGGCTCGAAGCCTTCGACGTCCCGGCCCCCTTTTTCCTCGCCGGGACGGAGCCCGCCGCGGTCTTCGTCTCGCACGACTCGGCCGCGAGCTGGCAGCACGACCCCGAGGTGGCGAGGCTGCGCGATGCGAACGGATGGTTTCTGCCCTACTCGCCGCGGGCCGGCTGCGTCCGCGGCTTCGCCCAGGCCGCGGCCGGGCCGCACCGGGGCCGGCTCTACGCCGCGGTCGAAGTGGGAGGGGTGCTCGTCTCGGATGACTCCGGCCGCTCCTGGCGGCTGGCCCCCGGAAGCGACGGCAGGCCCGACCTGCGCCGCGATCTCGGCGCGCTGATCCACCCGGATGTGCACGCCATCGGCGTCCACCCCGCCCACCCCCAGACCGTCACCGCCGCAACCGGCGGCGGGCTTTACCGCTCGACCGACGCCGGCCGGACGTGGAAGCAGATCCACCCCGGCTACATCCGCGCCGCCTGGATCGACCCCGCCGACACCGCGCACATCGTGGCGGGCCCGGCCGACGGTGTCGCGCGCAACGGCCGCATCGAGGTCTCCCGCGACGGCGGAACGTCCTGGCAGCCGGCCGCCGCGGGGCTCGACGCCCCCTGGCCCCGGCACATGGTGGAGCGCTTCGCTCAGGCGGGGGAGACTCTCTTCGCGGTGCTGTCAAACGGCGAGCTCTGGGCCCGGGACCGGCACGCCTCGCTGTGGGAGCGGGTCCTCGCCGCCGCCGGCCCGGTCAAGGCCCTGGCCGTGGACCGGGCGGGTGAGCCGCCTCCCGGTGGGTGATGCGGTCGAAAACCGCGAAGCGCGGCCGCCCGCGCGGCCGAAGGAGCCAGCCATGAACCGCATCGTCGACGTCCACAGCCACATGTTCAACGGCTTCTACGTGCCGCTCGAGGAGATCCTGGACCACAAGTTCGGGATCGACCGCGCGATCGCCGTCGAGCTGGGCGGCCTGCTTAAGCAGCTGATCGGCAAGGTCCCGCCGACGCCCTTCACCGACGCCTCCGGCTGGCTCGTCCTCTCCGACGAGCTGAAGAGCGCCCCCGACTTCGCGGCCGCGCTGGCCGCGGTCACCCGCCGCACGCTCCGCGAGGATCTCGAGGGCCCCGACTTCGGGGCGGCGCTCGGCCGCGAGAGCGGGGCGGCCCGCCTTCTCGGCCACGTCTCGAAGCTCCTCGAGCGGCACCACGCCCTCGCGAACCAGCCCTTCCGGCCGGAGGACTTCCTGAACCGCGCCGCCGAGAGCCTGACCCCGGCCCCCGCCGACCCCCCGGCGGAGCGGGCGCGGCTCGCCCTCCTCGAGGAGCTCTTCGGCCCGAAGCTCATCGAGGTCCTCGCCTTCCACCTTGCGCAGGTCGAGGGCCATATCGACTTCTTCTGCCGCATGCTCGTCGACGACCGCAAGCTCTGCGAGCTCCTCCTCGAGGCGACCTACCCCGAGGCGCTCCAGCCCGCGCTCACCGTCCACCTCACCATGGATATCGAGCCCGCCTACATCCCGAAAAGCGGCGCGAGGCTCATCCCCTGCGCCTACGGCTTTCCCACCCGGCAGCTTGCGCGCTCAGCCGAGCTCATCCGCGAGGCCGAGGGGCGCCTCCTCGGGTTCGCGGCCTTCAACCCCGCCCGCGGCCTGCCCGGGATCGAGACCTGCTTCGAGGCGCTCTACCGCGGACATGCCGGGATCAAGATCTACCCCCCGCTCAACCACCGCCCCGACGGGGTTCCGGTCCCCCAGGGGACGGACTACACCGCGGTTCTCGACGCCCTCTACGCCCGCTGCGTCGCCGCAGACGTCCCCGTCCTCGCCCACTGCACCCCCGTCGGCTTCGAGGTCTGGGAGGGGACCGGCACCTGCTCGAACCCCGACTACTGGGAGAACGTCCTCGCCAAGCACCCCGCGCTGCGCCTCGGCCTGGGCCACGCCGGCGGCGGGGTCGCGAAATACCGCGACCGCCTCCAGGGAAACCGCCGCATCAAGAACAAGGGCTGGTTCAGCCACCGCGACGACTGGGAAAGCCCCGACTGCTACGCCCGCAAGGTCGCCTCCCTCTGCCGCCGCTACCCCAAGGTCTACGCGGACTTCTCCTACCTGACCGATCTCACCCACCGCGAGGACTACCGCCGCCGCTTCGTGAAGAACTTAATGCGCGAGGCGGCCGACCCCCGCTTCGCCGCGAAGGCCATGTACGGCTCCGACTGGCACATGCCCGAGCAGGTGCGCCACGCCGGCCGCTTCCTCGAAACCCTCTCCGGCCTCCTCGCCGACCCCGGCTTCCCGCCGGGGTTCCGCGACCGGTTCCTCTTCCGCAACGCGGTCGCCTTCCTGAACCTCCCGGGGCTTCTCGCCCGCCACCGCGAGCGCCCCTTCTTCACCGCCGCCGGCGCCGCCCGACTCGAGGCCATCCTCGCCATGGCGGCCGAGCCTTGAGGCCCCCGGCAAGACGGCCGGCACCCGACCTAAGGCTTGCATCCCGGTTCGGCGGCGAAGCGCGTTTCCCGCGCCCCCCAAGCCTCCGCCTCAACGGCGACCCAGGAGCCGAACGGGCGCCTTGTCCGCCTTGCCGGCCCCGGGCCGGCCGAGATCCGCGGGATTGACCGGCGAGGGTGTGAACCAAATTGCCCATCGCCCTTTCACGGGCTGCCCAGCCTGGCCCCGCCAGCTCCTTCTCCACCTCCGGAAATCCAAGCAATATCGATCAGCTCACTCTAAATTCGTTTCCCGCGCCCGTTGGAATGATTTTTGCTTGCGCTTTTGGTCACAATATCTCTAGATTTTACAGCCGGTTAATAGTTTGATAGACTTCTTTCAATCCGAAAATCCGACAGCCATCCCGGGGCCCATGACCGCCCGCAGCAACTCGCACCCGTCACCAACCGAGCATCGAAAGACTGCCCCGGCGCGCGGCCCTTTTTTCCAGCGCCGCGGTCGGGCATAGCCATAGCCAACGCAAGCCATGACCCTCAGCCCCTCGGGAACCGAGAGGGCGGAGCCATCGCCGAGGCAGAGCCCATTTTCGCGCGCTGCGGGGTGAAGCTCTGAGCAAGTCCCCGGTATGCCGCCGGCCGGCGCAGTCGGGGCGCACACCGCCCACACAACCCTAACAGCCGTATTGTTGATGGTTTTTTTAAGCACGCTATTAACCTCCATGTTCATCACCATGGCGCTCGTCCCGATCCTGCGCATGGCGGCGCTGCGGCTGCACGCGGGGATCGACGTGCCCGACGCGCGCAAGGTCCACGACCACCCCGTGCCCAAGGTGGGCGGGCTCGCCATGGCGGTGGGGGCGCTCGTGCCGGTGATCCTGGTCGCGGACGGGGGGCGGTTCGTGAACTCGGTGCTGATCGGGGCGTGCGTGATCGTGGTGTTCGGGCTCGCGGACGATCTGAAGAACTTGGGGTGGCGGAGCAAGTTCGCGGGGCAGGGGCTCGCGGCGTCGGTCGTGGTCTTCTACGGCGGGCTGGATGTGTGCCGCCTGGGGAGCTGCCTGCCCGAGGGCTGGGTGCTGCCGGAGCTCGCGGCGATGCCGTTGACCTTGGTTGCGATCGTGGGGGTCACGAACGCGATCAACCTCTCCGACGGGCTGGACGGGCTCGCGGGGGGGACCTCGCTTCTGATCTTCATCTGCATCGGGCTGTTGTGCACCACGGGGGGGGATTTCCCGGAGAAGTACTTCGTCATGCTGCTGTGCACGGCGGCGGTGGGGGCGATCTTCGGGTTTTTGAGATTCAACACCCACCCGGCGACGGTCTTCATGGGAGACACGGGGAGCCAGCTCCTGGGGTTCCTCGCGGTGACCCTCGCGCTCGGGATCACGCAGCTCGAGACGACGCCGCTCAGCCCGCTGCTGCCGCTTTTGATGCTGGGGTTCCCGGTGCTCGACACGCTCACGGTGATGGCCGAGCGCATCGCCGGGGGGCGGTCGCCCTTCTCGCCGGACAAGAACCACTTCCACCACAAGCTCATGCGGCTGGGGCTGTTCCACACCGAGGCGGTGGTGGCGATTTACGCGATCACCGGCCTGCTCGTCGGGGCGGCGTTTCTGCTGCGGTTCCACTCGGAGTGGGCGATCATCGCGGTGTTCGTGTTGTTCAGCGGCGCGGTGATCGGCCTCTTCACGGCGGCCGAGCGCCGCGGGTTCCGGTTCCACCGGACGGGGTTCTTCGACACGGGGATCAAGGCGCGGTTCAAGTTCGTGAAGGACCGGCACCTCCTGATCCGCGGCGTCTTCCTGCCGCTGAAGTACGGGCTTCCGGTGCTGTTCGCGGCGGCCGTGCTGTTGCGCCGCGATGTGCCGGGGCTTCTGGGGGCGGCCGCGGCGGGTTTCGCGGCGGCCATCCTGCTGGTGCGCTTTTTGCGGCGGGATTGGGTGGACGGGGCGCTCAGGATCGCCTTCTACCTCGTCGTTCCCCTGGTGCTCAGCCCTTGGGGGGCGGGGGCGGCGGAGTGGGTGGCGCCGGCGGGGCTGCGGGCCTACAACCTCGCCTTCGGGGCGCTGGCGGTCGTGACGGTCCTCACCTTGAAGTTCACGCGGCGGCAGAAGGGGTTCAAGGCGACGCCGATGGATTTCCTGATCCTGGTGATCGCGCTCGTGGTGCCGAACCTGCCGGACAGCCTCATCAGCGGGCTCAAGCTCGGGGATGTCGCGGTCAAGACGATCGTGATGTACTTCAGCTTCGAGGTGCTGAGCGGGGAGCTCCGGGGGGAGCTCCAGCAGGTGGGGGCCGGGCTGCTCGCCGGGCTGGGGGTCGCGGCGGCGCGGGGAATCGGGTGGTTTTGAGCGGGCTATTTCACCGGAGGCACGCCGAGATCCTTGCAGATTTTGAGCGTCAGGATGTCACGGATTTCGGTGTGCCGGGGAACCGCGGAGCGCTTGTTCTGGTCCGGGTTGTGCCACCAGGAATGACGTGCGCCTTCGCGAAGCATGCGGCACCCGTTTTCCTCCAGATGGCGCAAGAGCCGGCTGCGCTTCATACCGCTATTTTTTCTTCCCGGTAGTTTTCTCCTGCGGCCTTCAGGGCTTCCTCGCGGTTGAACTCCAGCGCCTCCTGAAGGGTGATCTTAAGGCTGTCGAGAAGTTCTTCATGGGTGCGCTCCTGGCAGTTTACCCCGGGGACCTCGAGGATCCAGCCAATCCACCAATCGCCATCCTGTTTGGTGACCGCAGAGTATTCCGTGTTCATCGGCCCGCACCCCTTGATTCCTGCATCCCGACTTGGTTTTGATGTGGATACGTTAACTTAACACAGCCGGCCATCGCCTTCAAGGTTGGACCGGGTTCGGCCTCCCGGGTTCCCGCAAGGCGACCGGGTGCTGACCGATGTCGGGGAGCTCCGGGGGGAGCTCCAGCAGGTGGGGGCCGGGCTGCTCGCGGGGCTGGGGGTCGCGGCGGCGCGGGGAATCGGATGGTTTTGAGAAGCAGAGCGGGAGGGACGCTTGCATGCCGGACGTGAAGGACAGTCAGATCGCCATTCTGATCGACTACCAGAACATCGCCATCAGCTTCGAGAGGAAGTACGGGCAGAACGACCGGATCAACTGGGCGCGGGTGCTCGAGGCGGCGCTGCAGTACGGGCGGGTCATCATCCGGCGGGCCTACGCGGACTGGTCGGAGAACCGGCTCGCGAAGTGGGAGTTTCTGCCGCTCGGCTTCGAGCTCATCAACGTGACCTCCAAGAAGGGGATGAAGAACGGGGCCGACATCAAGATGGTGATCGACGCGATCGACACCTTCGTCGTGAACCAGTCGCCGGTCACGCACGTGATGCTCATGTCGGGGGACTCGGACTTCACCGAGCTCGTGCACTACCTGCGGGCGCAGGGGATGTACGTCTACGGCATGGGGGTCGAGGGCGCGATCGCCGAGTACCTGATCCGCGCCTGCGACAAGTACGACTACTACGACCGGCTGCACGCCGCGGAGGCCCCGGCGGTGGAGGCGCGGCCGGAGGCGAAGAGCGTGAGTGAGGCGCGGCGGATCCTGCGCCAGTGCATGGAGGCGCTCGGGGCCGGGGAGACCGACGGCGGCACGCTCAAGGCGAAGATGCTGCGGCTCATGCCGGATTTCGACGAGTCGAGCTTCGGCTACGAGCGGTTCCGGGACTTCCTGGACGCCCAGGCGGACCTGGTCGAGGTGGAGACCCACCCGCGCGGGGGGCACCTCGTCATCCGGCGGGCGGCGAACGGCGAGGCGGCGCGGCTTTCGAACGCGGCCGAGGCGGTTGTCGACCGCTACCTCGAGATCCTGCGCAAAGGCGGTGTCGCCGTCACCCCGAGCGAGACGCGGCCGCTCATCCTGCGCGAGGCCTTCGCGCTGTTCCGGGAAAACGGCATGCACAGCTTCCTCGAGACCCGCGACCGGCTCTGCGCGCTCTTCGACAAGAAGCATCCCCATGTCCTGATCGGGCACGTGCTCGACACGGTCTACCAGATCCCGCAGGCTAGCTGCCTCGACTGGGAGCTGTCGCGCGGGCAGTACGCCGTCGACACGCCGCTTTGGTCCCGCAAGGCGAAGCTCAAGGAGGCGCTGCGCACTCCGGCGGACCTCCTCGCCAAGGTGGACGGCCACCTGGTCGGGCTGATCGCCGCCGGGGCGAGCCCCGAGCCGGTCGACCTCGAGGCCGCCGGCCGGGTCCTCTACGGGAAGCGGCCGGATGCCGCGCTCTGCGAATACCTCGAGGGCCTGCTGGGCCGCCGCCCGGCCACCCCCCCTCCCGCATCCCTTCTCGACACCCCCCCCGGCGCCTGAGCCGGGAGCCCCTCCCGCACCGCTTCTTAACCCCCCCCCTCTTTTTTCGGCCAACCGACATAGGGCATCCGTCCCTTTTCGCGGTCTTGCGGCCATTCCGGCCGCCCGCCTCCGGCCCCGCCGATGCGCGGACCCCGCAACGGCGGCGGGATGATCCGGCTCGGCCGGCGGTTGATAAACGGCCTCTTGCGGCCGCGCCGCCGGCATGGCGACCGGGCCCCGGAAGCGAAAGCGGCCGCGGCCTTCGGGAAGCTGCCGGCGGGGCGGCTCAGCGGCGCAAGGCCATCAGGCGCGCGAAGAGGCGGCGGGCGAAGGGGGTGAGGCGCGTGCGGTTGAAGGCGTCGCCGACCTGCCGGATGGCCTCGGACTGGGTGGGGTAGGGGTGGATCGTGGCGGCGACCCGCTTGAGCCCAAGGCCGTGGGTCATCGCGAGCGTCACCTCGGCGATCATCTCGCCCGCGTGGGCGGCCACGATGGTCGCCCCCAGAATCGCATCGCTTCCCTTGCGCACGTGCACGCGCACCATCCCGGCCGTGCGGCCCTCGAGGATCGCGCGGTCCACGTCGGCGAGCCCGCGCGTGAAGGTGTCCACCTCGATCCCCTGCGCCTGCGCCTGGTTGGCGTAAAGCCCGACGTGCGCGATCTCCGGCTCCGTGTAGGTGCACCAGGGGATGGTGAGGGCGCTCGCCTTGGCGCGGCCGAAGAAGAGCGCGTTGCGGATCACGGTGCGCGCCATGAAGTCGGCGGCGTGGGTGAACTGGTAGGGGGAGCAGATGTCGCCGGCGGCGTAGATGTGGGGCCGGCTCGTCTGCAGCCGGTCGTTCACCTGGACCCCCTTCTGGGAGTAGGCGACCCCGGCGGCCTCGAGGCCCAGGCCCTCCACGTTCGGGGCGCGGCCCACGGCGACGAGCAGCCGGTCGACGACCTCGTCGTAGCCCTTGCCGTGGGACTCGACGGTCAAGCGCACGCGGCCGCCCGCGGCCGGGAAGAGCTTCAGGTCCTTGCCGCAGCATAGCAGCCGCACGCCGTCCCCCTGCAGCGCTTCGAGAACGATCCCCGCGGCGTCGGGGTCCTCGCGCGGCAGGATGCCGTGGACGGCCTCGACGAGAAGCACCTCGGAGCCGAAGCGCGCGAAGCTCTGGGCCATCTCGCAGCCGATGGTGCCGGCGCCGATCACCGCGAGCCGCCGGGGAAGCTCGGTCAGCGAGAAGAGGGTTTCGTTCGTGAGGTAGTCGACCTCGGCGAGCCCGGCGATGGGCGGGGCGGCGGCCCGGGCGCCGGTCGCGATGACGGCCTTGGCGAACCTGAGCGTTTGCCCCTCGACCTCCACCGTGTGGGGGTCCGTGAAGCGGCCGCTGCCGATGAAGACGTCGACGCCCAGGCCGCGGAAGCGCGCGGCGGAGTCGTTCGGGGCGATCTGGGCGCGCAGGCGGCGCATGCGCTCCATCACCGCCGCGAAGTCGACCGCGGCCCCCTCGGGCACGCGCACGCCGAAGTCGGCGGCGCCGCGCACGGCGGCGGCCGCGCGGGCGGCGGCGATCAGCGCCTTGGAGGGGACGCAGCCGACGTTCAGGCAGTCCCCGCCCATGAGGTGGCGCTCGACGAGGGCGACGCGGGCGCCCAGGCCGGCCGCGCCGGCCGCGCAGACGAGGCCGGCCGTTCCCGCCCCGATGACGACGAGGTTGTAGCGGGGCGCGGGGGCGGGGTTTTGCCAGTCGGGCGGGTGGACCTGCGCCGCGAGGCGCTGGTTGTGCTCGTCCCAGGGGGTCACGAGGTTCGCGCTGGGTTCCTGCGGCATGGCCGGCCCCCCTTTCTTCATGACAGGCGGCTGTTCAAGGCTTTTCGCGCCACCCGCGTGATGAGGATCGTCACGGCGACGGTCGCGAGCAGCCCGACGCCGTAGAGCGCCCACTCGGCGGCGGTGCGCTCACGCCCGCCGACGGCGAGCCCGGCGAGGTCGCCGGCGAGCGACCCCAGGTAGACGTACATCGCCGTGCCCGGGAGCATGCCGAGCCAGGAGGCGAAAAAGAAGTCCCGGAAGCTCACCCGCGTCAGGCCGTAGGCGTAGTTGAGCAGGTTGAAGGGGAAGATCGGGGAGAGCCGGGTCAGGAGGACGATCTTCCATCCCTCCCGGCCCACGGCCTCGTCGACCGCGCTGAACTTGCGGTTCCCCCCGATGCGCTTCGCGACCCAGCCGCGCGCGAGATAGCGGCCGGCGAGGAAGGCGCAGGCCGCGCCCAGGGTCGCGCCGGCCGAGACCGCGGCGAACCCCTGGACCAGCCCGAAGACCGCGCCGGCCCCCAGGGTGAGGATCGAGCCGGGCAGCAGGAGGACGCAGGCCGCGACGTAGAGCGCGATGAAAAAGAGGATCCCGGCGGGGCCCAGGCCGGAGATCCAGGCGAGCGCCTGGCGCATGAGCTCCTGGAGGTCGAAGGCCCGGGCCGCCAGGAAGAGGCCCGCGGCGGCGGCCGCCGCGAGGGCGGCTTTCAGCGCGAAGCCGCCGCGCGCGGCGGACGGCGTGGAGCCGGCCGTGGTTTTCATCGGATTGCCTGCCTTTCCCGGCATCGACAGCCCCCGCGGCGAGGAGGTGGCGGGCCTCGGCGGGCAGCTGCATGTCGCCGGACTCGATCCCGTTGTGCACCGTCTGCACGAAATGCCCGGAGCCCTCCGGCCCCGGCCACCCGCGGCGCGGCCGCCCGCCGCCGGACTTCGCCGCGATGGCCCGGAGGATGAGCCCTCAGGCCGGGCGGCGGCGGACATGGTCCGCCTTGCCCTGGATGCTCCGCATCAGGCTTTCGAAGGGCCGGGCGAAGGCCGCAACCCCCTCGGCAAGCAGCTCGGCGGTGACCGCATCGAGATCGATCCCCAGCGCGGCGAGCTTAGAGAGCCGCCGGCGCGAGGCTTCGAGGTCGCGATCGAGCGTCAGCGCCGCCGTCCCGTGGTCCATGAAGGCCGCCAGCGTCGCCGGCGGCAGCGTGTTGACCGTCTCCGGGCCGATCAGGTTGTCCACGTAAAGGGTGTCGGGGTAGGCCGGGTTCTTCGTCCCCGTGCTGGCCCACAGAGGCCGCTGCAGCCGGCCGCCCGCGGCCGCGAGCCGGCCCCAACGCTCCCCGCGGAAGATCTCCCGGAAGTGCGCGTAGGCGAGCTTCGCGTTGTCCACGGCGATCTTCCCCGCAAGGTCGCGGTGGCCGAGCTTTTCCAGGAGCGGGTCCACGGCGGAGTCGACGCGGCTGACGAAAAAGGAGGCGACCGAGGCGATGGGCGCGAGCGCCCCGCCGGCGGCGAGCCGCCGCTCCAGCCCGGCGATGTAGGCCTTCGCCGCCGCCTCGTACTGCGACAGCGAGAAGATCAGGGTGACGTTCACGCTGATCCCGGCGGCGACGGCGGCCTCGACGGCGCGGACCCCGGCCGGGGTGGCGGGGATCTTGATCATCAGGTTCGGCCGCCCCACGGCGGAGAAGAGCCGCGCGGCGTCGGCCGCGGTGGCCTCGGCGTCGTCGGCGAGCGCCGGGCTCACCTCGAGGCTCACGAAGCCGTCGCCGCCGGCTGAGCTATCGTAAACCGGGCGCAGCAGGTCGGCCGCGCGCCGGACGTCCAGGACCGCGAGGGCCTCGTAGATCGCCTCCGGGCCGAGCCCCTCGCCGGCGAGCCGCTCGATGTCCCGGTCGTAGTCGGCGCTGCCGGCGATGGCCTTTTCGAAGATCGCCGGGTTGGAGGTGACGCCGCGGACGCCGTCGGCGATCAGCGCCGCGAGCCGGCCGGACTCGAGGATGTCGCGGTGGATGAAGTCGAGCCAGACGGACTGCCCGAGCGCCGCGAGCTCGTGAAGTTTGGTCATCGTGAATGCCCTCCCCTGGGTTGCGGATTCGTCTCGGTCGTTTGCGCGGGCGGAACCTGACATGGTTTGACACGGAATGCCGCGGCAGTCCAGCCGCCTGGCGCCGAAATCGCAGGCCTCCCCCGTGCCGGCGGCCGCCTGGTCCATATCAGGAAACGGTTTGCGGCGGGCCGGGGTCGATCACGCGCCGTTCAGGCTCCAGTCGTAGTCCAGGTACTTGACCGCGAGGTCCCCCTCGAGTTTTTCCCGCAGGGCCTTGTCGGCGTGCGTGCGGTAGAAGCCGAGCGGATCGTCGTTGAAGTCGCCCGCGAACCACTTGAATATCGAGCTCACCCAGAGGGTGCGCCCCTCGAGGCGGTAGTTCCCGGGGGCGTTCAGGAAGACGCGGGTCGCCCGGTCGAGCTGTTCGTTCAGGACGGCCCCGCGGTAGGGCTCCGGCATCAGCGGCGGGCAGCTCTTGGCGGCGCAGTTGATGGCGAAATGCACCCGCGGGTCCTTGAAGCGCGGCCGGAGGATCTGGTGCTCGATTTCGTCCAGGGTCATGCGCCGGCCGTGAAGGCGCACGATCTCTTTCTTCCACGGCGACTGGAAAAGGGTGCCGAGGTCCTTGATCGACTTGACGCCCGGGTAGGCCGTCAGGATGAGCTTGATGGTCCACGCGTTGTAGGCGTTGATGTAGAAGGCGAACTGCTCCTCGCGCGCCAAGGCGTCGGGGTCCGTGTTCTCCAGGACCGACAGATACCGGTCGAGCAGCGTCTCCTCGGCCTTGAAGCCGGCGTAGTCCACCCGCCCCTGGTGAACGTGCTTGGCCAGGAGCGCGGCGAAAATTCCGTGGTCGACGACCGGGCCGGCCGCGGCGGCGGCCAGGGGGATGAGAACCGCAAACGCGACGATCGCGGCATGGGCGGATGCCCGCCGCGTGCTGGTTTCAAATCGGCGCATGGGTGGTCTCCCTCATCGCATCCATCGGGTGGCAGGCGGTGGATGAAGGCCTCTTGAGGCCTTGATCCGGCGCCGCGCGGCGCTGGGTGCGGCCGGCGCGCGTTTGTTAAGGCCGGCCGCCGGCGGAAAAGCACGCACCCGGGACCCGGCCGCGGCGCACGGCGGCTTGCAGGCGCAGCGCCTTCGATAACATGCGGCAGTTTCACGCGCCGCGCAATGCCGGCCATCGCCCGCGGGACGCCCTTTTTCGGCCGCCGGCTGAACCCGGTTCAAGTCGCGGCGGCGGCGCAGAAGCGTGCGCGCCCGGTAAAGCATGACCGAAAGACCGGCCGTGATCAAGATCGAGCAGCCGGGACCGGCCCGCCAGGCGCCCATCGCATGGCCGGAACACCCGCCGCCCGGCTTTTTTCGACGTGGACGACGGCGGCCGCCGGCGCGCGCAGCGACCCGCTGCGCCGCCCGCCAGTTCCCGGAGGGGGACGTCCAGCACTGGTGGCACCCGCCGATGGGCCGGGGGGTGCGCACGCACTGCTCGGACGACTACCTCTGGCTGCCGCTGGCGGCGAGCCGCTATGTCCTCGCCACCGGAGACGCCGCGGTGCTGGACGAGCCCGTCCACTTCCTCGAGGGCCGGCCGGTAAACGCGGATGAAGACTCCTATTACGATCTTCCGGGGCGCTCGGAAGAGACGGCGAGCCTCTACGAGCACTGCGTCCGCGCCATCCGGCACGGCATGAGGTTCGGCGGCCACGGCCTGCCGCTGATCGGCTCCGGCGACTGGAACGACGGCATGAACCTCGTGGGCGCGAACGGCCGGGGCGAGAGCGTCTGGCTCGGCTTTTTCCTGTACGACGTGCTCCTGCGCTTCGCTCCCATCGCCGGCCTGCGCGGTGATGCGGCCTTCGCCGAACGCTGCCGGGAAGAGGCGGATGGACTGCGACGCAATCTCGAGGAGCATGGCTGGGACGGCGAGTGGTACCGCCGGGCCTACTTCGACGACGGCACGCCGCTCGGGTCGGCCGTCAACCCGGAGTGCCGGATCGATTCGATCGCGCAGAGCTGGTCGGTCCTGTCGGAAGCGGCCGCCCCCGGGCGCGCGCGGATGGCCATGGAAGCGGTCGATAAGCGCCTGGTTAGCCGCGAGCACGGGTTGATCCAGCTGCTCGACCCGCCCTTCGACCGCTCGGCGCTCAATCCCGGCTACATCAAAGGCTATGTCCCCGGCGTTCGGGAAAACGGCGGGCAGTACACCCATGCGGCCGTCTGGGCGGCGATGGCCTTCGCCCGCCTGGGGGACGCCCGGCGCGCGTGGGAGTATTTCACCATGATCAACCCGGTGAACCATGCCGCCTCGGCCGAGGATGCCGCCACCTACAAAGTGGAGCCCTATGTCGTTGCGGCCGATGTTTATGCGCTTGAGCCGCACACCGGCCGCGGCGGCTGGACATGGTACACCGGCTCGGCGGCCTGGATGTACCGCCTGATCGTGGAATCCCTCCTGGGGCTGAACCTGGAAGCGGGCCGGCTGCGGCTTTCACCCTGCCTCCCCGCGCATTGGGACGGGTTAAAGATCCACTACCGCTACCGAGAGACGGCCTACCATATCCACGTCCGGAAGACCCCCCCAGGAATCAGCGACACCGGCGTCACCCTGGACGGCGTAAGGCTCCCGGACCAGGCGGTCCCGCTCATCGACGACCGCCGGGACCATGCGGTCGAAGTGATAATCCCCATAAATGCCGACCTCGCCCCAATCGACCGGGCGACCTGACGCGCTCTTTATACCCGGACTCCTCGACCGCCCCGCTCACATGGTCTAGTAATTTTTTAATTTGAATTCCAGGCCCTAAAAAGCGATAATACTCCAGTTAATCTTCCGTTCACGGCCTGCCCGCCTGCAGCTTACCGGTTCCGAACCCGTTCCGGGCCAGGGCCGGGCGATCCGACAACCATGCCACGATCGGCGACACGCGCCTCGGGCCGTGTAACCGACGGGGCGGAGCCATGCCGGCAGGGGGCCCGGCTTTTCGCACCCGCCGCATATGTACTTCTTTTCACAGAAGCTCGGCCTCTTGGGTAAAAAATTACGGAAGAAACCGGGCGGCAACTCTGCGCCGCCCGGCGGAGAAGC
>CAZNKG010000041.1:0-1896 GCA_964573635.1 uncultured Desulfatibacillum sp. | reverse complement strand
GTAAAAAATTACGGAAGAAACCGGGCGGCAACTCTGCGCCGCCCGGCGGAGAAGCTGCCGCGCCCATCGAATGCAACCGTGCCCCATGGCTCAACAACCCGAATCCATTAACAATGCTTTCAATCGCGCGCTCGTCGCAATCACCTGTGGAATGTTTTTTGCTTGGAGCCTCCGCAGCCGATTCATGGGCTTCCCGTGGATTCATGTTCGCCCACTTGCAAACCACAGAGCGGGCAGCCGCTGCAAAGCGTGGATAAACTCTCGCGTAAACCCATCCGGGGCGGAATAGGGCGTCGGCTGAAGCGATGCCCCGTTTCGTCTTTCGTTTTCCGGCCCCCGAAACACCAAAGCGGGCGCATGCCCTCCTGATACGCGGGGCCTCGAGCTTTTCAGCAGCCGGCCCCGGGATGGGGTCCTTATATTTGTCGGCGCTGTCGGCTTGTAACCGACCCGGCGGAGCCATCACTAACCCGTCTATCAAACGATGAAAACCATCCATCTCATCGCCGCCGCCCGGCCGAACTTCATGAAGATCGCGCCGCTCTTTCACGAGCTCAAGAAGACCGACTGGGCCGAGCCCCTCATCGTCCACACCGGTCAGCACTACGACTTAAACATGTCGGAGGCCTTCTTCAGGGATCTCCTTTTGCCCGAGCCGCACCACCACCTCGGGGTGGGAAGCGGCAGCCATGCCGAGCAGACCGGGAAGGTGATGATCGCCTACGAGAAGCTGCTCCTTGGCCGGCGGCCGGATCTCGTCGTCGTCGTGGGGGATGTCAACTCGACGGCGGCCTGCACGCTCGCCGCGGTCAAGCTCGGCGTGAAGACCGCGCACCTCGAAGCGGGGCTGCGCTCCTTCGACCGCACCATGCCCGAGGAGATCAACCGCATCGTCACCGACTCGATCGCCGACATCCTCTGGACCCCCTCCCCGGACGGGGACGAGAACCTCTTGCGCGAGGGGGTGGCGCCGGAGAAGGTCGAGCGGGTCGGCAACATCATGATCGACTCGCTCGAGCTGATGCGGCCGCGGATCATGGCCGAGGAGGCCTTCGCGCGATACGGCCTGAAGCCGGGCGGCTACGGCGTGGTGACTCTCCACCGGCCCGCGAACGTGGACCAGCCCGAGACGCTGGGGAGGCTCTGTGCGGCGCTCAAGCGCATCGCCGCCGACCTGCCGCTCATCTTCCCGGTGCACCCGCGCACGCGCAAGAACCTGGAGGCCTTCGGGCTCTATGCGGATTTATCCGCTGCGCCCGGCATGCTCCTCGACGGCCCGGTCAGCTACATCCCGTTCATGAGCCTCGTTTTCAACTGCCGGCTGGCGATCACCGACTCGGGCGGCGTCCAGGAGGAGACCACCTATCTGGGCATCCCCTGCCTCACCCTGCGCCCCAACACCGAGCGGCCGGTCACCCTCACCGCCGGCACCAACCGCCTCTGCCGCCCGGAAAACCTCTCGGAGCAGGCCGCCTCCGTCATGGCAGCCCGCGCCCCTTCATCCCCGCCGGAGCTCTGGGACGGGAAGACCGCCGCCCGCGTGGCGGCCTCGACCCGGCGCCGTTTGGGTTGAATCGAACCAACGGAAACCTATGAAAGCAGGGGCGTCCCCAAGCCCATTTTTCTAAGCTTCAATGCCCTGGCACCGACCCTCCAAAGCCGAACGCTTCTAAACGAGCTGCGTTGACCTTTATTATTGAACGAGAAGGTACCGGTTTTGTATCGCTGTGCCCAGAAAGGTGATTCGGTTGAAAGCGCCTTTCTGAAACGGCTTCAGCTGAGGAAATTGAGCAGCGGTTGCGTGGCGAGGTGTTCGTAACGCAAGCTGAGGCGGCGCTTGATTCGCGGTGGACCCCATTGTTTGGACAGCCTGAGAGGTGGGATAAGCTATGAATC
>CAZNKG010000040.1:0-17489 GCA_964573635.1 uncultured Desulfatibacillum sp. | reverse complement strand
CCAAACTTTTCCGGATTCCGGAACGCATCGGTCCGCGTCACGGAACAGCGGGCGGGCGCGCCCGGCCATCGGCGGCGCGCCCGCGAGCGGCCGCCGTCACTTGGGTTGGATTTTACTGAACTTCGCCCCCTTGAGCGAAATGTCGGCCATCAGCCCCTTCACGTCGAAGACGAAGGCGACGATGGGGTCTTTCAGCTTCGTGAAATCGACGCGCTCGCCGCCGCCGACGTTCACCAGGGCGATGTTGCCGTCAAGCCCCACCTCCCAGCCCTTGCTCGCCTGGAACTGCTTGAGGGCCTGCTCCGTCATGAAGAGGATGACGAAGTCCTTGGCTTCGCCGCCGATCTGGAACCCGATCGAGCCGGAGGCGAGGTTGTAGTAGCCGGCGTTCTTGCCGCCAACCCGCAGAGCCCCCTCGCCGTACTCGCCGCCCACGACCAGGCCGGCCTTGACGACGTTCGGCATCACGAGCATGCCCTTGGACTTCGCGGCGATCTCCTTTCCGCCCTTGACCTGCTTGTAGAAGCGGTCCAGGCAGGCCTTGACGCTGGCATCGATCTCCGCGGCCGTCTTGGCCTGGGCGCGGTCGAGGGCCGGGCCGGCGACCAGGACCACCGCGAGGGCCAATGCGCACCAAAGCAGCATGCCGCGACGGGGCATCCGCTGAACGTTTTTCATGGCACGTTTCTCCTTTCGCTTCGGTTTGAGTTTCATCGGGGTGACATGGATGCGGAATCCATCACGAACCGTGGCATGCGTCGGCCGCGGCCCGGCGAGAACCGCGATGCGCGGGATCCGGCCGGGCGCTTCCCGCTCGGCTTGCGCCATCGGCGCTTCGCCGGCGCCGGGGGCATCATCCTGCCTAACGCCCCGCCAGTCAAGGTGCATCTCGATTTTTTCCCGGCCGGGGCCGCGGCGGGATCTCCCGGCCGGCCGCCTCACCCGCCGCGCTCTTCCCCCGGCTCGAATTCTTCGGCCTCCTCTTCCACCCAGGCGGCCAGAAGCGTATGGCCCACGGCGAGCACCACCGGTCCCACGAAAATGCCGATCAGGCCGAAGGCGATCAGGCCGCCCACCACGCCGGTGAAAATGAGCAGCAAGGGAAGATCGGCGCCCTTCTTGATCAGGACCGGGCGCAGGAAGTTGTCCATGGTGCCGACCACCAGGGTCCACAGCAACAGAAAGGTCCCCCACCCGGTGCTGCCGGCCCAGTAGAGCCAGGCGACCGAGGGGACCAGCACGAGCAGGGGGCCGACCTGGGCGATCGCCAGCAGGAACATGAGCGCCGTGAGCACGGCGGCGAACGGAATCCCGGCGATCACGAGCCCGAGGCCCCCGAGAATCGACTGCGCGAGCGCCGTCACCACCACCCCGAGGGCGACGCCGCGCACCGCCTGCCCGGCGAGCCGGATCGACTGTTCGCCGCGCGGTCCGGCGAGCCTCCGGCCGAAACGCCGCATCCAGCCGGCGGCCTGCTCGCCGCGGGCGTAGAGCAGACCGGCGAGCACCACCGTGAGCAGGAACTGCAGCACCAGGGCGCCGAAGCCGCCCACCTCCGCGGCGAACCACCGGACGGCGGTGCCGCCGTACGGGGCGAGCCTCCGCAGGAATTCCTGCAGCCCCGCCTGGGCCACCTTCTCCCAGGCCGCCTGGAGATCGCCGCCGACGACCGGGATTTTCCCCAGCCAGGCGGGCGGCGGCGGCACCTCGAAGGTGGACAGCGATTTCACGAACCCGGCGATCGCGTCGGCGTTCGAAACGATCGTGCCGATGGCCAGCCACAGCGGGACCACCAGGAAGCAGAGCAGCACGACGGTCATCACCGCCACCGCGAGCCCCCGGCGGCCCCAGAGCCGGCCCTGGACGGCGGTCATCAGCGGCCAGGTCGCGGTCGCGATCGTCATCGCCCAGATCGCGGGCCCGAGAAAAGGCTTCAGGACCCAGAGCGAAACCCCGATCAGGGCCCCGATGAAAAGGACCGCCAAAACGCTGCGGGTGATGTCGCGATGCGCTTCGTTCACCATGCGCCTGCTCGAACGCTATGAATCGCCGGATGGTCGCGGTGCCGTTTTCACGTCGAGCGGCCGTCCGGCTCCACCCCGCACCCCGCCCCGTTCCTCATTTCATGCCGACGTCCTTGAGCGCCCCTTTGCAGCGGCCGCTCACCTGGGCGTCGTTTTTCTCGAGGCACTGCATCAGCCGCCCCTCGCCGGCCCGCACCGCGGAGCAGTGGGCGGCTAAATCCGCCTCGCACTCCTTGGCGACAAAGCTCAAGGCCGAGACCGCTCGCTCGAGCCGCACGGCGGCATCGTAAAGCGCAAACTCGCATTTGCCGGAGAGCTTGTCTTCGTGCGCGTAAAGACAGGCGAGCATCCGCCCCTCCCCCGGGGTGACCGACTTGCAGTAGTTCTCGATCTCGGCCTGGCAGCCCGAGGCCACCGTGTCGATCAGCGTCTTCTGCTGCGCCGCGAGGCCCGCGGCGGCGGCAAGCGACAGCACCAACATGCCTGCAACGATTGCCTTGCGCTTCATCATCCTGATTCCTTTTCGCAGATGAGTCAACTTGCGTTCATGCCGTTTTCATACGCCGTCCGGCCTGACGCGGCGTGCGAGAGCGCTGCGGATCAATTCGACCAGGGCTTCGTCTGAAAACGGCTTCTGCAGGAAGCCGGCGGCCCCGCCGCGCAACCCTCGGACCGCGATGTCCGCCTCGTCGTGGGCCGTGATGAAAATAACCGGCAGATCGAGCCCGGCGCGCTTGAGGCGTTCCTGGACCTCCAGGCCGTTTAAGCCGGGCATATGCACATCGACCACCGAGCAATCCGCACGCTGGCCGCCGGCCTGGGCCGCGAGGAACTCCTCGCCGGACTTGAAGGTCCGGACCTGCATTCCCCAGGAGCGCAGCAGCCGCTTGAGCGCCCGGCACACCGCCGGATCGTCGTCGACGACATGGATGATGGGGGAAGTGTCCGGCAAAAAGCGGCACCTTTCGCGGGTCGACCGCCCGGGGACGGCCTCCCGCTTCAGTCGGCTTTCCTCCAACTTCCGTCCGGGTCGAATGCGTTCATCGCCGCGGCGGCCTGGGCGGTCTTCGGACCGAGATCTTTCTCGTAGACCACCCCCTCGTGGTTCACCATGAACGTCATCACACCGGAGCTTCCGTAAACGGCCGGGTAGGCCACGACGGCGAAGCCGCCGAGCATGCGGTTGCGCACCACGTACTCGAACGCCCCGCCGGGCGCGTGTTTTCCCTGCCGCTCAAGCAGCCTGAAAAGGTAGCCGTGGTAGGGCGCAGGCCCCCGGGAGGCCTGGTCCCGCCGGTAGCCTTCGGCCCGCGCCGCCGCCACCATACCGCCAAGCGGGCTCGGCGCCTCCCCGGGCGCCGTCGGCCAATAGAGGCCGTCGCGTTTGCCGGGGGCGCTGGCGAACCTCCGCGCGTACTCGCGCATCCCGTCGTGGTCGCGGTCTTCCATCGCATATTCGCGCTGCGCATCGACGATGGCAAGCAGCGTTTTGATGGTGCTCAGCTCGTTTTCGCCGATCCGGCGGTTGAGGATCTCCTCCTTGCCGGCCGCGGTGTCGAAAGACCACCGGCCCCCCTTCGCGGCAAGCGGTATCGGAAAAGGCCACTGCCGCTCCCCGACCACCAGGATCACCCGGCCCTTCTCCGTAACGAGGCGGTGTTCGCGGTCGTAGTCGCGAAGAAAGGCCTCCCGGCGGAGCCGGTCGCCGACCGGGTCCCCGGAGGAGACAAGCGCACCGGAAGCCGGCCCGAAAATCGAACGCAGCCCGGATTGGTCGTGGGAACGAAGCGCGGAGACGAGCGCCTGGACGGCCTCCTCCGGGGCGGCGAAGCTCCTGGCCGCAGCGCCCGCGGCTTCGACGGCGACGGAGGCCGCCAAGCAGAGAACAGCGGCGGCAGCCCAAAGGCGGAGCGCGCTGCATGCCCGGCAACCGGGTCTTCTAGACGGGATCAACCCCATCCGTGGCCTCACGGATCGAACGCGTTGCATGGCTACCTCCTGCCTCCGCCTCTTCCCCCTCCGCCGACGCTTCTCGAGGCGGAGCCGCCGGCGGACATGCTCTGGCGGCTCGCGCTGCCGCGGCTGCTGAAATCGCGCGTCTCCTCACCGCTGCGGCCCGCGCCCGAGAAAGCGTCTCCCCGTTGGCCGGAGAGCTCTTGGCGGCCGGCATCCCGTGTGGCCGGCCGCCCATCGGCGCTGCTGCGCTGGGTGCCGTCCGCACGGCCGCCGGAAAGGTCGCGCGACGCGGCTTCCGAGCGCCCCCGGCCCGCGTCGGCGGCGCCCCGGGAGAGCTCCTGCCGGCCCGCATCGCTTCGCCCGCGGAACGCCTCCCGCGAGCGCACCGCATCGCTCGTGGAGGCCCGGTTGTACTGCCGCGCGGTCGCCGGGTCGCGGTAGGAGACCCCCTTGCGGTGCTCGGGGTTGTGCTGCCAGCTTCCCACCTTCCCCTGGTATTGGCTCGCGTATTTTCCGCGATCGATGCTCCGGTTGAAGCTCGCGTTGCGATCGACGTCGATGTCCACATCGCCGCCGTTCCAGTCGCAGTCGCCCCAGGCATACCCCCAGGCGGCGCCCATGGCCATGCCGGCTCCGAAGGCGAAGAGCCCCGCCCCGGGGACGTACCCCGGCGGGTAGTAGGTCGCCGGCGGGTAGGCCGGATGGGCCCAGGAACCGTAGACGACGGTCGGCTCGTAGGCCGGCACGTAGACCACCTGGGGGCTGGCCGATTGGATCACGATGGTCTCCTGTTCATAAACCACCTTCTGCTCCGGGGTGGACTGCAGGTTCCCGGCGGCGGCCGCCTTCCGGCGCAGCGACTGCACCGCCTCCATCACCTCTTTTCCCTGGGCGAGAAAGGCGTCCCCCACGTTCTGGGTCCAGTCGAGCTTCTCGCTCATCATGGCCAGCACCTGGGGGAAGTTGACCAGGGACTTGACGCTCGGGTCCCAGGGCTGTTTTTCGAGGGCGGCGGCGAGCGGGTCTCCTTTGAGGCTCTGGTTCTGTTTCGCCCAGCGGTCGGCCTGCACCACCTCGAGCGGGTAGGTCGCGGCCATGAGAAGCTGCGCGAGGAGCGCGTCGGGGTAGAGGGCGACCGGCGCGAGAAGCTGCTCGAGCTGCTCCGGCTTGAAAGCCGGCGGCTCCGCGGGTTGCCCCATGGATCCCGCCGGACTGGCCAGCAGGGCCGCCAAGGCGACGAACAGGGCGGCGAGACATCTGGCAACACGGGGTTCGCTTTTCATGGCCTCGCCTTCCGCGCGGTATCCGCGGCTGCCGCGGACCGCTTTCGATTTTCGACCAGGAACTCCCGCTTCAAATGATAGAGTTTGCGCGCGAGATCGTATCCGAAGGGCGTTCCGGCTCTGAAGCAGTCGAATGCGCGGGCAACCGCCCGTATCGCGCGCGGCGGGATGATCCGAAGGACTACCAGAAGTGAATCGGCCGGATAAATAGGACCTAGGTCCTATGCTCGGGGAAGGGCCGGCAGCGGGGCGCCCTCACTTCGCCGCGCCCCGGACGCCGATTTTCTCGCCGGCCCGCACCAGATCGGCGAGCGAGGCGGCCTGCATCTTCGCCATCACCCGGCCGCGGTGGATCTTGACGGTCTTTTCGCTCGTCCCGAGCTCCGCGGCGACCTGCTTGTTCAAGAGGCCGCGGACCACAAGCGCCATCACGTCGCGCTCGCGCGCGGTCAGGGTCCGGTAGCGCCGGGAAAGCTCATCCCGCTCGCTGCGGACGGCGCGCTCCCGCTCGCCCCGTTGGATGGCCTCTTCCACCGCGCGGAGCAGCTCCTCCTCTTTCAGCGGCTTGGAGAGGAAATCGACCGCCCCGGTCTTCATGGCGCTCACGCTCGAGGGAACGTCGCCATGGCCGGTGATGAAGATGATCGGGATCTCTTTCGGAGAGCCCTGGATCCGTTGCTGGAGGGATAGCCCGTCCAGGCCGGGCATCTGCAGGTCGAGCAGCACGCACCCGCAGAGCGGCCGGAGGCTCCAGCACTCGAGGAACTCGTCCGCGGAGGCGAACGCCTCGCTGCGGTAGCCGGCCGACTTGAGCAGGCGCGCAAGGCTCCTGCGGACCGCGCTGTCGTCATCCACAATGAAAACCGTCGGAAGAAAGGACTCGTCCATGGCCGTTCAGGGCAAGGCATCCAGTCGCCGGCCGCAAGCTACCACGGCAGGCTGATGATTTCAATTATTCTTCGTCGTCCGCTTCGGGGCGTGCGGCGGTCTGCCGGTCGGCGGGGCGGGTCGGTTCGTCGATCCAAGGTTTGCCGATGGGTTTTCCCACCGGCCGGCGGCGGCATTGGCATGGAAACCGGCCGGCGGGTTCGATTCGGCGCAGTCGAACGATAACCTCCGGGCAGCTCGACCGGGCAGCCGACCGCGGGGAATCGACGCCGGGGATCCGGTCGACCGGCACCGGCGCCTCGGCGTGCGGCATTCATAGCAAGCGGAAGTTTCCATAGAAAATAGGACCTTGGTCCTATAGACAACCGATGCGGAATGGAGGCATCTCAGGCTTGTTCAGGGCCGGCCGTCGGGATGGACCCCGATGGCGCACAGCTTCCCCCCCCCGCCTTAAACCATGGAGGACGACGATGAAGCAGATGATCGCACTATTCGGCTGCCTGCTGCTTATGGCCGGCTGCGCCACGACGGAGGGCGCCAAGACCGGAGCGCCGGCGGCGGAGAAGGCCGGCTTTCTCGGGGAGCACGTCGCGAAGCTCGCCCCGGGGCCGGAAGGCGGCGCCAAGATGCGCTGGATCAAGCCCGGAGTCGATTTCGCCAAGTACAACCAGGTGATGATCGACAGCGTGGTTTTCTTCCTTTCCGAGGAGTCCGAGTACAAGGGGGTGGATCCCCAGGAGTTGAAGGCGCTCGCCGACGGCTTCAACCTGCAGGTCGTGAACGCCGTCAAGGCGAAGTACCCGATCGTGAGCGAGCCGGGCCCCAACGTGCTGCGAGTCCGCTTCGCGGTCACCGAGCTCAAGCAGAGCCGGCCGCTCGTGAGCGGCGTCACGTCGGTTGTGCCGGTGGGCATCGGGATCAGCCTCGTCAAGAAGGGCGCGACGGACTCCTGGACCGGCTCGGGGGCGATCGGGGCGGAGATGATGGCCCTAGATTCGACGACCAACGAGGTGATCCTGGCCGCGAAAGACAGCCGCACGGCCGGGTTCACGGAGCGCTTCAGCAAGTGGGGCTCGGCGGACGAGGCCTTCAGGTATTGGGGCGAGCGGATCGCGCTCTTCCTGGACGAGGCCCGGGGTCTGAAGAAATAGGCGCCGGCCCCGCGCTCGGGCTCAGAACATGACCGCCGAGGAGGCCTCCTCGAAGGTCGTGACCCCTTCGAGGATCTGCTCGAGCGCGTTCGTGACCAAGGGCACGAAGCCGCCCTTCTTCCGGGCGGTGCGGGCGATCTCCGCGGCGGGGCGGCTTCTCGCGATCAGGCGGCGCAGGGGCTCGTCGATCGAGAGCACCTCGTAGACCCCGCTCCGGCCGCGGTAGCCCGTGCCCATGCAGTTGAAGCACCCGCGGCCGGCGAAGAACTCCTTGTCCGCGCCGGCATCGAGGCCCCAGAGCTTCAGGATGGTCTCGGGCGGCCGGACAGGCTCCCGGCAGTCCGGGCAGATGCGGCGCACCAGGCGCTGGGCGATGCAGAGGTTGAGCACCGAGGCGACGAGGTAGGACTCGAGCCCCATGTCGAGCAGCCGCGTCACGGCGCCGGCGGCGTCGTTCGTGTGCAGCGAGCTCAACACGCGGTGGCCGGTCAGCGCCGCCTGGACGGCGATTCGCGCGGTTTCCGTGTCGCGGATCTCCCCCACCATGATGACGTCCGGATCCTGGCGCAGGATCGACCGCAGGCCGTTCGCGAAATCCATCCCGGCCTTGGGGTTGAGCTGCACCTGCATGATCCCCTCCATGCGGTACTCGACCGGGTCCTCCACCGTGATGATGTGGACGTGCGGCTGGTTGATCTCGCGCAGCATCGCATAGAGGGTCGTGCTTTTCCCGCTGCCGGTCGGCCCCGTGCAGAGCAGCATCCCGTGCGGCAGCCGGAGCGACGCCTCCACCCGCCGGCGGTCGGCGGTCGTCATGCCGAGCCGCTCGAGGGTGAAGATGGCCGCTCCCATGTCGAGCAGCCGCAGCACGATATTTTCGCCGTGGATCGAGGGGATGGTGGCGACCCGCACGTTGATCTCGCGGCCGTCCACGCGCGCGGTGAAGCGTCCGTCCTGCGGGCGGCGGGAGACCGAGATGTCGATCCCGGCCAGGATCTTGATGCGCGAGATGACCGCCAGGAAGTAGCGTTTCCCGGGGGCGGGCATGTCGTGCAGCCGGCCGTCGATCCGGTAGCGCAGGCGCAGGCGTCCCTTTTCCGGCATCAGGTGCACGTCGCTCGCCCGGTCGCGGACGGCCTGGGAGAGAATGGTGGCGACGAGCTTCACCACCGGGGCGTCCTCGGCCATGCCGCGCAGCGAGCTCACCTCGATCTCCTCGCCGGCGAACCCCGTCTCGTGCTCCTCGATCTGCATCCCCGGCAGGCCGTCCAGAACGTCGTCGATCGCCCCGTAATTCGGGTAGAGCAGTCGCAGCAGCCGATTGAGCTCATCCTCGGTGCAGATGACCGGCGCGACCTCGAGGCCGGTCGCCCGCTCGATCTCCTCGATCCCGAAGACCCGCAGCGGGTCGGTCATGACGACGGTGAGAAGCCCCCCGTCCCGCTGGGTCGGGACCGCCTGCAGCCGGTGGGCGAGCTCCGCCGGGAGCAGCGCCGCGAGTTCGGGATCCACCGGGCTCACGCCGGCCGTGTAGCGCGGGATCCGGAGCTGCTCGGAGAGGATCTCGACGATGCGCGCCTCCGCGATCAGCCCCTCGATGATGAGGATTTTGCCCAGCTTGAGGTTTTTCCCGCGGTGCCGCGCGACAGCCGCCTCGATCTGCTCGGCCGTGAGCGCACCCGATCTCACCAGGATGTCTCCCAACCGCATCCGTCGGAATAGGTCCGCCTCTTCGTGCGCGGCCGCGGCGTCCGCGGCCATGACAGATTGGGCTGTCATGACGTCATCGTTCTCCCTGATTGGCGGTTCAAGTTTCCGGGCCGCTCGGCGCCGCCGCGCCGCCTTTGTCCGGCCGGCAGGATGCGCATCTGCTCCCGGTACTTCGCGACCGTGCGGCGCGCCACGACCACGCCCGAGGCCGTCAGCACGCGGCAGATCTTCGCGTCGCTCATGGGCTTCCCCGGGTCCTCGCGCTGGAGGATCTCGCGGATCATGCGCCGGACCGAGGCCGTCGAGACATCCCCGCCGTTCTCGTCCTTGAGCGCCCCGCTGAAGAAGTGGCGCAGGCAGAAGAGGCCGTGCGGGGTGTGAACGAACTTGTCCGACGTGGCGCGCGAAAGCGTCGCTTCCGAAAAACCCGTTTCTACTTTGAGGTCCCGGAGGGCGAGCGGGGCGATGTGGTCCGGACCCTTTTCGAAAAAGTCCCGCTGGCGCTCCAGGATCGCGGCGGCGACATGGAGAAGCGTCTGGCGCCGGTTCTCCAGACCGTCGACGAACTGGCGGGCGGAGACGATCCGGGAGCGCAGGTAGGCGCGCTCGCTTCGGCTCGCCGCCGCCTTTCTCGGAAAGCCGCCTGCGAATTGTCGGCTGAGCCCCACCCGCGGCATGCCGCGGTCGTTCAGCCGCAGGACGAGACGCCCGTCCTCGAGTGCGGCGTAGAGGTCCGGCTCGACCCAGCGGCTGACCTCGGAGAAAAAGGGCCTCCCCGGCTTGGGCTCCAGGCTTCGGATCAGGCGCGCCGCCTCGGCGACCGCCTCGAGCGGCTCCCCGAGCGTTTTGGCGATCTCATCGAGCTTCTTGCGCGCGAGCAGCGGCAGATGGCCGTCAACGATGCGGGCGGCCGTCGCCCCCCGCGCGCCGATGCGCCTGAGCTGGATCAGCAGGCACTCCCTCAGGTCGCGGCCGCAGACCCCGGGGGGGTCGAAGCCCTGCATCACGCGCAGGACCCGCTCCACCTCCTCGACGGAGGCCCCGCAGGCCGCGGCGACATCCTCCACCGCCGCGGCGAGGTAGCCGCTGCGGTCCAGGCTTCCCGCGATGAAGCCGCCGATTCGAAGCGACAGCGCGTCGGTGAATGCCAGGCGCACCTGGCCCGCGACATGCTCGGCAAGGCTCTCTCCCGGGCCGGCCAGCTCGCCGGCGTCGAAGCCCGCGGGTTCGCCGCCGCGCCGATTCCCCCGCCTCCCGCCGGGATAGCGCGCCGCGGGTAGCTCTTCGGGCGCCTCCCGGGAGAGGCGCTCCGGGGTGTCCGGAAGCACCTCGAGGGCGGGATTGTCGATCAGCTCCTGGCGGAGCGCCTCGGCCATCTGCAGCCGCGACATTCCGAGAAGCTTGATCTTGATCTGCATCTGCTGGGTCAGCCTGAGCTCCGGCCGCTGGACAAGCCTCGGCCGCAGCTCCAACCCGGGACCCGACAAAGACATTCCCCCTCCGACGCTTGGTTTCCCGTCCCGGAGGCGGCATGACCGGTTCGCCGGTCGATCCACCCCCGCCTCCTCTTTATCGGCATCTTCCGCGGAAAATTTAACCCAAAAGTCCGCTTCAAGAATTTGCTCAAAAAGACGATATGTTATTCAAAACGGCCTCGTTCTGGCGCTTTGCCGGGGCGCCATTTCCCCTCCCTGGCCCTGAAAAAAAACGGCCTCGCGCCGTTCTGCAAACGGAAAGCTGTCGGAAGGATGCCGGCCGAAGGGTTCAGGCGGAAAGGAGACGCGTGATGGGGATTTTCGACGATGGGATCGACGCCGAGGAGATGGGGCTGATCGGGGCGCTCTCGGAGGAGCTTTCCGAGGAGCGCCGGGAGCAGCGCCGCCTGCGCCGCGAGCTCGAAGCCGAGGACGACGAGGAGGCGGACGAGGAGGGTGAGGACCCGCTTCCGCAGCGCGGCCGGCGCGCCCGCGCCGCGCCGGGCCGCCGCCGCCCGCCGGGCCCGACGGGCGCCACGGGCGAGCTTTTCCTGCGCTATATGCGCGACGTGAACCGCGGCTTGAAGGGGCGCCACGATTCCCTGTACGGACCGCCCCGCTCGCCCGAGGACGGCCGTCCGCTTGCGACCGCGATCGACTTTTTCGGCGTTCGGGTCGAAAACGCCCATCTCGTCTCCGACCGCTTCCTGCACCTCATCTACGTCTGCATGGTCCGCGTCCGCGACCACGGTCTTGCGGCCGTCGTCTTCACCGATGACGGGACGCCGGTCGTGAACGGCGTGGAGGAGCTCGGAACCTTCGATGTTTCCACGCGCACGATCACGATCAACCTGCGCTTGCACTTCGAGATGGCGGTGCGCACCGCGGCCCACGGTTACAGCGGCTGCAAGCTGACGGCCCTCATCTGGAAAGGGATGGCGACGACCCTGCTGCACGAGCTCGCCCATGCGGTCGACACCGCCCGCGACCCCTCGCGCCGCCGCGGCCGCGCGTCGCGCGAGGGGTTCGCCGACGCCTGGACGGCCGAGCTCATGACCGCGCTCGCTCTGGCTGGCCAGCTTGAACCTCCGGCGGAGGAAACGGAGGAGCCCTATTTCGGGGTGCTCGCCACCGAGGCGCTGGCGGCCGCCACGGCCGCCGGTGAACCGTGGGCGGCGGAGCAGCGGACGCTCTCCGCCTCCAGACTGGTGTTTCGCGACGCGGCAACGGGCATCTCCCTGGCGACAGAGAAGGAGTTCTATGCGCTATCGCTTGCGGGGGCCAAAGGGGACCCCCGCGGCCGCCGCTTGAACGATTTCATCCGGCGCGGCCGTGCGCGCGAGCAGGCCGCCCAGGAGCGCGAGGAGGAGCTCGAGCGAAGGCTCCGCGAGGCGCTCCATGCGCGGCGCGAAGTGGTCGTCGACTATCGCTTCCCCGGCGGCCAGCCCCGCCGGCTCCGCGGCATCCCCGCCGCGATACGCAAAAAGGGGCCCTTTCTCGCGGTCAGCCTCGCGGAATGCGAGGCCGGCGCGCCCGTCGAGCTCCGCCTCGACCACCTGGAGGCTGTCGCGGAGCCGGACGATGCCTGAGCGCGCCTCCCCCATGGCCGCCGGCCGCCCCAAGCCAAAGGCGATCCAGAACCCGGCCATGGCGCCGGGGTTCATCCGGACCGACCTCCAGGTTTCTCTCGAGGCCGGGCTCGAGCCCCTGCGCAACATCCGCGCCGGGGAAAAGCTGCGCCTGTGGCTCGAGCCTAGCGGCGCCGAAGGCCTCTCCGATGTTGCGGTCGAACGCGCAGACGGGACGCCGGTCGGCTACCTGGAGCCCGCGATAGGCCGCCGAATCAGCCCTGCCCTCGAGAGATCCCGGCGGGAGTTCTGGGCGACGGTGGTGGCAATCGAACCCGGCCCCGGACATTTCTCGGAGCCGCGGATCGCGGTCGAATTCCGCCCGCCGGATGACTCGCCGGGCGGCGCGCCGCTCCCAGCGGCCGCCGTACCGCCTCCCGACGGGCTTGTCCCCACGGCGGGTTATCCCCACCCCTACCCGTTTCCCTATTTCAACCCGGTGCAGAGCGCGGTCTATCCCCTGCGGGGGGAGGCGAACAACCTGGTGGTCAGCGCCAGCACGAGCGCCGGCAAAACCATCGCGGCCGAGCTCGTCATGGACGACACCCTCGCCCGCGGCCTGAAGGCGATCTACCTCAGCCCGTTCAAGGCGCTCACCGAGGAGCGCTTCGCCGACTGGAGCCGGCGCTACGCCGGGCGCGGCCTGGTGATCATGACCGGCGACTACCTCATGACGCCGGAGCTCCAGGCGCGGCTCGCCGCCGCGCAGATCGTCGTCATGACCTCGGAGATGATGGACAGCCGCACGCGCAAGTTCGACAGCGAGCGCAACGAGTGGATGCGGGCCGTCGGCCTGGTGGTGGTGGACGAGGCCCATATCCTCTCCACCCCGCGCGGGGACAAGGTCGAAACCGGGCTGATGCGCTTTGCGCGCTTCTGCCCCCAGGCGCGGATCATGCTGCTCAGCGCGACGGTCTCGAATTACGAGGAGATCGGCCGCTGGCTGACCGTGTTGAACGGGAAGCGGACCGATATCGTGCACAGCGACTGGCGCCCCGTGAGCCTGAACGTGAGCTTCGTCGAGCACCGCGAAAACCGCTTCCCCAACGGGATGCTCGACTACCACCAAACCGAGCAGGAGAAGCTCGCCCTGGCCACGGCGCTCATCCTCGAAAAGCCCGAGGAGAAGTTCCTCGTCTTCGTGCACACCAAGCGCACCGGGTTCCGCCTGCTCGATGCGCTCCGGCAGCACGCCGTGAGCGCGCGCTTCCACAACGGCGATCTCGAGCCATCGCAGCGCGCCGCGATCGAGGCCAGCTTCAAGGACCGGACGAACGGCATCCGCGTTCTCGTCAGCACCAGCACCACGGCCTGGGGGGTGAACCTCCCGGCCCGCAACGTGATCGTCCTCGGCGTGATGCGGGGCCTCGCCCCGGTCGACCCGCTTGACATCATCCAGATGGCCGGGCGCGCCGGGCGTTACGGGATCGACGACGAGGGGCACGTCTTCCTGATCGTCCCCCGGGGGCAAGTCCCCCGCTGGCGGGAAGCGTTTCATCGGCCGCGGCCGGTCACCTCGATGCTGAACGACCACGACCGGCTCTGCGAGCACATCACGGCCGAGCTTTACACCGGGGCGGTGCGCTCGCTCGGCGACGTCTTCGACTGGCACCGCCGCAGCCTCGCCCATCTCCAGGGCCGCACGCTTTCCGCCGAGGAGGATGTCCGCCGCGTGCTCACCAGGCTGACGAGCCTCGGCATGATCCGCCGCGAGGAGGAGGCGCTCGCCTTGACGCCGCTCGGCGCCGTCGCGGCGGTCATGTACTTCCCGCCCGCCGACATCCATGCCTGGTGCCAGGCCTTCGGCCGGCTTTTCGAAAAGGACCTGTCCGCAAGCCTGCCGGCCGCCGCCTGGGCGATCGCCGCCGCGCCCTCCTTCGCGCTCGATTATCTCCCGGCGGAGTTCGGGCCGCTCGCCGATCGCGAGGCCGCGTCCCTTGCGACCTTAAGCCTGCGCCTTCCCCGGACTCACCTGCCATTCTTCCTCGGCGTTCGCGCCTGCCTTTGCCACGAGAGGCCGCTTCCCGGGTCTCACGCCTACGCCCGGCGCTTCCGGGTCGACGCCTCCCGGATCCTCGCCGCGCTGCGCCTGATCGATCAGACCTCCGCGCACTGGGGCCGCGGGGACTACTGGGACTTTCTCGAAGCGGCCGCCACCCGGTCTCCCAAAAGCCACGCTTGATCCCGGACGAATTCTAATTTCTTTTTTGTTTTAGCCGATTGTAACGGTCTCATATTAACGGTCTTATAATTGTCAGGACATTGCCTGTTCTGTGACTTCGCCTTATTGGTGCTGGCTGGCGCCTATTTGTCTATACTATTTCGAGACGAGTAATAGTCGAACGGGGCAATGGTACCAAAACCTGAACTAAAGAAAATAAGAGAAAGACGGTTGTCTCAAGTCAAGGCGCATATCGCGCGAATCGAAAAGGAAGCACGCGAGTATTGCCTTGTCCACCCAACATGGGGCCCGATGCTGAAGAATCTCATTGCTCGGTGATATGGGCGCATGCGCCCTTGGCTTCACCGCTAATCTCAAGGGCCCACCGCAGGGGTCCGTGCGCCCAGGATCTTTTCAACGGCGGCCGCCTCCCGTGCAAGGCGGCCGGGGGTGTCGAGCCCCGTCACGTAGAGTCGAAACCGCGTGCGGGTCGCGCCGACGTAGAAGGAGGCGCGGCCCGCGCTGTCGGCAGCGAACGAGTCGGCGCCGCATAGGAAGACGATCGGGGCGTCATAGCCCTTGGCTCCCTTGGTGGTCGCGAGGGTGAGGTGGTTTTCGCGAAAGATCAAGCGGTCCTGGTCCGAGCGGTTGCCGTTGTAGGGCCTGACAACACCCTGGATGACGCCGTTGCCGTCCAGGGAACGGATCAGCGCCTCGAGGCTTCCGAAGTCCCCCTCGCGATCGAAGACCACCAGAATCTCCTCCGGACGCACCTCCTCCTCGCGGATGAGCCGCAGAATCTCTGCAGCCACCCATCGCTTTTCATGGTCACGTGTTCGGAAAAGGGTGACGGCCGGCCGGTCGCCCGCGCGATCCGTGAATTTCACCCGGAAGTGCGTCGGCCTTTCCTCGATGAGGTCATGGCGGCCGAGCCAGGCCACGTCGGCGAAGGTCCGCGTCCGCACCGCGCCGCTGTCCGCCGCCTGCTTTCCGAGGAGGAGGTTGAAGGCGAACTCAACCACCGCCTGCGGATTGCGGAAGCAGCGCCGCATGACTCGCGAGCGGTCTCCACGCTGCACGTCGATCCCAAGCGCTTTCCAGATGGGCCGCGGCCGCGCATAGAGGTTCTGGGCATCGTCGTAGAAGATGACGAGGTTTTTCTCCCCGGTTGCCGGGTCGCGTCGGCACATCTCGTGGACCAGGATGAACTCCTCGGGCGCCAAGTCCTGGCCCTCGTCAACGAAGACGGCATCGAAACGCAAGGCCTCGAGGCGCGCGGGAGGGCTCCTCTCGAAGGCCGCGATCATGTCGAGATAGCGCCGTGCGCGGTCGCAGGCCTCATTCTCGCGTACGGACAGGTAACGGATGGCGCCCTGCGAAAGACTGCAAAGCTCGTAAACGAGGTGGTTGAGATGGGTGACCGTCAGATTTCCGGTCAATCCAACCCCCGCCTCACCCGCGAGGCCCTCGAGCGCCGCTCCGATCTTGGCCCTCAGGAAGGGAACGAGGGCGCGGTTGAAGCAGACGACGGCCACGCGTCCGCCCCCTCCGGCCGGGCCGATGGGGGAGTCCGCGCGCGATCGCCGGAAAAGGAAGCGCGCCGCCATGTTGGCGAGCACGATCGATTTCCCGCTGCCGGCCACTCCGCGTACAAGCCGCGGATATCCCTTCAGATCGATCCTGGAAAGCTCACGCTGCTCGGCCGAGAGGCCTTTCTCCATCGCTGCCAGACGGTCTAACGCGCCCCCGATGGTTCCCTCCCGCCGCGCCGCCGAGAGGCGCGGCCCCCGCAGAACGCACGCATCCCAGAGCGCCTCCCGTGCCTCCCGCACCTCTTCAAAAGTCATTACAGAGAGCGCGTTCGCATCTTTCAGCGCGCAGGCAAGCGGCTTCACGTCCACGCAAGGCACCTCCAGTAGACCAGCACTTCGCCAATCGCTTCCCATCCAAAGAGGATATCGTCAGGCCGGCGCGCACCCTTTAGCAGGCCTTGGCCTTTCACGCCGCCTCACGTCGAATCGGCAAGGCGAACCGCCGGAGGCTTTGGGCGCTCCGGATTGACATCCATCGGGCCGCCTTGTACTCTCGCTGTCATTGGCATCCCAGGCGATAAAAAGGGAGGGTTCGGCCATGAAAGTCACCGAGGAGTCGATTTTGGAGCTTTCGCGCGGCTTCATGGCGAGCCGCGTGCTGCTGAGCGCAGCAGAGCTCGACCTCTTCACGCGGCTTGCCGACGCCCCCATGACGGCGCAGCAGGCCGCGGATGCCTGCGGGGCCGCGCTTCGCGGGATGACGATCCTTCTGGACGCCCTGGCCGCCCTCGGCCTCGTGGAGAAGACCGCGGGGCGCTACCGCACGGCCCCCGAGGCCGCCCCCCTGCTCTCCTCCCGCGCCCCGGGGTCGATCCTGCCCATGGTGCTCCACATGGCCACCGTGTGGCGGAACTTGTCGGAAATCACCGACATCGTGCGCGGAGCAACCAAGCCGAGCCTGCGGCGCAAGGGCGCGCTCGCCGAGGAGAACCGCCGCGCCTTCATCGGCGCAATGCACGTCGTCGCCTCGCGCGCCGCGGCCGGGGTCGTGGCCGCGATCGCGCCGGGCTCCGCCCGCCGCCTCCTCGACGTGGGCGGCGGCCCCGGCACCTATACTTTGGCGATGCTCCTGGCCTCGCCCGAGATGACGGCGACTCTCTTCGACCTCCCCGCCGTCGTCGAAATCGCGCGCGAGCGCATCCAGGCCGCGGGATTGCTCGATCGCGTCGCGCTCGTCGCCGGCGATTTCTACACCGACGAGCTGCCCGCCGGACACGATCTGGCGCTGCTCTCGGCCATCATCCACCAAAACAGCCCGGAGCAGAACGCGGCCCTCTACGCCAAGGTTTTCCGCGCGCTAGCCCCTCGCGGCCGGATCGTCGTCCGGGACCACGTCATGGCCCCCGACCGGACCCAGCCCCTCGAAGGCGCGCTCTTTGCGGTCAACATGCTCGCCGGAACCGACGGCGGCCGCACCTACACCTTCGCCGAGATTCAAGCGGGCCTCGCGGAAGCCGGATTCACCCGCATCCGCCAGCTGCAGGACAAGGGGATGCTCTCGTTGGTCGAGGGCTTCAAGCCCTGATCGATTTTGGCACCCTTTTCAGCGACCGCTTTTCCCGCCTCAGGTTCTTCTGACCGCGTTTTGTCAGCTTATTGTGCCCAACGCCTTTTAAAATTT
>CAZNKG010000039.1:0-20037 GCA_964573635.1 uncultured Desulfatibacillum sp. | reverse complement strand
CCGGACAAAACCTTTTCGGCGGCCTTGGCCCGCAAGGGCACCGGCGCAACGGCTCCGAAAGCCGCTTTGATTTGTCGATCCCGGTCCATCACAACCGCTGCGCTGACAATCGAGCAATCGACAGCCCTGCGCCGGCCGAGCTTCATGAAACAGGAGCCGCTCGGGTCCCGAGGTACAACGATTTCAACACTCTCAACGAATTCACCGGTCTGGAGGGCGGTCTGCCCCGGCCCGGTGACGAACTGGTCAATTGGCACCTGCCGTAAGCCGTTGGCTCCCATCACATTCACCTGCGCATCGAAAACCAGCAGTGGCGGAATGCAATCGGCCGCTGGAGATGCGTTGCAGATGTTGCCCGCCAGCGTCGCACGATTCCTTATTTGGATGGACCCGATTTGATCCAGCGCCTCCCGCAATGCTTCTCCTCGCCGCCGGATGGCCGGGTAATCCGCGATTGCACTCAAAGACGCCATCGCACCGATTTGAAACCGGTCATCCTCCAACTGGCGTATCTCCCTCAAACCCGCAATGAGGCTCAAATCGATCAGGCATTCAGGCGTGGCCAGACCGTTTCGCATTCTGACCAGCAGGTCGGTCCCTCCGGCATGCACCAAGGCCCTGCCGGGTAAGGACAAGAGACATGCGGAAACCTCAGAGACTTTTTTCGGCTGGATAAGTTTCATGGTTTTTTTCGGGGGCCGGCATTCTTTCCATTCTGTTCAAAGATGGCCATCGTTTTTAGCAGGATTTCCATCGCGTTGAGGATGTGGCCGCGGATTATTTCCTCAGCCTTTTGTGCTTCACCCTTTTCGCAGGCTGACAGTATATCCAGATGCCCCCTGCCCTCGGGCGGGCTTTTAATGACAAACTCGTGGGCGAGGATCATGTAGCGACCCGAATTATTTCTCAGCTGAATAATCAGCCCCAGCAGGCGCTCCCATTCGCATGGTTCGTACAACAGAGAATGGAACTGATTGTTAAGCTCGAGGTAGGCGATCGGGTCCTCGATATTCCGGGTCAGTTCCTCGAGGCAGCCCCGGAGTCGCTGCAGGTGAGAGCTCGTGTAGCGGGGAACCGCCATGCGGATGGCTAGTCCTTCAAGGTTGGCGCGTATATTGTAAAGTTCCTCCAGCTCGGCCGCTGTAAGTTCCGTAACCACGGCCCCTTTGCGGTAGGGGCGCTTGACGATTCCCTCGGCCTCAAGGATCCCGAGGGCCTGGCGTACGGGCATGCGGCTGATGTTGAGATTTCTGGCGACCATTTCTTCATCGATTTCCTGCCCCGGAAGCAATGCTCCTTTGATGATCGCCTCTCGAATAGCCGATGCCGCCAGGATATCGGCTTTCATGTATCGCTGACATCCTGATTTAAGAATGTTGACGAGCTTCGATTCGCTGGCAGATTTCAATTTCAGGACTCTCCCATGATTAATAATTAATGATCAATGATTATTGATTACTGAAAAACCGGTGGTTTGTCAAGAATAATCGAATTCAACCGAACCGTTAGCCGGAATGCTTAATTTATTAATTTATAACAATAAGTTAATATTGAAACCCCGCATGCCAGACATAAAGATCACGGCCGGTACCATCGTAGACTTGATCGGGGCGGGCTGAACCATAAGGGAGGCTTTCGATGCGTATCCCTTAGTTGGAACGCTAGGACATCCTAGAAACCCTTTCGCATGCGGCCTGGCGCGCCGAGGGAATAGAGACCTTGCTGGCATCGTGATCAAGGTTCTGGTCTACATGAACCTCCCCCCTCGCTGGGGGCCCGAAATGATATCCGTGGATGAAAACCGGTAGCGGGCCTGTCTGCTTCCGTTAGTATCGCAGACACAGCCGCCCAACTGTGTTTACCATTCTTACCAATCCCATCGGATTGACCCTTCAGACGGCTTTTGGCGGTTGAAGACGGGACCGGCGGTTGAAAATGCAGCTGGAATGCGCTCTGGGGCTGCCTGCCACGTCGGCGGCCGCGAGTTCGAGCCTCCTCGTCCCCGCCGTTTTCCATAGGAAACCGGATGGTTGGGCGGCCATCCGGTTTTCTTGCGGCACGCGGTTGATTTTCCCCCTTGATTTCAAGCGGCAAGGGGTTTAATCTTAACCTCATCGGCATTCGGCGGAAACCCCCGTGCGTGGGTCGGATGCCGACGGAAACCGGACGACGTCGGATTGAGCCGCCTCACGCATTGCCGTGAGGTGGCTTTTTTCACGCCCGCACGCACCGCGGCCGGCGGGGAGAAGCGGCCGGGGAACGCCGCGGGCGGCATCGGGACGAAAGGATGTTGACATGAACAAAAGGCTTTACATCGGCAATCTCGCCAGCGAAGTGACCGAGCTGGATTTGAGCCACAATTTCTCTTCCATCGGCAAAGTCGTATCGGTCGCCATCATCAAGGACCGTTACACCAATCGCAGCCGGGGCTTCGGCTTCGTCGAAATGGAGACGGAAGAGGCGGCCAGCCAGGCTATCGCCCAGTTCAACGGCGGAAGCCTCAAGGGGAAAACCATCGTCGTGAGCGAGGCCAAGTCGGACAAGGCCAGGAACGAGAGCGGCCACGGCGACCGCCGCCACTCCTGAACGCTCCGGCGCGGCCTCCGGGGCCCGCATCGGGCGGCGCGGGGCCGCGGCGGCCACTGCCCGTGCCGCCTCTTTCAGGCGGCCTCCCCAACCCTGCCGCTCGAAGCGGGTCTTCATCTTTTCCCCCGTCCGGGCTATAATGACCGTATAAGGGGTTCGAGCCCGCCGCAAGTCGCCGGGATTCCGAAATCGCAACAGGAGGTCGCCATGCGTCGAGCGATCGCGCTCGCCGCCGCGGCGGTTCTGGTGATGGGAGCTTCCGCCGGCCCGGCCGCCGCCGCTTCTGCGCGGGATACCGTGGAGGGGCAGGTGAAAAAGGTTCTGGAGCGGCTGCGCGACCCGTCGTTCCAGAAAGAGAGCCGGGAGGCGAAGATCCGCCAGATCCGGGAGATCATCAACCAGGTGTTCGACTACACCGAGCTTTCGCGGCGCACGCTCGGCAAGGACTGGCGGGCGTTCACCGATGCCCAACAGCGGGAATTCGCCGCGCTTTTCGGCGGACTGCTCGAGAACGTCTACGCCGACCGCGTGCTCGCCTACACGAGCGAGCGGATCGATTTCGGGGGTGAGATCGACCTGCGCGAAGGCCAGGTCGAGGTCAAGAGTGCGATCGTCACCGCCGACGGCCGGCAGATCCCCCTCGACTACCGCCTGGTTCTCAAGGAGGGCGGCTGGCGGGTCTACGACGTGATCATCGAAGGGATCAGCCTTGTCCAGAACTACCGCAGCCAGTTCCGCGAAATCCTCGCCAAGCAGTCGCCCGAGGAGCTCATGCGCTTCATGCGCGAGAAAGCCGGGAAGCCCAATTAGCCGGCGGTGGATAAACGGCACCTTAAGGCCGTGATCCTGCGCGGCGCATGACCATGCCCGACCGCGGCCGGGGAGGCTGCACGTTCCAAATCGCCGCGCGCCTTGGCCGACGGCCCGAAGGCTTGTTTTTCGGCAGCCCGCCGGAGCGCGGGCGCTCCGCGCGAACGCCGCCGGAACCGCAACCGAGGCATGCCATGACAAGGGAGGCAACGGGAATGACGAAGACGATCGCCGCCGTGGTGCTGTGGTCTCTATCCTTCGCCTGGGCCGTTCCGGCCGGCGCCGCCGGGCCGGCCGCGGAGGACTACGAGGACGAGTATGCCGACGAGGCCGACGCCGCCACGGTCGCCGACCCGCTCGAGCCCTTCAACCGCGAGATGTATCTCCTGAACGACTTCCTCTACTTCTACGTCCTCAAGCCGGCGGCGCGCGTCGTCAAGGCGGTCGTGCCGGTCGAGATCCGCACGGGCGTGCGCAACATGTTCGACAACGTGCGCTTTCCCGTGCGCTTCGTGAACAGCCTGCTGCAGGGCAAGTGGGAAAAGGCCGGGGACGAATTCGCCAAATTCTTCCTGAACACGACGGTCGGCTTTCTCGGGTTTGCCGACGTCGCCTCGATCTACCCGGGCCTCAACCAGAGCCCGGAGGACCTGGGCCAGACCTTCGCCGTCTGGGGCGCGGGCGACGGGTTCTACCTCATGCTGCCGGTCCTGGGCCCCATGACCTTCCGCGACGGGCTGGGCAAGGTGGGCGATACGCTGCTCGACCCCGTCTTTTGGGCGGTCGACGGGACGGGGACCTCGGTGGCGCTGCGCGCCGGGGAAACGGTGAACGACACGAGCTTCCGCATCGGCGACTACGAGGCGCTCAAGCAGGCCGCGCTCGACCCCTACACCGCCATCCGCAACGGCTACGTCCAGAGCCGCGCCCGGCGCATTTCCGAGTAGCGCCGCGGCGCGCGCCGCCGGTTGAAATTCCGGGCCCCCTCGGCTAAGAAGGCGCCATGAAGACGCCGCAGCAGCGCCTGGCCGAGGGCATCCTTTTCACCGACGAATACCAGTTCACCATGGCCCAGATGTATTTCCGCCTGGGCCTGCACGAAAACCCCGCGCAGTTCGACTACTTTTTCCGCGACTATCCGGACTACGGGGCGCACAAGGCGGGCTATTGCATCAACGCCGGCCTCGAGTGGCTGGTCGACTGGATGCAGGCGGCGCGGATCGGAGCCGAGGAGCTCGTCTGCCTTCGCAGCCAGACGGGCCGCAGCGGCGGCCGCCTGTTCGGCGAGGATTTCCTCAGCTGGCTCGCGGCGCACGGCAACTTCGACGCCCTCTCGATGCGGGCGGTCCCCGAGGGGCGGGTGGTCCATCCGAACGCCCCGCTCGCGGTCGTGCAGGGGCCGCTCGCCACGGCCCAGATCCTGGAGACCGCGCTGCTCAACCACCTGAACTACCAGACGCTCATCGCCACCAAGGCGGCCCGCATCCGCGAAAGCGGCCGCGGCCAGCTGATCATCGAGTTCGGGGCGCGCCGCGGCCACGGCCGGGGGGTGACCGCGGGGGCGCGCGCGGCGCTGATCGGCGGTGCGGACTTTTCCTCGAACGTCGGCATCTCCCACGTGCTCGGCCTGCCGCCGAAGGGAACCCACGCCCACAGCATGGTCCAGGCGTTTCTCGCCCTCGGCATGACCGAGCTCGACGCCTTCCGGGCCTTCGCCGAGACCTATCCGGACGACTGCATCCTGCTCGTGGACACGATCGACTCGCTCGCCAGCGGCATCCCCAATGCCATCCGGGTCTTCGAAGAGCTGCGGCGCAAGGGGCACACGCCGGTCGGCATCCGCCTGGACTCGGGGGACCTCGCCCACCTGAGCATCCAGGCCGCCCGCATGCTGGACGCCGCCGGGTTTCCGGAGGCGGTCATCGTGCTCTCCAACGAGCTCGACGAGCTGAGCATCTGGCAGATCCTGACGCAGATCGCGCAGGAGGCCGCCCGCAACGGCCTGGACGCCGACCGGATCATCCGGCGGCTGAGCTACGGGGTCGGGACGCGGCTGATCACCTCGGCCGGCGATTCGTCGCTGAACGGGGTCTACAAGCTCGTCGCGCTGCGCCGGGACGGCCGCTGGATTCCGGCCATGAAGCTCTCCGATTCGCCCTCGAAGATCCCCAACCCGGGCGACAAGCGGCTCTGGCGGCTCTACGACCGCCGCCACAAGGCGACGGCGGACCTGATCGGCACGAAGGAGGAGAACCCGGCGGCCATGCCGAAGATCGTCCTGCGGCACATGACCGAGGCGAACCTGAAGCGCACCCTGCTCGCGGACGATTTGCCGGCGGTCGAGCCCCTGCTGGTGGACATCCTGAAGGGGGGGCGGACGGTTTACACCTTCCCGCCGATCGAGGCGCTCCGCGCCCAGCGCCAGGCCGACATGGAGCGGCTCGACCCCGGCGTCAAGCGCCTGATGAACCCGCACATCTACCACGTCTCGCTGACCGAGCGGATGTGGCAGCTCAAACAGCGGCTGATCGCCTCGATGCGCGGCGGGCTCGCGCGGGCCTGAGGGAGCCGCCTCCGGCCTATTTGCGCTTCAGCGCCTGGCGCCACGCCGCCAGCCCCCCGGCGGCGGGCCGCGCGAAGCGGCGGACGTCGCGCGCCATTTCGGTCAGGTAGAAGGCCTGCGGGTCCTCCTGGTTCACGGCCGCAAGAATCGGCTTGAGATCCCGGCGGCGGCAGGCGATGTAGAGCTCTTCGACCGGCCCCTGCATCCCCTCGCCCTGGAAAATCGTGACCGGCTGCCCCATGCCGCGCAGCCGTTCGGCCATGCGCCGGCCGGCCGTGCGGGTGATCACCCTCAGGATGATGAACCCGAGGGCGATCTTGCCCTCGACCGCGATCCCCACCATGTTGCCCGTCGCGAACCCGAAGGCGTAGAAGAGGGCGAGCACGGGCTGGACCGCGATCTTCTGCACCACGGTGCTCACCACGGTGATCCAGATCAGAATCTCGAAGATGGCGAGAAAGAAGGCCACCGCCCCCCGGCCCTGGACCGTCACGATCGTGCGCACGGTGCCCAGCGAAACGTCCAGGATGCGGGCGAAGAAGATCGCAACCCCCGTCAACAGGGTCGGCGTGTCGATCATCTCTCAGCGCTCCTCCGGGGGCAGGGGGGCCATGCCGGTGCGGTGGTCGGCCGCGAGCCGGCGGTAGTTTTCGACGGGCTCGAGGAAGGCGGCCATCTCGGGGTCGGTGAGGACCCGCTTGAGGGCCGCCGGCGTTCCGGCGACGAGGTGGTGCGGGCCGACCGCCTGGCCCTCGCGCACCACCGCGCCGGCCGCGACGACCGAGCGGCGGCGGATGACCGCGCCGCTCAGGACGGTGGCGCCGATCCCGATCAGGCACTCCGCCTCGATCGTGCAGCCGTGGATCACGGCGTTGTGGCCGACGCTCACGCCGGGGCCGATCCGCACCGGGTGTCCGTAGTCGGTATGCACGGTGCAGTTGTCCTGGATGTTCGTGTCGCGCCCGATGCGGATGGGCTCCATGTCGCCCCGCAGGACGGCGCCGTACCAGATGCTCGCGCCCGCCTCGACGCGGACGTCCCCGATGACGACGGCCGTCGGGGCGATGAAGACGCCGGAGTCGATGTGCGGCGTTTTGCCGTTCAGGGAGAGGATCATGGGATGGATGGCGGCGGCCGGCGTCGAGTGCCCGGCGGTTGGGGTTCGTTGCGTGCGTCCGGTGCGGCGCATGGGCGTTTGACAGCCGGGGGGCACTTTGCCATAAGAAGCGGGTAAAATCCAGGCGGTTTTTCAAGGCCCCACCAAACGCTCAGCCGGAGAGGCCGGATCCCGTCACCATGTCTTCCCAAACGGATGTTCTGATCGTCGGCGGCGGGGTGATCGGGCTCGCCTGCGCGCACGCCCTCCTGGAAGCCGGCCGCAGCGTGCGCCTGATCGAACGCGCCGCGATCGGCGCCGGAGCCTCGAGCGGGAACTGCGGGCTTATCTTCGTGAGCGACCTCGTGCCCCTGTGCATACCGGGGGCGGTCGCCGGCGAGCTCGCCGGCATGCTCCGGCGCACCTCTCCGCTTTACATCCACCCCTCCCCGGACCTCCGGCGCATCGCCTGGCTCTTTCATTTCGCCCGCCACTGCCGGACGGACCACCTGCGGCGCGCCCTGCGGGCGCGCGAGAGCCTTCTCGGGAGCTCGGACCGCCTCTTCGAGGAGCTCTTCGCCGCGGGGAGGCTTTCGGCCGAGCGCGAGCGGCGCGGGGTCCTGATGATCTACCGCTCCGAGGCCGCCATGCGCGGCTACGAGAAGGTGAACGCGTGGCTCGCCCCTTACGGCCTGGCGGCCGAGGCGCGGATCGGCCGGGAGCTATGCTCCCTCGAGCCCGCGCTGCGCGAGGACGTTTACGGCGCCTGGTACCATCGCGCCGACAGCCACCTGCGCCCCGAGCAGCTGCTCGCCTCCTGGCAGCGTCTGGCCCGCAACGGGGGGGCGGCGGTCGAGGAGCACTGCGAGGTGATCGGCTTCGAGGCGGCCGGCGGCCGGGTTGAGGCCGCCGTGACGGCCCGCGGCGTTTTCCGCGCGCGCGAGTTCGTGCTCGCGGCGGGCGCCTGGTCGGCGCCCCTCGCCGCCCGCTTGGGGGTCAAGCTGCCCATCCAGCCGGGGAAGGGCTACAGCATCACCATGGGCCGGCCGGACCCCTGCCCCGCGATCCCCTGCTATTTCCACGAGCGGCGCGTGGTCGCCACCCCCTGGCCGAGCGGCTACCGGCTGGGCGGGACCATGGAGTTCGCCGGCTTCGATGCGACGCTTTCCCCCGTGCGCCTCGAGGCCCTGAGGCGCGCGGCGGCCGACTACCTGCGCGCGCCGCTCGGGGGGCCGCCGGTCGAGGAGTGGGCCGGCCTGCGCCCCATGACCTACGACGACCTGCCGGCGATCGGGCGGGCGCCCGGCTGCACGAACCTCACCGTGGCCGCCGGGCACGGCATGCTCGGCATCACGACGGCCCCGGCGACGGGTCGGCTCGTCGCCGAGATCGTCGCCGGCGCCCCCCCCCACATCGATCCCGAGCCCTTCCGGCTCACGCGCTTTCGCTGAGCGGGGAGTTGGCGGCGGCGGGCGGCTTCAAGCGCTGCCGGGCGGGGCCCGCCGCGGCCGCCCCCGCTTCCGCCGCGCGCGCCGTTCCGACGAGGTCGGCGAGCTCGGCCACGATCGCCCGCAGGTTGTCCGCCTGCGCGCTCATCTCGCCCGCCGCGCCGGAGGTCTGCTCGGCGCCGGCCGCGTTCTGCTGGACGGTTTTGTCCATCTCGGCCACCGCGCGGTTCACCTGCTCGATCCCCTGGGCCTGTTCATCGGAGGCGGCCGAGATTTCGCGCAGGAGCTCGGCGGCCTTCTGGGTCCGGCCGACGACCTGGCTGAACTCCACGACCGCGGTCTTCACCATCCCGGCCCCCTGATCGACCTTGCCCACCGTCCCCTCGATCAGGCCGGCGGTGCTGCGCGCCGCCTCGGCCGAGCGGATGGCGAGGCTGCGGACCTCGTCGGCCACCACCGCGAAGCCGGCCCCGGCCTGCCCCGCGCGGGCGGCCTCGACCGCCGCGTTCAGCGCGAGGAGGTTGGTCTGGAAGGCGATCTCGTCGATGGTCTTGATGATGCGCGAGGTCTCGCGGCTCGCCTCCGAGATTTCGGTCATGGCCTGGGAGAGGGTCTCCATCGAGGTGTTGGCCTGCCCGACGGCGCGGCTCGCCTCCTGCATCAGGCGATCGGCCTCGCGGGCGTTGGCCGCGTTCTGCTTGGTCATCGAGGACATCTCCTCGAGCGAGGAGGAGGTCTCCTGCAGGGCGGCCGCCTGCGCCGAGGAGTGCTCGGCGAGCGACCGGCTGGCCGCGGCGAGCTGCGCGGCCGCGGCCGTCGACTCCTGCGAGCCGTTTCCGAGCCGCTCGACGATGCGGTGGATCGGGCGGTTCACCTCGCGGCGCACGGCCCACGCCATGAACGCGCCGCTCAATAGCACGGCGGCGGCGGCCGCGGCGGCGAGCCAGTTGCGCATGCGCTCGACCGGCGCGAGCACCTCCGCGAGCGGCCGGACCACCGCGACGGACCAGTTCGCCCCCTCGATCGGGCTGAAGCTCACGAGGAGATCGCCCGACTCCGTCCGCGCGCGTTCCACCCCTTTTTCGAGCGCGGCCATCCGGCGGCCGACCGCCTCCATCCCCGCGACCTGGTCGACCGGCTTCCGGAGGACCTGCTCCGGGTCGGGATGGGCGATGACCCGTCCGGCGCCGTCGACGACGAAGGCATACCCGCGCCCCCCAACCTGGATTTGCTTGAGCACGGCGTTGAGGTGATCGAGGCGCCAGCCGAGCGCGGCGACGCAGACGAGCTGGTCGCCGGAGACGAGCGGGGCGGCGATGGGGGCGTAGACCGCGCCGCCCTCATCGGCGCGGCGCACCTCGCCCAAGCGGGTCTCCTTTTTCAAGGCGGCCTGGATGTGGCTCTCCGCCGCCAGGTTTTTCCCCTTGAACCGGCCCTTGACGGTGTCCCCGGTGACGGCGCCCTGGTCGTTGGCGATCAGGAAGAAGTCGTAGACGGCCGCGTCGTGGAAAATGGTCGAGCCCATGTTGAGCTTGAAGTCCGCGAGGTCGTGGATCCCGCTTTCATGGACCGTCTTGACGATGTCCTGGATCACGCTGTCCCGGCGGGCGGCGTTCGAAAGCAGGGCGGTCTGCTCGCGCACGAGCTGGCTCACCTGCCCGGCGACCGCTTCCCGGAGCCCCGCGAGCTGCTCGTTGGCCATTTGTTCCATGGCGGCCGACGACCACAGCACGCTGAACAGCCCCAGTCCCAGAAGGGGGAGGGCCGCGAGCGCGACCCCGCCGATGATGATCTTCTTCCCCAGAGTGATCCTGCGCATGACGGCGATCCTTTCGTCTCCCGATTGATGGCGCTTCGAGGCGGCACCCGGGCGGGCGGCTCGAGGCGGCTTCCAAAGCCATTATCGGCCGTTTCGCGCAAGACCTTATGGCTTTTTCGGGGCCGCTCGCGTATGGTGCCTTCCCGGCGCGGCGGGGGCGGCCCGCCGCGCCGGTCCGATCTCAACCGACAGGGGATGCGCCATGGCCTTCACGCCCAAATTCGACCCCCGGGGGGGTGCGCCCGGGACCGCCCTCGCATTTGCCTTCAAAGGGTTCAAGCTCCTCGTCACGGGGGGCGGCCGCCGGCCGGCGATCCCCGCGGCGGCGGAGCTCTCCGGGGACGACCAGGCGATCGAATGGCGGCAGCTCTTCGGCGAGTGGGAGGGGCGGCCGTGCACGGCGGTCTGTCTGCGCGATGCGTGGGTGCCGCCCGCGGGCTTCGAGTGGAAGGGCCTGCGCGAGCTCTTCGGCGTCATGGAGGAGGAGCTCGTCTGGGCGGCGGGCCGGGCCTCGCAGCTCGTCCACTGGCACCGCCTGCACCGCTTCTGCGGCCGCTGCGGGCAGCCGACGGCCGACCATCCGGCGGAGCGCGCCAAGCTCTGCCCGGCCTGCGGGCTGCTCAACCACCCGCGGGTCTCCCCGGCGATCATCGTCGCCGTGATCCGCGAGGGGCGCATCCTGCTCGCGCACGCGGCGCGCTTTCCGGCGCGCTTCTACAGCGTGCTCGCCGGGTTCGTCGAACCGGGGGAGTCGCTCGAGGAGTGCGTGCGCCGGGAGGTCTGGGAGGAGGTCGGGGTGCGGGTCGACCGCATCCGCTACTTCGGCAGCCAGCCCTGGCCCTTTCCGGACTCGCTGATGGTCGGTTTCACCGCGGCGTACGCCGGGGGTGAGCTCGCCCCCAACCCCGCCGAGATCGTCGACGCCGCCTGGTTTTCGGCCGATGCGCTGCCGGAGATCCCGCCGCCCATCAGCATCGCCCGACGGCTGATCGACTGGTTCCGGGACGAATTCGGAAGCCGCAGGGCGCCGTGAAGACCGGGCGCGGGAAGGGCGCCGCGACGGAATCCGGCCGCGGACGCCGCCGGCTCACTTGATCTTGGCGATGTCCTCCTCGCGTCCGATGACGACCAGGACATCGCTGTCCTTGATGATCGCGCTCGCGCGGGGGACGAGCTGGAGGTTGTCGGAGAGGACGTCGCGGATCGCGATCACCTGGATCTGGCGGGTCTTGCGCAGGTCGAGCTCGGCCAGGCTCTTGCCGATGAAGGCCGCGGGCGGCGCGAGCTCGCAGATGGTGTAGTCCCCGGAGATCGGCAGATACTCGAGGACGTTCGGGGAGACGATGCTTTTCGCCACCCGCGCCGCCATTTCGCGCTCGGGGATGATGGCCTCGCTCGCCCCGAGCTTCTGCAAAATGCGCCGGTGGTCGTCGTTCGGGACCTTGACGATGATGCTGCGCACCTTGAGCTCCTTGAGGTGCAGGGTGAGCAGCGTGCTCGCCGAGAGGTCCTCCCCGAAGGAGATCACGGCGACGTCGTCCTCGCGGATGCCAATCGCCTCCAGGATCTCCTTGTCGGTCGCGTCCGCCACGATCGCTTTGGTGGTGTGGTCCTTGATTTTCTGGATCACCTCGCGGTTCTTGTCGACCGCGACCACCTCCAGCCCCTTCTGGTAGAGCTGGGCGGCGAGCTCCGCCCCGAAAATGCCCAGCCCGAACACGACGATCCGCTTCATGCCGCGCGTCTCCTCATCCCACCATGATCCCCTCCTCGGCGTAGACCACCTGTTTTCTTCCGGTGGCGCGCGCGAGCGAGAAGGCGAGTGTCAGCGGACCCACGCGGCCGGCGATCATCATCAGGATGACGGCAAGCTTCTGGATGGCGGTCAGGTGCGGGGTCGCGTTCATGGAAAGCCCGACGGTCCCGAAGGCCGATACGGTTTCGAAGAGATAGGTGATGAACTGGCCACGGTCGGGGGGCGCGCCGGCCTTGTCCGGGGCCGCCATGAGCAGGATCGAGGCGACCAGGACGACCGCGAGCGTCGCGGCGAGAAGGATCGACACCATCCGGTTGAGCAGCTCCCGGGGGACCGTGCGGTTGAAGACCGTGACCTCCTCGCGGCCGCGCAGCCGGGACCACAAGAGGACGAAGAGCAGGCTCACGGCGGTGGTCTTGACGCCCCCGGCCGTCGATCCCGGCGAGCCGCCGACGAACATCAGGAGCATGATGATCAGCAGCGTTTCGTTCCGCAGCAGGGCGACCTCCACCGTGCTGAACCCGGCGGTCCGGGAGGTGATCGACTGGAAGAGGGAGGCGAGCAGGCGCTCGTGGAAGGCGAGCCCCCGCAGCACGCCCTCGCGCTCGAGCAGGAAGAAGGCGGCGGCGCCCACGGCGATCAGGGCCGCGGTGGCGATCAGGACGAAGCGCGTGTGCAGCGACATGCGCCTCGGCGCCCCGCGGAAGCGCTCGGCCACTTCGTAGATGACGATGAAACCGATCCCGCCGCCGACGATGAGCGCCATCACCGTCAGGTTGACGACCCAATCGCCCCGGTAGGCGGCCAGGCTGTCGCTGAACAGGGCGTAGCCGCAGTTGTTGAAGGCCGAGACGGCGTGGTAGAGCGCGACGTAGAGGGCCTCGAGCGGCGGGAAATCGAAGCTGAAACGCGCCCAGAGGACGGCGGTGCCCGCCGCCTCGAAGGCGAGGGTCGAGCCCAGCACGAACCGCAGGATGCCGGCCAGGTCCCGCCGCGGGGCGTTCAGGAAGACGGACTGCAGGATGTCGTGCTCCTTGGTGGCGAGCCCCCGGCCCATCATCATGAAGAGCACGGCGGAGAACGTGAGGATCCCCAGCCCGCCGACCTGGAAGAGCACGACGGTCACCCCCTGGCCGAAGCGCGAGAGGCCGCCGCCGATGTCGACGACCGCCAGCCCCGTGACGCAGACCGCGGAGGCCGACGAGAAGAGCGCGTCGAGGAAGGCGAGCGGACGGCCCGGGGGGGCCGATGCCGGCAGCCACAGCAGGAGCGCCCCGGCGAGAATGAGCGCGGCGAAGCTCAGCAGGAAGAGCCGCTCGGGCGGCAGGTGGCGTGAAAGGTGCGGCGTTCCTATGGAGAACTTGGCCATGGAGCGATGGGGCCTGGGTTCGGATGCGCTGCCCGCGGTCTGTCTCCGCGCCCGTATCGGCCGCGCGGCGCAGGCCCTCCTTATCAAAGCGGCGCGGGCCCGTCAACGCGGCCGGCCGCACGCCCGCCGGCGCGCCGCGGGGTTCCTTATTGACATGGTTGGATTTGACCGGTAACGTTCGCCCCGGTTCGCGCCCGCTCCGCGGCCGGCGGTGCGGCCCGGCGGTTCAACCCGTTACCCGAAGGAGGTTCAGGCATGCGACACGCGTTGACGGCGGTGCTTTTGGTCGTTCTGGTATTCGGGGTCTCCTCCGCTCAGGCGCAGAAAGACCTGCGCCTTTCGATCGCCACCGGCGGCACCGGCGGGGTCTACTACCCCTTGGGCGGCGGCATGGCCAACATCATCTCCAAATATGTGCCCGAGGCCGAGGCCACCGCGGAGGTGACCGCCGCCTCGGTCGACAACTGCCTGCTCGTCGGCGCGAAGAAGGCCGACATGGCGCTCATCATGGCCGACGTCGGCTTCGACGCCTCCCAGGGCAGCGGGAAGTTCAAGGAGAAGCAGCCGCTGCGGACCCTCGCCGTGCTCTACCCCAACAACATGCACATCGTGACCCTCGAGGGCAAAGGGATCGAGAAGATGGCCGACCTCAAGGGCAAGCACTTCTCGACGGGCGCGCCGGGCAGCGGCACCGAGCCCAAGTGCCTGCGGGTGCTCGAGGCCGCCGGCATCGACGCCGACAAGGACCTCAAACGCGACCGCCTGGGGGCCTCGGAGTCCGCCGGCGCGCTCAAGGACGGCAAGATCGACGCCTACTGCTGGGACGGCGGCATCCCCACGGCCTCCATCACCGACCTCGGGGCGACGCCGGGCATGAAGCTCAAGCTGATCGACCACGGCGACCTCGCCGTCAAGATGGCGCAGAAGTACGGGCCCTTTTACACCCCCGGCGTCATCCCGGCCAAGAGCTACCCCGGCCAGGAGAAGGACGTCTCGATCGCCGTCGTCTGGAACGTCCTCGTCTGCAACGCCGACATGAAGGAGGAGGTGGCCTACAAGATCGTCAAGACCCTCTTCGAGAAAAAGGAGGAGCTGGTCGCGATCCACAAGGCCGCGGCCGACCTGAAGCTCGAGTCCCAGCCGATCGGCTCCCCGCTGCCCTTTCACCCCGGGGCGGCGAAGTACTTCAAGGAAAAGGGGGTCACGGTCAAATAGATGGGTTTCCGGGCGCGCGCATCCCTGCGGCCGGCGGTCGGCCTGCTGCTCGCCGCGGCGGCCGCAGGGGGGATTTTAACCGCGCGCCTGCCGGTGCTGCAGCTGAAAAACCTCGACAGCGGGCTCCTGCGCCGGGTGCGGATCGAGCCGCCGGAGCGCTTCGCCATGACCTACCGGCACTCCATTTACGATGCGCCGGTCACCGAGGAGTTCGAAGCCTCCCGCGGCGGGATCGTCCTGAAGGGGGTGCGGACGGAGGATGCCGGGGTGATGGAGTACTACGGCTTCGAGGAGGTCCGCGGCGAGCATCCGTGCGCAGTCGCCCTGAAGGGCCCGCTGGTGGTCAAGAAAGGGGTGCGGGAGGGGCAGGGGCTTCTCATCGGGGGGCGGCCCCTTCCCCTGAGCGATCTTGCCCGGCCGGGCGAGCGGATCGAGGTGAGCGTGCAGGCCGTTGCGATCTACACGTACCTGATGGAGCGGGAGCCGTGATGGCGGAGTCGAACCGGGATCAGAGCGCGGCGGCGGTGGTTTCCGAGGAGGCGCTCAAAAAAGCCGAGAAGTTCATCGAGGAGGAGGAGGGCCCGTCGCGGCGGCTCTCCGGGTGGGTGGCCGGGTTCATCACGACGACCGCCGTCGTCATGTCGCTCTTTCATCTCTATGCCGCCGTCGGCATCGTCATCACCCAGGTGCTGCGGGGCATCCACCTCATGTTCGTGCTGTTTCTCACCTTCCTCGTCTTTCCCGCCGCCGCGCGCTTCAAGAGCCGGATCATGTGGTTCGATGTCCTGCTCTCCCTGTTCGGCCTGGCGGCGATCCTCTACATGCTGATCGACTTTCAGGACTTCATCTACCGCTCGGTCGTGCCCAATTTCTGGGACAAGTTCTTCGGGGTCGCACTCATCCTGCTGGTCCTCGAGGCGACGCGGCGCACCTCCGGGTGGATCATGCCCGCCGTCGTGGCGTTTTTTCTTCTCTACGCCTTCGTCGGCCCGCAGCTCCCCAAGCCCTGGACCCACCGCGGCTACGACCTCGACCGCATCGTGGGCCACATGTACATGACGCTCGAGGGGATCTTCGGCACCCCGATCGACGTCTCCTCGACCTTCATCATCCTCTTCACCATCTACGGGGCTTTTCTCGAGTTCTCGGGGGCGGGGAAGTTCTTCATCGACTTCTCCTTCGCGGCCATGGGCGGGAAGCCGAGCGGGGCCGGCCGCACCGTGACGCTCGCCTCGTTTCTCTTGGGCGGGCCCTCGGGCAGCGGGGTGGCGACCACGGTGACGCTCGGCTCGGTCGCCTATCCCATGCTCGCCAAGGCGGGCTACAGCCGGGATGCGGCCGGGGGGCTGCTCGCCGCGGGCGGGATCGGCGCGATCCTCTCCCCGCCGGTTCTCGGAGCGGCGGCCTTCCTGATCGCCGAGTTCCTCAAGATGTCCTACCTCGACGTGATCACGATGGCGGTGGTCCCGACCTGCCTCTACTACTGGTCCATCTTCCTGATGGTCGAGCTCGACGCGCGCAAGTTCGGGGCCTCCCGCGTGGCCTTCGATCGGACGCTGTCGCTCGCGCAGCTCACCTGGCGCTACGGGTTCCACTTCCTGTCGCTCGTCGGGATCGTCCTGATCATGATCTTCGGCTACACGCCGATCATGGCCGTCTTCTGGGCGACGGTCATCGCCTTCGCCGCAAGCTACCTCCGTCCCGAGACCGCGCTCGTCCCGAAGAAGCTTATCCAGGCGCTGCGCGGGGGGTCGATCGGCGTTTTGAGCGTGGCCGGGACCTGTGCGGCGGCCGGAATCATCGTGGGGGTGGTGACGCTCACCGGGCTGGGGCTCAAGTTCAGCGCGATCATCATCGCCTACGCCGGCGGGAGCGTGCTGTTGACGGCGGTCTACACGGCGCTCATCGTCTGGGTGATCGGGCTCGCGGTGCCGGTGACCGCCTCCTACATCATCGCCGCGGTGATCGCCGCGCCGGCCTTGACCCAGCTCGGCGTCCCCGACTTCGCCGCCCACATGTTCGTCTTCTACTACGCGCTGCTCTCCGAGGTCTCCCCCCCGACGGCGCTCTCCTGCTTCGCGGCGGCCGCCATCACCGGGGGCAACCCCTACCGCACGACGCTCTACGCCTGGAAGTACACGCTGCCGGCCTTCATCGTGCCCTTTCTCTTCACGGTCGACCCCCGCGGGGTGGGCATCCTGCTCAAGGGCCCGGCCGCCCCGATGGCCTGGACGATCTTCACGGGGTTCCTCGGGATCACGGCCATCGCCGCCGCGGTCGAGAACCACCTCCTGCGGCCGACCCACTGGGCCGAGCGGCTGCTGCTCTTCGCCGCCGGGCTGATGATGATCCTGAACGAGCCGCTCGTCGACGCGGTCGGCATCGGGCTGATGGCGGCGGTCGGCATCGCGCACAAGCTCCGACACCCGGCGTCGCGCGCGCCGGCCTGACGCCGCGGCCCCGGTGCGCCGGGCCGGGATTCCGGCGGACGGGGGGCGGGGGTCAGCCCGCCCGCCGGCGGCGGGCGAGCTGGATGCGGGTGAACTCCACGGCGCTGGGGATCCCCGGGATCAGCACGAGCGCGAGGATCACGAGGCTGAAGTTCCTCTGGATGACCGGGATGTTGCCGAACCAGTAGCCGGCGAGAACGAAGATCAGCACCCAGGCGACCGCCCCGGCGATGTTATAGAAGGCGAAGCGCGGGTAGGTCATGCGGCCGATTCCGGCCACGAAGGGGGCGAAGGTGCGGATGATCGGCAGAAAGCGCGCGATGACGATCGTCTTGCCCCCGTGCCGCTCGTAGAAGGCATGGGTGCGGTGCAGGTACTCCTTGTTGAGCAGGCGGCCGTGCTCCTGGTGGAAGACCTTCGGCCCGACGGAGTGGCCGACGGCGTAGTTCACCGCATCGCCCAGGACGGCCGCGGCCGTCAGGATGAGGATCGCCCCGGCCGCGTCGAGCGCGCCGATCGCCGCCATCGACCCGACGGCGAAGAGCAGCGAGTCGCCGGGGAGAAAGGGGGTCACGACCAGGCCGGTCTCGCAGAAGACGATCAGGAAGAGGATCGCGTAGACCCAGGCGCCGTAGTCGGTGCACAGCACGCGCAGGTGCCGATCGATGTGCAGGATGAAGTCGATGAGCGTCGCGAACAGTTCCATCGGATCTCCGCCGCGGCCGGCGCGCGCCGGCGGGGGTGAATGGATGAAAAAACGACGCACCCGTCCATCGGGCGCGTCGTCGGGGCCCCGGGCCTCTGGATGAAAAGGATTTTAGCATCGATGGGACGGGATTGGAAGACGGCCGCCGCGGCCGGAGGAAACGCATGACGCCGGCGCCGGCCGCAACGCTCATCCTGCTGCGGGAGAATGCCGGCCGGCTCGAGGTCTACCTCCTGCGGCGCAGCGGCGCGAGCGGCTTCATGGCCGGAAACTGGGTCTTCCCGGGCGGCGGGGTGGACCCCGCCGACCGCCGGCCGGAGCTTTACGGGCCGTGCCTCGATCTCGATCCGGCGGCGCTCGACCGGCGCTTCGGCGGCGGGCTTTCCGCCGAGGAGGCCCTGGCCTACGCCGTGGCCGCCGTGCGGGAGACCTTCGAGGAGGCGGGGGTGCTTTTCCTGGACGGGCGGGCGGCGGGCCCCGGCGGCGAGCTTGCGCGCGCCGCCGCGCTTCGGGCCGAGCGCCGGCTTCCCCGCGGATGGCTCGCCGGCCTCGTCGCCGCCGGCGCCGTTACGCTTCGCCTCGCGGCCCTCCATCCCTGGTCCCACTGGATCACGCCGCTAAACATGCCGAAGCGCTTCGACACGCGCTTCTTTGCGGCCCTCATGCCTCCGGGCGGGACCTGCCTGCCGGACGGCCGCGAGGTGACCGCCGGGATGTGGATCAGCCCGCGCGAGGCCCTTGCGGAGAACCACGCGGGCCGCCTGCCGCTCAGCCCGCCGACGGTCGTCACCCTGCACGGGATGCTCGCGCTGGCGGACACGGAGGGGTTTCGGCGGGCGGCCGCGGGCCGTTCATGGGGCGCGCCGATTTTCCCGCGCATGGTGCCGCTCGAAAAGCCCCACGGGGTCGTGATCCTGGAGCCCTGGGACGAGGAGTACGCCGCCGAGCCCCTCGCCGTGGACCCGGCGCGGCTGGAAAAAGGACTCGCCGCGGTGGGGGCGCCCTTTTCGCGGCTGTGGAACCGTGACGGGATCTGGCGCCCCGTCGCGCGGGTCTGAGCCCTTCCGCGCGGCAAGCCCTCAGGCGATCGTCACCGCGACGGCGTGCTCCCGGACCCCGTTGTTGCCGTAGCCGAGGACGTTCCAGGCCGCGTTTTCCGGCTGGATCCGCCCCCGGGAGTCGGTCGCGCGGGCCAGGATGCGGTAGGCGCCGCGGGCGGGCGCCTTCCAGAGGAACTGCCATTGGCGCCAGGCATAGGGCGCCTGCGGGCCGATGAAGTCGGCCGGCGCCCAGCTCGCCCCCCCGTCGACCGAGACCTCCACCCGGGCGACCTCCTCCTCGCCGCCGTAGGCCGCACCGAGAACGGCGATTCTTCCGGGGGCGAGAACCTCCCCGGGAAGCGGTTGGGTGATGATGGCCTTGAGCCGGATCCCGGTGACCACCTCGCCCGCCCGCGGCTCCTCGCCTTTGCCGAAGACGCGGTAGACGCTGTCCATGAAGAAGCCCTCGAAGGGGCGCTCCAGCACCGTGATCCGCGACAGCCACTTGACGCAGTTCGCGCCGGTCCAGCCGAGAGCGATCGCCCGCAGCGGGTGGCCGTGCTTGAGCGGCAGGGGCTCGCCGTTCATCTCGTAGGCGAGAAGCGTCGAGCCGAGGGCCTTGGCGAGCGGGATGCTGCGGATGAACTTGACGCCGGCCGCGCCGAGCGGCCGGTCGAAGCCCTCGAAGGCGACATGGCGGGCCGCGGGTTTGAGCCCCGCCCGCGCGAGGAGCTCCTGCAGCCACACCCCGCCCCAGACGGCGTTGCCCACCCCGCCGATGGTCCAGGGGTTGCCGGCGGCCTTCTCCGCGAGCAGGGCGCGGCCGTTTCCCGAGCACTCCAGCGTGCCGGCCGCGATCGCCTTGGGCAGACGCAAAAGCTCCTCGAAGCCGACGGCGAACGGGGAGGCGACCTCGCCCGCAATTTCGAGCCGCCAGCGCTTGAGGTCTATCTTGCGGGGGGGCACGGCGCCCTGGTTGCGGTCGAAGAAGAGGCGGTTGGGGGTGATCCAGGAGCGCAGGGCCTCGACGGGGGTTTCGGCGTTGAGCGGCCGCGCGCTCATGACGCGCATCTTGCCCTTCATGGCGGGGGGCTCCTTTCGGCGATCGATGGGTTCGGGCCCGAACACGAGGCCAGAAGAGCCGATTCGGCGGCCGTTGTCAAGCGCGGGCGGGGCGTT
>CAZNKG010000038.1:0-20471 GCA_964573635.1 uncultured Desulfatibacillum sp. | reverse complement strand
GGTGCGGGGCCGTGCGCTCCGTCGACATCCCGCTCGACATCACCCGCGACGGGTTTGAGCCGGGCGTGGACAAGGCCATCCGCTACCAGATCGACGTCCGCCTGTACGACGACAAGGACGCCGGCGGCGAGGTCGCCTGGTTCATCATCCCGAAATCGACCGGCTTCGAGTTTTTCTCCTTCGACTCCGATCGCGCCACGATCCGCTCGGATTTGCTGCGCCTGATGGCCTTGAACGACGACGGCGCCCTGAGCCTCACGTTGAAGGTCCTCTGCGGGGATTTCTACTTCGACTGGGCCAAGATCACGGCCTTCGGCTGCGACAACGGGACGGCCCCGGTTCCCGAGCCGGCCACGGTGCTGCTGCTCGGCTCCGGGGCGGCGGGCCTGCTCGGCTACGGCCGCCGCAAGTTCAAGAAGTCCTGACCGCCGCCGCACGCCGCCGGGGGCTCCCCGCCCCCGGCGGCAGCCGCCCCGGCGCGGGCGTTTTCCCGGCCGCCTTTCCCCGATCTTCGGCATTTTTCTCTTGAGGCGCGCTCCCCGAGGGCCTATTCTGGAAAGCGTTCCAATTCCCGTGCACCCCTTCCGCCACGGAGGCCCGCTCGCGATGAAAACCTACCCCATTCCCATGGTCCCCGGGCCGGTCAGGGCCCACCCGGGTGTGCTCGAGGCCTACCGCACCGACTACGGCTCGGCCGACATCGAAACGGAGTTCGTCGAGCTCTACCTCAAGACCGAGGCGCACCTCAGGCGCATCATGCAGACCCGAAACTCCGTCGTGATCCTCCAGGGGGAGGGGATGATGGCGCTCTGGGGGGCGCTCAAGAGCGCGATTGCGCCCGGCGACCGCGTGCTCGCGGTCGCCACCGGCGTTTTCGGCGACGGGATCGGCGACATGGCGGCGGCGATCGGCGCCGAGGTGCGCAAGGTGAGCCTGCCCTACGACGAGACCCTCGCCGATCTGGCGGCCTGCGAGCGGGCGATCGCGGAGTTCCGCCCCAAGATGATCACCGCCGTCCACTGCGAGACCCCCTCCGGCACGCTGAACCCCCTCGCGGGGCTCGGCCGCCTGAAAGCCGAGGCGGGTGTCCCGCTTTTCTACGTGGACGCGGTCGCGAGCATCGGCGGGGCGCCGGTGCCGACCGACGCATGGGGGATCGACCTTTGCCTGGGGGGCGGGCAGAAGTGCCTCGCGGCGCTGCCGGACGTCTGCTTCCTTTCGGTGAGCGACCGCGCCTGGGAGGCGATCGCGGCGGTCGACTACCGCGGCTACGACGCCCTGAAGCCTTTCCGCTCGGCCGCCGCCGAGCATTACTTCCCCTACACCCCCTGCTGGCACTCCACGGCGGCGCTGAACGCCGCCGCCGAGGCGCTCCTGCGGGAGGGGCTCGAGAACTGCTGGGCCAGGCATGCGACCGTCGCCGAGTACTGCCGCGAACGCCTGGAGGCGCTCGGCTACGCGCTTTTTCCCGCCGCCGGCGCGGTGCCCTCGCCCACGGTGACGGCCGTGAAGCTCCCCGAAGGGGTCGCCTGGCGGGACTTCGACGCGCGCCTCCGGCGCCGCGGCCTGGTCGTGGGGGGGAGCTGGGGCCCGATGGCCGGCCGGATCTTCCGCCTGGGCCACATGGGGACCCAGGCCGACCTGCGGCTCGTCAAGCAGGCCCTCGACGTCCTGGAAGCCGAAGCCCCCGGCGCCTGAGCGGCCGCCCCGCCGGCCGAAAACGGCGATCCTCAGGCGCTGAAGACCATGCGCGTCCCGGACATGTTCAGAAGAAACCGCTCGCCCAGCGCCTCTTCGAGCCGCACGCTCGCCCGGCGCCCGGTGCAGTGGGTCGGGACGACATAGTCCGGGCCGATCGCCTTCAGGGCGGCCACGGTCGGGTCGATCGCGGGTTCGAAGTCCGCCCCGGTGAGGTGAAAGCCGCCCATCGCCGCGTGGATGCGCTCGCCGCCGGCGACTTCGCGCGCGTAGGCGAGCGTGTTCACGATCCCGGCGTGGGCGCAGCCGGAGAGGACGACGAGCCCCCGGCCGCGCAGCCGGGCGGCGACGGCGGAGTCGTCCTCCAGGGGATCGAAGGTTTCGACTCCGTCCACCAGATGGCGCGCGTTGACCAGCCCCTTTTCGAAGGCGCTCCGGCGGGGGATCTCGCCGAGGAAGGCGAGCCCGCCGTCGAGCAGGGTCCGCGGCGCGGCGGCTTCCACCACCCGGGCGCCGCGCGCCTCGAGGCGGCTTCTGACCGGGGGCGGCAGCGGGACCGGGCGCGCCCCGGCGCGCTTGATGAAGCGCCCGGCCCGGAACACCGCCGGGTGCGCCACGAGGTCGATCGGCCGGCCGAGGCGTTCGAGGAAGGCCTCGAGCCCCCCGTGGTGGTCCATGTGTCCGTGGGAGAGGACCAGGGCCTCGATCGCCTCGAAGTCGACGCCGAGCGCCTCGGCGTTGCGCAAGGCCCCGTCGGGGGAAAAGCCGAAGTCGAAGAGGATCGAGCGGCGGCGCCCCTCGGCGGTCACGCTCACCAGGGCCGAAAAGCCGTGCTCGGCGAGGATGCTTATCCGCTTTCCGGCCTGGTCGGTCGAGGGGGCGCGCTGCACCACCGCCGTGCCGTCGTGCGCGGCGATGTCGATGGTGTTGTCCTGCAGCGTGAGGATCTCCACCCGGTCGGCGGCTTTCAACGCGATCGCCATCGATGGTCCTCCCCGGTTGCGTGTGCGCCGGCATCGGAGCCGTTTTCGGCCGTTGGCGGCCGCTCCGAAACCAGTATATAGTGCAAGGATGCAGCGCGGCGCAAGCGCCCTGAACGCGGGCGCGCCGGCGGGAGGCGGGATGTTTTCGTCCGGGTTCGAGATACCGCGGCTTATCTCAGGGGGCCTGATCGCGAACTACGCCTGCCCGTCGGCCTGCCGCCACTGCCTTTACAACTGCGGCCCGGGCCGGGAGAAGGACTACATCACGGCCGAGGCCGCCGAGGAGAGCCTGCGGGCGGTGAGGGCGCTCGGATGCCGGGCGGTGCACATCGGCGGCGGCGAGCCGCTCCTGCGGCCGGCGGAGCTCGGGGCGGTGCTCGACGCCGCCCGCCGGGCCGGGGTGGCGGTCGACTACGTCGAAACCAACGCCTCCTGGTTCCAGGACCCCGGCTCCGCCGCGGCGCTCCTATCCGGGCTGCGCGGGAAGGGCCTGCACACGCTGCTCGTCTCGATCAGCCCCTTCCACAACGAGCACATCCCCTTCTCCCGTACCCTGGGCGCGATGGAGGCCTGCCGCGCGGCCGGGGTGCGCCTCTTTCCCTGGGTGGCCGACTTCGTGCGCGACCTCTCCGGGCTCGACCCCGCCCGGCCGCACGCCTTGGCCGAGTACGAGGCGCGCTACGGCCGGGGCTACCTGCGGGGGATCCCCGGGCGGTACTGGATCCAGCTGGGCGGGCGGGCGCTCGACTGCTTCCGGCCGGTGCTGCGCCGCAAGACCCTGGCGCAGGTCCTCCGCGAGGGGGACGGCGGCTGCGGCCGCAGGCTGGCGGACACGAGCCACTTCCACGTCGATCTCTTCGGGAACTACGTCCCGGGGCTCTGCGCCGGGCTCGCCGTCCGCCTCGGGGACGCGGGCCGCCGGCTCGACGCGGCGGCCTACCCGCTGCTCAACCGGCTCGCCTCCCGGGGGGTCCGGGGGCTGCTCGAGATGGCGCAGGCCGAGTTCGGCTTCGCACCCGGCCGCGAGGGCTATCTCAACGCCTGCGACCTGTGCGACGAGATCCGCCGCTTCCTCTTCGCCAGGGGATACGACGGCTCGGCCGAGCTCGCCCCCGCGGGGTTTTATCGGCCGGCTTGAATCCGCGCGGGGGCGCTCGCGGCCGCCCGGGGCGCCGCTGCGGCGGCCAGGCTCGCCTCCCAGCCGAGCATCGCCTTTTTGCGCGGCGTGCCGCCGCCGTAGTTTCCGAACTCGGCCGTCTTGCGCACGACGCGGTGGCAGGGGATCACGAAGGAGACGGGGTTTTTCCCGACGGCGTTTCCGACCGCGCGCGCGGCCTGGGGCAGGCCGATGTGGAGCGCGATCTCCTCGTAGGTGACGACCGTCCCGAGGGGGATGCGCAGGAGCGCCTCCCAGACCTTGATTTGGAAGTTCGTCCCCTTGACCAGCAGGGGGAGGGGGCTTTCGCGCCGCCAGTTGGCGGGGTCGAAGATGCGGCCGAGCGCCGGGCGGGTCGCGGCCGGGTCCTCCACGAGCCGGGCCCTCCCCCAGGCGGCGGCGAGCTCGGCGAGGGCCGCCCGGCGGCGGCCGTCGCGGGCAAAGGAGAGCCAGCAGATCCCGCGGGGGGTCGCGGCGATCAGACACTCGCCGAAGGGGCTCGGGTGAAAGCCGTAGGCGATCGCCAGCCCCGCGCCCCGGGTCTTGTACTCCCCGGGGGTCACCGCCTCGCAGGCGACGAAGAGATCGTGCAGGCGCCCGGGGCCGGAGAGCCCGGCGTCGAGGGCGGCGTCGAGCACGCTGCGCTGCCGGTCGAGCAGCCCCTTCAGGTACTCCTTGGTCAGAAACTGCAGGAAGCGTTTGGGGCTGATGCCCACCCAGGCGAGGAAGAGCCGCTGGAAGTGGAATTCGCTCAGGCCCACGTGGGCCGCGATCGCCTTCAGGCTGGGTTGGCGGTCGAAGTGGTTCCCGATGAAGGCGATGGCGTTTTCGATGCGCGCGTAGTCCCGGCAGGCCCGGGCGTAGTTCAGGTTCGGCATGGCGGCTTCCCTCTCCGGTCGGGTGGGCGCCGGGCGGGCGGGGCTTGCCCGGCTTTGAGAAAGAGTATACACAGGGGGTGATCCCGGCGCCACCCGATTCTTGCGGCGGCGCGGGGGGAGCGGGAGGAAAACGGAATGGATGCCTTAAGCGCCGGCTATCGCGGCATTGTCTCCTCCGACTGGAGCGAGTGCCTGTCGCCCTCGGGCCCCTTCGACTTCATCGCCTTCAGCTTCCCCAAGCTCGCCCCGGCGCTCGAGGAGCTCTTCCGCGGCTACACGGGCAACCGCTTGACCCTCGGGGAGGCCTGCCGCCGGATCGCGGCGCTCCTGCCGCGCCCGGTCACCGAGGCGATGATGGATGCCTACCTCGCGCAGCGCTTCGCGGTCTATCGCGGGGTCCCGGAGCTGATCGCCTGGTGCGCCGAACGGCGCATTCTCTTCATGCTGAACACGACGGGAATGATCGGCTACTTCCAGCGCGTTTTCGCCCGGGGGCTCCTGCCGCCGGTGCCGGCGCTCTCGGCCAATTCCTGGCTGCGCTACCCGGCGCGGCCGACCGACCCGGCCGCGATCCTCGAGCTGCGCGAAACGCCGGACAAGGGCCGCAACACCGCCGCGGTGCTCGCCGCGGCGGCGCTTTCGGCCGGGCGGCTCGTCGTCATGGGCGACTCCGGCGGGGACGGCCCGCATTTCGAATGGGGGCGGTCGCAGGGCGCCCTCCTCGTGGCGAGCATGGCGAAGGCCTCGCTGCACGCGTTCTGCGCCGCAAAGGGGATCGCCGTCGACCACACGATCGGCCCGGTCTACGGCCCGGGGGAGCCGCGCGACCCCGAGCGGGAGATGGCGGTGGACTTCCGGGAGCTCATCCCCCTTCTCGCCGCGCGCTTCGAGCTGTAGGGGGGGCGCCCGCGGGCCTCAGCCGGCGAGCTTGGCGAGCGCCTCCAGCACTTCGCGGGCGTGGCCCTTGGCGGCGGCCTTGGGAAAGCGGGCGCGCACGACACCCTGCGGGTCGATCAGCACGGTGCTGCGGATCACTCCCTCCACCTCCCGGCCGTACATCTTTTTTTTGCCCAAGGCGCCGTAGGCCTTGAGGACGTTTCTTTCGACATCGCTCAACAGCGTCACGGTGAGGCCGTGCTTTTCGATGAACTTGCGGTGGGAGGCGGGCGAATCGGGGCTCACCCCCACGATCGAGGCCTTCAGGGCGGCGAACCGGCTGTCGAGCGCTGAAAACTCCAAGGCCTCGGTCGTGCAGCCCCCGGTGTTGTCCCTGGGGTAGAAGTAGAGGACGAGCCACCTGCCGGCGAAGTCCTTCAGGCAGACCCGGTCGCGGTCGGCCGCGGGCAGGCAGAAGTCGGGGGCCTTGGATCCCTCGGGCACCATGATCGCCTCCTTGGGGTTGGCGGTAGTCTTCGGCGGCATGCCGGCCGGCGGCTTGCTCGGGATCATCTTAACGCCGCCGCCGGCAAATGCAAGGGCGGCGCCTCCGGCCGGAAGCGGGAGCGGGGCGCAGGGATGCGTTTGACACGCCCGCCGGCCGGGGCGGTCTCGGCGGAAAATGCACGGCGCCGCTGCGGCCGAGGCTCGCGGCGCGCCGGGGAAACGCATGAAGGGGGGCGGGCGGAGGTGATCGGCGCGGAGCTTGCAGGGGTGCTCTACGGCTTGGCGGCGGCGGCCGTCTGGGGGGCCGGGGATTTCAGCGGCGGGGTCGCGGCGAAGCGCAGCAGCGCTTTTTCCGTGGTCATCTTCTCGCAGTCGGTCGGCCTCGCCATCCTGGTCGCGGTCGTTTTCTTCACTTCCGAGCCCCTGCCGCCGCCGGCCGATCTTCTCTGGGGGGCGCTGGCCGGCCTGGCGAGCTCGCTCGGTCTGGTGATGCTCTACCGGGCCCTTTCCGGAGGGCACATGGGGGTCGTGGCCCCGCTCACGGCGGTTGTGACCGTCACGGCCCCGCTCGCCTACGGCATGCTCGCGGAGGGTCTTCCGGACGGCTGGAAGATCGCGGGATTCGTTTTCGCGCTCGCCGCCATCCTGCTCGTCACGCGTCCCTCCGCCGGCCGGGGCGGCTTCGCGGCGGCGGACGTCAGGCTTCCGGTTCTCGCCGGGATTTGTTTCGGGCTGTTTTTCATTCTGCTCGACCACGTGGCCGACCGCGCGGTGCTCTGGCCGGTCGTCGCCGTGCGGCTCGCCTCCATCCCCTTTCTCGCGCTGTTGGCCGGGCTCTCCCGCCGGCGTCTCATCCCGGCTGCGGAGCGGCTGCCGCTCGTCGCCTTGGTCGGGGTGTGCGAGACGGGCGGCACGCTGCTCTTCGTGATGGCGGCGCGCTCGGGACGGCTCGACATCGCGGCCATCCTGGCCGCGCTCTACCCGGCCGTCACCGCACTCCTCGCGCGGGCCGTCCTGAAGGAGCGGTTGAGCCGCATCCAGTGGCTGGGAGTGGCCGCCGCGCTCGCGGCCGTGGCGCTCATTTCGGCCTGAAGCGGCCCCCGCGCTTGGCCAACCTCGCCCGCCCTCCCCGGTCGCGGCCGTGTTCAGGCCGCCGGCCGGACCGGGTTAAAGTCGCTGTCGCCGTTTGCCGATAACCCCTGTTAAGCATGGCTAAAACCATTCCTCAGCTCATTGCCGAAGGGGCGATCGAGTTCCATTCGGTCGAGGCCGGAAACAGCCTCCTCACCCACTTTCCGGAGGCGCCGGAGCTCGTGCGGCTCCAGGCCGACCTGCTGGCGGAACGCAGCTCCCGCGCGGACGCGGTGCGGCTCTACGCCGAGGCCGCCGGGCTCTTCCTCGCCCAGGGGAAGGTCCTCAAGGCGGCGGTGGCGAAGAGCCTGGAGTGGCGCCTGGCGCGGCCGAGCCCCAAGGCCATGTTCGCGTTTCAGCATGCCGTCGCATCCGGCCACCGCAACGGCGAGCCCCTGAACGCCTTTCTCCAGGGCATCGCCCCGGTGGAGCGCATGGCGTTTTTCGCCCGCTTCGAGCGCCGCGTGCTCCCGGCGGGCCGGACGATCGAGACCGCCGCCGAGCCCGAAAACGGGCTGTGGCTGGTGGTCTCCGGACGGCTGCGCGAGACCCGCTCGCTGGCGGTCGCGGCACCGGGCGGCCTCAAGCGGCAGATCGTCGCGGTCCACGAGGAAAACGGGTTTTTCGGCGACCTCTACCCCTTCAAAAGCTCTCCGGGCGAGTCCGCCGTGATCGAGGCCCTCGTGCGCAGCGAGATGATCGTGCTCTCGAAGCGGCGGCTGATCCAGCTCTGCTGGAAGCATCCCAACATCCAGAAGGGCTTCGAGCGCTTGTGGCGCGAACGGCCCGGGCCGGCGCAGGAGCCGTTCTCCGCCGCCGCCCGGCGCGGCGAGCGCTACCGGATTCCGGCCCGCATGACCATCGAGATCCCCCAGACGGGGAACGGCCGCCCCCCGCTCGCGATGAGCGGGCGCGCCGGCGATCTGTCCGTGTCGGGAATGTCCTTTCTGGTCGACCCCGAGGGGATCGAGGCCCCGCCGGACCGCGAGGTCGTCCTGCCTCAGGAATCGGACCTCAGCGTGCTGGTGAAAATCCCCTTCGAAGGCCTGTCGCTCAGCATCAGCGGCCGGATCGTGCGCAGCCGGCGCATGGTCGTGAACGGCTACAAAACGCTCGCCTTCGGCATCCAGTTCGACGAGATCCAACCCCGGCTGCGGGGGCTTTTCTTCAGCCTGGCGAACGCGGCGAACGGCCACCCGGGCTGACGCCTTCGAAAGCCGCCCCGCATCCGAGCGGATTGGAATGCCCGGCGCTTTCTGGTATCTCCCGTCGGACAACCCGAACCGCGCGGCCCCATGCTTGAAATCGTTTTCATCACCGTCTTCGGCCAGGCGGCCCTGCCGCTTTTCCTTATTTTTACGCTCGGGAAAAAGGGATCGCGCCCTGCGGACTGGGCGCTCGCCTGCCTGGCGCTCGCCGCGCTCCTCGCGCTTCTCGCCGCTGTCGGGGTGTGGCTCCTGCTTCCCTGGTATACCCCGTGGGTTTGGGCGGCCGCCGGGGCGGCCGCCGCCGCGAGAGGCTACCGCGGGATCGCGTCCGGGCGGCCGGCGGGGGGCGGCCGGCGGGAGGCCGCGGTGCGCCGCGCGGCGCTCATGGCCGGAAGCCTCGCCTGCCTGGCGGCGCTCGTCGCCGCCGGCCGCGGCTTCCGGCCGGCCGCACCGGCCGAGGCCGTCGCCCTCGCCGCCCCGCTTCGGGGCGGCACGTACCAGGTCGTGCACGGCGGGTACTCCATCCTGATCAACCCGCACATGAAGACCTTGAAGGACCCGGCGCTCGCCGCCTTTCGCGGGCAGGGTTATGCCGTGGACCTCGTCAAGCTCGGTCCCTTCGGCCTGCGCGCCCGCGGCGTTGCCCCGAGAGATTTGGAGCGCTACGCGATCTTCGGCGAGCCGGTGTTCGCGCCGTGTGCCGGGGAGGTGGTCGCTGCGGAAGCAAACCAGCCGGACCGCGCGCCGCCCGGGCGGGAGAGCGAAAACCCCGCGGGCAATTACGTCCGCCTCAGGTGCGGCGGATTCGATGTTCTGCTCGCCCACCTCCAGCGGGAAAGCGTCGCCGTTTCGCCCGGGGAGCGGGTCGCCGCGGGTCGGGTCCTCGGCCGGGTGGGGAACTCCGGCCGCAGCCTGGAGCCCCACCTGCACCTGCACGCGGAACGGGCGGGCGAACCGCTGCCCCTTGCGATCGGCGGCCGCCTGCTCGTTCGCGGGGAGCGATGGGCGAACTAGCGGCTCATTGCAGCGTGTCGTTCGGGTTGGCGTAGCGGTCGAGGACCCGGGAGATGAAGGAGCGGGTTTCGCGGTAGGGCGGGATCCCGTCGTGCCGGAGCACCTTGCGGGGCCCGGCGTTGTAAGCGGCGAGGGCGAGCGCCACATCCCCGTCGAAGCGGTCGAGAAGCATGCGGAAATACCGCACCCCGGCGTCGATGTTCTCGCCGGGGTCCTCGATGTCGTCGACCTCCAGCGCGCTGGCCGTCTCCGGCATGAGCTGCATCATGCCGCGCGCGCCCCTCTTGGACCGCGCCTGGGCGTTGAACCGCGATTCGGTCGAAATAATGGCGCGGATCAGGTTGAAGTCGACGTCATAGCGCCCGGCCGCCTCGTGGATGATGAGATCGAGCGGGTCGAAGGCGGGCTCGCCCCGCGGCGCCACGGGGTGGGCCGCCGGGAGGAGCTCCGGCAGGTGGAGAAAAGGTTCCGGCTCGCCGGCCGGCCGTTCGAGGGCCGCGGGCAGCGCCGAGACGGCTGCGCCGTCCGGGGCCGGGGGGACAAGGGCGATTTCCGCCGGCAGCTTCACATCGGCGATCGACACAAGCAGCCCGATCCCTCCGGCAACGATCCAGGCGAGGGGTCGTTTGAGGCGCTGCCGCCACGGGATGGTCGGCGGTTCGAATTCCATGGTCGCGGCATCTCCTTAATTCCATTGCCCGGCGTCCCGACGCGCTCCCTGGTCCCGAAGCGGGCTGTCCGGTGCGGAAAGCTTAGGGCGGCGCCGTCGCACCTGACGGCCGGGATCGGGACCGGATGAACTGCGGAGCTCTCGGAGTGAAGCGGGTCGGCTGGGACTTTTTTGGTTGGGACTATATACGCATCGGCGGCCCGAATGTCAAACCCGGGGCGTCATTCACCGCGGCCGGCGCGCCCCGCCGGCGCGTTGACAAACGCTTGCGGCTTTAATAATTTCAAGTGGCTGCAGCCATGACCGCTTTCAGGCAGGCGGGCGCATTATCGGCGGCGCCAGGCCGACCGGAGGGGGCGATATGGACATCGCGATCACCTACTGCGCGGCGTGAAACTACCTGCCGCAGGCCTCTCGTGTGGAGGCCGAGATCCAGGCGGATTTTCCGGGGGCCGGCGTGCGGCTGATCGCCGGAAGCGGCGGCATTTTCGAAGTCGCCTGCAACGGCCGGTTGGTTTTCTCCAAGAAGCAGACCGCCGGCCGGCGCTTTCCCGAGCCCGGGGAGATCTCCCGGCTGCTGCGTCAGGATCCGGCCTGACGCCCCTGCGCCCGCCGAACGGGCGGAGCGGCGGCGCCCAAAAGCCGGAAGCCCTGCCAGGGGAGCTGATGATGGACAACCTCGCGGCACTCAAGGCGCGTCTGGCCGACGTCCACCACCTCCGCGCGGCGATGGGGCTTCTCGGCTGGGACCAGCAGACCGGCATGCCGCCGGGAGGCGCGGCCGGCCGGGCCGCCCAGCTCGCCACCCTTTCCCGGATCGCCCACGAGATCTTCACCGCCGCGGAGACCGCGCGCCTGCTGGCCGCGGCCGAACGCGAGGGGCTGGACCTTGACCCGGAGAGCGACGATGCGGCGCTCCTGCGCGTGGCGCGCCGCGACTTCGAGCGGGAGTCGCGGCTTCCGGCCGATCTCGTGGCCGAGACGGCGCAGGTGACGACGCTCGCCTTCGAGGCGTGGCGCGAGGCCCGCGCGGCGGCCGACTTCGGCCGCTTCGCCCCCTGGCTCGAGCGGATCGTGGAGCTGAACCGCCGGCGCGCCGCCGCGCTCGGCTGGCGGGGCCACCCTTACGACGCCCTGCTCGACCCCTTCGAGCCGGGCATGACCACCGCGGAGCTGCAGGCGATCTTCGGCGAGCTCCGGGCCGCCCTGGTCCCGCTCGTCGCCGCCATCGCCGCGCAGGCGGAGCGGATCGACGACCGCGTCCTCCGGCGCGACTACGACGAGTCCCGCCAGGAGGCATTCTGCCGCGAGGTGGCCGGCCGCCTGGGCTACGACTTCGGCCGCGGGCGCCTCGACCGCTCGGTGCACCCCTTCACGCAGGGCATGGGACGCGGCGACGTGCGCATCACCACCCGCACCGAGCGCCGCTGGCTGCCTGCCGCGCTCTTCGGCACGCTCCACGAGACCGGGCACGCCCTCTACGAGCAGGGGACCGCGGAGAGCCTGGAGAACACGCTGCTCGACGAGGGGGCCTCGCTCGGCGTGCACGAGAGCCAGTCGCGGCTTTGGGAAAACCTGGTCGGCCGCAGCCGGGCCTTCTGGGAGTATTACTTTCCGCGGCTCGCCGCGATCTTTCCGGAGGCGCTCGGCGGCGTCGACCCCGAGGAGTTCTATCGCGCCGTCAACCGCGTTAAGCCCTCGCTCATCCGCGTCGAGGCCGACGAGGCGACCTACAACCTGCACGTCATCCTGCGCTTCGAGATGGAGCTCGGGCTGCTCGAGGGCACGATCGCCGTCGCGGACGCCCCGGCCGCCTGGAACCGGAAATCCGAGGAGCTTCTCGGCCTCTCGCCGCCGGACGACGCCCAGGGGATCCTGCAGGACGTCCACTGGTCGGGGGGTGCGATCGGCTACTTTCCCACCTACACCCTCGGCAACCTCATGGCGGTGCAGCTCTTCGACCGGGCGGTCGCCGAGCGCCCCGCCATCCCCGGGGAGATCCGCCGCGGCGAGTTCGGCGGGCTGCGCGGGTGGCTCGAGCGGCAGATCCACCGCCACGGCCGCAAACTCCTGCCCGCGGAGCTGCTGCGCCGCGCGACCGGCGCACCGCTCCAGACCGGCCCCTTTCTCGCCTATCTGCGGTCGAAGTACGGCGCGCTCTACGACCTCTGAGCGGATACGCCGGGCGCCGGGCGGATCGGGGAAGCCCGCGCGGCGCGCCGCCGGGCGGAGGGGTCATCGATCGGCCGCGAAGGCGACGATCCCTGAGCCCGAGTAGTGGCCCAAGTCGGTCAGGTCCTCCTTGACCTCCGCGATCCCGTCCCAGAAGCGGATCATGGCGCTGTTCAGGTGGATATCGTCCAGGAACAGGAGTCCCTGGTAGCGGTTTTCCTTGAGGAAGGCGTAAAATTCGCGTTCGAACACACCGTCATGGTTGGTGTCCAGCATGATCAAGGGGGCCTTCAGCAGCCGGGGGTCCTTCAGGACGTCGCCGATGCGGTATTCGATGCGGGAAAGCTGCTCGGGGTGGCAGAGCTCTTTGCACTCCACGATGTCGTAGGAGATGACGCGGTTGGCGGGGTTGAACGCGAGCGCCAGGGCGGAGTAGCCCTTGTTGGTGCCGACGTCGAAGATCCAGGCGCCGTTGAAGCAGGTGCTCAGGTGGGCGATCAGCCGGTAGTGCTCCATGCAGCGGCGGTCCAAAAAGTAGCGCAAATGCTCCGCGTTGGCGACATGCCGCGCGAGCGGCTGCAGGTCGATGCGGTCGAGGGCTTCGGGCGTCAGGCGAAGGCGCCGGCGCAGGGGGTGCAAGCCGCCGCCGGGGCTGTGCCGGCGGGCGATGCGGCGCCCCGCCTGGAAGGCCGCGTACTCGTCGCGGTCGATCAAGAAGGCGCCGTAGGGGCCGGTGACATAATCGAACAATTCCAGGCGCTTCGAAAACGGTCGGAACTCATCGAAAAACCAGCTTGACCGCTGGGCCGCATGCGGGTTGCGGCTCGCGGCGGGCCGCCTCCAGGTCTTGCCGAGCGGGATGAAGACGGCCAGGTGCCGGGCGCTGTGGGCGGCGCATTTGTCCAGAAACGCCTGCCCCTGCTCCTTGGGGAAGCGCTCGAGCACATCGCCCAGCAGGATCAGGTCGTAGGCGCCCAAACGGTCGAGCACGTCAGCGGCGTCGCCGATGTGGATGTCATTGTAGACGGCGCGCTGATGCGCCTGGATGCAGTCGCCGAAGACCTCGATCCCGTCGATGCGGACGTTCCACTCCGCGCGGTGGAAGCGCGCGTTCAGCATGACATCCAGCACGTCCCGCGCCACGAACCCCAGCTTGCCGTTTCCCAGGCCGACGTCCAAGACGGAGGCCGGCCGCGTGTGCAACAGGAATTGGACGAACGTTTCGATGTGGCCGTACGGGCTGGTCGGCATCGCTTGACCCTTTTCCGATGGTATGCGGCGGCGCGCGCGGCCGCCCGGCGGCAGGAAAAAGCAAAAAGCATGCCCCCGTCGGGCACGGCGTGCCGGGCCGCCGGCGGCCGCACGCGAGGCTTGAGACGTCAATCGCCTGACGCGGCCCGACGGAAAGCCGGTTCCGCTTCTCATGCGCGGCGGCCGTCGAGCGGCGGCGGCGCGGCGCCTCACCGCCTCCAGGCTCCGCCAAGCCGCCGCCGTCCAATTCTTTTAGGCTTTCGCGCCAAGAGGCGGAATCGGCCAACCGGTTGACTGGCAGCCGGTAATGGCTATGATGGTCCACGGTCTGAAACCGGGGGCGCCGGCGGGCGTTTCACCGCGGGCGGAGGAGGGGTGCATGCGCTGGGAAGACGGGCGGCGAAGCGACAATGTCGAGGACCGCCGGGGAGTGCGGATCGGCCGGAGGGCCGCCGGCGGCGGGATCGGGACCATCCTGCTCGTGCTCCTCGCGCTGTACTTCGGGGTGGACCCCTCGGTGATCCTCAACCAGACCCAGGTGTCGGTGCCGGGCGGCGGCCTGGAGTCCGCGCCGCGGCCGGGCGGCGCGGAGGAGGAGCGGCTGGCGCAGTTCGTCGCGGTCGTGCTCGCGGACACCGAGGACGTCTGGAACGAGATCTTCGCGAGCATGGGGAAGAAATACCAGGAGCCGACGCTCGTGCTCTTCTCCGGGGCCGTGGAGTCGGCCTGCGGGTTCGCCTCGGAGGCCGTGGGCCCCTTCTACTGCCCGGCCGACCACAAGCTCTACATCGACTTGAGCTTTTACAGCGATCTCCAGGACAAGTTCGGCGCGCCCGGGGATTTCGCCCAGGCCTACGTCATCGCCCACGAGGTCGGCCACCACGTCCAGAACCTGCTCGGGATCGCCGACAAGGTGCAGTCGCTGCGCAGCCGCGCGAGCCAGGCCGAGGCCAACGCGCTCTCGGTGCGCATGGAGCTGCAGGCCGACTGCTTTGCCGGCGTCTGGGCCTACCACGCCCAGCGGGCGCGCCAGGTCCTCGAGGCGGGCGACATCGAGGAGGGGCTGAACGCCGCCAGGAGCATCGGCGACGACCGCCTCTCCCGCGGCCGCCTGACGCCCGACTCCTTCACCCACGGAAGCTCCGCCCAGCGCGTGCGCTGGTTCAAGCGCGGCATCGACAGCGGCGACATCGCGCAGTGCAACACGTTCAAGGCCGAGACCCCGTGAGCCTCCCCGCCGAGGCCCCGCCCCTGTCTTGACAACCGGGCGGGGTTGCAGGTAGGCAGGGCGGAAGCCGTCCGTGCGGGCGTTGTCCCGCGCCGCCGGCCCGCAGCGGACCCCTTGCCAAGGAGGCGCCCATGAAACCCAGCCGCAGCCTGCACCTCATCCTTGCCGCGTTTTTCCTGATCGCCCTGCCGGCCGCCGCCCAGGAGATCGTCATCGCCCTCGGCTCCGAGCCGACGACGCTCGACCCCCAGGTGCGCGAGGACGGCGGGGAGCGGGCGGTGAACGACAACGTCTACGAAACCCTCATGACACGCTCGGCGGACGGGAAGCTCACCGCCGGGCTTGCGGCCGCCGAGCCCCGGCTGGTCGATCCGCGGACCTGGGAGATCAAGCTGCGGCCGGGGGTCAAGTTCCACAACGGCGAGCCCTTCGACGCCGAGGCGGTCGTGGCGAGCGTCAAGCGCATCATCGACCCCGCCTTCAAGTCCGAACAGATCTCGTTCTTCGCGACCGTGAAGGACGCGGCGAAGGTCGACGACTTGACCGTCCGCATCGTGACCGACGGCCCCGACCCCATCCTGCCCGCGCGCCTCTACTGGATGAAGATGGTCCCGCCGCGGCACGCCAAGGACCCCAAATTCGCCGAGCTGCCGGTCGGCACCGGGCCCTACAAGTTCGTCCGCTGGAGCCGGGGGCAGAGCGTCGTCCTCGAGGCGAACCCGGACTACTGGGGGCCGCAGCCCGCGATCCGCAAGGTCACCTACCGCTTCGTGTCGGATGCCGGCACGCGGGTCGCCGGCCTCATGGCGGGCGAGTTCGACCTGATCACGAATCTGCTGCCGGAGTTCACCAAGAAGGTCCCCCAGGCGATCCACATCCTGGGTCTCGAGCACCCGATCGTGATCCTGAACGCCGACGGCGGAGCGACGAAGGACGTGCGCGTGCGCCAGGCGCTGAACTACGCCGTCGACAAAAAGGCGCTCGCCGAGGGCCTCTTCGAAGGCTTCGCTCAGGTCGCCCAGGGGCAGCTGCTGAGCCCCTCCTTCTTCGGCTTCAACCCGGCGGTCGGCCCCTACCCCTACGACCCCGCGAAGGCCAAAGCGCTGCTCAAGGAGGCCGGGGCCGCGGGGGCGACCGTGGAGCTGATCGGCACCGCCGGGCGCTGGCTCAAGGACCGCGAGCTGGTCGAAGCCGTCGCCGGCTACTGGGAGGCCGTGGGGCTCAAGCCCAAGGTGCGCATCTTCGAGTTCAACGAGTACCTGAACCGGCTCTTCGACCGCAAGACCCGCGGCGACGCCATTTTCGTCGTGAGCTCGAACGAGCTGATGGACGCCGACAAGAGCTTCTCGGCCTATTACAAGGCCGGCGGGGTGGGCTCCTCCAACTCCGATGCGGGGCTCGCCCAGCTGATCGACGCCGCCCGCACCGAGACCGATGCGGCCAAGCGCGCGGCCCTCTACCACCAGGCGGTCAAGCGCGCCCACGACCAGGCCTACTTCGTGTGGCTGCTCAACATCGAGGACGTCTACGGCCTGAGCAAGCGCCTCTCCTGGCCCGGGCGCGTCGACGCGAAGCTGCTCGTCAGCGAGATGGCGGTCAAGTAGACGGCGATGGGCCGCTTTTTCCTCAGGCGGGTCCTGCAGGGCGCCGTGGTCATTTTTGGGGTGACGGTGCTCGTCTTCGTCGTGACCCGGCTGGTCGGGGACCCCGTCAAAGTGATGCTGCCGCTTGAGGCGACCGCCGAGCAGCGCGCGGAGTTCGAGCGGCAGCTCGGGCTGGACCGCCCGATCGCGGCGCAGTTCGCCGACTTCCTGGCGGGGCTCGCGCGCCTGGACTTCGGCGATTCCCTCTGGCAGCGCCGGCCGGCGATGGGGATCGTCTTCGAGAAGCTCCCCCTCACCCTGTGGCTGGCGTGCTCCGGGGTCGGGCTCGCCCTCGCGCTCGCGCTCCCGCTCGGGATCGCCGCGGCGCTGCGGCCGGGAGGGGCCGTCGACCGCGGCGCGGTATTCCTCAGCCTGTTGGGCCTCTCGGTCCCCCAGTTCTGGCTGGGGCTCCTTTTGATCGTGGTTCTCGCGGTGCAGCTGCGGTGGCTGCCCACCTCCGGGGTGGGGACGGCGGCCCATGCGGTCATGCCGGTCGCCACCATGGCGCTGCCGGCGCTCGCGCGGCTCGTGATGATCGTGCGCTCCTCGATGATCGACGAGCTGAACCAGCCTTACGTCCAGACCTGCGTCGCCAAGGGGCTGGCGCTCGGCCGGGTCGTCGGCGTCCACGCCCTGCGCAACGCGGCGCTGCCCGTCGTCACGCTCTGCGGCTGGGAGCTCATCCGGGCCGTGGCCGGCTATTCGGTCGTGGTCGAGACGGTCTTCGCCTGGCCGGGGCTCGGCTTGACCGCGATCCAGGCGATCGAGCGGGAGGACCTGATCCTGCTGCAGGCGATCGTCTTCGCGGTCGCGATCCTGGTGGTGTTCATCAACATCGCGATGGACATCGTCTACAAGCTCATCGACCCGCGCCTCAAGCTCGCATGACCGCCTCCGCCGCCACCCCCGCCGGGGACCCCGCCGCCGCCGACACCCGTGCCGCGGCCTGGCGGCGCCTGGCGGGAGAGCTCGCGCGCGACAAGGCCGGGCTGGCCGGCGTTCTCATGCTCGCCGGGCTCGTCCTCATGGCGGCGGCGGCGCCGCTGCTCGCCCCCCATTCCCCGACCGCCCAGGACCTGCGCGCGCGGCTCGCGCCGCCGGCCTGGGAGGAGGGCGGCAGCGCCAAGCACCTGCTCGGCACCGACCACCTCGGCCGGGACGTCCTTTCGCGGGTGATCCACGGCGCGCGGGCCTCGCTCGCCGTGGGGGCCGCCGTGGTCCTGCTCGCCGGCTCCTTCGGGGTCGTGCTGGGGCTTGCGGCCGGATACCGCGGGGGCCGCACCGACGCCTTCGTCATGCGCTGGATCGACACCCAGGTGGCCTTCCCGGGGCTGTTGATCGCGCTCATCATCCTTGCGGTCATCGGCCCGAGCCTGACGACGGTGATCCTGGTGCTGGCCTTCAACGGCTGGATGGTCTACGGCCGCATGACGCGGGGGCTCGTCCTCGCGGTGCGCCAGGCCGACTACGTCGAGGCGGCCGAGATGGTGGGCTGCGGCGCCTCGCGGGTCATCTTCCGCCACATCCTGCCGAACCTGACCTCGCCGCTTTTGACACTCGCGATCCTCGAGTTCGCGCGGATCGTGCTCGCCGAGGCGGCGCTCTCGTTTCTCGGCATGGGGATCCAGCCGCCGGAGACCTCCTGGGGCCTGGACGTCGCCAGCGGCAAGAACTACCTCTTCCGCGCCTGGTGGCTGGTGACTTTCCCGGGGGCTGCGATCTCGGTCACGGTGCTCGCCATCAACCTGGTCGCGAGCTGGCTGCGCCTGGTATCCGACCCCCAGGAGCGCGAGAAGCAGTTCGCGCGGCAGATGCGCGCGCGCCGCGGAAAAGCCGGCCGCGCCCGCGGCGCGGAGGCGCAGCCGACCCCATGAACCCCGCCGCCGGAGCCAACCTGCTCGAAATCGAGAACCTCGCCGTCCACTTCACCACCCGCCGCGGCGTCGTGCAGGGGGTGCGCGGGGTGAGCTTGACGGTCGCTCCCGGCGAGACGCTCGGGATCGTCGGCGAGTCGGGCTCCGGCAAGAGCGTCACCATGCTGGCGGTGATGGGCCTCGTCCAGGTGCCCGGGGAGATCGTCTCCGGCGACATCCGCTGGAAGGGCCGAAGTCTTTTCGGCCCGCAGGGCCGCCGCCTGCTCCAAACGCTGCGGGGCCGGGAGATCGCCATGATCTTCCAGGACCCCATGACCGCGCTCGACCCGCTCTTCACGGTCGGCACCCAGATCACCGAGGTGCTGCGGCACCACCTGGGCCTGAAGCGGCGCCCGGCCCGCCGGCGCGCGCTCGAGCTGCTCGAGCTGGTGGACCTGAGCGCCCCCGAGCGGAGGCTCGACCAGTACCCGCACGAGCTCTCCGGCGGCATGCGCCAGCGGGTGATGATCGCCATGGCGCTCGCCTGCGAGCCCAAGCTGTTGATCGCCGACGAGCCCACGACCGCCCTCGACGTCACCATCCAGGCCCAGATCCTGGAGCTGCTCGCCGCGCTGCAGGAGCGGCTCAAGCTTTCGGTCGTCCTGATCACCCACGACCTCGGCGTGATCGCCCAGGTCTGCCGCCGGGTCGCGGTCATGTACGCCGGCAGGGTCGTCGAGGTGGGGCTCGCCGAGGAGGTTTTCGAACGCCCGGTCCATCCCTACACCCAGGGGCTGCTCCGGACCACCCCGCGGCCGGACGAGGTCGCCGAGCGCATGGCCACGATCGAGGGGCTGCCGCCCAACCTGATCGCCCCGCCGCCGGGCTGCGCCTTCGCGGCGCGCTGCGCCTGCGCGCAGGCGTGCTGCGGCCGGGAGCCGGCGCTCGCGCGCCACGGCGAGGACCGGCTCGTCTCCTGCTGGTGTGCGGGGGAGGGCATGGCGCCGTGAGGGCGGAGGACGCCCGCCGCGATCCCGCCGCGGACGGCGGGCCCGAGGCCCCGCTCGTGCGGGTGGAGGAACTTAGCGTGCGCTTCGACGCCGGCCGCGGCGGGTTCTGGGGTCAAAAGCGCCGGATGGTCCACGCCGTCGAGCGGGTCTCCTTCCGCATCCACCCCGGCGAGACCCTGGGGCTGGTCGGCGAGTCGGGCTCCGGCAAGAGCACGACCGGCCGGGCCGTGCTGCGGCGGGTGCCGGCGGCCGAGGGCCGGATCTTCTTCAGGGAGCGCGACATCACCCGCGCGGGCCCGGCGGAGCTCCGGCCGCTGCGCCGCCACATGCAGCTCGTCTTCCAGGACCCCTATGCCAGCCTGAACCCGCGCATGCGGATCGCCGAGATCGTGGCCGAGCCGCTCCTCGTCCACGGCCTGGCGCGGAGCCGCCGCGAGGCCCTGGACCGCGTGGCCGAGCTCCTGCGGCGCGTGGGGCTCCCGCCGGACGCCGGCAGCCGCTACCCCCACGCCTTCAGCGGCGGGCAGCGCCAGCGCGCGGGCATCGCCCGGGCGCTCGCGCTGAACCCGGAGTTCATCGTGGCCGACGAGCCGGTATCGGCGCTCGACGTCTCGATCCGCGCCCAGATCGTGAACCTGATGCAGGATCTGCAGCGGGACCTCGGGATCGCCTACCTCTTCATCGCCCACGATCTCGCCGTCGTGCGGCACATCTCGCAGCGCATCGCGATCATGTACGCCGGAAAGATCGTGGAGACCGCCGGACGCGATGCGATCTACACCCGGCCGCTCCACCCCTACACCCGGGCCCTGCTCTCGGCCGTGCCCATCCCCGATCCGCGCCTGCAGCGCGGCCGCCGCCGGATCGCCACCGCCGGCGAGCCCCCGGACCCCCTCGACCCGCCGCCCGGCTGCCGCTTCCAGAACCGCTGCCCCCACCGCACGGGCCAGTGCCGGCTCGCGGAGCCGCCGATGGCGGAGCGCTTCCCCGGACACTGGGCCGCCTGCTGGAACTGCTGAGAACCGGCGCTCCCATCGGCATGACAACCGGCTTGACTGGCCCGCGGTTTTGTCATAATGGGAATCATTGATTAGTATTCAATTAAACGACTGAATTTAACTCATCGCCATGGTCCCGGTTCGCCCCGGGCCCATCGCTTCGGGGCCGCACACCGCGATGCCGCGCGCCGGGGG
>CAZNKG010000037.1:0-21047 GCA_964573635.1 uncultured Desulfatibacillum sp. | reverse complement strand
ATGAAGATTGAGCGTTTCGAAGATCTGGAATGCTGGAAGGAAGCTCGTCAACTCGTCCAAATGGTCTACGCAGCGGTCAATGCCAACCCGGCGTTCCAGCGGGACTTCAGGCTGAACGGCCAAATCACCGGCGCAGCCGTTTCGGTCATGAACAACATTGCCGAAGGCTGGGCCAGCCAATCCAATGCCGAGTTCATCCGGTTCCTGACCTATTCGCGGCGCTCCTGCGCCGAGACCCAGAATTGCTGCTATGTCGCTTTGGATCTGACGTATATTTCCGAAAAGCAATTCCATGAAATCTACGGCCGCGCGTTGACCGTGATTCGGATCACCGACGGGCTGCTGAGATACCTGCGCGGAAACCGCTCCCTCAAGCGCCTCCAACCCTCCTAACCGCCTTACATGCTCTTTCTTTCAACGCTTCTCATCTCGATGTTCATCACCCTGGCGCTGATCCCCATCCTGCGCATGGCGGCGGTGCGGCTGCAGGCGGGGATGGACGTGCCCGACTGCCGCAAGGTCCACTGCACGCCGATCCCCAAGGTGGGCGGGCTCGCCATGGCGGTGGGGGCGCTCGTGCCGGTGATCCTGGTCGCCGACGGGGGGCGGTTCGTCAATTCGGTTTTGATCGGGGCCTGCGTGATCGTCTTCTTCGGGCTGGTGGACGACCTGAAAAACCTGGGGTGGAAGGCCAAGTTCGCCGGCCAGATCGCGGCCGCGCTGGTCGTGGTTTTCTACGGGGGGCTCAGCATCTGCAGCCTGGGAAGCTGCCTGCCCGAGGGCGTCATGCTGCCCGGGTTTGTCGCGCTGCCGCTCACCCTTCTTGTGGTCGTGGGGGTGACCAACGCGATCAACCTCTCCGACGGGCTGGACGGGCTTGCGGGCGGCACCTCGCTGCTCGCGTTTCTTTGCATCGGGCTGCTGTGCTACACGGGCGGGGATTTCCCGGAGAAGCTCTTCGTCCTGCTGCTCTGCACGGCGATGGTCGGCGCGATTTTTGGGTTCCTGCGCTTCAACACCTACCCGGCGACGGTCTTCATGGGCGACACGGGAAGCCAGCTCTTGGGGTTTCTGGCCGTGACCCTCGCGCTCGGCATAACCCAGCGCGAGACGCCGTTGAGCCCGCTGTTGCCGCTGTTGATCCTGGGGTTCCCGGTGCTCGATACGATCACCGTCATGGCCGAGCGCATCGCCGCGGGGCGCATGCCCTTTTCCCCGGACAAGAACCACTTCCACCACAAGCTCATGCGCCTGGGGCTCTTCCACACCGAGGCGGTGGCGGCGATCTACGGCATCACGGCGCTCTTGACCAGCGCGGCCTACCTGCTGCGCTACCACTCGGAATGGCTGATCCTGCTCGTCTATGCGCTCTTCTCGGCGCTCGTGGTGGCCGCCTTCGCCGCGGCGGAGCAGCGGGGGTTCAGGTTCCCCCGCACGGGGTTCTTCGACGTCGGGGTCAAGGGGCGGCTCAAGGTCTTCAAGGACAAGAACCTTCTGATCCGGGCCTGCTTTCTTCCGCTGCACTGGGGGCTGCCGCTGCTCTTCGCGGCGGCGGGGCTCGTGCGCGCCGAGGTGCCGGGCTACCTGGGGGCGGCCGCCGCCGGGTTCGCCGCCGCCATCCTGATCGTCCGGCTGATGCGCAAGGATTGGCTGAACGCGGTCCTGCGGGCGGCCTTCTACCTGACGGTGCCGATGGTGCTGAGCCTGGGGGAGGCGCAGCCGGCGGACTGGGCCGGGCCGGCTGGGCTTGCGGTCTACAACTATGCCTACGGGGCGCTCGCCTTCTTCACGGTGCTGACCCTCCGGTTCACCCGGCGCCGGAAGGGCTTCAAGGCCACGCCCATGGATTTCCTGATCCTGGTGATCGCGCTCGCGGTGCCCAACCTGCCGGGCACCTTCGCCGGCGGCCTCCGCGTCGGCGAGACGGCCGTGAAGCTCCTCGTGATGTACTTCGGCTTCGAGGTCCTGGTCGGCGAGCTGCGCGGCGAGCTGGGAAAGGTTGCGATTGGACTTTTAGCCGGCCTCGCGCTGGTGGCGGTGCGCGGGGGCGTGTAGGCGGTTTGGCCGGTTGAATTAACGCCCGAGGGCGGAAACGAAAGGCCCGCTGCAGGGATGCGGCGGGCCTTTTGTGCCTCCAGAGGAAGCAATAAGCTCTGGACGCAGCCAGAAACGGTTCACACCTGCGGCCGCCGGCTGGCACTATTTTGACGCTGCTCACGGCCGCTCAAAGAAATCTTTTCTATGCCTCCGGGGTGGAATGGTTCTTTCCCAGGGGGTTGATGATGAAAGCATCAGGCAAGCTGAAACTGAATGGAGCCGAGCTGCTCCTTGCCGGCGCGGCTTGAGATGTTGAGGAACTCTACGCCGACCACGAGATTGTTCGCATCGTAATCCACAATGACCCCGGGTTTGATCTCCTCGGAATCGACAATGCGACTCTCGTCCAGGCGGAAATAAAGCGCATCACTTTCTTTATCGAGGATTATTCTCACGGGGTTCTCCTTAATCTCCTGTCAAAAAAAACGGTTACCGCCCGAGCGGCTTCACCACCCCGCGCTCACGATGACACGCAGCCAACGGTTGTCATATTCCGGGGTTTGTTTCAGATAGTGCCGTGTGCCGTCCTCGTGATCTTCAACCTGATCCGGGTCCGATAACGCTCGCTCAACCCACTGGTCATCGATATTTCTTTCCAGGACCATTTTTTTGAAATGGGTTGTTTTTTGCATTCCAATCCATCGGGCCGGTTGTGGTCAAATCCGCAATATGATGCAAAGTACTACTGTTTGTTGCTGGTTTCAAGTCGTGCCATCCGGAATGAGATACCTGCCAAGGCGGGCCAGGTCAAACCTAAAATTGTGAGACGAGGTCAAGTCCGATCTGGTTTTCGGTCGGCTGGATGCGCGGCCGTTTCAGGAGCGGCTTGCGTTGCGGTACCAGGATCCGGATGCGTTGCACCTGGTGTCGGCCGAGGGGGGTTGCGGCAAAAGCGCTAACCGTGAAAAAAAATGCGGGGTTGCCGATTCGGCAACCCCGTTGTAGAACGGTGGAGAAGTGGTCGGGGCGATTGGATTTGAACCAACGACCCCTTGAACCCCATTCAAGTGCGCTACCAGACTGCGCCACGCCCCGACACGGGATAGTCTTTAACACCGCGGCCTGGGGCTGTCAAGGAAGAGGCATGCGGCGGATGGTGATCGGGATCGCGGCGCCGGCGAGCGCCTTCGACCGCGGGCTTTTCGAGCGCGGGGCGGCGGCGCTGCGGGAGATGGGGTTTGCGGTCGCGGCGGGCGAGGCGGTCTTCGAAGCCCATGGGCGCTTCGCCGGAGGCGACGCGGCGCGGGCCTCCGAGCTGAACCGGCTCTTCGCCGACCCGGCGGTCGACGCGATCCTCTGCGCGCGGGGGGGGTGGGGCTCGATGCGCATCCTGCCCGCGATAGACTACCGCGCGATCGCGCGGCGCCCCAAGCCCTTCGTGGGGTTCAGCGACGCGACGGCGCTGCTCGCGGCGCTCGAGGCGCGCTGCGGGTGCCCGGTCTTCCACGGGCCGATGGCGACGACGCTCGCCGATGCGGGGGAGGAGACGCGCGCCGGGCTCGCCGCCGCGCTGCGCGGGGAGGGGCCCCGCGAGATCCCCCTGGGGGGGGCGCGGGTGCTTCGCGGCGGGCGGGCGCAGGGGCGGATCGCCGGCGGGAACCTGACGACGCTCTGCCATCTGCTCGGGACCCCGTTCGCGCCGCGGTTCGATGGGCGCATCCTCTTTCTCGAGGACTGCGGGGAGGCGCCCTACCGCATCGACCGCATGTTGACCCAGCTCAGGCTTGCCGGCGGCTTCGCCGGGGTGCGGGGCCTGCTCCTCGGGCGGTTCACCGACTGCGGGGACCCGGAGGAGGTCCTCGCCGCGGCCGCGGAGGCGGTCGCGGGCTTCGACTTCCCGGTGGTCGCGGGCGTCGCGGCCGGCCACGGCGAGCCGAACCTGACCATCCCCTTCTGCGCGCCGGCGCGGCTCGACGCCGACCTGCCCGCGCTCGCCTTTTCGCCCGCGGCCGGCCGGCGCTGAGGGCCCCCTTCCGGAATTCCGCTTGTGTTTGGGCGGCATTTTTGTTAACAAATATGAAATTATAGGAAAAATGCGCCCGCGCGGCGCCGGAGGGGAGAATAGGGACATGTCGTTTTTCGATGGGGTGCTCGGCGTCTTTTCGAACGATCTCGCGATCGACCTCGGGACGGCGAACACGCTGGTCTACGTGAAGGGCAAGGGGATCGTCCTGAGCGAGCCGTCGGTCGTCGCGGTCAGCACCAGCAACCGCAACAAGAACCGCGTGCTCGCGGTGGGGATCGAGGCGAAGAAGATGCTCGGCAAGACGCCGGGGAACATCATCGCCATCCGTCCGATGCGCGACGGGGTCATCGCCGACTTCGAGGTCACCGAGGCGATGCTGCGCCACTTCATCCACAAGGTCCACAACCGGCGCACCTTCGTGCGGCCGCGGATCATCATCGCCGTCCCCTCGGGGATCACCCAGGTCGAGAAGCGCGCCGTGCGCGAGTCGGCCGAGTCGGCCGGCGCGCGCGAGGTCTTCCTGATCGAGGAGCCCATGGCGGCGGCGATCGGCTCGGGGCTGCCGATCACCGAGCCCACCTGCAACATGGTGGTCGACATCGGCGGGGGGACGACCGAGGTCGCCGTGATCTCGCTCAAGGGGATCGTCTACAGCCGCTCGGTGAGGGTCGCCGGCGACAAGATGGACGCGGCCATCATCCAGTACATCAAGCGCAAGTACAACCTGCTGATCGGGGAGCGCACGGCCGAGGTGATCAAGACCTCGATCGGCAACGCCTACCCCGACCCGCAGAACCTCGAGACGATCGAGGTCAAGGGGCGCGACCTCGCCTCCGGCATCCCCAAGATCCTCTCGATCGACTCCGAGGAGATCCGCATGGCGATCTCCGAGCAGATCGACGCCATCGTGGAGACGGTCAAGATCGCCCTCGAGCAGACCCCGCCGGAGCTCTCCGCCGACATCGTCGACCGCGGGATCATCCTGACCGGCGGGGGGGCGCTGCTCAAGAACCTGGACAAGCTGCTGCGCGAGGAGACCAACCTGCCGATCACCGTGACCGAGCGGCCGCTCGACACGGTGGCGCTCGGCTCCGGCAAGGCGCTCGACAACCTGGATCTGCTCAAAGAGATCGTCATCAACTGATCGGGCTATGTTCTCCCGGAATACGGTCCTGATCCTGGCCGCCCTGCTGCTCGTCACCGTCAACCTCATCTTTCTCGCGGTCACGGCCCGGCGGCCGGAGGCCCTGGGCTTCTCCGGGCGGACGCTCGGCTTCGTCGCGCCCTTCCAGGAGCTCGCGGCGCGCGCGGTCGAGGGCGCGCGCGGGGTGTGGCGGCACTACTTCAGCCTGGTCGGGGTGAGCTACGAGAACGAGCGGCTCGCCGCCGAGCTCGCGCGCGAGCGCGAGCGCCTGGCGCGCCAGCGCGAGGTGGAGCTCGAGAACGAGCGGCTGCGGAGCCTGCTCGGCTTCGCGCGCACGCTGCCGCAGTCGGCCGTCGCCGCCGAGATCGTGGCCAAGGACCCCTCCCCCTGGTTCAAGACGGTGATCATCAACAAGGGCCGCGCCGAGGGGCTGCGCCGGGGGCTTCCGGCGGTGACCGCGCAGGGGGTGGCCGGGCGGATCGTGGAGGCGGGCGAGCGCCAGTCGAAGCTCATGCTGATCATCGACCGCAACAGCGCCGCCGACGCGCTCGTGCAGCGCTCGCGGGCGCGCGGGATCGTGAAGGGCGCCTCCGCCGAGGAGTGCTACCTCGACTACGTCATGCACGAGGAGGACGTGCGCCCCGGCGACGAGGTGGTCACCTCGGGGCTCGACGGGGTCTTTCCGAAGGGGCTGCGGATCGGCACCGTCGCCGCGGTGAGCTTCCAGGGGACCGATTTCTTCAAGGAGGTGCGCATCGTGCCGGCGGTCAACTTCGAGCGGCTCGAGGAGGTGCTCGTGATCCTGGACACCCCGCCCGAGTCGCGCACGGCGATCCAGCGGCGATGAGAACGCTTGCGACCATCGCGGTCGGGCTCGGCCTGATCATCTGCCACACCTCCCTCATCCCGCGGCTGCCCTTCGTGGGGGTCTTCTTCGACCCGCTGCTGCCGCTCGTCGTGTTCCTCGCGGTCTTCCGGCCGCCGCGCGAGGCGCTGCCGACAGCGCTCTTCCTCGGGTTCCTGGTGGACAGCCTCTCGGGGGGGGCCTTCGGCATCCACCTGAGCGCCTATTTCTGGATCGCGCTCGGCGTGCGGCAGGCGGCCGCCGTCGTGCACGCCGAAAACCCCTTCATGCTGATCCTGCTGTTGATCGCCGCCGTCGCGGCCGAGAACGCCCTCGTCGTCGCCGTCGTGGCGGCCTCGGCCGCCCGGCCGGTCGCCCTGCCGGAGGCGCTGCGGGCGGTGACCGAGCAGATCGGCTGGGTGCTCCTGACGGGGCCCTTCATCGCCGCCCTGATGCGGCGGGCCGGGCGGAGCCGGCCCCGGCCGCGGCGGGCGGAGCCCGCCCCGGCGCCGAACGGAGGGTAGGCGCATGGCGACGGGGACCGGGGCCGGGGCGCTCGCCGCGCTCGGAAGCGACAAGAGCGAGGAGGTCGAGCGCTTCAAGCAGCGCATCGTCGCCGGCATGATCGCCGTGGCGGCCGCGTTCATCCTGCTCGCGCTCCGGCTGGCCTACCTGCAGATCGTGATGGGCGAGGAGTACCGGCGCCTGTCGCTCACGAACAGCATCCGGCTGCAGAGCGTCGACCCGCCGCGCGGGCTGATCTTCGCGCGCGACGGGACGAAGCTCGCCGAAAACCGGCCTTCCTTCGACGTCAACGTGACCCCCCGGGACGCCGGCAACCTCGAGCAGGTGCTCTCCGAGCTCGCCGCCCACCTGCAGGTCCCGGCCGAGGAGCTCGCCGCCCGCGTGAAGAGCGACCGCGGGCTCGCCGCCTACAAGCCCGTCCTGCTCCGGCAGGACATCGGGCGCGACACGCTCGCGGCGATCGAGGCCCACAAGCTGGAGCTTCCGGGGGTCACGGTCAACGTGCGGCTCAGGCGCCACTACCTCGACGGCACGATCGCCTCCCACGTGATCGGCTACATGGGCGAGATCAACCCCGGCGAGCTCAAGAGCGGCGACTTCCCCGACCTGCGCGGGGGGGACTTCATCGGCAAGTTCGGCGTGGAGCGCAGCTTCGAGAGCCACCTGCGCGGCGAGCCCGGCGGCCGCCAGGTGGAGGTGAGCGCGACCGGGCAGGTGATGCGGGTGCTGCGCACCGTGCCGGCCAAGCCCGGGCGCAACGTGACGCTGACGCTCGACCGCGGCCTGCAGCGGCGCACCGAGGAGCTGCTCGAGGGGCTGGCCGGGGCGGCGGTGGCCGTGGACCCGCGGGACGGGCGCGTGCTGGCGCTCGCGAGCTCCCCCAGCTTCAACCAGAACGCCTTCGTCGGCCCCATCCCCACCGACCTCTGGGAGGCCTTCGTCCAGCACCCCTTCCGGCCCCTCGAGAACAAGGCGATCCAGGGCGAGTACCCCCCGGGGTCGACCTTCAAGATCGTCAGCGCGCTCGCCGGCCTGGAGGAGAAGGTCATCGACGAGACGACCGCCTTCGACTGCGCCGGGGCGCTGCCCTTCGGCGGCCGGGACTTCCGCTGCTGGAAGAAGGAGGGCCACGGCCGCGTGGACGTCCGGCGCGCGCTGACCGAATCCTGCGACGTTTTCTTCTACCGGGTGGGGCTGCGCCTGGGGGTCGATCGGCTCGCCTGGTACGCCAAGGCCTGCGGCCTCGGGGGCCGGACGGGGATCGGCCTCGAACCGGAGTCCCGCGGGCTCATCCCCTCCTCGGCCTGGAAGCGGAAGCGCTTCGGGGTCCCGTGGCAGGAGGGCGAGACGCTCTCGGTCGTCATCGGGCAGGGCTACACCCTCGCGACCCCGCTGCAGATGGCCGCGCTCGCCGCGGCCGTCGGAAACGGCGGGCGGCGCTTCCGGCCGGCGATCCTCGAGCGGGTGCAGACGGTGGAGGGGGAGGTCGTCTACCAGAACACGCCCCAGGAGCTCGGGCGGCTGCCGGCCTCGCCGAAGACGCTCAAGATCATCCAGCAGGGGCTCTGGGGGGCGGTGAACGGGCCCGGCGGGACGGCGCGGCGCAGCGCGCTGCCCGACATCGAGGTGGCCGGCAAGACCGGCACCTCGCAGGTGGTCGGCCGCAGGGAAACCGGCGAGGAGGTCCCGCCGGTGCACCTGCGGCCGCACGCCTGGTTCGTCTGCTACGCGCCGGCCGCCGCGCCGCGGATCGCCGTCGCGGTGGTGGTCGAAAACGGCGAGCACGGGTCGAGCGGCGCCGGCCCGATCGCGCGCGAGATGCTGAAGCACTACCTGAGGCGGGAGACCCTCCCGGCGCACACGGCCGGCGCGGGGGCCGCCGGCGGCGGGAGCGGTTGAGGCAGGCGGGGGCGGCGTGTTCGATCGTCGGCTGATCCATTACTTCGACTGGGGGCTTCTCGGCCTTTCGCTCGCCCTCGGCGGGGCGGGGCTCGTCGTGCTCTACAGCGCGGTCACGGCCGACCCGCCGCCCGCCGCCATGCGGGTGCTCTTCTTCAAGCAGATCGTCTGGTTCGCCCTCGGCCTGGGGGTGATGGTCGCCGCCTTCGCGTTCAACTTCCGGCAGCTCGACCGCTGGGCCTACCCGATCTACATCTTCTGCATCCTGCTGCTTGTCGGCGTGATCGTCTTCGGCAAGCTCGCCGGCGGGTCGCGGCGCTGGCTCATCCTGGGCCCCGTCCACCTGCAGCCCTCGGAGCTCGTCAAGATCTCGCTCGTCATCGTGCTCGCCAAGTACTACTCGCGCGACGCGGCGAGCGAGGTGGGGCTGAACCTGAAGGAGCTGTTGCGGCCGATCCTGCTCACCGCGCTGCCCTTCGCGCTGATCGTGATCCAGCCGGACCTGGGGACCGCCACGCTGCTCGCCCTGATCGCCGCCTCGGTCACGCTCTTCGTGCGGGTGCAGCCCCGCGCGCTGATCTGCGTGACCGCGCCGGTGGCGGCCGCGGTCCCGCTCGTCTGGAACCTCCTCAAGGACTACCAGAAGCAGCGCATCCTCACCTTCCTCAACCCCGACCACGACCCGCTCGGCTCCGGGTACCACATCATCCAGTCCAAGATCGCCATCGGCTCGGGGATGCTCGAGGGGAAGGGCTACCTGCAGGGGACCCAGAACGCGCTCTCGTTCCTGCCGGAGGAGCACACGGACTTCATCTTCTCGGTCCTCGCCGAGGAGTGGGGCTTCGTGGGGTCGGCCGCCCTGCTCCTGCTCTTCCTCGCGCTGATCCTCTGGGGCCTGGGGATCGCCCACCGCAGCCGGGACCCCTTCGGGGCCTATCTCGCGCTCGGCATCACCGCCATGCTCTTCTGGCAGGTCGCGACCAACATCGGCATGACGATGGGGCTCATGCCGGTCGTCGGGATCCCGCTGCCCTTCATCAGCTACGGCGGCTCCTCGACGCTGACGGTGGCGATCTGCATCGGGCTGCTGATGAACGTGTCGATGCGGCGCTTCATGTATGAGTAGCGGCCGCAATCGGTGGCGGGCGCGCGGCAAACGCCTTAAGAAGATAATGAAAACACGTGGGATGGCGGGTGCCGGGAAGGCGGGCCCGGGCGAGCAAAAAAGCTTTGACAACCTTCAGGGGCAATGCTATAGACCGCGCAATTCAAAATCTCCGGCAGGGTTGTCCGGCCGCGTAACGTCCGATTATTTTCGTGAATTGGAGGTTCTGCCCATGGGTGTAGACGGGGTGCGTCGGAAAGGGCCCTCGGCGGCGTCGTTCTTCCTCGCGTGTCTCGTTTTCCTCTCCGGCCCCCTCCCGAGCGCCTTCGGCGCCGAAGAGGGCGGCCTCACCGTCATCCCCGACGGTTCGGTCATCATCCAGCTCGCCAATTACATCTTTTTGATCGTCGCCTTAAACATCCTGCTCTACCGCCCCATCCGCCGGATCCTCAAGGAGCGGCGCGACCGGGTCAAGGGGTTCGAGTCGGCCATCACGGGCTGCGGCAAGACCATCCAGGAGAAGGAAGCCGCCTTCGCCAAGGCGATCAAGGACGCCCGGGCGAAGGGGTTGAAGGCGAAGGAGACGGTCGTCGGGGCGGCCGAGGAGGAGGAGCGCCGGCTGACGGCGGCGATCACGGCCAAGGCCCAGGCCGAGGCGGCGGAGATCCGCGCCCGGATCGCGGCCGACGCCGAACGCGTGCGCGCGAGCCTGAAGAGCCAGGTCGACCTGTTTTCGGGGGAAATCGTCAAGAAAATCCTGGGGAGGACGGTTTGATGGATGCAAAGGGCTCTGATCGACGGCAGCCCCGCGGGGCCGTCGCGCGGGCGGCGGCGGCGGTCCTGGCCGCGGTCCTGCTCGCGGGCGCGGCCCATGCGGCCGGCGACGCCGGGCACCACGGCTACAGCGCGACGGACTGGTACCGCGTGATGAACTTCGCCGTGCTCCTGATCGCGCTCGTCTTCCTGCTGCGCAAGCCGATCCCGCGCGCGCTGAACGGACGGATCGAGTCCATCCGCGCCCAGCTGAAAGACCTCGAGGCGCGCAAGGCCGAGGCCGAGAAGGAGCTCGCCGAGACCACCCGCAAGCTGGGGGACATGGAGAAGGAGGCCGAGCGCATCGTGGCCGACTACGTCCGCCAGGGCGAGGAGGCCAAGCAGCGCATCCTCAAGGAGGCGGAGGCCGGGGCGGCGAAGATCCAGGAGCAGACCCGGCGCGCGATCGAACACGAGTTCGAGCAGACCAAGGCGCGGCTGCAGGAGGAGATCCTGCAGCAGGCCCTCGCCAAGGCCGAGGCGGTCATCAGGGAGCGGATCTCGACCGAGGACCAGGAGCGGCTGCTCGACGAATATCTCGGGAAGGTGGTGGCCTCATGAAGAACCTGGCGATTGCCCGGCGCTACGCCAAAGCGCTCCTGCTGATCAGCCAGCAGGACGGACAGACCGAGGCCTACCGCCGCGAGCTCGCAGCGGTGGCCGACCTGGTCGCGAAGAACGCTTCGCTCGAGCAGGCGATCAACAACCCCCTGTACGCGGGCGCCTCCCGCCGGAAGGTGCTGCACGCGCTGGTCGGAAGGCTCGGCCTCTCCCGGCCGGTCGCCGCCTTCCTGGCGCTCCTCTTCGAGAAGGGGCGCTTCGGGTTCCTCGGCGCGATCAACGACTTCTACCAGAAGCTCGCCGACGAGCTGAAGGGGGTCGCGCGGGCGACGGTCGTCTCGGCGGCCGCGCTGCCCGAGGAGGCCGTCGAGCGCATCCGCCAGGCGCTCGCGCGCCGCACCGGCAAGGCGATCATCCTCGACGTGAAACAGGACCCCGCTTTGATCGGCGGCGTCGTCACCCAGATCGGCGACCTCGTGTTGGACGGCAGCATCCGGTCCCAACTGCTCAATATGCGAGAATCCCTTAAAAGGAGTGAGGGCATCTAAATGGAACTGAGAGCTGAGGAAATAAGCCAGATCATCCGGGAGCAGATCACCGACTACGAGAAGAAAGTCGAGCTGAGCGAGACCGGCGTCGTGCTGTCCGTCGGCGACGGCATCGCCCGCGTCTACGGCCTCGAGAAAGTGATGGCCATGGAGCTCGTCGAGTTCCCCGGCAAGATCCTCGGGCTGGTGCTCAACCTGGAGCAGGACAACGTGGGCGTCGCCGTCATGGGCGAGGACATCCACATCAAGGAAGGCGACATCGTCAAGCGCACCGGGCGCATCGCCCAGGTGCCGGTCGGCGAGGCGGTCCTCGGCCGCGTCGTGACCGCCACGGGCGAGCCGCTCGACGGCAAGGGCCCGATCGCCGCCAAGGAGTTCCGCCGCGTCGAGATGGTGGCCCCGGGCGTCATCGCGCGCAAGAGCGTGCACGAGCCCTGCTACACCGGCCTGAAGGCGGTCGACGCCATGACCCCGGTCGGCCGCGGCCAGCGCGAGCTGATCATCGGCGACCGGCAGATCGGCAAGACCGCCATCGCGATCGACGCGATCCTCGCCCAGAAGGAGACCGACATCTACTGCATCTACGTCGCCTGCGGCCAGAAGAAGTCGACGGTCGCCCAGGTGCACGCGGTCCTCGAGAAGCACGGGGCGATGGAGTACACGACGATCGTCGCCGCCTGCGCGAGCGACCCGGCCTCGCTGCAGTTCATCGCGCCCTACGCGGGCTGCGCCATGGGCGAGTACTTCCGCGACAGCGGCAAGCACGCGCTCATCATCTACGACGACCTCTCCAAGCAGGCGGCCGCCTACCGGCAGGTGTCGCTGCTGCTGCGCCGCCCGCCGGGCCGCGAGGCCTTCCCCGGCGACATCTTCTACAACCACTCCCGGCTGCTCGAGCGCGCGGCCAAGGTGAACGACGAGCTCGGCGCGGGCTCGCTCACGGCGCTGCCGATCATCGAGACCCAGGCGGGCGACGTGTCGGCCTACATCCCGACCAACGTCATCTCGATCACCGACGGCCAGATCTACCTCGAGCCGGGGCTCTTCTTCGCCGGCGTGCGGCCGGCGATCAACGTCGGGCTCTCGGTCTCGCGCGTCGGCGGCGCGGCCCAGGTGAAGGCCATGAAGCAGGTGGCCGGGACGCTGCGGCTCGACCTCGCCCAGTACCGCGAGCTCGAGGCCTTCGCGGCCTTCGGCTCCGACCTCGACAAGGCGACCCAGCGGCAGCTCACGCGCGGGGCGCGCCTGGTCGAGATCCTCAAGCAGCCGCAGTACCAGCCGCTGCCCCTCGAAAAGCAGGTGAGCATCCTCTACGCCGGCACGCGGGGCTTCCTCGACAAGTACCCCGTGAGCGCCCTCGGCAAGTACGAGGCGGGGCTCTACAAGTTCCTCGAGGACCGCTATCCGGCGGTGCTGTCGAACCTGAAGGAGAAGAAGGAGATCACCCCGGAGATCGACAAGATGCTGTCCGACGCCTTGACGGCCTACGACGAGGAGTTCAAGGACACCGTCAAGTAGGGCCGGCCCCCGGGCGGGCAGTCGCCCCCGGGCTTTGGGAGCAATCCGGACAAGCTGGACATGAAGGCGGATCGGAATGGCGACCCTTAAAGACATCCAGAACAAGATCAAAGCCGTCAAGAAGACCAAGCAGATCACGAAGGCCATGAACATGGTGGCGGCCTCGCGGCTGCGGGGCGCGCAGAGCAACATGGAGGCCTTCCGCCCCTACGCCCACAAGTTCGCCGAGGTGCTCGGGAACTTGGCCGAGCGGGGCGGCGAGCAGACCCACCCGCTGCTCGTCCCGCGCGAGGAGGTGCGCAAGGTGCACCTCGTGCTCTGCACCTCCGACCGGGGCCTGTGCGGCGGCTTCAACACGAACCTGATCGAGAAGGGCGAGGCCTTCGTCAAGCAGCAGACCGCGGCGAAGATCGACGTCGCGCTCACCGCCTACGGCCGCAAGGGCCGCAACTGGTCCCGGAAGGCGAAGGTCACGCTCGCCGACGAGCACATCGGCGTCATGGGCAGCGCGGTCAAGTTCCACGAGGCCGCGACGACCGGCCGCAAGCTCGTGCAGGCCTACCTCGACGGCGAGTGCGACGAGGTCTGGATCGTCTACGCCGAGTTCGTCAGCATGGCCAAGCAGGTGCCGGTGTTGAAGAAGCTCCTGCCGATCCCGCCCATCGAGAAGTCCGCCGGGCAGGCGCCGGCGGAGACGCAGGGATACCTGCCGGAGCACATCTGCGAGCCGTCGCCGCAGGCCCTCCTCGGCGACATGCTGCCGCGCAACGTGTTCGTGCAGCTGCACAGCGCGCTGCTCGAGACCTCGGCCTGCGAGCATGCCGCCCGGATGGTGGCCATGGACAACGCCACCAAGGCCTGCAACGACATGCTCAACAACCTGACACTGGTCTACAACAAGGCCCGGCAGGCGGCCATCACCGCCGAGCTCATGGACATCGTCGGCGGCGCCGAGGCCCTCAAGGGTTAACCGGATACTCACTTGCGTCTATCAGCGTTCGGATAGGAGGCCGTTCAATGCAAGAGCACAGCTCGAGGGGAGAGAACATCGGTAAAGTGGTGCAGGTCATGGGACCGGTCGTCGACGTCGAGTTCCCGCAGGGCCAGCTGCCGACGATCTACACGGCGCTGACCATATCCAACCCCGCCATCAGCGACGAGCCGGACAACCTGGTGATCGAGGTGGCGCAGCACCTGGGCGACAACGTGGTCCGGACCATCGCCATGGACGTCACCGACGGCCTCGTGCGGGGGATGCCGGTGAAGGACACCGGCAACCCGATCATGATGCCGGTCGGCAAGGCGGCCCTCGGGCGCGTGTTGAACGTCGTCGGGCGGCCGGTGGACGGCCTCGGCCCGGTCAGCCAGGAGCTGATGCGGCCGATCCACCGCCCGGCGCCCAAGTTCACCGAGCAGGACACCACCGTGCGCGTCCTGGAGACCGGGGTCAAGGTCATCGACCTCCTCGTCCCGTTCCCCCGCGGCGGCAAGATGGGCATGTTCGGCGGCGCCGGCGTCGGCAAGACCGTCGTCATGATGGAGATGGTGCACAACATCGCCATGCAGCACGGCGGCATCTCCGTCTTCGCGGGAGTGGGCGAGCGCACCCGCGAGGGCAACGACCTCTACCACGAGATGAAGGCCTCCGGCGTTCTGCCGAAGGCGGCCCTGGTCTACGGCCAGATGACCGAGCCCCCCGGGGCCCGCGCGCGCGTCGCCCTCTCGGGGCTGACCGAGGCGGAGTACTTCCGCGACGAGGAAGGCCAGGACGTGCTCATCTTCATCGACAACATCTTCCGCTTCACCCAGGCGGGCTCCGAGGTTTCGGCCCTTCTCGGCCGCATGCCCTCGGCGGTCGGCTACCAGCCGACCCTCGCCGTCGACCTGGGCGAGCTCCAGGAGCGCATCACCTCCACGACCAAGGGCTCGATCACCGCGGTGCAGTGCGTCTACGTGCCGGCCGACGACCTGACCGACCCGGCGCCGGCCACCACCTTCGCGCACCTGGACGGCACCGTCGTCCTCTCGCGGCAGATCGCCGAGCTCGGGATCTACCCGGCGGTCGACCCGCTCGACTCCACCTCGCGCATCCTCGACGCGAACTTCATCGGCGAGGAGCACTACCGCACGGCGCGCACCGTCCAGCAGATCCTCCAGAAGTACAAGGAGCTCCAGGACATCATCGCCATCCTCGGGATCGAGGAGCTCTCCGACGAGGACAAGCTCACCGTCGCCCGGGCGCGCAAGATCCAGCGCTTCCTCTCCCAGCCGTTCCACGTCGCCGAGACCTTCACCGGCAAGGCGGGCAAGTACGTGAAGCTCGAGGACACCATCCGGGCCTTCAAGGAGATCTGCGAGGGCAAGCACGACGAGATCCCGGAGCAGGCGTTCTACATGAAGGGCGGGATCGAGGAAGTGGTCGCCGCCGCCAAAGAAATGGCCTCCGAATAACCCATAGGTGGTGATATGGCTGGCATGGTGAAACTGGAAATCGTCACCCCGGACAAGATCGTCGTCAGCGAGGAGGCGCAGATCGTGATGGCGCCCGGGTCGCTCGGGGAGTTCGGCGTCCTGACCGGGCACACCCCGTTTCTCACCTCGCTCAAGACCGGCGCCGTGCGCTACACCGACGCGCAGGGCGCCGAGCACCTGGTGTTCGTCTCCGGCGGCTACGCCGAGGCGCTCCCCGACCGGGTGACGATCCTGGCCGAGTCCGCCGAGCGCCGCCGCGACATCGACATCGAGCGCGCGCGGACCGCGCTCGAGCGGGCGCAGAAGCGCCTGGCCGAGCAGCGCTCCAAGGACGACTACGATCTCGTCCGCGCCCAGGCGGCGCTGCAGCGCGCGCTCACCCGGCTCAAGATCGCCGAGAACAAGCCGTCCTAAAGGCCGGGCGGGCGCCGCCCGCCCCGCCGCGGCGCGTGCCGGCGGGCCGAACGAAGCGAAGGGCAAACCCCGTGGTTTGCCCTTCTGCATTCGAGGCCGCGGCCCTTCGGCCGCAAACTGCGAAAGGGGCTCTCATGGACAAGGTCGCCGTCGTCATCCTCGCCGCCGGGCTCGGCAAACGGATGAAGTCCCCCCGGGCCAAGGTGCTGCACGAGGCCGGGGGCAAGCCGATGGTCGTCCACGTCGTCCAAGCCGCGCGGGAAGTCGCGGGGGAGGACGTGGTGGTGGTCGTGGGCAACCAGGCCGAGGAGGTCCGCCGGGTGGTGTCGGCGGCCGCCCCGGCGGTGCGCTTCGCCCTCCAGGAGCGGCAGCTCGGCACGGGGCACGCCGTCATGTGCGCGCTGCCGCTCGTCCCGGAGGCGTGCGCGGCCGTCGTCATCCTCTGCGGGGACGTCCCGCTCGTGCGCGCCGCGACGCTCGCGGCGCTCATCGACGGGCACCGGGCGAGCGGCCGCGACCTCACCCTGCTCGCGGTCGACCTGCCGGAGCCGCGCGGCTACGGCCGGGTGCTGCTCGACGGCGACGGCCGCGTGCGCGGCATCGTCGAGGAGGCCGACGCGACGGCGGCCGAGCGCGCCCTGACCACCATCAACTCCGGGATCTACTGCGCGCGCCGCGACTTCCTGCAGGCCGTGCTGCCCCGGCTCGGCCGCGATAACGCCCAGGGGGAGTATTACCTGACGGACATCGTGCGCCTCGGCTGCGAGGAGGGGCGCCGGGTCGGGCTCGCCCGCGGCGAGGACCCCGAGGAGATCCTCGGGGTGAACACGCCGGAGGACCTCGCGCGGATCGAGGAAATCCTGGCGCGGCGGGGTGTTATTACGCCTTGACTAATGGAGCGCTTGCGGATAGAAGATAAACTAGCGCCGGGAGGATGGCATTCGTGGAAAAAGACCAGCTGTTCGACCAGTTCGCGGCGATCGAAGACAAAATCCATAAACTCCTGGAGGTTTGCCGGTCCCAGCAGACAGCCATCCTGGATCTCCAGAGTAAGATCAAGCAATTAGAGGAGGAGCTCAGCATACAGAGGGAGGCGGTCAAGCGCCACGCGGAGGACAAGGCGCACATCCGTTCCAGAATCGACAACTTGCTGGCCAAGCTCGAGGACGCCACCCGCGCCTGAGCTGCGGCCGAAGGGAACCGGGGTGATTGGATAGCCTGATCACCATAGAGCTGTTCGGGCAATCGTATACGTTCAAAGCCGACACCGAGGCTGAAACCGCCCGCGAGATCGCGGCCCTCCTCACCGAGGAGGTGGCGCGGGTCCAGTCGAAGGATAGCGGCCAGGCTGCGCATATCCCCAAAGTGACGCTACTCATACTGGCGGCGCTCAACATCGCCACCCGCGCCGTCCAGTCGGAAAAGACCCACAAGGAGCTCATCGACCGGATCGCGGAGCGGTGCGAGCGCCTGGCGCGCCTGCTCGATCGCGAGGTCGAGCCGTCCCGTCCCGCGCCGAGTTGGGGTTAGGCCGACGGCCGCCCGGCGGCTTGCGGCGTCACCGAAGCGTGTTCCCCTCCTGAAGCAAGTCCCGGCGCGGGCGCCGGCGGTCCGCACCGCTGCGGCCGTCCGCAGCGCCCCTCCCCCTGCCACCGGAAAAGTCCACCGCCGCCGAGTGTCCCCTCGCACCCCGGCCGTTCCCGCCGGCGCCCGCGGGATTCGCCGCGGGCGGCAAGGAGGGGCGATTCCATTAACGGGCGCGCCCCCGCGCCCTGGGAGATATGTCCATGGCCACCGAATACGCAGTCCTGTTGATCCTGGCCGGAACGGCCGCCGGGTTCGCCGTCGCCTTCTGGCTGAAGAGCCGCCTCACGGCGCAGAAGACGAGGGCCGCCGAGCGGGATGCCGAGCAGATCGTCGCCGAGGGCCGGCGCAAGGCCGACGCCCTCATCAAGGAGGCCGAGGTCGAGATCAAGGACAAGCTTTTCCGCATGAAAAGCGAGTTCGAGAACGAAGCCAAGGAGACCCGCGCGGAGCTCAAGAACCGCGAGGCGCGCCTCGTCCAGAAGGAGGAGAGCCTCGAGCGCAAGGCCGAGCAGGTGGAGACCCGCGACCAGGAGCTCGGCCGGCGCGAGCGCCAGATCCAGGCGCGCGAGCAGAAGATCGAGGAGGGCGAGGCCGAGGTGAACCGGCTGATCGCCGAGCAGAAGCGGCAGCTCGAGATCATCTGCGGCATGACCGCCGAGCAGGCGAAGGAGCTCCTCATCCGCGCGATGGAGAACGAGGCGCGGTTCGAGGCCGCGAAGCTCATCAAGAAGATCGAAAACGAGTCCCGGGAGCAGGCCGACAAGAAGGCGAAGAAGATCCTGGCGACCGCCATCCAGCGCTACGCCGGCGACTACGTGGCCGAGCGGACCGTTTCGGTCGTGCCGCTGCCGAACGACGAGATGAAGGGCCGGATCATCGGCCGCGAGGGGCGCAACATCCGGGCCCTCGAGGCGGCGACCGGCATCGACCTCATCATCGACGACACCCCCGAGGCGGTGATCCTCTCCGGCTTCAACCCGGTGCGCCGCGAGGTGGCGCGGATCTCCCTGCAGCGGCTGATCTCCGACGGCCGGATCCATCCCGCGCGGATCGAGGACGTCGTCAAGAAGGTCACCGCCGAGGTGGACCAGACCATCAAGGAGGCCGGCGAGCAGGCGGCCTTCGACCTCGGCATCCACGGGCTCCACCCGGAGCTCGTGCGCACGCTCGGGCGGCTCAAGTTCCGCACGAGCTACTCCCAGAACGTGCTCCAGCACTCGATCGAGGTCGGGTTCCTGACCGGGATCATGGCCGCGGAGCTCGGGCTGAACACGAAGCTTGCGCGCCGCATGGGGCTGCTGCACGACATCGGCAAGGCGATCGACCACGAGGTGGAGGGGCCGCACGCCATCATCGGCTCGAAGCTCGCCAAGAAATACGGCGAGAACGCGAAGGTCGTGCACGCGCTCGCCTCGCACCACGAGGACGTGCCCCCGAACAGCGTCTACGCCTACCTCGTGCAGGCCGCCGACGGGCTGTCGGGCGCCCGGCCCGGGGCGCGCAAGGAGCTGCTCGAGAACTACGTGAAGCGCCTCGAGGACCTCGAGAAGATCGCCAACCAGTTCAAGGGCGTCTCGAACACCTACGCGATCCAGGCCGGCCGCGAGCTGCGGGTGCTCGTCGAGAGCGAGAAGGTGACCGACGAGGAGTCGGTGCTGCTGTGCAAGGACATCGCCCGCAAGATCGAGGAGTCCATGAACTTCCCCGGGCAGATCAAGGTGACCGTGATCCGCGAGACGCGGGCGGTCGAGCTCGCGAACTCCGCTTGACGGGGCGATGACGCCGCCGGAAGGCCGACGGCGGCATGGAGCGCCGCCGCGCGCGCCCGCGGGGCGGCGCGCTTTCATCCGCGCCGCCAACGGCGCGGGGGGGGATATGGCTGTGGTCATTTTGTTTGCCGGGAAGGAGGGGGGGGCATGGAGAACGCACTGGACGTCCTGAGGGAGCGCGGCTTCATCGAGCAGACGACGCACGAGGCGGAGCTGCGCGAGTACTTCGACACCCCGGGGCGCATGGGCTACATCGGCTTCGACCCCACGGCGACGAGCCTGCACGTCGGCAGCCTCGTCCCCATCATGTCGCTCGCCCACCTGCAGCGCCAGGGCCACCGGCCGATCGCGCTCGTGGGCGGCGGGACCGGAATGGTCGGGGACCCGAGCGGCAAGACCGAGATGCGCAAGCTCCTCACCGTCGAGGAGATCGAGACGAACGTCGCCGGCATCAAGCGGCAGCTGTCGCGCTTTCTGGACTTCGGGCCGGGGCGCGCGCTGATGCTCAACAACGCCGAGTGGCTGCTCCCCTTGAGCTACATCCCGTTCCTGCGCGACATCGGGCGGCACTTCTCCGTCAACCGCATGATCAAGGCGGAGAGCTGCCGGCTGCGGCTCGAGTCCGAGGAGGGGCTGAGCTTCATCGAGTTCAACTACATGGTGCTCCAGGCCTACGACTTCCTCGAGCTCGAGCGGCGCCACGACTGCCGCCTGCAGATGGGCGGCAGCGACCAGTGGGGGAACATCGTCGCCGGCGTCGATCTGATCCGCCGCGTCGACCAGAAGGCCGCCTTCGGGATCACCTTCCCGCTGATCACGACCTCGAGCGGGCAGAAGATGGGCAAGACCCACAAGGGGGCCGTCTGGCTCGACGCCGCGCGCACCTCGCCCTACGAGTACTTCCAGTTCTGGGTCAACACCGACGACCGCGATGTGGCGCGCTTCCTGGCGCTCTTCACCTTCCTGCCCATGGCGGAGGTGCGGGCGGTGGAGCGGCTGGCGGGGGCGGAGCTGAACGCGGCGAAGACCGTGCTCGCCTTCGAGGCGACGCGGCTCGCCCACGGCCGCGAGGCCGCGCTCGCGGCCGCCGAGGCCGCCCAGGGGCTTTTCGGGCCGCGCGCGATCGACCCCGGGATCCTGCCGTCGAGCGATCTGCCGCGGGGCGCGGCGGGCCTGGGCGAGACGAACGTTCCGACCACCGCGATCCCCCGCGAGCGGCTCCAGGCGGGGATTCCCGCCTTCCGGCTGCTCCAGGAGACGGGGCTCGCGGCGACCGGCGCCGCCGCGCGGCGGCTGATCGCCCAGGGCGGCGCCTACCTGAACGGGGAGCGCATCGCGGAGGCCGAGCGGCCCGTCACCGAGGCGGCCCTCACGGCGGAGGGGGCGCTCGTGCTGCGCTGCGGGAAGAAGCGCTTCCACCGGGTCGTCGTGCGTTAAAAAAAGATTAGATTTCTCTTGACAAGGGTGGGGCGCTCGTATAAAAGTTCACCGTTTTGCCGGCGGCGGGCCCTTGCGGGGCCCCCTGAAAAAAATCGGCGGCTCTCTTAAAAAAAAGTGTTGACAGCTCCTTCTAAATTAGTATATTGAAAGAGCTACGCTGCGACTGCGCGCTTTGAGCGCGGAAAGGCCGCAGCGGTTTCTTGATCTTTGAAAACTGAATAGTGGCGTCCGGTCGAGATCAATTCCGTTAAATTCCGCTCCGCGGCTCGTCCGCGGATCGGGACCAATTTAATTGGAGAGTTTGATCCTGGCTCAGAATGAACGCTGGCGGCGTGCTTAACACAT
>CAZNKG010000036.1:0-22925 GCA_964573635.1 uncultured Desulfatibacillum sp. | reverse complement strand
GCTCAAGGGGATGGGGATCACCCCGTAGGGGGCACGAACGCCGCGGCGCCGGCCGGACGGTTCACGAACGGCCGTAAAGCTTGCGGTAGCTGTCGCGCAGGCCGGCGCTCGCGTCGTAGACGCTCTTCTTGTACTTCTCCTCTTTGAGGTCGATCAGGCGAAACTGCTTCGTGTCGTGGTCCGAGCGGATGATGGCGCCCGCCGGGATCCAGGTATTGGCCGGGACCCGCGCCCGCATGACGATCGCGCCCACCCCGACCCACACGGACTCCTCCAGCACCGAATCATAGACCACCGCGCGGATGGCGACGAAGCTGTCGGCCTTGATCTCGGCCGGGCCGTGCACGATGACCCCGTGGGAGATGTTGCAGCGCGGTCCGACCCGCAGCGCGGTGCCGGAGCGGCCGTGGATCACCACCCCGTCCTGGACGCAGGCATCCTCCTCGATCACCACCGGATGGACCTTGCCGCCCGCATCGACCTCGTCGGCCCGGATGACCGAAAGCGGCCCGACGTAGACCCGCGGGCCGATGACGACGTTGCCCATGATCTGGGCGCTCGGGTCGACGAAGGCCGTCGGGTCGATGCGGGGCCAGTCCCCCACGGGATTGGGCCGGATTCCGGTTTTCGGCGCCTCATCTGCCATCGGTAGCTCCTTTGCAAGGTTCAAGCGGCGCTCACGCACGCGCCGTCGCAAGCCGCCCGCGTGGGGCGGTTGCCGACTATAGCCAGCCCGCCGGTTTTCTGTCAACCTCCCTCCGGGCGCCGCTTCCCTGGATCCGCGAAGTAGTGCCGGTACCACTCCACGAATTTCCGGATGCCCGCCTCGATCGGGGTCGCCGGCTTGAAGCCGACATCGGCCGTGAGGTCGTCCACGTCGGCCCAGGTGGCCGGCACGTCGCCGGGCTGCATCGCGAGGTACTCCTTCTGCGCGGGAATGCCCAGCACCTCCTCGAGCACGGCGATGAAGCGGTCGAGGGCGACCGGTTGGTTGTTGCCGATGTTGTAGATCCGATACGGGGCGTAGGAGCTCCCGGGATCCGGCCGCTCCGCGCGCCAGCCGGGGTCGGGCGCGGGGGTCCGGCCCATCACCCGCACGACCCCCTCCACGATGTCGTCGATGTAGGTGAAGTCGCGCTGCATCCGCCCGTGGTTGAAGACCCGGATCGGGCGGCCGTTCAGGATCGCGTCGGTGAAGAGGAACAGCGCCATGTCCGGCCGCCCCCAGGGGCCGTAGACCGTGAAAAACCGCAGACCGGTGCACGGCAGCCCGTAGAGGTGGCTGTAGGTGTGGGCCATCAGCTCGTTGGCCTTCTTCGAGGCGGCATAGAGCGACACGGGGTGGTCGACGTTGTGGTGCACCGAAAACGGCATGCGGGTGTTGGCGCCGTAGACGGAGCTCGAGGAGGCGAAGACGAGGTGCCCGACCCCGGCGTGGCGGCACCCCTCGAGCACGTTCATGAACCCCGCGAGGTTCGCGTCGACGTAGGCCATCGGGTTTTCAAGCGAGTAGCGCACCCCCGCCTGGGCGGCGAGGTTGACGACCACCTCGAAGCGGTTCTCGGCGAACAGCCGCGCCATCCCGGAGCGGTCGGCCAGGTCCAGGTGGACGAAGGTGAACCCCGCACGCCCCTCGAGCTGCGCGAGCCGGTCCTGCTTGAGCCGCACGCTGTAATAGGGATTCAGGTTGTCCAGACCGACGACCCGCACCCCCTGGTCGAGCAGGCGCCGGGCGAGGTGAAACCCGATGAACCCGGCCGCACCGGTCACCAACACGCGGTGAAACGCTGTGGTCATGCTCCCTCCCCCGTCCGGTTTCCGCGGTACCACTCCAGCGTCCGCCGCAGCCCGGCCTCGAATTCGGTTGCGGCCCGGAAACCGAGCCGTTCAGCGGCGGCATCGACGGCGGCGACCGAATGCCGGATATCCCCCGGCCGCGGCGGCGCGTGCTGCGGGTCGCGCGCCGCGCCGGTTAGCGCGGCCACCGATTCCCACAACCGGTTCACCGTCACCGCCCGGCCCGTTCCCACGTTGAACACGTCGCCGGCCGGCGCCGGGGCGGCCGCCGCGGCGAGGAGAGCCCGGACGACATCGCCGACGTAGATGAAATCGCGGCTCTGAAGGCCGTCCCCGTAGACCACCGGCGCCGCGCCGCGAAGCGCGCGGTCCATGAAGATCGAGATGACCCCCGAGTAGGGCGAGGAGGGATCCTGCCGCGGGCCGAAGACGTTGAAGAAGCGCAGGCTCACGGCGGGAAGGCCGTAAAGGCCGGCAAAGACCTTCAGGTGATATTCGATCGCGAGCTTCTGCGCCGCGTAGGGGGTGAGCGGCCGGGGGGGCATCGCCTCGCGCTTGGGCAGGGACGGCTCGTCGCCGTAGACCGCGCTCGAGCTGGCGAAGACCAACCGCCGGGCCTTGAACCGCTCGGCGGCCGCGAGCACGTTCAGCGACCCGAGCTCGTTCACCTCCGTCGAGCCGACGGGATCGGCGACCGTCTGGGGAACGGAGACGACCGCCGCGAGGTGGAAGATCGCCTCGGCGCCCCGGGCGGCCGCCTCCACCGCCTGGCGGTCGCGGATATCCCCGCGGATGAAGCTGAGTCCTCGGGCGAATCCGCTCAGGTTCGCCTCGCGCCCGCTTACGAGGTTGTCGAGGACGGTGACGCGGCAGCCGCGCGCGACCAGCGCTTCTGCGAGATGCGAACCGATGAACCCGGCCCCGCCCGTCACCAGCGCGGATTGGAAACCGATTGCGTTTATGGGCATGGCCTCGCTCTTGAAGGGGGCGGCGGTTCGCGGGGGCGTTAACGGCCCCCGGCGGCATGGCGCCGCTTCTGATCAACATACCCCGGATGCGGAGAAAACTCAAACCCGGCCGGGCGGCGCGTCAAAGCCGCCCCACCGCCAGCCAGCAGGAGATGGTCGCGCAGGAGAGCAGCGTGCTGGCCGAAATGGCCCCCACCGCGAACTCGGCGTCGCCGCCCATTTCGTGCGCCATGACGTAGGAGACCGTCGCCGAGGGGGTCGCGAGCAGGATCAGGGCGGGGATGAAGTCGGCGGCGCCGATGCCGAGATGGCGGAAGGCCGCCAGCCCCAGCGCGGGCATCACGAGCAGCTTCATCCCGGCGCTTGCGGCCAGGGGGGCCCAGCGCGATTTGAGCAGATCGAAGGTGAGCGACCCCCCGATGATGAGCAGCGCCAGCGGCAGGGCCATGCCGCTCAGGATCGCCAGGCCGCGCTCGATGACCAGCGGCAGCCGCACCTCGAACGCGGCGCAGAGCACGCCGGCGAGGGCCGCGAGGATGATCGGATGCCCGAGCACCCGCCGCAGCGTATGCGGCAGCCGGCCGGCCGCGGCCGGCCCGGCGGCGTGCCGCTGCAGGACCAGCACGGCCAGGAAGTTGTTCAGGATCATCATGAAGCCGGTGATGATGCTCGCGCGGGCGAACCCCTCGGCCCCCAGGTAGTAAAACGCGACGGCCAGCCCGATGTAGCCCTGGTTGCCGTGGAAGCAGTTCTGGATGAAGGCCCCCCGCCGCGGCCGCGGCATCCCGCAGACCCGCGCGACGGCCCAGGCGAGCAGCGCCACCGCGAGGATGCAGCCGAGCGTCACGGCCAGAACGGCGGCATGGAACTCCCTTCCCAGGGAGGCCTTGGCGATGGCGCTGAAGACCATGGCCGGGATCGCCACGTAGAACACCAGGCGGTTGGCGGGCCCGAAGAAATCGGTCGGGATCAACCCCCGGAAATGCGCCCACCAGCCGATCAGGATGACCGCGAAGATCGGCACGATGGTGGCGAGGATGGTCATGGCCTGTCGCCTCCCGGAGGGCGGTGCGGGCCGCGGTTGACAAACGACCGCCGGCCGTCTACTTTTTCGATTGAATCGCGCCGCGGTCGAAGGCTTGCCGTTCGGGCCCGCGGCGGCGGACATATAATCCCTTCGGCCGGCGGCCGTCAACCCGCCCCGCGATTCATGGACGCCACGATCCAATTGAAGCTCTTCGCCACGCTTCAGGCCTTGCGCCCGCCGGGCGATGAGGCCTACCCCATCCGGCCGGGCACCCCCATCCGCGACCTGCTGCGCGCGCTCGGCATCGAGGAGTCCCAGGCCAAACTGATCTTCGTGAACGGGGTCCAGGCCCGCCCGGAGGACACCCTCCAGGGAGGCGAGCGGGTGGGGATCTTTCCGCCCGTGGGCGGCGGGTGACCCCGGGGGAGCCGGCCGATGGTGCCGCTTGCAGAGGAGTTGAACGCCCGGGCCGAGCCCCGCGGCTTTCCGGACGGCGCGGGCTACCGCAGCCTGGCGGCGGCGGCGGCGCAGGAGATCGCCGGGCGCCGGGGGCTCCCGCTGCGCGCCGTCGAGGCCGCCGCGCTCGCGGACGGAATCGTTCCGGAGCGCTATGCCCGCAACATGCGCAGCTTCGCGCCGGCCGACCAGGCGCGGCTGCTCGGGGCGAGCGCCGGCATCGTCGGGCTGGGCGGGCTGGGCGGCACGGTGACCGAAATCCTCGCCCGGGCGGGCGTGGGCCGGCTCGTCCTGGTGGATGGCGACCGCTTCGAGGCGAGCAACCTGAACCGCCAGCTGCTGAGCTCGGTCGGCGGCCTCGGCCGATCCAAGGCCGAAGCGGCCGAGCGGCGCGTGGCGGAAATCAACCCCGCCGTCGAAGTCGCGGCGCATCGGGAGTTCCTCACGGCGGACAATGCCGAGGCGCTCCTCGCCGGCTGCGGCGTCGTCGTCGACTGCCTGGACAACCTGCCCGCGCGCTTCGCGCTCGAGGATGGCTGCCGGCGGCTCGGCTGCCCGCTCGTCACCGCGGCCGTGGCCGGGGCCTCCGGCCACGTCATGACCGTCTATCCCGAAGACCGCGGGCTGCGCCTCGTCTACGGCGAGCCGCAGCACCTGCCGCCCAAGGGGGCCGAGACGGCCCTGGGAACGCTGCCCTTCGCGGTTTTCATGCTGGCGGCGATCGAAGGCGCCGAGGCGGTGAAGGCGCTGCTCGGCCGCGGGCGGGCGCTGCGCAACCGGCTGCTCCTCGCCGACCTCATGGACGGCGTCGTCGATGTGATTCACCTCGGCTGAATCGGCGTCAAAACGCCGGCCCGCGGCGGCGCGGCCGCGGTTGACAGCGCGGCCGCGATCGAAGATACTGGGCGGCGGCCGGAAGCGGCCGCGGCATCACTTTCGCGGGAGGGGAAGCGCGTGAATCGGTCTGGCATTCGACGGGCGGGGCTCTGGGCGGCGGCGGCCGGGATGCTCCTTTCGGCCTGCGCCGGCTCGCAGGTCATGAACGTCACCTACGAGCTGCCACCGACCCCGGTGCCGGCTTCCGGCCGCGCGGTCACGATCGCCTTCGAGGACGCGCGGCGCGACACCGCCTTCCTCGCGCCGAGCGCCCGGCGCGAGCTCGAGTGGTTCGCCGACGTCTTTGCGCTTACCGTCTACCGCCTGGGGCGCAGCGAGCTCCGGGGGGCTTACGAGGCCGGCCCGCTCTTCCGGGCGCTTCTCCGCGAGCGGCTCGAGGCCGCCGGCATCCGCACGGCCGCCGGCGCCCCCGAGGAGGTCCGGCTCGTCCTGAAGGAGTTCCGGCTGGATTACGGCGAGCGCAAGTTCAAGGGCGCGGCCGCCTTCGAGGTCATCCTGGTCCGCTCCGGAGAGGTCGTGCGCCGCCAGTCGGTGAACGGCAGCGCCGAGCGCTCCGGCATCATGGCCCGCAGCGACGCCGAAAAGACGGTCGGAGACCTGGTGAGCGAAGCGTTCAACAAGCTGGATGTGGCGGCGCTGCTCGCGCCGTGAGGAGCCTGAAACCGGGGGGGCGATGGAGGACTTCCTGACGCCGGGCAGATTCGACACGACCGCGCGCCTCTTTGCGGCCGTCGCCGCGCTCGCCGTCCAGGCGCGCTGGAAGCTGCTCGAGCAGATGATCGGCGACCGCCTGCCCGCGCTGCTCTGCCAGTTGGTCATCGCGATGCCCGCCGAAAAGCGGCAGGCCCTGCTCGAGCGGCTGCTGGAGGCGCCCTTCGAGGAGGCGGGGGCCACCACCACCCTCACCCTCGACGATGACGACACGCTCATGCGCCGCAACCCGCGCAAGGCCTGCCGCCTGAAGGCCGTCGGCATGGTCGGCGACGAGCGCTTCGAGGCCGTGATCACGGACATCAGCCCGCTCGGCGTCTTTCTCGCCACCCCGGCCGTCCACCCGGCCGGGGCGGAAATCCGCCTCCGCACCCGGCTTCCTGGCGTCCCGGAGGCGCTGCTTTTGACGGGCGTCATCACCCGCGGCGGTCCGAACGGAATGGCCGTGCGGTTCGAGGGGCTTTCCGGGGCGCCGCGCGAGGCCATCGGGGCCTTCGTCGCCGAACCCGGCTGACGGCCGTCGTCAGCGGAACGCCCCCCGGCGGTAGAGACGCCAGCAGACGACGGCGACCGCCAGAATGGGGTGGCGGCGCAGGCGCGCCGGCACCTCCACGCGGACCCCGCTGTGCCGCTCGATCTTCCAGAGGATGTAGTCCAGCCCGCCCGCGAAGCTGAAGGCCCCCTTGACCAGCCTGAGGACCGAGAGGATCTTCCCCTGAACGGCGCGCAGCCGCCAAGCGCAGCGGCAGGCCAGGCGCCGCCCGCCGGGAATCCGCGCCGAATAGACCGGCGGATCGCCCCCGAGCGGCGACACCGTGAAGGGGAGCGCCGGCGCCGCCAGCTCCAAAACCTTCCCGTAGTGCTCGGCGAACGTGCGGTAGAGCGCGGCGAGCTTCTCCGGCCGCTCGGCCCGAAGCTCGGCGCGGTAGCTCAGGCGGAACCCCTCGGTCCAGAGCTCCTCGGACGAAAACCGGGGCGGCAGGCACGGGACGACGCGCGCCAGAAACGTCATCGCGGCCGTGCCGAGCGCGGCGTGGACCCGCGCGGCGGCCTCGGGGCTCGCGGCATCCAGCAGGGCCGCCGGCTGCGTGAAGCGCGCCCAGACATAGGAGTGGAACCAGGCGGGCGAGGCCGCCCGCTCGAGCCCGGCGAGCGACAGCACGGCGACCTTGGCGCGCAGCGTGCGGCCCTCGAAGGGCACCTCCAGATAGAAGACGTTCGGCGGCAGAAGGGCGTTGAAAAAAGCCCAGGCGCGCGAGGCGTAGGCGTTGCGGTAGCGGTCGACGATGGCGTAAAGGTCGACGATGCCGCCGCGGTCATCCCCCGACCGCAGGCAGGAGCCGTAAAACAGAATCGCCTGGACCGCGCCGCCGTAGCGCGCGCGCAGCGTCGCCGCCAGCGCGGCGATCGCCGGCGCGGCGGGCCGGCCGCTCTGCCGGCGGATCAGGTCGATCAGCGCGGCGGGGGGGGCGGCCTTCACAGGCGCACGAAGGCGAGCCGGCCGCCGTCGCGGATGACGACCGGCCCCCGGCGGGCGCAGGCGTGGTAGAGCTCCCCGTCGAGCGCGTAGCCGCCGTCCAGCCCGAGCTCGATGCGCCGGCCGCTTCCGCTGAAATACCCGTTTTCGAGGCTCGCCGCGGTGACGTCGCGCCCCCGGATCAGGGCCGGTGCCGCGCGATGGAGCCGCCGCGGGCGGCGGCGCACGGCGGTCAGGCGCAGCGGCTGGTCGCCGACGCGCCAGAACGGCCGCAAGCCCAGAATCAGCCGGTCGAGGGTCGTGACGAGGATGAGGAGGTATTCGGCCGGGGCGGGGAGCCGGTCGCGGTCCAGGCGGATTCGGGCCGGCACGGGCGCGGCCAGCCGGTCGTCCCGCCGCAGCAGCGCCGCGAGAAACCGGAAAAGGATCAGCAGGTGCGCCGGGTCGCCGGTCAGGCCGCGCGTGCGCACGTGGGAGTGGAAGAACCGGATGCCGCGGTGAACGCAGGCCGCTCCCAGGAAAAAGCCGAACCGCGGGCGGGGGTCGAGGGGGTTTTCGACCCGCAGGAGCGTCCGGCGCCGGATCCCGGCCGCCCCCTCCCCGTGGTCCGCCCAGGCGATCAGCCGCGCCAGCGCGCGGGCCGGCGGCCCGGGCAGGCCGAGATCCCGGTGGGTCATGTTGGTGGTGCCGCCGCGCAAAAGCGCGAGCAGCGGCGGGGCGGGATAGATGGCTTCGGCGAGCAGCGCGGTCGCCACCGCCTGCACCGTGCCGTCCCCGGAGTTGACGGCGACCAGGTCCACCCCGCGGCCGGCGAAATCGGCGAGCGCCTCCCGCACCCCCGCTTCGTCCCGCACCTCGCGGTGGGGGATGTGGGGGCGGCCGTCAAGCAGGCGGCGGAGCGCCTCCATCCCGCGCCGGTTGCCGCCGCTCAGCGGGTTGCTGATCACCCCGGTGCGCCGGGGGCCGAAGGGAATGGTCGGGTCGCGATGGGTCGCCACGCCTGAAGTGCTCCGCGCCCCCGGACACTTCGCGGCGCTCCGGGCGATGGGCTGGCGATCATCCGGACCGGCGGTGGCGGGGCGCTGTGCGGGGTATGAACGGCCGCCCGCGGCGGCCGCCGGCGTTGTCATGCACGCCGGCGTGGGTTATATAGGCGCCCATGAGTTTTGTAAAGCCCGGACCGCGAAACGGCGCGTTCACCCTCGTGCATTTCTCCGACCTGCACCTGTGCCGGCCGGCCGGGGCCTCGCCGGCGGGTTTCCTGAACAAGCGCCTCTTCAGCTGGCTGAGCTGGCGCGTCCGCCGGCGCCGCGTGCTCCCCCCCGAGGTCTGGCCGGCGCTCGCCCGGGCGGTCAAAGGCTGCGCGGCCGACCTGGTCGCGGTGACCGGCGATCTGACCCACCTCGGGCTTCCGGCCGAGTTCGAGCTCGCCGCGCGCTTCCTCGAGCAGCTCGCGCCCCCCGGGCGGGTCATGGTCGTGCCCGGAAACCACGACGCCCTGCGGGCCGCCGAGTGGGCGCGCGGGCTTTCGACCTGGGCCGACTTCCTGCGTTCGGGCGACCCGGAAGGGACCGTCGGGTTCCCGGCGCTGCGCGTCCACGGGCGCGTGGCGGTGATCGGGCTCTCCACGGCCTGCCCCAGCCCCCCGCTGCTCGCCATCGGCCGCCTCGGGGCCGACCAGCTCGAAGCCCTCGACGCCCTGCTTAAGCGCGCCGCCGAACGGGGGCTCTTCCGCCTGGTCCTGATCCACCACCCGCCCGTGGCGCGCATGGTCTCGCCCCACAAGCGGCTGATCGACGCGGCGGCGCTGCGCGCCGTGCTCGCCGCGCGCGGGGCGGAGCTCATCCTGCACGGCCACGCCCATCGCCGCACGGTGGCGTCGGTCCCCGGGCCCGGGGGGCCGATCCCGGTCCTCGGCATCTCCGCCGCCGCCTGCGCCGGCACGCGCCCCGAGCGCCGCGCGGCGTTCCGCGTCCTGCGCATCGAGGAAGCGGGCGCCGGGCTCCGTGCGGCCTACCGGGACCAGGTCTTCGTTCCGGGAGAAGGCCGCTTCGAGCCCGAGGGGGGTCCGGAGGCCGCCTGGATCAAAACACGCGCGCGAGCAGACGCCAGGCCGTCGCCAGAATGACGCCGATCGGCAGCAGCGTCATGGCGAGCGGCGGCAGATCCCAGATCACCGCGAGGTGCCCCAGGATCTGGTTGGCGAGATAGAAGAGGATCCCCACGACCATTCCGACCAGGATGCGCTGTCCGGCGGTGCGCAGGCGCGTCGATCCGAAGATGAAGGAAAGCGACAGCAGCACGAGGCTCCCGGTGCTGAACGGCAGGCAGACCTTCTGCCAGAAGGCCAGCGTGTAGACTTCGGTGTTCTGGCCGCGCTCGTCGAGGCTCTGGATGTAGCGGCGCAGGTCCGCAAGCGACAGGCTGTCGGGCGGCAGCTCGAGAACCGCCATCTGCTCCGGCGTGAGGAACGATTCCAGGCGGTGCTCGTCCAACTGCTCGGAACGCACCCCCTCGGCGCTGAAGGTCTTGATCTCGACCCCCTTCAGGCGCCAGTCGTTTTCACCCTCGATGGCGGCTTCGCGGCCGGCGATGAAGCGCGCGAGCTGCCCTTCGCCGTCGACCTCGTAGATCTCGACGTCGGCCGCGCGGCCGCCGGAGAAGGCCTTGCCGACGTGGATGAAGGCCGGTCCGTGGCGCACCCAGAAGCCGTTTTTCGAGAGCATCACGCCCTTGCCGTAGACCGCCACGGAGCGCTGGATGCGCGCGATTTGGTCAAGCGGCGGCGCGACGAACTCGGCCACCAGCATCCCGGCCGCCAGCAGGATCAGGCCGGTTCCGAGGACCGACAGGGCGATGCGCCGCACCGACATCCCCGCCGCCTGCATGGCCGAAAGCTCCTGGCGGTCGGCCAGCACTCCCAGCGCGAGCGTGCTGCCGAGCAGCGCGGAGACGGGCAGCAGATCGATCATGCGCCGCGGGGTGGTGAGCCCCACGAACAGGAAGGCGTCCGCCATGCGGAAGCCGCCCTTGCCCACGTCGTTCAGCTGCATCAGGAGCTCGAGGAAGCTGATCAGCACCGTCAGGACGGCGAGCACGAGCGAGAACCCCTCGACCGCGGCGCGGCCGAGGTAGCGGTCGATGATCTTGATGCGGTCCTTCATGAGCGCCTGCGGACGAAGACCTCCCCCGAGCGGTGAAGCAGGAGCAGGAGCAGCACGGCCAGCAGCGCCGGCACCCACCAGATTCCGGGCAGGGCGGGCACGGCGCCTTTCTCGACCCAGGTCTTGGCGACGACGAAGAGCTGGTAGTAAACGGCGAAGAGGACGACGGCCCAGCCGATTTTGGCGAACTTGCCCTGGCGCGGCCGGCTGCGGCTCAAGGGGACTCCCAGCAGCGCCAGGAGCACGGTGGTGAGCGGGGTCGAGAGGCGCCACTGCAGCTCGGCGATGTCCTCCAGGCGGCGGGAGCCCCAGAGCTCCCGGGTGGGCGCGGCCTTGCGCTGGTAGCGGGAGTGGCCGTCGGCGTCGTTGGCGAGCGGATACTCCGCGCGCTCGAACCGGGTGAGCTTGCCCCCCGGCCCCTGGAGCGGGAACTCGACGAGCGCGCCGTGCGTGAAGCGCAGCACGGGGGGGCCGTCCCCGCCGCCAGCCGCCTGCTCCATCTGCCGCGCGAGGATCACCCGGCGGTTACCCCCTTCGGCGATGCGGATGAAGGCCTGCTGGGCGCCCGCCCCGCCCGCGCGCACGCGCTCGGCGAAAAAGACGAGCCGGCCGCCCTCCATTTCCAGGAACTGGCCGGCCTCGAGCCGGCTCAGGTCGAAGCGGGTCTTGGCCTCGGTCTTGATGCGGTAAATGCCGGCGTAGGCCTCCGGCCGCAGGTAGAGCGACGCCCCGGCGGCCAGCAGGCCGACCGGCAGCGCCAGGCCGAGAACCGGAACCAGGAGGCCGCCCGGCCCGAGGCCGACCGAGCGCAGCGCCGTCACCTCGGAGTCCATCGTCATGCGCCCCAGGGCGATGACCACCGCCAGGAACAAGGTGACCGGCAGCAGCACCTCGAGGGCCATGGCCACCTTGTAGAGGATCAGAATGAGCACCGTCCCCGGCGGAAGCAGCCCGCTCACGGCGTCCGACAGGTAGGTCACGGCGGAGTAGCTCGCGAAGATGACGACCATCAGAAACAGGATGGCGCCGGCCGGGGCGAGGATTTCCGAGACGATGTAGCGGCGCAGGATCACGCACCCTTCTCCGGGCGGCGGCCGGAAAAGTCGGCCGCGATCGCCTGCGCGCGCGTCCAGTCGGCGGCCGAATCGACGTCCACGGCCGCCTCCGGAAAGGGCAGCACCACGGCGCCGACGCGCAGCCCCATGCGCCGCGAAACCGCCTTGAGCGCGCCCGCGAGGTCGAGCCGCCCCAACAGGTAGCGCAGCACCACCCCCCAGCCGAGCTCGCCCAGCATTTTGATCGGCTGCTTGCGCCGGCTCTCCACCCGGCGCCAGTGCGCCGCCGCCCCCCGTCCTTCAGGGGTGAGGAAGGCGTAGAGGTTGCACCCGCAGAACGGGCCGTCGCGAAAGCGGGTCCGGGTCCGGCGCATGCCGGGAAAGGCGGCCATGACCGCGGCGTGGCGGGCGAGCGCGGCCACCACGTCGCCCCCGCCGGAAACGGCCTCCCGGCAGAAGTGATCGACCACCTCGGGGGTCAGCAGGGCATGGTCGGCGGTGGTGAGCAGCGCCGGGGCGGCCGCATCCACGGCCGCGAGGCCCGCCATGGCGCTCAGGCTGGGCGTTTCGCGGGGAGCGACCCAACGCAGGCGCTCCCCGTCGATCCGCCCGCTGAGCGCCGCTTCCCGCTCGAGGACCGCCGCCGGCGGCCCGATGAGGACGATGCGCCCGACCCGCGAGGCGGCGCCCAGCGCATCGAGCACGCGCAGCACCATGGGCCGCCCGCCCACCGGGGCGAGCGCCTTGCAGGCGACCCGGGCCGCGCGGGCCACCGGGTCGCCGGGGCCCCGGTCGGCGGCCAGCACGAGGGCGGTAAACGTGGCCGGGCTTTCAGGCGGCATGGACGCTCGTATCCGCATCGGTGAGCATGGCCCGGCGGGCCCCATATCTGGTGGTGCGGCGGAGCCGCTTCCACCAGCGTTTTTCATCCGCGCCGGACGATTTCCGGGACCCCGAATTTTTCACAGGCCGCCCCGCTTTTCAAGCTAATTTTCCGAAACGGGAATTAACTGCTTGCAATTTCAAAAAAGCTGAATTATTACAGGGGCGCGTTTTGGGTTGGCGTTCCGGCTGATGTCGGGATATAATCAGACACGACGCGAATCGACAGAACCATTTGACATTCCGAATGGGTTATTATAAAGGTGTCCAACTTTTTTTAGGCAGGTCCGGCTTCGGTTACACCGTCGCATGCACGCGGAGCGCCGAATGCACATATGAGCCGTCCATCGTTCAGCCGAAAGCCTGAAACCTGACCAGTCGATCAAGAGGGTAGCGGAGTATATGGAGGCGACACCGACCGAACACCAGTTACCTTTGCGATATGGCGATTTCGCCACTCTCTCCGAGGCCCTGGACTACGCCGCCGGCGGTGGGACGGGGTGCAATTTCTACAACGGAAGAGGCCAGATCGAGGCGGTGCTGCCCTATGCCGTGCTGCGGGAAGAGGCGCGGGGCATCGCGGCCCAGTTGCTGGCGCTCGGGCTCGAACGCGGCAGCCGGGTGGCGCTGGTCGCCGAAACCTGCCCGGACTTTCTGCGCTTTTTTTACGGCTGCCAGTATTCCGGAATGGTGCCGGTCCCCCTGCCCGCCTCCATCCACCTGGGCGGACACAAGAACTATGTCTCCCAGCTGCGCCGGCTCCTGCTGAACTGCCGGGCGGATGCCGCCGTCGCCCCCGCGATGTTCATGCCCTTCCTCTCCGAGGCCGCCGAGGGGCTCGACCTGCGGTTCGTCGGCACCCCCGAGGCGTTCGCCGAAATCCCCCGTTCGGCCGCCGCCTTGAAGCCGAGCGGGCCCGAGGAGCTCGCCTACCTCCAGTACACCTCCGGGAGCACGCGCTTCCCGCGCGGGGTCATGATCACGCAGAAAACGGTGATGAGCAACCTGGCGAGCATCATCCGCCACGGGGTGCAGGCCCGCCCCGGGGACCGCAGCATGTCCTGGCTCCCGTTCTACCACGACATGGGGCTGGTCGGGCTGGTGCTGTCGCCGATGGCCTCCCAGGTCTCCGTCGACTACCTGAAGACCCGCGACTTCGGGATGCGGCCGCGGCTGTGGCTCGCGCTGATCTCGGAAAACCGGGCGACGGTATCCTTCAGCCCGCCTTTCGGCTACGAGCTCTGCGTGCAGCGGCTGCGGGAGGACAAGGCCGACCGCTTCGACCTCTCCTGCTGGCGGGTCGCCGGCGTGGGGGCCGAGACGATCCGCCCCGAGCCGCTGCTGCGCTTCGCCGACATGCTCGCCCCGAGCGGCTTCGATGCCCGCGCGTTCCTGGCGTGCTACGGGATGGCCGAATGCTCGCTCGCCGTGAGCTTCTCCCCCCTGGACGCGGGCATGCAGCTCGACACGGTCGACGCCGACCAGATGGCTGAAAGCCAGCGGGCCGTGCCGCTCGATCCGTCCCGGCCGGCGGGCGGCGGGAAGGCCAAGAGCTTCGTCAAGTGCGGCGAAGCGCTTCCCGGCTACGAGATCCAGGTGCGCGATCCCGACGGCCGCCCGCTTCCGGAGCGCCGCGTCGGCACCTTTTTCGTGCGCGGCCCGAGCGTCATGTCCGGCTATTTCGGCGAGCCGGGGCTCACCCGCGAGGTGCTCTCCGAGGACGGCTGGCTGAACACGGGCGATCTCGCCTACATCACCGCCGGCAGCGTCGTCATCACCGGGCGCGAGAAGGACCTGATCATCATCAAGGGGCGCAACATCTGGCCGCAGGACCTGGAGGTCATTGCCGAGAGCCAGCCGGAAGTCCGCACCGGCGACGCATCCGCCTTCTCGGTGACGGCCACCGACGGAGAGGACACGGCCGTCCTGGTGATCGAATGCCGCGAGCCGTCCGAAGGCAAACGCCACGAGCTCGTCTCCCGGCTGAAGGGGATCATCCGCCAGGAGCTCGGCATCGAATGCTTCATCGAACTCGTCCCCCGCAACACCCTGCCCCGCACCACCTCCGGGAAGCTTTCGCGCTCCGGGGCCAAGGCGGATTTCCTGGCGCGGGTGGCCGCGGGGCGCACCGAACAACCCGGCGCAGAGGGCGGCGGCCTCCTCCTGCGGCGGCTCGCCGTCTGAGCGCCGGGCGCCGGGCGTTCGCCCGGTGCTCTCCGGCGTGGCCACATGACCGCGGGCATCGTCGCCTTGACCGGGGCGAGCGGGTTCATCGGCGGAACCGTGCTATCCCGGCTGCTGCGGGACGGCGTGAGGGTCAGGGCGCTTCACCGCTCGATCGCCCCCCCCGCAGCCCCTCCGGGCGCGGTCGAATGGATCCGCGGCAGCCTGGCGGACGGCGAAAGCCTCGAACGCCTGGTCCGCTCCGCGACCGCGGTGGTGCACTGCGCCGGCGCGGTGCGAGGGGCCTCGCCGGAGTCGTTTTATCAAGTCAATGCTGAAGGCGTGGCGCGACTGGTGCAGGCCGCCCGAGAGGCGCACCCGCGGCCACGCTTTTTATTGATCTCCTCGCTCGCCGCACGCGAACCGCAGCTCTCCGATTATGCCGGAAGCAAGCGCCGGGGGGAGGAGCTGTTGCGGCGGGGAGCCGGGGGGATCGCCTGGACGATCCTGCGCCCGCCGGCGGTTTACGGCCCGGGGGACCGCGAGACGCGGCCGCTGCTGCTCTGGCTCCGGCGCGGGGTGGCCCCGGTCATCGCCGGGGGCGAGGCGCGCTTTTCACTGATCCACGCCGAGGACCTCGCGGCGGCGGTCGCCGCCATGCTGCGGCGCCCGCGATGGGAGCCGGCGGTCTACGAGCTGCACGACGGCCACCCGCGGGGCTACAGCTGGCGCGAGGTGCAGGCGATCGCGGGCGCGGTGTTCGGCCGGAGCGTTCGCGGGGTTAGGGTGCCGCGGAGCCTCCTTAAGGCGCTCGCCGGCCTGAACCTGGCCCTCGCGCGCCGCCTGGGCTATGCGCCGATGCTCACCCCCGGCAAGGTGCGCGAGCTCACCCATACCGATTGGGTCTGCGACAACACCGCCATCACCCGGGCGTTCGGCTGGAAGCCGGCGATCGGCCTCGCCGCGGGGCTGGCGCTGACGCTGGGGCCGGCCGGCGGCGGAAAAAGCCGAGTTTGACGGGGGAACGCATGCCCGCTGACGACGAGATCCTCTCCGCGGTCATCGGTCTCATCCGGCCGCTCGCCCCCCCGGGGCGCACGGTCACGGCGGAGACCGACCTGGTGGCGGAGCTCGACTTCGACTCCCTGAAGGTCATGAGCCTGGTCGAACAGGTGGAGGACCGCTTCGACATCTCGGTCCCCCTGAACGTCCTGCCGGACATCCGCACGGTGCGGGATTTCGCCGCCGCGCTGCAGAAGATCATCGGGGAAGGTTAAGTTATGAGCCTGTTCGACAAGTTCCAGCCGCTCGCCGAAACCCGCCGGGCGCTCGCCGCCAGCGGAATCGAGTCCATCAACGTCGTGATGGACGAGGTGCGCTCGGCCACCGAGGCGGTGGTAAACGGGCGCCCGCTGATCCTCGCGGGGACCAACAACTACCTGGGCCTCACGTTCGACCCGGAGTGCATCGCGGCCGCCTGCCGGGCGGCCCGCACCCAGGGGACGGGGACGACCGGCTCGCGGGTCGCCAACGGAAGCTATGCGGACCATGTCGCCCTCGAGCGCGAGCTCGCCGCCTTCTTCGGCCGCCGCGGCGTGATCGTCTTCTCGACCGGCTACGTGGCGAACCTCGGGATGCTCGCCACGCTGACCGGACCGGGGGACGTGCTCTTGATCGACGCCGACAGCCACGCGAGCATCTACGACGGCGCGCGCCTGAGCGGGGCGGAGATCCTGCGCTTCCGGCACAACGACGCCGCCGATCTCGACAAGCGCCTGCGGCGGCTGGGCGAGCGCGCGGCCCGGACCCTGATCGTGGTCGAGGGCATCTACAGCATGCTGGGCGACCGGGCCCCGCTCGCCGAGATCGCCGCCGTCAAGCGGCGCTACCCGGCGCTCTTGGTCGTCGACGAGGCCCACTCGCTCGGCGTCCTCGGGGCGCACGGCCGCGGGACGGCCGAGGCGGACGGCGTCGAGGCGGAGGTCGACTTCGTGATCGGGACGTTCAGCAAAAGCCTGGGGGCGATCGGCGGCTACTGCGCCTCCGACCACCCCGAGCTCGACCTCATCCGCTTCGCGAACCGCCCCTACATGTTCACCGCCTCGCCCTCGCCGGCGACGGTCGCCTCCGTGCGCGCCGCCCTGCGGATCCTGATCGCCCGCAGCGAGCTGCGCGGCCGCCTGTGGGAGAACGCCCGCAGCCTCTACGAACGCCTCCGGGGGCTCGGCTACCGCCTGGGCCCCGAGCCGAGCCCGATCATCGCCGTGCGGCTTGCCGAGCGCGAGCGCGCCGTCGCGCTCTGGACCGGGCTGCTCGCGCGCGGCGTCTACGTGAACCTCGTGCTGCCGCCCGCCACCCCGGACGGCAGCGCGCTGCTGCGCTGCAGCGTCAGCGCCGGGCACACGGCCGACCAGATCGCGGCGATCGGCGAGGCCTTCGCCGCGCTGCGGCCGGCCGCCGGACCGGCGTAGCCGCGCATCCCCCGGACCTTGCGGAAGCACCATGCGCCTGCTCGTCATCTTTCTGCGCACCTACCCGCTGCCCAGCCTGATCGTCGTGGGGTGCCTGATCCTCGCCGGACTGATGGACGGCATCAGCCTCTTCATGTTCCTGCCGGCCGTCAGCCTCGCCGTGGGCGACGCGGAGGCGGTCGGGGCGGGCGCCGGCGGCTCCGTCAAGGGCGCGAAGATCCAGTCGATGGTGGCCGAGGCCTTCGCCTATTTCGGGATCGGCCCGAGCCTGGGGATCCTGCTCGTCGTGATCGTCGCCGCCATCGCGCTCAAGAGCGCGATGGTGCTCCTCGCCAAGAAGCAGGTCGGCTACACGGTGGCGCGCGTCGGCACGGACCTCCGGCTCGCCATGCTCCGCGCGCTGACGAACACCCGCTGGGAGTACTTCGTCGGCCAGCAGGTCGGCAAGCTCGCCAACGCCATGGCGACCGAGGCGAACCGCTCCTCGAACGCCTACCAGAAATGCGCCGCCCTCATCGCGGAGTTCTTCCAGGCCCTGGCGGTGGCCGTCACCGCGCTCGTCATCTCCTGGCAGGCGACGCTCGCCACCGTCGGCGTCGGCGTCCTGATCATGGCGTCGCTCGGGGGCCTCATCCGCACCTCGCGCAAGGTGGGCCGCAAGCAGAAGGACCTCTACAAGACCCTGCTCGCCCTCATGGTCGACACGCTGCAGTCGATCAAGCCGCTCAAGGCCATGGCCCGCGAGGAGATGACCGACTTTTTGCTCGTCAAGAAGACGGTGGGGCTCAACCGCGCCCTGCAGCAGAAAGTCCTCAGCAAGGAGTTTCTCAAGGCGCTCCAGGAGCCGATGCTCGCCGTCTTCGTCGCCGGCGGGCTCTACGTCGCGCTCACGCATTTCAAGATGCCGCTCGCCACCCTGATGGTGCTCGCCGTCGTCCTGGCGCGGCTGCTCAAGCACCTGAACCTCCTGCAGGAGCACTACCAGGAGCTCGTCGTGGACGAGAGCGCCTACTTCTCGATGCGCGCCGCCATCGCCGAGATCGAGGCCCGGCGCGAGGAGGCGGGCGGCAGGCTGGCCCCGGAGCTGACGCGCGGCATCCGGCTGGACGGGGTGAGCTTCGCCTACGGCGGCGGGGAGGCGGTCCTGCAGGCGATCGACCTCGTGCTGCCGGCCGGCGCCATCACGGCCATCATCGGGCCGTCGGGCTCGGGGAAGACCACGGTGGCCGACCTCGTGACCGGGCTGCTGCGCCCGCAGCGCGGCACGGTCTGGATCGACGACCGCCCGCTGCCGCAGCTCGACCTGCGGCAGTGGCGCCGCATGATCGGCTACGTTCCCCAGGAGACGCTTCTGCTGAACGACACCATCCTCGTCAACGTCGCCCTGGGGGACAAGCACCTGGGGGAGGCGCAGGTCGTGGCCGCGCTGACCCAGGCCGGGGCGTGGTCTTTCGTCGAGGGCCTGCCGCAGGGGATCCACACGGTGGTCGGGGAGCGCGGCGGCAGGCTCTCCGGGGGACAGCGGCAGCGCATCGCCATCGCCCGGGCCCTGGTGAACCGGCCGGCGCTCCTGATCCTCGACGAGGCGACGAGCGCCCTCGACCCGGCGAGCGAGGCCGAGATCTGCGACACCCTGCTCGCGCTGCGCGGCCGGCTCACCCTGCTCGCCATCTCGCACCAGCGGGCGCTTCTGCGGATCGCCGACCACGCCTATCGTATCGATCGCGGCCGCATCGCGCCGATAGCGCCCGAGGAGATTCGCCGCTTGATTGAAGCCGAGGAAGCTGATAAGGAAACCTCGACGCCGCCCCGCCCCCGGGACCTCTCCGGCGGAGAGGCATCCGGGGAAGATGCGATTCCGGCGAAGGAGGATTGAACGCCATGCGCAAGCTCACGATCGACGGCAAGACCATCGAAGACGCCGGCGACTGCTACGTGATCGCCGAAATCGGCCACAACCACCAGGGCAAGCTCGAGACCGCCAAAGAGATGTTCAAGACGGCCAAGGAGTGCGGCGCCGACGCGGTCAAGCTCCAGAAGCGCGACAACCGCAGCCTCTACACGAAGGCGGCCTACGACAAGCCCTACGAGAACGAGAACAGCTACGGCGCGACCTACGGGGAGCACCGCGAGCACCTCGAGTTCGGCTGGTCGGAGTACCGCGAGCTCGTCGACTACGCCCGGCAGATCGGGATCACGCTCTTTGCGACCGCCTTCGACTTCCCGAGCGTCGACTTTCTGGCCAAGCTCGACATGCCCGCCTTCAAGGTGGCCTCGGGCGATCTGAAGAACATCCCCCTGCTCACCTACATGGCCCAGACCGGCAAGCCGATCATCCTCAGCACCGGCGGCGGCACCATGGACGACGTGAACCGCGCCTACGACGCCATCATGCCGATCAACCCCCGGCTCTGCCTGCTGCAGTGCACGGCGGGGTACCCGGCGGCCTTCGAGGAGCTGAACCTCCGGGTGATCACCACCTACCGCGAACGCTTCCCGCATGCGGTCGTGGGCCTCTCCTCGCACGACAACGGGATCGCCATGGCGCTCGCCGCCTACATCCTGGGCGCGCGCGTCGTCGAAAAGCACTTCACGCTGAACCACACCTGGAAGGGCACCGACCACGCCTTCTCGCTCGAGCCCATCGGCTTTCAGAAAATGATCCGGGACCTGCGGCGGGTGCGGGTCGCGCTGGGCGACGGCGTCAAGCGGGTCTACGACAGCGAGATCACCCCGATGGTCAAAATGGGGAAAAAGCTGGTGGCGGCCGTCGATCTCCCCGCCGGCCACGCCATCCGGCGCGAGGACATCGCGATCAAATCGCCCGGGGGCGGGCTGCAGCCCTACGAAATCGATAAGGTGATCGGCCGCACGACGCGGACGGCGCTCAAGGCCGACGAGGAGATCACCTTCGAGGTGCTGAACGGGGCGGAGAATTGGAAGCAGGTGGCCTGAACCGGCTCTTCAGCCTGGAAGGCGAGACGGGGGTCGTGACCGGGGCCTACGGCAAGCTCGGCCCCATCTGGATCGAGACCCTCCTGGCGGCCGGGGCGCAGGTGCTGGCGCTCGACCGCCGCGGGGCCGCCGCCCCGCCGGCATTTGCAGCCCTGCGGGAGCGCCACCGCGGCCGCCTGCTCGAGGCCGAGGCCGATGTCTGCCGGCGCGACGAGCTCGTGGCGGCGCTCGCCCTTTGCCGCGAGCGCCTGGCCACCCCCACCGTGCTCGTCAACAACGCCGGCATCGACGCCCCGCCCATAACCGGCGGCCGGGGCCGGCGGCTGGAGGAGATCCCCCTCGAGGAGACCCTCAAGATCTTCGAGGTGAACGCGGCGGGCCTGCTGCTCGTCACCCAGGTCTTCGGCATCGCCATGGCCAACGCCGGCCGCGGCTCGATCATCAACATCGGCTCCCTCTACGGGAGCGTCTCCCCGGACCCGCGCCTCTACGACCACATGCCGATGGATCCCCCCTTCCTGAAGCCGCCGGCCTACGGCGCCTCCAAGGCCGCGGTGCTCAACCTCACGCAGTACCTGGCGACGCATCTCGCGCCCCACGGCGTGCGGGTGAACGCGCTGTCCCCCGGGGGGGTGCTCGGCGGCCAGGACCCCGAGTTCCGGCGCAAGTTCTGCGAGCGCGTGCCGATGTGCCGCATGGCGGACGCGGAGGACCTGCGCGGGCCGCTGCTCTTCCTCGCCTCCCGCGCATCGGACTACGTGACGGGGATCAACCTCAAGGTGGACGGCGGCTTCACGGCCTGGTGACCGGCCCCGGGAGGAGATGCGACCCATGCCATCCTGCATCGCCCTGATCCCGGCGCGCTCGGGCTCCAAGCGGGTGCCGGACAAGAACATCCGGCCGCTTTGCGGCCACCCCCTGATCGCCTACAGCATCCAGGCGGCGATCGACAGCGGCGTCTTCGCCGCGGTGGTGGTCTCCACCGACTCCGAACGCTACGCCGCGGTCGCCCGGCACTACGGCGCCGAGGTCCCGTTCCTGCGGCCGCCCGAGATCGCGGGGGACACCTCGCCGGACATCGAGTGGGTGGAGTACACCTTGAAGCGCCTGGCGGACGCGGGGCGGCGCTACGACTGCTTCAGCATCCTGCGGCCGACCAGCCCCTTCCGGCTGCCGGAGACCATCCGCCGCGCGTGGGCGGAGTTCTGCGCCGAATCCGGGGTGGATTCCCTGCGGGCGGTCGAGAAGTGCAGCCAGCACCCGGGGAAGATGTGGGTCGTCCGCGGCCGGCGCATGCTCCCGCTGCTCCCGCTCGGGCCGGCCGATCAGCCCTGGCACAGCAGCCAGTACCCGTCGCTGCCCGAGGTCTACGTCCAGAACGCAAGCCTCGAGATCGCCTGGACGCGGGTGGTCTTCGACGGGCGCACCATCGCCGGCCACGTCCTGATGCCCTTCATGACCCGCGGCAGCGAAGGGCTCGATGTGAACCAGCCCATCGACTGGAGGCTCGCCGAGGAGACGGCCGCCCAAGAGGCGGGCCTCCTCCCGCGGGTCCGCGCGCGGCCCTTCCCGGGCTGACCCCGGCCCCGCAAAACGCGGCGGGCCCGCCCCGGCGAACGCCCGACGATCGTCAGAAGCAGACGGCCGCGGCGCACGCCCGGCGATAGTCCTCTCCGGCGAGGCCGTCGATCACCGCGCGCTCCTCCGGGCTGAGCAGCCGGCGCCGTTCGAGCGTCCCCGTCATGACGGCGGCCTCTTCCGGCGCAAAGCTCGTGTTGGCCGCGATCGGGACCCGGTTGAAGGTGGGGGCGAGCAGGCAGGGATGGAAATCGATGCCGAGAAAGCGCGCCAGGTGGCGCATGACGGCCTCGGTCCGGCCCACCAGGTCTTCGAAGCGGATGAGGCACACCCGGTCGCCGAACCGCGCCCGATTGCGGACCATGGCCCGCGCGCTCGCCTGCCACAGGCGGACCGCGGCGGGGAGGTCCGCGTATTTCGCGCTGTGCCGGCGCGCCGACGGGTACCAGTTGTCCGGAGCCCTCAGGATCGATATCAGCCGCCCGTCGGGGTAGTCGGCGAAAAACGCTTCGATGCTCGGGACGCGCTGGGCGATCCGGGGGGTGAACGCCGTGATGAATTTCTTGTCCCCGGGTTCGTCGGCGCGGTTCAGCCACGCCGCGAAGAAGGCGCGGAAATAGGCGTCCAGGACTTCCCGCGGCGTGCCGGGTCTGGCGGCGTCGCACGCCTCGAGAAAAAGCCGCGCCTGGAGCGCCGGCGGCAGGATGAAGGCGAGGACCGGCCCCGCCTGCCGGCCCTTGCGGTAGCCGTTGCGGAAGTGGCCGGCCACGTGGTCTTCGAAGAGCACCTCGAACCAGCGCCGCGGCGCATCCGACAGGTCGAGCATCGGCCAGAGGTGCTTTTTCGGAAACCCGATCTTCAGCTCGTAGGGATGGGCGAGGAGCTGGGGGTGGCCGTCGAAGAGCTGGCTGAGGAGCGAGCCGCCCGAGCGCTGGATTTGGGAGACAAGCGCCACCGGCGCGGCTTCCGGAAGAGCCTGGCGGCGCGCGGCGCGCACCAGATCCTCGAGCAGCGCCGCGTCCCGCCCGAACTCGCGGCGCAGAACCTTCAGCCGCCGCCGGTGGCGCCGGTATTTCCCGAGGTCGATCCGCCCGTAGTGGGCCGTGAGCGCCCGGACGGCGCTCCTGCCGAGCCCGAGCGCCGCCAGGCGGCCGGCGATCCCTTCGGTCCGCTCCGCGGGGGCCGCGGGGCCGGGCGGCGGTGTGCGTTCCATGGCGCCTGCATAACACAGCCTGCGGCCGGTGCACAACCGGCTGCCGGCCGCGCATCGTCCCCCAGGGAAAACCTTGACATTTCTGCGATCCGCCGCTAAGTTGGCGCGTCT
>CAZNKG010000035.1:0-32514 GCA_964573635.1 uncultured Desulfatibacillum sp. | reverse complement strand
GGGAACATGGCCGCCGGCGCCGCCGGCGCCGAAAGCCACTACCTCGTCGTCGTCACGCCCTGACCGGCCTCCCCGCATGACCCCCTGCCGCCCGCCGGCCCCGGTCGCTCTCCGACCGGGGCCGGCCCTCCGCGCGGCCCCCGCGCCGCGCTCCCGCGGCTGACAAAATCCGGCAGCGCCGGTGCTGAAAAAGGGCCTCCGCCCGGAAAGAACTTCATCCGCCGATGGGTTTCCGCCGGGTCCCCCGCCCGGAATTGAATCGTCCTTTCAAACGGTTGGCTCGATGCGGCCGCGGCGCCGGGCGCATCCGGCACGGAAGTTGCCTAAGCCCTCCGGCGGCGGCCGCAGGAGCTGCGATTTCTCCGGGGGGAGAAGCCGGCCGTCGGTCATGCAGGGGCAGTCGGAGCAAGCATTCAACTAGTCAATCAAGGAGGAATTCAGCATGACGGCACATCGCTTCGGTCGATGGTTTCGGCCGCTGTCCATGGCGCTGGCGCTCGCGGTCGGCATCGCCTTGGGGGGCACGGGGTCGGCGTCCGCCGCCGGCAGCGTGCTCGCCGCAAACGACCGCACGGTCGAGGTCGTTTACCGCTTCGACCCGCCGGTCATCACCCGCAGCGGCGCGGCCGACCAGGTCCACATCCCGGGCCTGAACAGCCGCCAGGTCCCCGGCGAGCCCGAGCTGCCCGAGCAGCCCGTCCGGATCCTGGTGCCGAACGGCCAGCAGGTGAAATCGTTCCAGGTGATCCCGGGCAGGAAGGTGCTCCTCTCGGGGACCTACCGGGTCGAGCCGGCGCAGATGCCGCTGCCGCTAAGCCTCCCGCGCCCGCCGCAGAAGACCGCCGAGAAGCCCGAGATCTACCAGAAAAACGCCGCCTACCCCGGCCGGACGAGCGAAGCGCCGGCCGCGCAGGCGAAGCGGGCCTTCGAAGTGGTCCAGACGACCCTCTACCCGGTCGAGTACCTGCCGAAAAGCGGGAAGCTCTATTACTACCCCGAAATGCGCGTCGCGGTCGACTTCGAACCGGCGTTCCACCGGCTCTCGAGCGTCCGCCGGGTCACCGCCGCCGACAAGGCGCAGCTGCGCGCGATGGTCGACAACCCGGCGAGCGCCGACAGCTACGCCGAATCCCCCGCGGAGGCTCCGCCGCGGCTCGCCGCAAGCCTGCTGCCCGAGCCGCTCGCGACCTACCCGTACGTCATCATCACCAACCAGCAGCTCAGCACCTCGGATTTCACCAAGCTTGTGCTGCACAAGCAGTCCCAGGGGACCTCGGCCAAGATCGTGACCACGGAGTGGATCACCGCGACCTACAGCGGCCAGCGCCCCTCGGGCGGGGCCGACGACCAGACCCGCATCCGCAACTTCATCATCGACGCCCACAACACCTGGGGCACCGAGTACGTGCTGCTCGGCGGCACCAACGCCATCGTCCCGGCGCGCAAGCTGCGCGCGCAGGTGGGCGGCTACGTCGAGGACATCCCCTCCGACCTGTACTACAGCTGCCTGGACGGCACCTTCGACCACGACGCCGACGGGATCTACGGCGAGCCGAACGACGGGATCGGCGGCCAGGAGGTCGACCTCTACGCCGAGGTCTACGTCGGGCGGGCGGCCGTCGAGAACGCGACGGAGGCGGCGAACTTCGTCGCCAAGACCATCGCCTACGACACCTCGACCGATCCCTACCTGCACCTCGCCGGCATGGTGGGCGAGCACCTGGGCTTCAGCGGCGTCTCCGAATACGCGACCGGCTCCATGGAGGAGATCCGCCTGGGCGCGAGCTCCTACGGCTACACCACCATGGGCTTCGAGAACTCGCCCTACTCCGGGTTCTTCGTGACCCACCACAACCAGGACCCGAGCATCACCGACTTTCCGCCGCCGCTCTACGACGCCCCGAACAATCTCTGGTCGAAAAGCACCCTGATCAACTGGATCAACAACGGCCGCGGGATCTACAAGGGGCTGCACATCATCAACCACCTCGGCCACGCCAACATCACCTATGCGATGAAGATGACGACCGCGGACCTGCCCGGCCTCACGAACACCCGGCCGGTCTTCATCTACTCCCAGGGGTGCCTGCCCGGCGCGTTCGACTCGCCGAACTGCTTCGCCGAGCAGATCACCAGCATGAAGTACGGCGCCTTCGCGGCCGTGATGAACGCCCGCTACGGCTGGGGCGCCCTCAACTCGAACGACGGCGGCTCGCAGCGCTTCAACCGCGCCTTCTGGCACGGGGTCTTCGCCATGGGCAAGCGCGAGCTCGGCAAAGCGAACGCCTTCTCCAAAGAGCACTTCAACGCGAGCCGCATCAACCAGGTCCCGATGCGCTGGTGCTATTACGAGACGAACCTCTTCGGCGACCCCCAGCTCAAGCTCAAAGTCGAAGCGGGTTCGGGCGGCGGCGGCAGCGACCCGGGCAGCGACCCGGGCGACGGCGACGACGGCCCGGTTGAAATCGACTACGTCTCGACCGGCAAGCCCTACGCGCTCGGCACGGCCGAGAAGAACGCAAAGCCCTACATCGATGCACCCGTCGCCATCACCGGCATCAGCCCGGGGCTCAAAAACGGGATCCTCGTGCAGACCGCCGCGGCCGACAAGAATGTCGCGGTGCCGCGGCACCTCGAGCTCACCTTCAACGAGGCGGCCGTCGTCTACGTCGCCCTCGACCAGCGCGCGGCCAAGCTGCCGACCTGGCTCGCCACCGGATGGATTGCGGCGCCGACCCAGGCGATCACGACGAGCGAGGCGGCCGCCGGCCCGATGAAGATCTACAAGAAAATCGTCCCCGCCAAAAGCGCGCTCGTCCTCGGCGGCAACCAGCAGGGCGGCCCGACCGGCGCCCAGAGCAACTACTTCGTCGTGGTGATGCCGCCGGTCGAGATCGTGAGCGTCTCCTCCGGCAAGCCCTACACGCTCGCCAAGGCCGAGAAGAACGCGCTGCCTTACATCGACCGCACCTACGTCATCAACGCCATCGGGCCGCAGCTCGACGGCGGGGTGCTCGTGCAGACCGCGAACCTCGACCGCTACATGACCAACAGCAACCACCTAGTTCTCAACCTGCACAAGGCCGCGACCGTCTTCATCGCGCTCGACGGCCGCACGGCCGTCCTGCCGCTCTTCATGCGGACCGGCTGGACGCCGGTGAGCGAGACGATCTCGACCACCTACGTCACCGCCTCGCCCATGAAGATCTACAAGAAGCAGGTCCCCGCCGGCGCCCAGCTCAGCCTGGGGGCGAACTACGAGGGGGGCAACACCGGCGGCTACGCCATGTACTTCGTCGTCGTGAAGCACTGACCGTCTGAACCCGCCACCTCCGGCCCGGCCGCGGGGGGTAGGGGCGTCAAGCGCCCCCCCGCCGCCGGCCGGGCCGCCCCGCGGCTCCCCGCCGCGCTTGACTCCCCGAAACCCAACCGGTAGATAGGCACGTTTCGATCCTTTTTTCGGATGGTGCCATGATCCTGCTGCACGCCGCCGGCGCCGACCGGGGGCTATTGCTTTGGGCGGAGGCGCCGCCGGAGGCCGGGACCCCCCCCGCTCGCGGACGCCGCGGGGCGGCCGCCGCCCTGCAGCCCTCGCCCTTCGACCCCGGCTTCGAGGGATTGCGCTCAGCCCTGAACGCCTTTCCGAGCGGCCTCCGGGCGGACCGCCGACAGGCGGTGTCGGCCGCGGCCTGGCTGCCCACGGCCGGCCGGCGGCCGCTGCCCTCCTCCCCGCTGATCGCCGAGACCCCGCCGGGTGCCGAGGCCGCGGCGATCGCGCCCTGGCGGGTCACCGCGCTGCCGTTTGCAGGCGCGGGCGGCGCGGCGTTCCTCGCCGCCTGCATCGGAAGGGAGCCGCTCGCCCGCGGGGTGGCCGCCGGATCCGACCTCGCTTTCTGGGTGGCGGCGTTCCGCTTCGCCGCCGAGCTCGCCGCCCGCCGCGTCTACCTGCCCGGGATCGTCGCCGCCGGCCGGGGCCACGCCGCCCGCTGGCAGCCGGTCTTCGCGGGGACGGAGCGCGCCCGGCTCGAGGCGCTCGCCCGGCGCATGCCGCCGGCGGCGCGCTGCCTGGGACCGGAGGCGGACGGGGCGCCGCCCGGGGAGCCGCCGCTGGTCCTGCTCGCGCGCTTCATCGAAGCGGCGCTCGACGGGCTCGTCCGCCACGCGGCGCCCGCCGCGCGCCGCGCCGCGGAGAGCGTGCACGACGCCTGGATCCGCGCGCTCCGCGGCCCGGACCCCGTCATCCGCTGGAAGAGCCGCCGGCAGGTCGCCGAGCTCGCCGCCCAGGTCGCCGCCTGGCGCCGGCCGGTGGACGCGACCGCCGGCGCCGCCTGCCGGCTCTGCTTCCGCCTCGAGGAGCCCGCCGTCGATGGGCCCGCCGCCGATTCCGGTTTGACGATCCCTTCCGGCGAGTGGACCCTGCGCTATCTCCTCCAGCCGCTCGCCGACCGCAGCCTGCTCGTCCCGGTCAAGGAGGTGTGGAACGGCCGCAGCCGCCGCGCCCGCCTGCTGCAGCAGATCGCGGGCGACGTGCGCGAATACCTCTTCTCGGCCCTGGGGCTCGCCGCCGGCATCTCGGCGCCGGTCGGCGCCAGCCTCGCCGCCCCGGACCCCGGGGAGTGCCGCATGGACCTCCCGGGGGCCCACGCGTTCCTCGCGCGCGAGGCCCCGGCGCTCGAGGCGGCCGGCTTCGGCGTCATGCTGCCCGCGTGGTGGACCCGCGGCGGGACGCGCCGGCAGATCGCCGTGCACGCCGCCGTCACCGGGCCGGCGCTGGCGGCGGGGGCCGAGCTCGGCCTGGAGGCGCTCGTGCGGGTCGACTGGAGGCTGGCGCTGGGCGGCGACCCGCTCACGCTGGCGGAGCTTCAGCTCCTCGCGGCGTGCAAGCTGCCGCTCGTGATGCTCCGGGGGCAGTGGGTGGAGCTCGACGCCGCGCAGATCCGCGCGGCGGCCGAGGCCTTGAACAGCGGGCCCCCGACCGTCCTGAAGGCCGGCGAGGTCGTCCGCCTGGCGCTCGGGCTCAAGGCCGGGATCCGCGGCTTTCCGCTCGCCGGCATCGAGGCCGAGGGCGCGCTCGGGGAGCTCCTCGAGCGCCTGCGGAGCCCGGGGCGCTACGGGGAGCTCGCGCCCCCCGCCGGGTTCCGCGGCACCCTGCGCCCCTACCAGGTGCGCGGGTACTCCTGGCTCGCCTTCCTGCAGCCCTGGGGACTGGGGGCCTGCCTCGCCGACGACATGGGCCTCGGAAAAACGGTGCAGACGCTCGCCTTTCTCGCCCGCCTGCGCGAAGCCGGCGAGCCGCGGCCGGTTTTGCTCGTCTGCCCGACCACGGTGATCACCAACTGGGCGAGGGAGGCCGAACGGTTCACGCCGGCGCTCGGGGTCATGGTGCACCACGGCCTGAAGCGCGCCAAGGCGGCGGATTTCGGCCGCCGGGCGCGGGCGCATGCGCTCGTCATTTCGAGCTACGGCCTGCTTAACCGGGACCGGGAGCTGTTCGGCGCGGTGGAGTGGGCCGGGGTCGTCCTCGACGAGGCGCAGAACATCAAGAACCCCGGCACCCACCAGTCGCGGGCGGCCCGCGCGCTCGCCGCCGGCTTCCGCGTCGCGCTCACCGGCACCCCGGTCGAAAACCACGTGGGCGACCTGTGGGCGATCATGGATTTCCTCAACCCCGGGCTGCTCGGCGGCCCGGGCGCCTTCCGCGAAACCTTCTTCAAGCCGATCCAGGTCTACGGCGACCGCGAGGCGGCCGAACGGCTCAAACGCGCCACCGGCCCCTTCATCCTGCGGCGCCTGAAGAGCGACCGCAGCATCATCGCCGACCTGCCCGCGAAGATCGAGGTCAAGACCTACTGCCCGCTCACCCGCGAGCAGGCTTCGCTCTACGCCGCCGTGCTGAAGGAGATCGAGCCGGCGCTGTCGGCAGCCGAGGGGATCGCGCGAAAGGGGCTCGTCCTCTCGGCGCTCACCCGCCTGAAGCAGGTCTGCAACCACCCGGCGCACTTTCTCGGCGACCAGTCGGCGCTCGCCGGGCGCTCGGGAAAGCTCGAGCGGCTGGTCGAGATGCTCGAGGAGATGATCGCGGCCGGCGACCGCGCCCTCATCTTCACCCAGTTCGCGGAGATGGGCGCGCTCATCCAGCGCCACCTCCAGGAGGTCTTCGGCCGGGAGGCGCTTTTCCTGCACGGCCGAACGGAGCGCGCGCGGCGCGACCGCATGGTCGCCCGGTTCCAGGGCGAGGCCGACGCCCCGCCGTTCTTCATCCTCTCGCTGCGGGCCGGGGGGACCGGGCTCAATCTGACGCGCGCGCGGGTCGTGGTGCACTTCGACCGCTGGTGGAACCCATCGGTCGAGAACCAGGCGACCGACCGCAGCCACCGCATCGGGCAGACGCAGCGCGTGCAGGTCCACAAGTTCATCTGCGCCGGCACCCTCGAGGAGCGCATCGACCGGATGATCGAACGCAAGACGGCCCTGGCCGCCCAGGTCGTGGGCGCCGGGGAGGGCTGGCTGACGGAGCTGTCCAACGACGAGCTGCGCGAGCTCTTCGCGCTCGGCGTGGGGGCCGCGGGGGGGTGACATGCGCCGGGGGCGGGGATATCCTTTCGACTTCTTTTACTACCGGCCCGAGCCGCCCCGCGCGGTGAAGGGCGGGATCCGGGCCGGAACGCCGCGGGGCGGCTTCGCCCGCAGCTGGTGGGGGCGCCGCTGGATCGAGGTGCTGGAGGGCTTTGAGATCGGCGCGCGCCTCTCCCGCGGCCGCGCCTATGCCCGCAAAGGGCAGGTGGCCAACCTGGAGATCGAGCCGGGGCTGGTCCGCGCCGATGTCCAGGGGACCCGCGCCAAGCCCTACCGCATCCTGATCGAACTGCGGACCCTCTCGGCGGCGCGCTGGGTGCGCGTCATGCGGGCGCTGCGCCGCCGCCCCGCGATCGCCGCCCGCCTGCTGAACGCCGAAATGCCGGCGGAGCTCGAGGCGCTCTTCCGGCAGGCCGGGGCCTCCCTGTTCCCCGAAAAGCAGGGCGACCTCGCTACGGCCTGCTCCTGCCCGGACTGGTCCAACCCCTGCAAGCACATCGCCGCGGTCTATTACCTGCTCGCCGAGACCTTCGACCGGGATCCCTTCCTGCTCCTCAAGCTGCGCGGGCTCGACCGGGATGCGTTCGTGACGCGGCTGAAGGGCGCGGCGATCTCCGCGGCCAAGACCGGCGCCCCGCCACCCGCGCCCGCCCCGGGAGCGGCCCCGCTGCCGGCCGATCCGACCGCATTCTGGAGACCCCTGACGGCCGCCCCGGCCGCCGCCGACGACCTTCCGCCCCCCGTCGCCGGGACGACGCCGGCCGAGCGCCTTGGCGCCTTCCCTCTCTGGCGCGGCCGGGAGGAGTTCCGCACGGCGATGGCCGCCGCCTACGCGGCCGGAGCGGCCGCCGCGGAGCGCCTGCTCGCCGCCGTACCGGGGCCGCCGCCGGAGGACGGCGGCGCTTGACTCACCCAGCGGGTTTTGCGATAACCTGAGCCCGTCCGCTCGGACTCAGCCCCAACCCATCGCCGCAGGAGGTTTCCATGAACCCGAAACGGATCCATGCGTTTGCGCTCAGCGTCGCCGTCCTCTGCGCCCTCGCCCTGTTCGCGGCGCCGCTGGCCGCCGCCGACAAGAGCATCAAGGTCGGGGTCTACGGCGGCTATTTCAAGGACTCCTTCGACAAGCACATCTTCCCCGACTTCACCCAGGAGACCGGGATCAAGGTGGAGTCGGTCGCCGAGCCGACCGGCGAGGCGTGGCTCGTCCAGCTCGAGCAGGCGGCCAAGGCCAAGACAGCCCCGGCCGACGTCAACATGATCGCCCAGACCCCGATGCTGCGCGGCCAGAAGACCCAGCTGTGGATGCCGCTCGACCTCGGCAAGATCCCGAACAGCAAGCACCTCCTGCCGGTCTTCGTCCACAAGTACCCCGACGGCAAGGTGGACGGAATCGGCGCGGTCTCCTGGTACATCACGCTCGTTTCGAACACCAAGGCCTTCCCCGAGGCGCCCAAGTCCTGGGCCGACATGTGGGCGGCCGACAAGAAGGACAAGCTCGGGCTGCTCGCGCTCGCCTCGAACTCCTTCCTGCTCGAGATCACCGCGACGACCTTTTTCGGCGGCACCAAGGTTCTCGACACCCAGGAGGGGGTCCAGAAGGTGCTCGACAAGCTTGCGGCCCTGAAGCCCAACGTGAAGCTCTGGTACCGCGACGAGGCCCAGTTCGAGCAGGCGCTCAAGTCCGGCGAGATCCCCATGGGCCAGTACTACCACGACGTCGCGACGCTCGCCGCCAAGGAGCACCCCGTGCGCTCCACCTTCCCGAAGGAGGGCGGGGTCCTCGACTCCGGGATCTGGGCCGTGACCAAGGCCTGCAAGAAGGTCGAGGAGGCGCACATCTTCATCAACTACATGAGCCGCCCCGACATCCAGAAGAAGCTCTCGCTCAAGGTGGGGACCTCGCCCACCGTCAAGCGCGAGCTGACCGGGCTCTCCGACGCGGATTTCGCCGCGGTTTCGAGCGACATCAAGCCGATTCTCCCGCGCTACGACCTCTACACCGGGAAGCTGAGCGACTGGGTCAACCAGAAGTGGACGGAGATGATCACGAAGTAGGGGCATGCCCGGTCTCAGGCTCGACGACATCGCCAAGCAGTTCGGCCCGGTGACGGCCGTGCGGGAGGTCCGTCTCGAGATCCCCCACGGCCGCTTCGTCTGCTTTCTCGGCCCCTCGGGCTGCGGCAAGACGACGCTGCTCCGGCTGATCGCCGGCCTCGAGCGGCCGAGCCGCGGGCGGATCTTCCTGGACGAGGCCGACATCACCGCCCTTCCGGCCCACCGCCGGGACTTCGGGATGGTCTTCCAGTCGCTCGCCCTCTTTCCGCACCTTTCGGTCGGCGCGAACATCGCCTACAGCCTTCGGATCCGGCGGCGGCCGGAGGCCGAGTGCCGGCGGCGGATCGAGGAGCTCCTCGAGCTCGTGCGCCTGCCGGGCTACGCCGGCCGCAGCATCACCCAGCTCTCCGGCGGCGAGCGCCAGCGGGTGGCGATCGCGCGCGCGCTCGCCACCGCTCCGCGCCTTTTCCTCCTGGACGAGCCGCTCTCGGCCCTCGACGCGAAGCTGCGCGAGGGGATGCAGCTCGAGCTGCGCCTGCTCCAGCAGCGCCTGGGGGTCACCACCGTCCTCGTCACCCACGACCAGCGCGAGGCGATGACCATGTCGGATCTCATCGTGGTCATGGGCTCCGACAACCGGGTCCACCAGGTGGGAAGCCCGCTCGAGATCTACCGCCGGCCGGCGGACACCTTCGTCGCCGACTTCATCGGGACGAGCAACCTCCTGGCCGCGCGGCTCTCCGCCGGCCGAACGGTCGCGGTGCGCGATGTCACCGTGACCGTCGAAAGCCTGCCGGCGGGGGTTCAACCCGGAGCGGCGCTCACCCTCTCGGTCCGGCCGGAGGAGGTGACCCTCGTCCCCGGCGCGCAGCCGGGCGAAAACCGCCTGCCGGGCCGGGTCGCCTTCGTGCGCGACACCGGCGCGAGCGTCGAGATCCACCTCGACTGCGCGGGGCTCAAGATCGTGAGCCAGTCGACCCCGAAGGGGCGCCCCTCGGTCGCCGTGGGGCAGGAGGCGACCGCCGTGCTGCCGCCCGCGGCCTGCGTGGTGCTCGCCGCATGACGGCGCCCCGTCCCGCGGAGGGGGCCGGCCGCCTCGTCCTCCTCTACCCGGCGCTGATGCTGCTGGTCTTCTTCGTCATCCCCTTCGGCATCATGATCGCCGTGAGCTTCTGCGAGCGCGAGCCCGGCGGGTTCTACACGACGGCCTTCTCGATCGAGAACTACGCGGCGCTCGCCACACCGCTCTTCGGCCGGGTGCTCGGCTTCTCGCTCGGCATCTCGGCGCTCTGCGCGCTCATCTGCACGGCGGTCGGCTTCCCCTTCACCTGGTTTTTGACCCGCATGCGGCGCCGCGCCCAGGTGGTCTGGCTCGTGATCCTGGTCTCGGTGCTCTCGCTTTCGGCGGTGATCGTGGCCTTCGCCTGGTCGATCATGCTCTCGCAGACCGCCGGGGTGACGAACCTCTTCGTCTGGCTCGGCCTGATGGCGGCCCCCCGGAGCCTCTCCCCCGGGTTCCTCGCCCTGACCTGCGGCATGTGCTACATCGCCTTCCCCTACACGGTGCTCATCCTCTACCCGCCGGTTTCGCGGCTCGACCCGCACCTGGCGGAGGCCGCGCGCACGCTGGGGGCCTCCCCGGTCACGACCTTCTTCACCGTGGTCGCGGGGGCGCTGCGCGGCGCCGTGGTCGCCACCCTCATCATGGTCTTCGCCTTCACGCTGGGGACCTACCTCATCCCCCAGATCCTCGGCCGGCCGCAGCACTGGACGCTCTCGGTCCTGATCACCGACGAGGCGATCTACCGCTCGAATCTTCCGCTCGCGGCGGCGATGTCGGTCTTCTTCATGGCGGTGAGCCTCGCGCTCGTCGGCGCGACGATGCGCATCGGCCGGCAAAGGGGGGCCCCGCCGCCATGAGCGCGATCCTGAAGCGCGCCTTTCTCGGCTGCGTGCTCGTCTTTCTCGTGAGCCCGATCGTCGTGGTCGGCGGGGTCTCGCTGAACGCGAAGAAGGCGCTCTACTTCCCGCCGCAGGGAATCTCCCTCGGCTGGTACGCGGAGCTCTTCGGGGAGATGGAGTGGCTGTTGCCCATCGAAAACAGCCTGATCATCGCCGCGGCCTCGAGCCTGGCCGCGGTCTCGATCGCGCTGCCGCTCGCCTACGCGCTCTGGCGCCGCGGCGCCTGGTACGCCCGGGCGCTCTTCGGTCTCGGGATCGCGCCCTTCATGCTGCCGCCGGTCATCACGGCCCTCGGCTTTCTCGCCTTCTGGGCGACCGTCGGGCTCTACGGGGAGATGATCGCGACGATCGTGTCGCACGCGATCTTCTTCGTGACGCTGCCGCTCGTCACCATCTCGCTCGGCTTCGAGTCGATCGAGCGCGAGATCGTCGAGGCGGCCGAAACCATGGGCGCGGACTCCCGGGCGGTCTTCCGCACGGTGGTCCTGCCGCTGGTCCGCTCCTACATGGTCTCGGGGCTCGCTTTCTGCTTCGTCCTCAGCCTGAACGAGTACATCGTGGCCTACATGGTGGCGGGCTTCACGGTGGAGACGCTGCCGATCAAGATCTTCAACGCCCTGCGCTACGGCTACACCCCGGTCATGGCCGCGGTCACCCTGATCTTCGTTCTGATCGCGGCCCTCGTCTTCGGGCTGATCGGCCGCTTCGGGGACCTGCCGCGGCTGATGGGGGCGCTCGCGCCGGAGAGCCGCTGAAGGGCCGCCGCTCCCGGCCGCTTTTGTCAGACCCCGGCCAGGTTGTGCGGCCCGACGCCGGCGTGCGGCAGGCGGTTTTCGTCGATCACCCCGAGGCCGGCGGACCCGCCGAAGCTATCTCGCGGCGAGGGGCATGATGCGCCGCAGGGGGCCGCCGAGGGCGGCGACCGAGCCGTCCTGAAGGCCCCGAGCTCCAGGCAGGCCCGGCGGTCCTCCGCCGAGCCGCGGCCGGTCAGGACGATCGCCTCGATCCCGGGCATCTTGAGGACGAGGACCATCACCTCCGGCTCCTCCGCCTGCTATTTTTGGTCGGACCGGGCGGAGGATCTCTCCATCTTGAAAACCGGAACGCGGTGTGTTAGCCATGGCTTTTCTGGATCCAACCCACCGATGAGGCGCGCCATGAAAGAATTTAAAGTCTCCGATCTGATGGTGCCGCTGGCGGAGTACGCCACGGTTTCCGAGGATGCGAACCTCTGCGAGGCCGTCATGGCCCTCGAAAAAGCCCAGCAGGAGTTCGACGCCACGCGCTACCGCCACCGGGCGATCCTCGTACTCGACAAGAACGGCAAAGTGATCGGCAAGATCAGCCAGCTCGACGTCCTGCGGGCCCTCGAGCCGAAATACGACGAAATCCTGGAGAGCCGCGGGATTCACGCCGTCGGCTTCTCGAAGAAGTTCCTGAAGACCATGCTCAAGGACTACGTCCTGTTCGACAACCCCCTCAAGGACATCTGCCGCAAGGCGGTCGACATCCCGGTCACCCGCGTGATGTACGCGCCGACCGAAGGGGAATACGTCGAGGAGAGCGCCTCACTCGACCAGGCGATCCATCAGCTGGTGATCGGCCACCACCAGTCGCTGTTGGTCACCCGGGGATCCGACATCGTCGGGATCCTTCGCCTGACCGACGTCTTCGCGGCCATCTTCCATGCCATGAAGGAGTGCGTGACGCCGAACGGGAAAACAAGCTGTTGATCGAACCGGCCCCGCCCCGGCCATCGGCGGAGGGGGCCGCAGCCTCAAGGAGGATTCGCCCATGGCCGATGCCGGCGCGCTCGAGACCGCTTCCGGAACCGACTGGAAGAGGATTTTTTTTCTGCTGCTGGGCCTTCTTTTTTTCGCCGTCATCTACTGGTCCCCCCCCTGGCCGGACGCCGTCGACCCTATGGGCAAGCACTTCCCGCTCAGCCGCGAGGGCAAGGGGGCGCTCGCCGTCTTCATGCTGGCGGGCACCTGGTGGGTCTTCGAGGTGCTGCCCATCGGGGTGACGAGCATCGCGATCGGCGTGCTCCAGGCCATGTTCCTCATCCGCACCCCCGAGCAGGCCTTCAAAGACTTCATGGACCCCTCGGTGCTCTTCATCTTCGCCTCCGTCATGATCGGGCTCGTTTTCACCAAGACGGGGCTCACCAAGCGCCTGGCCTATTTCATGCTCGGGGTGGTCGGGGAGAACACCGGGATGATCCTCCTCGGCTGCTTCGTCGTCACGACCGCCCTCACCCACATCATGGCCCACACGGCGGTCGCCGCGACCATGTTCCCGCTGCTCATGTCGATCTACGCCCTCTACGGGGAGGGCGGCGGGAAGACCCGGTTCGGCAAGGCGCTTTTCATGGGCATGGCCTACGTCGCCGGGGCCGGGAGCATCATCACGCTGCTCGGCGCCGCCCGCGGCGCCGTCGCCGTCGGCTTCTTCAAGGACATCACCGGCAAGGGGGTCTCCTTCTTCGAGCTCAGCTACTACCTGGCGCCCGTCGGCTGGCTGATGACCTTCCTCCTCTGGGGCTTCTTCATGCTCTTCTTGCGGCCGGAGAAGAAGACCATTCCCGGCCTGCGCGCCAAGGCGAAGCAGCTGAACGCCGAGCTCGGGCGCATCACCAGAAGCGAGGTGCTCGCCGCCGCGATCGTCTTCGCCTGCGTCGCCGCGCTCTCGCTGCGCTCCTTCATCCCCGCGCTCGGCGCGGTCGACAAGACCGCCATCATCCTGATCTCGACGCTCGCCTTCTTCATCCTGAAAATCCTCGACATCGAGGACCTCGAGGAGATTCCCTGGAACATCATCCTCCTCTTCGGGGGGGCGATGAGCATCGGCTTCTGCCTCTGGCAGACCGAGGCCGCCCGCTGGCTCGCCGTGAACTGGCTCGTCCTCTTCAAAAAGGCCAACTGGTTCGTCTTCGTCATGAGCATCGGCTTCTTCGTCCTCGTCATGACGAACTTCATCATGAACGTCGCCGCCATCGCGATCTCGCTGCCGGTCGCGCTCGTCATCGCCCCCTACCTCGGGGTCGCGGGCGAGGTCATCCTCTACGCGGCCCTGGTCGCGGCCGGCATGCCGTTCATGCTCCTCGTGGGCGCGGCGCCCAACGCGATCGCCTACGACTCGCGGCAGTTCAGCGCCGGGGAGTTCTTCGCCTACGGCCTGATCGCGAGCGTCCTGCTGATGGTGGTCCTGGGGCTGTTCGTCGCCGTCGTCTGGCCGCTGATGGGGATGCCGGTGACCCTCGCCAAGTGAAACCGTTGGAGTTATCCTGAGATTGGAAACGCCATGCAGAAGCTCGAGAAACTCATCGACCGCATCATCCGCCGCATCGGCCTGAATTTGAGGAGCCTGGAGTTCGACCCCGGCCCCTACCTGCGGCCCTGCATCCCGCTCCGGAAGCTCTCGCGCTTCTATGCCTTCTACGGGATCACCGGCCACCACCCCCTGCACTTCAGCTTCCGCGGCTCCAACCTCGCCGGAAGCTACTTCCTCGGGCGGTGCCGGGTGGACGGCGCGGTCCTCTACAAGACCGATCTGCGCGGCGACGAGCTCAAGCGCAAGGGCGACGCCTTCCAATACCGCGGGGCCAAGATCGTCCTCGACCAGGACGAGGCGATCGCGGTCTCCGACAGCCTGCTCATCAAAGCCCTCGTCCACAGCAACTCCCACGATCCCGAAAACCCGGAGATCTTCCAGATCAAGAACTCGGCGGCCTGCCCCTTCGCCAACGTCCACGGCGCGCCGCTCGAGGGGAGCTTCCTCGGCGCCTTCGCCACCGCGGACCTGACGACGCTGCACGGCTGCGTCCTGGGCCCCTTCGCCTACGTCCAGCTGGGCGAGCTCTGGCACGAGCGCATCGAGCCCGGGCAGATCTGGATCAACCGCGACTACACCTTCGATTTCCGCTACCAGTTCCCCGCGGCGGTCCTGCGCCAATACGTCTGCGCCGAGCCCGGGAAACCGCCCGCCGGGCGCTTCATGGACTTCCTGAACGCCCGCAAGGAGGACTTCCGCCGCGTCTTCGACGTCGTGCACCTCGATCCGCCGCCCGCCGTGCCCAAGAGCGCCTCGGTCAGCCGCTACGCGGTCGTCAAGCCGCGGACGCGCTTCGGCGAAAACGTGCTGGTCGCCCAGCGCGCCTACATCGAAAACTCGTTTCTCGGCCGCGGGGCGAACGCCCAGGAGAACTGCTTCATCATCGACTCGCAGCTCGACGGCGAGAACGTCACGGCCCACGGGGCGAAGCTCGTCCACACGCGCATGGGGCGCGGGACCTTCGTCGGCTTCAACGCCTTTCTCCACGGGCTGCCGGACGCCCCGCTCGAGGTAGGCGCCGGGAGCATCGTCATGCCCCACACCATCATCGATCTGAAGGAGCCGCTCGCCGTCCCCGAGGACCACCTCGTCTGGGGGTTCGTCTCCGGCCCCGCCGACTTGAAGGACCACAGCATCCCCCTGGCCGAGCTGGCCGAGATCAAGCGGATCGCGAGCATCGGCAGCATGGAGTTCGCCGGCTCGGGGGCCATGTTCGTCTCGGCTTTCCGCAGCCGCATCGCGCGCATTCTGGAGGAGAACGGGGCCTATTTCGACGGCCGCCGGAAAAAGGGCCACGCCCAGAAGGGCCAGAAGATCGCCTACAACATCATCCAGCCCTACCCGATGGGAGTGAGCCGGGGGATCTACCCGACGATCGAGATCCTGCCGTGAACCGGCGGCCGGCGGCGGCGCGCCGCCGAGCCCGCCATCCGGCTTGGCGTTGACAACCGGGACGGTGGGCGTCACCCTGTCTACGAGGTGCGGCCAAAACGAATCTTCGCCGGCGGCGGCCGCAAGGCCGTCCGGCGACCGCCCGCTGAATTGAGGATTGTGCACGCATGCCCTGGGACCATTTCGTCGAGCGGATCTACCCGGGCGCGCTCGTCCGCAACCCGAGCTACCGACCGCTGATCCGCAACATCGTCGTGACGATCATCACGGTCTCGCTCGTGCCGATGGTCCTGGTGAGCAGCACGCTCTACATCCAGTTCCGCGACTCGTTCCGCGAAAAGGTGAACGACCACCTGGGCGAGCTGCTGCACAAGCACCAGCAGAACATCGACAACTTCCTGCAGGAGCGCCTGACGGACATCCGCCTGATGGCCGTGCGCTACGGCCACGAGCGGCTCAAGGATCCCGAGTTCCTGCAGCGCAACCTCCGGCTGCTCCAGCAGGAGTACGGCAACGTCTTCGTCGACCTCGGGGTGGTCGACGGGTCCGGGAATCAGGAGGCCTACGCCGGCCCCTTCAAGCTCGCCCGGGCCTTCTACGGGGAGGCGCCCTGGTTCCGCGAGGTGCTCCGCGGCGAGTTCGTGGTGAGCGACGTTTTCCTCGGCCTGCGGGGCCTGCCGCACTTCATCGTCGCGGTGCGGAGCGTGGAAGGCGGCGTCCCCTGGGTGCTCCGGGCGACCATCGATTTCGTCGCCTTCAACACGCTCGTCGACGGCATCCGCATCGGCCGCACGGGGTTCGCCTTCATCCTGAACCGCGAGGGGGTGCTGCAGACCACCCCCGCGTCGCGGCCCTATGCTCCCGGCATCACCGACAGCGCCTACGCGAAAAATCTCTGGAAGGCCTTTGCCAACGTGACCGGCGACATCCGCATCCTGCGCCAGCCGGACGCCGACGGCCGCGACAACATCTTCGCCGGCACCTTCCTCAAGGGGGGCGAGTGGCTGTTGATCTACCAGCAGAGCGCCGCCGACGCCTTCGCCGACCTCGACCGCTCCTTCGCCGTCACGACGATCCTGATGGCCCTCGGCACGGCCGCGGTCGTCATCATGGCCTTGGCGCTCTCCCGGCGGATGGTCCAGCGCATCGCCCGGATCGACGAGGAGAAGAAGCTCATGAACGAAAAGGTGGTCGAAACCGGCAAGCTCGCCTCGATCGGCGAGCTCGCCGCCGGGGTCGCCCACGAGATCAACAACCCGGTCGCCATCATGGTGGAGGAGGCCGGCTGGATCGGCGACCTGCTCGCGGAGGAGGAGTTCGCCGAAAGCCGCAACCTCGCCGAGTTCAAGCGCGCCCTCGAGCAGATCCGCACCCAGGGGCGGCGCTGCAAGGAGATCACCCACAAGCTGCTCAGCTTCGCGCGCAAGACCTCCGAGAAGATCCAGGAGATCCAGGTCAACGAGCTCCTGCAGGAGCTGCTCGCCATCTCCGCCCAGCGGGCGAAGTACAGCCTGGTGGAGGTCGACACCCGCTTCGCCGATGGCCTGCCGCCGGTGCGCATGCCGGTCGCCGAGCTCCAGCAGGTCTTCCTGAACCTGATCAACAACGCGCTCGACGCCATGGAAAACCGCGGCGGGCGCCTCACCCTCTCGACCCGGCTCGAAAACGGCTTCGTGGTGACCGAGGTGTCGGACACCGGCGCGGGGATCCCCGCCCCCTATCTCCACCGCATCTTCGACCCCTTCTTCACCACGAAGGCGGTCGGCAAGGGAACCGGCCTCGGCCTTTCGATCTGTTACGGCATCGTCAACAAGGCGGGCGGGCGGATCGAGGTCCAAAGCACCGTGGAGGTCGGCTCCACCTTCTCGGTCTTTTTGCCGGCGGCCGCCGCACCGGAGCCGCAGACCGGGCCATGAAAGGAGAACACCGATGAGCATCGCCAAGGTTCTGTTCGTGGACGACGAGGTGCCCTTCGTCGAGGCCCTCTCCCGGCGCCTCGACAAGCGCGACCTCGAGATCCTCCCGGCCCACAGCGGCCCGGAGGCCCTGAAAGCCCTCGCCGCCGACGCCGGCATCGAAGTCGTCATCCTCGACGTCAAGATGCCGGGCATGGACGGGATCGCCACGCTCCGCGAGATCAAGAAGGCCTTCCCGCTGGTGGAGGTGGTCATGCTGACCGGACACGCCACGGTCGAGACCGCCATCGACGGGATGAAGCTCGGCGCCTTCGACTACCTGATGAAGCCCTGCGAAATCGAGGTGCTCGTCGCCAAGGTGGCCGAGGCGGCCGCGCGCAAGCGCCAGCAGGAGGAGAAGATCATGCAGGCGCGCCTGAAGTCGATCACCACCCGGCGCGCCTGAAGACGCGGAGGTTCCCATGAGCGCCGAAGCCTCGACCGGCGGCGGGCCGATCCGCCTGCTCCTGGTGGACGACGAGGTCGGCTTCGCCGAGGTGGTGGCCAAGCGCCTCGCGCGGCGGGGGCTCGCCATCACCACGGCGCACAGCGGCGCGGCGGGGATCCAGGCCCTGCGGGGGCGCGAGTTCGACGTCGCCGTGCTCGACCTCAAGATGGAGGACATGGACGGGATCGAGGTGCTGAAGATCTTCAAGAAGCTCGACCCGCGGATGCCGGTCATCATGCTGACCGGCCACGGCTCGGAGAAGTCCGCGAAGGAGGGGCTGCACTTCGGCGCCTGCGACTACCTGACGAAGCCCTACGAATTCGAGGCGCTGCTCGCGAAGATCCGGGCGGCCGCCGCGGACCGTTCCGCCGCGGGGGATCCGCCCGCATGAAGATCGCCCTCTGCCAGCACCCGGGGGTCGCCGGCCGCAAGGCCGAAGCGCTCGCGGCCATGGAGGCCGCCGCCCGCGCCGCCGCCGCCCAAGGCGCGCGGCTGATCGTCTTCCCGGAGATGTTCCTCACCGGCTACGCCGTCGCGGGGGCTGAGCTCGCGCGCCTCGCCGAGACGGCCGACGGGCCGGCGGCCGCCCGCGCCGCCGGGATCGCGGAGGCCGCCGGGATCGCGCTCCTCTACGGCTACCCCGAGCGGGAGGGCGAGCGGATCTTCAATGCCGCGCGGCTGATCGACCGCCGCGGCCGCACGCTCGCCGCCTACCGCAAGACCCACCTGTACGGCGAGGGCGAAAAGCGGCGCTTCGCGCCGGGCGCGCGCCTCGCCGCCGCCGAGCTCGAGGGCCTCACGATCGGCATCCTGATCTGCTACGACGTCGAGTTCCCGGAGGCCGTGCGGGCGCTCGCGCTCGCCGGCTGCGCGCTCGTCGCCGTGCCGACGGCGCTGCTTGCGCCCGACGACATCGTCGCCCGCACGCTCGTCCCGGCCCGCGCCTTCGAAAACCAGCTCTACGTCGCCTACGCGGGCCTCTGCGGAAGCGAGGGGGAGACGGCCTACTGCGGGCTTTCGACCGTGGTCGCCCCCGACGGCCGGGAGCTCGCGCGCGCCGGGGGCGGCCCGGAGCTCATCTGCGCCGAGATCGACCCCGCCGCGATCCCCCGCAGCCGCGCGGCGAACCCCTACCTCGCCGACCGCCGTCCGAAGCTTTACGCCGCCCCGGTGGCGCGGGGCTGAGCGTTTCGGCCGCCCGGGGGGCGGCCGAATCCGCTTGGCTCGGCACCGCGCTCAGTCGATCGCCTCGGCGCTGGAAACACGGTCATGCGGCCCGGGATGCACCCGGCCCGCTCGTCTTGGCCGTGTGGCAGCCGCTCGGAAGGCTGGCGATGGCGCCGGGCCCGTTCAACCCTCCCGGTCAGCGCTTCTTTCGGTGGGCGACCGCACCGGCCCGACATTGGCCGGCTGTGGATCAACGGCGTCCTGAGGCCGTGCTCCGGGCAGCTCCGGCCGCCGCCGCGTCAATGCCTCGGCGGCCGGGCGGGGAACAGGGGCGCCGGCTAGGGGGCGAGCAGGCCGCGGCGGCGGAGGAACCCGTCGATGAGCGTCTCGAGGTTCGGCTCGCCGATCTCCTGCAGCCGGTAGTGCACGCGCACGCTCGGCTGGGCGATGCGGATGACGCGGCCGAGGTCGATGGGGGTGCCGATCACCACCGCCTCGCAGGGGGTCGCCGCGACGGTGCGCTCAAGGTCTTTCAGCTGGCGCGGCCCGTAGCCCATGGCCGGAAGCAGCGCGCCGATTCCGGGATAGGTGCGGAAGGTCTCCTTGAGGGAGCCGCGCAGATGGGGCCGCGGGTCGACGAGCGCGGCGGCCCCGTACTTGCGCGCGGCGATCACCCCGGCCCCGAGCGCCATTTCGCCGTGGGTGAGCGTCGGGCCGTCCTCGACCACCAGGACGCGCCGGCCCCGGATCCGCTCCGGGTGGTCGACCGCGATCACCGAGGCCGCGTCGATCACGACGGCGCCCGGGTTGACCCGGGCGACGTTGCGGCGCACGGTCTCGATCCCCTCCGGGCCGGCGCTGTCGATCTTGTTGATCACCACCGCATCGGCGATCCGCAGCGTCACGTTCCCGGGGTAGTAGCTCAGCTCGTGCCCCGGCCGGTGCGGATCGACCACGGTCACGTGCAGGTCGGGCCGGAAGAAGGGGAAGTCGTTGTTGCCGCCGTCCCAGACGATGACGTCGCAGCCCCGGGGGTCGGCCTCGGCCGCCGCGAGCACCGCCGCGTAGTCGACCCCGGCGTAGATCACGTTGCCGCGGGCGATGTGGGGCTCGTACTCCTCCATCTCCTCGATGGTGCAGCGGTGCTTCTTCAAATCCGACAGCCGCGCGAAGCGCTGCACCTTCTGGGCGGCGAGATCGCCGTAGGGCATGGGGTGGCGCACGGCGACCACCTTGAGCCCGCGCGCCATCAGCAGTTCGATGATGCGCCGCGCGGTCTGGCTCTTGCCGCAGCCGGTGCGCACCGCCCCGACGGAGACCACGGGCTTTTCGCTCGGCAGCATGGTCTGCCGCGGCCCGAGCAGCATGAAGTCCGCCCCGGCCGCCTGCACGACGGCGGCGACCTCCATGACGTGGGCGCCGGAAACGTCGCTGTAGGCGAAGACGCAGGCGTCCACCGCGTGCTCGGCGATCAGCCGGGAAAGCTCGGCTTCGGGGTGAATGGGGATCCCCCGCGGGTAGCGCTTCCCGGCGAGCGCCGCCGGGTAGCGCCGGCCGGCGATGTCGGGGATCTGCGCCGCGGTGAAGGCGACCACGCGCGCCGCCGGGTCGTCGCGGAAGCGGACGTTGAAGTTGTGGAAATCGCGCCCGGCCGCCCCGATGATGAGGATGTTCCGCGTTTTCATTCCCTGACGATCTCCGTGCCGGCCCGCCCGTCGGCGGCCGCCTCGATCTCCTCCAGATGGCAGATGACGCCGCGGCCGCCTGTCGCCTCGACGTAGCGCGCGAGGGCCTCCACCTTCGGCCCCATGGAGCCCGGCGGAAAATGCCCCGCGGCGAGGTGCCCCTTGATCTCCGCCAGCCCCACCCGCCGCAGCCGGCGCTCCCCGGGACGGCCGAAATCGACGGCGGCCCCCGGCACGTCGGTGGCGATGAGAAACAGATCGGCCGCGATCTCGCGGGCGAGGACGCTCGAGGCGAGGTCCTTGTCGATCACCGCCTCGACCCCCTGGAAGCGCCGCTCGCGGCGCACGACCGGGATCCCGCCGCCCCCCAGGCAGATGACGATGAAGCCCATCTCGATCAGGCGCTTGATCTCGCGCTGCTCCACGACCGCCAGCGGCTCGGGCGAGGCGACCACCCGCCGCCATCCGCCCGGCGTCTGCCGCACGGCGTAGGGCAGCCTCCGGGCGGCCGCGGCGGAGTAGACCGGCCCGATCGGCTTGGTGGGGCGCTGGAAGGCCGGGTCGTTTTCGTCCACGACGACGTAGGAGATGAGCGAGACGAAGAGCTGCTCGGTCGTGACCCCGATCTCCATCAGCGCCGTGTCGAGGGTCGACTCGATCATGTACCCGATCTGCCCCTGGGTCATGGCGACGACGATCTCGAGCGGCATGTCGGGGACCTCCCGGCAGCTCTCCTGCTGCAGGAGGAGGTTGCCCGCCTGGGGGCCGTTGCCGTGGGTGATCACGACGCGGTGGCGGCGCGACAGGCGCGCGACCTGGCGCATGGGCGCCAGCAGGTTCTCGAGCTGCTCGGCCGCCGTCCCGCGCTGCCCTTTGCGGATCAGCGCGTTGCCGCCGAGGGCGATCAGCATGAGGGGCTCGGGCATCGGGCGCCTTCCGCCGGCCGCTAACCCCCGAGGGTCGCGACCATGACGGCCTTGATCGTGTGCAGCCGGTTCTCGGCCTGGTCGAAGACGACGCTCGCCGCCGACTCGAAGACCTCGTCGGTCACCTCCATGGCGGCCAGTCCGAATTTCTGGAAAACCGCCTCGCCGGTCGCGGTCTCGCGGTCGTGGAAGGCCGGCAGGCAGTGCATGAACTTGACGCCGGGGTTCCCGGCGGCCCGCATGAGGGCGGCGTTCACCTGGTAGGGCGCGAGCAGCCGGATGCGCTCGGCCCATTTATCCTCGGGCTCGCCCATCGAGAGCCAGACGTCGGTGTAGACGAAATCGCAGCCTTCGACCGCGGCGGCGGGCTCTTCGGTGACCGCGATCCGGCCGCCGGTCTCGCCGCCGATCCGGCGCGCCGCGGCGAGAAGCTCCGCTTTCGGCTGCAGCGCCGCCGGGGCCGCCGCGCGGAAGTCCATGCCCATCTTGGCGGCGGCGATCAACAGCGAGCTCGCCGTGTTGTTGCGGGCGTCCCCCACGTAGGCGCAGGCGAGCGAGGCGAGCGGCCGGCCGCCGCCGTGCTCGCGCATCGTGAAGAGGTCGGCGAGCGCCTGGGTGGGGTGGAATTCGTCGGTCAAGCCGTTCCAGACCGGCACCCCGGCGTACCGGGCGAGCGCCTCGACCCGCGCCTGCCCGAAGCCGCGATACTCGATCCCGTCGTACATCCGGCCGAGCACCCGGGCGGTGTCGCGGATGGACTCCTTCTTCCCCAGCTGGGAGCCCGACGGGTCGAGATAGGTCACGGCCGCGCCCTGGTCGTGGGCCGCGACCTCGAACGCGCAGCGGGTCCGCGTGGAGCTCTTCTCGAAGATGAGCGCGATGTTCCGCCCGCGGAGCCTGGGCGCCTCGGCGCCCCCCTTTTTCGCCGCCTTGAGCTCCGCGGCCAGGTCGAGGAGGAAGGCGATCTCCCCCGGCGAAAAGTCCAAGAGCTTCAGAAAACTGCGGCCGCGCAGGTCAACCGCCATGATGACGTTCTCCTCGTTCGGAATAAAGCGTGTCCCCGGACAAAGCCGCCGCGCGCCCCGGCGGCCTTCAGGCCGGCGCGGGAGGCCGCCGGAGCTCCGCCTTGATCGCCGTCGCCAGCGTCTCGACGGTGTAGGGCTTGCGGATGTAGGTCCCGGCGCCGAGCTTCTGGGCGGTCTTCACGCGGTCGGTCTCGGCGTAGCCGCTCGCGATGATGGCGCGCTGGCCGGGGTGGCGCGCGATGATCCGCCGGTAGGTCTCCAGGCCGTCGATGCCGGGGTCCATGATCATGTCGAGGATCAGCAGGTCCGCACGCGCGTGCTCGAGGTATTCCACCGCCGCCTCGCCGCTCGGCAGAGCCCGCGCCGCATAGCCGAGCTGGCCGAGGATCTCGACGGCGATTTCGCGCTGCTCGCGCGCGTCGTCGACCACCAGGATCGTCTCACCCGCGCCGGTCAAGTCCGCCTGGCCGGCGGGCGCCGCGGCCTTCTCGGCCGGCTGCCCGCAGGCGGGGAGGTAAATGGTGATCTCGGTCCCCTCCCCCTCGCGGCTCGCGACGTCGATGTAGCCGAAGTGGTCCTGGACCGTGCCCCAGACGACCGCCATGCCGAGGCCGGTCCCGCTGCGGCCCATCTTCTTCTTCGTGTAGAAGGGCTCGAAGATCCGCTGGATGTCCTCGGGGGCGATCCCCACGCCGTCGTCCGTGACTTTCAGGACGGCGTAGTCGCCCCGGCGGCACTCGGCGTAGCCGCGGACCGGGGCCTCCAGGCGGCGGATTTCGGTCGCGATGGTGATCGTGCCGCCGGTCGACATCGCCTCGGCGGCGTTCGAGACGAGGTTCATGATGGTCTTGCCCAGGTGGATGGGGGAGCCCATCACGTTCATCGCCTGCGGCGCGAGGCGCTCCACGACGCGCACGTTGGGGTGGAAGGAGATCAGCCGGTTGAACTCGGGGCTGAGCAGGTACTCGCGCACCAGGTCGTTCAGGTCGACGTTCTCGGCGACCGTGACCCCGCGGCGGGCGAGCGTCAGCAGGTCCTGGACGATGGCCGCGGCCTTCTTGCCCGACTCGCGGATGATCTCGATCCGCCGGCGCAGCGGGCTCTCCGGCGGGAGGTCGAGCAGGATGAGGTCGGGGTAGCTCACCACCCCGGAGAGGACGTTGTTCAGATCGTGGGCCACCCCGCCGGCGAGCGTTCCGAGCGCCTCCATCTTCTTCGAGCGCTCGAGGCTCGCGAGCAGCTCCTCGCGCTCATTGCGCGCGCGGATGCGCTCGCGGATGTCGCGCGTCACGCCGAGGACCCCGATGGGGCGGTTGTCATCGCCCAGCATGAAGGCCGCCGTCACCTCGGCCCACAGGGTGTGGCCCTTCTGGTGGCAGAGCTCGATCTCGAGCGTCGCCGCGCGCGAGAAGTCGCCGGTCTGCTCTCCCAGCGCGAGCCGCGCGTAGAACTCGGCCATGGCCCGGGCGTAGCCCTCGGGGGTCGCGACCTCCTGGACCGTCTTGCCGAGCATCTCCTCCGGGGTCCACCCCTGCAGGGCCGTGACCGCCGGGCTGACGTAGGTGAAGCGCAGGTCGGTGTCGGTCGTCCAGATGACGTCCGGGATGCTCTCGGCGAGCAGCCGGTATTTCCGCTCGCTGCGGGCGAGCTCCCTTTCGGAGCTCTTGCGCACCTCGATCTCGCGCCGCAGCTCCTCGCGCGTCGCCAAAAGCTCCGCCCGCTCGGCGGTGAGCGCCGCCTTGGCCCGCTCGCTCGCCTGGTTGAGCGCCTGCAGGCCGTTCACCAGCACCGCGACGGATACCGCCGCGACGAAGTTCAGGAAGACGAAGTTCGCCCCGGCGGCGACGACCCGCATGAGCGGGGCGCTGCGGTGCGCCTCGCCGAGCAGCCCCTGGGAGGCGAGAAAGACGAGCAGCCCGATGATCGCCGCGTTCAGCAGGGCCCCGGCGAGCGCGGCCTTCAGGCCGAGGAGCACCCCCGCGAGGACCCCCGCGCAGAAGAGCCAGGCGAACCCGCCGCTCAAAAACCCCGCCTGCACGAGGATGACCACGCCCACGGCGTAGCCGGTGGCGAGCAGCCCGACGGCGCGCAGGACGAAGGATAGCCGGGAGAAGATCAGCAGGCCGGCGGCGAGAACGATCGCGGCGCCGTTCGCCGCAACGAGCGTCCAGAGCCCCTCGACGATCGACATGCGCAGGGCGGGCAGGAAGGCGAGCATGGAGAGCCCCAGGGCGGCGGCGAGAATCGAGACGAGGATCCTCTCGCGCCAAACCCCCAAGCCGTCCCTGGCGAAGCGCTCGTTGCGGAACAGCCAGCGCTGGATGGATTTGAGCAGGTTCATCGGCCGGTCGCCCGGTGGGCGGTCACCCCCGCTTTCCCGCCGGCAGGCCTTGAACGGAGGTCGCGGCCGGTCGGTTTCATGGACCATTATACACCCGGCGGCTGAACGGTTCAAATCCGGCGCGGCCGCGGGGCGGGCGCCGCCCGTTTGGGGGGCTCCGCCGCCGGTCACCCGCCCAGGGCCGCGACCGCCGCGAGCGCCTCGTCCACGTCCGCCGCGGTGTGGGCGGCGTTCACCTGGAAGCGGATGGTCTCCTCGCCCCGGGGGACGACCGGGAAGGTCAGCCCCACCGCGAGGATCCCGGCCGCGAAGAGCTCCGCCACCCAGCGGTGGGTCCGCGGGGTGTCGCGCACGAGAAGCGGCACGATCGGGTGCGGCCCGGGGATGGTGGGGCGGCCGAGCGCCGCGATCCCGTCGCGGAAGCGCCGCGTCGTGCGGCCCAGGTGCTCGAGGCGCCGCCGCCCCTCGGGGCTGTCGCAGATATCGATCGCCCGGTGGGCGGCGGCGCAGTCGGCCACCCCCAGGGGGTTGGTGTAGATCGTGGTGTCGGCCTTCTGCCGCACGGCCTCGATGACCGCCGCGCTCGCGGCGACGAAGCCGCCGTTCACGCCGAAGGCCTTGCCGAAGGTGCCGACGACGATGTCCGGCGACACGCCGGCGTGCTCGGCCGTTCCACGGCCGGTCGCGCCGAAGGCGCCGATGCCGTGCGAGTCGTCCATCACCGTGACGACGCCCTCCGCGAACCGTGCGTCATGCGCGGCGGCGAGCGCTGCGATCCGCGCCAGCGGCGCGCAGTCCCCCCGCATGCTGAAGACCCCGTCGAAGATGACGATGACCCGGTCGATCCCGGCCGGAACGCCGGCGAGGCACCGCTCGAGGTCCTCCAGGTCGTTGTGGGCGTAGACCGCCCGGTTGGCGGCGGGAACGCCCGCGATGCGCATGGCGCGGATGATGCTGTTGTGGTTCAGCTGATCGCCGATCCAGAACGTCGTCGGGGAGGCGACGGCGAGCGCCAGCCCCAGGTTCGCCGTGTAGGCCGAGTTGAAGATCCGGGCGGCGGGCTTGTCGGTGAAGGCCGCGATGCGGGCCTCGAGGGCCACGTGGTGGGTGAAGGTGCCGTCGATGAAGCGCACCGCGCCGGGGCCCGCCCCCAGGCGGCGCGCCGCCTCGTCGGCCGCGGCGACCACCTCGGGGTGGTGCTCGAGCGAGAGGTAGCTGTTCGCGTTCATGCGCAGGAACTCGCGGTCGTGGCCCGCGAGCCGATAGCGCGGCCCGCGCGCCCCCGCGGCGGGGAGGTAGGCCTCGATCACCCGCTCCGGCGGCTTGGCCCGGCCCTCGGCGGCGAGCGCCGCCACCTCGGCCGCGAGCGCCCGGTCGAGTTTTTCAAGCCCCATGAAACCTCCTTCTCATTCCCAGTCGAGCACGACCTTGCCCGCCCGCCCTTCCCGCATCGCGGCGAAGCCCGCCTCGAACTCGGTGAAGGGCAGCCGGTGGGTGATGACCGGGGCGATGTCGAGCCCGCCCTGGATCATGACCGTCATCTTGTACCAGGTCTCGTACATCTCGCGGCCGTAGATCCCCTTGAGCGTGAGCCCGTTGAAGATCACCGTGTCCCAGTCGATCGGCGTGGCGTGCGGCAGGATGCCGAGAAGGGCGATCTTGCCGCCGTGGCACATGTTGGCGAGCATGTCCCGGAACGCCTCCGCGCTGCCGGACATCTCGAGCCCCACGTCGAAGCCCTCCTTCATGCCGAGCGCTTTCTGGGCGGCGGCGATCGATTCGCGGCGCACGTCGAGGGCGAGGGTGGCCCCCATTTTCCGGGCGATCTCGAGGCGGAAGGGGTTCAAGTCGGTCACGACGACGTGGCGCGCCCCGGCGTGCCGCACGATGGCGGCCGCCATGCAGCCGATCGGGCCGGCGCCGGTGATGAGGACGTCCTCGCCCAGGACATCGAAGGAGAGCGCCGTGTGGGTGGCGTTTCCCAGGGGGTCGAAGCAGGCGAGGATCTCCTCGGGGATCTTGGGGTCGCAGAACCAGACGTTGGTGACCGGGATCGCGAGGTACTCGGCGAAGGCCCCGGGGCGGTTCACCCCCACCCCGCTCGTGTGCGGGCAGAGGTGGCGCCGGCCGGCCAGGCAGTTGCGGCAGCGGCCGCAGACGAGGTGCCCCTCGCCGGAGACGAGGTCCCCGGGGGCGACGTCGTGGACGTTCGACCCCACCGCGGCGACCCGGCCGACGAACTCGTGGCCGATCGGCATCGGAACCGGGATGGTCCTGCGCGCCCACTCGTCCCAGTCATAGATGTGCAGGTCCGTGCCGCAGATGGAGGTTTTGCGGACCTTGATCAGGACGTCGTTCACGCCGATCGCCGGCACCGGGACCTCCTCGAGGGAGAGCCCCTTCTCCGGCCGGGACTTGACGAGCGCCTTCATGGTCTCCATGGACGGCCTCTGCGCGGCTGGGATTCGCCCGGATGGCGGCGGCGCGTGCGACGGGGGCGGCGGTTCCGAGGACCGCCGGAGGACCGGCGATGGTCCGGGATCAGCATATACCAGGCGGCGGGGATTTGAAAGAGGGGCCGGGGGCGCTCAGGCGGCGGCCTCGAGGTTTTTCAGGGTGCCCGACTCGGTGACCACGTTGTCGACCAGCCGCAGCGGCACGAGGTTGTGCGAATGCGTGGTGAGGGAGTAGGTGACCCCGTCCCGGGTGCTCTCGGTCTCCTTGCGGTGGATCTGCTGGGCCTCGGCGGGCTGGTGGGAGAACTTGAGCCGGTTGACGAAGAGCGTCACGGGAACCTGGCTCAAGTGGCAGAGGCTCACGATGTTCGCGGTGCCGGCCGGCGCGACGAGGTGCTGGTCGGGGGTGACGGCGAGCGCGGCGATGAAGAGCTTGGTCGCCCGGTCGAGGCAGTGCCCGAGGTTGTACTCGGGGACCACCTCGTGGGGGATGCCCGCGCCCGTCAGGGCCTGGATGAGCTGCCGGGTCTGGAGGAAGTCCTGCTGCAGCACGATCACGCGGAACCGCCGCCCGAGCTCACCCCAGGCCTTGACCAGCACCTGGATGATGACCCCGCTCGCCGAGTGCACCAGGATCACGTCGCCCTCCTGGACGCAGTTGGCCCCCCGGTCGACCAGCTCGGCGACCATGCCGCGGAAGGCCTCGAGCTTCTCGTGGAGCGTGTTGATCGCGTCCGCGCGCACCGCCTCGACGTCCAGGCTTTCGCGCGTGAAGCGCATCTCGTCCTCGAACTCCTCGAGCAGGTGGATCAGGGGCACGATCCGCGGCCGCGAGTTCTTGATGGCGGCCGAAAGCTCGTTGAAAAGCGGCAGGATCGTCTCCCGCGTGCACTTGAGCTGGCGGATCGCGCGGATGAAGCACTCCAGGGCCAGTTCGGTCACGCGCGTCGAGCCGAGGAGGTCCGCCTGGTCGCGGAGGAGCTTGTAGAGGTTGTCGCGGTCTTTCTGGTTCATCGGGTGATCCAGAGGAGCAGCACGAGGTAGGCCGAGCTGATCGCCAGGCTGGCGAGCGTGACGAGGACGCTCGAGCGGAAGAACTCGATGAAGGTGATCTCGTGGCCGAGCTTGCGCGCCATGCCGGAGGCGACGATGTTGGCCGAGGCGCCGATCATGGTCAAATTCCCGCCGAAGCAGGCCCCGAGGGCGAGCGCCCACCACAGGATGTTATGGGGGACCGGGGTCGCCGCCTGCATGATCTTCACGATCGGGATCATGGTGATGGTGAAGGGGATGTTGTCCAGGAAGCCCGAGCAGATCCCGGAGACCCAGAGGATCAGGAGCGTCATGACGTAGGGGTTGGTCCCGGCCTGCAGGAAGACGCGGTGCGCGATCCACTCGATCACCCCCTTCTTCTCGAGGACCCCGACCAGGATGAAGAGCCCGGCGAAGAAGAGCAGCGTGCTCCACTCGATCTCCTGCAGCATGTGCTCGGCGTCCACGCGGGTGATGACGAAGAGCACCATCGCGACCAAAAGCGCCACCACCCCGGGCGTGAGCTTCGTCACGGTCTGGGTGACGAAGAGCGCGATCGCCAGCGCGAGGCATCCGAGCGCCTTGCCGAGCAGCCGCCGGTCGATCCTGAGCGCGAGGAACTCGAAGCGGATCTTGGCGAGCAAAAGCTGCACCGAGAAGAGCTTGCTCAGGTTCGTGTTGATCGGCCGGAAGAGCTCGCGGTGGGCGAGCCAGTAGTAGCCGATCATGGCCGCGACCGAGAGGGCCACGGGGAGCCCCAGATATAACGGAAACTCGTTGAAGGTGAGCCCCACCTTGGAGCCGATGATGATGTTCGGCGGGTCGCCGATGAGGGTCGCCGTGCCGCCCAGGTTGGAGACCACCGCCTGGCTGACCACGAAGAGCTTGGGGTCGAGCCCCATGCCGGCGGTGAGCTCGATCACGATCGGCACGATGATGAGCACCGTCGTGACGTTGTCGAGGAAGGCCGAGCAGACGGTGGTGACGAGCGAGAAGAGGATCAGGATGCGCATCGGGCTTCCCTGGGTCTTCTCGGCGATCCACACCGACATGATGCTGAAAAAGCCCGAATGGCGCAGCACGGCGACGATCGCCATCATCCCCAACAGCAGCATGATGGTCTCGAAGTCGATCAGCCCCACCGCGGTGTGCTCGTCGACCACGTGGAGGAGCAAAAGGACCATGACGCCCAACAGCGCGGCGACGGCCTTGTTGACCACCTCGAGCGTGATGGCGGCATAGACCGCGACGAAGACGACGATCGGAACCCAGGCACCTTCCATGCACACCATCCGGCTTCTCCGCGGGCGCCGCGCCGCCGGAGCCGCAACCGCCGCTCCGCCGTGTCGCCCCTGGCTCCCGCGGAAGGCGCGGAAATTAGCGGAACGGCCGCCGCCTGTCAATCGTAAACAAAATTAAATCATTACCAGTTCGGCCAATAAACCAAACCGCCTTCATTCCCTGAACATCCGGGCGGAGTTGCCGCTGACCACGCTTCGTGCTAACAGGCGGAGGCGCCGGACGACCCGCCGCTCCGCCTCGCGCTCAAGCCGGGGGATTTCGGCGGCGACGACTTCTTCGAGGTAGCCTGGAGGATGCTGCCATGACGGCCGAGCAGGGGCTGCGCGCGCTCATGGTCTTCCACGGCCGCTCGCTCTTCGAGCGCCGCTTCACCTGCGGCGGCTCCGGCAGCCTGAGCGCGCGCCTTCCCGGCGGCCGAATCCTCATGACGCCGACCGGCGCAAGCCTCGGGCGGCTCGACCCGGAGCGGCTCGCGCGGCTCGACCCGGAGGGCCGGCGCCTCGACGGCGATGCGCCCTCCAGGGAGTGGCCGCTGCACCTCGCCGTCCTGGCCGCGCGCGCCGACGCCGGCGCGGTGGTGCACCTGCACCCGCCCCACGCGGTCGCGGTCTCCTGCCTGAACGGCTTGAACCCCGACAACGTGCTCCCCCCGCTCACCCCCTACTTCGTCATGCGGATCGGCCGGCTGCCGCTCATCCCCTACCACCCGCCGGGGGACCCGGCGCTCGCCGCGGCGGCCGGGCGCGCGGCGGCCCGCGCCCGCGGGATGCTGCTCGCCCAGCACGGCATCGTCGCCTGGGGCCGCGACCTGGACGACGCGGTCGCCAACGCCGAGGCGCTCGAAGAGACGGCGCGGCTCTTCCTGCTGCTGCGCCGGGAGGACTACGCCGTGCTCAGCCACGATGCCGTGGCGGAGCTGCTCGGCCGCCGGAGCGGCTAGACCGCCGGCGGGAGCAGAGCGCCGCGGCGAGGCAGCCGGCGCCGAGGCTCCCGCAGGCGAGCCCCCAGGCCGCCGGGGCGCCCTTGCCGCCGGCCGCATCGAGGACCGCCCCGAAGACGAGCGGGGCGAGAAAGCCCGCCCCGAACCCTGCAAAGGAGTAGACCGCCATCGCCGCGCCGCGCCCGTGCGGCCGCGTCGCCTCGACCAGGCCCGCCGTGAGCGCCGCGGAGTCGCTCATCACCGCGACGAAATAGAGGCCGAGCACCGGCAGCAGGACCCACCAGGGGGCGGCGGCGGCGAAGCCCGCCGCCCAGGCGAGCGTCCCGGAAGCGAGCATCGCGGCGGGGATGAAGCGCCCCCGGCCGAGGCGCATGGCGGCCTCGTTTCCGAGGATGCTGACCGGGATCCCCAGGAAATTGATCAGCGCGGCGGCCTCGGTCGCCCCGACCGGCGGCCGGCTGTCCGGGGCGAGCCCGTAGGCGAAGAGAATGAAGGCGACCATCCAGGACCGCAGCCCGAAGAGCTCGAAGCAGTGCACGGCGTAGCGCAGGATGTATCCCCGCACCCGCCGGTCGCCGAGCACCGCGAAGCTCCGGAAGAGCCCGGGCGCCGCCCCGGCCGCGGGGGCGGCCGGGGGGCGCGCCGGCAGGCCGGCGGCGACGAGCGCGGCGGCGAGCGCCGGCCCGGCCGCGAGCAGCCCGAAGGCCGTGGGCCAGGCGACCAGCCGGCCGAGAAAGCCCGCGAGAAAGAGCGACAGGCTCGTCCCCACCCCGAAGGTCGCCGTGTAGAAGGAGACGTAGCGGCTCTGGCGCGGGCCTCCCACGCGGTCGGTGAGCGCCTTCAGCCCCGGCATGTAGGTGCCGCCCAGCCCCGCCCCGGCGAGCGCCTGGAAGAAGGCGGCGCTCGCCACCCCCTGCGCGCCGAGCGCAAAGCCGAGGTTGCCCGCCGCCGCGAGCAGGCAGGCGGCGATGTGGATGCGCCGGGCGTCGAAGCGGTCGGTCAGCCCGGAGAGAATCGGAACCGCCGTCATGTACCCGGCGAAATAGGCCCCGCCGATGAAGCCCGCCGCGGAGCCGGTGAGCCCCCAGCCGTCGCGCAGCAGCGCGAGGAAGGCCGGATAGGCCGCAAAGCCCGTCATGCTGAGCGCCTCGGCGAGGCACATGAGCACGACGAGGCGCCGGCCGGACCGCCCGCCGGCCGGCAGCGGGAAAGTCGAATCGGTCATCGCGAGCTCCGTTTGCCGCGGCAGGCGCCGAGGATAGACGACTTCGCCCGGCGGCTCAAGCGCCGGCGGTTGCACTGCGCCGGAGAGCTGCGCTATACTCGCCGGCATGACGGCTCTCCTGTGGATCGTGGCGGTCGTGCTCGTGCTGGCCGGGATCGCCGGAACCCTCATCCCCGCGCTGCCGGGAACCCCGCTCGTCTTCGGCGGGCTACTGCTCGCCGCCTGGATGGACGGTTTCCAGAAGGTGGGCGTGGGGACGATCGGCTTTCTCGCCGCCTTGACGGCGCTCGCCTTCGGCGTCGACCTCCTCGCCGCGGGCCTCGGCGCCCGCCGCGCCGGCGCGAGCCGCCGGGCGGTGGTCGGCGCGGCCGCCGGGACGATCGTCGGCCTTTTCTTCGGCTTCGCGGGGATCGTTCTCGGGCCGTTCATCGGCGCGGTCGCCGGCGAGTGGCTCGCGCGGCGCGACATCGGCCAGGCCGGCCGCGCCGGCGCGGCGGCGTGGGCGGGCTTCATCCTCGGCGTCGGCCTCAAGCTCGCGCTCGCCTTCGTCATGGTCGGGGTTTTCGCCGCCGCCTACCTCCTGTGATGCGCCCCGCAAAGGCAATGGCTCGGCCTTGCGGCTCAAGTTTTTTCCGGCCCGGCCGATAGCCTGTTTATCCGAATGGAATAACAGGGAATCCTGAATGCGGCT
>CAZNKG010000034.1:22206-32610 GCA_964573635.1 uncultured Desulfatibacillum sp. | reverse complement strand
CACCCCCGACACCATCGTCCAGGACCCCTTCGACCCCCAAACCCTCGACCGCTACCAATACGCCCTGGGCAACCCACTGAGTTATACGGACCCCACCGGCCATTTTGCTTACTTGGTGTTGGCCGGTGCGGCAGTGGGGGCGGCCATCGGGGGGGTCACGGCTGGATATCAGAACGATTGGAAAACCAGCTCGATTTTGGCGGGAGCGAGCCTCGGCGCACTGGCCGGTGCCGTTGGCTCGGGTGTCGGCAGCCTGGCCTTTTCTGCGGCCGGCGGGGCTAGCGCCGGGTGGAGCGCCTGGGTTGTCGGCGGAGCCGCCGGCGGGGCGGCCGCAGGCGCCGCCGGTGGTGGATTATCGGCGGCCCTTTATGGCGGCAGCGTTTCGGAAGCGCTTCTTGAAAGCGCCGGGTGGGGCGCGCTGGCCGGGGCGGTTTTCGGTTTTGTGGGGTGGACCTATAACGGCCAGTGGCCATGGCAAAGGATAATCTCCCACACCATCACGAGCGGGTACCTCGCAGCCCTGTCGGGTGATGACGTGGCATTTGCATCGGCGCTCGCCCTCGTGAGTTCCTTCTCCGCCTTTGTTTACTACAAATCGGAAGGCGAAACACCGAATCCCGAGCCGGGTGAGGGGCTGGTATTCAAGAAGGAAAACGCACGATCCTATTCAATCAACCAGAACGTGGGCATCTCCGTCGAAAATGGCAAAACGCATATGTTCCCGTTTTTACAAGAGCACGCCAAATTTATGCAAGCGATCGGAAAGCTCCCTTTGATGAACGCCATGGCCACCTGGCATGATAATTGGCCGATCAATTATCCAATTCCGAAGTTGGTTTGGGATTATTGCTTACGATTCGTTCCGGGTCATGCGGTTGGGTATGCGATGACCGGCGCCGCTCATTTTGCCTCGAGCAATCCGGCTTTTTATTGGAAATGGGCCAAATGAAACCGCACCGTTTGATATTCGCTCGATCGCCGACAAGCACAGGCCTGCCCGCTTTTGCCGAGCATCTGACAAACAGGCCCGAAGGTGGATTATGCGGATGGTTGAGGTCTATTCCGCTTGACTTTCCAAAGGAGCAAGTGAAATGAGAAAGCTCGCGTTGATTGTCGCCGCAGTGCTGCTTCTAGGTTGCGCGTTCACGCAAGAATACCCCACCGCATGGGGAGAGAAAAGAACCGGAGACTTAAGCGGGAAATACAGCAGCGATGGCATTGTCGACCAACAGGATGGGCAGAAAGGACCCGACGCACCTGATTTGCACCACATCTTCTGGGAAAAACCATCTTTCAATGCGGATGCCATCCAGCTCCTCCACCGGCAAAAGATGCTGGAGGTGGTCGCTTTCTTAAACAATCAACCCGTCGCTTCGAAGAGGATTAGTCTCTCGGAAGAAAACACGTTCAAGCAGTCGACATTCGAAGCGGGCGCCTTCATAGTCGAGACCTATCGTTTCTGGAAAACGAAAGACGGGCTGGTGGTGGAAAGGGATCTGGTCGGCTTTGCAGCGTTTACATTTCTTGTGCCGTTGCTCGCTTCGGAAAAAATCTGGTACTTATATCCATCGCTGCAGGAAAAGTGATCGCCGCATCTCCCGCCCCGGATAAATTCGAGTAAGTCGGAACAAATGGACACCGAAGCTGATGATAGACTGCAAACGGAGGTTTCAGAATGGAAAGGATCCCATACACAGGCTATTTTGGAGATTACTGAGTACATTGAAGTGTTCACCAATCGGCAGCGGATATAAAAGCAACTGGACTTTCCATCACCGGCAGCCTTTGAACGTCGGTGCTACGAACAAGGCCTGGCAGGCTGATCGATTTGGTGTCCACTATTGACGACCGATCCCCCCCTCGGGGTGGTACACTTTTCAATTACCGAAACTGGTACACTTTTAAATTACCATTGGCAGGCGGGGATCACGGAGATGCAGGCGGCCAACCGGTATCTTCGCGAGGTCTATCTGCCGGCCTATAATGCCGAGTTCAAGCGCGCCCCTCGGGAGCAGGGCTCGGCCTTTGTGCCGTATCAGGGCGGTGATCTTGGGGAGATTTTATGTGAGCATCACGAGCGGGTCGTGGGCAATGACAATTGTGTGAGTTTTGCGGGCATGAAGCTTCAGATTCCGAGGGATACCCATCGGATGCACTATGTGAGGGTCAAGGTGCGCGTGCATCGGTACCCGGATGGGAACTTGGCGGTTTTTCACGGCCCCCGCTGCCTGGGGCGCTACGATTCACTGGGAGCGGTGGAAGGCTCCCGGCAATTAGCCGCTGCGTAAAGTCCACCCCACGGCTCAATAACAAAAGCGGACAATTTATTTGCTACAACTCCGGACAATTCTATTTGTTGACAACAGCACTTTTGGAATCGCAGAGGGAAAAATCAACGCCAGATTTCGAATACGCAGCAGGTCCTCGTGCCGGAACACCACCAGGCTCATGGGCGGGACAGCAATCTCACGCCAGCCTTGTTCCTCCGTCAGCACAACGTCCAGATACGCCGGGTCCGAAGCATAGAGAACCGCCTTGCGGCGGGGATGCCACCGCAGGTCCAACGGTCGGTTCCCCTTGATCACGATGACGGTTTCCGGATCGGGCCAACAGGCGTAGTCGATATTTTTGATGACCGCCTTCCTGCGCGGCGAGAGGTTGTTGACATATTCCACCGGATACTTACCGGCGCGCGGCGCGAGGTGTCGAAATGGACCTGGAAGCGGGTCGGCGAGGAATTTCCGGGCTCACGTGGATGCGATCCCCTGACGGCGGAGCCTTGCTTAAGCCAACGTCTGTGCAAATCAAAAGTTTAACTTGCTTTTTGCACAAACATGCCGTATCATCATGCCATGATCACTCGAGATGTCACCCAAGAGCTGTTGCGATCCGCCGCCGAGTATCCCGTGGTGACCATCCTGGGACCCCGGCAGTCGGGCAAGACCACCCTGACCCGGATGACGTTTCCGGACATGCCGTACTTTTCGCTCGAGGACCCGGATGTGCGCATGGCGGCCGAGGCCGATCCGCGGGGTTTTCTCGCACAGATGGAAGGCGGCGGCGTCCTGGACGAGGTGCAACGGCTTCCGGTTCTGCTTTCCTATATCCAAGGCATGGTCGACAAGACCAGGAAACGCGGGCGGTTCATCCTGACCGGCAGTCATCAGCCGCAGCTGCATGAGGCGATCAGTCAGTCGCTGGCGGGCCGGACGGCCATGCTGGCCCTATGGCCGTTTTCCCTTCGCGAAATCCGCCGATACGATTCGGCCCTTGACCCCTTCGATTTGATCTGTCGCGGCTTTTTCCCCAGGCTTCATGAAGAAGGATTGGAGCCGCGCCGGTTTTTCAACGGCTATCTGCAGACCTACGTCGAGCGGGATGTCCGCGCCTTGATTCAGTTGCGCGATCTGTCGCTGTTTCAGAAGTTTCTGACCCTGCTGGCAGGCCGGGTGGGACAGATCGTCAACCTCGCCTCGCTGGGAGGCGACGTGGGCGCTTCCGCCACGACGATCCGAAACTGGCTCTCGGTGCTGAAGGCTTCGTATGTCGTGTTCGAACTGCCCCCGTTTTTCGAAAACGTCCAGAAACGGGTGATCAAGTCGCCCAAGATATACTTCACCGATGTGGGGCTTGCCGCCTTTCTGCTCGGCATCCACACGGCGGAGCAGGCCTCCCGCGACCCTCTGCGGGGAAACCTTTTCGAGAACCTCGTCATCGCCGACATCGTAAAAAACGCCCTGAACCGCGGGATCAGGCCGGAGATATATTTCTTCCGGGACTCCCACGGCAACGAGATCGATCTGCTCGTCCGGGAAAAAGGGGTGCTCACGCCGGTCGAGATCAAGTCCGCAGCGACCTTCTCCGCGGATTTCGTCAAACAACTCGAATGGTTCCAAACGCTGGGAGTCAAGCGGGTCCTGCCTGGGACGGTCCTCTATAACGGCGAGCGGTCGTTCGACATCCGGGGCATCCGCATCCTCAATCCGCTTCATGTCGAGGATATCTGGAAAACGCTGACCGAACCTTCCGAAAAAGGAAAGCGCTGATCTCTCGATGCCGTCCAAAAGCCGCTTGAGGGCGGGCCGCTCCATGTTGTGGCCGGTGAAACCGCCGTCGTCGAAGCGGGTGCACGGATTCAGCCGGCCTGTTAAGCAAGGCGACTCGAAAAACCTCAGAACGGGGGAATTAGGAGGGGGCATTTTCGGAGAGCGCCCGCAACCACCAGGGTTGCTTTCGGACCCCGGACGGCAGGCTTCGAAACGGAGAATCAGGGTAAATGTGCGGGCGGGCGTAAGCCGGCGTGGACAAGCCTGAAACGACGAGACCCCGAGGGGATCGCCCCACGGGGTCTGGTGTCAAACAAGAACCGCTGAGGCTCAGCGGATTAAATTTGGCTCCCCGAGTAGGACTCGAACCTACAGCCTAGTGGTTAACAGCCACCCGCTCTGCCGATTGAGCTATCGGGGATAAAGATCTTTGGATGGTCGAATCCGCCGAAGCGGCCAAGCATGGCCGGGCTCGACTTAACCAGATATTTTTAATTCGGTTGAAAGGGTATGTCAATATTTTTCTGGCGCCGCTTCCAGAAATCTCCCTTTCAGCGGGTGGGGCGGGGAGCTGCGAACGGGGCGGGCAGGTCGACGCGGTAAGGTGCTTCGGCCGCAAGCTCCGCTGAGTGGATGAATTCCCGGGAAGTCAGGCGGGATACGTTCGTGCAATCCGCCGAGGGCGTTTGGCCGGCGGCGGCTGCACGCAGCCGGGGGGATGGGGTCGTGGCATGTTAATTGCTTTTGATTTGCGCCGCCGGATCTGCCGGCGGCGTGAAAATGCTTGACATGACCCCGGAGGGCGGGCTATCTACACGGCGCTTTGTCTTTTTTCGACCACCGGCACGGAATGAGGGGGAAGAGGGAAGGCGCCGAGGCATAAGCGGCGCAAGTTCGAGACGATAAGGTTCACGCGCGAGGAGATGGTTTTGCAAGCGATTCACTGCGCATCGCCCGACGAACTGATCCGCATCGAAACGACCCGAAGGAAAAGCGGCCCGATGGTATGGGCGGCCGCCTTTTTCTGTTTCCTATTTGTCAGCACCGCGCAAGCCGCCGTCGTTCAAGCGGCGCCCGTCAAGAAAGCTCCCAGCTGCGCGGTGGCGAAGCCCGCCGCCGGCAGCCAAGATAAATCCAAACCGGTTGTCAAGCCTACGGTCAAGGCCAAAGCCCCGTCCCCGGCCAAGGCGGCGACCGCGCCATCGTCCGTCAAAACCGCCCCCGGCAAGGTCAACAAATCGGCCGTCACCCGCAGCTCCAAGAAGATTACTCCCAAACCGCTTTACTCGAAGAAGACCATCGAAAAGGCGGAAAGCATCGCGGCCGAAATCAGGGAGGATCTGCCGGGCGACCTCGAGCGCGAGATCAGCAAGTTCCTGGGGATGCGCTACCGGTTCGGAGCCGAAGGCCAGGGCGGCTACGACTGCTCGGGCTTGATTCGTGAAGTCTATTCCAATCTATACGGGATCAACCTGCCGCGCAGCTCCTCCGAGCAAAGCCGGTGGAGCAGCATGCAGAGTGTCCCGGAGGACGACCTGAAAACCGGGGACCTTCTTTTCTTCGGCGGCGGCGGCCGGGGCAGGGGGGTGAACCACGTCGGCATGTACCTCTCGGGGGGCTATTTCTTCCACGCCGCCCGTTCGGAGGGCGTCACCATCTCGCGGATCGACGAGGCCTATTGGAAGAAGCGCTTCATGTTTTCCAAGCGTGTCCGGGGCCTGGATATCGGCGAGGAGGGGGACGAGGAGCCGGAAGACGACCTCGACTGGGCGCTGCGGCAATATTCGGCCGCCTTCGCGCTGCACCGCGAGGACCAGCCCGGCGGCGTGGGGTTCCTGGATGCCGGAGTCGAAATCGGCGATACGCTCGAACTGGTCTTGAGCGGGTTTTTCCTGAACGCGATCGGCGACGATCACCCGGCGGCGCTCATGGATGACGGCCGGCCGGCGCTCTCCGCCTCGGATCTTTCCCCCGCGCCGGCGGAGCCTGAAAAGGGATTCCAGCTCTCCGCCATCTTTTCACCGCTCGAATGGCTCAAGCTCATCCCGAGCGTGACGCACCTCGACGGGCCCCAGGACCGCGGCCGGGACCGGGAGGGGGACGACGAGGCGGACCGCGGCCTTCAACAACTGGGGATCGAAACCTGGCTCAAGCTTCCCTCCTCGAGCCTGGCGCTCTTCATGGCCGCCCGCGCCGACAACCAAAATGACTTTTTCAGCAAACCGCTCGCGCTCGATCCCGACTGGGATACGATGGACGTCTCTCTCGGGCTCAACTACCGCATTTCGGATTCGTTGATGTTCTCGATCTGGGGCACCCGCAGCCAGACCGTGGAGTACAAGGCCGGCGAGGACCTGAACCGCCGCAGCGTGACCACCGGCGAGGACGTCTCCTTTCGGGTGAACATCAATTTCTGACAGCGGCCCCGGCCGCCCCGCCGCCCGGGTGCCCGGCCAAGCGCCGCCGGCGAGCGCTGTTCAGCCGGTCCGCGTGTCCCCCACGATGAACGGGGTGCTGCGCACCGCGATGCTGCCCTTCTTGATCCAGATCCTCAGCATGGTGATGGTGTTCCCTTCCGTATCGACGATGCTCGGCATCTCCTCGACGAAGGTGATGTCCGTCTTGGAGAATTCGTAGTAGAAGGTGTTGGCGCTGCAGGGATCGGCGATCAGGACGATCTTCTCGGGGTGGTGGGGGTGTTTGCGGGGGCTGCCGGTGAAGGACACGCTCCCGCGGGCGAGCGAGCGGAAGTCCCGGGGCCGGCGGAAGGCCTGCAGCTCGAGCGATGCGGCTTCCTGCGGGTAGTGCATCTCGGACACGTCCACCTCCTTGGGTTTTCGGGAGGACCCGGTCAACGGGGTCTATCGGTTATATATTCCGGAAGGCAGCGCCGTGCAACCGCTCGACGGTTTTCAAGCGAAACATCTCCGGGGCCTCGCCCACGGCCTCAAGCCGCTGGTTTTCGTGGGCCACAGGGGGATCACCCCGCCGGTGATCGCGGCGGTCCGCGAGGCGCTCGACGCGCACGAGCTGATCAAGGTCAGGTTCCTCGACGAAAAGGACCGCGAGGTCAAGGCGCAGCTTGCCGCGCAAATCGCGCGCGAAACCGAAAGCGCGCTCGCGGGGATGATCGGCCACACGGCCATTTTCTACCGCCGGCACCCGGAACCCGACCGGCGCCGGATCCAGCTCCCCGGCCGGGCGCCGGGTGCTACGGCTCGGACTCCGGGGCGGACGAAGTCCTGACCTGCACGGTGAGCCGCATCCCCGGATGGATGGGCTTCTTCAGGTCCAGGCGGTTCCAGGACCTCAACTCCGCCACACTCACCCCGTGGCGCTCGGCGATCTGCGAAAGCGTCTCCCCCTCCTTGACGACGACCACGATCTCCCGGCGCTCCGCCTCCATGCGCGCGGCCTGCTGCGCGAAGCGTTCACCGAACCCCGGCGCCGCCGGGCGGGGGACGAGCAGGGTATGCTCCCCGGCCGCCAGCTCGAAGCCCCGGATTTCGGGATTCAGGTCCTTGATCGCTTTGACGGTCGTCGCCGCCGCGCGCGCGACGGCGAGCAGCGGGACTTCCCGCTCGAGCGACAGCGAAACCCGCTCGGCGTCGATCGGCGGATAGAGGTCGCCCGGCTCCAGCCGGAACCCGAAGGCTTCGGGCTTTTGCAGGATGAGCTTCGCGGTCAGGATGCGGAAGACATAGCGCTGGGTTTCGAGCGATACGTAAAGCTGGTAGTAATCGGAAACCTCCTGCCGGCGGATTTCCTTCTGCAGGCCGTATTCGCCCATGTTGTAGGCCGCCACGGCGAGCGTCCAGGACCCAAAGAGCTGGCGCAGGTCCCGGAGATAGTCGAGCGCCGCCGCCGTCGACGCCGCCAGGCTGCGGCGCTCGTCCTTCTGGGCGTCGACCCGGAGGCCGTATTTTTTGCCGGTGGGTTCGATGAACTGCCAGAAGCCCATGGCGCCTTTGGGGGAGCCGGCATGGGGGCGCAGGGCGCTCTCGGCGATCGCGACGTATTGAAGGTCCGTCGGCATGCGCCGCCGGCGCAGCTCCGCTTCGATCGGCGCGAGGTAGGCCGGCGCGCGCTTGATCCATAGGATGGCCTGGTCGGGGTTCGCCAGCGCGGAGAGGATCTCGCGCTCCAGGCGCTCGCGCACGTCCGGGATTTCCAGCGGCACCGGCTCGCCGCAGAAGTCGAGGGGCCCGCGATAGCGGGCGGCCGCGATCAGGGCCGAGAAATCCAGGGCGGGGGCCGGGGCCTGCGGCTGCCCGAAGCCCGGCGATGCGGCCGCCGCCAGGAGCACGGCGGCACAGAGCGAAGCGATCCCCAGCGATCTCATCGCGCCTTCCTCTGCGGGATGTGCGCGGCGGTCGAAGCCGTCCGGCCCGGACGGCCGGTTCAGGCCCGCGCGGCGGTGTACAGGGTCCAGCCTCCGACGAGGAGGAAAAAGATCCCGGCGCCGACCTTGATGGCCGTCGGCGAGACGAAGCGGCTGATGGCGGAGCCGAGCAGCACGGCGATGAGGGAGCTCAAGACCAGCGCCCCGGCCGACCCCAGGAAGACGGAGAGCCGGGAGTCGCAGTCGGCCGAGAAGCAGAAGGTGGCGAGCTGGGTCTTATCCCCCAATTCCGCGAGGAACACCAGCCCGAAGGTCGTCAAGAGCAGTTTGAAGTCCATGCCGTCTCCTTGGTGGGTGCGAGGCGCGGCGCCGTCCCGGCCTTTCGGTCACAGGGCGCGCAGCGACTCGGGTTTGAGCGCCACTTCGCCGGCCAGGGCGCGGTCGATCAGCGCGAGCACCGCATCCTTGTCCCGGGGCAGGCGGGCCTTGATCGGCAGATAATTCGAGGCGTGGTTGGCGTGGAACAGACCCCGGGACAGCCGCGTTTCGGCCAGCATGCGGCGCAGCTCGGCGAGCATTTCCACCGGCTCGATCAGGACGAAGTCGCCGCGCCGCCAGTCGTCGTAGAGCGGGGTCCCGGGAATGAGCATCAGGCTGAGCGCCCCGACGTAGTCCGGGTCGATCGCCGTGAGCACGCGTCCGGTCTCGCGGGCGTGAACGTCCGAACGCTCCCGGCCGGCGATGCCGAGCAGCACCGTCACGGAAAGCTTGAAGCCCGCCGCCTTGGCCTTGCGGCCCATCGCGATCATCGTCTGCGAGTCGGCGCCCTTGTTGATGCGCTGCAGCGTAACGTCGTCGCCGGTCTCCAGGCCGAAATAGAGAATCCCCAGGCCGCGGCCGTTCAGCTCCTCGAGCTCGGCGGGCGTCTTCAGCTTGAGGCTCTTGGCATTGGCGTAGGCCCCCACCCGGGTGACCCACGGCAGCTGGGTGCGGATCGCCGCGAGAATCCGCAGCAGCCGCTCCTGGGGGATGATCAGCGCGTCGCCGTCGCACAGGAAGACGCGGCGCTGGCGGCGGCAGTACTCGGCGGCGAAGGCGATGTCGGCGAAAATGATCTCGTCGGACTTGATGCGGAAACGCTCGCCGCGGTAGGTGCCGCAGAAGGTGCACTTGTTGCGCGAGCAGCCGACCGTGACCTGCAGCAGGATGCTGTCGGCCTCGCTCGGCGGCCGGATGATCATGCCCTCGTAGTGCATCGGCTGAGGAGCTCCGCGGAAAGGCGGTTTCGGGCGGCGCGCCCGGCGGTCAGGCCGGGGAGGAGGTGTCCGCCTCGTCCTTCGGCGGGCACGCCCCCTCCGTAAGGTCGTTCTTGATGAAATCGTAGAGGCTTCCGGTGTGGCCGCACTGGACGGCCTGCCGGATCTTTTTCATGAGGAATTCGCGCAGCGCGGCCTCTCCGTCCAGGCGCAGGCGGAACGCGAGCAGGCGCTGGAGGTGGACATCGCCGCGGTCGCGGTCCGGAACCATGCGCAGGACATGCTGCAGCATGAGCTGGAACGGCCCCGGCTGCTCTTCGATGGCAATGATCTTCTCGGTCATGAACGGCTCATCCCCGCGCTACTGGTTGCCGAAGCCGTTCTGCCCGCCGCAGTCGGGGCAGACCCACGTGATGGCGTTGCAGGACATTCCCCAAATGTTCGCCTGCATGCACTCCTGGCAGATCATGAAACCGCAGCGGCAGCTCCAGCAGAAGGGAAGCGTTTTTCCGCAGCAATGGCAGATCCATTCGCGCACCGGCCGACGCCGCCGGCCGGCTGCGGAACCGCTCGCGTCGGGCTTTCTCGTCATGGGCGCCATGTCCACCTTCGGCGCCGGCCGCGGTGCGGTTCCCGGTCCGCGGCGGTTGCCGATGCTCCCCGGCGGTGGTATAGAACCGCCAGGCCGACCCGGCGGCAACGAACCGTCAATCGACTCGGAAATTTAATACGAGGCCCGCGGCCTGTCAATCGCCGGCGG
>CAZNKG010000034.1:0-22106 GCA_964573635.1 uncultured Desulfatibacillum sp. | reverse complement strand
GAAGGCGACGATGACCCGAACACCCACAGCCTACCTGATCGACGGCACGGCGTACATCCACCGGGCCTATCATGCCATCCAGGGCCTCGCCAATTCGAGCGGCCTGCCGACGAACGCCGTTTTCGGCTTCACGCGGATGCTGATCAAGCTCATGGAGGAGCGCACGCCGCAGGCGGCCGTCATGTTTTTCGACGCCCACGGCCCGACCTTCCGCCATGAGCTCTTTCCGGCCTACAAGGCCAACCGCCCGCCGATGCCCGAGGAGATGGCGCTCCAGATCCCTTATATCAAGGAGGTGACGGCCGCCTTCCGGCTGCCGGTCGTCGAAATGCCCGGCTACGAGGCCGACGACCTCATCGGCACACTCGCCCGCCGCCTGGAAGGGCAGGGCTGGGCGGTGGTCATGGTGACCGGCGACAAGGATTTCATCCAGCTCGTGACGGAGCGGGCGACCCTCTGGGACCCCATGAAGGACAAGGCGACCGACCTCGAGACGGTGCGCACGACGCTCGGCGTCGACCCCCCGCAGATGGTCGATGTCATGGGGCTCTCCGGCGATGCCGTCGACAACATCCCCGGGGTTCCCGGGGTCGGCCCCAAGACCGCGCTCGAGCTGATCCGCGAATTCGGAAGCCTGGAGAACCTCTATGCCGGGCTGGAGCGCTTGAAGCGCCGCGGCCTGCAGGAGAAGCTGCGGCTTCACCGCGAGCAGGCCTTCCTCAGCCGCCGGCTGGCCGCCATCCGCACCGATGCGCCGTTCGAGCTCGCGCCCGAGGCGCTCGCGGTGGCCGGCCCCGACGTGGGGGCGCTCGCGGCGCTCTACCGCAAGCTCGAGTTCCGCCAGCTCCAGCAGGCGCTTCCCCGGAAGAGCGAGCTCGGCCGCAAGGACTACCGGGCGATTCTCGACCGAAAGGAGCTCGACCGCTGGGCCGACCGGCTCGCGGCCGCCGCCCTCGCCGCCATCGACACCGAGACCACTTCGACCGACCCGATGCGCGCGGAGCTCGTGGGGCTTTCCTTCGCCGTGGAGGACGACCAGGCCGTCTACATCCCCTGCGGCCACCATTACCTCGGGGCGCCCGCGCAGCTCGACCGCCGGGTCGTCCTCGAGCGGCTGCGGCCGGCGCTCGAAAACCCGGCCGTCCGCAAAGTCGGCCAGAACATCAAGTACGACGCCCTGGTCTTGAAGCGCCACGGCGTCGATCTCGGCGGCGTGGTCTTCGACACGATGCTCGCCTCGTACCTGATCGACCCCTCCAAGCGCGCCCACAACCTGGACCAGATCGCGCTCGACTACCTCGACTACCGCAAGATCCCCTTCGAGGAGCTGGTGGACAAGCGCCGCAATGTCGCCACCTTCGCGCAGGTGCGCGTGGAGGAGGCGACCCCCTACGCCTGCGAGGACGCGGACGTGACGCGGCTCGCCCACGCGGTCCTCGGCCGCCGCCTGGCCGAGGCCGGGCTGACGGGCCTCATGGAGACGGTCGAGATGCCGCTCGTCCCGGTGCTCATGCGCATGGAGATGCGCGGGGTGTGCGTCGACGCCGGCCGCCTGCGCGACCTCTCGCGGTCCTTCGCGCGGCGGCTGGCGGAGATCGAGGCGGAGATTTACGCGCTCGCGGGCGAGCGCTTCAACATCAACTCCAGCCAGCAGCTCGGGCGCATCCTGTTCGAGAAGGCCGGGCTTCCGGTCCAGAAGAAGACCCGGAAAAAGACCGCCTATTCGACCGACGTCGACGTGCTGACGGCGCTCGCCAAGATGCACCCGCTCCCGGCGCTCGTCCTCCAGCAGCGCACGCTCGCCAAGCTGAAGTCGACCTATGCCGACGCCCTGATCGACCTCGTCCACCCCGAAACCGGGCGGATCCACACCTCCTACAACCAGACCGTGACCGCGACGGGCCGCCTTTCCAGCTCGGACCCCAACCTGCAGAACATCCCCATCCGCACCCCGGAGGGCCTCGAGATCCGCCGGGCCTTCGTCCCGCAGCCCGGCTGGCGCCTGCTCTCCTGCGACTACTCGCAGATCGAGCTGCGCCTGCTCGCGCACTGCTCCGAGGATGAGCGGCTGATCCGGGCCTTCCTGGACGGCGAGGACATCCACACCCGCACGGCCGCCGAGGTCTTCCAGGTGGCCCCCGAGCGCGTCACCCCCGAGCTGCGGCGCCAGGCGAAGGCCATCAATTTCGGGATCATCTACGGCATGAGCCCCTTCGGCCTCTCCCGGCAGCTCGAGATCGGGCAGAAGGTCGCCAAGGTCTACATCGACAGCTACTTCGAACGCTACCCCGGGGTCAAACGGTTCATGGACCGGACGATCGCCGAGGCGCACCGCACCCGGCGGACCAGCACGCTGCTCGGCCGCATCCGGCACCTGCCGGACATCGGCAGCGCCAACCCGGCGGTTCGGCAGGCGGCCGAGCGCACGGCGATCAACACCCCCATCCAGGGATCGGCGGCCGACCTGATCAAGGTCGCCATGATCCGCATCGACGAGGCCCTCGGCGCCCGGCGGCTCAAGGCCGCGATGCTGCTCACCGTGCACGACGAGCTCGTCTTCGAGGTCCCGCCGGAGGAGGAGGCCGAGGTGGCACAGCTGGTGACCGGGACGATGCAGGGGGTCTGGGATCTGAGGGTGCCGCTCACGGTGAACGCGGCCTGGGGGGTCAACTGGGCCGAGGCCCACGGTTGAGCCCGGGGAGGCTCCGGGGACGGGCTATTTCTTCGAAACCGGCGGCCGGGGGGCGCTTTTTTCGGCGTCGCGCACCGTGTCGGCGACGGTCTTATAGATATTCTGAAACGCCTCGGTGAAGCCGCTCGGCGAAAGCCGGCCGCATTCGATGAACTTCACGACGATCTCCTTGGCGGCCTTGAGGATGTTCTCATCCAGGGATCCCATTTCCGCTCTCCCCCCTCCGGCGCTTCGTTGCGGGTTCCAGCGCTAACAGAAAGCCCCAGGGCTGTCAACGCCCGCGTTGACTTTCGCGGGCGGATCTCGTAAGGAAACCAGGTTTGCGAAGGCCCGCCGGGCCGGCGGGCAGGGTGCCCGTGCTTCTTTAATTGGTCCGCAATGCAGCGCTGGAGTCTCGCATGAACCTCCCCGGTTGCAAAACGGCGGCCGCCTGTCTCATGGCGGCGCTCGCCCTCAGCGGCTGCGCCTCCGTCAGGGAGGCGGCCAAGGCGGTGACACAGGGCTCGCCGGCGGTCGTCCGCCGGTCCGACCCCGGATCGGCGGGGATGCTGCGCAACGTGGCCGTCATCGGCCTTGCGCCGGCCGCGGCCAACCTCCCCGCCGGCTACGGCGCGCTGTTCGAGTCCATGATCGCCGTCGCCCTCGAAAAGGATTGCCGCGGCGTGCAGACCGACCTTGCCGCCGCCGGGCGCCTGAAATCGCCGCCCCGTGTTCCGGGGGGGGCGATCGACGGCCATGCCCTCGCCCTTCTCGGGCGCCGGCAGGGGGTCGGCTTCTTCGTCTTCGGCAGCCTGAGCGACGTCCGCCACGCGGAGGAGAAGACCGGCTTCTGGCTGTGGAAGGACACGCGCTACGCGGCCCGGGTCACCGTGCGCGTCGAGGCCTTCGACGCCGATACCGCGGCCAAGATTCTGGACGAGACCATCTGGCAGGAGATGCCGCTCGCGGAGACGGTCTATCAAGAGCTCCAGGCGGGCGGGCGGCTGGACCTCGACAGCCTCAAGGGGCCGCTCGCCGCGATTCACCTCAAGGCCGCCCAGCGCCTCTGCACCGTGCTGCGCGAACAGCCCTGGACCGGCTTCGTGGTCGCCGCCGATGGGGGGCGCCTGACCATCTCGGCCGGCACGCGCGCCGGACTGGCTCCCGGCCGGCTCGTCGATGTCTTCGCGGCGGGCCGGCTCCTCGAAAGCAAGGAGGGGCTGCGCTACATCCTGCCCGGGCCGAAGATCGGGACGGCCGAGATCATCTCGGCCGCCGCCGATGAGGCGCAGGCCGTGCTCCGGGAGCCCGGCCCCTCCGCTGCCGGCGGAACCGTGCGCATCAGCCGCTAGGCGGTCGATCCCCCTCCCGGCCGCGGACCGCCTCGCGAAAGTCCTCGATCAGCTCCACCGCCTGCGCGGCGGTGGCCGCGTCGCCGAGGCGCTGCCTGAAGGCGGCGCTTCGGGGAATCCCCTTGGCGAACCACCCCAGGCGGTGGCGCAGGCGCCGGAAGGCATTTTCGCCCCCGCCGTGGTCCATGGAGAGCTTTAGGTAGCGGCGCATGAGGTCGAGGCGCCCGTCGATTTCCGGGGGCGCGGCCCCGCGGCCGGCCATGAGCGCCTTCGCCTGGGCGAAGATCAACGGATTGCCCACCGCCCCGCGGCCGATCATCACCGCATCGCAGCCCGTTTCGCGCATCATCGACAACGCGTCCTGCGCCGCGAAGACGTCGCCGTTTCCGATCACCGGGATGGCGAGCCGGCGCTTCAAGGCGGCGATGACGGCGCGGTCCGCGCGGCCGCTGAATTTCTGGCCCGCCGTGCGCGCGTGGATGGCGACCGCATCCACTCCGCAATCCTGGGCGATCGCGCCGATCGCGAGCGCCTGCGATCCCGAGCGTTCCCAGCCGGTGCGGATCTTGATCGTGAGCGGCACGCGCACGGCGTCGCGCACCGCGCGGAGCAGCCGGCGGGCGCCGGCCGGGTCGCGCATCAGGGCCGCCCCCGATCCGGTCTTGACGACCTTGCGCACGGCGCAGCCGAAGTTGATGTCGAGCGCGTCCGCCCCGCAGGCCTCGACCGCGATGGCCGCCGCCGCGGCCATCACCGCGGGGTCGGCGCCGAAGAGCTGCACGGCGAGCGGACGCTCCGCCGCCGCGCTGCGCAGGAGCCCCCGCGTTCTCTCCGCCGCGTGGACCAGTCCGTCGGCGCTCACCATTTCGGTCACGACCAGCCCGCAGCCCGCCTCGCGGGCGAGGATGCGGAAGGGCAGATCGGTGATGCCGGCCATCGGGGCGAGCACCAGCGGGGCATCCAGGGCGAGCCGACCGATCCGGAAAGGCTGCCGGGCCATGGGGGGATCAACGCTCATGCGCCGCCGCCGGGGTTGGCATAGCAGTAAAGGCAGCCGTGGCGGCAGGGGTGCCGGCCGTAGCTGCCGATGTCGACCGAGACCCGGCAGCCGCAGCCCGCCCGGCGGCGCTGTCCGGGGTCGCGCCGCAGGGAAATTCTCCCGCCGTAGAGCTCCATCAGAAGCCCGCCCGGGATGCAGGCCCCGGCCTCGATCGTCGAGCGGGATGGAAGCCCCTCGAGCAGCGCGCTTTCGCAGCAGGTGGCGAGGCGCATCCCGCGTGCGGCGAGCTCGCGCTCGAGCGCGAGCAGGATCCCCCGCTGCGCTTCCGGTCCGGGGTCGAGGAAGGCGAGGCCGGGAAGGCGACGGCGCAGGCGCCGCGCGATTTTGGGGTAGGCGTCCATGAAGCTCACCGTGCATCCGGCCGCTCCGGCACGCGCGGCGGCGTCGGCGATGCGCGGAAAGTCGGAGAGATTGTCGCGGAGCCCGCCGCCGTCCAGCCGGAAGTGGCAGATCGGGTCGAAGCGCCAGCTCACCGCGCGGGGTCCGAAGCGGGCGCACAGCTCGCCCAGCTGCCGCAGCCGCTCGCCGAGGGGCGGGACGTTCGGCTCGAGCAGCGGGATTTCCGAGTTCACGGTGAACTGGAAATAGAGGTGATAGCCCAGCCGCTCGAGCCGCTCGCCGCAGCCGTCGCGCAGGAAGGGGCCGAAGTCCTTGGACCAGAAGACGATCGAGTGCACCGCCCGGCTCGACACCGCGACGCTAAGCGCCTCGCGGCGGAACGGGTGCAGCACCTCGAAAGCCCCCCGGGCGATGCTGCGCATGAACCAGGGCATGTAAAAGGCCGGGATGTCCGTGCGGCGCGAAGCCGAGAGAACGATCTGCATCGGCGGCTCCCCGGAGGGTGCGGCGGGGGTTATTTCCCTTTCTTGATCTCCGTGAGCGAGATGACCTTGGCCGGGGCGGCCGGCTCCCGGGAAGGCGGCGGTGCGGGGGGTTCCGGGGCGGCCGCTCCCGCCGCCGCCTTCGCCGCGTCGACGCGCTCCAGGCGGATGCGCTTGCCGTTCATGGTGAACTCGGCCCCGTCGATGTAGGCGTCGCGCAGGATCCAGGTGACCACCTGGACCGGCACCTGGAGCATCAGGAGCCTGACATGGAACCAGCCGGGCTTGTAATCCGCGGCGATCTCCTCGATCCGCGCGAAGGTGAGCGGCTTGTCCTCGAAATAAATCAGCACGATGTCTTTTTCGGCGGTCCTTCCCATGGCGGCCCGTGCGTGCAGGGGGTTGGGAGGGTGCGGGCAGCGGGCGCGGAACCCTCCGGCTCAAGTTTTTCGGCGCCTCTGCCGATACCATGTACCACATTGCCGACGACACCTTCAATAGAGAGGATGTTTCGATGATGAGGAGATCGATGTTCGGTGGCAAGAGGGCCGGGGTGCTGGCCGGGCTGCTGCTCGGCGTCCTGCTGCTCCCGGCCGCGGCGGCGGGCGATGCCGGGTCCAAGGCCCGGGGGGCGTCCGGCGTCGCCGGAGAGCCCCACAGCGCCGTCTATTGGTTTCAGCGCGGGGCCCTCTGTTCGACCTACGGCAACAACAAAGCCGCCGTCTCCCATTTCGGGCGAGCCATCGCCCTCGATCCGCGGCACAGCGGCGCCCATTTCTCGCGCGGGGTCTCCTACGGCCAGCTCGGGATGTACGCCCAGGGGATCGCGAGCATCGACCGCGCGCTCGAGCTCGAGCCGGGAAACGGCCTCTACTACTACGGCCGGGGCCGGGTTTATCTGCTGAGCGGCGACCGGGAAAAGGCCATGCAGGATTTTCGCAAGGCCGCCCAGTTGGGCGACGAGGACGCCCAGGCCTATCTCAAGAAGGCGCGCTGACGCACTCGCTTCCGCGCCGCAAGCCTGTCAGGCCAGGATGACCGCCCGCGTTCGGCGCCCGTCGATCTTGATCGTGAGCGGGCGCGCGAGCCTCAGGTGTTTCAAGTGGGGGGTGGCGGTCTCCACGGGCTGCGATTTCAGCCACCCCCAGTCGATGACGTCCCCGCCCGCGTCGGACACCGTCATGTAGCTGATGCCGAGCGACGTGATGTTGTGGAAGAAGTGCGACCCCTGGGAGGGGTCGGCTTTGAGCGCCGCGGTGGCGGCCTCGATGATGGCCCCCACCCCCGAGATGTCGTTCCATTTGACCGGGATGCCGAGCCACCGGTCGGCGGATCCCCATCGGCCGGGTCCGATGAGGAGATACCGCCGCTGAGCGGCCGCCAGGCGCCGATTGATCTGCCCCACCTCGCCGGCGATCTCCACCATGCGCGCGGTGTCGAAAGCCTCCAGGTCGACGAAGACGATGTCGGCGATGTCGTTCACCACCCCGTTGCCGAGAGCCATGGTCGAATAGCAGACGGCGCGCGCGATCTCCTCGGCGGAGATCTCGACGCTCTGGCGCTGCCGGGCGACGGCCATCGGCCGGATCTGCAGCAGGTCGAAGCCGGGTTTGCGCCCGGAGGCGAGGTTGACGGCGAATTCGATCTCCACCGGGCAGCCCATCCCCCGGCGGCCGAGGTCGAGCAGGTCCGCCAGGAGGTCGGAGAGCGGCAGCGACTTGTATTTCAGCAGTCCGGAGAAGGTGACCACCGGGTAGCCTCCGGACAGGAACCCGTCGCGGATGCGGTGCTCCTGGGGGAAATAGGTGCTCGCCAGCAGCCGCACCGCGGGGGCGTCGAGGAAGTCGTCCACCGCGAGGCGCGCCAGCGTGGGGTCGTCGCCGACGCTCAGGTTTTCCGGGAAGTCCGAAAGCTTGAGCGCGTAGAAAAACCTCTGCGAGTTCTTGAGGATGTCGTCCACGCTGGAGAACTGCGGCAGGAACTGGGGGTGCCGCGGCGAGAAGCGCACCGCCGTACCGCCCTCCACCACCGTCTTGCCGAGCCCGAGCGCGATGTGGGCGATGCCCTCCTCGGGCTTCAGGTGGCCGATGGGGTAGTAGTTGTAGGACTGCACCACGCCCGAGACGGCCGGGTAGTAATGGTCGCCGACGGCCTCGCCGGTCAGGTGCTGAACGGCGACGGCCATCTTCTCCTCCTCGATGCGGTGGGTGGTGCTCCGGGCGAAGGACTTGGGGCTTTCGAAGTAGGTGGAGGCGTAGACGAGCTTGACCGCCAGGCACAGGCGCTCGAGCCGCTTCCGCGGGTCCGGGTGGTTGTTCGGCAGCATGACGGTGCGGTAGATGCCCGCAAACGGCTGGAACTGGGCGTCCTCGAGCAGGCTCGACGAGCGCACGGCGAGCGGGCAGTGCGTGTTCTCGACCACCACCCGCAGGTCGCGCACGAGCCACTCCGGCAGCCGCGCGGCGAGGAAGGCGGCGGCGACCTCGGCGTCCGCCGCCGGGCGCGTCGCGAAGGCTTTCAGGTCGTTTGCGGCGAGGAAGGCGTCGAAGCCTTCGGTGCTGATGGTCACCGTCTTGGGGATGCGGATGTCGATCCCCGGGTACTTCCCCTGCAGCTCGGGGTGCTCGCGCAGCAGCTTGGAGGCGAAGGCGAGGCCGCGGGCCTTGCCGCCGAGCGAGCCGCGCCCGATTTTGATGAAGTCGGCGTCGAGATCGTAGCGCTCGGCCGACATGGCCGTGATGACCCCCTTCTGGCGGCCCTTGCGGCGTTCGGCGATGCTTTGCACCAAGTGCCTTTTCAGCGCCGCCGTGTCGGGGAAATCGCTGACCTTGACCGGCTTGAGACGCGCGGCCAGCATGATTTCCGAGCGCGCCATGAACCAGGTGGAGAAGTGGTTGCGCTGGGCATGGTATTCGACCGAGGCGTCCGGGATTCCGGGCAGCAGCTTCTCCATCGCCCGCAGGTCGGGCGCCCGGGCGATCTCCACGCCCTCGGGCGTTTTGAAGACGAAGTCCCCGAAGCCGAGATGCTGGATGAAGAAGGCGTGGATCTCGGCGTTCAGGGCGGGCGAATTCTTGTGGGCGAAAACCGCCGGGATGCTTTCGGCGCGGGCGCGGTTCGCTTCGTCGGAGCTCAGGTTGAGAAGCGGCAGGTCCGGGTTTTCGGCGCGGATCGTGCCGAGCAGCTCGAAGCCGGCGTTCTCATCGAGCCGCCCCGCCCGCGGGAAGCGCACGTCCGCGATCAAGCCGAGCAGGTAGGGCCGGTAGCGGCGGTAGAGTGCGAGCGCCTCCTCGTAGGTCTCGGCGAGCAGGATCTTCGGCCGGGCGCGCATGCGGAAGATGCGGTGCTCGTCGTTCAAGGACTCCTCCATCACCGCCTGCGTCTGGGTGACGATCTCCTTGTAGAGCATCGGCAGGAGCGAGGAGTAGTGCAGCGCGGAATCCTCGACCACGATCAGCACCCGCACCTTGGCGCGCTCGGTGTCGAAGGCCACGTTCATCCGGTCTTCCAGGTTCTTGATCAGGGCGAGCAGCAGGTCGGAGTTGCCCTGCCAGACGTAGATGCGGTCGATCGAGCTGCGGTCGGCCGGCTGCTGGTCGAGGACGTGCTGGCCGGTTTTGTGCACCAGAAGAAACACCGGCAGATCCGGGTGCGCCCGCTTGATCTCCCGGCCGAGCTCGCCGGCGTCGGTGTCGTCGACGAGCGGCATGGTGATCACCAGGTCGAATTTCTTGCGCGTCAGGGCCGCGAGCGCCTCGGCGGCCGTCGACACCCAGGTGAGCATGGGCGGCCGGGAGAGATTCAGCCCCCGGTATTCGTGGATGATGCGCTCCGCCAGCCGCCCCTCCTCCTCCATGATGAAGGCGTCGTAGGGGTTGCTGACGAGCAGGATGTCCGTCACCTTCCGGGCCATCAGCTCGTGGAACACCTTGAAGGAGAGGTCGAACTCCTCGCGGCTGGAGGGGGTCGGTTCCGGATCGTTCGTCATGACGCGCTCCCGTTGCAGGCGGCCGCGGGCGCCGGGCCCCGCGATTCGGCGGCGGCCACTATAGGATGCTGCCGCGGGAAATTCAAGGAAGCCGGGGTGTCCCGGCGAGCCGCCCCTGCCAGGTGTCGCGGCGCTCGAGCTCGGCGCGGATGCCGGCAAGCGTCGCCGCCTTGTCGCGGCACCACGCCGGGGCGACGAGTTCCTCCGGGTGCGGGTCGCCGGTGAGGCGCTGGACGACCACGGCGGCGGGCGTGCGCTCCAGGAAGTCGCACACCGCCGCGACGTACTCGGACGGCGTGAGGCAGCGGTAGGCGCCGTCGCGGTAGAGGGCTTCGAGGGGCGCCCCCTTGACGACGTAGAGCGCGTGCAGCTTGAGGCCGTCGATGCCGGCCGCTGCGAGGGTGTCCGCGGTGAACCGCATGTCCGCGGGGGTTTCGCCCGGAAGGCCCAAAATCACGTGGGCGCAGACCTTCAGGCCCACGCGCCGGGCGGCCGCCGCCGCGTTCAGGAAGCAGGCGGCGTCGTGCCCGCGGCCGATGCGCTTCAGGGTCGCGTCTCGGGCCGACTGCAGACCCAGCTCGAGCCAGACGGGCCGGCGGGCGTTCATCTCCGCGAGGAGCTCGAGCACCGGCTCGGGGAGGCAGTCCGGGCGCGTGCCGATGGCGAGCCCGACCACCCCGTCGACGGCCAGGGCCTCCTCGTAAAGGGAGCGGAGGCGCTCGGGCGGGGCGTAGGTATTGGAAAACGACTGGAAATAGGCGATGAATTTTCGGGCCCGGTAGCGCGCCGCAAGCGCCTGCTTGCCCTGCTCGAGCTGCGCGGTGATCGACAGCCCGCGGGCGTGGGCCCCGGTGCCCGATCCGCGGGCGTTGCAGTAGATGCATCCGGAAGCCCCCCGGCGGCCGTCGCGGTTCGGGCAGGTCAGGCCGGCGTCGAGGGGGATCTTCTGCACGCGGCAGCCGAAGATGCCTCGCAGGTAGGAGTTGAGGTCGCGGTATCGGTTGACCATGATCGCTTGACCGCCCCCGGCGGCTTCGCCTATAATCGCCGGAAATCTACCACGTTTCCCCCCGCCGCCGCAAACGCAGGCCCCGCGGTTTGCCTCGGGCGGACGACCATCTTCCGCGAATGACTGCCTCCGCTGCGACTTATGACGTGATCGTGGTCGGCGCCGGCCATGCCGGCTGCGAGGCCGCGCTCGCCGCCGCGCGCATGGGCTGCCGGGTGCTCCTGCTCGCCATCGACCTGGACAAGCTCGCCGCCATGCCCTGCAGCCCGTCGATCGGGGGGATGGCCAAGGGGCAGCTCGTCAAGGAGATCGATGCGCTCGGCGGGGAGATGGCCCGCATCACCGACCAGACGGCCATCCAGTTCCGCACGCTGAACACCCGCAAGGGCGCCGCGGTGCACTCCTCGCGCACCCAGAACGACAAGCAGCGGTATCACATCGCGATGAAGCGGGTGGTCGAGGCGCAGCCGGGGCTCGACCTCAAGCAGGCCCTGGTCGAGCGGCTGCTCCTGGAAGCGGGCCGGGTGGTCGGGGTCGAGGACCACACCGGGTTCCGCTACGCGGCCGGGGCGGTGGTGCTGGCGACCGGCACCTTCCTCGGCGGCCGGGTGCACATCGGGTTCCGCGCGATCCCCGCCGGCCGCGCCGGCGAATTCGCCGCCGAGGCGCTTGCCGGCCAGCTGCGGGAGATCGGCTTCGAGCTCGGCCGGCTCAAAACCGGGACCCCGCCGCGCCTGAAGCGCTCGAGCATCGACTTCTCGAAGTTCACCGCGCATCCCGGAGACCCCGCGCCGGTCCCGTTTTCATTCCGGGGCGGAGGCCCGCGCCTGCCGCAGGTCGCCAGCCACATCGGCCACACCAACGCCCGGGCGCACGCGATCCTGCGCCGCAACCTCCACCGCTCCGCGCTCTACGGCGGCCGGATCACCGGGACCTCCGCGCGCTACTGCCCTTCCTTCGAGGACAAGATCGTCAAGTTCCCGGAGCGCGAGCGCCACCAGATCATCCTCGAGCCCGAGGGGATCGACACCGAGGAGATCTACGCGAGCGGTCTCGGCAACAGCCTGCCGCTCGAGGTGCAGATCGAGCTCGTCCGCGCGATCGACGGGCTCGAAGCCGCCGAGATCATGCGCCCGGCCTACGCGATCGAATATGACTACGTCAACCCGCTCCAGCTCCGCAGCACGCTCGAGTCCAAGCGGGTCTCCGGACTCTTCCTGGCCGGGCAGATCAACGGCACCTCCGGATACGAGGAGGCCGCGGCCCAAGGGCTGTGGGCGGGGATCAACGCCGCCTGCCGCGTGCAGGGCCGGCCGCCCTTTCTCCTGGACCGCTCGCAGGCCTACATGGCGGTCATGGTCGACGACCTCGTCACGCGCGGCACGCGCGAGCCCTACCGGATGTTCACCTCGCGGGCGGAGTACCGCCTGGTGCTCCGGGAGGACAACGCCGATCTGCGCCTGACGGAGATCGGGCGGGAACTCGGCTTGATCCCCGAGCAGGTCGCCAGCGAGATCCGGGAGCGCCGGGGAAAGATCGCCTCTGAAATCCGCCGCGTCAAGGCAGCGGTGGTCCGCCCGAGCGCGGCCGCCAACCGCTACCTCGCAAGCCGGGGGTCCCCGCCGATCTCCCAGGGCGTCCACCTGGAGCAGCTCCTCAAGCGGGCGGAGCTCGACTACGCGGCCGTCCAGGCGCTCGCCCCGGCGCCGGAGCCCGTCGACCCGCGCGTCGGCGCGCAGGTGGAGATCGAAATCAAGTACGAAGGCTACATCGAAAGGCAGAACCGCGAGATCGAGCGCTTCCGCAACCTGGAGCAGGTCCGCATTCCGAGCGGCTTCAACTTCGCCGCCGTCCACGGGCTGTCGCACGAGCTCCGGCAGAAGCTCGCCCAGGTGCAGCCGGCATCCCTCGGACAGGCCGCCCGCGTGGACGGCATGACGCCCGCCGCCATCTCGGCGCTCATGGTGGCGCTGAGGGCCCGCGGCGGAGAGGCTCGGGCCGGGATTGGCGCTTGACAGGCAGCGGGCGACCGGTTATTTTCTACCGTTGAGAACTAATTGAAATAACCAGGAATAACGATTATGGCGGAAGATTACTACAAGATACTGGGCGTCAGCCGCTCGGCGACCGAGGCCGAAATCAAGAAGGCCTACCGCAAGCTCGCCATGAAGTACCACCCGGACCATGCCCGGGGCGACAAGACGGCCGAGGACCGCTTCAAGAAGATCAGCGAGGCCTACGCCGTGTTGAGCGACAAGGAGAAGCGCCGCGAGTACGACACGTTCGGCTCGGAAGGGTTCCGGCAGAAGTTCTCCCAGGAGGATATTTTCAGGGGCTTCAACATCAACGACATCCTGCGCGAATTCGGCTTCGGCGGCGATATCTTCGGCGGCCAGGGGGGCGGGACGCGGTTTTCCTACCGCACCGGCTCGCCCTTCGGCGGCGGCCACGCCCGCCAGCCTCAGGCCGCCCGGGGGGCCGACCTCGTCTACGAGATGCCGCTCACGCTGCGGGAGGCGGCCTTCGGGACGACGAAGACCGTGAGCCTCCAGGGCCCCCAGGGGGTGCCGGAGCAAATCACCGTCAAGATCCCGAAGGGCATGACGGCGGGAAAGAAGCTGCGCCTCGAGGGCAAGGGGAACCCCGGCGCCTTCGGCGGGCCGCGCGGCGATCTCTACATCCAGGCGACGCTCATCGAGGACCCGGTCTTCAGCGTGCAGGACCAGGACTTGATCACGCACCGCGAGATCAAGATCTCGGAAGCCCTGCTGGGCACCACACTCGCGGTGCCCACGCTGGACGGAAAGCAGCTCAATCTCAAAGTGCCTCCCGGAACCCGCAGCGCAACGCGCATGCGCCTCGCCGGCCACGGGCTGCCGAGCATGAAGGGCAGCCGCCGGGGCGACCTTTTCGTGCACATCCACATCCAGGTCCCCAAGCACCTGACGCCGGAGCAGGCCGAGCTCGCCCAGAAGCTCGCCGATGCCGGGCTCTGACCCCGCCGACCCTCGCCGATCCCCCGTGGGGCCGGGTTTCCACGGCGCCGCCAAATTTGACTTTGATCCCGTTTCGAGATAAAGTTATCTATATAATTCGATAAACGGGGCGGTCGCGTCTTGCCACCTCTCGCCTCCATTCGGGCGCCCGACACTATGCCGCAATTGATGCCGGTGCTTTCAGCCGCCGAGATCGCGCTGAAAGTCGAACAACTAGGTGCGCAGATCTCAGCGGATTACCAGGGCCGTGACCTCGTACTCGTGGCAGTTCTCAAAGGCGCTTTCATTTTTCTGGCCGACCTCGTCCGGCAGCTCACCGTGCCGGCGCAAATCGATTTTCTCCAGGCCGCGAGCTACGGCGGCGCGACCCGCTCCTCCGGCAAGGTGGAGCTGCTCAAGCCGATCGGAATCGATATCCGCGGCCGGGATGTCCTGCTGGTGGAGGATATCGTCGATACCGGCCTCACGGTGGTGCGCATCCTGGACCACCTGAGATCCCTCGCCCCGCGGAGCCTCAAGCTCTGCGCGCTGATCGACAAGCGCGAGCGCCGCCAAGCGCAGGTGCCGATCGAGTATGCCGGGCACACCTGCGAGAAGGGCTTCCTGGTCGGCTACGGCCTGGATTACGCCGAGGACTACCGGTATCTCAGCGGGATCTTCCAACTCCAACCATGATCCGTGGAGACCGCCATGATTGTCACCTGCGAAGGATGTGAGAAAAAATTCCATCTCGACGAGCACCGGCTCAAGCCCAGCGGGTCTCGGGTGCGCTGCAAGGTCTGCCAGCACGTGTTCGTCGCCTATCCTCCGCCGGTGGACGGCGAAGTGACCGAGACCATCAACCTGACCGATGAGCTGCCGGCCGGGTCCACGGAAAGGGCAGCGGCCGGGGCCGACGATCTCGCCCTGAAGGGCGACGCCCTGTTTCCGGAGGAGGGGGCCGCGCTCGAGGGCGATTTGTCGAGCTCCATGCCGGCCGCCGGCGACGATATCACCGCGCAGGACCTCCTCGCCACCGTGACCCTGCCGGAGGACCTGCAGCTTTCCCTGAACGCCGACTTGGCTGCCGAGGATCTGCCGCCCGCCGACCAGGAGCCGCCCCCCGCCGGCGGCCTGCCGGCGGAAGAGGCGCTGTCGGCCCTGACCGCGGAGATCGACTTCGAGCCGGAAGCGGCGGCGGCCGCGGAGCTTCCTCTCGAAGCGGAATCGCCGCTTGCCGACGAGCTCGAGCTCAATTTGGCCGAGCTGGACTCGGACGGCGGGCCGGCGCCCGAGCCGGAGCCCGTCGCGGCCGCCGCTGACGACCAGCTCGAATTGGATCTCGATCTTGACGCCCTTGCACTCGAAGACAACGGGGCCGCCGGCGGAGCGGCACCCGATGCCGCCCTGGCGGAGGCCGTCGAGACCACGGAGACATCGGATGCGGAGGATCCCCCGGGCGATGCGGTCCCGGCCGAGCTCGAACTGGCCCTCGACGACGCCGCCCCGGCCGTGGATTTGGAGACCGATGCCCGGACGGCCGCCAAGGACCCCGGGGTGGATGAGCTTGATCTCTCCGACCTGGAAGCGATGCTCGAGGGGGCCACGGGAAGCGCTCCCAAGTCCCCCGCCGGGAGCGAAGATGTCGATCTCGAACTGGAGTTGAATTCCGAGGTCGCCGCAGACCTCCCTGCCGAGGAAAAAACGCAGGAGCTGGACCTGGAGGCCATCACCCGGGACCTTGAAAACGAGGCGTCGGAGGCTCCCGCCGGCGGCCATGCCGAGGAGGAGCTCGACCTCGATTTCGAGCTCGAAAGCGAAGAAGCTTCGCTGGACGCCTCGGCCACGGCCGGAGCGGCGGCCGAGCCCGCCGCGGACGAGCTCGATTTTTCCGGAATGGCCGACATTCTGGAAAGCGGCGACAAGCCGCCCGCTGAGGCCGGCAGCGAGATCTCGGACCTCGACCTCATGCTGGAAGACGAGGCGGCCCCTGCGGCCGCGCGCGCCGCCGGCGAAGAAGAATCCCAGACCCAGCGCGACCTGCTGGCGGACATCGAAGCCCTGCTGAAGGAAGAGGACGAACCCGAGAAGTCCGCGGCCCCCGCGGAAGCCTCCGATATGGAGATCGAATTCGAAACCGCGGACGGCCACCCGCCGGAAGAGCTTTTCGGCGGAGCGGCCGCTCAGGCCCACTCCGACCGGCCGCCGGCGGAGCAGCCGGCGACCGAGGAGTTCGCCACTGACGAATTCACCCGCTCCGACGTCGGCGGGGCGACCAATGTCCTCGACCTGGACCCCGCCGAGGAGGCTGTCCCCGAGGCCTACGACGCCGCGCCGGCCCGGTCGGGGTCGCGCCGGCCGCTGCTCGCCGTCCTGGCAGCCGCCGTCCTCGGCCTCGCCGCCCTGGTGCTCCTGCCGTTCTTCGGCGTGAGCATCCCGTACCTGAGCGAGCTCGGGATCCAGGTTCCGGGCATCGGAACCCTCTTCAAGGCCGAGCCCGAGGACCCCGCCGGCAACCTGAAAATGATCCCGCTCGCCGAAAAGATCTCCGCCGAATTCGTCGAAAACGCCACCGCCGGAAGGCTTTGCGTGGTCCGCGGAGAGATTCGCAACACCTACGACCACCCGCGCAGCGCGATCCGCGTCACCTCCAAGCTCTACACCCAGGACAAGGCGGTCGCCAAGACGGCTTCGGTCTATGCGGGCAACCTGCTTTCCCCGGAGGAGCTCGCGACCCTCGACCTCATCGCCATCAACAACCGGTTCACGGCCAAGACCGGCACGAACAATTCGAATGCGAACATCCAGCCGGGAGGGGTCGTTCCCTTCATGGTGGTTTTCAGCAATCTTCCGGCCAACCTGGACGAGTACAGCGTGGAGGTGGCCGGGTCGCTCAAATAGGGCCGTCCGCCGGCATCGGCCGTCGTTTCCTGTTGACAAAAGCGCCGGCCTAACGCAATATGGCCGATGCTGGCGATGTAGCTCAGCTGGTCAGAGCATGCGGCTCATATCCGCAGTGTCCGGGGTTCAAATCCCTGCATCGCCACCACGTCTACCGATCCGCCGCAGCCCCGATGGGTTGCGGCTTTTTTTTCGCGCCGCCGCCGTCCGCCGGCCGTCCCCGCCCCCTTTTTTATTTACAAACCGCCGCGGATCCGGTAACTGTGAGGCCCGCATGCAGGAACCCCCATCATGATCCACGGATTCGAGCGCATCATCGAGGAGCGTATCCGCGAAGCCCAGAAGCGCGGCGATTTCGACGCGCTGCCGGGCGCCGGCGCGCCGCTGCGCCTGGAAGACGACAGCCACCTGCCCGAGGATCTGCGCCTGGCCTACAAGGTTCTGAAAAACGCCGACTGCCTGCCGCCCGAAGTGGGGCTGCGCAAGGAGATCGAGCGCACGGAGGACCTGCTGGCCGCGATGCCGGAGAGCGTCGAGAAGTACCGGGTCCTGAAGAAACTGAACTTCATGGTCCTCAAGCTGAATGCGATGCGCCGGACCTCGATCCGCAACGAACTGCCGCAGCGCTACCTGCCCGGGGTCGCCGCACGGCTGGAGCATGGCCGCCCGCGGGGCTGAGGCGCGGGGCGCGGCTCTCCGGCGGAAGCGCGCCGCGCCGGAAGCGGGCCGGGGCGGCGGCGCCGCGAGAAAGGCATGATGAGACGCAAGCTCACGATCGCGCTGCTCTCCGGAGGGACCTCCTCGGAGCGCGAAGTGTCGCTGAACAGTGGCGAGCAGGTGGGCGCTGCGCTCGACCCGTCCAAGTACACGGTCATCCGCTACGACCCCAAGACCGATCTCGCCCGCCTCGTGGCCGATGCGGGACGGATCGACGCCGCGCTCGTCATCCTGCACGGCTGCCCCGGCGAGGACGGCACCGTCCAGGGGCTGCTCGACCTGCTCGGCATCCCCTATCAGGGCTCCGGCGTCCTGGGCAGCGCCCTTGCCATGCACAAGGTGGCCGCCAAGCGGCTTTACACCCAGGCGGGGATCCCCACGCCCGATTACGCCGTTTGGGAGCGCGGTGCGGCTGAAAGCCCGGCGTCGATCGCGGCCCGCCTCGGCCTGCCGCTGGTCGTCAAGCCGGCCCGGGGGGGCTCCAGCGTCGGGGTGCGCATCGTGCGCGAGGCCGGCGGCCTGCCGGCCGCCCTCGAGGCGGCCGCCGCCGAGGATCGCACCGTCCTGGTCGAGGCCTACATCGACGGCCTCGAAATCACCGGGGGCGTCATCGGCAACGATCGGCCGGAGGCGCTGCCGATCATCGAGATCGTCCCCGGCAAGCGCCACGAGTTCTTCGACTACACCGCCAAGTACACGGCCGGCGCCAGCGAGGAGATCTGCCCGGCAAGGATCGACGCCGGGCTCACCGCCGCGGCGCAGGGGCTTGCGCTCGCCGCCCACCGGGCGCTCTTCTGCCGGGGCTACAGCCGCACCGACATGATCCTGCGGGGGCGGGAGATCTTCGTCCTGGAGACGAACACGATCCCCGGAATGACGGCCACGAGCCTGATTCCGCGCGCGGCCCAGGCCGCCGGCATCCCCTTCGACCGGCTTCTGGACCGGTTGATCGAGCTCAGCCTCGAAGACCGCCGGGAGCGCGTCGGGGCGGCATGATCCTGCGCAAGCCGTCCGAGCTTAAGGCGCGCTACCCCGAGCTCGGTCCGGGGGACCTATTCATCGGGCGGCTCCCGGCCGGCCGGCTGCGGGAGCTGTGGGCCGTCGATCTCCTGGAGCGCGGCGTGCGCTTCCTGCCGTCGCTCCGCGCGCAGCAGCTCAGCCGCTCGAAGGCCGCGCAGGCCTGGCTTTTTTCAGACGTTATGGCGCCCCACACGACGGTGATCGCCCGCCGGGTCGAGCTCCTCGAGGCGGGCGGCCGCTACGCCCGCGACGGAATCGGCCCCGTCGTCACCAAGCAGGAGGGGCTGCACTGCGGGCACGGCGTGCGCCGCTGGGACAGCGTCGAGGCGGCCTACAACGCGCTCGCCTTCGACGAACAAGCCTACCCCTTCGTGCTGCAGCCCTTCCTGGAGGCGATCGTCGATGTGCGGGTCATCGTCGTCGGGGGGTATGTCGAGGCCTACACACGGGAGAATCCGCTCAACTTCCGGGCGAACCTCGCCGCCGGCGGCCGGAGCCGCCGCCGTGAGCTCGATGCGGCGCAAGAGGGCTTCTGCCGGAAGGTGATGGCGCGCGGGGGGTTTCCGTATGCCCACATCGACCTGCACCTCGCCCCCGGCGGCGCATGTTATCTCTCCGAAATCGCTCTGGAGGGCGGCATCACGGGGGCGCGCATCGGGCGATCGGAGCTCGGTCGGCTCAAGCGCGAGGCGCTCGAGCGGCTCGCCGCCGGGGCGGAGCCGCCGGAGTCTTCCCCTGAAGGCCTCGGGGCGGGCTTTATCCGCGGCCGAGGGGAAGCGGACCTGTAATAAGTCTTGCAGCGGGCAGCGGGGCCAAAAGCGGCCGAACGCGCCGCGGCGCCGTGCCAGGGGTTCATCACTAGTCGTCAAGGAGAGATGCCGATGCGAGTGCTGGTGGTCGGAGGCGGCGGCCGGGAGCATGCGCTGGTCTGGAAGATCGCGCAGAGCCCGTTGGTGAAGAAGATCTACTGCGCCCCCGGCAACGCCGGGATCGAAGAGCTGGCCGAATGCGTGCCGGTTTCCGCGGGGGACGTCCAGGGCCTGCTCGAGCTCGCCCGCAAACGCAAGATCGATCTCACGGTGGTCGGGCCCGAGGGCCCGCTGTCCGAAGGGATCGTCGACCGGTTCGAGGCGGCGGGTCTGCGGGTATTCGGGGCGACGCGGCGGGCGGCCGAGATCGAGTCGAGCAAGTCCTTCAGCAAGGAGCTGCTGGTCAAATACGGCATCCCCACCGCCAAGGGCCGGAGCTTCCGCAGCCTCGCCCAGGCCGAACGGTTCCTCCGCTCCATGGGGACGCCGGTGGTGGTCAAGGCGGACGGGCTCGCCGCCGGCAAGGGCGTCATCGTCTGCCAGAGCTTGGCCGAGGCCCGCGAAGCGCTCGACCGCATCATGGTCCGGCGCGAGTTCGGGGCGGCCGGCGATACGGTGGTGATCGAGGAGTGCCTCCAGGGCGAGGAAGCCTCCTTTCTCGCCTTCACCGACGGGCGGACCGTTCTGCCGATGCCGAGCTCCCAGGACCACAAGGCCGTCTACGACGACGACCAGGGCCCGAACACCGGAGGGATGGGGGCCTATTCGCCCGCCCCGGTCGTGGACCGCCTGATGCACGCGAAGATCATGCGCGAGGTCATGGTCCCGACGGTGAATGCGCTCGCCGCCGAGGGGCGGCCCTACAAGGGGGTCCTTTACGCGGGGCTGATGATCGAGCGCGACCGTGTGCGCGTGCTCGAGTTCAACGGACGCTTCGGGGACCCCGAAGCGCAGCCGCTTCTCATGCGGATCAAGAGCGACATCGTGCCGATCATGAACGCCGTGATCGACGGCCGTCTCGACCAGTGCCGGCTGGAGATCGACGCCCGGGCCTCGGTCTGCGTCGTGATGGCATCGGCGGGCTACCCCGGAAGCTACCCGAAGGGGTTGCCCATCCGCGGGCTGGACGCGGTCAAGCGGATGGCGGACACGGTCGTGTTCCATGCCGGCACCCGGCGCCAAGGCCGCGACATCCTGACCGACGGGGGGCGCGTGCTCGGCGTCACGGCTTTGGGCGCCACGGTGGCCGAGGCGATCGAGCGGGCGTATGCGGCCGTCGGCCAAATCCGCTGGAAAGGGGCTTTCTACCGCCGGGACATCGGCCGCAAGGCGCTGCGGCGTCTCGAGCAGGCGCCGGCGGTCGGCATCGTCATGGGCAGCGACTCGGACCTCGGCGTCATGGAGGAGGCCGCCGCCGTGCTGAAACGGTTCGGGATCCCCTACGAGATGACCGTGGCCTCGGCCCACCGCAGCCCGGCCCGCGCCATGAAATTCGCCGCCGAGGCGCGCGGCCGAGGCGTCAAGGTGATCATCGCCGGCGCCGGGCACGCGGCCCATCTGGCCGGCGTGCTCGCGGCCCACACAAGCCTGCCGGTCATCGGCGTCCCGATCGATTCGAGCAGCCTCAAGGGCCTCGACGCGTTGCTCTCCACCGTGCAGATGCCGCCGGGGATTCCGGTCGCCACCATGGCGCTCGGCAAGCCCGGGGCGCGTAACGCCGGCATCCTCGCCGCGCAGATGCTGGCCCTCTCCGACCCCGAGGCCGCGGCGGAGATCGACCGTTTCAAGAACGAAATGGCGGCCGAGGTTGAACGCAAGGCGATCCAGCTCGCGGACTACCGCTAAACGGGTCCGCGTCGACCCCCACAAGCCGGAGCCCGCGGCCATCGCCGCGGCGGCGGAGGCCGTGCGCGGCGGCAGGGTCGTCTGTTTTCCGACCCGCTGCCTCTACGGCCTTGCCGCAGACGCCTTTCAACCCGCCGCCGTCGAACGCGTCTTCGCGATCAAGGAGCGGCCGGCCGGCCAGCCGCTGCTCGTGCTGATCAGCCGCATCGAGCAGATGGCCGCACTGGCCGCGGCCGTCCCCCCGGCCGCCCGGCTCCTCATGGAGCGCATCTGGCCGGGCCGCCTGACCCTGGTCCTGCCGGCGCTCCCAAGCCTGCCGGCGGAGCTCACCGCCGGGACGGGGACCATCGGCATCCGCCTGGCCTCCCATCCGGTCGCCCGCGCCCTGGTCGAAGCCCTGGAGCGCCCGATCACCGGAACGAGCGCGAACCTCTCCGGGAAAGCGGGCTGCCGGGACATCGCCGCGCTCGACCCGCGCATCGCCGCGCGGGTCGACCTCATCCTCGACGCCGGCCCCCTCAAGGGCGGCGTCGGGTCGACCGTCGTCGACGTGACCGGCGACCTCCCGAAGGTTCTGCGCGAGGGGGAGGTCCCCAAGTTCGAGATCCTGGCGGCGCTGCGCTGACAGGCAGTGGATCAACAGCGACTTGAGGTCCTGATCCTGCGTTGCACGCCTTTGGAAATGCCCGCGTTCCAGCAAGCATGCTGCGTTTCCCAAGCCGCCAAGCGTCCTGGCTGACTGCCGGGAGCTTGTTCTCAACAGCCTGTCGGCCGCTCGCGGGTTGCCCCAACCGGGCTCGCGGCGGCGAGTTGACAACCGGCGACATCCTCAACTATAGAAACCCAGCGTGCCGGAGTGGTGAAATTGGTAGACGCAGAGGACTCAAAATCCTCCGTCCGCAAGGACATGCCGGTTCGAGTCCGGCCTCCGGCACCAT
>CAZNKG010000033.1:0-32637 GCA_964573635.1 uncultured Desulfatibacillum sp. | reverse complement strand
TTTGCGGGGTCGCGGCGCTCCCGCGCCGGGCCGGGCGCCGGGCGGCCGCTTTGGTTGACAAGTTTAGGCTCCGAGGCTATTATCCCCCATTCAATCGTTATTACAAGAAAGGAACGTTCAGATGGCCGCGGGAATCGTTGAAGTCAGCGATGCGAATTTCGAGGCGGAAGTGCTCCAGTCCGACAAGCCGGTCATGGTCGATTTCTGGGCCCCCTGGTGCGGGCCCTGCAAGGCGATCGCCCCGGTGGTCGAGGATCTCGCCGGCAGCTACGGCGACAAGATCAAGTTCGCCAAGTGCAACGTGGACGACAGCCCCATCACCCCCGGGAAGTACGGGATCAAGGCGATCCCGACCCTGATCTTCTTCAAGGCCGGCGGGGTGGTCAACCAGATCACGGGCATGGTCGCCAAGTCCAAGCTCGAGGAGGCGCTCGGCAAGCTCGTCTGAGCCGGCGGCCCGCCCGCCGCCCGCCGTGGGAACCTGATCATGCGAACGTCTCGGCGATACCGGTGGCTCGCCTGCGGGGTCGCGGCGCTTGCCCTCTGCGGGTGCGCGTCCGTCCGGGAGACCGCCACCGAGCTCAAGCAGTCCATCACGAGCCTTTTCGGGGGCTCGGAGGAGAACCTGACCGCCCAGGAGCTCGCCTGGCAGGGGATGGACAGCTTCGAGGAGGGGAAATACAAGAAGGCGATCGAGCACTTCCAGCGGCTGAAGGACGTCTACCCCTTCTCCAAGTATGCCATGCTGGCCGAGCTGAAGCTGGGCGACGCCCACTACCGCCTGGAGCAGTACGACGACGCCGTCTTCGCCTACGAGGAGTTCGAAAAGCTCCACCCCCGCAACGAGGCCGTCCCCTACGTGGTCTACCAGATCGGCCGCTGCCATTTCGACCGCATCGGCACGACGGACCGCGACCAGACCGCGGCGCGCAAGGCCCTCGAAACCTTCCAGCGGCTGCGCCGGCAGTTTCCGGACTCCCCCTACGCCCAGAGCGCGGCCGAGCACCTCGTCGCCTGCTACAAGAGCCTCGCCGGCCACGAGTACGGGATCGGGGCGTTCTACTTCAAGACCAAGCACTACAAGGCGGCCCTGCGGCGCTTCCGGATGGTGGTCACCCAGTACCCGGACGTCGGCTACCACCAGCCCGCGCTCGACTTCATCGCCCGCTGCGAGGAGAAGATCCTCGAGGCCGAACGGCTGAAAAAGGAAGGCGTCCTGCCGGAGCGCGAGCTCGAGCTGATGCCCGACAGCGGGTAGCCGGGAAGCCCCGGGGCCGGCGGCGCGGCGCCGCAGAAAAAGGGTTGATTCGGCCGAAAGAATCGGGTAAAGGATCGATTTCCTCAAATAAAGAGAGCGTTCGCAGCCCCCGCAGCGGGGCTTCGATGGCGAAAGGACGCGACCCATGGCCAGGATGTGCGAAATCTGCGGCAAGAAGCCGATCGTCGGCGGCCGCATCAGCCACGCCCACAATGTCTCCAAGCGCCGGTTCAACCCCAACCTGAAGCAGGTGCGGGCCCTCGCGGCGGGCCGCACCCGCACCATGGTGGTCTGCACGGCCTGCATCAAGTCGGGGCGGGTCCAGAAGGCCGCCTAGCGCCCCCCGCCGCTACCCCATCCGCTTGGCGTCCTGCACGTGCCTGACCTTGCGCAGGCCCGCCAGGATGCGGTCCAGGTGGTCCGTGTTCTCGACGTTGATGGTGAAGACGCTCTCGACCATCTTGTTGTCCTTGGTGGTCGAGGTCGCCGTCAGGATGTTCGCCCCGGACTTGCTGATGCTTCCCACCACGTCGGCCAGCAGCCCCATCCGGTCGACGGAGGTGATCTGGATCCTCACCGGATAGGTTTCGGCCGACTCCCGGCTCCACTCCACCTCGATCTGGCGCTCCGGGTTGGTCCGCAGCGCGTTGATGCAGCTTGAGCGGTGGACCGTCACCCCGAAGCCCTGGGTGATGTAGCCGATGATGGGGTCGCCCGGCACCGGCTGGCAGCACTTGCCGAACTTGATGAGGATGTCCTCGACCCCCTTCACGAGCACCCCGGTCCGGGGCTTCTTTTTGCGCACCCGGCTCATCAGCTTGGCGAGGATCGACTCGCGGCTCTCCTCGGCGGTCGGCTTGGCGATGAAGGGGCGCACCACCTGCAGCGGGGTGATCTTGCCGTAGCCGACGTTGGCGATCAGGTCCTCCAGGGTCTTGAAGCCCAGCTGCTCGACGACCGCGCTCATCTTCTCGGACTTGGCGAGCGCGGCGAACGCCTGCCGCTCCTTGCGGAAGGCCTTCTCCAGCATCTCGCGCCCCAGGGTGATGCTGCGCTCCTTCTCCTGGGTCTTGATCCACTGGCGGATCTTCGAGCGCGCCTTGATGGTCCGGACGAACTTCAGCCAGTCCTTGCTCGGGTGGTGGTTCTTCGCGGTGACGATCTCGACGATGTCTCCGGTCTGAAGCGGGTGCGTCAGGCTCACCATCTGGCCGTTCACCTTGGCGCCGACGCACCGGTGGCCGACCTCGCTGTGGATCATGTAGGCGAAGTCGACCGGCGTCGACCCCTTGGGCAGCGAGCGGATCTCCCCCTTGGGGGTGAAGACATAGACCTCGTCCGGGAAGAGGTCGATGCGCACGTTCTCGAGGAACTCGCCCGCGTCGCGGAAGCTCTCCTGATTTTCGACGAGGTCCTGGATCCAGGCGAATTTCTGGCTCACGTCCTCGTCGATGCGCCGCCCCTCCTTGTAGCTCCAGTGCGCCGCGATCCCCGACTTGGCGACGCGGTCCATCTCCCAGGTGCGGATCTGGATCTCGATGCGCTCGCCGATCGGGCCGATCACGGTCGTGTGGAGGCTCTGGTACATGTTGGGCTTGGGGCGGCCGATGTAGTCCTTGAACTTGTAGTCGATGGGCTTCCACATCGAGTGGATCAGGCCGAGGGCCTCGTAGCACTGCGGGATGGTGTCCAGGATGATGCGGAAGGCGATAAGGTCGTAGATCTGCTCGAAGGTGAGCTTCTGGGCGCGCATCTTGTTGTAGATGCTGTAGGCGTTCTTGCTGCGGCCGAGCACCTCGCAGGCGAGGTTCGCTGAGGCCATCTTTTCCGCGATGGTCGCCTTGACGGTCTCGACATAGCGCTCGCGCTCGGTCTTGGACTTGGCGATCAGGTGCTCGATGCGCGCATACTCCTCGGGGTTGATGTACTTGAAGGCGTTCTCCTCCAGCTCGTTCTTGATCCAGTAGATCCCGAGCCGGGCGGCGATCGGGCTGTAGATGTCGAGCGTCTCCTGGGCGATCGCGCGGCGCTTTTCCGGGGGGTGGAAGCGCAGCGTGCGCATGTTGTGCAGGCGGTCGGCGAGCTTGATCAGGATGACGCGGATGTCGTTCGCCATGGCCAGGAACATCTTGCGGAAATTCTCGGCCTGGCGCTCCTGGGAGGAGGCCGCCGGCAGGGTGCTGAGCTTGGTCACGCCGGAGACCAGGGCGGCCACCTCGGGCCCGAAGACCTCCTCGAGCTCGGCGGCGCTCGTCGCGGTGTCCTCCAGGACGTCGTGCAGCAGGCCCGCGGCGACGCTCACCAGGTCGAGCCGCATTTCGGCCAGGATGTCGGCGACCGCGAGCGGGTGCAGCAGATAGGGCTCGCCGGAGAGGCGCACCTGGCCGGCGTGCACCCGGGCCGAGTAGACATAGGCCCTTTCGACCAGGTCGAAATCCGCCTCCGGGTAGTATTCGCTGATCCTGTCGATGATGTTGCCGATGCGGATCATGGGTCGCCGGCCGGACGCCGCCCCCCGCTCAGTAGGCCTTCGCGTAGATCGCCAGGTGCCGGGCGGGGCGGCCGCAGGCGATGCAGCCCCCCGGCGGCTCCTCGGCGTCGAAGGGCAGGCAGCGGATGGTCACCGTCAGATCCTCCTTGATGCGCGCCTCGCAGGCCCCTTCGCCGCACCACCCGGCCCGGGCGAACCCTCCGTGGATCTCGGGCTTCTCCGGGTTCTTCGGGGTGAAATAGTCGTAGAACTCGCCCTTGTCGGCGATCGAGACGGTGTGGTCGCGCCGGAACGCGTCCGCCCGCTCGAAGAGGCGGCGCTGGATGTCGTCGAGCAGGGCGGGGGCCTCCCGGACGAAGCGCTCGCGGGGGAGCGCCGTGCGCGCGTGGTGCGGCTGGTCCCGCCGCCCGATGAAGACGGCCTGCTCCTTGAGCTCCCGCTGGCCGATCTCCACCCGCAGGGGGATGCCCTTCTTGATCCAGTCCCAGCCCCGCGCGCCGCCGATGTCGCGGGCGTCGATCTCCACGACGAGCCGGCGGCCGTGGTAGTCCTGGGCCCGGAGCTCCCGGGCGAGGTCCTCGGCGTAGGCCATCACCGCCTGCCGCTCCGCCTCCTGCTTGAAGATCGGCAGGAGCACGGCGTGGGCCGAAGCGATGCGCGGCGGCAGGATGATGCCGTCGTCGTCGCCGTGGGTCATGATCACCCCGCCGATCAGCCGCGTCGATGCCCCCCAGGAGGTGGTCCAGGCGTACTCCTCCCGGTCATCCGCCGACTGGAACTTGATCTGGGAGGCGCGCGCGAAGTTCTGCCCGAGAAAATGGGAGGTCCCGGCCTGGAGCGCCTTGCAGTCCTGCATCATCGCCTCGATGCACAGCGTGTCGACCGCGCCCGGGAAGCGCTCGGCCGGGGTCTTGCGGCCCTGGACCACCGGCATGGCGAGCTCCTCCTCGGCCATGCGGGCGTAGACCTCGAGCATCATCCGGGTGCGCTCGAGCGCCTCCTCCCGCGTCACGTGGGCGGTGTGGCCCTCCTGCCACAGGAACTCGCTGGTGCGCAGGAAGATCCGCGTGCGCATCTCCCAGCGCACGACGTTGGCCCACTGGTTGACGAGGATCGGCAGATCGCGGTAGCTGCTCACCCACTTGGAGAAGGCGTCCCCGATGATGGTCTCGGAGGTGGGCCGGACGACGAGCGGCTCGGCGAGCGGCCCGGCCGGGACGAGGCCCCCGCCCTCGTCCTTTTCGAGGCGGTGGTGGGTGACCACGGCGCACTCCTTGGCGAAGCCTTCGACGTGGTCGGCCTCCTTCTGCAGGAAGCTCAAGGGGATGAAGAGCGGGAAATAGGCGTTCTTGACGCCGGTCGCCTTGAACCGTGCGTCGAGGCCCGCCACGATGTTCTCCCAGACGGCGTAGCCCCAGGGCTTGATCACCATGCACCCGCGCACGGGGGAGCGCTCGGCCATGTCGGAGGCCTTGATCACCTGCTGGTACCACTCCGGGTAGTCCGCGCTGCGGGTCGGCTGGATTGCGGTTTTGGGCTGCTTGGGCATGAGGGGATCTGACCTTTCTGTGATGTCGATGCGTTCGGGTTGATTTCGGATTCGTGGAGGCCCGCTGCCGGCGGCGGGCGTCATCCGGCCGGCGCTCCGCCGGACTCCCGCCACCGCTCGACCTCCGCGACCAGCGCCTCCACGAGCTCCCCCTCGGGGAGCTTGCGCACCACCCGCCCCTTGCGGAAGAGGATCCCGACCCCGGCGCCCCCGGCGATCCCGATGTCGGCCTCGCGGGCCTCTCCCGGGCCGTTCACGACGCAGCCCATGACCGCGATGGTGATCGGCGCCGCCACATCGGCCAGGCGCCGCTCGACCTCCTCCACGATGCCGAAGAGATCGATGGCCGTGCGGCCGCAGGTCGGGCAGGCGATGATCTCGGGGCCGCGGCGGCGGATGCCGAGGGCCCCCAGGATCGCGTAGGCCACCCGCACCTCCTCGACCGGGTCGCGCGTGAGCGAGACGCGGATCGTGTCGCCGATCCCCTCGGCGAGAAGCATGCCGATGCCGAGCGCGGACTTGACCGTCCCGGCGATGAGGGTCCCGGCCTCGGTCACCCCGAGGTGCAGCGGGACCTCCTCGACGGCGGCGAGCAGCCGGTAGGCCGCCACGGTGCGCCGGACATCGGAGGCCTTGAGCGAAACCTTGATCTGCTCGAACCCGAGCGACCGGACGGCGTCGATGTGGCGGCGGGCGGACTCCACCATCGCCTCGGCGGTCACCTTCCCGCCGTGCCGCCGGAGGATATCCCTTTCGAGCGAACCGGAATTGACCCCGATGCGGATCGGAATGCCCCGGTCCCGGGCGCAGTCGACCACCGCCTTGACCTTGCGGGCATGGCCGATGTTGCCCGGGTTGATGCGCAGGCCGTCGGCCCCGGCCTCGGCCGCGGCGATCGCCAGGCGGTGGTCGAAGTGCACGTCGGCGATGAGGGGGATGCCGATCCCGGCCTTGATCCGGGGGATCGCCGCCGCCGCCTCGGCGTCCGGGACCGCCACCCGCACGATTTCGCAGCCGGCATGCTCCAGCCTGCGGATCTGGGCGGTGGTGGCCGCGACGTCCGCCGTGACGGTGTTGGTCATGGATTGGACGGCGATGGGGGCTCCCGCGCCGACGGCAACCCCCCCGACGGTGATCCGGCGGGTGCGGCGACGGGGGATGGCGGGGGCTGGAGTTGTCAAAAGCCTCCTCGTATGCTATAGGATCGCCTCATATTTTCCAGGTGGTCCAGGGGGGAACGGCTCCCTAGCGGCTCGAATGCATCCAGATTTATCTAATGCGATTTGAGCCGGCTGTAAAGAGCCGTCTGGCTGCCGAGGGGCGGGCGAACCGCCTGACCGATGGAGGTGGAACGAATGAAAGAGGAAAAGAAATCCGCGTTTGACTCCGCCCGGGATTCCAACGCCGCGGCCAGCGACCCGGATCTCGCCGCCGAGATTGCCCGGTCGGCCGCCGACGGGAAGCTCGCCTGCGCCGTCGCCTTCGAAGTCTCCGCCCGAACCGGGAAAACCCCCGCGCAGATCGGCCGCGCGGCCGACGGGCTGGGTGTCCGGCTGATCAAGTGCCAGCTGGGGCTCTTCGGCTACACGCCCGAGAAGAAGATCGTCAACCCGGCCCCGGCGGTGAATCCCGAGCTCGCCGCCGCGATCCGCGAAAAGCTCGAAAACGGCTGCCTCGCCTGCAGCCTGGCTTGGGATCTTGCCAAGTCCTTCAACCTGCCGCGCATGGCCGTCAGCGCCGCCTGCGAGGCCCTGGGCGTCAAAATCAAGCCCTGTCAACTAGGCGCGTTCTGACCGGCGGGGCGGCGGACGCCGGTTTTCGGGTCCGCCCGCTGCCGGCCCAGATCCAGGCATCACCGCGTTTCTGAGTTTAGGCATGCGAGTTCCGACGGCGGGCGCCGCCTCGGCCGAAGACGGCGCGGCGCCGCGCGAGATGCTTTTAACATGAGATTCAAGAGGTTGTGATGATACATTTCCTGCGCCGAAACCGAATGATGCGCACCGGCGCGCTCGTGGCCGCCGGTGCGGCGCTCGCGCTGCAAGGCGCCGGCGAGGCGGCCGGCGCCGGCGAGCCGCCGGGGGTGCTGCCCGCCCTGTTGGATTCCGGGCAGATCACGATGATCACGATCCGCTCCCCCCACAGCTACTATGTCTACCGCGGCCGCCCGATGGGGTTCGAGTACGAGCTCGCCCGCGCCTTCGCCGACCATCTCGGGCTGCGGTTGCACGTGCTCGCATTGAACGACTGGGACGAGATGACGGCGGCGCTCGCCGCCGGCCGGGGCCACTTCATCGCCGCGGGGATCGAGATCACGCCGGAGCGCGCCCGGCAGGTGGCCTTTTCCAGGGCCTATCAGACCGTGCGGCCGCAGCTGATCGCCCACCGCCGGCTCGCGGTCGTCGAATCCCCGCAGGAGCTCGCCGGCAAGACGGTCCACGTCGCCCGGGGATCGGCCCCCCACGAGCTTCTGCGGGAGCTCAAGGCCCAGGGGGTCGATGTCACCATCCGCGACCACGAACGCGCGAGCGCCGATCAGCTCATCCAGCGCGTGGCGCGCGCGGAGATCGACTACACCGTCGCGCAATCCAACGTGGCGCTGCTCAGCCGCCGCTATTACCCGAACGCCGTGGTCCAGACGGCGCTCCACGGCAGCCTGCTGCTCGGCTGGGCGGTCGACCCGGCCGCGGCGGACCTCCGGGCGACGATCGACGACTTTTTTCTGAAAGCGGCCGAGAGCGGCCGGCTGAACGACATCTACGAAAAATACCACTGGAACATCGGCGACTTCGACTATCTCGCGCTCAGCACCTTCCACGAGCGCCTCAAGACCCGCCTGCCGCGCTTTCGGCCGTTGTTCCAGGAGGCGGCCGGAAAGAACGGATTCGACTGGCGCCTGGTCGCCGCCCAGGCCTACCGGGAGTCGCATTTCGACCCCTCCGCCCGCGGGCCGAACGGCGCGCTCGGCATCATGCAGATCAACCCCGAGACGGCGCGGCGCCTCAAGATCGCGGCCCCGCTCGACCCGGCGGCCAACATCCGCGGCGGGACCGGATACCTGAAATACCTCTACGATCTCTACGACCAGGCCGGGGAGGAGGACCGGGTGCTGCTCGCGCTGGCGGCCTACAACTGCGGCCCGGGGCATCTCCAGGACGCCCGGCGCCTGGCGGAGAAAAAGGGCCTCGACCCCAACCGCTGGGATTCGCTGGCGGCGACCCTTCCGCTGCTGCGCCTGCGCCAGCACTACCGCCGCGCCGAGCACGGATTCTGCCGGGGCGACATCACCGTCGCCTACGTCCGGCACGTGCTCACCTACTACGACATCCTCAAGCGCCAGGAAATCGACACGCTGCTCGCCGCCGCCGAGCCTGACGCCGGCCGCCGGAGCTACCGTTCGAATTAGCCGCACGCGGGGCGCGGCGCCCCTCGACGGCGCGTCAATAGCGGGCGTTCAGGCCGACGAAGGGGTTGGAGCGCTTCTCCTCGCCGATGAAGGTGTCGGGCCCGTGGCCGGTGTGGACGCGCACGTCGTCGGGCAGCGTGAAGAGCTTCTTCTGGATGCTCGCCCGCAGCGTGTCGAAATCGCCGCCCGGGAAGTCGGTCCGGCCCACCGAGCCGGCGAAAAGGGTGTCGCCGACGAAGAGGTGGCCGTCCACGAGCAGCGAGATGCCGCCCGGGGTGTGGCCGGGGGTGTGCAGCACCGTCATGGCGCGGTGGCCGAAGGCCAGGCGGTCGCCCTCCGCGACCAGGTTGTCCGGGGCGGGCGAATCCTCGGCGGACATGCCCCAGGCCGCGGCGCTGCGGGCAAGATGCTGGAGCATGGGGGCGTCCAGGGCGTGGATCGAAATCGGCGCCGCGGTCGCGTGCTTCATGCGCCGGTTGGCGCCCACGTGGTCGAAGTGCCCGTGGGTGTTGACGATGTGAACGACTTTGAGCCGGGACTCGGCCAGCTCGAACAGAATGCGGTCGGCCTCGTCCCCGGGGTCGATCACCACCGCCTCGCGGGTTTCGGGGCAGCCGACGATGAAGCAGTTGGCCATGATCGGCCCGACGGCCAGGGTCTTGATTATCATCTCACTTTTCCTCCGCAACCGGATCCTGCCTGCGTTTGCGGCGCAGGACGGCGGCCGGCGACGCCCGCTTCCGCGCGCGCCGGGGCCGGGCCGCGGCCGGCGGGGGCGGGGGCTCCGCGGGCTCGGCCGGCGCCGCCTCCACGGCGAACGCGAGCCGCCCGCCGCCGGCCGCCTCCCGGCAGGGAAAGGCCACCTCGCCGGCCTCCGCCGCCGCGCGGATGCTGTCGACGATGCCGTTGATGAAGGCGCCCGACTCCTCGGTGCCGAACTTCTTGCCGATGTCGACCGCCTCGTTGATGCTCACCTTGGCGGGGATGTCCCGGCAGCACAACAGCTCGTAGACCGCGATGCGCATGATGTTGCGGTCCACGCCGGACATCCGCGAAAGGGACCAGTTCTCCGAAAAGCGCTCGATCAAGGGGTCCAGCTGCTCGCGGCACGAAAGCACCCCCTCGACCAGCCGCAGGAAAAACGGGCGCTCATCGGGCTTGGGGCTGAAGTTCGCGCAGAACCGCTCGAAGGAGGCCGGCGAAAAATCCTGGCGCGCGTCCATGAAAAACAGCGCCTGCATCGCCATCTCGCGCGCCTTGCGACGGGTGCCCATGGGCGTCAGACGCCGGCCATCAGATTGACCATCTCGACGGCGGCCATGGCCGCGCTGAAGCCCTTGTTGTCGAGCTTGGTGCCGGCCCGCTCGATCGCCTGCTCGATCGAGTCCACCGTGATCACGCCGAAGATGACCGGCAGCACGGCGTCCATCATGACCGCGGCGATCCCCTTGGAGGCCTCGGCGGCGACGTAGTCGAAGTGCGGGGTCGCGCCGCGGATCACCGCCCCGAGGCAGATCACGGCGTCGAACTTGCGGCTCAGGGCCGCCTTCTTCGCGACCAGCGGGATCTCGAAAGCCCCCGGGACCTTGTAGATCGTGATGTCCTCCTCGGCCGCCCCGCTGCGCAGCAGGGCGTCGACCGCGCCGCTCACGAGCTTTTCGGTGATGAAGTCGTTGAAGCGGCTCGCCACGATGGCGAATTTACGGCCTTCGGCGTTGAGCCGGCCTTCGATGATCCTGGGCATGAACGCTCCTTTCGTTGAATGCGGGGAATCCGCCCGGGTCAGGGCGCCTTGTCGAGCGACAGGTCATGGCCCATGCGGACCTTCTTGCACTCCAGATAACAGCGGTTGAACTCGTTCGCCTCGGTCTCGATCCGCACCTGCTCCACGATGCTCAGGCCGTAGCCTTCGAGGCCGACCATCTTCTTGGGGTTGTTGGTCATCAGGCGCATGCGGCGCACCCCGAGCTCGGCCAGGATCTGGGCCCCGATCCCGTAATTGCGCAGGTCCGGCGCAAACCCCAGCTCCACGTTGGCGTCCACCGTGTCGAGCCCCTTCTCCTGCAGGGCGTAAGCCCGGATCTTGTTCACCAGGCCGATGCCGCGCCCCTCCTGGCGGATGTAGAGCAGCACCCCGCACCCCTCCCGGTCGATCATCGCGAGGGCCTGCTGCAGCTGCGGGCCGCAGTCGCAGCGCAGCGAGCCGAAGATGTCGCCCGTCAGGCACTCGGAGTGCACCCGCACCAGCACGGGCTTCTCCGGGTCGATGGTGCCCTTGACCATGGCGAAGTGCAGCAGGTCGTCGACGGCGTTCTCGAAGACGATGGCCCGGAACTCGCCGGCGTGCGCGGTGGGGATGACGGCCTCGGCGGCGCGGCGCACGAAGGACTCCGTGCGCATGCGGTATTCGATCAGGTCGGTGATCGTGCAGATCCCGATCCCGTGGGCGGCGCTCAGCGCCTCGAGGGCGGGCATCCGCGCCATGGAGCCGTCCTCGTCCATGATCGAGCAGATGACCCCGGCGGGCTGCAGCCCGGCCAGCCGCGCGAGGTCCACGGACCCCTCGGTCTGGCCGGTGCGCACGATCACCCCGCCCTCCCGCGCCCGCAGCGGAAAGACATGCCCCGGCCGCACCAGGTCGTTCGGCCGGGCGCCGGGGGAGATGGCCGTGAGAATCGTCCGGGCGCGGTCGGCGGCCGACATGCCGCCCCCGATCCCGTGGCGGGCGTCGATGGAGACCGTGAAGCCGGTCCCGTAGCGCGAGGTGTTGTTGTCCACCATGGGGTCGAGGCCGAGCGAATCGGCCTTCTCCGGCAGCAGCGACAGGCACACCAGGCCGCGGCCGTGCTTGGCCATGAAGTTGATCGCCTCGGGGGTCACCTTCTCGGCCGCGAGGCAGAAATCCCCCTCGCTGTCGGGTTCGTTGCCATCCGCGAGAATCACCATCCGGCCCCCGCGGACCGCCTGGATCGCCGCTTCGATCGTTATCGTCGGCACGGTGCTATCGCTGCTCCGATTGAAGTCGATGCCTCAGGGGATGTACCCCGCCTTCGCCAGGAGATCGAGCGTCACCCCCGCCGGCTTGCCGGCGGCGGGCAGGGCCATCCCCTCGAGGAACTTGCGGACGTACTTGCCGATCATGTCGGTCTCGAGGTTGACCGGCTCCCCGCGCTCCTTGAAGCCGACGGTGGTCAGCTTCGCGGTGTGCGGGATGATGCTGACCCGGAAGCGGTCGGCCTCGAGCGCGTTGATGGTGAGGCTCACCCCGTCGACGGCGACCGATCCCTTGAGAATCATGCCGGCGGCGAGCTCCGGCGGGGCGGCGATCGTCACGATCACGGCGTTTCCGGCGGGCTCGCGCGCGAGGATCCGGCCGGTGCCGTCGATGTGGCCGGAGACGAGGTGCCCGTCCAGCCGGCCGCCGAGGCTCAGCGCCCGCTCGAGGTTCACGCGCTCGCCGCTGCGCGCGCCTCCCAGCGTCGTCTTGGCGAGGGTCTCCGGCGCGACGTCCACCTCGAAGCGCCGGCCGCCGACGGCGACCGCCGTGAGGCAGGCCCCGCTCACGGCGATGCTGTCGCCGGGCTTGGTGCCGGCGAGATCGAAGTCCGCCTCGATGGAGAGCCGCCGGCCCGCCCCGGCGGGGTGGACGGCGGCGATGCGCCCCAGGCCTTCGATGATTCCGGTGAACATCTCCTCCCCGTCCCGCGCGGCCGCCGGCATGCGCCGGCCCGGCCGGCGTCGAAAGATATATGATAAGAATGGATTCGGCGCGCGCAATCGGCGCCCCGGCGGATCAGGCGCCGGCCGCACGCCCGCGCCGCACCACGTGCCCTTCGATCAGGATGTCGTCGCCGAAGCGCCGCACGGCGATCCGCTCGAGCCGGTGGCAGTCCCGGATCCGCTCCGCCCCGGGGCCCCGGCAGATCGGAAACCCGTCGTCGCCGCCCGCAACGAGGGGGGCGAAAAAAAAGCAGGCCTTGTCGACGATCCCCTCCCGGAAGGCCGCGGCCAGCACCCGGCTGCCGCCCTCGATCAGGATGCTCGTCACCCCCATGCCGCCCAACTCGGCCATGAGCGGCTCGAGCGCGATCCGGCCCTCGCGGGTTTCGGCCTCGAGCACGCGCACGCCCGGCCGCCCCGCCGCGGCGCCCAGCCCGGCCGCCTTCCCGCGCCCCACGACGAGCAGGGTCGCGGCCGGCGACCCCGGGTCCAAGACCCGGGCCGCGGCCGGGATCCGGCCCGCGGTGTCGAGCACGATGCGCAGGGGGTCCTTCCCCGGACCGCTGCGGCGGCGGGTGGTGAGCCGCGGGTCGTCGGCGACGACGGTGCCGACGCCGACCAGGATCGCGTCGACGGCGTGGCGCATCTCATGGACGTAGTCGCGGGCCGCCTCCCCGGTCACCCACTTCGAATCCCCGGTGCGGGTCGCGATCCGCCCGTCCAGGGTGGCGGCGCACTTGGCGACGACGAAGGGCCGGCGCGTGCGGACGAACTTGACGAAGACCTCGTTCAGCGCCCGCGCCTCCTCCTCGAGAACGCCCAGCGTCACCGCGACGCCGCGGGCGCGCAGGAGCTCGGCGCCGCCGCCGGCGACCTCCGGGTTGGGGTCGCGCATGGCCGCGACCACGCGGGAGACCCCGGCCGCGAGGATCCGCTGCGTGCAGGGGGGGGTGCGGCCGGTGTGGTTGCAGGGTTCGAGCGTGACATAGAGCGTCGCCCCGCGGGCGGCCGCCCCGGCGTCCTCGAGGGCGACGACCTCGGCGTGCGGCCCCCCCGCGGCGCGGTGGTAGCCCCGGCCGACGACCGCCTCCCCCCGGACCACCACGGCCCCGACCATGGGGTTCGGCGACGTGAACCCCCGGCCCTCGGCGGCGAGCGCCAGCGCCTGGCGCATGAACTGTTCGTCGTTCATCGGGATTGCGTTTCGGCCCGGCCGGAAGGGCCGCTCCGGCCGGCAGCGGGCCGTGCTGCGGGCAGCCGGTCAGGCCGGCCCCGGCGGGGTCAGGCTTTCGATCCGCTCCTTGTCGGCGCTCAGCAGCTTCTTGAGCTCCTCGACGAAATCGTTCACATCCTTGAATTCGCGGTAGACGGAGGCGAAGCGCACGTAGGCCACGTCGTCGATCTCGTGGAGCTTGGCCATGATCTTCTCGCCGATCACCGCCGCCGGGATCTCCTTCTCCTCGCTCTCGCGCAGGTCCCGCTCCATGTTGTCGATGAACTCCTCGATCACGTTCATGCTGACGTTGCGCTTCTCGCAGGCCTTGTGCATCCCGGCGCGGACCTTGTCGCGGTTGAACATCTCCCGGCGGCCGTCCTTCTTGATGATCATGATCGGGATCTCTTCGATGTGCTCGTAGGTCGTGAAGCGCCGGCTGCAGGTCAGGCACTCCCGGCGGCGGCGGATCACGCTCGCGTCCTTGCTCAGGCGCGAATCGATCACCTTGTTCTCGATCTCGCTGCAATACGGACACTTCATCGCTCGTCCTCTCCGCCGCCGGGCGGCCGGGCGGCCGCCGCATCCATCCGGACGACCTCGACCCCGGCCTCGGCCAGCATCTGCCGCGCCAGCTCGTCGGCATACCCGTCGCGGTAGATGATGCGCGCGATGCCGGCGTTGATGATCATCTTGGTGCAGATCGAGCAGGGCTGATTGGTGCAGAAAAGCTGGGCGCCCTTGACCGAGACGCCGTGATAAGCGGCCTGGATGATCGCGTTCTGCTCCGCGTGGATGCCCCGGCAGAGCTCGTGGCGGCTGCCCGAGGGCACCTGGAGCTGCTCGCGCAGGCAGCCCGTCTCCCGGCAGTGGCGGATGCCCGTGGGGGCTCCGTTGTAACCCGTGGAAAGGATGCGCTTGTCTCTCACGATCACCGCGCCCACCGCCCGCCGCAGGCAGGTGCTGCGGCGGGCGACGAGCGCGGTGATGTCCATGAAGTAGGTTTCCCAGGAGGGTCGGTCGCTCATCAAGATATAGTAGCTTCCGGGGCTGGGAAGCGCAAGAGAAAAATGGCCGCCGGGGGGGCCGGCGGCCCCAGCGGCTATTCCCGGTATTTCTTCAGCAGCAGGGCGGCGTTCGTGCCGCCGAACCCGAAGGAGTTCGTCATCGCGACCGCGACCGTGGCCCGGCGGGCCCGGTTGGGAACGTAGTCGAGATCGAGCTCCTCGGCCGGGTGGTCGTAGTTGATCGTCGGCGGCATGACGTCGTCGCGGATCGCGAGGGCGGTGAAGACGGTTTCGACCCCGCCGGCGCCCCCCAGGAGGTGGCCCGTCATGGACTTGGTGGAGCTCACCGCCACCTTGCGGGCATGCTCCTTGAAGACGGTCTTGATGGCCCGGGTCTCGTAGAGGTCGTTCAGCTCGGTCGAGGTGCCGTGGGCGTTGATGTAGTCGACCGCCTCGGCGGTCAGGCCGGCGTCGTCGAGCGCCATCTGCATGCAGCGGGCGGCGCCGCTTCCGTCCGGCGGCGGGGAGGTCATGTGGTAGCCGTCCCCGGTCAGGCCGTAGCCGGCCATCTCGGCGTAGATCTTGGCGCCGCGGCGCCGGGCGTGCTCGAGCTCCTCGAGGATCAGGATCCCGGCGCCCTCGCCGGGGACGAAGCCGTCGCGGTCGCGCTCGAAGGGCCGCGAGGCCTTCTCGGGCTCGGCGTTGCGGGTGGAGAGGGCCTTCATGGCGTTGAACCCGGCGATGCAGGTCGGCGAGATCACGGCCTCGGTGCCGCCGGTGATCATCGCGTCCACCCGCCCCTCCTGGATCAGCTTGAAGGAGTCCCCCACGGCGTGCGCGCCGGCGGCGCAGGCGGTCGCGATCGAGATGTTGGGCCCCTTGGCCCCGAAAATGATGGAGATCATCCCGGGGGCCATGTTGCCGATCATCATGGGGATGAAAAAGGGGCTCACCCGCTTGGGGCCGTTCTGGGTGACGTTGAGGATCGTCTCCTCCATGAAGCGCAGGCCGCCCAGGCCGCAGCCGGTGATCACCCCCACCCGCCCGGAGTTCTCCGCGGTGATGGCGAGCCCCGCGTCGTCGAGCGCCATGCGCGTCGCCGCCACGGCGTAGGCGATGAAGAGCTCGAAGCGCCGGGCCTCCTTGCGGCTCATGAAGTCCTCGGGGTTGAACCCTTTGACCTCGCCGGCGATCTGCGTTTCATAGGGCGACGGGTCGAAGCGGGTGATGCGGCCGATGCCGGATTTCCCGGCCAAGACCGCCTCCCAGGATTCCTTCACCCCGATCCCCAAGGGGCAGATCAACCCCAGTCCTGTCACGACCACCCGTTTTTTCAAGGGCCCTCCTGGAAACCGCAGCCGGTGCCGCAAAAATCAGTGCTTCGCGATGTAGTCGATCGCATCCTTCACGGTCACGATCTTCTCGGCGTCCTCGTCGGAGATGTCGATGTCGAACTCCTCCTCCATGGACATGATCAGCTCCACGAGATCGAGGGAGTCCGCGCCGAGGTCGTCCACGAAGGAGGCCTCCGGCTTGACCTCGGCGATATCCACGCTCAGCTTCTCTGCAATGATCTTCTTCACCTTTTCTTCGATCGACATGGCTGCAACCTCCGTTGGTTTGGTCTGAATCCGAATCAAACTTCGCTAAGCGCCGCCGAGGAATCCGGCGGCGCCGCCGTCACATGAACAGGCCCCCGCTCACGTGCAGCACCTGCCCGGTCAGGTAGGCGGCGGCGTCCGAGGCGAGGAAGGCGATGACCCCGGCCACCTCGTCGGGCGTTCCGGCCCGGCCGAGCGGAATCCGGGAGAGGAACCCCTCCCGGACCTTGTCGCTCAGCACCGCGGTCATCTGGGTCTCGATGAAGCCGGGGGCGACGGCGTTCACGGTGATGCCCCGCGGCGCGAACTCGCGCGCGACCGTCTTGGTGAGCCCGATCAGGCCGGCCTTCGAGGCGACGTAGTTCGCCTGGCCGACGTTGCCGATCACCCCCACGACGGAAGCGACATTGACGATCCGCCCGGCGCGCTGCTGGGCCATGTGGCGCACGGCGGCCCGGGTGCAGAGGAAGGCCCCCTTCAGGTTGATGTTCATCACGAGGTCCCAGTCGGCGGCCTTCATGCGCAGCAGCAGCGCATCGCGGGTGATGCCGGCGTTGTTGACCAGGACGTCGATCCGCCCGTAGCGCTCGGCCACCGCGTCGATCCACTCCGCGACGGCGGCCTCGTCGGCCACGTCCACCTGGCGGAAGGAGGCCTCGGGGCCGAGGGCGGCGGCCGCCGCCGCGCCCGCCTCGGGGTTCACGTCGCAGATGGCGAGCTTGGCCCCCTCGGCGGCGAAACGCTCGGCGGTCACCCGCCCGATCCCGGCCGCCCCGCCGGTGACGATCACCACTTTGTCCTGAAATCGCATCGCATTCGCCTCTTTTCTGGATTCAATGTTCCGGGCGGGCCGCTTTCGGCCGGCTCAGGCGCCCCGGCCGAAAACGATGTCCGCGAGCCGGTCCATCGCGCGCACCACCCCGCGGTAGCTCTCGTCGAACTCCGCGATGCGGATCGCCCCCAGGCAATCGGCCTGGGCGGCCGCGGAGAGCTCGCCCGTCCCCATGAGCATCCGCCGGGCGTTGCGGCTGAAGAGCCGCCCGAGCTCGTTTCCGAAAATCCGGCTGCAGAGGGCGAGCCGCTCGGCCCCGGCCTCTCCGGCGGCGAGCGCCGCGGCGGCCTTGCGCGCGAGCGCCGCCCCGACCTCGGCGGCGGCCATCATCTCGGCCAGGTCGAACATCACGAACTGCTGCCGCGTCAGGCGGGCTTCGTCGGCGACCGCGACCAGGCGGTTGAGCGCCCGGGCGGCGAGCGCCGCGAACCGCGCGCCGCAGGCGGCGCCGGCCTCGCCGAGGCGCTCGAGCGCCGCGGCCATCTCCTCGTAGTGCCCGCCCTTCGTCTTGCGGGTCTTCTTCCAGCGGAACGTGCTGATGATGTTCTGCTGGATCTCGCTCGTCCCCTCGTAGATCGTCGTGATGCGCACGTCGCGCTTGATCTTCTCGACGCCGTACTCGGCGATGTAGCCGTAGCCGCCGAGCGCCTGGATCGCGTCCTCGGCGGCGCGGTTTCCGGCCTCGGTGGCGAACCACTTGGCGATCGAGCCCTCGACCTCGAGGTCCCGCTCGCCGGCATCGAGCCGCTCGCCCACGTGGTCGATGTAGGCCTCGGCCGCCGCCAGGCGCACCACGTTCGGCACGATCAGCTTGTGGGTGTAGCCCTGCTTCTCGGCGAGCGGGGTCTTGAACTGGATGCGCTGCCGGGCATAGGGGACGGCGATCTCGAGGGCCGACTCGCCCGCCCCGAGCCCCATCGCCGCGACCATGAGGCGGGTGTAGCCGAAGACCTCGTTCGCCTGCTTGAGCCCCCGGCCGGGAACCCCGCCGATCAGGTTCTCGACGGGGACGAAAGCGTCGGTGAAGGTGATCGGGGAGGTGTTGGAGGCCCGGATCCCGTGCTTCTCCTCGCCCTTGCCGGGAGAGAACCCCGGGGTGCCCCGCTCCATGACGAAGAAGGTCGGCCCCTCGGGGGCGTCGGCCAGCACGGTGATGAAATCGGCGTAGCCGCCGGTCGAGATGAACTGCTTCGCGCCGTTGATGCGGTAGCCGGTGAGCCTGCCGGAGGCGTCCCGGACCGGTTCGGCCCTGGTCTTCAAGGCGGCGACGTTGCTGCCGGCGTCCGGCTCGGTGACGGCGTAGGCGACGAGCGCCTCGCCGGAGGCGATCTTCCCGAGCCATTTGCGCTTCTGCTCCTCGGTCGCCCCGACGATGATCGGGTCGGCGCCCAGCTGGATGGCGAAGAAGGCCGTCGTGACCCCCAGGCAGATCTTGCTCATCGCGCGCACGACGGCGACGCTGTCGCGGGCGCCTCCGCCGAGGCCCCCGTAAGCCTCGGGGATCATCAGCAGCTGCAGGCCGATCTCCGGGCCGAGCATCTCCCGGATCACCGCCTCGGGGAAGATCTCCTGCCGGTCGAACTCCCGCACGCGCTCCGGGGTGAGCAGGCGCTTCTTGAGCTGCGCCACGGTGTCGAGCACCATCTGCCGGGAATCGGCGTCCAGGCCGGCAAGGGTCCGGCCGCTGCGCTCGCCTGTGGAGGCCATGATGGATTACCTCGTGTTCGCGCTTGGCGTTGTCGGTGGCATCGATGGGTGCGGGGGGGAGGGCTACTCCTCCTCGGTCTTGACCACTTGGCGGCCCTTGTAGGCGCCGCAGCTCGGGCAGACGTGGTGGGGCAGCGCCGGTTCGCCGCAGTCCGGGCAGCTCGCCAGGGACGGGGCCGCGAGGCGCTTGCCCGTCCGGCGCTTGTCCCGGCGGGATTTGGATATCTTTCTTTTTGGAAGTCCCATGAGCAATCTCCTAACTATTTGAGTTAGAATAAAATATTGTCAAACATGATCCGATTCGAGAATTCGGCGATTAGTAAAACAATCGAACGGGTATGTCAAGCCTTTTTCCCGGAACCGCTCCGCGCCCGGCCTTGAGAAAGCCGCGGCGCTGTGCTATGACAGCACACGGCAAGGTCATGTTCGTTTATATTTAATGCAATTTCAATATGATAATCTTATCCGCCGGTCCGCCGGCGGGCGCCGCGCCGGGCGGGACCGGCGCGCGGGGGCGCCGGGCGCCGGCGGCGGCCGCGCCGGCCCCGGCCGCGAATTTCTATTCTAATTAGAAACCGATGGAGCAATTCCGGCCGCCGCCCGGACCGGATGGAGCGACCCGCCATGGATCCGATCGTCACCCGCTTTCCGCCGAGCCCCTCGGGCCACCTGCACGTGGGGGGGGCCCGCACGGCCCTCTTCAACTGGCTCTACGCGCGCCGCCACGGCGGCCGCTTCGTCCTGCGGATCGAGGACACCGATGCCGGCCGCAGCACCCAGGCCTCGATCGACGCCATCCTCGAGGCCCTCGACTGGCTCGGGCTCGACTGGGACGAGGGGCCGCACTTCCAGAGCCGGCGCCTCGAGATCTACCGCGAGCACGCCCGGAGCCTGCTCGCCGACGGGCACGCCTACGCCTGCGAATGCAGCCCGGAGCGGCTCGAGCAGGTGCGCGCCGCGGCCATGGCCGCCGGCGGAAAGCCCAAGTACGACGGCCGCTGCCGCCGCCGCGGCCTCGACCCCGGCCCCGGCCGGGTCGTGCGCATCCGGGCCCCGCTCGCCGGGACGACCGTGCTCGAGGACAAGGTGAAGGGCGCGATCGTCTTCCCGAACGAGGAGCTCGACGACTTCGTGATCTGCCGCAGCGACGGCAGCCCCACCTACAACTTCGCCGTGGTGGTGGACGACATCACCATGGGGGTGAACACCATCATCCGCGGCGACGACCACGTGATGAACACCCCCAAGCAGATCCTGCTCTACCGGGCCTTCGGCCGCCCGCTGCCGGTGTTCGCCCACGTCCCGATGGTGCTCGGAAAAGACCGCACGCGCCTGAGCAAGCGCCACGGCGCCACTTCGGTCACCGCCTACCGGGACATGGGGATCCTGCCCGAGGCGATGATCAACTACCTCGCGCGGCTCGGCTGGTCCCACGGCGACCAGGAGTTCTTCACGCGCGCGGAGCTCGTCTCCGCCTTCAACCTGGAGAGCATCGGCCGCTCGGCCGGGATCTTCGACCCCGACAAGCTCGCGGCCTTGAACGCCGACCACATCAAGGCCACCCCGCCCGAGCGCCTGGCGGAGCGGCTGCGCCCCTTCCTGAAGGAGCTCGGCGTCGAGGCGGACGCCGGGCCGCGGGCGGCGAAGGCGGCGGCCACCCTGAGCGCCCGCAGCAAGACCCTGCGGGAGATGGCCGCCCAGGCCCTCTTCTACTACCGCGACGATTTCGCCTACGAAGAGGCCGCCGCGCGCAAGCACCTGACCGCCGCGGCGCTCGTCCCCCTGAAGGCCGCGGCGGCCAGGCTCGCCGTCCAGGAGGACTTCTCCGAGCCGGCGCTCGAGGGGCTCTTCCAGGCGATCGTCTCCGAAACCGGCCTGAAGCTCGGCCAGGTCGCGCAGCCGGTCCGGGTCGCCCTGAGCGGCCGCGCGGCGAGCCCCGGCATCTTCGAGATCATCGCCATCCTCGGGCGCCGGAGCGTCCTCGACCGGCTGAACCGCGCGATCGCCTTCGTCGAGGGCCGCGCGGGCGCGCCCGGCGCGTGAAAAGAGGCCTTGACTCGGAGGCGTCCTTTGGTTAGAGTTTTCATGTTCGCTGAGGGATCGTCTAGCGGCAGGACGGCGGGTTCTGGCCCCGTTAACCTAGGTTCGAATCCTAGTCCCTCAGCCAGCTCGAAATGGCTTACGGACCGCCCGTAAGCCATTTCTATTGATAGCGAGGAGCGCCGACATGACCCGAGCGGACAAGCCCGCGGCCCCCCCGACCAATTTCATCCGCCAGATCGTCCAGGCCGACATCGCGGCCGGAAAAAACGGCGGCCAAGTCGTGACCCGCTTCCCCCCCGAGCCGAACGGCTACCTGCACATCGGGCACGCGAAGTCGATCTGCCTCAACTTCGGGCTGGCGGCCGAATTCGGCGGCGTGTGCCACCTGCGCTTCGACGACACCGACCCGGCGAAGGAGACCATGGAGTACGTCGAGTCCATCCAGGAGGACGTGCGCTGGCTGGGGTTCGACTGGAAGGAGAAGCGCTTCTTCGCCTCCGACTACTTCGAGCGGCTCTACGCGTTCGCCCTCGAGCTCATCGCCGCCGGCAAGGCCTACGTGGACCACTTAAGCGCCGACGAGATCCGCGAGCACCGCGGCACCCTGACCGCGCCCGGCCGCAACAGCCCCTACCGCGACCGGACGGTCGCGGAGAACCTCGACCTCTTCCGGCGCATGCGGGCGGGGGAGTTCGCCGACGGCGCGTGCGTGCTCCGGGCGAAGATCGACATGGCCGCCCCCAACCTCGTCATGCGCGACCCGACGCTCTACCGCATCAAGCGCGTCCCCCACTACCGCACCGGGGAGCAGTGGTGCATCTACCCCATGTACGACTTCACCCACTGCCTCTCGGACGCGATCGAGGGGGTCACGCACTCGATCTGCACCCTCGAGTTCGAGAACAACCGCGAGCTCTACGACTGGGTGATCGACGCGCTCAAGCCCCCCGCGCGGCCCCGGCAGATCGAGTTCGCGCGCCTGAGCCTCACCCGCACGGTGCTCTCCAAGCGCAAGCTGATCGAGCTCGTCGAGCGCGGGGCCGTCTCCGGCTGGGACGACCCCCGCATGCCGACCATCTCGGGCCTGCGCCGCCGCGGGTACACGCCCGAGGCGATCCGCAGCTTCTGCGAGCGGATCGGGGTCGCGCGCGCCGACAGCACGGTCGACGTCGGCCTCCTCGAATTCTGCCTGCGGGAGGACCTGAACAAGCGGGCGCCGCGCCGCCTGGCGGTGCTGCGGCCGCTCAAGGTGGTGATCGAGAACTACCCGGAGGGGCTGACCGAGGAGCTCGAGGCGGTCAACAACCCCGAGGACCCGGGCATGGGGACGCGGCCGGTGCCCTTCGGCCGCGAGCTCTACATCGAGCAGGAGGACTTCATGGAGGCGCCGCCGCGGAAGTTCTTCCGCCTCGCCCCGGGGCGCGAGGTGCGGCTGCGCTACGCCTACCTCATCACCTGCCGCGAGGTCGTCAAGGACGCAAGCGGCCGGGTCGTGGAGCTGCGCTGCACCTACGACCCCGCGACCCGCGGCGGCGACGCCCCGGACGGCCGCAAGGTCCAGGGGACGCTGCACTGGGTTTCGGCGGCGCACGCCGTCGCCGCCGAGGTGCGCCTCTACGACCACCTCTTCGCCGTCGACCACCCCGCCGACCCGCCCGAGGGGAAGAGCTTCCTCGATCTCCTGAACCCGGACTCCCTCGAGGTGCTGACCGGCTGCCGGCTCGAGCCGGGGCTCGCGGCGGCGGCCCCCGGCGAGCGCTTCCAGTTCGAGCGGCTGGGCTATTTCTGCGCCGACGCGCGGGAGAGCCGGCCGGGGCGCCCGGTCTTCAACCGCACGGCCGGCCTGCGCGACACCTGGGCCAAGATCGCCGGGAAATATTAATCGTCTCGAAATAGCACCGACAAATAGGCGCCAGCCAGCCCCAATGGGGCGAAGTCACCGAACCGGCAATGTCCTGACAATTCTGAGACCGTGAATAACCGGGCGGCGCCGTCACTTCTTGATGCCCAGGCGGTCCAGGAGCTGCCGGCGGCTTTTCAAGAGCACCTTGTTCAGCTCCTGCAGCCGCGTCACCTGGCGCAGCAGGCTCTCCTTCTCCCGGCGCTCCTGCTTGATCAGCTCGACCAGCTGCTGGAACTGCTCCCTGCCGAGCCCCGGAACGCCGCGCTCTCCGCCGCGGCCGGCCGGCTCGGCCATGAGGTCGCGCAGCTGCCTGAGCTCGCTTTCGAGGCGCTCCAGGCGCAGGTTCAGCCCGTTTCCGCCGCCGGCGGCCTCCGGCGGGGGCTCCGGCGCCGCCTGCGGCTGCACGGCGGCCGGGCCGACCCCGAGGTTGTCGGCCTGGATCTGGCGGATGATGTCCTGGCTCACGCGGGGGGCCTCCTCGGCGAACCCGTAGACGAGCGCCGCCTGGCAGATGAGGTTGATCGCGCGCGGGATCCCGCCGGAGAGCTCGAAGACGAGGTCGAGCGCCGCCGGGGTGAAGATCTCGGGGCTTCCGCCGGCCACCGCGAGGCGGTGGGCGACGTAGCGGCCGGTCTCCTCGCGGTCGAGGCCGGTCAGGTGGTAGCTCGCCGCGACGCGCTGCGCGAGCTGCCGGAGGCCCGGCCGCTTGAGCGTCTGGCCGAGCTCCGGCTGCCCGACGAGCATGACCTGCAGGATCGCCTGCTGGGGGGTCTGGAGGTTCGTGAGCAGCCGCACCTCCTCGAGCGCCGCCGCGCTCAGGTTCTGGGCCTCGTCGATGATGAGCAGCGCCCGCCGGCCGCGGCCGTAGCCGTCGACCAGGAAGCGGTTGAAGGCGCTCAGGATCTCGGCCTTGTCCCCCTGGCGCGGGAGGTCGAACTCCTCCATGATAAGCCCGAGCAGCTCTTCGGGCGTCACGTTCGTGTTGAAGACGACCGCCGCGTCGATCGCCGGGTCGAGCCGCGCGAGGATGTACTGCACGAGGGTGGTCTTCCCCGAGCCGATCTCGCCCGTCAGGACGATCACCCCCACGTTCTCCGCCAGCCCGTACTCGAGGTAGGCGAGCGCGTTCTGGTGCTTCTCGCTCTTGTAGAGAAAGGCCGGGTCGGGCGTGATCTGGAACGGCTTCTGCCGGAACCCGTAGAACGACTCGTACATGGCCTCTCCCCCGCCCCCCGGCTAGTAGTACGCCTTCGCCTTGGGGTTGCGCTGGCGGTTCAGGACGAACCCCAGGAACTTCTCCCGCGGCAGCATGTCGAGGCTCCGCTTGACCGCGCGCATCCCGGTCTGGCGCTCGGCGAGCACCAGGACGAAGCCGTCGACGTGCGCCGCGAGCGCGAGCGCGTCGGCCCCGTCGAGCACCGGCCCGGTGTCGAAGATGACGGTGCGGTCCTCGTAGCGCGTCTTGAGCTCCTCGACCACGGCCCGCATGCGCGCCGAGCCGAGGAGCTCGGCGGAGTTCGCGACGGCCCGGCCGGCGGGAAGGACCGTCATCTGCTCGATCTCCGGCCAGACGATGAACTCCTTGAGCGGCCGGTCCGCGACCAGGTGGTCGACGAGACCCGCGGACGCCTCGAAGCCGAGCGTGCGGTGGACCTGCGGCCGCCGCAAGTCGGCGTCGACCAGCATCACGGTCTGGTTGAAGGCCTTGGCGAAGGTGAGCGCGAGGTTGACCGCCGTCAGGGTCTTCCCCTCGCCCACGTTGGGGCTCGTCACCATGAGGGTGCGCCAGCCGCGGGAGCGCAGCTGGAACTGGAGCTTCGTCCGCAGCACCTTGTAGTACTCGAGCTCGTCGCAGTCGGTGCGGAAGCACACGCAGCGGTTCGCGGCGAGCCGGGCGGGGTCGAGCGCGACCCGGCCCGACTCGGCGTAGGCCGGGGGCTTCCAGTCGGTGCCGACCAGCCGCGCGACGGGGCGCCGCGGGGGCGGAGGGGCGTCGGGGCGGGGTTCGGGCGGCGGGCTTCCGCCGCGCAGCTGCTGGGCTTTTTCGAGCGCCTGTCGCAGTTTCATGTCGCGTTCGCCCTCCTACAAGGCAAGCTTGCGCATCAGCCGGACCCAGAGAACGTCCAGGTCCATGACGAAAAGGTGCACGACCGCGGCGCCGGCGAGCACCGCGCCGAGCGCCCCGCCCGCGAGGCCGATCCGCGCCCGCAGGCGCCGGCGGATGTCGGCCGCGGTGAGGATGACCGGGATCCCGGCGAGCACCGGCTGGCCGAAGCGCTCCTCGAGCGCCGCCGCCCCGTGCACCGAATCGTCGCCGAACTCCCGGAGCGCCGCGAGGCCCACCCCGGCGCCGGTCCCGAGCACGACCGCGATCAGCACGATGGCGAGCCGGTTCGGCTTGAAGGGCTTCTCGGGCAGCCGCGGCGGCTCGACGAGCGTGAAGCGCTCGCCCTTCTGCTCGCGCTCGAGGCCGTGGGCGACGCGGGCCTCCATCAGCTTCTTCATGAGGTCGTTCACCTTGGCCTGGGTGCCGGAGCGCGCGACGAGCAGCACGCTGTACTCCTCCTCGACCTTGGGGGTCGCCGCGATCCGGCGGCGGTAGGTCTCGGCGCTGCGGTTGAGCTCGGCGATCTGCCGCCGGACGGCGTCCATCTCGGCGCGCACGCCGGCGAGCTGGGAGGCGAGCGTCACGTAGGCCGGGTTGTCGGCGGCCGCGCCGCCCTTGCGGTTATCGGCCTCGAGCGCCTCGACCCGCTTCTCGAGGTCGCGGATCTCGGTGCGGGTCTTCTTCACGTCCGGGTGCTCGTCGGAGAAGCGCTGGGTCAGGTTCCCGAGCTGGATGCGCAGCTCCTCCAGGTGCTTGCGGCTGATCAGGATGTCCTCCTTCTCCATGCGGGGCTTCACCCCCACGAGCTGGGTCTGGAGGAACCCCTCGCGCTCCTTCTGGCTGCGCAGCTGCCCCTCGGCGAGCTCGAGGTTGCGCTCGATCGTCGCGAGCGCCTGGACGTTCACCTGCATCATCTCGGGCAGCTCGTTGATGTGGCGCTCCTTGAAGGCGGAGAGCTTCGCCTCGATCTCGGCGAGCTCCTCCTTGACGCGGGCCATCTCGCCCTCGAGGAACTCGGTCGCCTCGGCGGCCTGCTTGGTGCGCACCTTCAGGTTCTCCTCGAGGTAGAGCGAGGTGAGCGTGCTCGCCACCTGCTGCACCGTCTGGGGGTTGCGCCCCTGGTAGGCCAGGCTGAAGGCGATCGTCGCCGCGGTCGGCCGCCCCGTGCGCCGGTCGATCACGTCGGCGCTCACCGGCTTGAGCTCGGTGTCCTTGCGCATCTGCTCGACGATCTCCTCGGTCGTGCGGCTCTCCTGCATCTCGGGGTAGAGCCGGAAGCGCTGGATGATCTCGAGCAGCCGCGAGAAGCTCATGATGCGCTGGGTGATCTGCTGGATGCGCTGCTCGGCGAAGCTCGTCACCGTGGTCATGACGAACTCGGCCGGGATCTCCTGCTCCTCGATCAGGATGGTGGCGCTCGACTTGTAGATCGGCGGCAACAGGAAGGCGACGAGCAGCCCGGCGAGCACGATCAGCGCGGCCGGCAGGACGAGGCTCCATTTCCGGCGCCGGACGATCTCCAGGATCTCGGCGGGGGTGAGGGTTCGCGGTTCCTCCATGGCGCTCCTCCCGGGGCGGCGGCGGCAACCCCGCCGCGGCCCGGCCGACGGCTAGTCCAGAAGCGGAAGGCCGTAGGCGATCTGAATGTAGCCGAGGTTGCGCCGGGCGTCTTCGTCCGCGGCGCGGTCGTCCAGATAGGTGAAGGCGTAGCCCGCCTCGAGCGTCACGTCGCGGAAGAGCTCCCAGCGCAGGCTCGGCCGCAGGTTGACGGCGACCTCGTCGACCTCGCTCTCCTGGAACTCCCCGCTGTCGGACTGGTTCTTGAAGGCGCTCGCGAAGAGGCCGATCCGCAGCTTCTCGAGCACGAGGTAGCCGCCGTTGAAGGAGAGGCCGCTGCGCTGGACCACGCCGCGGCTGCCGCTGGCGGCGTTCACGTCGTGCGAGGCGGTGAGCGTCCCCCGCGCGCGCTCGCCGGCGTACTCGACGCCGAGGTGCGCGATCCCGCCGAAGCCGCTGTCCTCCTCGCCGCGCGTCACGACCCGGAGCCCGCCGGGGGTGAGCGCCAGCCGCTGGACGTCGAAGCGCGAGTCGGTGTAGCGGCCGCCCAGGTCGGCCGAGAGGTTGAAGATCTCGCTCAGGCGGTGCTTGACGCCCACGCTCGCGAAATAATAGTCGGTCTCGGAGCTCTCGTAGTCGTAGGTCGCCCAGCCGGCGTTCAGCCCGCCCACGGTCATCCCCGGGGCCGCGCCGAGCTCGCGGGAGAGCCCGAGGGTCACGGCGTGGCTGCGGTAGTCCTCGAGGTCGTCCGCCGCCGAGGTGTTGCGCCAGTCCTCGCGGCCGTGGGTGTAGGCCGCCGAGGCGGCCGTGCGCTCCGTCAGCGTGACGGCCGCGTTCGCGCCGTAGGTCTGCTGCAGCCGGCGGTTGTCGCCGTAGGCGAGGCCGGTCGTCAACACGTCGCGGTCGGGCTGGTGGTCGACGCGCACGGCGGCCTCGGCGCCGATCGAAGCGAGCGGGGTCGCCCGCCAGGAGACCCGGCCGCTGTAATCCTGGTCGACCGCGTTCAGCTCGTCCTTGTCCCAGTAGAGGTAGGGGGTGAGGAAGCCCGCGAGCTTCAGGTCGAGCCGTTCGGTGCGGTTCACGAACTCGATCCCCGGCCGGAGGCGGGTGACGAAGTCGTCCTCCTCGTCCCGGTCGTCGAAGAAGATGTTGTCGTTGTACTCCTGGCGCAGCGCGATCGAGGGGGTGAGCTTCCGCTCGTCGGCGCACAGCACCCCGGCAGCGAGCGGCACCGCGAGCGCCGCGAGCATCCATGCGACCCCCAACCGGGCGATCCCCGACCGGGCGGCCTCCGACCGGGCGGTCTTCAATGGGGCGGTCTTCAACGCGAACCTCCTTGATTTGCGGGCGGCCCCGCCCGCGGCTCTCACGGGACCACGATCACGTCGGCGCGCTGCAGGCGGATGTTCTGCTTCACGTCCTGGCCGCCCGACACCGCGTCGTAGTCGAAGGTGAAGATCTTCGTCCCCTCGCCGGTCTCGCGGAAGATCTTGATCTCCCCGCGCTTGGCGAAGGGGTTCAGGCCCCCCGCCATGGCGAGCGCCTGCAGCACGTTCACGTCGGCGTTCAGCGCGAAGCGCCCGGGGCTGTTCACCCGGCCGATCACGTAGACCACCATGCTGTTCACCTGCTGCACGACGACCGAGAGCGTGACATCGGGCACGAAGCGCTGGAGCTTCTGCTCGATCTCCTGGCTCAACTGGGCGAGCGTGCGCCCGGCCGCCATGAACTGGCCGATCAGCGGGAAAGCGATCCGGCCGTCGGGGAGCACGACCACCTGGCGCGTGAGCGCCTCGTCCTTCCAGGCCGAAATGAGGAGCAGGTCCCCCGGCCCGATGATGTACTCCGGCGCCCCGGCGGCCGGCTGGGCCGCGGCCGGGGGGCACGGGAGAAGCCCGGCCGCGGCCGCCGCGGCGAGCATGAGGACCGCCGCCGCGCCGAGGCGGCGCGTGAACGCTCGCATGCCCATCGTCCTTGCCTCCCTTGGGTTCATATCCGCCTCACGAAATCTCCTTCAACAGCTTCTCGGCCTCCGCCCGGCCGGGGAAATCCTCATCGCCGTCGAGCGCCTTCTTCAGCCGCTCGCGCGCCTCGTCCCGCTGGCCCTGCTTGAGGAGCACGGCCCCCAGGTGGTAGTTCATCACGTCGGCCTCCGGCTGGAGGGCGAGCGCCTGCTCGATCAGGCCGCGCGCCTGGGCGAAGTCGCCCAGCCGGAAGAGGACCCAGCCGAGCGTGTCGAGCACGGCGGCGTCGCCGGGCCGCACCCGCAGCGTCTCCTCGGCGAGCTTCTTCGCCCGCAGCAGGTCCTCCCGGGAGGCGGCGCTCTCGCCGAGCAGGAAGGCCAGGTTGTTCGCCGCGAACCAGAAGCCCGGGTTCTCGGCGAGCGCCCGCTCGTAGACCTGCTTCGCGCCGGCGAGATCGCGCTCGCGCTCGTGCAGGGTGGCGAGCGTAAGATACGCCGCCGGATCGCGCGGGTTGGCGGCGATCGCCGACTCGAGCTTGTCGACGGCCTCCTTCTTGCGGCCCTGGGCGAGGTAGAGGCGCGCGAGGTTGTTGTGGGGGACGGCCCAGAGCGGCTGCATCTCGATCGCCTGCTTCAAGGCCTGCTCGGCCTCCCCGAAGCTCCGCGCCTCGGTGTGGACCAGCCCGAGGAGGTTCATCGCGAAGGCGTCCCGCGGGTTGTCGTTCAGGCGCTTCTGGCAGACCGCCGCGGCCGCGGCGTGCTTGTTCTGCTGGACGTAGGTGCGGATGAGCTCGGTCAGCAGCGGCGCGGAGGTCTGGTTCCGGCGGTAGCCCTCCTCGAGCTCGGCGAGCGCCGCCTTCTCCTTGCCCTGGGCGCGCAGGAAGCGCGCGAGCTTGATGTAGCCGATCGGGTTCTGCGGCGCGCGGCCGAGGATCCCGCGGTAGGCCTCCTCGGCCTGGGCGTTCTTCTTGAGCGCGGCGTAGAAGTCCCCCAGGTCGGCGCGCGCGCCGGCGTCCGCGGGGTCGAGCTCCACCACCTTCTTCAACTGCTCCTCGGCCGCCGCGAAGTCCTTCTTCAGCACGAGGATCCGGGCGAGCGCCTGAAGCACCTCCTTCGCGCGCGGGTCCGCCTTGTGCGCGCTCTGCAGGACGGCGAGCGCGAGGTCGGTCTCCTTGTTCAGCACATGGGCGCTCGCCAGCCTCAAGTGCCCCGGGATGTACTGCGGGCGGTCGCCCACCACGGTCCGGAACTCGGCGACCGCCTGGGCCCCCTCGCCCTTAATAAGGTGGAGGTCGCCCTTCATGAAGTGGGCCTCGACGCTCCGGGGGTTCGCCGCGAGGACCTCCTTCACGACGGCCTCGGCGCGCTCGGTCTGGCGCAGGGCGAGGAGCGTCCGGGCGAGCGCGGTCTTGAGCTGCACCGCGGCCGGGCCCTGGGGGTCGCCCTCGAGCTTGATCCCCTCCTCGAGGATCTCGAGGGCCTTCGGCGGGCGGCTCAGGCTCAGCTGGACGTCGGCGAGCAGCGTGCGCAGCCGCACGCTTTGGGGGGTTTTCTTGAGCCCCCCCTCGAGCACCTTGGCCGCCTCGAAGGGCTGGCGCTTGGCCATGTAGAAGCGCGCGGCCTGCTCGAGGGTCTCCTCGCCCCCGGCCCCGGAGGCGACGACGGCGGCGATCAGGTCGATCGCGGCCGCCTGGCGGCCCATGTCCCAGTAGATCCCGGCGAGGAGCAGCTTGTGGCCGGGCTTGTCCGGCTCGAGCTCGATCGCCTTCTGGAGCTCCGCCTCGGCCTTCTCGGGGCGGGCGGTCTCGGCGTAGAGCCGGGCGAGGACCAGGCGCAAGGGGACCGCCCGGGGGTTGGCGGCGATCCCCTCGAGGAGCACCCGCTCCGCCCCGGCGGCGTCCTGGGCGCGGGCGTGGGCCGAGGCGAGCATCATGAAGACCTCGGGCTTCTTCACCCCCTTCTGGAGGAGCCCCTCGAAGAGCTTGACCGCCTCCCCGGTCTCCCTGCGCACGAGCAGGACCGAGCCCCGCAGCAGGAGCGCCTCGACGTTTTCGGGCTCGCGGCTGAGCACCGCGGCGGCGCGCTCCATGGCCTTGTCGGCGGCCCCGCCCATGAGCAGGATCTTGCCGAGCTCGACCTGGGCCTGGGAGAGCTCGGGCTTGAGCTCGACCGCCTTCGAAAAGGCGTCGTAGGCCGCCTTCACGTTGCCCTCGCGCTGCTCGACCTCGCCGAGCAGGGCGTAGCCCTCGGCGAATTTCGGGTCGATCTGGATCGCGTTCTTCACCTCGAGCCGCGCCTTGACCAGGTCGCCTTTTGCGTAGAAGCCTTTCGCGCGCTCGAAGAACTTCGCCTTCTTCTCCTCCGGCGTCCCGCAGGCGACAAGCGCCAGCACCGCCGCGAAGAGCGCGACCCAACCCCCGATCCGCCTCGCACTGCCCATCTGAACCCCTCTCTCGAATCCTTGTGCGGTTGCCCGGTCCCGAAGCGGCGCCCCCGCCCCGTCACCGGTAGAAAAGGTAGCCCCCGGCAAGCTTCAGGTACTCGTCGGCGACGCGCGCCACCGCCCCCTCGCGGCGCCACCAGGTGAGCGGGCCCCGGGGGTGGTCGTCCTCGACCGGGACGAAGTGGAAGCGGATCCCGGGCGCCCCTGCCCCGGCGCGCTCGAAGGCGAGCTTCGCCCGGCGCATGTGGTAGCCGCTGCTCACGACGATCGCCGAGCGGAAGCCCTGGCGCCGCATGATCTCGACCGCGCGCACCGCCTCGGTGAAAGTGCCGCCGAGGTCGTAGCTCCCCGGGTCGCCCGGCCCCTCGCGCCGCCCCACGATCACCCGGTCCTCGCCGAGCGGCGCCTCGATCCGGTAGTGGCGCACGAACCAGGGCCACTCGAGCGCCCGGTGGCGCACGGGCAGCACGAGGAAGCGCGCCTTTTCGGCGCGCACGAAGGCGACCCCGGCCGCGATGCGCCTGCCGTCCTCGTCCGCCGGCCCGGCGAGCGCGACGGCCAGGTCCGCCGGCTCGGCCGGCACCCCGTCATCGACGCGGAGGAACTCCGGGCCGCCCAGGAAAAAGGCGGCGGCGGCGATAACGGCCAGAACGAATGCGGCGGCGGTCGCTCGGATCATCCCCGGGGGCTCCACGAAGGCCCTGCGCTTTCATCACGCATGGAATCATTATGATAGCATGGGCTTCGCGGACGGACAACTTCGAACCGGGGCTCGCGCGGCACCGGCGGGGGCGGCCCCGCCCGAGGCCATGGCCGGCGCGCCTCGCGGCCGCCGGCATCGGCGGGCAAGGGACGGTCCTAACGGAGAGCCTTTTTCCTTCGCAGCAGGACGAGCCCCGCGAGCCCGGCGCCCAGGAGCCAGGCGGCCCCGGGGATGGGGACGCTCTCGATGGCGTAGAGCCGGATCAGCTTCGAATCGCCGCGGACGTCGTTCCAGCCGTTGCCGTAGAACGGGTAGAAGAAGGCGAGATAGTCCTCCTGGTGGTTCTCCCGGCGGTCCAGATCGTTCGGCTCGCGGATCAGACGGATCCCATCCCACCAGTTCGCGTAACCCCACTCCTCGCCCGTCACCCATTTCCACCCGGCGGAGGGCGACCTGGCGCCGCCGTCCTGGAACCCCCCGAGCCATACGGGGCCGGCCGGTTTGAGGGCCTTGACCAGCGTGTTGTAGAACCAGTCGTTTTCTTCCCGGGATGTGAGCGTCGCGAGGTGCCACTGGAGTCCCATGCCGGTGTAGGAATTAGCCGCCTGCTCCGCCGCCCTCCAGCCGTACTCGCCCGCGCCAAGGACCAGGATCTCGTAGTAGTGCCCGTTTGCGCTCCACTGGACCGGCGCCGCGCCCGCCGCGCCCGCCCCGGCCGCAAGGGCGGCGGCCGTCGCGGCCGCAAGGAAAACGATTCTTCTCAAGTACTCCATCCCGCCCCGCCCCTTCTGCGCAATGCGCTGCACGATCGCAACAGGAACCATATTTAGATATTTTACCTCGCCCGGGGAACGGCGGCAAGAAGAAAAAACACTTAGACTTATTACTATCTGATATTACGATCAAAAATTGGTAGACGGCCGCTCCCGGCAGAGCGCGCCGGCGCCCCGCGCGGCATGACTATTACTTCCGTATGAATTGAGCGGGACCGCCGCGCCGCCGGTCGCTTCCCGCCCCCGCAGACTCCGCCCGCCCGCTCTGCGCCGAGGACGGCGGAGGCCGCCCCCCGCCCTATATACTTCGCGTAATAAGTACAGCGGGCATCGAGTAAGTATTTTTTTTTCTTGCATCGGGAAG
>CAZNKG010000032.1:0-34098 GCA_964573635.1 uncultured Desulfatibacillum sp. | reverse complement strand
AGACCAAGGCGTGACCCATCCCACCAAATTTACACAAAACTTGACATACCACCGAGCAGCCAGCGCAATGCTATCAAGCTGGTTTTGTATATTGCGATATTGGGCTATCTGGTCGTGAATCGTTTTATACTCAGTCAAACAAGCCTCAATTTGAAGATTGACTCCACTTAATTGAGCAGGCGACAATTCGGCCAAGATTGTACCCCCAGTGATTTGTACGCACGCAATGAGTTAAGGACCAGCCCTGCGACATCACCAATATCACAGGGCTCTCTGTTGTTATTATGCGTTGAAACAAATCGAAAGTCAATTTTACTGGCTACTTGATTACCCGTGCGGTCAAGACGTTTGCCACAAGCGCGCCGTTTCTTGCCCGGCCCTTGCAGCCGCGTCTGGCACTCCCGCAGCGTCTTCGTCAGATTTTCATCCTTCTGCAAGCCATTGCGCTGTGCGGCCACCAGTTCCTGCTAGTCGGTGATCTGCGCGATCTGTGCTCGTAGCTGTTACTGGTCCTGCTATGCACTGCAATGAACCAGGGTTTTGGTCCCCATTTTCTGATGAGCCAGTTCCCTAGTCCATTGCCGCAATAAAAGTCCCTAATGGTGAACGGTAAACCAGGCTGTTTTCCCCATTTCGTTTCGGCGTGTTAATCGGTGGCGTACAAAATGGGAAATCTGTCCGTTCACCAATTCACAGTTTGGGCACTATTCGTTCACCAGGCCGTTTGCCACCCCACAAACTTCCCATTTCAGCCACCATCGAGCGCAGCTCGGATTTCTTCCAACAACAAGTCCACGCTGGTCTGTACCACGGCTGTCCGCGTGTCGGCCAGCGGTGCCAGGGCCGTCGTCAAGTCCATCAGGCTGCGCGCATCCTTGACTGCAAACGCTGTCAGCGCCGTCTGCAACACGTCTCGCAGAAACCAGACCTCGACCACAGCCAGCACCGGGCGGCCATGCCGGGTGAGCAGCACCGCCGAGTTCGAGTTGGCCTGGAGCAGCTCCCGCTGAATCTGCCCCAGGTTATTCGCCGCTTCCGTCAGCGTGTACGTCTGCATCGTCACTCCACCATATATTTCGAATTGATCGCCCACAGGGCGGGATTGTCGGCCCGCATCGCTTTGGCATACTGGCATAGCGCGAGCCACACTTGCCGGGGGCGGTGCTCATCGAGCCACAGGTTGATGTCCGACACCACATTCTTTTGTGCTTCATTCGTCGGCACGAAGATGTAGAAATGGTTGTGATTCAACTCGCAGTGCGTGGCCCACTTAGCGTCGCGCTCGGCCGCTGTCCGCTGCACCTTGCCCGTCTCGCATTCCCAATACAGCACCTCGCCCTCGGGTGATATCGATTTGAGATCAGGATAAGCGAGGCGGTCCGACGGTAGTTGAATCGGATCAAGCGTCAGATCGATCGCGGTGTGCCCAAAGCGAGAGATGGCCCGGCGCGCCAACAGGCAGAGCAGTGTATGTTCCGGCGTCTTGTGCCGCTTCAGCAATTGCACGAATGGCAGCTCGGCGAGTTCTTCGTCGTTGAACAACCGATAGGCCTCACGCCCTTTGGCGGTGAGTTGCAGCGGTCGCGGCACAGTCGGACTGGCGTTCACGTCGATCTCTTCGACGAAGCCATCCTCATCGAGCAGTAAACTTCTCAACACCCGTTGACTGGTGCCGCCGGGGCGATCCGGATCGCTTTCATTCAACAGATGTGCCGCATTGAGCGCTTCGATCACTTCCACGCGAAAGAAGGCTCGCCCCTGCCCGATCGCTTCGAGTGCGACGCGCTGACATTCGCGGATTTCGGGCGGAGTGGCACGCAGCCACTCGGCATACCACGCGGGTGACTGCGCCGATGCGGCCGGGAAACGCGAGGTCGCGATCGACGTGACCGATGGTTGTTGATCGATGACGACAGTAGAAGCCGGCTTCTGCTGTTCCACCAGCGCACGGCTGATCACCAGATCGCCGGCCAGTTCATCGCGGCTCTGGATCAACTCCTTCACGTCTCGGTTCAAGCGCCCGATGCGATCCTTTAGTTCCACGATCTGCTGTTGGGCAGCCTCACGCTCGCGCGTCAGTTCGTCGATGGTGGTGTCACGCTGTTGCAGCGCGGCATCCTTCTGCTGGATAGTCTTTTGCAAGCGTTGCAGGGCTTCGAGATCGCGCCCACTGACCATCTGCCGGTAGTGGAACAGATAACCTTCCAACCGCTGTCGCAGCCACAGCGCGAAATCTTCGTCAGACATGACCGCAGCATCTTCGACTTCGCCACGTTCCTGCCGCAGTCGATCGAGGTCTTCAGGCACGAGGCGCACAGCCAGGTCATACAGCAAGACGCGCGCCCGCGCACTGCGCTGCAAGACTGAAATGCGCAAACCGCGTTCCACTTCCAACTTCGAATTGGCGAGGTTCAGCTGTGCCCGCAAAAGCTGCACTTGATTCGATTCACTCATGGCGCACGATCTCCCTGCGCCTGCAACGCGTCTTTGAATGCCGCCAGAGCCGACAGGGCTTCGTCACGCGCGGCTTGAAACGCGTTGATCGAATCAGCCGAGGGCGCACCAATGTGATCGAGCAGCGCCGCCGACCACCGCGCATACGCTTGCAGGGCATCTGAAGCGAGCGTATGCAGGCCGCTCAGCGCCGGCGGCGTTTCGATCTGCTGCCGCTCGGCGTCGAGTGCCTGCAAATCCGCGATCGTTTGTTCGGTCTGCTGCGCCCGGTCATACAGGTTCGTCGCCTGGCTGGCCGGGCGGTAGGGTGAGGCCAGTGGGGTTTCTACTGGTAGCGTGATCTGCGTCGTGCTCGTCGACGGCAGCGTGATCGTCAACACCGTCGCTCCAGTTATCGGAGGATCGCTCACAGGCAAAGTTGATGCTGGCATCGGCCCGAGTGCATCGAAACGCTGCGCGATGCGCTCCAGGCGTTCGGCCCAGTCGCAAGCAGTTTCGAGATAGTGCTTGATCGCCAGGCGTTCGCGCGTGAGCACGACGGGATGCCCAGCGACGATCGGACTGGCGAGGACGCCGATGAACATGAGGATCAACAGCGCCAACAGGATCGCCAGCGTGCCCCACACGCGCAGGGCCTTGAAGGAAATCGTCACGTCAATGCGCGGTTCATTCATGCGGGCACCGCCGCGCGATCGCGTAGCGCACCGGTGCGCGTCTTCAAGGGAATGATTTCATGGGCGATGATCTCGGTCACCGAGCGCCGCTGCCCATCGCGATCGATGTCGCGGCTCTGCAAATAGCCGCTGATAAACACCTCGCGCCCGTCGTTGAGCAGCGGGAGGAGCGTCTTGTGCTCGCCAAAAGTAATGACGGAAAAATAGTCGACGCCGGCGGGGACTTTGGGGTGATCGAGAGGGGTCTCGTGCCAGACTTCTAAGCGAAACACCACGCGCGCTTGTCCAGAGCGCGACACGAAGAGATGCGCCGCGCCGACGAGAAAGCCGCGCAGCCGCACCTGATTGATCGGTTTGTGCATCGTATCCTCATACGTTAACTCATAGTCTCGACCGCCGCGCGGCGGTCGGCAGCATTGCTGCGCGTGTAGCGCATCGTCGTGCCGATGTTTTCATGGCCGAGCAGATCGGCCACTGTCACCAGATCGACTTTGTGTTCGCGCAGCAACAGGGTAGCGAACGTGTGTCTGAGCACGTGGGGCGAGACGTCATTCAGTCCAGCCTGCCGCGCATATTTGTCCAGCATCCGCCACACGCCGGACGAAGTCAGCGGTTCGCCGCGCTGACCAAGGAACAGCCGATCGGTTTCCCGATCAGGCTGCGGGCGCACTGCGAGATACGCGCCGATCGCGTTGCGCGCCTCGACATTTACTGGGACTTCGCGATACTTGCTGCCCTTGCCCCGCCGCACGATGATCAGCCCCGAGCGCGCGTTGATCTGCACGTCGGCTTGATCGAGCGCGATCAATTCGCCGACCCGCAGCCCGGTGTTGGCCAGCGTGATGACGACGGCGGCGTGCAGCGCATTGTCCGATTGTTTCGCCTTGCGCACCAGCCGATTGAGCTCGCTGCGCTCCAACGCTTTGGGCGCGTTTTGTACTTGCTGCGCCAGCTTCACGCCCTTTGTCGGATCCGTTCGCAACAGCTTCTTCTCCACCGCCCAGCGGCAGAACGTCGAGAGAGCGGCCAGTTTGCGATTGGCCGTGGCCGGCTTGGCGCGGCGGGCAGTGAGCAGATACGACAGATAGTCGCGCACATCGTCGCGTGTGATCCCTTTGGGATCGAACTCTTCACCGTAGGTGGTACGTACCCACTGAGCGTAGTCGCGCAGATCGGCCCGGTAGCCGCGGCGCGTGATGGCGCTCCGATTCTGCCGCGCCAGTTCGGCGTCGAATTGCTGCAAGATCTCCTCAACCGTCATGCGTTTCCTTTCAGTGTGCCAGCGCTGATGGCCCGTCGTCGGCGATCGCGCGCACGATCGCATAACGGTCATTCCACAACCGCGCGGCGATGCGCGGCGCGATCAACTTGCGCGTCAGGTTAGTCGTACAGATCGTGGGCAGCTCATGCAAGACGCGGTGATCGACGATCTGATACAGCTTGTCCTGCGCCCACGTCGGTGAAACAGCGTCGTGCGCGGCGCCCACACTCTCCGCGCCGAGATCGTCAAGGACCAGTAGCGGCGCGTTCTTGGCCCGATCGAAACACTGCCAGAAGCGATCGTCCTCGTAGCTGCCGCGCAGCTCGTCAAGCAACGCCGGCACCGTTTCGAAGTACGCCGGTTCGCCGCGCGCCAGCAGCGCATTGACGACCGCCATGGCGAGATGTGTCTTGCCGCGCTGGTTCGATCCGATCAGCGTGAGGAAATATCGCTCACTCCACGGATCGGCGGCGAACTGCTGGGCGCTGTCATACGCCAGTTGATTACTCGGCCTTACCTCGAAACTTTCAAACGTCATCATCCGCAACTTCGATGGCAGCTCGCGTCTGATCTGCTCAGCCTGTTTGCGCCGCGTGCACGCGCACGGGAGTAGCTGGCCAAACTGCGGATGATCGGGCGGCGCGTTGCTCGCGATGTAGTAGCCCGCACACTGATCGGGCTGCGGGCACACTTGAATGCGCAGCGGTTTCATCGCTCAACCCACCTGATCGCTCAGATAATCGAGTTCTTCAAAGCGCACGGCGTGCGGCAGGTGTCCGTTGCCGCGGCCATCGCCGCGCAGCTGCTTGTTGCGCAGCACGGCGCGCAGATAGTCGAGCGGCTGGCCTTCGATGCGCTCGCCCGCGATCTCGCAGGCCGTGATCCACACTTGCTCCGCGCCATATTCCGTCATCAACCGTCCGACCAGTCCGTAATCGTCTTTCTCCGTCGAAGTGCGCACACTCCCATCGGGCTTGAGGCCCAGCCCCAGCGTCACGCCGATGTTCTGCGTGAGGATCGCCCGCAGCTTGCCGCGCTTGCTGGACTCGGACAGATCCGATCGGCCTTGCATCCGTCGCAGATCTTCGAGGACGCGCCGGCGTCGTTCCGGTAGGGCCGCGAGCGCCAATCGAGCCGCACGCAACCCGGCCGCATTCAGCCCGTAGCGCACACCCATCTCCTGCGCCAGTTCATCCAACGCTTCCGCCGTCGCCTGATCGCGCAGAGCCAGTTGCAGTACCGTGCCGCTATAGCGGCGCGTCCAGTCCGGTGAAGCGGTCAGCATGCCAGCGGCGTGCTGACCGTTGCCAGCCGAGCCGGGCGTGCGCTGATGGGCGTCGTCTCCGGCGGCCGGTTCTCCGGCTTGATTTTCTGCGCGAACAATTTCTGACGGGGCGCTGTTTGCCCCACCCGCGCCAGCGGGTGTTGAATACGAAGTTAATAACTGTTGTGGGTCTAAAGTTTGGACGCCTTCGGGCGCGGAGGCGTCTAAAGCCTGGACGCCTTCTTTTTCAAGGGGTCTAAAGTTTAGACGCCTTGACGAAGTCCCTTCCGCCGCCTTCCAGACGCCGCGCTGCTTGGCCAGAATGTCGCGGGGTGTCGCGGCCGGTGCCTGATCGTCCTTCCAGCGCAGGCCGTAGTACACCAGTTCCCGACTCTTGAGTTTACGCCGGCAGTGCGGGCACACGTCGGGCACAGAGATCTCCTGATAAGTTTCAGTTTGCCCCGATCGAGTTCGCACCCGCTCGACCGGCTTCTGCTCGACCTCGTTCCCGCAGGCAGGGCACATCACCTGTTTCCGCAGGTAGCCGTCTTCGACCGCTGCCTTCAAGCCGTTGACGACGGACTGCCGTGACAACCCGGCCCCGGCGTCGACCTGCCGCTGCTGGCCGCGCTTCTCCGTCACCAGGCCGTGCTCGAATTGCAGCAGCGCGATGCGATCCATCCACTTGTTGTAGCCGAAGGTGTGGCGGATCACATACATCACGCACTTGAGCTCGGCCAGATTGTCGATGCGCGGCATGATCAGGTCGAACAGTTCGTCGGGTGTGTCGGTCGTCGTCGGGCGGGTGAAACCGGAAAACGTCATAGCCTCAGTCTTCAATTCAAAGTCGCTGCTGGCACGGTCACCGGCTCCAGATGCTTGCCGTTGGCCTTGATCAGTTGAATGCGCGTCGCGCGCAGGCTGCTCTCGCCGGCCGTCAACGACGCCGGGCGCGGCGCGGACGTAAGATCAAATTCAAAAATCAAATCGCGGCTGGGCAGATCGTCGGGACCTAGCGTGCCGTTGAGATCGGAAATGTGGAAGAACGCACCTTCAAAGGGCGAGCCATCTTTGCGCGGATCGACATTCCACAGGCCGTCGCCGATGCAGCGCATGTAACGCATGAAGCCAAAGCCCTTGGCGGGGTTAAAGTAGTAGCAAGTGCCGCGCACGCGTGAGCCGGCCTCACCCCATCGCACGCTGCGATCGCCGCCGGTGGGCAAAAGGCCGGGAATCAAGTAGCCGCTCATGAACATATCGGCTTCGCGCCGCAGATCAGAAGACACCCCTTCGAAGGCTGTCACTTCCACGCGGCAGCCGCGATTCTGCAAAGCATTCACCACTTTCACGAAGTCGCCGTCGCCGGTGGCCAGCAGGATGCGATCCATGTTCTCCGATTGCAGCAGCGCGTCGACGGCCAGATCGAGATCGGCGTTGGCCTTACCGATACGGTTACCGCGATCGTCGCTGTACCACTTCACGGTTTTGACGATCACCTTGTAGCCCTGCTCGCGCAGCGCATCGTGAAAACTCAACTGCGCATCGCGATAGACGAGATCGTCTTTCGCGCGCTCGACGTCGTAACCGACATAGGCATTAAGGCGCACCGGGGTGGCTTCGCCGCGGCAGGCGAAGTCGCGCAGCACATCATATTGCATGCCATAGCCGCCGCTGCGCGTGATATTGGCGACATCGACATACACGCCGACACGTAAATTGTTGGAGGAAGAATTCGTCATAGTTGGACCTCGCGCCGGATGGCGTTTACAAACTGCGTCAGTTCTTTGCGCCACAGCACCTCGATCGTGCCCGTCGGGCCTTTGCGGTGCTTGGCGACGATTAACTCGGCCACATTGGGCCGATCGGTATTGGCGTTGTACATGTCGTCCCGATAGATGAAGAGTATCACGTCGGCGTCCTGCTCCAGGCTGCCTGAGTCGCGTAGATCGCTCAATACCGGGCGCTTGTCGTTGCGCTGCTCGACGGCGCGCGATAACTGCGAGGCGACTAGCACGGGCACATCCAGCTCGCGCGCCAGGTTTTTCAACGCCGCCGAGACCTGCGCGATCTCCTGATTGCGATTTTCACGCCGTGCTTCACTGGACATCAATTGCAGATAATCGATCACGATCAGGTGCAGGCCGTGTTCTGCGTGAAGGCGGCGCGCTTTGGCCCGCAGCTGCATCACGCTCAGGCCCGGCGTGTCGTCGATCCACATCCGGCCGTCGCTCGCCAGGTGCGCTGTCGTCTGCACAAAGTTCGGCCAGTCATCAGCGTTCAAATTGCCGTCGCGCAGGCGCTGGCTGTCGATGCCGGCCTGCTGCGCCACCAACCGCTCGACGATCTGTTCACATGACATCTCCAGTGAGAAGATCGCCACGTGCTGTTGAAAGCGGTGCGAGGCAGCCAGCGCCATGTTCAACAGCAAACTCGTCTTACCCAAACCTGGTCGGGCTGCGACGATGATGAGATCGGATTTCCGCAGGCCGCCCAGTTTCTGATCGAGATCGACGAAGCCTGTCATTACGCCCAACGGCACGCCGCGCTGTTCGTAAAGCTGCTCGATATAGGCGTAGTATTCATTCACGGCCTGATCGATCGGCTTGGCGGCCTGAGCGCGCAACATGCGCCGTGTCGTGAAGACCGCCTGCTCCGCTCGATCGTGAATCACTTCGTCGTCGATCGTTTCGTCATAGGCCAGCACCGCGATCTCGCTGGCTGCCGTGAGCAAACGTCGGCGCTGTGCTTTGCGCTCGACGATATGGCCGTAGCCTTCGGCGTGAATGGCTGTCGGCACTGTGTTAATCAAATGCGAGACAAATGCCGGGCCGCCGATCTCGTCGAGTTGGCCGCACGCAGCCAGCGCCTGCGTGAGCGTCACAAAATCGATCGGCTGTCGCTGCTCGTGCAGCGCGCGGCAGGCCTCCCACACCCACTGATGCTTCACCAGATAGAAATCGTCGGCGCGCAGCCAGCCGCTCACGCGCCAGTATGCTTCGGGATCGATCAGCACCGATCCGAGCACGGCTTCTTCGGCTTCGATAGAATGTGGCGGCATCCGCTCGACGATGGTCATTCTCCACTCACCAGTTCAGTGGCGGCCAACTGCAATTGACGCATGGCGTTTTCGAGTCGCATCACCACATCGGCATGCAAAGCATGAAGCGGACGTGGCACCGCGGCTTGCTTCTGCTGTAATTCCTGGATGGTTTTTTCCAGATCCTCGGCCAATTCATAGTCGAACGCGGTAGGTCGGCTCATCTCGGTTACTCAGTTTATTCGATGACCTCAATTTGAATCTCGGCATCGAGTACAAGTAGTTCAGTACACATCTGCTTAAGCTGGTCTTTTTCAGTTAGCACCAAGATCACCTGATCACCACTGCCGTGCAGGAGCCGCCTCAAAGCTTGCGGCGCCATCACGCGCGGCGGACGATGGTAAATGCTGTGCAACAGCTGCGGCGCCATTCCACTTGAACGCAGGTCGAGCACACTGGTCACCGCACGCTGCACGACCAGATCAAATAACTGCGCTGGACCGATCGGCTCATTCACCAGCATCACGTGCATCGTCTCACGAACTTTCCAACGGCAGCGGCAGGGACAACTTCAAAGTCTCTTCGCGCACATCATGTGGTAGTAGCGGCGTGCGGTAACCGTTCAGCTGCGCCGCCGCGATCGCCAGGCGTCGAATCAAATCAGGAATCTCGTGCCGGTAGACGACGACCGTCTGCAGCTCACCGTCCGCTTGCACGTCGCGGTTGCGCAGGTTCACGCTGTCGTCGATCACTTCCACCGCCGGGCCGCGGTCGCTCGCTTCCAGCGCGGCCGGGGTGGTCACCTGCAGGCCGGCGCGCATCAGGGTGCGGATCACCGTCGCCATCCCGCCTTCTGGCGCGTCACGCAGCAGATCGATCAGGTCTCGATCGATCGTCGGATCGAAGCCGATCCGGACACTCACCACCAACTGTCGTCCTTTGTGTTGAAAGCGCACTCCGCGCGGCATGTCGTATCCGTCCTCTTCAAAAAGTATGTCGCGTGAAAAAGGTGTAACCCGTTTTTTGCGTCGTTTATGACTCACGCGACCAGAGCGTCCAGCGCACTCTCGACTTCGTCATCGCTGGGCAGTTCGGCCAGCGCGACGTTCAGCTTGCCCGAGCGCAGGGCCTGTTTGACCGCCGCCGTGCGCAGGCGCGTCGGGTACTGGCTCAGGAACGCAATCAGATCGTCGTCTTCGTTCGGATGCAGCGTTAGCGTGAACTTGAACACGACGGAAGGCACTGCCAGGCGTGGTCGTCCGGTCATGATCACGGCCTGCTTACCGGTTCAGATATTGGGTCAGCGCGCCATGGAACAGCGCCAGCATTTCGGGCGAGCCGGTCAGCCGGTCGAAATCGAGATTCTGCACGGGGCGCCCAAAGCCATGCGCCCCATGGCCGACGTAGAACGCGCCGCGCGCATTCACGATGTGCAGCGGCCGCTGTGTCGCGCGCAGCCCGACCAGTTTGCTCAACGATTTCGTGCCATCGGTAGCAACGGCGCTCTGCATCAACAGGCCGCCCTTCTTGCCGAATATTTTGATGTTGCCAAAGCCGGCGTCGAAGGCGAGCATCTCAGTCGTCTCGCCGGACTTGGCCGCTTTCATCAACGCATATTTGTACAGTCCGCGCGCGGTCGCGATGACGGGATCGTCGGGCACGATGGCTTTTCCGGCGAAGCGCCGCAGCAGGGCTTCATTCATCAGAGCCGCGCCGCCGCCGACCACGACGATCGCGGCGAAGCGGCGAAACTGCGTTTCCCATTTCTGCTCGATCAGGCCGAGCACCTCGCGTTCCCAGATCGGCTGCGCGGTCGAAAGCTCCAAGGCCCCGGCGCGCAATTGATCGTCTGCTTCGGCCAGGGTGTACAGCCCATCGCGATTGGTGAGCTCGAGCAGTCGGCGCACACCGGAATTGGCCCCGGCGGTGAAACGCTCGACCGGCGCGCCTGCATTGACCACGAGCAGATCGACCGTGTTCATCCCGATTCCTAGAATGCCGATTTCCTTTTTGAACAGGAGTTTCTTTTCCGGCAGCATCTCGCCTTTGTCAGTCAGCAGGAAGTCAAACATCGCGCCGACGGGCTGCGAGGCCACGACCACATTGACGACATCGAGTTGATATTCCGTATCGTCGGCGTGCCAGGTGTGCATGCCTTGCAGAAAGTCCTGCACTGCCTTCTGGTTGGTCTTCGCATCCTCACCTTGCAATGTGGCAATTGGCAACCCTACATACACCAGCAGTGATCGCGTCTTCATGACTTCCGTCCTCCGTTCAGGAATTTCAGTAGTTTCCACAGTCGCGCCAGCCGTTCCCGCCAGGTGCGCGGGCGCTCGCGCAAATCGATCACAATCAAAATCGTGTCATTCTCGCGTGTCGCCCGCACCGGCCGGCAGACCGTGGCTTCCAAGCGTTCCACCGTCGAGTAGTGCAGCAGCGCCTCCTGATCGTGCGCCGACAACGTGTGAGTGTCGATCGTCAGACTCAGGAACTCGCCGCGGTGCAGTCGCACACGCTCAAAGATCACCCCGGCTTGTCCATTGCGCACACCTAACCGATCGAGCGTGCGCAAGATCGCGGCGCCCAATCGCTGCACGTGATCGAGCGCTATGGCGGGGAGTTGCGGACGATACGGGATGAGCGCCACGGCCGTCATCTCATTCCTCGAACAACTGCCGCAAGTGATCGGTCGTCGACTCGTCGGCGTCGAGCTCGATATCCGGCATCCGCCGTGAGCCGGTGCCGCCGACTTGATCAATCACCAGCAGTGCGGCCGTCGAAGATCCGACAGTGGATGCCGCCATCGCCGGTGTCGCTGCCGACGTGCGGATCAGCTGTCCGCCTTTGCGTGCGAGCAGCACAATTACATACACCGCTGCCATCGCCGCGACAATGAGCACGCTGGTGAACACGGCGAACGAAGTATCTTGCCGACGCCGCGTATCGGCCAACTGCGCTGACTGGGCTTCGGCTGTTGCTTTGATACTCTGCGCCACTGAGGTCGCCACCGCCCGGTTGTCGCGGTCCTGTGCCTCGACCGCTGCGCGCGTGGCGACCACGGCCGCCCGTTTCGCCTCGGCATCGATCGCGACCGCCGTCTGAGTCGCGCGAATCTCCAGCGCGGTACGTGTCTGCTGTACGACAGCAGTCGCTTGTCTGGCCGCAGCATCGGCGGTGGCCTGTATCGCTGCAATTTGCGCCTGCTGCTGGGCGGCTACAGCCGTCGCCTGTTGAGCCTGAGCTACTGCCTGGGCCTGCGCCGCCGCAGCTTGCACTTGCAGCGCACTGGCTTGCGCCTGTAAAGCGCTCGCGTTCTGCGCCGACTGCCAGGCCCCCTGCTGCTGTGAATAGGCCGACTGGGTCGCCTGGGCATTCAACGCCGCCTGTGTGCCCAACGCGCCGATGTAGGGATCGACTGTGGCGAAGGGCGTGCCACTCGTCTGGGCATGTGCCCGCGGCGTCGCCGGTGTGATGAGGGTCAAGCCACATACAAATCCCATCAACAGGAGCATCAGCAGTGCAATACGCTTCGGCATGACAGTTCGTCCAGTTCGTTGGCAGTTCGTCGAGTTCGTCAAGGCTTTATTAGGCCTTTAAGGGCGGTTCGTCCACTGCCCGTGTCCCCGCCGCATTATGGCGGGGCGGGCCGCTGGGCGCGTCGAGTTCGTCGCGTCCGTCGAGTTCGTCGGTCATGACGCCCAGAGCGAGGGTCCGACGGAGTGACGAACTCAAACACCAGGCTCGATTGGCGCGCGGGTTCTGAAAGATCCAGCCTTGCGCTGCCCAACGTCCTTGCTCGCGGCGCGCTTCCTTCTGCCCCCACCCAATCATGGTCAACCAGGCTTCGGTGAACTTGCCTTCGTTCTCTGTCCAACAACGGATCGCCAGCGCACGCACATCGTCAGGCACCGTCGGCGGTTGAGCTTGAGCGTCTGATCGTTGGTCAAGCGCTCTAGCCGTGACCACTTCCGCACCTTGCGGTAGATCAACCGTGAAGGCCTGCGCTTCGATCAATTTCGCATCCCAGATGATCGCGAGCCGTCCTTGGATCTTGGGTAACTTCTCGGCGCCCACGCGTTCCAGGATGATCTGCGAATCGGTGTGCGAAGGTACTGGCAGTGAGATGCGTGTCGAAAGATTTGTCTTCGAGATACCGCGCACTGCGGTGGCACTTGGCCGCTGCGTGGCCAGCACCGGGAAAATGCCAAACGCCCCACCGCGCGAGATCAAATCTTCGATCGTACGCAGGATCGGTTCCGCATCGGGCAGCAACGAGATCGCGGCGACTTCGTCGACGACGAGCACGATCGGTTCAAGTTTGACTGCGGACCTGGCGTTGTACGCGTGAAAGTCCGCGACGCTAGCCTGCGCGAACAACTGCGCGCGATCCCGCATCAAGTTGGAGACCTCAGTCAGACCGGCCATCAGATCTCGCTCACCGATAACCGTCGTCTTGGCCTGGCCGATGTAGCCACGAAACTCGGCGCAGTTTGGCTTGCCATCCCACAGATACAGGCGTGTCTGTCCACCATGCTGCAGGGCCTGAATCCAGCCGTGCAGCAAGCGCGTCTTGCCCATACGTCGCGAGCCGCCCACGAGCACCGAATCCATCTTGAAAATCGATAACCACAATGATCCCTTCGCTGTGATCCCGATCGGCACACTGAACGGATCAGGCTGCTCGCGCAGGTTTAACGGGCGGGCCGTCAGATCAATCGGCGGCGCGGGCCAGTAGCCGACCTGCAAGAAGACACCGCGTGTGTTGGTCGGTACGACGGTGCGTCCACCCAGCACCGTTGAGAGATGATGCCGAAAGCGGGCAGACAATACTGCCTCCGGATTCCTCAACAACAGCGGATTAAACACAAGCACCAGCCGATCCTCGCGCTGCCAGGCATAGAAGATCGGTTGATTGCCCAGCGGCTGTCGCTCGGCGATCGCGCCGCTCTTCGTCAACAGGCGCAGCGTGCGCTCAGCGATGAACTGCGCCAGACCTAAACGCTGCGCGTCGTGATCAAATGTTTGGGCGTGGGGAGAAGCAAACGTGTCAATCATTGACCTTTCTCCATTCCGCATCCAGCACTTCCACCGCGCGCGGATCAGCCAGTAACGGCAATGGTTGATCTTTCGCGGCCACAATTTCGTACCGCAGCGTCAGCGGCTGTCCCGCTCGCTCTGGTAATAGCCCGGGCGAATCATCACTCAGGCCACCGCTCGGCAGCGCGCCCAACTTATCCGCCAGCGTGATCAGCTGATTGCGCTTCGCGTGTTCTAGCAAGGCCAGCCAGCGGAACAATTCTTCCGGCGTCGTCGCGTCACTGGGCTGACCGCGCCCGTCGCTGAGCATGTGCGCGCCGACCAATTGCCGCGGATCAACGATGTCCAACTTGCCATCGCCGCGCGGCAGCGCGAACAGCACTTCAGTGCCATCTTGCCCCACCCGCACGGTGGCCGCGCGCAGCGTGGCGGCATGCGTTACGGCCACCGCCATGCGCCGTCCATACCACAGAAAACCGACACCCAGTCCGACCACGATCAAGATCCCCAGCGCGATGAAAAGCCCTTCGCGCAGACTGGCCGTATTGGCCCGCTGCTGGGCCTCGTCGATCTTCACCTGTCCCTCCAACGCCGTCTGCGTCGCGCTGGCACTGATGGCCTGCACGGTCGCTTTCAACGCAATCGCATTCTGGGTGGCTTGCGCCTCGGCCTGACGCGCCCCCTGCGTGGCCGACATCGCCACGGCTTGTGATGTTGCACGATTGTTTACCGCGACCTGGGTGGCTTGTGCTTCAGCCTGGCGCGCTCCCTGTGTCGCGGACATCACGACCGCCTGCGCTGTTGCTTCGCTGATGATCGCGCCTTGAGTCGCTTGCGCGCGCAGGGCGATGGCATCTTGTGTTGCTTTCATCGCCGCTTGCCTTTCGCGTGCGGCTTGATCGGCGCTCACGGCGGCAATCGTCGCGTTCGTCACGGCGCGCTGCGCATCACACGACGGTGATTGTGGCGCATAGACACATGGATCGCTGGAGCAGCCTGCCGCCAACAGGAGCAGCGCACTCAGCCAGACCAGGCCGATCATCAGTCGGTGGTTCATCGTATCGGGTCCGCCATGCCACGTCGGCTACCAACCCCACTCTTTCAAGATGTTCGTGTCGATCGTGCGTGCGCGTCTACGCCGGTGGGGCACTGTGGATGACTGACGCACGACCGGCGGAAACTCGATCGACTCTTGTGCAGGTGGTTCAGCTAACCAAGGCCCCGCCTTTGACGCTGGTAAAGAACTCGGTATCACCGGCTCAGCGTGTTGAGCGGTTATCTGATCGAGCGGCAGTTTGAAGCGCGTGATCAACAGTGCCTGCACGATCGGTTGGCGTAAGGCCAGGACTACGCCCGCGAATGCCACTCCACCGATAGCCAGTAGACCCATGACACACTGACTGGACAGCACCGCCAGTGAATTGCTCAGCGCCGTGATGGAACTGGTGACAGCCGCCAGTCCGAGCAGAATCACGGCAGCGACCAAGCCGATCACGGCCAACAAGATGATGAGCGGATTCAACAGGCAGCCCATCGTCGCTCAAGCCTTCAGGGCAGGTTCGATCCACGCGATCGCATGCTTGGCGACGAGGATCGCTGTGCCATTGGCACGCCTGACGCACAAATCATATTTGTCGACGCCGATCAAGTCGCCGCTGAGTGTTTCACCGTTTTGCAGATGAATCGTGACCGTCTGATCCCGGTGTCCACCAAAGAACATCGCAGCGAGGGTGCCCCATTTATCGGCTGGCTTGGGCGCAAGACTGGTGATGTTAGTAGCCATAGATTCTCCTGAATGGTCAGCGTCCCAGGCGCTGCGCCAGAACGCGCAGGCGGGCGATCTCATCTTGATTCACTTTGAAGCGGCCTTGCTCGTCCTCGACGAACAGGCCAACCTCACGCAGCGCTTTGCAGGCCGAGCGATAGCGCGAGATATTGCCAGCATTCACCAGACCCTTGCCGTCGGCAATCTCCGTCGGGCTGAACGCCGCATTGAAACACAGACGAAAAGCGCGCGCCACGAATGGTGCGGTGCTCGTGCCGACCGATTCCTCGGCTTTGGCAATCCGCACCGCTACCGATTGGATCGCCAACACTTGCGCAACTTCCTCTTCTGACTCCGCACTGCGGCTCGGCACTGGCACAGATTTCATGATCCGGCTTCGTGCCGATCGAGTTGCGGGAGCTGATCGGCCAATCGCGTTCCGTGAGCGTCGCGTCGTTTGTCGTTCGCTCTCCGCTTCCGGCACACGCACGCTCACGTCGAGGCCCCACTGGTAATAGATCATCAGCCGCTTACTGTAGCGCTCGAACTCTTCATGCGTCATGAGCACATGATGTTCACCGGGTCGATCCGTTCCGGCCACTTCATAGGCCAGGCGGCCCAGCCGTTGACCGGCTTCCATGCCACTGCCGTAAAGAAAGTCGAGCTCAATCACGCGGCGCACCGGAAACGACAGGCCCTCATTGCCGACATTCGAAATGACGACGGTATCGTTGTCGGCGATGACTTCAAGCGGGCGCTTGGTCTTGCCATAGACAAATGGAACACCCAGTAATTTGGCGGCCCGCTCGCCGATTGGCAGGCGGTAGGTGAAAAGAAAGGTCTTGCCTGCGACGATTGTTTCACACAGGCGACCGGCATGAGCCAATTTGGCTTTTTCATTCGCGAGGATCCACACGGTTACCGTCGGTTGCTGTAGCGACTTCACCGGCCAATCCGCACCGGTGGGAAAGCCACACAAAGCTGGGATGAGATCCTCGCAACCGTCTTCGCGCTTGGGCGTGGCGCTCAGGCCCATGCGAGTGACCGTGCGAATAGTCGTCGCCGTTTCGATCGCGAAGTCCGCGGGCATGTGATGGGCTTCGTCGTAGACGACCAAAGTGTATTCGCGCTGCAGCGCCTTGCGTGCTCCCTGATACGTGATCACTTCCACTTCACGCGCCGCGCCTGGTTCGAGATACAGCTCAAGGCGCGCTCGCCATTGATCGGCCAGACTGCGACGGGGAACCAGGACCAGCTTCGGGCCGGTCAGTTCGGCCATGGCCTGCAACGCCACAAACGACTTGCCCATTTGCGGATACACGAACAGGCTGATCGCGCCTGTTTCCAGGAAGTATTCATAGGCTTTGCGCTGGTGAGGTCGGAGCGTGAAATTGACTTTGCCTTCACGCCGCACGGCAGCCGGGACAGGCTGCGGGGTGTACGGCAGAAATCCGTACTGTCGGATGATCTGCCGGATCAAGTCGAAGCGACTGGCCGGTTTGAAGAACAGGCGGTTACCTTCACGCCGCGTGATTGTGCGGCGGCCCAGCGATTCATAGACGGCTTGCGGATCGCCGCGATTGATAATTAAGGCGTTGCCGTCGATCACGGCACTCACCGGCGAGGCCTCGTAACCGAGCTCTTGTGCCAGCCATTCCGGCAGCGGGTTGATCAGATTGATGAAACGGCTGACGCGGAAGATCAGGAATGCGCCATCGGTGCGCACCGGCCAACCGCCAAGTGAGCCGATGAACTTCGGCACGATCAATTCAAATTCGTCGGCGCCAATCGGGCGCACGATGTATGGCTTGGTGAAGAACTCGCGGATGGCTTCGGGATCGTATTGCGCGAGAAATGCGGAGCGCTCTGCCTCGAGGAAAGCTGCCTGCAAACTTGCGCGGCTGCGCTCTACGGCGTCGGCCAATCGGTCCAGATCGGCCAGTGCTTGGCCGCTGGAAGTGTGAACCTGATTCAGTTCAAGAGTGAGATCGGTGTTTTGAAGAGCAGTGTGCATGCTATATCGGCCATGTCAGTCCGGCTGATTCACGGCGGGGATGCCCGGCCAGCAGGCATCCCCTTGAGCCAACACTCCGGCGCTTATTGCGCCGCAACTGGATCACATCGACGATGATGTGCTCTATTTGCCGCGTAACAAACAACGGAGTTGTGGCAGTTTGGTCAGAAAATACAAAAGCCCCTTTTAAGCAGGGGCTGGATGTGCTAGAATCGTTCGCACATAGCAGCTATTTCCTGCTGTGCCGGTCCTCATGGGAATCCCCTATTCCTGTGAGGACGTTTTTGTCTGCAGTGCTACACACTGAAGAACACGGTAAGCGTAGTGTAGCACAAAAGTCCGCTTTGTCAAATATACGATTTCAAAGAAGATTTTTTAACGCAAAAAAGAGATGGCCTTGTGAGGCCATCTCTTTGATTACGACTTGAGCGCTACAGCGTGCCGACCATTGCCGGCGACTTCCCGTTTTCGTTTGCGGCGATACTCTGCAAGACGAGGATTTTTTATCTCTTGTGGATCACCTGATGCAGTAAGGAGAGATGCACCAGAGAGGCTGCCGAATTCTTTTCGTATCCAGTACACCTTCGCGCAGAATGCGACATCGCTTTCATCGAACGTCGCGCCATATCCTGACTGCAATTCAGTAACGTAACCTTGAACGATCCATGTTCGCAGGGTCGTTTTGGGGACTTCGTACTTGGCAATTGCCTCCGCTATAGTGATCGGGCGACCTCGAAGTTTGGCGAAATTCTCTCGCCGCACACCCCGCAAGCGTTGGTTGATCTTTTCGTAAGATGCAGCCTGTCGCACGCCATCTTCGCTTACCACAACTTCGCCATCTGGCAGTTTTGCTGCTTTCACTGCCCCTGAGCCAACCAGCTTCTGAAGGCGATCATCTGCAATACCGAACCGGCGTGCGGCCACGGCAATTGGAATGTAGCTTTCAAGTTGAGGTAGAGGTGTAGTTGTCATGAACCTGTCGCCTAAAAAGCGAGAACGCCCGGCGGAACATGCGCCAGGCGTTCTTTCCGCCAACAGAGAGGCGACGATGGGAATTGAACCCATGGTGAGGGTTTTGCAGACCCTTGCCTTGCCACTTGGCGACGTCGCCGCGAGATAAATCATACGCGATTCAACTTGATTTGTCAATCGAATGTGAGGCCTGTGCCGGAGTTATCGCCGTCGATCACAAATCGCGCGTCCCTTTGCACTTCGGAAAGGTCGAACAGCCCCAGAACGCGCCGCGCGGGCCGCTGCGTTTGATCATCAGCGATCCGCACTTAGGGCAAGTGGGCGCGTCGGGATCAGCCTTGATCGACTTCTTGCCCTGCGGTGCGCGTGAACCCGATCGGCGTGATCCGCCCGCACGGCGGCCAGTGCGTTTGCGCTGAGCCTTGTTTTCACCGCTTCCCTCGGCGTCCGGCTTCACCGCTGCCACATGGCGAAACTCGCCTTTGAAGGCCGCCATCTTGGCCGGCGCAGCAGCCAACGCCGCCGCAAACGGATCGTAAAAGTCCCGCAGGGCTTTCACCCAAGCGCGTTCGCCGCGTGACACATCGTCGAGCCAGTCTTCAACTTGCGCTGTGAATTGATAATCCATCACGTCGGGAAACGCCGCAATCAAGGCATCGCATGTGGCTTCGCCCAAGGGTGTAGGCGCAAGCACTCGTTTATCGAGAACCACGTAGTCGCGATCTTTCAACGTCTTGATGATGGCCGCATAGGTGCTCGGTCGGCCGATGCCGCGCTCTTCCAATGCCTTCACCAAGGCCGATTCGGTGTAACGGCCTGGCGGCTGCGTGAAGTGCTGTTTCGGAATCAACGCCAGCAGATCGAGCAGTTCGCTGATGGTCAGTTGCGGCAACGATTGAAGTTCGTCGTCATCATCGTTCTTATCTTCTTCCTGCCATACCCGCAGAAATCCATCAAAGATCAGATCGCGTCCGATCGCGCGGAAGAGAAACGGCGGCTTGCCGTCCACCGTCGCGTGCACGTTCACCGTCGTCACGTCGTACAGCGCCGCGGCCATTTGCGACGCGACAAAGCGCCGCCAGATCAGATCGTAGAGTTGGAACTGCCGCGGCGAGAGGTACGGCTTCAGATTGTTCGGGTAGCGAAAGACATCCGTCGGACGGATCGCTTCGTGCGCTTCCTGCGCATTCTTGACCTTGGTCTTGTACTGCGGCGCAGACTCCGGCAGGTACTTCGCGCCGAGCGTCTCCGTAATCATTTTGCGGACTGCCGCTTGCGCCTCGGGGGAGATGGCCGTCGAGTCGGTGCGCATGTAGGTGATCAAGCCAACTGGTTTCCCCTCGCCGATGTCGATGCCTTCATACAACTCCTGCGCGATCTTCATCGTCTCGGCAGGCGACATGTGGAGTCGCGCCGAAGCTGACTGCTGCAAGGTGCTGGTGGTGAAGGGCGGCCACGGCTTGCGCGCCTTGCGCTCAGTCTTGAGGTCCTTGACGCGATAGATCGCGCCTGCGAGATCGGCGATGATCCGATCAGCATCTTCCTGCGCCTTGAGATGAATCGGCTGATCGAGACCCACCTTCTGCGCGCCGATCTGGATCAACCGCGCGAGGAAGTGCTGCGCGTGATCGACTTGCTTCGCCAGATCGGCGTGAATCGACCAGTATTCCTGCGGCACGAAATTGCGAATCTCGCGCTCACGCTCCACCACGAGGCGCAGCGCTACGCTCTGCACGCGACCCGCGCTTTTGCCGCCCGTCGAACTCCACAACAGCGGCGAGACCTGATACCCCACCAGCCGATCGAGCACGCGCCGCGCCTGCTGCGCATCGACCAACCGCATATCCAGCGAACGAGGTTGATCGAAAGCCGCTTGAATGTCCGCCGGCGTGATGGCATGAAACATGACGCGCCGCACAGGCATTTTGGGCTTGAGGACTTGCAGCAGATGCCACGCGATCGCCTCGCCCTCCCGATCGGGATCGGTGGCGAGAAACAGTTCGTCCGCGCCGTCGAGCGCCTCACGCAGCTGCTTGATCGTCTTCGATTTGGCGCGCAGGATGTGATAGGCGGGTTTGAAATTGTGATCGACATCGACGCCCAGCTCATCATCGGGCAGATCGCGCACATGACCCAGCGAGGCGCGCACGGTATAGGCGCGGCCCAGCACACTGCCGATCGTTTTGGCTTTGGCAGGCGATTCGACGATGACGAGCTTCTTCATGCTTCCAGTATACGCGATATTGCGCTGATTGGCATTTCCCCGCAAAATACGGTATGCTTTCCCCAGCGCCAAACACGCTCCATAAACGCCTCAGGATTACCCTATCAGCATGGACCTCATCGGCCAGACGCTGGGCCAATATCGCATCGTGGAAGCCATCGGGCATGGCGGCATGGCCTCGGTCTACAAGGCGCGCCAGCCCGCGCTCGATCGCGACGTGGCCGTTAAGGTGCTGCTGCCGCAGCAGGCCGGCACGCCCGAATTCCGTGAGCGCTTCAGCCGCGAAGCCAAAGCCATCGCCCAACTCAACCATCCCAACATCCTGCCCGTGATCGATTACGGCCAGGCCGGCGATCTGATCTACATCGTGATGAAGTACGTGGCGGGCGGCACGCTGGCTGAGCGCCTCAAACGCCCGATCGATCTGGCGGCGACCACGCACCTCGTCATGCAGATTGCCGCCGCCCTCGACCACGCCCATCACCGCGGCATCATCCATCGGGATGTGAAACCCTCCAACGTGCTGCTCGACGAGAACGAATGGGTGCAGTTGGCCGACTTCGGCCTGGCCAAGCTGCTGGCCGGCGATCAGGCATTAACCAGCACCGGCCTGAGCATGGGCACGCCCGCCTATCTTTCGCCGGAACAGGGCCAGGGCGAAACGATCGATCGGCACGCCGACATCTACTCGCTGGGCGTGATGTTGTACGAAATAGTCACCGGCCGCCTGCCCTTCACCGCCGAAACGCCGATGGGCGTGATCATCAAGCACATCTACGAGCAGCCGCTGCCGCCGCGCACGCTGAATCCAGCGATCCCTGAAGCGTTGGAAGCCGTGGTGCTCAAGGGCCTCGCCAAACCGATCGAGCAGCGTTACCATTCCGCGGGCGAGCTAGCGCGCGCTGTGCAGCAAGCCATCGCCACCGCGCCCGGACTGGCCGTTTCACCCGTCATCGGGCTGGATTCCAACGCCACGCCGCTGCTCAGTCCGGGCCAGATACCACCCCCGCCCCTTGTCGTGTCTGGCAAGATCTTGTTTGAAGAAACCGTGCCGCTGGTGCCGCACTGCATCGGACGCGAGGCCGAACTAACATCGTATGGCGCACGGCTCGAACGCGATCGCTTCATCGTCATCACCGGCCTGGCCGGCATGGGCAAGACCACGCTTGGCGCAAAGCTGGCGCGCGCGGTTGCCGCCGACTCCGATCGGATTTTCTGGTTCACCTTCGACCACGTGGAAAAATCCACTGCCGATGCATTGTATTGGGCCATCGCCACCTTCCTCGAAAATCGCGGCGAAGCGAGTCTGGCGCACTACCTGCGCGGCGAGATTGGCGCGCAAAAACCGCTGGAGCGCACGGCACGTTTGAACCTGCTCATCGCCGCGCTGGCCGGCGGCGACTACGTGTTATGCTTCGACGATTTCCAGATTGCCATCGACGCGCCGGAAGTGGTGTATTTCTTTGCGCAGATCCGCCAGCGTTTTGTGGAACTGCGCCAGCCCCTGCCCGCGCGCTTCATCATCATGGGCCGCGCCGTTCCGCCGGACATGGAACACTTGGTGCCGGAAGCACTGCACGGCCTGACACTGGATACGACGCGGCAGTTTTTGCTTGATCACGGGGTGGTGTTGGCGACCAGCCATGTGCAGCAGTTGTGGCAGCACACCGCCGGCAATCCCAAGCTGCTGGAACTCAGCGCGGGCGCGCTGCGCGATGTGCCTGACGAGGCCGCGGGCCACTTCATCAACACGCTGCTGCGGCGCGGCGATATTCGCGACTACCTGCTGCACAACATCTACCAAGCGCTCACCCCTGCCGAACAAGCGGTGATGGGCGCGTTGTCGGTCTTTCCGGGCCCGATCGATCGATCGGGCGTGGAAGAGCTGCTCGGCGACGGCGATCTCGGCCCCCTCGCACATCACCTGGACGCGCTCGCCAACAAGCACGTGCTCGACGTCACGCCCGACGATCAGCTCGACTGCCACGATCTGGTGCGCGAGTATTGCTATCACGTCCTCAGCCGCCGTGAGCGTGATCAGTTCCACGAGCGCGCGGCGATCTACTTCACCGCCGAATCCAACTGGCTGGCCGCGGCCCATCATTACTTTGAACGGCGCGCTGCAGCGCGGTCGCTGGATTTGCTCATTGACCATGCTGATGATATTATCAACGCGGGCGGCGCGACCGCTCTGACGCAGCAGCTGAGCCGCTTCACGGCATCGACGCTGACGCCGGAACAGCGCCTGGCGCTTTACCGGGTGCAGGGCTACAGTCTGCGGATTCAGGGCGAACATCAGCAAGCCACCGCCGTTTATCAGACCGCACTCGGCCTGGCCCAGACTGATGCCGATCGCGCAGAGTTGTTGCACCGTCTGGTCGGCCTTGCCGTAGCCATGGGCAATTACGAGCATGCGCTGGAGTTGGCCCGGCAAGAACTGCAAGTGAGCGAAGTCGGCAACCAGACCGGCTTCATTGCCAGAGCGCACAACGACATGGGCATGGCCCATGTGTACCTCGGTCATCTGGATCAAGCGCGGCATCACCTGTTGATTTGCCAACAAATTGCCAGCCGGTTGAATGACAAGACGTTGGCGGCGCACAACACGCTGGAGTTGGGCGTAGCGGCCTGGCGCAGCAAGCAGCTGACTGAAGCACGCGACTATTTTGAGGCCAGCGCCAAACTCTTCCGCGATATCGGCGACCCGAAGAATGAAGCGTTTGCGCTGGGAAATTTAGGCCTGATCTGTGGCGAGCTGCGCGACACGGCGCAACAACTGGCTTATTATCGACAGGCCGTCGACATCCACCAACAAATCGGCGATATGGACGGGTTGCAGATCGCCTATAACAATCTGGGCTATGTGCAGCTGGCCCAGGGCAATTATGCAGCAGCCCGGGAAGATTACGCCACCCTGGCCGGCTTGGCGCAGACTGCCGACAACAAGTTAATGCTCAGCATCGCCCATGCCGGTCTGGCGGATGCCCATTTGGGCAGCGGCGCGGCCCGGCAGGCTCTCGCCCACGCCAGCGAAGCGTTACGCTTGAGCGAGGAGGTCGCGAACCGAATGGCACAAGGAATTTGCCGGCGGACGCTGGGTGACGTCTGGTTGGCGCTCGGCGATAACGAGCAGGCCAGGGCCTGCTACGAGCAGAGCATCCCAATGCTGATAGAGTTCAACGAAGAGCACGACTTGATCAAAGCCCGCCAGGGTCTGGAACTCGCCACAAACCGTTTGACGAGCTGAAGCGAACTTCACTGCAAGCAAATTCATTGAGGAGCCAGAGGTCATGAAAGACGAAAAGCGCAGAAAAGTCCTGATGGGGATCGCGTTAGTCATCGTCGCGATGCTGCTGATTGGGGTTGTCGCCTGGATGTGGGAGCGGTCCTATTACCAGAATCAGCCATTCACGTTTTCGCAGTTGGTGCTGTTGCTGCTGATCATCCCGGTGGTGGCGCTGCTCTTTGCCATGTTTGTCAATCCGTCCAAGAAACGCGGCGGCGCTGGCGCAGGCGAACAGGTTGTCGCCCTGTTCCCGGAAGTCTTCACGACCGTTGTCATTCCATGGCAGGGCCGCCCGGCCATCGCCGTGCGCGCCCCCACCGTACCGCTGGATCAGATGAAAGGCGAGGGCAACGAGTTCACCCCGGCAGAGCTCGTCGCCAACATCGAAGTGGTTGACGCCAATGACGAGCATAAGGTCCTGACCGATTTCGATCCGCCTCTGGAATTTGAATTCAAATTTCCGCCCTCCTTAATCAAAAATGCCCGGGCGCTGGCCACGCGGCAGCAGATCGCCGCCAGCTCAGCCGAGGATCTCGCCTCCGTCATCAAGGTCGGGTTCTGGAATGGCGCGCGTTGGGTGCTCTTCACCAAGGAGAAACACAACTACCGGATCCAAGGCAACGACAACACCGGTTACGTCGGCAAAGTCAATTTGAAGAAGTGGGGCGATCCGCCTATCGCGTGGAATCCCCCCAAATAACCCGTTGCGTGCATCCATCCCCCCCTGCCCCGCGCCTGCGTGTCTTGACCAGGCGCGGGGTGTTTTATAATGGCCGCACTTGGGAGGAAGTTTATGAAGCCTTACGCCCTGACCCGCGGCGCGACGGCGTTCGTGTGCGGATTGGTCTTGCTTACCGGCAGTCTGCTGTTGTTCACAAACACTCCGGCCTCAGCCCACACCCGATCGGTGATTGCAGCCCCCGCGACCATCTGCTTCGTCCAGCACGACGCCGTCACCTGCGTCCAGCGCCCCGCCCCGCTTGCAGCGGCGACCATTACGGGCGAGATTGAATCACTCACCCGCCAGCTGATCGCCGGGCCGACGAGCAGCGAACAAGCGCAAGGCGTCGAGTCAGCGCTGCCAGGCGGGACACAATTGGATCAGGTGAGCGTGATCGACGCCCGCGTCACGATCGAGCTGGTCGTGCCGGACGCTGCGTTGACAGCCTTGACCGATCAACAAGTGGAAGACATCAACGAACAATTCCGCGTCACCTTCACACCCTACAACTTTCAACGCATTCAGATCAACGCGCGAGGCAGTCGCGGCGAGGCGCACTTGCTTTCAGACTTCTTGCCGAAGATCGAAATACCGCGTAAAGAATCCCCAGCCCCGAACGAGTCCCCCTCCCCTGCCTTAGCGGGAGAGGATCAGGGTGGGGGTCTGCGGGGCAAAACCGTCTTCGTCTCCGCCGGGCACGGCTGGTACTGGCACACGACACTCAATACTTACAAGACCCAACGCCCAGTCTATCCCACCTCGCCCTACCCGTCCGGCGAAGGTGTGATTGAAGACTTCAACAACGCCGAAGTGGTGAATCAATATCTGCTGCCGTACCTACAGAACGCCGGAGCCGATGCCTGGACCGTGCGCGAACGCGATATGAATACACAGCTGATCATCGTCGACGATAACAGCGCCGATTTTTCCACACAGGGCGACTGGGCGAGCAACAGCGGCGGTTACAATGGCACGTATCGCTCGACGGCAACCGTGAACGCCGCGCCCACGGCGACGGCCACGTGGACGTTCACGCCGTCAGTCACAGCCACCTACGCCGTTTACGTACGCTTTCCTGCGATCACGACGACCCGCACAGTCGAGGCGCGCTTCGTCGTTCACCATGCCGGCGCGCTCACGCCCATGACGATCTCGCAGGCGCGCGACAGCAACAATTGGCGCTTCATCGGCCACTTTCCGTTCTACGGCGGACAGGCCGCGCGCCTCACGCTCGACAATCAATCGGCCACGCCCGACGTTACCGTGCTGGCCGACGCCGTGCGGATTGGCGGCGGGCTGGGTGACACCTCGGTAGCCGGAGCGCCGGTGAGTAACAAACCGCGCTGGGAGGAACAGTCGCGCCAGTATGCCAAATGGGTCGGCCTGCCCAACGTCGATGACACCAACGATGTCATCGTGCGCCCCATTTACTCCGAATGGGAGAAGGAAGCGGGCGAGGATGCGGTCTACATTGCGTGGCACACCAACGGCTACACCGGTTACAACACCCTCGCGCGCGGCACGGAAACCTACATCCACTCCTTCGAGCCGACCACCAACAGCAACCTGCTGCAGAACTACGTGCACTCTGCCCTGCTCGGCGAGATTCAGTCCGGCTGGGAAGCCACTTGGCCCGATCGCGGCAAGAAGACCCAGGACCTGGGCGAGCTGCGTCTGCTGGAGAGCATGCCCGGCGTGTTGATCGAAAACGGCTATCACGACAACCCGACCGATGTCGAAGCGATGAAGGACCCGCGCTTCCTGCAACTCTCAGCGCGCGCGGTGTATCACGGCCTCGTCAATTACTGGCATGCCGTCGATCCCAACGTGCCGCTGGTCTATCTGCCCGAACCGCCGCAGAAGGCGATGATGCGCAACAGCGGCGTGGGGCAGATCACGATCGAATGGCAGCCCGGCCCGATCGACGGCGGCGGCCCGCTCGGTGATGCCGCCACGTCCTACCGGGTGTACACCAGCCGCGATGGGTTTGGGTGGAGCAACCCGATCGAGGTCGCCACAACTTCGTACACCCTGACGGGCCTGGCGCCCAATCAATTGATCTATGCCAAAATCACCGGCGTCAATGCCGGGGGCGAATCGTTTGCCTCGCCGGTGCTGGCCGCGCGTGCGGCTTTCTTCGATCCGGCGCACATGCTGATCGTGTACGGCTTCGATCGCATTGATCGGCTGGGGGACACCAAGCAAAATGATCCGCCGGAAGGCTACAGCCGCCGCGTGTTCGTCGATCGCATCAATCGCTTCGACGCCATCATCCAACACGCCGAAGTAATCACCCTGCCCTTCGACAGCGCACAGCAAGCCGCCGTGTCGAGTGGCGCGATCGGGTTGGGCAGCTATACCATCGTGGACTGGATCGCCGGCGAGAATCAAGCGCCCTTCCCGGCGCTCACAGCCAATGATCAAACGGCGCTGACGAACTTCCTCAACGGCGGCGGCGCGCTGTTCATCAGCGGATCGGAAATCGGTTACGAGTTGCAGGGCACACCGTTCTACGCTAATACCTTGCGCGCTTCCTATGTGGCCGACGACGCGCAAACCTATACGGCCAACCCCACGGCGGGCGGCATTTTTAACGGCCTCGGCGCGATCAACTTTGACGATGGATCGCACGGGATGTATGACGTGGACTACGCCGATGTGTTCGCGCCCGGCAGCGGAGCAATAAGTGCGCTGGTGTATAATACGGCCTCGGCAGTCGTGCAGTATGCCAACGGCTGCATGCGTTTGGTCTACTCCGGCATCCCGTTTGAGACGATCTATCCGCGCGCCGCGCGGCAGAATGTGATGACGCGCGTGATCAGTTTTCTGGGTGCGTGTCTGCCGCCCGAGCAGGTGGTGAGCAGGGTTTATCTGCCGGTGATCTTGAACAACCAGCCGACGCCAGAACCAGTGTGCCTGGACCTCATCATCAACGGCGGCTTCGAAAGCGGCGATTTCACGGGCTGGACGCGGCCCTCGCAGAATCCGCCGGGGGCCATCGTGACGGCGACGGTCTTCAGCGGCAGTTACGCGGCGCGCATCGGCGCCGCCACGACGGCCGAGCCGATCACGACGACGTCGTACTCGTCGATAAAGCAGAGTGTGAGCCTGCCAGCCGAGACGATCACGGCGACACTCTCGTTCGCGCGCTATCGCTGGTCGGGCGACACCGCTGGCGATCGGCAATACCTGGCGGTGCTGCGCCCCGGGCAGCCCGTGGTTTATTTGTTCTCCGACGGCGCGGATGATGCCAGTTGGAACCGTGTCAGTTTCGATTTGATGGAGTACGCCGGACAAACCATCGACCTGCTGTTCAGCGTGATGAACAATGGCGCCGGCGGCAGCAGCGGCCTGGCGCTGGACGAAGTACAGTTACAAGTTTGTGTGCCTCACTCGTGAGCAGCGCCAGACACTGATCATGACCAGCAGCGATTCCGAAAACTTGACCGGCACAACGCTCCTGCTGCAGAAATTGTTCAGGCGCCTGTCGCCAGCCGATCTGGACAACTTGCGGCGAGTGGCCACCCCACGGCATTATCCGGCGGGCACAGTGCTGTGCCGCCAGGGCGAGGTCGAGAGCGTCTTTTACGTCCTGCGCCACGGCACGGTGAAGATTACGCAGCGCCTGTCGGACACGGAAGAAATCCCGATTGCCCTGCGCAACTCCGGCGAATTCTTCGGCGAGATGGCGCTCATCGACGATTCACCCCGCAGCGCCTCGGTCACAGCAGTGACCGCGGTGGATGTGCTGGAGATTGACGAAGGGACCTTCAAGCAGGTGCTGCAAACCAGCCCGGATCTGGCGCTGACCCTGCTGCACAATGCGCTGGCCTCGCTGCGGAACAGCTTGCAGCGGCAGATTACGGACTTGCGGCAGAAGAACGAAGAACTGCGGCAGGCCTACGCGGAGCTGCAAGCCGCGCAAGCGGAAGTGGTGCAAGCCGAACGCGTGCAGCGCGATCTGGAACTGGCCGCGCAGGTGCAGCGCGGCTTGCTGCCCAAAGAGTTCCCGCAGGTGGCCGGAGTGTCGTTCGCCGCGCGCGCGCAGCCGGCCCGCGAAATTGGCGGCGACTTTTACGACGCGTTCGTGCTGGACGAGCAGCACGTGGGCCTGCTGATCGCCGACGTGTCGGACAAGAGCATTCACGCGGCCATCTTCATGGCGATTGCGCGCGCCCTGTTTCATACCGAAGTGCGCCGCACGTTGTCGCCGCGCGAAGTGGTCACGGCGGTGCATCATTTGCTGCTCGATGTTTCTTCAGAGGACAACCAGTTCGTGACCGCCTTCTATGGCGTGCTGCATCTGGATACGCGGCATCTGACGTACGTGCGCGCCGGGCACGATCGACCGCTGCTGCTGCACCATGACGGTTCGCTGGAGGTGCTGCCGGGGGCGGGTCGCTTCATCGGAATGCTGGATGACGTGGACCTTGAAGAGTGTTCGATCAAGCTGCACGGCGGCGATCGGTTGATCATGATCAGCGACGGCGTGGTGGATGCGCACAATGTGGCCAACGAGCGTTACGGCTCCGATCGGCTGGCCGAGGCCGTTAAGGCTTGTCCCGCGGCAGGGGCGGACGCACTGTGCAACGCGATCATGGACAGCGTGCTGGCCTATCAAGGCGACGCGCCGCAGTTTGACGACATCACCTTGCTGGTGGCGGCCATCGCATGAGTGAGCGACCGCCCGTGGAATCCACCACGCAAACGATCCGGCGCGTGCAGCCGCGCTCGCAGCGTCCCTCGGGTGGGCCGTTGTGGCTGGGGCCGCTGCTGGGCTGCGCTACGGGCCTGTGTGTGGTGATCGCCATTGGCGCGTTGATCGTCTTCCGGCCGCTCAAGAGCAGCGAGAGTGTGCAGGAACCGTTGGTAGTTGTGACGGTCACGCCGACGTTGATCGTGCCCACGGCGACGCTCCGCCCGACGGATATACCGCAGCCGACGATCGCGCCGACGGCGACGCCGGAGGGCTTATTCGTCGGCGGCGAGGCCATCGTCAGCGGCACCGGCTCGGCGCTGCGCCTGCGTTCTGATCCGGGCTTGCAATCGACGACGCTGAAGACCGTGACCGATGGCACGCGCTTGAAAATTCTGGAAGGGCCGCGTGACGCCGACAATCTGCGCTGGTGGCGCCTGCAAGACCCGACAGACGGGGCGGAAGGCTGGGCGGCTGAGACGTATTTGACGCCGGCGAGTGGACAGTGAGCGTCATGCCCGAATGCTTCTATCGAGCATCCAGTCACACCACGCGCACGGCATTGGATTCCCGCCTGAAGCACGCGGGAACGACATCGCAACAACGGTGAATTAGATACGAGACATCATCTTGAGGTTATTCCGAAGTGGCTGAAACAAAAGATTCCAAACCAACTGTGACCATCCGCCCCATGCCGGGGCAAACCGAATTGAACTGGCGTGAATGGCTGCTGCTGCTGGGCATCATCGTGGCCGCGCTGGTGATCTGCACCTACGGCGGACGTGCCGTGCTAAAGAGCTTTGAGGCCGCACCTGTAACGCCCACGGCAACGCCGACACGCATCCGGCCCACCGTCACGCTGGCGGCCTCGCCCACGCCCGTGCCGCCGACTGCCACGCCCACGCCCAACATCCCCACCAGCATCGAGCGCGACGTGTACGTCACCGTCGTCGATGGCGTCAACTTCCGGCAGGACGCCAGCACCAGCGCGCAGATCATCCGCACGCTGGGCGCCGGTGAAGTGCTGCAGGTGATCGACGGGCCGGTGTCAGCCAATGAGCGCACGTGGTGGAAGCTGCGCGATCCCAACGGCGTGGAAGGCTGGGCCGCGCAAGACTTTTTGCAGCCCACCGCGCCGCCGCAATAAGCAAGGTGAATGTTCATGGCAACCCCCAGTTTCTCCGGCGCTTGTTCCTTCTGCGGCGAGACGTTCACCACGCGCACCATCAGGCGCCATTTGACCAATTGCGGCAAGCGGCAGGCGGCCGACGCCGAGTTGGCGCGCAGCACAGCGGCCAAGAGCGTGCCGTTGTACCAGCTTAAAGTGGAAAGCCGCGGCATCTTCGGCAAGTACTGGATGTATATCGAACTGCCGGCCGACGCCACGTTGCGAAATCTCGATCAATTTCTGCGTGACATCTGGCTGGAATGCTGCGGCCACCTCAGCGCGTTCGAGATCGCCGGCGAGCGCTACTCGGTCAGCCCGATGAATGAGGCCTTCTTCGGCGTGCGCGAACGCGGCCTGTCCGCCAAACTGCAGGACATACTGCAGCCCGACCTGAAGTTCGATTACGAATACGATTTCGGCACGACGTCTGAGTTGAAGTTGACCGTCGTTGCAGAGCGCAACGGGCCGCGCGTCGATCGGGCAGTGCAAGTGCTGGCCCGCAATACTGCACCCGAGATGCAATGTGAACTCTGCCGGCAGGCCCTGGCGACTGAGCTCTGTGTCGAATGCCTCTACGAACATGAAGGCGACCCCGCGTTGTTGTGCGAAACGTGCGCCGCGGGGCACGAGCACGACGATGCGCTCTTGCCGTTGGTCAATTCACCGCGCACGGGCCTGTGCGGCTATACCGGCTGAAGATTCTCCGGCAACATCAACGCCTTCCTTATCACTTCGAGGTCACAGCACCATGAGCAAGAAGAAGAAACGCCGCCACGCACCACCATCCGACCCGGTGGCAGCGTTGAAACACCAGCTGCAAGACAGCGGGTTGATGGCGCAGTACCAGCCGGCTGCCGGCCAGCTTAAAGGCCGCAAGATTTCCGAGGTCTTCCTGGAATTCATCGCACCCTTCAAAAGCGCGGCAACCACGCAGGACAGTTTTGAAAAGTTGATTGTCACAGGCATCATCGCCTGGAACGCGGCATTGGTGACAGGTGCAGAGCGCCAAAAACGGATCGATTCCGCCGTGCAGGTCATCATCGATCAGGCCGGCGAAACCTGGCGCAAAGACGCCGAAGCGACTATCGCTCTGCTAATCCGTCACAAAGAACGCGCGTTTGCAGCGGATCGCAGATACATCGTGGATTATCGATTAACGGATACAGGTCAAGCCTGGCATCTGGCGATGGCCGCACTTGAATAACCGCCTACTATCATCCATTTTGTCGAGGCGATGTATAATCCCTTCGCACGCATCACTCGTCATTCATCACTCTTCACGGTTCGTGAGGCTCCCATGTCTGAAACCACCTCTGTCGGTCAAAATGCGTTCCGCGTTGATGCCGTTTCCAAAGTCACCGGGGCGGCGCTGTATCCCGGCGATCTGATCATGCCCCACATGGCGCACATGAAGATTCTCTTCGCGCGCCGCCCGCACGCGATCGTAAGGTCGATCGCTACGAGCAAAGCCGAACAGGCTCCCGGTGTCATTGCGATTTATACCGCCAAAGATGTACCCAACAACGAATACGGTTTGATCATGCCCGATCAGCCGGTGCTCGTCGGGCCGGGCAGCACCAAGCCGTGGGGCGATCACGTCCGCTTCATCGGCGATCAGATCGCGCTGATTGTGGCCGAGACCGAGAAGCAGGCCGAGCACGCGCGGGATTTGATCGAGGTGGAGTACGAAGATCTGCCCGTGCTGACCGATCCGCGTGAGGCCATGAAAGATGGCGCGGTGCAGCTTCATCCCGATAAGCCCGGCAACCTCCTGCAGCACTACCGCATCCGCAAAGGCGACGTGGACGACGTGTGGGACAAGTGCGCGGCCATCGTCGTGGGCGAATATCAGACGCCGTTCCAGGAACATGCCTATTTGCAGCCCGAAGCGGGACTGGCCTACATTGACGAAGAGGGTCGCGTGACGGTGCAGGTGGCGGGCCAGTGGGCGCACGAAGATCAAGAGCAGATCGCACACGCGCTGCAACTGCCGCTCGATCAGGTGCGCGTGATCTACCCGGCCATCGGCGGGGCGTTTGGCGGGCGCGAGGATATGTCGGTGCAGATCGTGCTGGCGCTGGCTGCGTGGCGACTCGCGCAGCGCGGCGTGCACCGACCGGTGAAGATTGTGTGGACGCGTGAAGAATCGATCATCGGGCATCACAAGCGTCATCCGATGTACCTGAAAGCGATCTGGGGCGCGCGCGAAGATGGCCAGCTGCTTGCCGCGCAAGTCGAGATCATTTCCGATGCCGGCGCGTACGCGTACACTTCGACCAAGGTGCAAGGCAATGCCACATTGTGCTGCACCGGGCCGTATGACATCCCCAACGTCAAAGTCGATACCTACACGATTCTCACCAACAACGTCCCCGGCGGCGCGTTCCGCGGCTTCGGCGGCCCGCAAGGCGAGTTCCTGGCCGAGATGCAGATGAGCAAACTCGCCGAGAAGCTGGGCATGGATCCGGTGGAACTGCGCCTGAAGAACGTCTTGCGCGAAGGATCGATCCTCTCGGTCGGCACGCCTATCCCCAAAGGCATCAGCATGGCCGAAGTGCTGGAACGCTGCGCGATCGAGGCCGGTTGGGTGAAGGATGCCGATCGGGGTTGGCAGCCACCCGCGAAAGTCTCCAACATCGATCCCACCAAGCGCTATGGGCAGGGCTTGGCGATCGGTTACAAGAACGTGGGGTTTTCGTTCGGCGCGGTGGAGCAATCGGTGGTGCGGTTGGAACTGCGCGGCGGAGCCGAGATCGAAGAAGCCATCATCTATCATGCCGCCGCCGAAGTCGGCCAGGGCACGCACACCGTCATGCGACAAATGACCGCAGAAGCAGTAGGCCTGCCGATCGAGAGAGTGCGGCTCGTCGTGTCCGACACCGCCAGCAGCGGCAGCAGCGGCAGCGTGTCGGCGTCGCGCATGACGTTCATGCTGGGCAATTCCATTCGCGGCGCGGCCGAGTTGGCGTTGAAGAAGTGGGCCGAGGAAGAACGTCCCGCCTACGTGGAATATGCGTGGCGCGCGCCCAAGACCACGCCGTACGATCCGCAGACGGGCAAGAGCGAGCCGAACTTTGCGTACGGCTATGTGGCCGAAGCGTGCGAAGTGGAAGTGGATGTTGAGACCGGCCACGTGCGCGTGCTGCGCGTGTGGTGCGCCGACGACGTGGGCAAAGCGATCAATCCGGGATTGGTGCGCGGCCAGATCGAAGGCGCGATCGTGCAGGCGCAGGGCTACGTCATCACCGAGAATTTCCAGACCAAAGACGGCCAGGTGTTGACGCCGTATTTGAGCAACTACTTGATCCCGACCGTACTCGATGTGCCCCAACAGATCGATTCGATCATTTTGGAGTATCCAGATCCGATCGGCCCGTGGGGCGCGCGCGGCATGGGCGAGATGCCGTACCTGCCGTTTGCGCCGGCGGTGTGCGCCGCGGTGAAAGACGCCATCGGCATCTGGTTCGATTCGTTCCCGCTGACGCCGGAGAGGGTGCTGAAGGCGATCAAGAGTAAGGCCGTAAC
>CAZNKG010000031.1:19414-35830 GCA_964573635.1 uncultured Desulfatibacillum sp. | reverse complement strand
TCGACGAGGTGGACAAGTCCGACCCCGAGTTCGAGGCCTTCCTGCTCGAGGTGCTGAGCGATTTCCAGGTCACGATCCCGGAGCTCGGCACCCGGCGGGCGCGGAACATCCCGCTCGTCTTCCTCACCTCCAACGACACGCGCGACATGAGCGACGCGCTCAAGCGCCGCTGCCTGCACCTCTACATCGACTACCCGGACCGCGGGCTGGAGCTCGAGATCGTGCGGCTGAAGGCCCCCGGGGCCGGCGAGCGCCTGGCGGCGCAGCTCGTCGATGCCGTGCGCCGCATCCGCAGCCTCGATCTCAAGAAGAAGCCGGCCATCTCGGAGACCATCGACTGGGCCCAGGCGCTGATCGCGCTCAACGTGGAGGAGCTCGGGCCGGAGGCGCTCCGGGAGACCCTCAGCGTCATCTGCAAGCACCGCGCGGACGCCGAAAAGGTCCGCGGCAAGATCGACAAGCTCATCTGAGGCGGGGGCGCCCATGATCGCCGCGCTGTTGCGATTCGCCGAGGGGGCGCGCGCGGCGGGCCTGCGCGTCTCCACCGCCGAGGTGCTCGACGCCGTCCGGCAGCTCGAGCGGATCGATCTGCTCGACGAGCCGCAGTTCAAGGCCGCCCTGCGGGCCAATTTCGCCAAAAGCCGCCGCGAGCAGCTCCACTTCGAGCGCCTCTACGCGCTCTTCTTCCACGAGCTGCGGCAGGACCCCTCGATCGCGCGCTCGCCGCGGCTGGGGGACGCGATCCGCGCGGTGCTCGCGGAGGCCGGCCGGCGCCTTGAACCCGATCCGCTCTCCCAGGCGCTCCTCGACTTCCTGGCGGGGAACCCGGCCGAGCTGATCGCCGCGCTCGCGCCGCCGGGCGAGGGCGGGCCGGGGGGGGCGGGGGCGCCGGCGGCGGGGTTGTCCGGCGCCGTGCGGCGGCTGGCGCTGCTCCAGCGCATCGAGGCGCTCGGCGGAGAGCTCGGCCGGGCCGTCGCCGGCCGCCGGCCCGAGCTCGGCTGGGAGGAGCGCCGCGATCTGCTCGCCCATTTCACCGACCGCCTCGCGAGCGCCCGGCGCCTGCTCGGCGAAGCGCCGGCGCCCCCCGCGGCGGACGACCGAACGGTGCAAAGCCGCCGGCGCCCGCTCGACGCCCTGGGGGAGGTCCACTTCGCCTCGCTCACCCCGCGGGAGGTCGAGGCCATGCGCGAGGCGATCGAGATCCTGGTCCGGCGCTTGAAGGACCGGATCGGCCTGCGCTGGGGCGCCCGGGGCCGCGGGGCGCTCGACGTCAAGCGGACGCTGCGCCGCGCGGCGGCGACCCAGGGGGTGCCGATCGAGCTCCTGTTCCGGAGGCGGCCGCCGCGCAAGGCGAAGATCGTGACCCTCTGCGACGTCTCCGGCTCGGTCTGGTCGGCCGCGCGCTTCATGCTGAACATGCTCTACTCCCTGCAGGAGTGCTTCACCCAGGTGCGCAGCTTCATTTTCGTCGCCGGGCTGGCCGAGGTGACCGCGGTTTTCCGGGAGAACGCGATCAACGCCGCCATCGACAAGATCCTCAAGGAGGCCGACCTCGACTACAACGCGGCGACCGATTACGGCCGCACGCTGCGGGAGTTCCGGCGGAACCACATGGACATCCTGAACCCGAAGACGACCGTGATCGTGATCGGCGACGGCCGCTGCAACTACACGCCCCCGGAGGAAGGCATCCTGGCCGAGATCCGCGAGCGCAGCCGGCGCCTCATCTGGCTCAACCCGGAAACCGAGCAGTTCTGGTACACCGGCGACAGCGAGATGCGCCGCTTCGGCGCCGCGTGCGACGAGGTGCGCCCCTGCCAGAACCTGAACCAGCTGATCGAGTTCATCACCTCGCTGGTGCTCTGATGGCCGCAGCGACGGCGCGCGCGTTCGCCCACCCGGTCCTGGGCGAGGAGGTCCCGGCGATCGGCGGGCGCTACGTCTTCATGAAGGAGGTCCGCCTGCCCTGGAGCGGCGGCCGCGAGGTCCTCTATCACGTGGGGGCGGCGGCGGCCGACCGGTCCTGCTGCGGGGCGGGCGGCGTCGCCTTCGCCGCCGTGGCGGGGTTCGTCTGCGCCTGGCACGCGGGGGCGACCCCCGACGGCCGCCCGACGACGCGGGTCGAGCCGGTCGCGGCGGCGGCCGACCGCGCCGAACTCGCGCGCCGCATCCGCGAGCGCGAACACGTGCACCAGGTGAACTTCCTATAGGAAAGGAGACCCGGCATGGTGGAGCGCACCGTCAACGGAATCCATTTCGCCTGCGGCCGCTGGCCGCTCGAGGCCGAGAAGTCGACGCTGCTTTTCATCCACGGCTCGGGCGGGTCGCACCGGCTCTGGCGCGCGCAGGTGGCGGGGCTTGCCGGCCGCGCGAACACCGTCGCGCTCGACCTGCCGGGCCACGGGAAGAGCGGCGGCCCCGGGCTGAACGCGGTCGACGATTACGCCCGGGCGGTGGTCGGCTTCATCGATGCGCTGTCCCTCCCGCAGCCCATCCCCTGCGGGCTGAGCCTGGGGGGCGCCATCGCCCAGCAGCTCCTGCTCGACCACCCGAAGCGGTTCCGGGCGGGGGTGCTCGTCAGCACCGGCGCGCGGCTGAAGGTGCTGCCGGCCATCCTCGAGTCCATCCGGAGGGATTACGAAGCGTTTCTGCTTTCCGTCGACCGCTTCGCCTTTTCGTCCCAGACGGCGGCGGAGGTCAAAGAGGCCTACCGGGCCGAGGCGCGGCAGTGCCCGGCCGAGACGGTTTTCGGGGATTTCAGCGCCTGCGACCGCTTCGACTCCATGGCGCGGCTGGGGGCGATCGCGGTGCCGGTCCTGGTCGTCTCGGCCGCCGACGACCTGCTCACCCCGCCGAAATACGCCGACTGGCTGGAAAAGAGCATCCCGGGCGCCCGCCGCGCGCACCTTGCCGGCGCCGGGCACATGGTTCCCCTGGAGCGGCCGGAGGATTTCAACCGCGCGCTCCATGGTTTTTTGGATGCGTGTGCATTATGATGAGGGTCCGTCGGGGGAGAGCCGCCGCCGGCACCTTCCCGGCGGCCGCGTGAACCCGTAACCCGTATCGCCCCGTTTCAGCGCATGCGCTTCAACAACTACCGCTGCTACGCCCGGATGCTTCTCGCGAAGGGGTTTCTGCGGGCGCTCTGGAACTCGCGCCGCAACCTCGGCGCCGCGGCGCGGCAGGCGCCGCCGCCGGCCGGCCCTTACATGGCCGAGCTCGACGTGACTTACCGCTGCGACTTGAGCTGCCGGATGTGCGCGCGCTGGAAAGACCCCCGGCGCGGCGAGCTCGCGCTCGCGGAGTACCGGGGGCTCGCCGCGGAGTTCGCGGCGCTCGGCGTGCACCAGATCAGCATCGCCGGCGGCGAGCCGCTGCTGCGCGCCGACGTTTTCGAGATCATCGCCGCCTTCGCCGGCCGGGGCATGTCGGTGAACCTGTGCACGAACGGGATGCGGGCCGCGCGCTTCGCCGAGGAGATTCTTGGAAGCGGCGCGAGCTGCGTCACGGTGAGCCTCGACGGAGCGGGCGCGGCCACCCACGACGCCGTGCGCGGGCGGCCCGGCGCCTACGGTCGGGTGACGGCCGGCATCGAGGCGCTGCTCGCCCGGCGGCGCACGCCCCTGCCGCTCGTGCGCGTGCGCATGACCGTTTCGCGGGAGAACGCGGGCGAGATCCGCCGCTTCTACGATCGGTGGCAAGGCGTCGCCGACGACGTCCTGCTGCAGCCGGTGCACCTCTGCCGGGACGCCTTTTACACCGGCCTCGACGCGGCCCTCTTCGACCTGGACGGCGCCGCGATCGCCGCCGGGATCCGCGGCACCCCGCTTTCCCGCGACCGCTACATGCAGCGGCTGCTCGCCAGCCTTGCCGACGGCGGGCGCTTTCCGGCGGTTTCCTGCTATGCCGGGGTCCTCATGACGCGCATCGACCCGTGGGGCAGCGTCTTCCCCTGCCTCGAGCAGCACGTGCGGATCGGCTCGATCCGCGAGGGGGGGTTCGCGGCCGTCTGGCGCTCGGCCGCCTACGAGGCCGAACGGCGGCGCCTCGCCGCCGGGCGCTCCTGCCGCTGCTGGTACAACAACACCGCCATGATCGCGCACTTCGGCAGCCTGATCGACCGGACGCGGCTGGCCCGCGGCACCGCCCCGCTCAACGGCCGGCTCCCCCGGGGCGGGCGCCTCGCCGGCCAGGCGCCGGGTGCGGCCGGCCGCGCCGCCGCGCTCACCCGGGCGGGCGACGATCCATTTTGACGGCCCGATCCCTCAGCCCGGGTCGCGTTCCCCGGCGGCGGCGATCATGAGGGGGATGAATTCGGCCAAGTCGTCGACGACCCCGACGTCGGCCTCACGGAAGATCGGAGCGGCCGGGTCGCGGTTGATCGCGACCACGAAGCCCGAGCCGCGCATCCCGGCGAGGTGCTGCACCGCGCCGGAAATCCCGCAGGCGATGTAGAGCCGGGGGGCGACCGTGCGCCCCGTGACCCCGACCTGGCGCCGGTATTCGAGCCACCCCAGGTCGCAGGCGATCCGGGAGCCGGCGACTGCCGAGCGGGGGAAGAGGGCCGCGAGCCGGCCGATCAGGGCGAGCCGCTCCGGCGCGCCGATCCCGCGGCCGGCGGCCACGACCACGTCGGCCTCCTCGATCCCGTCCGCGGCCGGCTCGGGGGCGAGCACCGCCAGCGTGCGCGAGCGGCTTTCCGGCGGTGCGACCCGGATGCGCTCGACCCGGCCGGGCTCCCGGGCTCCGGCCGGCTCCGGCCGGAAGCAGCCCGGCTGAACGGTGAGGACGGTCGTCTCCGCCGTGGGCGCGACGCGCGCGACGAACTTCCCGCCGTAGACCGAGCGGATGAAGGCCGGGCGGCCGCCCTCGATCTGCAGCGCCTCGACCCCGGTGATGCACCCGGCCGCCAGCCGGGCCGCCAGGCCGGGGGCGAAATCGAGCCCCTTCGCGCTGTGGGCGGCGATGACGTAAAGCGGCCGGGCGTCCGCCAGGATGGCCGCGAGGGCCCGCAGCACCCGGTCGCCGTTGAAGGTCGAAAGCCCGGGGACCGACGCCGCGGTCACGGCGGCGCCGCACCGGCGGGCGGCGAGGGCGGCGAGCTCCTCGGGGTCCTCGTCCAGGACGATCAGCCGCACCGGCGCGGGGCGGGCTGCGGCGAGCCGGCGCGCGAGGGCGCAAAGCTCGAGGGTCACCGGCGCGAGCGCGCCGGCGGACGTCTCGGCGACGACGACGATTTCAGGGGGCATATCCCCTCCCGGGGAGCAGGGCTTTCTCGCGCAAGATCCGCACGAGCTCCGCGGCCTTTTCCCGCCGCTCGCCCGAAAGCATCCGCGCCGCCCGCGCCCGCTTGGGCCAGGCGAAGACAGGCGCCGGCTCCCCGCCGTCGCCCCCCTCCGGCGCCACGATCTCGAGCGCCTGGCGGTTGGCGCGCAGCAGGTTCGAAAGGGCCGGGTAGCGCGGCCGGTAGACGCCGGATTGCAGCGTCACCACCGCGGGGAGCCCGAGCGCCACCACCTCGCGGCCCCCGGCCTCGATTTCGCGCTCTACCTCGAGGCGCCCGCCGTCCGCGGAGAGCGCGAGCGCCACCGCCGCCGTGGCGCAGGGCCAGTCGAGCAGGGCCGCGACCGCCGGGCCGACCCGGCCCTGCATCAGGTCCTCGGACATGACCCCGCAAAGGATCGCCCGGTAGTCCCGCCGCCGGGCGCATGCCGCGAGCGCGCGCGCGATGCGGCCGGCCTCCGGCACTTCTCCCGCGACATGGATGCCGTGGTCGGCGCCCATCCCCAGGCCGCGCCGCAGCGCTTCGGCGGCGCGCGCCGGGCCGACCGTGACGAGGTCGACGATCGTCCCGGGGTGCCCTTCCTTCAGCCGCACGGCCGCCTCGATCGCGATCTCGTCGGTGCGGCCGATGCGGTAGGGGGTGGCCGACAGGGGGGTGAGGCGGCCGGCCGCCTCGTCGAGCGCGAACGCCCCCTCGGGGTCGGCGACCTGTTTGACGCAGACCAGGACGCGCATGGCCGCGACTATTCCCTCAAGCGGGGCGCGCTGTCAAGAAAAAAACGAACGATCGTTTTTTTTTCTTGACGCGGCCGGCGCCCCCCGCTACACTGCCTTCCCATGGGCGCCATCACCCTCATCCGCCACGGCCAGGCCTCCTTCGGCGCGGAGGACTACGATCGGCTCTCCGACCTCGGCCGCCGCCAGGCCCGCATCCTGGGAGCGCACTGGGGGCGCACGGGGCGCGGCTTCGACGCCGTCTTCCGCGGCCGGATGCGGCGGCAGCGCGAAACCCTCGAGGCGGCCGGCGCGGCGCCGGAGGCTCCCGCGCTGCCCGCGGCGGTGGAGTCGGCCGCCTGGGACGAATACGATTCGAGCGGGATCTGGCACGCGCTGCTTCCCCGGGTCCTCGCGGCGCAGCCCGAGCTCGCCGCCGACGCCGCTGCGCCGGCCGGGGACCGCCGGGCTTTCCAGCGCCTCTTTTCCGCCGTGATGCGCCGCTGGATCGCGGGCGAGCCCGTCCCGGCGGGAATCCCGAGCTGGAGGGAGTTTTCGCAAGCGGTCGCCGAGGCGCTCGCCGAGGCCGCTCGGACGGCCGGCGCGCACCGCTCCGTGGCCGTCTTCACCTCCGGCGGGCCGATCGCCGCCGCGCTGCAGGCCGCGCTCGGCCTCGCCGATGCGGCCGCGCTCGAGCTCTCCTGGCAGATCTTCAACGCCTCGGTGACGCGCATCCGCTGCGGCCCCCGGGGGATGGCGCTGTTCGGCTTCAACGAGGTCGCCCACCTCGAGCTCGAGCGCGACCCCGCGCTGTTGACCTACCGGTAGGCGATGGCCGCGACTCCCCGACTCCCCCGCTCACGAACGCCCCAACTCATCACCCCTTAAGGAGCCCCCATGGACTTCACCGTATCGGAGAAGATGCAAACGATCCTCGGGATGATCAACGAATTCGTCGACCGCGAGCTGATCCCGCTCGAGCCGGAGTTCCTGAGCCGGCCCTTCGGAAGCCTTTCCGCCGCGGTGGCGGAGAAGCGGCGCATGGTCAAGCAGATGGAGCTCTGGGCGCCCAACCACCCGGTCGAGTACGGCGGGATGGGCCTCGACCTGATGGGGCACGCGCTCGTCTCCGAGGCGCTCGGGCGCAGCCCCCTCGGGCACTATGTCTTCGGCTGCCAGGCCCCGGACGCCGGCAACATCGAGATCTTGCACCAGTTCGGAACCCCGGAGCAGAAGGCGGCCTACCTGGGGCCGCTCGTCGCCGGCGACATCCGCTCCTGCTTCTCGATGACCGAGGTGGAGCTGCCCGGATCCAACCCGACGATGCTCGCGACCACCGCCGTGAAGGACGGCGACGACTACGTCATCAACGGCCAGAAGTGGTACTCCTCGTCGGCGGACGGCGCCCGGTTCGCCATCGTGATGGCGGTGACCAACCCCGAGGCGGGGCCCTACATGCAGGCGAGCATGATCATCGTCCCGACCGACACCCCGGGGTTCAACCTGGTGCGCAACATCCCCGTCATGGGCCACGCCGGCGAAGGCTACTTCAGCCACGGCGAGATCCTCTACCAGAACTGCCGGGTGCCGCGGAAGAACCTCCTCGGCCCCGAAGGCCACGGGTTCGTCATCGCCCAGGAGCGCCTCGGCCCGGGGCGGATCCATCACTGCATGCGCTGGATCGGCATCTGCACCCGCGCCTTCGACCTCATGTGCGCGCGCGCCCGCGACCGGGTGATCGCCCCGGGCAAGACGCTCGCCTCCAAGCAGATCATCCAGGCCTGGATCGCCGAGTGCGCGGCCGAGATCCAGGCCGCCCGCCTGATGGTGCTGCACGCCGCCTGGATGATCGAGACCCAGGGGAAGAAGGCCGCGCGCAAGGAGATCTCGCTGATCAAGTTCGTGGTCGCGAACACGATGCAGCGGGTGATCGACCGCGCGCTGCAGGTCCACGGCGGGCTCGGCATGACCGACGACACGATCCTCGCCTTCTTCTACCGCCACGAGCGCGCCGCGCGCATCTACGACGGCGCCGACGAGGTGCACAAGATGGCGGTCGCCAAGCGCATCCTGTCCGAGTACGACGGGCGGAAGGTGCGGTGAGCGCATCCGCCCCCATGCGGCGGGCGGCCGCCCGGAGGCCGGACGCCGCGGACCGCGGCGCACCGGCCTACGCGCGGTTCCGGCGGCGGTTCCGTGAGCTCCAGCCGGAGGCCCTGCGGCGGGTGATCGCCGCCAACCCGGCCGCGGTGCGCGTCAAGAAGCCGGAGCGGGTCCAGAAGAATCTCGACCGCATCTTCCGTGCGGCGCTCGCGCTGAGCGCCCGCAAGGGCTTCCAGGCGATGAGCATGCGCGAGCTCGCGGCCGAGGCGGGCCTGAGCCTCGGGGCGATCTACGCCTATGTCCCCGGCAAGGAGGAGCTGCTCGCCATGCTCCAGGACCAGGGCCGCACGCTCACCGCCCAGATGATCGAGGAGAGCGTCGCGGCGGAGCGCACCGCCGCCGCGCGCCTTTCGGCCGCCGTCATGACCCACCTCTACCTCAGCGAGGCGATGCAGCCCTGGTTCTACTTCTCCTTCATGGAGGCGAAGAACCTCTCGCGGCCGGAGATGGAGAAGGCCGTGGCGAGCGAGCGCTACACGGAGAGGATCTTCAGCGAGATCCTCGCGGCCGGACGGCGCGCCGGGGAGTTCTCCGCCGGCGACCCCGTCGTGACCGCCGGGATCGTCAAGGCCATGCTCCAGGACTGGTATCTCAAGCGCGGCAAGCACGCCGAGCGGGGCCTCAGCGTGGAGCGCTACGGCCGGGCCGTGCTCGACATCCTTTTCGCTTACCTGTCCGCCGCCCCGGACCGGCGCGCCGGGCGCGGCGGGCGCAAACGCTAGCCGGAGGAGCGACGTGGAAGCGATCGATCGACCGACGCGGATCCGCCCGGGCGAGCAGCTCGCCTCCGAGCGGGTCGAGGCCTATCTGCGAAAGGCCGTCCCCGGCCTCGAGGGGCCGATGCGGATCGAGCAGTTCCCGAGCGGGCACTCCAACCTCACCTACCTCGTGCGTTTCGACAACCGCGAGCTCGTGCTGCGCCGCCCGCCCCACGGGACCAAGGCGAAAAGCGCCCACGACATGGGGCGCGAATACCGCGTGCTGACCGCGCTGCGCGGCGTCTACCCCTACTGCCCGCGGCCGCTCGCCTACTGCGAGGACCCGGCGGTCCTCGGCGCCCCCTTTTACGCCATGGAGCGCATCGTGGGGGTCGTCATCCGGCGCGAATTCCCGCCGGGGATCGCCTTCACGCCCGCGCGCTTCGCGCTCCTCTGCCGCCGGCTCGTCGAGGCCCAGGAGGCGCTGCACGCCGTCGACTACCGCGCCGCCGGGCTCGCCGACTTCGGCCGGCCCGAGGGCTATGTCCGGCGGCAGGTGGAGGGCTGGAGCCGGCGCTTCCGCGCCGCGCGCACCCCGGATGTGCCCGACTGCGAGGCGGTCATGGCCTGGCTCGAGCGGGCGCAGCCGCCGGACTCGCCCCAGCCGGCCGTCATCCACAACGACTTCAAGCTCGACAACGTGATCCTCGACCCCGAGGACCCCCTGCGGATCATCGGGGTCCTCGACTGGGAGATGGCGACCGTCGGCGACCCGCTGATGGACCTCGGCAGCTCGCTCGCCTACTGGGTGGAAAAGGACGACCCCGCCGAGCTGCGGGCGATCCGCTTCATGCCGACCGACGTCGACGGGGCGCTCACCCGGGCGGAGCTGCTCGACATCTACGCCGAGCTCTCCGGGCGGCGGGTCGCGGGGTTCGACTTCTACTACGTCTTCGGGTTGTTCCGCCTGGCCGTGATCGTGCAGCAGATCTACTACCGGTTCTTCCACGGCCAGACCCAGGACGAGCGCTTCCGGGCGCTCGGGTCGGCGGTCGGCATCCTTGACCGGGCGGCCCGGGGGGTGATCGCGCGCTCGAGGCTTTGAAGGCCCGGGGCCCGCCGGGGCCCTTGCCATCGGGGAAAAACCGCAATAGAGTCCCACGCGCCCATATGCGTGAAAGGGAGGCTCCCATGGAAGAGCTCTACGAACGCCTGCGCCGGCGGCTGGACGACATGGCGACCGGCTTTCCCGCCACCGAGAGCGGGGTCGAGCTGCGCATCCTGAAGCGGCTTTTCACCGCGGAGGAGGCCGCGCTGTTTCTCGACCTCAGCCCGCTCCTCGAATCGCCGGAGGCGGTGGCCGCGCGGCTCGGCCGGGACCTTGGGGAGACGGCCGCCGCCCTGGAGGCCATGGCGCGCAAGGGGCTTCTCTTCCGCCGGCGGACCGCCGATCAGGTGCGCTACGCCGCCGTCCCCTACGTCGTGGGGCTCTTCGAATTCCAGCTGCGGCGCATGGACGCCCCCTTCGCCCGCGACAACGAGGAGTACTTCCGCGCGGGCTTCGGCCGGACGATGCAGGGCTTCCGGACGCCCGTCATGCGCGCGGTCCCGGTCAACGCGCGGATCGCGGCCGACTGGCCCGTCGCCCCCTACGAGGACGTCGCGGCCATTCTCGACGCCCAGGAGCGCATCGCCGTGAGCCCCTGCGTCTGCCGCGTCGCCGCGGAGCGTGCCGGCCGCGACGGCTGCGGCAAGCCGCAGGAAAACTGCTTTTCCTTCGGCGCGCACGCGGACTACTACGTCGAAAACGGGCTGGGCCGCTACATCGGCCGCGAGGAGGCGCGGGCGATCGTCGCCGCCAACGAACGCGCCGGCCTCGTCATGCAGCCGTTCAACTCCCAGAAGGCCGGCGGCATGTGCAGCTGCTGCGGGGACTGCTGCGGGATGCTGCGCTCGCTCAAGCTGCAGCCCAAGCCGGCGGAGGCGGTCAAGAGCAATTACTTCGCCGCGGTCGACGCCGGGCGGTGCACCGGCTGCGAGACCTGCCTCGCGCGCTGCCAGATGGAGGCGATCGCGCTTGCGGACGCCGTCGCCGCGGTCGACCGCGACCGCTGCATCGGCTGCGGGCTGTGTGTCACCACCTGCCCCACGGAAGCGCTCCGGCTCGTGCGCAAGCAGGCGGCCGAGCTCTACCAGCCCCCGCGGACGGCGATGGAAACCTACCTGCGCATCGCGCAGGAAAGGGGGAAGCTTTGAACGACGAACGCGGCCGGTTCTACTACCCGTTCCCGGGAAACCGGCGGGTCCACATGTACGTGGAGCGCCGGGAGGGTGCGGTCTGGTTCCGCATGTGGAACGCCGACGATCCGCAGATGTGGGAGCAGCACGGCTGGGTCCCCTACGAGGCCATCCGGAAGGCCGCCGCCATGTACACCGGAAAGGGCTTCGACCCGCGCCGCGCCTACGATCTCGAGATCGCCGAGGCGCTCCTGGCCGAGCCCGATTAGCCGGCCTCCGGCCTCCGCGGAACCCAAGGCTTCGCCGGCGACCGTGATCCAGCTCCGCCTCCGCAACCATCTCCAGCTGAAGGGGCTCCCGCCCGAGCTGCGCAAGCTCCTGGTCGACGAGCTCGCCTTCGTCAACCCCCAGTGGCTCGAAAACGACCGCATGGGGCGCTGGAACCGCGGCGTCCCGCGGGTTCTCAAGTTCTACAGCGCCGCGGGCCCCGACGGGCTCTATGTGCCCCGGGGATACCTCGGCCGTTTCCTGCGCCTGTGCCGCGAGCGGGGGGAGGCCTTCCGCATCGAGGACGAGCGGCGGCGGCTGCCCGAGGTCGATTTCGGCTTCCGGGGCGCGCTGCTCCCGTTCCAGCAGGCCGCCGTCGCCAAGATGCTCTCCAAGGACTTCGGCACGCTCTGCGCGCCGACCGGGTCGGGCAAGACCGTGATGGCGCTCGCCATGATCGCCGCCCGCCGGCAGCCGGCGGTGATCGTGGTGCACACCCAGGACCTCGCCGCCCAGTGGCTCGAGCGGATCGAAACCTTTCTGGGGATCCCGCCCGCCGAGTGCGGCTGGATCGGCGGCGGGCGCCGCCGGGTGGGGGCGAAGGTGAGCGTTGCGCTCGTCCAGTCGCTTTCCAAGTGCGCCCCCGAGGTCTCCGCGCGCACCGGCTTTCTCGTCGTGGACGAGTGCCACCGCTGCCCGAGCCGCACGTTCACCGAGGCCGTCACCGACTTCGATTCGCACTACATGCTGGGGCTTTCGGCCACCCCCTGGCGCCGGGACCAGCTCTCCCGGCTCATATTTTGGCACCTGGGCGACATCCACCACGAGGTGGACCGGCGCGCGCTCGTCGCCTCCGGGAACCTGCTCCCGGCCGAGGTGATCCGGCGCGAAACCGACTTCCGGCCCTACCACGACCCGGTCGGCGAATACAGCCGGATGCTCTCGGAGCTGACCGCGGACACGGCCCGCAACCTGATGATCGCCGCCGACGTGGCCCGCGAAGCCGCTGAAAGCGACGGCATCGTGCTGGTCCTATCGGACCGCAAGGCCCATTGCGAGAACCTCCGGGCCCTGCTGCGCTACCGCTTCAAGGTCGAGGCCGCGCTCATGACCGGCGACCTCACGCTCGCCGAGCGCCAGGAGGTGACCGGGCGGCTGAATTCCCGCGAAATCCGGGTCGTCATCGCCACCGGCCAGCTGATCGGCGAGGGATTCGACTGCCCCCACCTCACGACCCTCTTCCTCGCCACACCGATCCGCTTCAGCGGGCGGCTCCTCCAATACCTGGGACGCGTCCTGCGGCCGGCCCCGGGAAAGGCGAAGGCCCGGGTCTTCGACTACGTCGACATCCACGTGGGGCCGCTCGTCAAGGCGGCGCGCAGCCGCGAGCGCATCTACCAATTGTAGGCTTCAATACAATTTGGTGTTGCGCGGAAACCTCAAACAGGGTATGATTGTCATAAATTCTACAAGCTTGTTCCCACAGGCAGCGCCTTGCACGCCCATGGCCGCGCGTACCGACTCGAACTCAACCACACGGCCGTCCCCTTCCCGGGACGCCCTGTCGCTCTTGAACGGCATCCTGCAGAGCTCGGTCGAGAAACAGGTCTCCGCCGAGCAGCTCGTGCTGATACTGGATGCCTTGGCGGGCGCCTCGGACCCCGCCCTGGTGGCGCGCTTCCCGGCGGTTCTTTCGATCTGCGCGCGCCAGGGGCTGCCGCTCGACAGTCAGGCGCTTCTGTCGCGCTACTGGGAGGCGAGCCCCAAGCGGCGGATGATGGAAAAGCTCCTGCTCCTGAGCGCCGCTCTCTTCAAGCAGATGGGGCTTTCCGGCCCGCAGAACCTGGACAAGATCGCCGCCAGCCTGAAAGCGCGGCACCCCGAGGCGTGGGGGGCTTCCGAGCTGAGCCTTCCCGCCGGGGGGCGCGTGAGCCGGGAGGAGATGCGCGCTTGCCTCGAGAGCTTGGCGGCCGCCCGGGCGCCTGCGGCCGAAAGCCGTCCGGAGGCGCCGCCGCCGGGCGGTTGGCCGGCCGATCCCGCACGGGTCCTGGGGCGGCTTTTCAGCTCGCGGCAGATCGAGCTCCTCGGCAAGCGGGTCAGGGGCGAGCCGTTCACCAAGACCGAGCGCGAATACTTCTCGCGGACGGTCCGCAAGAAGCTTGCGGCCATCGTCGACCCCGGGCTGCAGGCGATTGCCGCCCAGGCCCTTGCTCGGCCGAAGCGCGGCGCCCGGCCGCGGTCCTCCTGACCCTTCGGGGCCGTCGGCCCCCGTTTTCATGGCCGGATTGAACCCCCGGTCGGATCGTGGTATTTTTCTATATTCGCCTCCGATAAGACGGGTCCGGTGGCCGGGGAGGAGCCGGGGTCAGCCTATGCAGGTGTTCTGGGAAATCGGATTGCAGGCGGTCGAGATCCTGACCCTGGTCTTCGGGATCCTCGGGATGAGCTTCTTCCTGCTGCTGCTCTTCTCGCCGGCGTCCGTCCGGAGCCTGAGCGGGGTGTTCAACCGCAGCGTGGACATCGACCGCAAGCTCTCCTTCCTCGACAAGTCGGTGCGCACCGAGGAGCTGTTCTACGCCCACCCGGTCGCCTTCGGCGCCTGTCTGGTGGTGGGATCGCTCTTTGCGCTGGTCTTTTTCTTCTTCAAGCTCGATATCTCCCATTTCTCCCGGGTCGTCTTCGGGACGGCGCACGCCTCGGTCGGCGTGGAGATCCTCTTCGACTTCCTGGCGTGGATCGGCAAGCTCGCCTGCTTGCTGGGCCTCGGGCTGGGGATGGCGCTGTTGATCGCGCCCCAGAAGCTCAGGCGCTGGGAGGGGGCGCTGAACAACTGGTTCGAAACGCGGCCGCTGGTCGACCGCCTCCAAAAGCCGCGGACCGGCTTCGACTCGCTGCTCTTCAGCCACCCGGTCCTGTTCGGGGTGATCGGGGGGGCGGTCTCCTGTCTGTTGATCGTCCTGTCGGTGCTGAATTTGCTCAGATGATCATCCGGCGGCCGAAGACCGCCCCGGCGCGGCCCGCTCCGGACCGCCGGGTTGGATGGGGAGATGAGGAGTTAAATGAAGCGCAATCTCTTGCCCGCCGAACGGCTGCAGATCGACTACCCGTGGACGGTGTGGGCCGTGGGGTGGCTGGCGGTCTTCAAGGCTTTCCTGTGGCTCGCCTACGAGCCCGTGCTGCCCGAGGCGCTGCTGCGGTTCGTGGGGATCAAGTACCTGCTTGCGGCGCTGCCGCTTTCCGTCTGCGCGGTCGGACTCTGGAACCGCCGCCGCTGGGCCGTGTGGGGGCTTGCGTTCCTCGCGGTCCTGGACCTGCTCCTGCTCCTCGCCAGGCCCCAGAGCTTTTACGCCTACCTGATCGACTCGGAAGTGTTCCTCTTTTCGGTCATCCTGTCGGCCGTCGTGCTGGTCTGCTCCGGCCCGCTCGGAAACCTCCTGATCCTCTGCGCCGTCCCGTCGCTGCTCAAGCACTCCCGGCCCGGCGCCCCGTAGCCGTGCGCCGCAGGAAGCCCGCGACCGCCTCCACGAAAGCCTCGCGCGCGTCGGCGTGAACCCAGTGGCCGGCCTCGCGCAGGGTCACGAGCTCCGCCTCCGGGAAAAACGGCGCCATCCGCGCCCAGGCCGCGTCCGACACGTAGTCGGAGCGGCCGCCGCGGATGAAGAGGGCCGGCCGGGGAAAGGGGGCGAGCGGCACCGCTGCGCCCAGGCGGTCGAGGTTGCGGCGGATCGCGGGGAGGTTGATCTTCCAGCGGTAGCGGCCCTCCGGCGACCGCTCGATGTTCTTGAGGAAAAAGAGCCGGAGCATGGGGTCGGAGATGGAGGGTTCGAGCCGCGCCTCGGCCTGCTTGAGGCTCGACACCCCGTCCAGGTCCAGGCCGGAGAGCGCCTCGACGAGGGGCCCCAGGGTCCCTTCCGCGGCGAACGGGGTGATGTCGGCGACGATCAGGCGCGCGACCCGCTTGGGCTGGGCGGCCGCCAGGAAAAGCGCCGCCTTCCCGCCCATGGAGTGGCCGAGCAGGGAGGCCGCGTCCAGGCCGCGCGCGTCCATGAATTCGACGAGGTCGGCGGCCAGCGTGGGGTAGTCGAGCCGCTCGCTGTGAAAGGAGCGGCCGTGGTTGCGCTGGTCGACGGCGAAGACCTCGGCCTCGGCGGCCAGGGCCTTCGCGACCGCGTGCCAATTGTCCGACGAGCCGAACAGCCCGTGCAGAATGATCAGCGGGGGTCCGGAGCCGTAGCGCTTGAAATGGAGCTGCCTGGCATTCATCGGCGCCGGCGGTCTGGGGCGGCGGACTGAGGGCTCAGATGCCGCCGGTAACGACCGCGACCTCCACGCGCACGTCGCGGATCCCGGAAACCGAACGGACGATGCCCGGGATCCGCTCCCGGTCGTCCGGGGAGGCGACGACCCCCGAAACCTCGGCCACCCCCTTCTCGGGCACGTCGACGTTCAGCACCGCCATCGGGATGCTCTTCTCGCGCAGGGCCGCCTCCACCCGCTTGGCCAGGGACAGCCGCTCCATCGCGTCGAGGGCGAGCAGGCTGCAGGCTTTCATCTCCGGCCCGCGGGCGGCGGCGACGATCAGCTCGGCCGCCTGGTTCACGCCGAGCTTGTCGATGTGGATGCAGAGGTCGTAGAGCGACGGATCGGCCCACTCCCGCCCGAAGGCGAACTGGAAAAAGCGCCGCTTTTCGGCATCGCTGCGCTCGACCGCGAGCATGGCCTCCTCGCGCGGGATGCTCGACTGCTTCATCAGGTTGGCGACGCGCGCAGCGGACGAGCCGTGAACCAGGACGTGGAGGGCGCAGCCGAAGTCCTGCAGCAGGATGGGGCCGCCGTGGCCGAACAGAACCCCCTCCCCCTTGGCGGCCGCCCGGTAGACGACAGACTTCATCAGGTCGAGATAAATTTCGGGCCGCCGGCTGAAGAGGCGCTCGAAGAGCCCGGGGCCCTTTTCCTCCAGGCTCTTGAGCTCGGCCAAGTGCAGCCCCATCTCGAGAGCCTCCCGCTGCAGCCGGTCGTCGTCGAACAAGGTGACTCCGAGCGCCTCCGCGAC
>CAZNKG010000031.1:0-19314 GCA_964573635.1 uncultured Desulfatibacillum sp. | reverse complement strand
CCCGAAAGCCGCCCAGCGCCGGATCTCCGCCAAGCCGCCGCGGCCGTTTAAGGCGGGCTGCGGCAAAACAAGCATCCGGCCGCCCACCAAGGCGCGGTCCGATTTGAAGCCGCGCAACGCAGGCTCACGGCCTCAAGGCGCCGTTGATCCCAGCCTGCGAAGGAGAAGTCAAAGCGGACCGATGGCCGCGAGGTGAGTGGCATCCGGCAGTCAATGCGACGCTTCGAAAGGGGTGGGGCGGCTGGAAACCGGCCACCGCCGCTTTATTTTGCAGATCCACTCAAACGCTTCGCATTTAACGCAATCGTTGTAATAAGCTGTCACAAACGCAGCTTTCTTGGAAATGGATTTTGCGGTGATACTTCTAACGGCTCGGCGCTCACCCGCGCGGCCCAGCGCCGCCGATGCACCGAATCCCCAACACACTACGCCGTCAGACGGCAGCCAGCCATAGGAACACCACGCTGGGCCGTGTCGGGTGCAGCGGCTTGTTAGCCCGATCTGCGTCGCACCACGTGTATCGGAACATCGAGAAGACGCGCGAGTTCGGCGACATGCTCCGGGACAGCCTCCCGAGTTGCCAGCAAAGCCCAACCAGTTGGTGGCTTGCCACGCGCGAGCTGCTCGGCCTGCAGGATGCTCCGATACTTCACGCACTGAAACACACCTCGCTGTAGGTCGGCTTCGTTAGAAAGCTCAGATTTGACTTCCACTGCGAGCGACACGTTCTTGTTCTCGAATAACACATCGGGTCGGTCCGCCGACGCTAAGCACTTCTCGCAAGTACCACGAGGAAGAGAGCACGCGAGATTGAGAACGCCAGGATCTCTTGCGATGAGCTCCCGCAGCCGCTTGTGAGCTGCGCTCTCGCCTTCGCTTGACCAGCCGGATCGATTGGGAGAAAGCGTCTTGCGCCTGCTACCCAGTAACACTCTCCCATGAGAAAGGCCGTAATCCTTGAGAATTTCTCTCCAACGCCGGAAGTTCCACACCTTTATGTGGACTGCGCGTGCCAGTGCTGGCCGATTACTGTCTGTGACACGGCGGATCCCTAAGAACTCTCGGATGTACCAGTCGCATCCGTGGCCCGGGATTCCGGTTCGCTGATTAACTACCAGCGCGTTCAATGGAGGGATAGTGACGCCCCATGCTTCGGAAGTTTCCATGAGCGCGTCTCCAACTAAGCCAGCGGGATGGCCGTACTTCGGCCAGAGCACGTGATGACCGAGGCGTCTTTGCACAATCTCTCGGTCCAGCTCGCCATAACTGATTGTTCCACCGTTCAGAGCTCGCTCCACGAGAATTGGAAGAATGGCTCGCGCGGTTCTCTGCGTCCAAGCGTCGCCCTTTAGAGCTTCAGGTAGCGGCACAGGTGGTTTCCTTTCTTGGTTGGGCTAACGCCTGGGTTCAGGGGCGCGCAAGAGCAGGCGAAGCGCGGCTGTTGCGAGTCCCCTGGAACCCGATGTTGGGCATCATTCGCCCTCGAAGTAGTCGTTGTCGATTCGCTTGAGTTCATACATGCCCACCGTCGACACGCCCACGTTGTGATCAATCATCAGCCCCGCAAGTTGCTCTCCGTCAATTAGGATTATCTTGGAATTGATGATCTCCGCGTATTCGATTGCGTCCCTGGAATAGGTGGACGTCGTGATGAATATACCCTTGGCTGCCCTCTGACCTTGTAGCGCGCCCGCGAACTTCTGTATCTCAGGACGACCCACCGTTCCCTCCCAGCGTTTGGCCTGAACGTATATGACGTCGAGACCGAGCTTGTCTTCCTTGATGATTCCGTCGATTCCGCCGTCCCCGCTCTTTCCGATGGCACGGCCTGCGTCTTGCCTTGAACCGCCGTATCCCATCGCGACCAGCAGGTCGATAACAAGGCGTTCAAAGAAAGTCGGCGATGCAGCTTTGACTTGTTCAATGAGCTCGATCTCGAGATCTCTTCGAAGGCGTCGATAAGCAGACGCCAAGAGGTCCTCGGGGGTCTGGTCTTGGGGAGGTTCGGGAACCGAAGGTGCGAGCGGTGGGGCTGCTCCGACCGGTCGCATAGAGGGCACTTCGGATGTACCCTCCCGTCTACGGGTGCGGAATGCCCGAAACTCCTCAAACTCATCGAGGAGGCTCACGTCGATCCGAGACGGATTCCGAGCCAGTACTTGTCTACCTCGGTCCGTGATCCTGAACAAGCCCCGTCTAGGGGATTCAAGTAGCCCCGCTTGCTTGAGGTATGTGCGAGCCCATCCAACGCGGTTGTCGAAGAGCGGCGCAGTACCGCTCGGCAACATTTCAGCTCGCTCAGCGTCGCTCAGACCGAACTGGGCCGCTAAATGTTCCACCGCGTCACGGAAGCGGTGCTCTGCGCCGTCGGCCGCAAGCCGGAGGAGAGGAAGCATCGCGGACTCGTAATCGGGGATTGGCACGCGTGTCTCCTACGACGCACAACAATAATTAGATTGACCCGCATAAGATGCGGTATTTCTTGTTTCTGTCCGTATAAAACGCCTTCAGATACTCTGTCAAAGATGACTTAACCACCTGAGAAACAGAGCATTTCCGCTGGTCGCTCCTTTTAGTACGGCATATTATGCGGACCCGCATAAGACACCTCTCAAAGTCCGTCCACAGGACTCCGCACCCCGGATGGTCCACGGTTGAGGACATGAGTGAAAATCATCATCGTCTTCACGTCCTTGCGCCCAAGCAGTTCCTGCACCGTTCGGATGTCGTAACCGCCTTCAAGCAAATGGGTGGCGAAGGAATGACGGAAGGTGTGGCAGGTCGCCCTCTTTATCAGACCGGCCCTCGTCACCGCCGCACGCACCGCGTTCTGAACAAGCGACTCTTCAACGTGAGGTCGCCCGTCCTCGCCGGTCTTGGAGTTGTGCCATCGTTTTTCCTGGGGGAAGACCCATTTCCAGCGCCATTCCCTCGGGGCGTTGGGATGCTTATGGTCATGAGCGTCTGGCATCGGCACAAGGCCCCACCCGTCGGCCAAGTCCTTTTCATGTACCGCTTTGACGGCTCTGAGATGCTCCTGCAACGGTGCCTTGATCGACTCAGGCAGCATGGTGATCTGGTCCTTCGCGCCCTTGCCGTCACGAATCAGGATTTCGTTACGCGAAAAGCCGATATCCTGCGTGCGCAGGCGAAGGCACTCCATCAAACGCAGCCCCGCGCCGTACATCAGCGAGGCCATGAGCCATTTGTCGCCCGCAAGGTCGGCCAGCACGGCTTTGACCTCTTCACGGGTCATGACTACTGGTAGCCGGGTGGGCTTGCGGGCACGGATGACTTCGCCAAGATCTCCGATTTCACGTTCGAGCACATGCCGATAGACAAACAGCAAAGCTGAAAGCGCTTGGTTCTGAGGCGAGGCGCTGGCCTTCTCCTTTACAGCTAAGGTGGGTCAGAAAGGCGTTGATCTCAGGTTCGCGGTGGACCCCATTTTTTATACAGCCTGAGAGGTGGGATAAGCTATGAATCAGCAGCTGGTTTTGGGTAACAAGCATCCCGCTGCCTCGGCGATTGGATGAGGTTGGCCAAAGCAGACCATATCCGGGGTTCGATCGTCAAGAGCGGAATGACCCCGCTCATGGTTATAGAAACGGATCTGGTCTGAAAGCCTCTGCCGTTGGTTAGCGCCACCGGCAAAGGAGTGCGGCTGCAGGCAGGCATTGGTGCTTGAGGGTCCACCGCGCCCCTCAACCAGGGACTCGGGAGGTTCGAGCCGGCCGACTGAAGGCCTAACTTTGAAATAGCCGCTACACGGACCCACTAAACGTTTGGAGAGAAACGGGCTAACTATTGGTCGGGGCGAGTGGATTTGAACCACCGACCCCCTGCTCCCAAAGCAGGTGCGCTACCAGACTGCGCCACGCCCCGACAGGCGCCCCAAATTAGCATGGCCGCGAAACGGTGGCAAGCGCCGGGTCAAGCCCGGCGCGGCTGCGCGGGGCCGATCCGCGCGGGGCCGCGAGTTGACAAGGCCTATTTTTGCCTTTATACTGAGCCAAAAGCGTGAAAAGAATCCTAATCTCATGAGCCGTCCCCCCGCAGCCGGCCTGAGCGGCCACTAAAAGGGGGCGTTTATTTGTTCGGGGGTGGCAGCCAACCGCTGGCGAGAGTGGCGGAACTGGTAGACGCACTGGACTTAGGATCCAGCTCTGGCGACAGAATGGGAGTTCGAGTCTCCCCTCTCGCACCATTCTGCCTGTTGTTCCCGCCGAGCATACCGGAGCAGGTCTTTTCCCGGGCGGACCTTTTCATCGCCGGCGCCAGGCGGTCGATCATTCAAGGAAGGTGGGAATGCAGGTCACCGTTGAGGACGTGAGCAGCGTCAAGAAAACCCTCCATATCGAGATCCCGCAGGAGGTCGTTTCCAAGGAGATCGAAAGAGCTTACGGGGAGCTAAAAAAGACCGCGAAAATCAAGGGGTTTCGGCCGGGGAAAGCGCCGCGTTCCGTTCTCGAGAAGATGTTCCGCAAGGACGTCCTGGCGGACGTTTCCTCGCGGCTGATCAAGGAGTCCTTCTTCGATGCCGTGCGGAAGGAGGACCTCCGGGTCGTCGGAGGGCCGGATCTGGACTCCCCGGAGCTCGATGCCGGGCGATCCTATAAATACAGCGCCACGGTCGAGGTGACCCCGAAGATCGCCGATCTGGAGATCCGCGGGCTCAAGCTGAAACGCACCCGCTACCAGGTGAGCGAGGAGGAGGTGGAGACCCACCTCAAACTGCTCCAGAAGAACCTCGCCCGGCTCGAGAAGGTCTCCGAGGCCCGCCCCGTGCGCGAGGGCGACCACGTCCTGATCGACTACGAGGGGTTCCGGGAGGGGAAGCCGTTTGCGGAGCTCGCCCGGACCGAGGGCTTCACGCTGAAGGTGGGCGGCGGGGCCGTCGTGCCGGGGTTCGACCGGCAGCTGATCGGGATGACGCCCGGCGAAACGCGCGAGTTCGACGTCGACTTCCCGCCGGAGCACCCGAACAAGAACCTGGCCGGCCTCACGGTCCGGATCCGCGCGGCGCTCTCCGAGATCCGCGAGGAGATCCTGCCGGAGATCGACGACGAGTTCGGCCGGCGGGTGGGGCCGTTCGAGAACCTGGAGGCGCTCAAGCAGAAGATCCGGGAGAACCTCGCCCAAGGCTACGAAAAGAGGAGCGAACAGGAGCTGAACGAGCAGGTCTTCGGGGCGCTTCTCGCGCAGTCGGCCTTCGAGGTGCCCGAGGCGCTCGTGAAGATGGAGCTCGACGGGATCATCGACGAAGCCGAGCGCTCCTTCCAGTACCGCAACTCCTCGCTCGAGGAGGCGGGCCTGAGCCGGGAGATCCTCTCGGAGCGCTACCGCGAGACGGCGGCCGGCCAGGTCCGGCGCCACCTCATCCTGAACAAGATCATCGAGCAGGAGAAGCTCGAGCTCAGCCCGGCGGAGATCGACGCCGCCATGCTGGCGATGGCCGAAAACTTCAAGCAGCCGGTGGAGGAGATCCGGCGCTATTACCGTGAAAACCCGGGGAAGTTCGACCACTACCAGCACGCCCTGCTGGAGAAGAAGGCGCTGAAGCTGGTCTTCGACCACAGCACGATCGAGGATGCCGCCCCGACGCCGGCGGCCTGAGCGACCGACACCCACCCCATTTCAAGGAGAACATACGTGCCCCTCATTCCCATGGTCATCGAGCAGAGCAGCCGCGGCGAGCGCGCCTACGACATCTACTCGCGCCTGCTGAAGGACCGGATCATCTTCCTGGGTTCGGCCATGAACGACGAGGTCGCGAACCTGTTGATCGCGCAGCTCCTGTTTCTCGAGTCCGAGGACCCGGACAAGGACATCAACTTCTATATCAACTCGCCGGGCGGGCTGGTGACGGCGGGGCTCGCGGTCTACGACACCATGCAATACATCAAGCCGGACATCGCGACGGTGTGCATCGGCCAGGCCGCCAGCATGGGGGCGCTGCTCCTCACCGCCGGCACCCACGGCAAGCGCTACTCGCTGCCCAACTCCCGGATCCTCATCCACCAGCCGATGGGCGGGTTCCAGGGCCAGGCCTCCGACATCGAGATCCAGGCGAAGGAGATCCTGCGCATGAAGGAGACCCTGAACGCGATCCTGGTGCGCCACACCGGCAAGACCATGGAGCAGATCCAGCGCGACACCGACCGCGACTACTTCATGAGCGGGCAGGAGGCGCGCGACTACGGCATCATCGACCATGTCATCGCCAACCGGGATGACCTCGAGCGGCTGGACAAGGCGGAGGCGTAACATGGCCAAGAAAAAGGACGACAACGACAACCTGTTCTGCTCGTTCTGCGGCAAGAACCAGTCCGAGGTCCGCAAGCTGATCGCCGGCCCCGCGGTCTACATCTGCGACGAGTGCATCCAGCTGTGCAGCGAGATCATCGAGGAGGAGACCGAAAAGGACGCGAAGGACTCGGCGCACATCATGACGCCGAAGGAGATCAAGGACCGCCTGGACGGCTACGTCATCGAGCAGGAGCAGGCCAAGCGCACCCTGTCGGTCGCGGTCTACAACCACTACAAGCGCCTGGAGTCGGCCTTCAACACCGGGGACGTCGAGATCCAGAAAAGCAACATCCTGCTGATCGGGCCGACCGGGTGCGGCAAGACCCTGCTCGCCCAGACGCTCGCGCGCTTCCTGAACGTCCCCTTCACCATCGCCGACGCGACCAGCCTGACCGAGGCCGGCTACGTCGGCGAGGACGTCGAGAACATCATCCTGTCGCTCCTGCAGAACGCCGACTACGACGTCGAGAAGGCCAAGCGCGGGATCGTCTACATCGACGAGATCGACAAGATCGCCAGCAAGGCGGACAATCCCTCCATCACCCGGGACGTTTCGGGCGAGGGCGTCCAGCAGGCGCTGCTCAAGATCCTGGAGGGGACGCTGGCGAGCGTGCCGCCCAAGGGCGGCCGCAAGCACCCCCAGCAGGACTTCATCAAGGTCGACACGACCAACATCCTCTTCATCTGCGGCGGGACCTTCACCGGGCTCGAGCGCATCATCCAGCGCCGGCTCGGACCCAAGATCATGGGCTTCGGCGCCAAGATCGTCCAGGAGAAGGACCGCACGGTCGGCGAGACCCTGCGGATGGTCCAGCCGGAGGACCTGATCAAGTACGGGATGATCCCGGAGTTCCTCGGCCGGCTGCCGGTCATCGCGACGCTCCACGAGCTGAACGAGGAGAGCCTCATCCGGATCCTCAAGGAGCCCAAGAACGCCCTGATCAAGCAGTACCAGAAGCTTTTCGAAATGGAGGGCGTCAACCTCCGCTTCACCGACAGCGCGCTCTCGGCGGTCTCCCGCGAGGCGATCAAGCGCAAGTCGGGCGCGCGGGGGCTGCGGGCCATCATGGAGTCCTGCATGCTCGACATCATGTACGAGCTCCCCTCGCTCGAGAACGTGAAGGAGTGCGTGGTGAGCGACGACGTCATCCTGAACAAGGAAGACCCGATCCTGCTCTTCGAGCAAACCAAGAAGCAAGCCTGACGATCCCCAGGCCCCGCTACCGGAACCACTGCCCATGGTGAACATCCCGAAGTTTTTCAAAGAGAGCGACCCCGGCAGCGCGCGCCTGGTGCTGCCGCTTCTGCCGCTGCGCGACATCGTCGTCTTTCCCCACATGGTGGCGCCGCTTTTCGTCGGCCGCACCCGCTCGGTCAACGCGCTCACCGAGGCGATGAACAAGGAGAAGATCGTCTTCCTCTCCACCCAGAAGAAGGCCGGCATCGACAACCCGACCGAGCAGGACATCAGCGAGATCGGCACCATCGGCAAGGTGCTCCAGCTCCTGCGCCTGCCGGACGGGACCGTCAAGGCCCTCGTGGAGGGCAAGGGCCGCGGCCGCATCGTGCGGTTTCTCCCGGAGAAGGAGTTCTTCCGGGTGGAGCTCGAGCGCGTCGTCGAGGCCGAGCTCACGCCGGCCGAGTCGACGGCCCTCATGCGCTCGGTGGTGGAGGCCTTCGAGGAGTACGCGGGGATGAACCGCAGCATCTCCAAGGAGCTCACCGCCTCCATCGCCTCCCTGTCCGACCCCTCGCAGCTCGCCGACACCGTCGCGGCGCATTTCTCCTTCAAGCTCGAGGACAAGCAGCGCCTGCTTGATACGATCGACCTCGCCGAGCGCCTGCCCTATCTGCTCAGCCTGATCAAGATGGAGATCGAAGTCTTCCGCATGGATCAGCGCATCAAGAGCCGCATCAAGGAGCAGATGGAGAAGACCCAGAAGCAGTACTACCTGAACGAGCAGATGCGCGCCATCAAGAAGGAGATGGGCGCCGAGGACGATTTCAGCGACGAGATCCGGGAGATCGAGGAGAAGCTCAAGAGCAAGAAGCTCTCCAAGGAGGCCGCCGAGCGGGTCGAGCACGAGCTGAAAAAGCTTAAAATGATGACGCCCATGTCGGCCGAGGCGACCGTCGTGCGCAACTACATCGACTGGATCCTCTCACTGCCCTGGCAGGAGCGCTCCGAGGTGATGGACGACATCGTGAAGGCCGAGCAGATCCTCAACGAGGACCACTACGGCCTGGAGAAGCCCAAGGAGCGCATCCTCGAATACCTCGCCGTGCAGGCGCTGGTGAAGAAGATCCGCGGGCCGATCCTGTGCTTCGTCGGCCCCCCCGGGGTGGGGAAGACCTCGCTCGCCAAGTCCATCGCGCGCGCGACGGGGCGCAAGTACGTGCGCCTGTCGCTCGGCGGCGTCCGCGACGAGGCCGAAATCCGCGGCCACCGCCGCACCTACATCGGGGCGCTGCCCGGGAAAATCATCCAGTCGCTCAAGAAGGTCGGGGTGAGCAACCCGGTGTTCTGCCTGGACGAGGTCGACAAGATGAGCATGGACTTCCGCGGAGACCCTTCGGCGGCGCTGCTCGAAGTGCTCGACCCGGAGCAGAACTTCGCCTTCAACGACCACTACCTCGACCTCGACTACGATCTCTCCGACATCCTTTTCATCACCACCGCCAACACGCTTCCGGACATTCCGCTGCCGCTGCAGGACCGCATGGAGACCATCCGGCTGCCGGGGTACACCGAGGTCGAAAAGTACCACATCGCCGAGCAGTTCCTGGTGCCCAAGCAGCTCAAGGCGAACGGCCTCGAGGAGAAAAAGGTCGTCTTCTCGAAGAAGGCGATCCTCGCCATCATCCGGCGCTACACCCGCGAGGCCGGGGTGCGCAACCTCGAGCGCGAGATCGCCTCGATCTGCCGCAAGATCGCCCGCGAGGCGGTCACCGACCCGTCGAAGACCGAATTCTCCGTGAGCGAAAAATCGGTCCCCAAGTTCCTCGGTCCCTACAAGTTCCGCCAGGAGGAGGTCGAGGAGCGGGACCAGATCGGCATGGTGACGGGCCTCGCCTGGACCCAGGTGGGCGGGGAGCTGCTCTTCATCGAGACGCTGCTCATGCCCGGACGCGGCCAGCTCACCGTCACCGGCAAGCTGGGCGACGTGATGCAGGAGTCGGCGCGGGCGGCGCTGAGCTATGTGCGCTCGCGCGCCGAGCACCTGATGATCGACCCGCGCTTCAACCGCAAGCTCGACATCCACATCCACATCCCCGAGGGGGCCATCCCCAAGGACGGGCCCTCGGCCGGGATCTCGATGTGCACCTCGCTCGTCTCGGCGCTCACCAAGCGCGCGGTGCGCCGCGACCTGGCGATGACCGGGGAGATCACCCTGCGCGGGCGGGTGCTGCCGATCGGGGGGCTCAAGGAGAAGCTGATCGCCGCCCACCGGAGCGGGGTGAAGAAGGTGATCATCCCGCGGGAGAACGAAAAAGATCTGAAGGATGTGCCCGCCAGCATCACCTCCCAGATGGAGATCGTCTTCGTCGACCACATGGACGAGGTGCTGAGCCACGCCTTGATCGTTCCCGAGGGCGAGTCGCTCTTCAGCAAGGCGGACATGCCGATCCCGCCGCCCGCCGGCGGGGCCGGCAATTCGCAGGAGATCGCCATCAATTGAGGCGGGGCGCGGAGGGGGGCGAGCGGGAAAATCTCGTCTTGACAGCTTCCGGCCCGGCTGATAATAAGGAAAAATTTCCGGGCAACATTCCGGGCGGATAGCTCAGCCGGGAGAGCGTCGGCCTTACAAGCCGAAGGTCGCAGGTTCAAACCCTGTTCCGCCTACCAGCCGCGTGCGCGTGGGACCACGGATCTCTTAAAAATCGTTCGCTTTCGCGGGGGCGTAGCTCAGTTTGGTTAGAGCGCCGGCCTGTCACGTCGGAGGTCGCGAGTTCGAGCCTCGTCGTCCCCGCCAAATCAAAACAGGGACTCAGATGATGAATCTGAGTCCCTGTTTCATTTTCCCCCAATCGAAAAACGCCGCAAGCGCCGTGTCCCTCAAAAAGGCCGTATCGCTGAACGCCTCTTTGGTCGATGCCTGCTTCGCTTGCAGGATCCGGCATACATTCTGCGGGTGCTCGTGCGTCTGAACAAGCACTTGAGCGGATACGAAACTTGCAAGCGATTGGCGGCTCTGCTGCGGTTTCAATATGGAACGTGAACGGGCCACAGCGCTGCTGCAAAACAATCGTGGAATCATGCGTCGATTCTCAGTCAGACGCCTTTACATCTGTGGGCCGGTGGCCCGCGGGGAGGGTAAAAAAGACAGCGACGTCGATATCCTGGTGGAATACGAACCCGATGCCCTTGCGGGACTGTTTCAGTTCGTCAGGCTGCGCCGGGATCTGAGCCATATCCCGGGTTGCGCCGTGGACCTGGCGCCTCCAGATCCCCTGCATAAAGAGCTTCGGGAGAACATTCTGAAAGAAGCGGTTCATGCCGCATAGAAAATGGGATCTCAGGATACAAGGATATTCCGGCCTCGATCGACCGGATTTCGGAGCACACCAGCAACTTCGATTTGGAGAGCTTTCGATCGGACACCAAGACCGTTGACGCTGTTGTGCGCCACTTCGAGATTGTCGGCGAGGCGGCGGCTCGCTTGCCCGACGACCTTTCTGCGGAGCACCCTGAAATCCCATGGCAGGATGCGGAATATGAGGAGCATCCTGCCATGGGATTTAGATAGGCATATTGGTTGACAGTTTAATGCCGAAAAGAAATGGGAGCCGTCGCAATGGTCCGGCGAAAAGAACCCTCCGGGCTCCGACGGGAATTACCGGGGCTTTTTTGTCCGGGAAGCTTTTGCCCGGGCCGTCCCCGCAGCGCGAAGAAAAGGCCTGCCATCCTTGCAAAGGTGGATGATGCTGGAAGTGCCTGGCAACCCCGCCACAGAGCCAAAAGCAAGGAGGCAGGTCGGGAAGGACAAGAGCAGATTCGTCGGCATGGATGTCCGCAACAAGCCCATCGATATCGCCATTGCCGCAAGTGGCCGCGAGGGTCAGCTGCGGCACGTCGACGCGAGCGATGGCAGCTTGGCGGCTTTAGACAAAGTGGTGCGCAAAATGTTCAGCAACGGGCAGCGCCCCTGTTTTGCCTACGAAGCCGGTCCCTAATCGTCCGTTTCGTTAGTCGATGTTAAGCCCGGCGAAAAAACCGTCCAGGACCGCGTCCATGGCATTCCCCATTTTCTTGGAGTCACCGACGATGAGCCAGCGGGGAGTTTCTCCTCGGCGCGTTTCCGCGAAGGCATTTTCAGGGTTGCCGCCTAAGGCAAAAACGACGGTGTCGGCCGGCAAGTGCAGCGCCCGGCCGTCCAGCAGGATGTTGACGCCGTTGGAATCGATACCACTAACCGTGCAGTTGACGTATGCCGTCACATCCGCCTTTCGCAAATCCTCCAGCAACAGGAAGCGCGTATTCAATTCCTCGTCGGCGGCGATATCGGCTTTGACTTCGACGAGGCACACCTTTTTACCATGGTTCGCGAGGTGATTGGCGGTTTCAGCGCCGACCATTCCCCCGCCGACGATGACCACTCGGTCGCCGACAACCGTCCGACCTGCGAGAACGTCCAATGCGCTGACGGCAGCGATTCCGTCACTGGGAACGGAAAAGCTGACGGGGGTGCTTCCGGTGGCGACCACAACCACGTCGGGTTTTTCCCGCAAGATGCTGTTTTCGTCTACAAAGCTATTGAGCTCGATACGCACCTTGTACTTATCGAGTTCTTGTTTCTGCCACGCGATAAAACTGCAAATCTCCCCCTTGCCCGGCGGGATGGCCGCCAGCCTGAAGTTTCCACCCAGCTCAGGCTCCTTTTCAAAAAGCACCACATCATGGCCCCGCCGGGCACAGATGATCGCTGTTTCCATGCCGGCCACTCCCCCGCCGACAATAAGGACCTTCCGGGCGGTCTCGACCGGGGTGATTCCGACTTCCGACTCACGCCCCGTCATGGGATTCAGCATGCACCCCGCCGATTGCCCCATTTTGCGAATTTTCTCGGCACAACCCTGCATGCAGCCGACACAGTAGATGATGTCTCCAAAGTTTCCAGCTCTGGCCTTGTTGGGGAGTTCCGGGTCTGCTATCGACGCCCGTCCCATGGCGACAAAGTCGGCCTTGCCGGAGGCGATTACGGATTCCGCGATGAATGGATCGGCAATCCGCCCCACCGTGATCACCGGCACTGACACGACCTGCTTTACTTCCTGGGCATGGGTGGTGATCCAGCCAGTCGGGATGCGGGACGGCGGCACCACCGCATATCGGCTCCCGTAAACGCCGGCCGAAACGTGAATGCCGTCGACCCCGGCGTTTTCCAAAACCATGGCAATCGCTTTGCTCTCCTCGATGGCTCGGCCGCCCGGTACGAATTCATCTCCCGAGATTCGAAAAAGAACCGGGAAACCGATTCCGGCTTTGCGCCGGATGTCGGCGATGATTTCCCGGGCAAAACGCGTCCGGTTGTAGAAGCAGCCTCCGTAGCGGTCAGTTCGTTTATTGGAGTAGGCTGAGAGAAACTGGGCGACCAGATAACCGTGCGCGCCGTGCACTTCCACCCCGTCAAAGCCGGCCTGCTTGGCACGTAACGCACAATCGCCGAACTTCTCAACCAGCTCTTGGATTTCCTCGAGTGAAAGCACCCGGGGCATCTGCTTTTTAGTGGGACAGGGAATGGGCGAGGGGGCTACGGGAGGAGCCCCTGTGATCTGGTCGTTTGTTTGCCGCCCCGCATGGTAGATCTGGGCAAAAATCTTGCCTCCGGCCGCGTGAACCCTCCGGGGGAGTTCGGAATGCAGCTCGATCAGCGAGTCGTCCCACAGGCCCGGAATGTGTGTGTAGCCTTTTCCGATCGGATCGACGGCGTAATCCTCGGTGATGATAAGCCCCCAACCGCCTCGCGCCCGCGCCTCATAATAGGCGAAAAAGCGCTCTGTCGGTGTGCCGTCGATGTTGCAGTAATTCATCACCATAGCGGGCACCACCAGCCGGTTGGGTATTTCAAGGTCCTTAATTCGCGCAGGAGAAAAAATCCGGTTCAGCATAACCACCTCGCCGCCCGTAGTGGTTTATTGTGCAGAAGAGTGAAGGGGCACAGTGCAGCGCTGCTGCCATACATCATTCCCATCCCCAGAGGCGGGTTGTTCCATCTTGAGAGTAGGGTTATTCTCATCATAGCGAGCCAGCGAGGCCTGAACCCCTTGCAGATGCCGATAATTCGTTCGCGGCCGCAGGTGGATGATCCGACGGAAAAGGCCCGGCTGCGTCCACCAACAGACCATCGCCTGCGGCCGGAGGGTTCTTCGGATTTACTTCTTTCGGTTCTCGATAAACTTGACCGCGGCATCGACCACGGTTGGGCTCGTCTTTTCCCGGTAGACTTTGAACACTTCGGCTGTCAAGGCCTTCCACGGTTTCAGATCCGCCTCGGTGGGATCGTAGGTCTTAACGCCCAGTTCGTTGAAAAGCTTCAGCACGTTTCGATCGGATGTCTTGCTCTGGTCGTCGGTGTAGTAGGCGTCGTTAACCTTCTCCCAGGTCTTCGCCGCCGCGGCGACGATTTTCTTCTCTTCAGTAGTGAGAGAATTCCAGAAGTTCAAGTTCATGAGGAGTTGAGCGGGCCCCGTGTGCATCCGCAGGTCGGAGTAGTTCTTGGCCACTTCATAAATCTTGAGCGCATACAGGAATTGGGCGGTCGTAGAAATGCCATCCAAGACGCCTTGCTGCACGGCTGAATAAAGCTCGCCGATTCCCATGGCCACGCCTTTAGCCCCTAGCGCATCCATGGTGTCCACGAGCAACGGGTCCGTCATGGTACGTATCTTCATGCCTTTGAGGTCCTCGGGTTTGGTGATCAAAGCGTTCTTCACCTGAACGCCTATCCAGCCGATGTGTCCCCACCCAAGGGTCTTCAGCCCCTGGCTTTCCCAAAGTTTTGCCAGGGACTGCCCTGGTTCACTGTCCAGGTAGCTTCTGAGCGTCGGGTAGTCCGGCCATAAAAACGGTAGAGAAAACATCCCATATTCCTTGATGTTGTTCTGGGTCACCGTGGTCGGCGCAATGGTCACCTGAATGGCCCCCATGCGAGCCGATTCAATTAAAGTCTTTTGGCTGCCCAAAGTGGCATCACCGAAGTATTCGACCTTCAGGCTGCCCTTGCTATTTTTCTCGACCTCCTCCTTGAATGCCATGCACGCCGGGTAATAGCTGTAGGTTTTGGCCGCGGCATCGCCGATTTTGATCACCTTTTCGCCGGCCGGTGCGTCGCCGCCAAACAACAGAGAAACGAGCAGACCCATGCAAACAATTGAAGCCCTTTTCATGCTGCCTCCTCCTTGAATGAGGTTGATGGGATTGTTCAATAAACGCGCCGCATGCAAGCCTTCAAAGGGTCGGCCAGATCATCCGCGGCACGACCAAGATTATCCAAGGAATGAACATGATGATGAGAAAACTGACCACCAATATCGCAACATACGGTGCCATGACACGAAACACCGATGCGAGCGGGGCCTTGGCAATACCGCAGACCACGATCAGCAGCAGCCCGATGGGGGGCAGGATCAGGCCGATGCCGTTAGCGGCCACCGCGAGCAGCGTGTATTGCAAGGGGTGGATGCCCAGCTGGCCGGCTATCGGGAAGAGAATGGGGAAAAAAATCAGCAGCGCCGGGAGCCCATCGAGAAGCGCCGCGGAGAGGATGAAGATGATGTTCGAGATGACGATGAACACATAAGGGCTGTCCGAGATGGAAAGCATCAGGTTTTTAACCATGGTCGGAACGTGTTGGGTGGCCAGAATGTAGGTGAATACGGCTGAAACGCCCATCAGGATCATTACGGAGCCGGTGAGCAGCGCGGTGTCGACCAGGACTTTCGGAAGCTGTGGCAGCCGAATCTCTCTATAGATGGCCATGGACACGATCAGGGCGTAAAACACGCCCAGCACGGCGACTTCGGTTGCCGTGGCGATCCCTCCGAGAATGCCGCCGAAAATAATCACTGGCATCATCAGCGGGATGATGCTTTGCACAAAGCTTTTCCATAGAAAAGCGGACTCGAAGCGGGTTTCGCCGCCTGGCAAAACGCCTTGTCGCGCCTGAACGTAGATGAGACCCATGAGACACAGGCACATGAATATTCCGGGAAGAAACCCACCGAAAAACAAAGCTGCGACGGACTGGTCGGAGATGCTGGCGATGACGATCATCACCAAACAGGGAGGGATCAGCATACCGGCTCCCGAAGCAGCGGTGATGATGCTGACGGCGTGGGCCGTGGAGTATCCGCTGCGCTTCATGGCTGGAATCATGACCGAACCCAGCGCGGACGCATCGGCGACGGAGGAGCCGGATATGCCCGAAAAAAGCATCTCCGCTAAAACGACAACCATCCCCAGCCCGCCGCGGATATGCCCAACGAGTGCCTTGGCCAGATTCACCATGCGCTGGGAAATTCCCCCCGACTCCATGAGCTGGCCGGCGAAAACGAAAAAGGGGATGGCAAGGTAGGGAAACGAATCGATCCCGGAATGAAGCTTTTGAATCAGCATCATCAGCGGAACGTCGAATACGAGCAATCCGAAGATCGATGCGACCGCCATGCTGAAAACGATCGGGACCCCCAGGAAAATCAAAGCGAAAAAAAGCAAAATCATGATCCAAACCACGCAATCACCCCCTTGAGAAGGCTTTCAGCTGTGTCAGGACCTGTTTGATCTGGTAGAGCAGAATGAAGGCGCCGGACACGGGGATGGCCAAGTACCCGTAAGCCACCGAAAACCCCAATATCGGATAAGTCTGCGAATAATTCATCTGCATCATCTGCAGCCCGGTGTGCACCATGACGTAGCCCGTTAAGAACACGCAAAGGCCGGCCAGCCAGCTGGCCAGTTTCTTGCCGGATTCCGGAAAATGGCGTGTCAAGAGATCCAGATGGAAATGCTGTCCGTATTTCACCGCCAGGGCCGCTCCCAGAAAAGCGCACCATTGGAAGAGAAACATGACGAACTCTTCCGACCAACCGAGCGGCAGGTTCAGCGCGTAGCGAAAGAGCACCTGAAGAAATACCATGATTGAAAGCAGGCAGATCATGACTGCGATCACCGCCTCCAACGGGTGAATCAAGGCCCATCTCGATAGACTTATCGAATCATGGCGCAATTCTCTCTCGGGCATCGATCCTCCCCTGAATTTGAGGAGTTCCAGCCTCCGCATGCTTCTTCGGTCGTGCGGACAGCGGCTGTCAATTGAGGCTCCCGGTCGAAGGCAGCGGGAGATTCCTTCACTCTGGCGATTCAAGCCCTGGCGGCTTTGGGTCCTGGCCTTTGCCCACGGGTTCAGAGTGAAAACCGCTAAGTTCGCGCCAGAGTGATTCTGGCGTTACGGGCAGTCGGCGTGGATAAACCCCGCAGCAGTCTCGGATCGCCCCGCAGATCGCGGGAGCGGTGGCCAGGATCCCGCTCTCCCCCAAGCCCTTGGCCCCGAAGGGGCCTGGCCCATCCTCGTTTTCTTGGAAAATGGTGAGCATTTCCTCCGGTATGTCGGCGATGCCGGGAACTTTATAATCCAATGAGCCGGCATTGATGATTTTGCCGTTTGGATCCATAAGGATCTGCTCCATCAGGGCCGCCCCGATCGCCATAACGGCCCCGCCCTCGTCCTGCCCCACGGCGCGAAGCGGGTTGATTAGGCGGCCCGCATCGCTGGCGCTGGCCAGTTTGTGCAAGTTGACGAAACCGGTGTCGCGATCGACGCTCAACTCGACCGCCGTCACGATCACTTCCCAGAAAGCCGCAGGCCCGCCGAGCGGGTGGAGCGGGTCCCGCTCACCCTGATAACGCCCATGTCCCGTCAGCTCACCCAGAGACCAGCCGAATTTATGGACAATCGCCTCCCGATAAGTCATCGCCCAATCCCCGCCTATCAGCCTGCCGCCGGCCGTTTGGACCTGATCGGACGGCACACCCTTGGCATCGGCTACAATCCGGCACAGCTGCTGCTTGACGTCTTCGCAGGCCGCAATGACCGCCAGCCCCATCATGACCGTCGATCGGCTGGAGGCGGTGATGGTGTCGAATGGCACCTGTCCGGTATCGCCGGAGACAACCGAGACCCTCTCAACAGGTATCCCCAAGGCGTCCGCGCAGAGCTTTGCCATAACGGACTTTGATCCCTGGCCCATTTCGGTGGTGCCGACGTAGACCGTTGCGCTCGAATCGGCATACAACCGGACACGCGCCTCGGATAACGTCGCCGGCACGGAGCTTTTGATCCCGATGGCGATTCCCCGCCCGCGCCCTTTGGATTTCGGTGACCTCCATCCGACGGCCTCGGCGGCCTTTTGGACCAGCCCGGCCCAATCCCCGTCGCATGGATTGTCGTTAGGCACCAGCTTCTCTCCCCTGGCGGGTAAGTTGATGAGGCGAATGGCGACCGGGTCAAGACCCAAAGCCTGCGCGGCGAGCGTCATCTGGGATTCGACCGCCCAGTTGAAATGGGTGGCGCCGAAGCCCCTGAAGGCTGTCGTCGGCGGCGTATTCGAAAGAACACCTCTGGCCCGTATGCGGGCAATCGGCACACGGTAGGGCCCTGCCCCGAGGTAGGCGCTTTTTGCAACGACGCGCGCGGATATATCGGCATAAGCGCCGATCAAAAAATCTGCATGGACATCCTGGAACACCAGCCGACCGTCACGAGTGAAACCTGTACGGATGTCGACCTGCGCCGCTTCACGCTGCGCATGGTAAAACCCCTCTTCTCCGGTCAGGGAGATTTTGACCGTCCTGCCGGTGCGCCAGGCCAGCATGGCGGCCAAAGGCTCTATTTTCGGATACCCTCTGCCGCCGAAGCCGCCCCCCATGTCCATCGCTACGATCCGCACCATAGACAATGGAAGCCCGATCATTTCGGCGAGAATTCGTCGCAGCACGAATGGGTGTTGAATGGCGGCGTAGAGGATGAGCCCGTCGTTTTCGCGGCCGGCAATGACCGAGAAGGGCTCTAGCGCAAAGTGGTGGATGAACGGCGCGAAAAAGTTGTTTTGCAAAATTAAATCACAACTCTTCTCGACCGCGGTCGTCAAGTCACCCCAGCCGAAATTCCATTCACCAAGAAAATTCGTGTGGCGAAAAGCGCTTTCCGATCTGAATTGTGGGTCCTGAACAAGGGGCGCATCCGGCAAAATTGCCTGGGAGATAGTGGTCACAGCCGGCAGGGGATCCCAGGTCACTTTTACTGAGCCAGCCCCTCTCGCGGCGGCATCGGCGTCTTTCGCAAGCACGATGGCAACCGGCTCGCCCTCATATCGTGTTTCATGCTCGGCGAGAATGGGTTGGTCCGCCTGCAGGGGGCCGAAGCGCGGCACCCCTGCCGGGAAGTCTTCGGCTGAAAAAACCGCTTCAACGCCCGGGACACCCAGCGCTTGCGTTTTGTCGATACGGCGCAAGCGCGCGCGAGGGCATTTCAGCCTTACAAACCGCCCGTAGAGCATCCCCGGGAAAAGAAGATCGTCGACGTAATGCAGCTCGCCGCTCACCCGCTCCCGAGCGCCCTTGGGAATGCCGTCGGGTTTTAAGAGACCCTGGGCCATTACGGATTCCTTCTTGGGGGTTGTCCTTGGACGGTTAGGCACTCAGCTCAGCGACAATCGAGCGGAATTCCGAGTCGTCCACAAGCCCTTTTTTCTCCATCCCTTTTTCCTTGACCTTCTCCAACACGAGCTTTTTCACGCTCTCTCCCAGCACAGGCAGACCGAGGTCGGCCGCCTTCATCTCCACCGAGGCGAGCCCGCTCTTCTTGCCCAGCACGTAGTTTGGCTGCTGGCCCACGAACTGCGGGTTGAGGGCGAACAGGACCATCGGCATGGTGCGGATGAGATCCAGGCCCATACCGGACTCCCGCGTGAAGGCACGCTCGCCGATGATCGGCTTGCTCACCGCGA
>CAZNKG010000030.1:16066-39887 GCA_964573635.1 uncultured Desulfatibacillum sp. | reverse complement strand
AGAAAACAGCATGTCCGGATCCGGTCGCCGGACGTCAGAGGCTTCAAGCCGACAGGGACCCTACGGGCCGAGGATGAATGCTGAGCCAGGTCGCCACGGCTGCGGTTGTCTTTCTATTGGTGTCGGCGGCAATCCATTTGGGGATTGCCGCCTTCCTGATTGCGACCGGCAAAGCCGAGAAGCCGAATTCGAACCTTAAGGGCTTGGCCTTCAAGGAGGCCTTCATCGATTATGCCGGCATACCCCCGCTCAAGAGCTTCACTGCCCGAGATGGAAAGCAGCTCTCCTACCGGCACTATCCGGCCCGCTCCGGGAAGATGCTGGTCCTTTTGCATGGCTCGGGATGGCATAGCCGGTATTTCCTGCCCCTTTCCCGGTTCATCAGCAGCGAGAACCTCGCCCAGGTATACACGCCGGATTTGCGGGGGCATGGACCGGCGCCGGAAAGACGCGGCGATATCGACACCATCGACCAATTGGAAGACGACCTGGCCGATTTCATCGCTTTCCTCCGCAAAGAAAACCCCGAGGCAACGCTCATCGTGGGAGGCCACTCTTCCGGAGGCGGGTTGTCCCTGCGCTTCGCCGGAAGCCGGTATGGGCGGCATGCGGACGCCTTCCTGCTGTTAGCGCCCTGGCTCAAATACAATGCCCCGACCGTTCGCCCAAACTCGGGGGGATGGGCGCGTCCGAACATCCGGCGCATCATCGGGCTGGAGATGCTGAACTTCATGAGAATACGCCGGTTCAACCATTTGAAGGTCATTTTCTTTGACATGCCGGAAGAAGCCCGCGACGGGACTGAGACGCTGGCCTATTCCTATCGACTCAACACGGGGCTTGCCCCCCGCAACTACCAGAAGGATCTCGCCGCGATCAAGCAGCCGCTTTTCGTCCTGGCGGGAACAGCGGACGAGCTCTTCTTTTCGGAGCGCTTCGAATCGGTGATCGCGCCGCTCGCCCAGGCAAAAGTGATGCTGCTGCCGGGCGTCACCCATATGGGCGCCGCCCTCGATCCGGCCGTCGGGCCGGCCGTCAGACCCTGGCTGGAGAGCCTCCCGACCGTCCCGGAGCACAAGCGGGAGCGGGCGCGCCGGCCCCGTTGAACGCTGATGGGTCAAACCGCCGGCCACGCCGTCGCCGCGCAAGCGCCGCAACGGCTTGGAACGGTGCGTAAATTAGAAAGCGATTGGACCGTTCTCGGTGATGGTAAAAGCGGCCCAGAAGAAGGGGTGGGAAAGCTCCTGGTTGGCCAATAGCTCGAGCTGCGCCTGGCGCAGGGCTTCCGCTTTGGACCGGCCCTTTCCCAGCCCCTTGAAGAACGCAATCGTCAGGTGGGTCGTGGCGGCATCGTCCACCGACCAGAGGGTGGCGACGACGGATTTGGCCCCGGCCAGTTGAAATGCCTGCCGAAGGCCGGCGGCGCCCTGGCCGGCGTGCACATCGCCCAGGGCCGTCTGGCAGGCGCTCAGCACGACCAGGTCCGTCGCGCGGAGATCCAGTGCGCCGACTTCGATTCCGTAGAGCCGGCCGTCTTCGCCGCGGATCTCGCCGGCGGGCCTGCGGTTGCTCCCGGCCAGGCTGAGCTGGCAGCGCAGGAAGGGATTTTCGAGCAGCAGGCCGCGCTGGCCGGGGCGAAAGGCGTTCTCATCGACGGCGCCGAACACGCCGTGTGTGCTCAAGAAGAGCACTTTCGGGTTCCGGGCCGCCTTGAGCTTTTCTTCCGAGGCCTCATCCCCGGATAGGACCACGGGCGCGAGCTGCGCATAGCTCTCGAGATGGGGCAGAATGCCCTTGATTTCAACCGGCGACCAGTGCAGGCGCGCCGCCGGATGCTTGACTTGATCGGCCGGGGTCAAGACGCCCCGGTTGTAGTTCACATCGCCGAGGACGACCGGCGCGGAGGCCTTCACGCCCTTGGCGCGGGCCGTGAGCAGGTCCCGGCCGCTGACCACGAAAGCGACCGGAGCCGATTCGAGCAGCAACGGACCATGGCGCGGAAGCGGCAGCGCCGCCCACGGCGGGAGCCAGAGATGGGCGTCCGGGCTCAAGATGATCCCCTTGGCCTCTTGGAGCTGCTGGGCCAACGGATGCAGGATGCGCTGGGCGCAGTCGGCAGCGCGGCGGCGATAGGCGGCCAGCAGCTCCGGCGCCTGGGCCTTGAGCGCTGCGGTGATCGCCTGCTGCGCCTGGGCGCTGATCTCATGGATCCGTTTCCGGTAGGCCGGGTCGGCCGGGGTTAAATGGTTCTTCTGCACGGCGGCGGAGAATTCGGCTTCGGCCTTGGCCCAAATTTCCTCCCGCAGCCGGCGGACGTCGCGGTCCATCGTGTCGCGCAGCTGCTGGATCGAGGCTTCGATCGGCGCGGCTTCGCCCAGATCGACCACCCGCACCCTTCCCCGGCCGGCCGCCGGGATGAGCCATGCGGCGTAGCGCGGTTTGCCGCCGATGGCCTCGGCGCCCTTGGCCCCGAAAACGGGGGCCTGAAACCGGGCAAACTCCACCAGGATCCCGCCATCCGGGATGGCTTGGCGGACTTCATCGAGCGTGATCCATTGGGGGCTTTCGGCGCCGCCGCGGATTCTTCCCAACTGTTTGGTCAGCTCCGCTTCGCGCTGCAGCCATTGCGACAATGCTTTGAGCGCCGCGTTGAATTCTTCCGACCCTTCCGGCGCGTTTTGAAACCGGGTGAGCAGATGGGCGATGGCGGCGTGGGCTTTGAACAGGTCGGCCCCCGGCCCGGCCGGCCGGCTCCGCGCCGCGAGCGTCCGTCCGGCGAGCAGCTCATGAACCATGGCCTTGGCGTTCAAAAGCCATTCCGCCGAGGCTTCGGCGAGCGCCTCGTTTTGGCTTGCGGCGGCGCCGATGGCGAGCGCGATGTCGAGATTGAGCCCCTCCAGGTAGCCCGGCCGGAAAAGATACGAGAGCTGTTCGGTCTGCGAGAGCGATGGGAACACCCGCAGCACGTACCGGCGCTCGAGCCGCTGGCCCTGGTCGATCGTGGCGGCGGCTTCCTGGAACCGCCCCAGATGCGCCAGCGCCCGGCCCTGCAGCGCGAGCGCCTTCGGATAGGTCGGGTTGTCCTCGCCCAGTGTTTTGCGGGCGAGCTCCGTGGCCCGGCGAAACAGGCCCAGCGCCTCTTCATAGCGTCCAAGCGCCAGGCGCGAAAGCCCCAGGTTGAGCAGGTCGCGGCCGTGCGTGTCGGCTCCGTAGGCCTCATCCCAGAACTGCTTGGCGCTGGCAAAGAGCCGGTCTGCCTCGTTGAAGTCGCCGAGATCGAGGTAAACTTCGCCGAGAACGCTCTCCCGGTTGTGCCGCCGGGTGTCCTGGGGCGGAAGCTTCAGGCCCTTGAGACCCGCGAGGTCCTGCAGCAGGAGATCGCGCGCTTTGATGAACCAGGCGCGCGAATCGGCCGCGAGCCGGCGGCGCGCTTCGGCATCCGCGACACGCTGCGCGTATTCGTCCTGCGCGAGCCCGATGTGGCGGTACATCGTGGCCTGATTGTAGCGCACCGTGAGCAGGCGGACCGTATCGCGGGAGGCCTGCAGAATCCTGGCGCATTCGTTGTAGGCCCGCTCCGCTTCGGCAATCTGCCCCACCTGCGTGTAATACGTCGCAAGCGAGTTCAGGACCGTCGCCACGTTGCCGGCGGACCGGGCGCCCTGGGCGCGGAAGACCGATAGCGCTTCGAGAAACAGCGGCTCGACCGGCCCGAGGTCGCCCAGCGTCATATGGGCCTCGCCCAGGTCGAAAGCGGCCGCGGCGGTCTGGGCATGCCGGGCGCCATAGAGCTCGCGGCTCCATTCATAGGCCCTTTTCCGGAGTTTGAGCGCTTCGACGTAGTCCCGGTTCCGGTGAAGCTCGACGGCTCGACGCTGAGCGTTTTGGATATCCTGGGCCGTGGCGGCCCGCAGCTGGGCGGCGGACGGCGAAACTGCCAAGATCAGCAGGACGGCGGGAAGCAGCCCAACCAAAACGCGGCCGCTGCGGCGCACCGGAATGCCCGGACCGGGCCGCAGGTCCATCAAAAAGCGCCCTGGGGCCATCGCATTCAAAATCGTGGGCATCATGGTCGCAAGGCCCTCCCCCAAGAAGCGGGTGAACGCCGGCCTTCGGGGTTGGAGCGCGCGGCTAGGCGATCGGCATCCGAAGAGGCGCGGCTCGATCGCGCCAGGATCGCGGGTCTCGAGATCGGCAGTGGGCCGGCGGCTTTCCCCGGCACCGCGCATGGTCTATGCTAATGCGCACGGCCGAATAGGCAAGCGGCATCGCACCGGCGTCCGGAGGCGATCCGCCCTTCGGGAGCAGGCCTTGAGAGCATATGACTCACCCCTTTCCCCTTCAAAGCCGGCGGCCGGCGGGTGGACCGCCCATGAGAAGCGCGCCATGTTATCCTGCGCAGAGCGGCGCCTTTTGGCATGCCCGCCGACCAAACATGACCGGATGGTGATATGCCTGGAATAACGAAGAAACTGCAAGCCGTGCTCGATTCGCAGATCGGCAAAGGCGGCATTCGCAACATCGTCGCGGCGGTGCAATCCCATGACCGGAGCATCGATTTTGTCGGAGCGGCGGGCATGGCCGATCCCCAAACCGGGGCGGCGATGACGCCGGACACGCCGTATTTCATCGCGAGTGTCACCAAGATGTATACCGCTGCGATTATCCTGCGGCTGCATGGTGAACGGCGCGTTGATCTCAACGCTCCGATCACGGAGTATCTGCCGCCTTCCCTGACGCATGCCATCCATGTCTATCGGGGCAACGATTATAGCGACCGAATCAAGGTGTTCCACCTGATCAGCCACAGCTCCGGTCTGGCCGACCACGAAGCCGATAAGCCGCGCCGCGGAAAGAGCGTCCTGGATGAATTGAAAAGCGGCCGTGACCGCGCGATCGACACCGCGGAAGCGATGGCGATCGTGCGGAGTCTGAAGCCTCATTTTGTTCCCGGTGCTCGCGGGAAGGCGTATTACTCAAATGCCAACTATCGTCTTCTCGGTGCGATCGTCGAAAACGTCACCCGAAAGCCGATGGCCGCGAATTTCAAGGAGATGATTTGCGAACCCCTTGGTCTTCAGCGGACCTACCTGTTCGATTGGACAGCGCCCGTCCCGGGCGCAAAGCCGGCGACCATCTACTTGAAGGCGGCGCCGGCGAATGTTCCCAAGTACCTGTCATCCAACATCTCCGACGGCGGCCTGATCTCGACCGCAGCTGAGAGCACGATCTTTCTGAGGGCCTTCTTCGACGGCCGGCTTTTTGACCAAGCGCTCTTTGAGCGCATGATGAATTGGAATGCCATATTCTTTCCGCTGCGTTATGGCTATGGTCTGATGTACTTCCGGCTGCCGCGGTTCTTCTGGCCGAGAGCGCTTCCTGAGTTCATCGGGCACTCCGGATCCACGGGGTCCTTTGCCTTCACCTGCCCATCGCGGGCGATATATCTTGCGGGGACCGTCAATCAGGTGGCTTCGCCGGCAAAGCCGTTTTTCTTGATGATGAATCTTGTCCGCGCGATAAGTTGAACCGGAGAACCCGGCCGGGCGCCGACGAGTGTGGGCGCCGGGGTGATGGATCATGGCGATCGTATCATCGATGGGAAGCGGCTGCCGGGATGATTTTGGCTGCGGCGGCGCGCCGGCCGCGGCGGTTTCCAAGGGCGGCGCGTGTTCCGGGGCGGCCGCAAACGGGTAGCGGCGTCAGCCGATGGCTTGCTTCACCCGCGGGTGTTCGCGGCAGGGTGCGATCGCTGCGTTCGGGCGTCCCGGCGGCCGCCGGCCGGCTGAGCGACCGGACCGCCGGGAGCTCTGGCCGGCGCCCGGCGCCCGCCGCGCTATCCCAGGATCAGCCGCTGCGGGTCGACCTGCTCGCGCAGGATTCTCAGCTCGCGGCCGGTCGGGGGCTCGAGCTCGCGCGCGCGGGAGAGGTCGACCGGAAAGGAGGTGGCCGCGCGCACCGCCTCGGGAGCCACCCCGGGGAAGACGGCCTCGAGGAACATCTCCCGCGTCCGCTCGTCGAAGCCCATGACGGCGAGGTCGGTGATCACCGCCGCCGGCCCGCCGCCGGGAAGCCCCGCGCGGCGGCGGCCGTCGGGGCCGTCGATCCAGCCCGGGCTGGTGAAGTAGTCGAGCTTGGCGACGAATTTCCGGCGCTCGTGCTGCATGAAGATGATCGTGCGGTCGACGAAGGAGGCGACGTCGCAGGCCCCGCCGGAGCCCGAGAAGCGCACCGCGGGGCGGGGGTAGCCGCCGATCGCGGTCGAGTTGAGGTTCCCGAAGCGGTCGATCTGGGCCGCGCCGAGGATGCCGACGACGTGGCGGCCGGTCGTGGGGTTCTGCATCAGGGCGAAGGCGTCGGCGAGCCCGGTGTTCGAGGAGGCGCCGAACATGACGCGCGGGTCGCCCACGGCGAGCGGGATCTCCTCCAGGCGCGAGTCGATCGCGCCGGTTTCGAAGATGATGACGCTGTGCGGCGCGCTGATGTGCTTGGCCGCCATGGCGGCGAGCATCGAGATGCCGGTGCCGCAGAAGACGATCTCCCCGTCCCGGATCTTGCGCGCCGCGGCGATCGCCATGAGCTCGCGGCGGGTGTAGTCGGTCATCGCTGGCGCCTCCTTCTCAGCGCGCGAGCCCGCAGGCGTAGCCGGTCCGCGGGTCGGCCTGGATGGCGGCGAGCCGCGCCGGGCCGAGCTGCGCCAGGCGCGCCGCGTGGTCCTCGGGGGAAAAGACCCAGCGCTCGAGGTAGGCGGCGTAGGCGGCCTCGTCGCGCGCCGCCTCGCCGTACTCCTTGAGGAAGACCGGGTCGTAGTCGTAGCGGCGGAAGCAGGCCGTGGGGTAGGCGCCGTGGGGCACCGGCACCACGGCGTCGACGATCACCCCCGGGATCTGGTTGCGCTCGGCCTCCGCGCGCAGCTCCTCGGCGTCGAGAAGCTCCTCGCAGGTCAGAATCACGCGGGCGGCGGCCTTGGCCTGCTCGACGTCGGCGAAGGCGAGCCCCTCGATGCGCGCCGTCCCGTCGCGGGCCGCCCGCTGCACGTGAAGGATCGTCACGTCCGGCCGGATCGCCGGCACGAGCACCACCCGCTCGCACGCCGCCCAGCCGCCGAAGGGGTTCTCCAGGACGACGAGCTTCTGGTCCGGCAGGCGCGGGTCGGCGCGGCGCATCTCGGGCGCAAAGCCCCAGCGGGCGGCGATGTCGGTGCCGAGCCCCGAGCGGGTCGGCAGGAAGGGCACCCCCATCGCGCCGGCGAGGAACCGCAGCGTCATCTGGTAGTTGCTGTAGTCCTCGACGGGCAGCGCCCCGCTTTCGACCGCCCGGCGGAAGCGGATGCAGGTCGGCGCGAAGCGGCCGGTGCCGGCGTAGGCGATCTCCAGGCGGGCGAGGCAGCCCGCCCCCACGAGCTCGTCCACCCCCTGGCCGTTCGAGTGGGCGTAGAGGTGCAGCCCCCGGCGGCGCTGGCGGATGATCTCGTAGACCGCCGCCATGGGGTTGCGGTTGCAGGTGAAGCCGCCGATCGAGATGTGCGCGCCGTCGGGGACGAAGCGCGCGACGGCCTGGGAAAGCCCCATCACCTTGTCCGGGGAGGTGTCCATCGCTGCCGAGTTGCCTATCCTGGAGTTCGAGGCTATGTTACATACCGATCCGCCGGCCTGGAAACCGGGCCCTCCTCATAACAGACTTCGGCGCCGCGGGCAACGACACGCCGCGCGGGCCGGCATCCGGGAAGCGCTCTGCGCATGACGCTGCCGATCGAAGGCTTCGCCCAGGACTTCGACCCCAAGTTCAAGGTCTTCCACGAGCTCATGGCGCGCAAGGTGCGCGACATCCTCCTCGTTTCGACCCCCTACGACCACTGGATCATGGAGGAGGACTGCCGCCTCTCGGAGCGGATCGTGAACGAGTACCGCGGGCTCAACCTCAGCAACCCGCCGCGGATCACCTGGGTGCCGACCGGCGAGGCGGCGCTCGCGGCGCTGGCCGAGCGCAAGTTCGACCTCGTGCTCACCATGCTCGGGCTGCCTGACATCCAGTCCCAGGGGCTGGGGCTGGCGATCAAGCGGCGCGACGCGGAGCTTCCGGTGGTGCATCTCAGCCACCAGGCGCTCGCCGCCGAGGAGGGACCGGAGTTCGCCAAGCCGCCCGGGATCGACCGCATCTTCGTCTGGTCGGGGAACACCGATCTGCTGGTCGCCATCATCAAGAGCGCCGAGGACCGGCTGAACGCCCCCCACGACACGGCCGCGGCCGGGATCCGGGTGATCCTGATGGTCGAGGACTCGCCCGCCTACCTCTCCTCGCTGCTGCCGGTGCTCTACAAGGAGGTGGTCACCCAGACCCAGGCGGTCCTCGAGGAGGGGCTGAACGAGGAGCACCGGCTGCTCACGATGCGCGCCCGGCCGAAGATCCTGGTCGCCGAGGACTTCGAGGAGGCGCTCGCGCTCTACCAGACCTACGAGCCCTACATCCTCGGGGTGATCTCGGACGTGCGCTACCCGCGCGGCGGCCGCAGCGACGACGCGGCCGGCATCGCGCTGCTTTCGCGGGTGAAGGCCGAGCGCTTCGACATCCCGCTGCTGCTCGTGAGCGCCGACCCGTCGAACGCCGCGCGCGCCGCCGCGATCCCGGCCCAGTTCGTCCACAAGCTCTCCCCGGCGCTCCACGAGGACGTGCACGCCTTCTTCCGCGACCACCTGGGCTTCGGCGACTTCGTCTTCCGCCGGCCCGACGGCCGCGAGATCGCCCGCGCGGCGACCCTGCGCCGGCTCGAGAAGCTTATCGCCGAGATCCCCGAGGACTCCTTCGCCCACCACTGCAACCGCAACGACTTCTCGCGCTGGCTCTACGCCCGCACCGAGATCACCCTGGCCAACAAGGTGCGGCCGATCCGCGACACGGACTTCCGCGACGAGGAGAGCCACCGCCGCTACCTCATCTCGATCATCCACGCCCGCCGCAGCCGGAGGCAGCGGGGGGTCGTGGTGAACTTCGAGGCCGGCGACTTCGACAGCGACACCGAGTTCTTCAAGATCGGCAACGGGAGCCTCGGCGGCAAGGCCCGCGGGCTCGCCTTCATGGCGAACCTGCTCCAGCGCGTCCCGGAGCTCCACCGCAAGTACCCCCAGGTGGCCCTCGGCGTCCCGCGCACCCTCGTCATCACCACCGAGGGCTTCGACGCCTTCGTCGCCGAGAACGACTTGAAGCGCTTCGCGACCCGGGAGGCGCCCGACGCCGCGGTGGCCGAAGCCTTCCTGAAGGCCCCCTTCCCCCAGCGGATCCAGGACGACCTGCGCGCCTACCTCGCGCAGGCCGCCTACCCGCTCGCCGTGCGCTCCTCGAGCCTGCTCGAGGACGCGAAGTTCCGCGCCTACGCCGGGCTCTACCGCACCTACATGCTGCCGAACGACCACCCGAGCCTCGACCTGCGGCTGAAGAAGCTCCTCGAGGCGATCCGGCTGGTCTACGCCTCGACCTATTTCGAGAGCCCCAAGGCCTTCTCGCGGCGGGTCGGCCACCGCACCGAGGAGGAGAAGATGGCGGTCATCATCCAGCAGCTCGTCGGCGAGGCGCACGGCGAGCACTTCTACCCGGCGATCGCGGGGGTGGCCCAGTCCTACAACTACTACCCCTTCGCCCCGATGCGGCCCGAGGAGGGGATCGCCGCGATCGCCTTAGGCCTCGGCAAAACCGTCATGGAGGGGGAGAAGGCCCTGCGCTTCTGCCCGCGCCACCCGCAGCTGCTGCCCCAGCGCTCGAGCGTCCGGGACATCCTCGACAACGCCCAGCGCACCTTCTACAGCCTCAAGCTCGGCGGCGCGGGGCCGCGCCTGGCGGTCGACGAGGACGCGAACTTGGAGAAGCGCGAGATCGACGCGGCGGCCGACGAGCACCCCGTCCGGATCCTGTGCAGCGCCTACCTGCCGAACGAAGAGCGCATCCGCGACAGCTTCGACCGCGCCGGGCACCCCGTGCTCACCTTCGCCCGGGTGCTGCGCTACGATCTCTTCCCGCTCGCGCCGCTGCTCGCCGACGCGCTCGCCTTGGGCCAGGAGGGGATCGGCAGCCCCGTCGAGCTCGAGTTCGGCGTGAACCTGCCGCGGGACCCGGCCAAGCGGCCCGAGTTCGCCTTCCTGCAGCTGCGGCCGATGACCGCCAAGAGCGACCGCGCCGCGGTCGATATCCGGCCGGCCGACGAGGCCGCCGCCTTTCTCGTCTCCGGCCAGTCCCTCGGAAACGGCGAGCGCCGCGACATCGCCGACATCGTCTTCGTGAAGCCCGAGGCCTTCGACGTGCGCCGCACCCCGGAGATCGCCCGCGAGATCGGGCGGCTGAACGCCGGGCTCGTGCGCGCGGGGCGGCGCTACCTGTTGATCGGCCCGGGCCGCTGGGGCTCGGCCGACCGCTGGCTCGGGATACCGGTGAGCTGGGCCGAGATCTGCGGGGTGGCCGCCATGGTCGAGACCACGGCGGCCGAGCTGCGCGCCGATCCCTCCCAGGGGTCGCACTTCTTCCACAACATCACGACCCTCGAAATCACCTACTGCACGGTCAACCCCGACCGGGGCGACCGCCTGGACTGGCGCTGGATCGGCGCTCAGCCGCGCGCGGGCGAGACCCCCCACGTCGCCCACGCGCGCCTCGAGCGCCCCTTCACGATCAAGGCCGACGGCCGCACCTCGCGCTGCGTCATGGTGGCCCACGATGGATGAGAACGCGCCGCTCACGGCGGTCGTCGCCGACGCCCGCGGCCGGATCTTCGACCTGCCCGGCTACCTCGCCGTGGGCCAGTCCGGCGCGGAGGCGGCCCCGCTCGCCGCGGGCGAGACCATGGCCGCCCCTTACGGCAGCGAGCTCATGCTGCTCCCCGACCGGGTCCCGCTGCTGTGGAGCCGGGCGGCCGGGGCGCTCGAGGCGCTCGCCGAAAACCCCTACCGCCCGGGCGAGCCGATCTTCCCGGTCGCGGTCTTCAACTCGCCGGGCGTCGTGGCGACCCGCGTCGCGGCCTACCGCGAGCGGCCGGGGGCGCGGCCGCTGCCGCTCTTCTCCTACGGGGCGGTCGGCTGGCGCCGGGGCGCCTTCCGCTCGGCGGCCCTGGTCGTCGACCGCGAACCGCGCCAGGACCTGCGCCGCATGCCGCTCGCCGCCGTGCGCGCCGGGGTGCGCGCGGTGCGCCGGGCGCTGCCGGGCAACCGCCTCGCCCGCCACCTCGAGACCTGCGCCCTGGTCTACGGCTGCCCGGCCGGGAAGAACTTCTTCCTCGGCCGCTATGAAGCCCCGCTGCCGACCGCGGTCGCCTGCAACGCGCGCTGCCTGGGCTGCCTGTCGCTCCAAAAAAACAGCGGCATCCGCTCGACCCAGGAGCGGATCGCCTTCACCCCGCTCCCGGAGGAGATCGCCGCGGTCGCGCGGCTGCACATCGGCCGGACCAGGCGGGCGGTGGTGAGCTTCGGCCAGGGCTGCGAGGGCGAACCGCTCTCCGCCGCCCGGGTGATCGCCCCCGCCATCCGCCTGATCCGGGAGCAGACCGGCCGCGGGACCATCCACCTCAACACGAACGCCAGCCGCCCCGCGGCCGTCCGGCGGCTGTGCGCGGCGGGCCTGGACAGCCTGCGGGTGAGCCTCAATTCGGCCCGCCCCGCGTGCTACCGGGCCTATTTCCGCCCGCGGGGCTACGGCTTCGACGACGTCCGGCGCAGCATCGACGCCGCGCTCGACGCCGGAAAATTCGTCTCCATCAACTACCTCAACCTCCCCGGCTTCACCGACGCCCCGGCGGAGGCCGAGGCGCTCTGCCGCTTCCTCGCGGCGCACCCGGTCCACATGATCCAGTGGCGCAACCTCAACTTCGACCCGCGGCGCTACTGGGCGGCCATGGAGGCCGCCGCCGGCGGCGGGGGCCCGCCCATGGGGATGGCGGCGCTTTTGACCGAGATCCGCCGCCGCTTCCCCGCGCTCAAGTTCGGCTACTTCAATCCGCCGAAAGAGAAGTTCGGGAATCGACCGCCGCCCGGCTGAAGCGCCGGCGACCGGCGCCATCGCGCCGGATTGGATCTGGCGATGTATCTCGAAATCAAAGTCGCTTTCGACCATCCGCAGCCCGAGACGGCGGCAGACCTCGTCGCCGCCGCCTTTTTCGACCTCGGCCTGCAGGGGGTGGTGATCGAGGACCCGCGGCTCGAGCCGGCGGAGGATTGGGCCGAGGACGCCCGGCCGCGCGCCGCCGCCCATGCCGTCGCGGGGTTTCTCCCGGCCGACGAGCGGCTGGAGGAAGCCCGCGCGCGCCTCGAGGAGGAGCTCCGGCGCCTTTCGAACCACATCGGCCTGCGCTACCGCCTGATCTGCCGCCCGGTCGCGGAGGAAGAGTGGGCCGAGTCCTGGAAGGCCTTTTTCTGGCCGCAGAAGATCGGCCGCCGCATCGTGGTCAAGCCCTCCTGGCGCGACCACGCCGCCGCCCCGGGGGAGGTCGTGGTCGAGATCGATCCCGGGATGGCCTTCGGGACCGGCACCCACCCGACGACCGCGCTCTGCGCCGAGCTGATCGAACGCCATCTCACGCCCGGGGCCAGCCTCCTCGACGTCGGCACGGGGTCGGGGATCCTCCTGGCGGTCGCCGGGAAGCTCGGCGCCGGGCGGCTTGCGGGGGGCGACCGCGACCCGGGGGCGGTGCGCATCGCGGCCGGAAACCTTGCGCGCAACGGGATCCCCGCCGGCCGCGCCCTGCTCGCCTGCGGGCACCTCGCCGCCCCCTTCCGGGGCCCCTTCGACCTCGTGGCGGCGAACATCCTGACCGACGCCGTCCTCGAGCTTTTGGAGGAGATCCCGCGGGTGCTGCGGCCGGGCGGGCTGCTGATCGCCTCCGGGATCATCGTCGAGAACGCCGCGCAGGTGGCCGGACGGATGAGCGCCATGGGCATGACGATCGTGGAGACGCTGCGGCGCGAGGGCTGGGCGGCGATCGCCGGCCGCCGGCCCGGCCCCGGCGCGGCCGGCGCCTCCCGCGGATGAGGGGCCGGCCGATGCGCATCCTGATCGTCGAGGACGACCCCAAGATCGCCTCCTTCGTCGTGAAGGGGCTCCGGGCCGAGGGGTTCGCCGTGGACCACGCCGCGGACGGGGAGCGGGGGCTCGACCTCGGGCTGACCCAGGAATACGACGCGGCGGTGATCGACATCATGCTGCCGGAAAGAAGCGGGCTGGCGATCATCGCCGCCATGCGGCGCGAGAAGATCCGCACCCCGGTCATCGTCCTGAGCGCCCGCGGCGCGGTCGAGGACCGCGTGCGGGGGCTGCAGACCGGGGCCGACGATTACCTGACCAAGCCCTTCGCCTTCTCCGAGCTGCTCGCCCGCATCCAGGCGCTCATCCGCCGCAGCACCCAGGCCGCCGAGCCGACCCGGCTCGCCTACGCCGACCTCGCCATGAACCTGATCACCCGCGAGGTGTCGCGCGGCGAGACCAAAATCGAGCTCCAGCCGCTCGAGTTCTCGCTGCTCGAGTACCTCCTGCGCAACGCCGGCCGGGTGGTTTCCAAGACCATGATCATGGAGCACGTCTGGGACTACCACTTCGACCCCCAGACGAACGTCGTCGAATCGCGGATCTACAAGCTGCGGGAGAAGATCGACAAGGGCTTCCCCGAGAAGCTGATCCACACCGTCCGGGGAGTGGGCTATGTCCTGCGCACGGCGGCCTAGCTTCCGGCGCAGCCTCGCCCTGCGCCTGACCCTCTGGTACGCGGGGCTCTTCCTCTTCCTCGCCGGGGCCGCCTTCGCCCTTTTTTACGTCTTCATCACCACCACGCTGCGCGAGCGCACCGACCGGGAGCTCCTCGCCGAGGCGCGGACCTATGCGAACGTCATGGGGCTGCAGGGGGTCGAGGCGCTCGCGCGGCGCGCGGCCCTCGACTCCCAGGCGGCGGGGGAGAAGAAGATCTTCATCCGTCTGCTCACCCCCGACGGCCGGATCTTCTCCGCCTCCAACATGGAGTACTGGCGCGAGATCTTCGTCTCGCGCGAGGCGCTCAGCCGCCTGGCGGCCGAGGAGCGGCCGATCTTCGCCACCATGCGCTCCCCGGACCGCGCCCACGAGGTGCGGGTGGTCTACGCGCCGATCGGCCCCGGTCTCGTCCTCCAGCTCGGCCACGCCATGGACGACCTCGCCCGGCTGATCGAGGCCTTCCGGCGCACGTTCGTCGCCGCCATGGCCGGGCTCACCACGGCCGCCGCCCTGATCGGCCTCTTCATGGCCCGCAGGGCCCTCTCCGGGGTCGCCGCGGTCACGCGCACCGCCCAGCGCATCGCCGACGGCCGGCTCGCTGAGCGCGTGCCGGCGACCGGCCGCGGGGACGAAGTGGACGATCTCGCCGCCACCTTCAACCGCATGCTCGACCACATCGAGCGCCTGGTCGCCGGCATCCGGGAGATGACCGACAACATCGCCCACGACCTGAAGAGCCCCATCACGCGCATCCGCGGCCAGGCCGAGATGGCGCTCACCCAGGGCGGCGCTGCGGCCGACTGGGAGGCCGTGGCGGCGAGCGCCGTCGAGGAGTGCGACCGGCTCCTCGAGATGATCAACACGATGCTCTTCATCTCGCGCAGCGAGGCCGGGGTGAGCCGGCCCGCGGCGGAGCCGCTCGACCTCGCGGCGCTCGCGCGGGATGCCTGCGGCCTCTTCCTCGCCATGGCCGAGGAAAAGGGGGTCGAGCTCGCCTGCGAGACCCCGGAGAGCCTTTCGGCCGCGGGCGACCGGCGCATGCTCCAGCGCATGCTCGCCAACCTCCTCGACAACGCCATCAAGTACACCCCGGCGGGGGGGCGGGTGCGGGTGGAATTGACCGCGGCGGAGAACGGCGCGGCCGCCATCGCGGTCGAGGACAACGGCCCCGGGATCGCCCCCGAGGACCGGCCGCACATCTTCGAGCGCTTCTACCGCGGCGACCCCAGCCGCTCCCAGCCCGGCTCCGGGCTGGGCTTGAGCTTCGCCCGGGCCGTCGCCCGCGCCCACGGCGGCGAGATCGACGTCGGCCCCGGCGCGGGCGGCGGGGGAAGCCGCTTCACGGTCCGGCTGCCGCCCCGGCCGCCGGGCGGAGCCGAGGGGCCTTCGCCGCCGCCCGGAGGTTGACGCCGGCTTAATTTTTTGAGAAATTCCCTCGCGGCGATGGGATCGATGGCGCCATTCCAACCACACCACCGATTGTCCTTGGCGACACGAGCGGCCAATCATACCCAGAAGGAGGCACCATGGCGGAGAACCAGGGGAAAACGGCTGAACCGGACTATGTCGTCATCGAGAGCGGCAAGACGACGCTCAGGGACCTCTACAAGAAAGAAGACTGGATGGCGGTCTGGATGGGGTTTCTGCTCCTCATCGCCGGCCTCGTGATCTTCCTGCCGCGGCCGCCGGAGAAGATGGAGGAAAACCTCGCCAAGTACAACGCCACCCTGAAGGAGGAGGCGGCGAAGGCCCCCTTCAAGACGATCGAGTGGCACAACGCCTCCTCCGCGAAAAGAGGCATGCGGGCGACGAGCCAGGATTTCGCCAAGACGATCGCCGCCTTCCTGGCGGCGCCGAGCGACTGGAGCGCGAACCCCGTCGATGCGCTCTACCGCAGCCAGGCCGCGGCCGACGCGATGAACGCCGCGGCCAAGCCGGCGGCCGACAAGGCCAAGGCGGACGAGGAGGCGGCGCTCGCCAAGGCCAAGGCCGCCCAGGCGGCCGCCGCGGCGGCCGGCTTCAAGGACGACAGCCTCAACCAGGCGGCCGACAAGGAGATCAAGGCCTGGCAGTCGGCCAAGGACAAGGCCTCCAAGGCGAAAGCCAAGGCGAGCGTGAAGCCCTTCAACCGCATCCCCTACCTCATCGGGCTGTGCGTCATCCTCGCCGTCTTCTTCGGGATCGGCAAGGCCATCATGGGGGTGCCCTTCGGCCAGTTCATCGTGGGCTTCCCGGTGGTCTTCCTTCTCGCGATCCTCGCCTACATGGCCGAAACCCAGGCGCTCATGAAATACTGGGGCTTCGGCTTCCCGCTGTGGGCGATCGTCTTCGGGCTGCTCATCTCCAACACCGTCGGCACCCCGAAGTGGCTCCAGCCCGCCGTCTGCACCGAGTACTACATCAAGACCGGCCTCGTGCTCCTCGGCGCGGAGATCCTCTTCAACAAGATCCTCGCCATCGGCAAGCCGGGCATCTTCATCGCCTGGATCTGCACCCCGGTCACCCTGATCCTCACCTACTGGTTCGGGCAAAAGATCATCAAGATGCCCTCCAAGACGCTCAACATCACCATCTCGGCCGACATGTCGGTCTGCGGGGTCTCGGCCGCCATCGCCACCGCGGCGGCCTGCCGGGCGAAGAAGGAGGAGCTGACGCTTGCCATCGGCCTCTCGATGGTCTTCACCGCCGTCTGCATGGTGGGCCAGCCGGCCTTCGCCAAGCTCGTCGGCATGCCGGAGATCCTCGCCGGCGCCTGGATGGGCAGCACCATCGACTCGACCGGCGCGGTCGCGGCCGCCGGGGCCTTCCTCGGCCAGAAGGCGCTCTACGTCGCGGCGACCATCAAGATGATCCAGAACGTGCTGATCGGCGTCACGGCCTTCGGGGTCGCGGTCTACTGGTGCGCCAAGGTCGACTGCACCCCCGGCCAGACGGTGAGCTGGTGGGAGATCTGGTACCGCTTCCCGAAGTTCGTGATCGGCTTCATCGTCGCCTCGATCTGCTTCTCGATCCTCGACCAGAGCGTCGGCAAGGACGTGAGCAACATCATGATCGACCACGGGGTGCTGCGCGGCTTCACGCGCATCGCGCGCGAGTGGTTCTTCGCGCTCGCCTTCACCTCGATCGGGCTCGAGACGAATTTCCGGGAGTTCGGGCCCTACTTCAAGGGCGGAAAGCCGATCACGCTCTACGTCTTCGGGCAGTCCTTCCAGCTGGGCTTCACGCTGCTGGTGGGCTACATCATGTTCTACATCATCTTCCCCGAAATCACGGCGGCGATCTAGACCGCATGCCCGCTCACCTGACCGGCACCGCCGCCGCCCGCGGGGCTTCGGCCCCGCGGGCGGCGCTCTCCCCCTGGGCGCGGCTCCTCCTCGGGTTCGTCCTGATCTGGACGCTCATCTTCGCCGTCGGCGCGCTCGCCCGCTTCATTCCCGGGGCGGGGCGCATGGCGCAGGTGATCGAGGAGCGCGGCCTGCGGGCCACCGCGATCTACTACACCGATTTCGAGGAGCCCGCCGAGGGCTCGGCGCGCATCCGCGACAGCCTGGACTTCACGCCGGGACGGCCGTGAACCGCCCGCCGGCCGACCGCGCCATGCAGGACCTCGAACGCAAGCAGGCGCTCATCCTCGACAGCGAGCGCGCCTTCGCGAACGCGATCGGGGCGGCCGTCTTCGAGAAGCCCCGGGTGAGCTTCTGGATGATCCTGCTCCCCTTCCTCTTTCTTTATTTCGTCTACCGCATGCAGCGCTTCAAGAACGGGCGCCTCAAATTCGACGCGGAGTTCATGGCCGCCCGCCGGAAGGCGATGGGGCTCGCCGCGGAGTCCGTCGCGTCCGGAAAGCCGCCCGCCGCGGCGGCCGCCGCCGCGCAGTCGGGCCTGCCCGACTCCCTGGAGAAGCCCTACGCGGCGTTCCTCGCGGCGCTCGCCGACTACTACGCGGACCTGCTCCGGGCCGAGGGGGCGAGCTTCAACGCGCTCGCCCGCCGCGCCTACCGCAGTCGCGCGAACTTCCTGTTCACCCTGAACCGCCTGGGCGCGGCCGAGAAGGAGTTCCACGCGGCCCTCAAACCGCACATGGCCGGCACCGAAGGGGCGGCCGAAATCATGGCCGCGATCGAAACCCACTCCCAACGCCTGCGGCGCGAGCTCGCCGAGCGGGCCTTCGGCTAGCCGATGGGCGGCCCGCGGCGGCGCGCCGCGCTGCTCACGGCGATCGCGCTGCTGGCCGCCGCCGCGGCGGCGGCCGCGGCCGACCACGCCGTCGCGTGGCAGGCCTTCGAACGCGCCGTCCGCGACGGGCGCCTCTGCCGCGCGGAGGGAGCGGAGGCGATCCGCCGCTGGGCGCAGACCCTCGCCCAGGCCTTTCCGGAAGAAGGCTTCGACCGGCGCCTTTTCTTCCCGCTCGAAGGGGGCGATCCCCGGCATATCGGCGGGCGACACGGGGAGGGCTACCGGCCCGCCGGCTACGACTTCCTCGACGGCAACCGCCACCGGGGCCACCCCGCGCAGGACATCTTCATCCACGACCGCGACCGCGACGCGCGCGACGACCGCACCGGCCGCCCGGTCGCGGTGCGCGCGCTCGCCGCGGGCGTCGTGCTGTCGCTCTTCGCGGATTGGAGCCCGGCGGGGGAGCACCGGCACCTGCGGGGCGGAAACACCCTCTGGATCTATCACCCGCGCTGGAAGCTCTGCGCGTATTACGCGCACTTGGGGGAGATCCGGGCGCGCCTGGGGGAGCGGGTCGCCGGGGGGGAGGCGGTCGCCGCCCTGGGCCGCAGCGGCGCGAACGCCCACCCGGGACGCTCGCCCACCCACCTGCACCTCATGCTGCTTGAGGCCGCGTCGATGCGCCCCGTCGACCCCTACCCCTTCCTGGTGGAGGCGGCGCGCCGCGGGCGGGAGGGCGGGCTTGTCTCCGCCATCCGGCTCCGATCAGCGGCAGCAGCCGCGCATGTCGATCGGCCAGATGTCGACCACCCGGCCGTTGCGGGTGACGTAATAACGGTCGAATAGGTTCACGGTCGGGTCGCAGTGCGACACCACGAGTTCGACGACTGTTCCGGGGGCCGGCAGCAGGGCGGTCCGGTCCGGGGCGGTGAGCTTTCCGTATTCGTCCCCGAACCAGTCGTACTGCAGCCGGGCGAACTCCGGGGTGAGCACCCGCGGCCGGCCGCCGTCGCGGTAGAGCGCTTTCAAGCCGGCGTCGATCGTCACCTGCCGGCCGCGGGGGCCGCTCACAACGGTCGAAAGCAGCGTGAGCGCCGGGTGGTAGTCGGCGAAGTTCGCCCCGTCCGCGGCCTCGATCGAAAGGTACTCCGTGTCCATGAGGGCGTAGGAGCCGGCCTGCAGCTCGGTCAGCTCGCGCACGGCGAGATCGATCTGGGCCGTCCCGGTGCCGGAGGCGCTGAAGACGGTGCAGGCGGGCTCGCGCTCCTTGAGCTTGCGGAAGACCGCCGCGGCGGTTTTCAGCCCCTGCCGCGAGGCGGCCTTGCGCTCCTCGAAGCCGATGATGTGCTGGGCGTGCCCGGCGTAGGCCTGGATCCCGCGCAGCCGCAGCTCCGGGCAGGCGATGACGCGCTCGGCAAGCTCCGCCGCCTTGGCGGGGGAGACCCCGGTGCGGTGCTGGCCGATGTCGAGGTCGACCAGCACGTCGAGCCTGCGGCGTCGGGCGGCGAGCCGGCCGGCGAGCAGCGCCACGTTCTCCGCGCTGTCGACCACGGCCGTCAGGAACGGCGCGCGCTCGAGCAGCGCGACCAGCCGGTCGGCCTTCGCGGGCGAGGCGACCGGGCCGGTGAGGAGCACCCCGGAGATGCCGGCATCCACCAGGACCTCCGCCTCGGAGACCTTGGCCGCGCAGATCCCGATGGCGCCGGCGGCGACCTGGAGCTTGGCGAGCCCCGTGCACTTGTGGGTCTTGGCGTGGGGCCGGAGCGCCTTGCCGGCCGCCTTGACGGCGGCCTGCATGCGCTGCAGGTTTTCGTCCAGAAGGTCGAGATCGAGCGCGAGGCAGGGGGTGTCGAGCTCGGTTTTGCGCATCCCGATCGACTCACGCATGGCGTGCCCTCCTTGGTCGGGGTCCGTTGTCTGACCATCATAGTACGCTTCGCAGCCCGGCTCAAGGCGGCCCCTCCCGGCGCGGCGGCGGGCTTTTTGACCTCCCGCCCGGAAAGGCGTAATCTGCGGCATCCTTCCCGGCAGGCCGCGGAAAGACAGGCGGCGGACCGCCGGGCGCCGTCTATCCGCAGCCTGCCGGATGCAGCCGCCGAGGATGGATTGAACCCCACGGAAATCACAGCGGTCCTCGAACGGGCGACGGTCCCCGAGCACTCCGCGGGCTTCATGCAGGCGATGTCGGGCGGGGAGGCCTTCCGGGTGGGGGATTTCCTGTTTCTCGCCGCCGGAGAGTGGCTGATCGCCGTGGGCTACCCGCTGGCGGGAGGCGGCGGGGACTTCGGCGCGGCGCTCGCCGAGGCCCGGCGCCGCACCCGCGCCCGCGAGGGCTGGGCGATCGCCCCCGAGCTGCCGCCGGAGCTTGCGCCCTATCGGCAGCAGGAGGACCGCTATTATCTGCTGCCGGCCGACCGCGACCCGCCTTCCCGGCCGGCGCGCCAGGCCGCGGCCGCGGCCGCCCGCCTGCGGGCGGCGGAGGGTCGGTCCTTCACCGCGCCGCACCGGCGCCTGTGGGCCGAGTTCCTCGCCCGCACCCCACTTCCGGAGAGCGTGCGCGAGCTTTACGCCCGCACCGAGGCGGTGCTGGAGGAGGCCCCGGGGCTGCGGCTGCTGGACGCCTGGGACGAGGAAAACCGGCTGGCGGCGAGCTTCCTGATCGACCTCGCGCCAAAAGACTTCCTCACCTGGCTGATCGGCGCGCGCTCGCCCGCGCCCGCCGCGCACGGCGCCTCGGACCTGCTTCTCCTGGAGATGATCCGCCTCGCCCGCCGGGAGGGGAAAGCGTTCCTCCATGTGGGTCTCGGGGTCAACCCGGGCATCCGCCGCTTCAAGGTCAAGTGGGGCGCCGTCCCGGGGCCGGCCTACCGCATGGCCGCGTGGCGGGAGCCGGAGCGCCTGCGCCACACCGTGGGCGCGGTGATGCGGCACCTGGCGGCGATGCCGCGGGAGCCCGTAACGGCCCAGGAGTTCTTGCGCCGGCTTCCCGCCCAGCGGCGCTTCGCGATGCTCTGGGAGATCGAGAAGGACGGGCGTGTGAGCCATGTGGCGGGGGCGGCCCACTTCTTCTGCTTCAGCTTCGAAAACGCCTTCCGCCGGCTCTTCGAACGCCTCGACACGGTCCTGTTCGAGGGCCCGCTCGACGAGGGGAGCCTCGCCCGCGTCGCCGCGGCCGGGGAGCGCCCCGCGCCGGGCGCCCCGCGGCTGATCGACCGCCTCTCCCCGGAGGAGGTCGCGCGCCTCGAGCGGGTCGTCTGCGGTCCGCGCGGCTTCTGGGCGCGCTTCTTCGGCCGCGAGGCGGCCGACCCGCCGGACGTGCGGCGCTTTCTCGCGCAGACGCGGCCCTGGATGGCCTTCTTCTCCCTCTGGAGCCGCTATCTCGCCCGTCTGGGCTGGAACCAGTCGGTCGACCTCGAGGCCTGGAACCTCGCCCGCGAAATGGGCAAACGCGTGCACGCGATGGAGACGATCGATGAGCAGCTCGAAACGCTCGAGAGCATCCCGGTCGGCCGCATCGTCGGCTTCTTCCGCGAATGCCGGCAGTGGGGGCGTTTCATGCGCCGCAACCGCTCCGCCTACCTGAGAGGCGACCTCGAGGCCATGATGGGGACGACGATCGAGTTCCCCTCGCGCACCGAGCAGGTCATCGGGCGGCGCGACGCGCGGTTTTTCGAGCGCATGCGCCCGTTCATCGAGCGGGGCGGCTGCGCGGTCTTCGTCGGCACGGCCCACCTCCTCGAGCTCCGCGGCATGCTCACGCGGGCGGGGTTCACCCTGAGGGGGCCGAAATGATCGGCCCGGACCGCTTCGGCCGGGTCACGGCGGCCGCGCGCGTTCCCGAGCAGGTGACGGCCTACGTGCGCGCGGTCTCCGGGGCGGCCCCGCGGATGGTCGGAGAATGCGTCGCGTATGCCGCTGAAGGCCGGCTGCTGCTCGTCGGCTACCCCCTGCACGACCCGCAGGACCGCGGCGCCATGGCGGCCGCCGTCGCCGAGGCGCTGGCGCTTCCGGGGGTCGAAACGCTCGCGGTGATCGGCCCCTGCCGGCCGCCCCAGGCCCCGCCGGGGGCCGCCGGCCGCGAGGACCGCTATTTCGGCCTGGGCCTTCCGCCGCCGCGGCCGGGGGCGAAGCTGAGAAGCCTTCTCGCGCGCGCCGGCCGGCAGCTCACGCTCGAAACCGGCCGCAGCTTCGGCAGCGACCACGCCGAGCTCGTGGCGCAAACCTCCGCGCGCCGCGACCTGTCGCCCGGGACGCGGCGGATCTTCGGGGGGATCGCCCGCTACCTCGAGTCCTCCGCCGGGAGCCGGCTTTTTTCCGCGCGTCTTCCGGACGGCAGGCTCGCGGCCTTCGGGATCGGGGAGTACGCGGCCTTCGAGACGGCCTTTTACATGTTCGCCTTCCGCGACCCCGGCGTCGCGCCCCCCGGGGCCGCCGACCTCGTGCTCGCGGCCCTGATCGCGGAGGCCGAGCGGCGCGGGCAGACCCGCCTGAACCTGGGACTGGGCGTGAACCCCGGCATCGAGTTCTTCAAGCGCAAGTGGGGGGCGGAGCCGTTTCTGCCCTACGTCGAAGTCGAGTGGCGCCCGGCGAGCTCAACCCGGGCCGGCACCGGATGGCCCGCCCGGCGGCGTTAGAGGAGGCGGCATGACGGAAACCAACGGAACGGATGCGGGCGGACAGCCGCGCGCACCGGGCTTCTGGGAGATGGTCAAGGAGGCCTTCCTGGGGGTGCGCCGGCCGCTCGACTGCGTCCAGGTGGAGGTGAGCTCGCGCTGCCCGGGCCGCTGCGCCTACTGCCCGCGGGAGGTCCGTCGCGAAACCTGGCGGCCGCGCGACATGCAGCTGGCGACCTTCCGGCGCCTCTGGCCGCTTTTGCGGCGCGCCGGCCGCGTCCACCTCCAGGGCTGGGGCGAACCCCTCCTCAACCCGGCCTTTTTCGACATGGTCGCCCTCGGCCGCCGGGCCGGCTGCGCGGTCTCCACCACCACCTGCGGCCTGATCATGAACGCGCCGCTCGCCCGCCGGATCGTCGACAGCGGCCTGGACATCGTCGCCTTTTCGCTCGCCGGGACCGACCCCGCGACGAACGCCCCCCGCCGCGGGGTCGACTTCGAGCGCGTCTGCGAGGCGATCGGCCTCCTGCAGCGGGTCCGGCGCGCGGCGGGCGCCGTCCACCTCGAGGTGCACATCGCCTACCTCATGCTCGCCTCCGCCGTGGAGGCCGTCCGGGGGCTGCCGGCGCTCATGCAGCGGCTCGGCGTGCACGCGGCGGTCGTGAGCACGCTCGACTATCTCCCGGCCCCCGAGCTCGCCCCGGAGGCCTTCGACCCGCAGGACGTGGAATCGATCGCCCGCGCCGGGCGGATCCTCGCCGAAACCGCCGCCGAGGCGCGCCGCCTCGGGCTCGATTTCGACGTCGCCCTGCCCGACCCGGACGCCCCCGGAACCCGCTGCCGCGAAAACGCCGCCCGCGCGCTCTTCGTCTCGGCCGCGGGCGACCTCTCGCCCTGCGTCTACCGGAACGTGCCCGACGGCCGGCCGGACCCCGGCCGCCTGCTTTTCGGCAACGTGAACAGCGCCGACCCGCTGGCGCTCTGGGAGGGCCCGGAGTTCCGCCGCTTCCGCGAAAACCTCGCCGCCGGCCGCCCCGACGCCCCCTGCCGCGCCTGCCCCAAGCGCCGCATGCGCTGAGGCCGCCGCGCGGGGCGATGCGCAACGCGGCAAAACGCTGCCCGACGATCCGGCACGAGTGGATGAAAGGATCAAAAGACGATTCGCCCCCACGACGGCGGCGTGCGCGCCCCAAGATCAAGGCGCGCGAGCTCCCGCCGAGCGAGGCGTACTCCCGGTACGCCGCAGCGCGCGCGGGGCGAAGCGCAACGCGGCAAAACGCTGCCCGACGATCCGGCACGAGTGGATGAAAGGATCA
>CAZNKG010000030.1:0-15966 GCA_964573635.1 uncultured Desulfatibacillum sp. | reverse complement strand
GCGCAACGCGGCAAAACGCTGCCCGACGATCCGGCACGAGTGGATGAAAGGATCAAAAGACGATTCGCCCCCACGACGGCGGCGTGCGCGCCCCAAGATCAAGGCGCGCGAGCTCCCGCCGAGCGAGGCGTACTCCCGGTACGCCGCAGCGCGCGCGGGGCGAAGCGCAACGCAGATATTGGGGCGCACACGCCGCCGTCCTCAGAAGATGACGCGCACGCCGCCCAGATCCTGGATCGAAAAGGAGTGCTTCGCCTCCGGCGCGCCGATGAACATGTAGTTCTTCGGCACGTCGAGCTCGCGCGAGAGCTCCTCGACGGTCTCGGCGTTGAACTGGCCGGGGCGCGAGATGAGCTCGATCGTCAGGTCCGGGTAGAGCTCGCGCATCACCGCGAGCGACTCTTCGATCTCCTGGAGCTCCTGCGGGCAGGGATCGCGAAAGAGGTGGACGGCGGTGATCTTGCGGCTCGACTCGTTGCGGACGATGTAGTCGAAGGCCTTGGCGAGGCGCGCGAGCTTCCCGCCGCGGATGAAGAGCACCACCCGGATGTCGGTGATGTCGGTGATCTTGTCGATGATCACCGTGCGCCAGATGAAGATCTTCTCGAGCAGCTCGTTGGCCAGTCCGAGAAAGGCCTTGAGGATCGGGATGCGCGCGTACATCAGGCTGACCAGGAAGACCGCCGGGACAAAGTAGACCGCGAAGTACAGGAGGAAGTCGAGATCGATCACCATGTTGCCGACGATGCCGGCGGTCGTGGCGCACACGGCGCAGACGACGGTGAGCCATCCGGCGCGGAACGTGCGCTTGAGCTCCCGGCGGTTCACCTTGAGCAGGATGTTGCCGACCCCGAAGAGCGTCATGACGCCCAGAAAGGAGATGGTGTAGACGCCGGCGAGCGACAGGAGGTTCCCGCCGGTCAGGTAGAGGATCGAAACGGTGAGCGCCAGGAACCCTAAGATGATGCGGTGCTGGGTGCCGCGGCGGCTGGATTTGAGGAAGAAGCGCGGCAGGCACTGGTCGAGCGTCATGCGGTGGATCAGCCCGGTCACCCCCACGAAGCTCGTGAGGACGGCGCCGGAGAGCACCAGGAAGGCGTCCAGCACGATCAGCGTGTGCAGGAAGCGCCCGCCCACGTCGTACCCCAGGCGGGAGAGCAGGCTGTCCTTCGCCGCGATGATCTCCGCGACCGGCAGGAGCGCGAGCGCGGCGAGCACGATCAGCGGGTTGAAGACCGTGACCGCGAGCCACATGTTGCGCAGCGTCTGGCGGAAGACCCCCGGCCGCTGCTCCTCCACGAAATTGGCGGAGCTCTCGAAGCCGCTCACCCCGAGCAGCGCCGCCGAGAAGCCGAGAAAGAGGTTCTCCAGCCACCGGTTCTGCAGCTGAAGCGCGCTCCAGTTCGCCGCCAGGACCGCGAGGCCGCTCTCGGCGACCGCCGCGAGCGACCAGAGCACGAAAAGCGCGAGGGTCGCGATGTTCAAAAGGAAGATGACGAGCGCCACCCGCGCCGACTCCGTGATGCCGAGGATGGTCAGCCCGGCGAAGAGGGCGAGGACGAGCGCGGTCGCCTCCATCACCGGCACGGCCGGCAGCAGCGTCTCGAGATAGGTCACCCCGGTCTTGGCGGAGATGACCGCCGTCGCGAGGTAGGAGAGCAGCGTCAGGCAGGCGCCGACGGCCGCCGAGAACTTGCGGGTGGAGTTCAACAGGCAGTTGTAGATCCCGCCGTTCAGGGGCAGCGCCTCGACGACCTCGGTGTAGACCATGCGGTAGAGATAGAGCACGCCGGCCACCAGGAGCAGGGCCAGCGGCGCGAGCGCGTGGGCGTAGACCGTCGCGATGGCCGCGACGTAGAGGCAGGAGGAGGTGATGTCGTTGCCGCAGACGGCGGTCGCCAGCCACGGCCCCAGCCGCTCGTGGTGCCGCTCGCCGCTCAAAAGCTCGTGGGGCTCCAGCGGCTTCCCGGCCGCGGTGCGGGGGGCGCCGTTGACGGCGCAGGCTGTGGCGCGATCCGTTTCCATCATGGCGCCGCGGATCATAGCACGGCCGCTCAAGCCGCACAAACCGCCCGGCCGCTCAGTCGACTTTTTCCAGCACGATCGCCGTGCGGCAGGGGAGGTAGAGGCGCAGGCGGTCCCGGCGGCCGCCCGGCCCCCCCTCCTCGGGAAGCGTCAGGTGCTCCTGCCCGGCAACGAGCCGGCCGTGCCCGCCGTAGCGGGGGGCGTCGCTGTCCAAGACCATGCGGTATTTCCCCGGCGCCGCCTCGATGCCGTAGCCGGCCGGCGAGTGCTGGGGGTGGAAGTTGAAGGCGAAGAATAGACCCGCGCGCTCGAAGGCGATGATCTTGTCGGCCTCGTGGGCGAGGCGCAGCCGGGGGGTGTCCGTTCGAAACAGGCGCCGGGCCTTCGCGAGAGCGAGCATGTCGCGGTCGAAGGCCGACAGGAAGCGGTACTTCAGGTCGGGCGCCTCCGCAAGGCTCCACTGGCGCCGGGCGTAGGCGAAGGACCAGCCGTTGCCCTCCCGCGGGAAGTCGATCCATTCCGGATGGCCGAACTCGTTGCCCATGAAGTTCAGGTAGCCGTGGCCCGCGGTGGCGAGCGTGATCAGCCGGATCATCTTGTGCAGCGCCACCCCGCGGTCCACCCCCAGGTGGTCGTCCTCGGCCCGCATGTGCCAGTACATCGCCGCGCCGATCAGCCGGAAGATGAGCGACTGGTCGCCGACGAGCGCCTGGTCGTGGGACTCGGCATAGCTCACCGTCTTTTCATCCCGGCGGCGGTTGGTCAGCTCGTGCCAGAGGTGCCCCATCGGCCAATCCTCGTCGCGCACCTCCTTGACGAGCTTGATCCAGTAGTCCGGCACCCCCATGGCGAAGCGCACGTCGAAGCCGAACCCGCCCGCCTCCTCCGGCGCGGCGAGGCCCGGCATGCCGCTCACGTCCTCGGCGATGGTGATCGCGTCGGGCCGCAGACCGTGGACCAGGCGGTTGGCGAGCGCGAGGTAGGCGAGCGCCTCCTCGTCCACGTTGTCGCCGTAGTAGTCCGCGTAGGAGAGAAAGCTCCGCTCGAGGCCGTGGTCGAGGTAGAGCATGCTCGTCACCCCGTCGAAGCGGAAGCCGTCCACGCGGTACTCGTCCAAGAAAAAGCGGCAGTTTGACAGCAGGAAGTGGAGCACCTCGGGTTTGCCGTAGTCGAAGCAGCGCGAGCCCCAGGCATGGTGCTCCCCGCGCGGCCCGGCGTGGAAAAACTGGTGGCGCGTCCCGTCGAAGCGGCTCAGGCCCTCGACCTCGTTCGCGGCGGCGTGCGAGTGGACGAGGTCGATGATCACCGCGATCCCCAGGCCGTGGGCGTCGTCGATCAGCGCCTTCAGCTCCTCGGGGGTCCCGAAGCGCGAGCTCGCCGCGAAGAAGTTCGCGACCTGGTAGCCGAAGGAGGCGTAATAGGGGTGCTCCTGGACGGCCATGAGCTGCAGCGTGTTGTAGCCGGCCGCGGCGATCCGCGGCAGCACCGTGGCGGCGAATTCGCGCCACGTGCCGACCCGGCCCTCCTCCTGCGCCATCCCCGGGTGCGCCTCGTAGATGAGCAGCGGCCCGCCGCGGCGCCGGAACCCGGGGTGCCGCCACGCATAGGGCGGCTCGGGCCGCCAGACCTGGGCGTTGAAAATGAGGGTCGCGGGGTCCTGAACGACGCGGCGGGCCCAGGCCGGCAGGCGCTCCCCTTGCCCTCCCGGCCAGTGGACCTCCAGGCGGTAGAGCTGGCCGTGGGCGAGCGCCCGGCGCGGCAGCCGGAGCTCGAAGACCCCCCGCGCGCCCCGCCGCTTGAGCTCGAAGGCCGCCTGCCGCTTCCAGCCGGTCGCCTCGCCGATGAAAAAGATGCGGGTCGCATGCGGCGCCCACTCGCGCAGCACCCACTGGCCGCCGCGCAGGTGCAGGCCGAAGTATTCGTGGCCGGAGGCGAAGTCGGCGAGCGTCCGGCGGCCGCCGGTCAGCCGCTTCTCCAGCGCGTCGACGCCGGCCAGCCGCCGGCGGATCGCCTCGGCGTAGGGGGCGAGCAGCGGGTCGCACCGGATCACCCGCGCGACCCGGCGGTCGATCGGGGTGCTCCGGGCCGTGCGGTCGGGTCGCTGGGGGGTTTTGGGAGGCGGCATTCTGCGGGCAACCCGGTCATTCGACGACCAGCGGCCGTTTGAGCATCTTCTCGTAGAGCTCGATGTACTGCCGCGCCGTGCGTTCGTGCGTGAAGGTGGCGGCGCTCTCGGTCATGATGCGCTTGATCTGCCGGGCCTTCACCGCGGCCGGCTGGTTGAAGAAGCGCATCGCCTCGCCGATCGCCCAGAAAAGCCCCGGCGGGTCGAACACCTTGAAGAGGAACCCGTTGCCGGTGCCCGCCTCGACATCCAGGTGCTGGATGGTGTCGTGGATCCCGCCGGTGTCGTGGGCGACCGGCAGCGAGCCGTAGATCGGGGCGATCATCTGCGGCAGCCCGCAGGGCTCGAAGCGCGACGGCATCAGGATGAAGTCCGAGGCCGCGTAGGCCAGGTGCTCCATCTGTTCGCTGAAGTCGCAGATGGCGACCCGCTTCTGGAAGCCGTGCTGGTTGACGATGTTCTGGAAGACCTCCTGGTAGGGGCCGTTCGCCACGAAGACCACCTCGAGGTTCTGCTCCCACCAGGTGGAGATGACCCGGTAGAAGATCTCGGCCAGCAGCTGGCAGCCTTTTTGGACCGGGTCGAGGCGCGAGGGCCAGAAGAAGAGCGGGGCCTGGACGTCCTCGATCAGGCCGAGGTTGCGCTGCAGGAAGCGCTTGTTCTCCTGCTTCGCCTCGGCGTGCCGCGCGGCCGTGTAGTTGCGCTTCAGGTCCTTGTCGTGCTTCGGGTTGAAGGCCGGATCGGGGGCGTTCAGAATGCCGAACCCGCACTCCGCGTAGTACTTGTTGGCGAGCTCGCGGCGGATCTGGGGCTCGACGAAGGGGTGCTGGCCGTCCACGATCTCCAAAAGAAACGTCGGGCTCACGGTGTTCACGAAATGGGCGGCGAAGATCCCGCTCGTCAGGAAGTCGACCGGGTTCGCGTCGCGGGCGCTTTCATAGCCGGGGGCGTAGTGCATGTAGTAGAGGTGCTGCCAGAAGCTCGCGGCGTCGATGCCGCGGTCCTCGATGAAGGCGAGCGTCGACTTCACGGTGTGGATGTTGTGGATGGTGAACAGGCACGGGATCCGCAGCCGGCGGGCGACCGCCGGGATGAGCCCGGTCATCCAGTCGTTGCAGTGGATGAGATCCGGCTGGACCCGCGGCAGGATGTTGTTGATCACCTCGCGCTGAAAGGCGAGCGCCATCTTGACGTTTTCGTCCCCGTACTGGGAGTAGACCCGGTTGATATAGAAAAAGGCCCGGTCCTCGGCGAGATGCACCCGGTCGTCGGGCATCTTGCGCTGGATGGTGGAGATCTCCTCCTTGAGGAAGGGGACCAGCCGGTCGCTGAAGATGGCGCGGTAGTCGGGGAGAGCGACGTGCACGTCCGCCCCCTGGTCGAGCAGGGCGCTCACCAGCGCGGCCGAGACGTCGGCCAGCCCCCCGGCCTTCGCGGTGAAAAAGGAGGCGAGGCTTCCCATGCGGTCCGGCAGGTAGGTCACCTCCGGGGTGACGACCAGCACCCGGGGGTTGCGGCGGGATCTCTCCATGGCGCGCGCTCCTTTCAGCGGTCGGCCCCGGCTCAATGCTCCGCCCAGGTGATCAGCCCCGGCGCCATGCGGGCCCAGCTGTCGCCGGTGGGGGTCGCGCGCACCGAGAAGCCGAAGCGGCCGGCCGCCTCGCAGGCGAGCGCGCAGCCGTAGCGGTATTTTCCCGGGCCGGTCTCCTCGAGGACCCGCATCGGGACCACGCGGCTCTCGGCGACCTCCGTGAAGCTCTTGAATTGGCCGTAGTAAAGCTCGACCGCGACCTCCTCGGGGCGGAGCCGGCCGAGGTGCACCTCGGCCGTCACCTGGAACTCGTCGCCCACGCGCTGGGAGCCGAACGATTTGCGCTCCGGCAGGCCGACCCTCACCTCGGGCCACAGGGCGCGCACGCGCTCGGCCTGCGCGGCGAGCCGCCGGGCCTCGGCGCCCTGCTCGGCCGTCAGGCGGTCGAAGGCCTCGCCGGCGGGCCGGTAGAGCCGCTCGAAATATTCCCGCAGCATCCGCAGGCTGCAGTATTTCTCGAGCGCCATCTTCATCGAGGCCTTCATCTTCTCGATCCAGGCGAGCGGCAGGTCCCCGTTGCGGCGCTCGTAGAAGCAGGGGATCACCTCGTTTTCGAGCACGTTGTACAGCGCCTGGCTCTCGACGGCGTCCTGGTAGGCGTGGTCCTCGTACTCCTCGCCGTTGCCGATGCTCCAGCCCGTGGCCTCCCGGTAGCCCTCGCACCACCACCCGTCGAGGATGCTCACGTTGAGGGCGCCGTTCAGCGCGGCCTTCATGCCGGAGGTGCCGCAGGCTTCGAAGGGCCGCCGCGGGGTGTTGAGCCAGACGTCGGCCCCCTGGAGCAGGTGGCGCGCGAGGTGCATGTCGTAGTCCTCCAGGAAGACGAACCGCTCGCGCACCGCCGGGCGGCTGGCGAACTGGAAGAGCTGCCGGATCAGGTCCTTGCCCTCCTGGTCGCGGGGGTGGGCTTTGCCGGCGAAGATGAACTGCACGGGGCGGCTGTCGCTGTTGATCATCGCCTCGAGGCGCCCCGGGTCCATGATCGGCAGGAAGGCCCGCTTGTAGGTGGCGAAGCGGCGCGCGAAGACGATGGTCAACACGTCCGGGTCGAGCGCCTTCTCGACCGCCTCCAGCGTCTTGCGGGAGGCGCTGCGGCGCCGGTACTGGGCGGCGAGGTGCTCGCGGCAGGTGCGGATGAGCCGCGAGCGGTTGAGCTCGTGCGCGCGCCAGAGCTCCTCGCTGTAGATCTCTTCGATGCGCTTGATGTAGTCCGGCTTCTGGGAGCCCAGGTACCAGTCCGGGCCGAGGTAGCGGTCGAAGAGGTTCGACATTTCCTGGGAAACGAAGGTGCCGACGTGGACCCCGTTGGTGATGTGCGTGATCGGGATCTCCTCCACGGGGCGCCCCGGCCAGACATGGGTCCACATCCGCCGGGCGACGCTGCCGTGAAGCTCGCTCACCCCGTTGCAGGCGGCCGACAGGCGCACCCCCAGGATGAACATGGACAGCGGCCCGTTGTTGTCGGAGCCGATCGGCTGGCCCCAGGAGAGCAGCTCCTTTTCGGTCGTCCCCAGCCGTTCGGCCAGCGGACCGAGGTAGGGGCGGACGGCATCCGCGGGGAACTCGTCGTGCCCGGCCGCCACCGGCGTGTGGGTCGTGAAAACGGTCGTGCGCGGGATGATCTCGAGCGCGGCGGGAAGATCGATCTTCAGCTCCTCGGTGACCTGGGCCAGGCGCTCCAGGCCCGCGAAGGCGCAGTGGCCCTCGTTCATGTGCACGATTTTCGGCTTGATCCCCATGGCCGCCAGCGCCCGCATGCCGCCGATGCCGAGCAGCACCTCCTGCAGCAGGCGGATGCGCGTCTCGGCGGCGTAGAGCCGGGCGGTGATCTCGCGGTTCTCCGGGGTGTTCTCGAGGATGTTCGTGTCGAGCAGCAGGAGCGGCACCTGGCCGACCGCCACCTGCCAGATGACGGCGTGGAAGGGGGCCTCCCCCCCGCGGATCGTCACCCGGATCTCGTTTCCCGCGCCGTCGCGCACGCGCTGGATCGGCAGGCTGTAGAAATCGGTCTCGGGGTAGGCCTCCTGCTGCCAGCCGTCGTGGTTCAGGTACTGGCGGAAGTACCCCTGCCGGTACATGAGCCCCACCCCCACGACCGGCAGCCCCAGGTTGGAGGCGGCCTTGAGGTGGTCGCCCGCGAGCACCCCGAGGCCGCCGGCAAAAAGCGGCAGGCTCTCGTGCAGCCCGAATTCCATCGAAAAGTAGGCGATGAACTCCCCCGGCCGGAACGCCGTTTCGAGCTGGATCTCCGGGTGGGTGACGCGCTTGTCGAAGAGCTCCCGCACGCGCTGGAGGTGGGCGAGGTAGCTCGTGTCCCGGCTGAGCTTCTCCAGGCGCGCCTGGGGCACCCGGGTGAGGAAGGCGATGGGATTGCGGCCGCTCGCGGCCCAAAGCCGCGGATCGATGCGCCGGAAGAGCTCGATCGCATCCCGCGTCCAGCACCACCAGAGGTTGCGCGAGAGCTCCTCGAGGAAGGCGAGGCTCTCGGGGATGTTCGGGTGAACCTGAAACGATTTGAAATGCCGCATGCCGCTCTTTCCGTGGAGGGTGATCCGGATGTCCGCAGGGCCGACCGCAGTCCGTCTGCCAGGATATCGGCTCGCCGGCGAAAAATCAACCGCGCCGCGGCGCGGTGAGCTTCAGCCACACCCGCACCCATTCGCTCGCCCCCCAGGCCTGGGCGTCGCAGCCCCGCGGCGCGTGCGGAAAGTCCCCGTCCACGATTTCGGGCAGGTGGCCGAGGCAGCCGCTCTCGAGCAGCCGGATGCTCGCCCCGAGCAGCGCGAGCGCGCGCCCCCGGCCGGCTTCGCCGTAGGTCATCGCCCAGGCCTCGGCGTAGGAGGGGTACGGCCAGGTCCAGGCGGTGCCGTTGTGGTAGGCGGGCTTGCGGCGGGTGTCCTCGTCCCCGGTGTAGCTGCCGAAGTAGGGGCGCCGGGGGTCGTTCAGCGCCTGGCCGCGGTGCACCACCGCCAGGGGGCGGGCGACCGGACGATCGGCGAGGCTGCGGACCGCGCCGGGGACCAGCAGCTCCTCGCAGGCGGAAAGTATGGACCGCGCCGGCTCGCCGGCCCCGATCGCTCCCAGGGTGATCGCGAAGAGCTGGTTCGGCCGCAGGGCGTCGTCAGGCTCCGCGGCGCGGGCCGGCGTGCGGGCGTCGGCGTGCAGGCAGTCGCACAGATACCCCTGGGAGGGCTTCCAGAAGAGCCGCCGGATCGATGCCCGGACCTTCCGGGCAAGCCCCTGCCAGCGCTCGCGCTCCGCCGCGTCGGCGCGCGCCATGAAGGCGAGCGCGGCGAACCACAGGGCCTGGATCTCGACCGGGTAGCCCTGCCGCGGGGTCGCGGCGGGAAAGTTCGTGTCCATCCAGGTGAAGTGCGCCGGGCTGAAGATCAATCCCGACTCGGGGTCCATGCGCACGCCGTTCGGCGTGCCGGCCATGAAGCTCTCCACGATGGAGCGCAGCACGGCGCCGACCGGCCGGCCGCCGCAGTCGCGCTCGAGGAACCCGCTGCCGCGCTCGGCGGCCGCGAGGTCCGCGCAGGCCTGCACGAACCACAGGGGCGCATCGGAGGTGTCGCGGTTGCCGGCGTCCGCGCCGCGGATCATGTTGGGCAGCGTCCCGCGCTCCTCGTACTGCCCGAAGAGGAAGAGGACCGCGCGGGCCTCCTCGAGGCGCCCGGCGGCGATCAGCCCGCGCACGAAGATGAGCGAATCCCGGCCCCAGTCGAGAAACCAGGGGTATCCCGCGATCACGGTCTTCAAACCGCCGCGGGCGACCACGTAGGCGTCGAGGGCCGCGAGCAGGGCCGCGAGCGGCGGGATGGCGGCCGCCCGCTGCGGGCCGCTCGGAGCCGGTGGAAGGGCGGCGGACGCCGCCGCCGCGTCGGGGGAGACCTCGGCGAGCACCGCCACGGTCTCCCCGCCGGCGAGCAGGGCCTCGAAGTACCCCGGGCTGAAGAGGTCGGAGTGGGGATCCTCGCCGCGCTCGGCGTCGCGGGGGCGGTGGACCATGTAGTGCCACTCGGGCTCCGCCGCGAAGCGGCCGGAGGAGATCCGCATCGACAGGCGCCGGCCGGGTTCGGGCTCGAAGTCGAAGCCTTGCGGCCGGGGGGCGACCGCCGCGCGGAAGCGCTCCTCGGGGCCGGTGAACGCCTTGGTGTGCTCGTGGAAGCTGCGGCTTTCGATGTCGGGGCGCAGGATCAGCCGGACCGCGGTCGCGTCGGCGAGCCGGTCGCGGGCCGCGCCGGCCGGATGCCGCGAGAAGGCGAGCCGCACGGCGTTCCGGCCCGGAAGCATTTCGGCCGAAAGCGACAAGAGCACGTGCTGGCCCTGGCCGGAAGGGATCTTGTAGCGCCAGGTGCCGCGGCGCCCCTCGCCGAGGGAGAAGGTCTGCAGGCTGTCCAGGTTGATGTCCTGGGAGAAGCCCTGGTAGACCAGCCAGGCGCGGCAGCGGGCGAGCATCACCCAGCGGTCCTCGGGGCAGTCGGGGTTCAAATTCGCCGCGAGCAGGGCATCGTAGCGGCTGAAGAGCGCCCCCCAGGAGACCGGCGCCCGCAGCATGGCCCCGCGCCCGTTCGTCGAGAGGAAGAGCAGGGGTTTTCGCAGCAGGGCGGAGCGCCCGAAGCTCCGGCGCATCCGGGCCTTCTCGGGCGGCGGCAGGAGCAGCAGCGCGGCCTCGGCGCGGCGCGAGCCGCCCGCCTCGTGGACCGCGAGGTGGAGGGTGACCCGCTTCGGCCGGGCCGGGGCCGGCCGGGGGGGGATGACGGCGAAATAGGCGCCGTCGTCGCCGGGCAGCCCCTCTTCGACGGAAAGCGTGCGCTCGCCGTCCGCCACCCGCGCCCGGAAGCCGCACCCGGCCCGGACCAGCAGGCAATCGCCCGGCGGCAGCATCACCTCGCGCCGCAGGTCGCGCGGCCAGACCCAGTGCGTGACGGCGCCCCCGGGTCCGCCCGCCTCCCGCAGGTAAGCGCCCGGGTCCGCCTTGAGCCGCCGGGCGGCCTGCTCGGGGTCGAAATCCCCCACGTCCCGGGTGCCGTGCCGCATGGCGTGGAGCTCGAGGACCTTGGCGCGCAGACGCTGCCGCTCGACGGCCGGCGGCAGGGCGAAGCCGGGGCCGGGGTCCTTCTCGAGCCTGCGGAGGTCGCCCGCGTCCGGGCTCAAGCAGCGCACCTGCCCGGGGGCGAGCGGCAGCACGCAGAGCGCCCCGTCCACGCCCGGCGCCACGCTCTCGCCCGTCAAGAGGTCGCAGAGCGGGCCCGGAGGGACCCCCGCCTCGGCCGGATCCCAGCCGCCCGTCGCCGGCCGGTCGCAGTCGAGGTTCGCGCAGACGAGCAGGGTCTTTCCCGAGGGCCGGTGGCGGCGCCGGAGGACGATCTGGTTTCCGCCCCCCCGCTGGATCAGGCAGAGCTCGGTGTCGGCGTGAAACGCCGGGTGATGCCCGAGCAGCCGCGTCAGGCGCCGGATCGCGGCGACCTGGTTCACCGGCGCCCCCCAGTTGAGCGAGGGGGACTCGTGCACGTTGATCTTTTCGGTCGCCAGCCACTCCACCCCGTTGGCGAACCCGAAGGCCCCCTGGTGGGAGGCGAGCGCGCACAGGGCGGTCCGCATGCGCGCATACGTGTGGGACGTCGCCGCCAGCCGCAGGTTGTCGTGGGTTTCCGCGAAGTGGACGCAGATCCCGTCGGTCTCCGCGATCTCGATCGCCTGGGGGAGGTAGGCCTCGATCTGGCTGCGGTCGTAGTTCTGGAAGAGCTCCGAGTAGGCCCAGTTGAGGCCGGCCGTGTTGAGGAGCGCGCGCGTCACGGCGATTTTCCCGCCCAGCCCCTCGAGCAGGAAGGTCGTGCCCGGAAACTGCGCCCGCACCCGCGCCACGATGTAGCGCCAGGCGTCGTGGGGGACCATGTATCCGGCGTCGCAGCGGAACCCGTCCACCCCCCGGCGGCACCAGGTGAGAAAAACCTCCGCCATGAACTGCCACAGCTCGCGCCGGCGGTAGTCGAGCTTGGTCAGGTCCTCCCACTGGACCCCCCAGGCCCCGGGCACCTCGATCCGCCCCTCGGCCGAGCGCACGAGCCACTCGGGGTGGTTCATGTGGAGGTTCGCCGCCCAGCCGGTGTGGTTGATCGCGATGTCGAGAAAAATTCTCGCGTTGCGGCGGTGGACGGCATCGACGAGCTCGATGAACTGCTCGAGCGGCGTGGCCTGCGGATCGAAGACGGCGAGCGCCGGGTCGACCCCGCGGAAGCTCAGCGCGGCGTAGGGGCTTCCGAAGCGCCCCATGCGGCCGTAGGTGGTGGGGGTCGGGTGGATGGGCAGGAGCATGAGAATCCGGCAGCCGAGCTCGCCGAGGATGAAATCGAGCTCGGCGGCGAGGTCGCGGAAGGTCCCGGAGGGCGGAATGGCCGTCCAGCGCGCGCCGTCGAGAACGCGCAGGCACTCCTCCCCGGGGGCGGGCAGCGGCTGCACCCCGGCGCGGTTGGGGCCGAACTGGCGCACGAAGGCGTTGTAGATGACGTTCGCCGCGCAGGCGTCCGCCGGGTCGACATTCAACACCGCGTTCGGTCCGGGGGGCCATATGGGGGCCGCCTCGCCCTCCCGCAGGAAAAAGCACTTCGCCTCGAAATGCCCCGGCTCGAAGAGCGGGAGGCGGACCTCGAATCGATCGGCAGCGACCCGGCGCATGGGGGTGTCGAACCAGTCGCGGCCGAGCGGGGTTTCCCGCAGATCGACGCTGCGGATGATTTCGGTCCGGGTGACGTCGCCGTGGCCGATATTGGTCCGAACGAAGGCGGTGCCCGGCATGGGGCGGCGCGTGGTCAGCTCGAACCGGGCGATATCCCCGCAGAAAACCACCTGTCGGGCGCCCGGCGCCGGGACCTGGACGAGGTCGTCGGAATGCTGCATCGATTCTGGCTCCAGCGGTGTCGGGAAGCGAAGGTCGGGTGGCGGCTTTCCTTCAGGATATCATAAAAAGCGCCGGAAGAAAGCGCCGCGCGGGGATTTCCTCTTGCAAAATCAGAAAAGCGCGCTAAGCTGGATTTTATGAGACACGGGGGAGACGGGCGGTCCGATCCGCCCGAAAAAGCCGGGCGCGACGGCGCCCGCGGGGCCGGGCGGAAGAGTGCGCTTGCGGCGCTCGCGCTCGCCGTGCCGCTCTGCCTGCTCGGCCCGCCCGCCGCCCACCCCCCCGCCATGGCCCAGAGCCCGCCGCGCCCCGCGCCGGCGAAGCCCGGCGCCGCCGTCACCCTGGTTCAGGCCCTCGTGTGCGAAGAGGTCCGGGATTCCATCCCCCTGAACCCCGCGATCACCTTTTCGATCGCTTCCGGGAAAGTCTATTGCTTCACCCTGTTCGATCCGGTCCGGGAGGACTCGGTCATCTTCCACCACTGGTACTTCCGCGACCGGCCGAGCGCGCGCATCCGCCTGACCCTGCGGCAGCCGCGCTGGAGCACGTTTTCCAGCATTCAGCTGCGGGAGGCCGACAAGGGGCCCTGGCGGGTGGAGATCACCGACTCGACCGGCCGGGTCCTCAAGGTCCTGCGCTTCAGCATTACGGATTAGCCCCCGATGGAGCGGCTCTATTACCTCATCGAAAGTCTGCGCTGGCAGGATGTCGTCGACATCGGGCTGAACAGCTACATCCTCTTCCGCTTCTACGTGCTCTTCCGCGGCACCTACGTCTTCCGGGTCCTGATCGCGCTCACCATGCTGTGGTTCTTCCAGCAGATCGCCAGCTACATCGGGTTGATCGTGACGGGCTGGGTCATCCAGGGCGTCGTGGCGGTCGCGGCCCTGATCATCGTGGTCATCTTCCGGAACGAGATCCGCAACGTCCTGCAGGCCCGGAACATCCGCAGCATCCTGTGGGGGTTCGCCGCCAAGAGCAAGATCGCGCCGGTCGAGGTGATCGCCGACAGCCTCTTCGAGCTCGCCCGCCGCCGGCACGGGGCGCTCGCCGTCTTTCCCGGGGAGGAGGACATCGCCGAGATGATCCAGAACGGGATCGTCTGGAACGGCGAGGTCTCCCGGGAGATGATCCTGAGCATCTTCTTCCCGGACAATCCGGTGCACGACGGCGCGGCCGTCATCGACGGCGGCCGCATCACGCACGTCGGGGCCATCCTGCCGCTCTCCCGGCGCGACGACCTGCCGAGCCACTTCGGCACGCGCCACCGCGCCGCCTTGGGCCTCGCCGAGACGAGCGACGCCCTCGTCGCCGTCGTCTCCGAGGAGCGCGGCAAGGTGTCGCTCGCCAAGGGGAGCCGGCTGCGGGAGCTGCCCGGCCGCGAGGAGCTCGTCGAGGCGCTCGAGGAGCATCTGGGGCTCGCCGCCGCCGAGGGGGCGCCGCTGCGCAAGCAGAAGGTCGAAATCGCCGTCGCCGCCCTCGTGTCGGTTTTCTTCATCACCGGCTTCTGGTTCAGCATCTCCCGGGGACTGGAGAGCCTGGTCGCGCTCGAGATCCCGATCGAATACATGAACCGCGACCCCAACATGGAGATCCTGAACGCCTCGGTGAACTCGGTCCGGCTGAACCTGAGCGGCTCCGGGACGCTGGTGAAGTCGCTGCAGCCCAACCAGGTCCGCGTGCGCCTGGATCTGTCGAAATCCCAGGCAGGCCCGAACAGCTTCTCGATCAGCGCGAGCAACATCACGCTGCCGCCGGGGATCATGCTGAAGGACGTCACGCCGCAGAACGTCGTCGTGGAGATGGACGTCACCGTGAGAAAGGAGCTGCCCGTGCAGGTGGACTGGGTCGGGCGCCTGCCGGAGGGCATGGTCCTCGCGGAGGCGAGCGTCGAGCCGCAGCGGGTGGAGCTCCTCGGCTCCCGGCGCGTGCTCGAAACCCTCGCCACGGTCTACACCGACAAGGTCGCCCTCGACCGGCTGCGGGAGGCCGGGTTCCTCGAAACCACGCTGGTGATCCAGCCCGCCTCCCTCAAGCTCGCCCCGGGTTCGAGCGACAAGGTGATCGTCACCTACCTCACCCGGCGGCGCGAATAGCCTTCCCGGCCGCCGCCCTCAATCGAAGAGCCGGCGGTACCGTCCGTAGCCCTGCGCCTCGAGCTCCGCCTTGGGGACGAACCGCAGGGCGGCCGAGTTCATGCAGTAGCGCAGGCCGGTCGGCGGCGGGCCGTCGTTGAAGACGTGCCCGAGGTGCGAGTCGGCATGGCGGCTGCGCACCTCGGTGCGCACCATGAAGAACTTGCGGTCGGTCTTCTCGACGATGTTCGCCGGCTCGAGCGGCCGCGTGAAGCTCGGCCAGCCCGTCCCCGAGTCGAACTTGTCCGTCGAGCTGAAGAGCGGCTCCCCGGAGACGATGTCGACGTAGATCCCCTCTTCGTGGTGGTCGTGAAAGGCATTTTCGAAGGGCGGCTCGGTGCCGTCGCGCCGGGTCACCTCGAACTGCATCGGGGTCAGCCGGCGGCGCAGCTCCTCGTCGCTCGGCCGGCGGAAGCCCTCGGCGCTCCAGGGCGCCCGGGGCTTGTCTTTGGCGCTCGTCTGCATGGCGCTTCCAACCTCGGCTTTCTCCGGGCGCTTCTCCCCCGCCCAGGCCCGCTCCAGGAACTGGTCCCGGCCGGAGCCGGAGCGGTAGAAGCCGTAGCGCAGGGGGTTCTTCTTGTAATAGTCCTGGTGATACTCCTCGGCGGGGTAGAACGGCCCGAGCGGCAGGATCTCGGTGGCGATCGGCTTGGAGAAGCGCCCGCTCGCCGCGAGCCGGCGCTTCGACTCCTCGGCCGCCCGCCGCTCGCGCTCGTCGGCGTAGAAGACGGCGCTGCGGTACTGCTCGCCGCGGTCGACGAACTGCCCGCCGGGGTCGGTCGGGTCGACGTGCCGCCAGAACACCTCGAGCAGCTCCGCGTAGGAGACGCGCGCCGGGTCGTAGACGACTTTCACCGCCTCGATGTGCCCGGTCCCGCCCGCCGAGACCTGCTCGTAGGTCGGGTTTTCGACCCGGCCGCCGGTGTAGCCCGAAACGACCTCGACCACCCCCGGCACCTTCTCGAAATCGGACTCCGTGCACCAGAAGCAGCCGCCGGCGAAGACCGCCGCGGCGGTTGTTCCGGCTCCCGCCCCGGCCGCGCTCCCGGGCTTGTCGTCCTTGGCCGCGCCGGGCTGGCAGGAGATCACCAGCGCCGCGGCGATGAACAGCATGGGATTCAGCGTCATAAGATTCACCTCCAAGTGGTCAGATAGTGAATCCGCCGACCGCCCTTGTAAAGGCCCC
>CAZNKG010000029.1:0-40099 GCA_964573635.1 uncultured Desulfatibacillum sp. | reverse complement strand
ACAGTATTAACAATATGTTGTTCCGTGTTCGAGAAATCTTAACCGGACAGTACTGAATCCGAGCTGAAGTTCAACCACAGCGCCTCTGACTGATACATGGGCAGCATCACACCTCCATGCTCAATCCATTTCGCCGGCACGGTCTTCGAATAATCATCCACATGCCGAAGCGGGAAGCGTCCAAGACCAGGGGGCAGGGGATAATCTTTACCATCGTCTGGTATGCGAAGGGTTCGTTGGAAATCAATTGTAAGCTTTGCATCGGGGTGGACTTCAGGGAACGTGAACACTAGGGAATCATGCTTGAGCTCGATCATCATCCTCTCCTTTTTTTACCAGTTTCCGTCTCGGACTTCCCTAACTATCCTTAAAATCGCGTGGTCGGGCATACGCTTTAAATCCCGAATGAGCTGGGCAAAAAGCTGCGGTCGTTTCCTGATGATCTCCTGAACATCCTGGGAAATCTTGCCGCTCAAGGCCAGCAGAACATCGGGGTCCTCATTAAGATATCCTGCCAGCAGTCGGATTTTTTCCTCGGTCAAATAGGCGCTGGTTTCCCCACGCTCGATCTTGCTGAGATAGGAAGGTTCAACGCCGATATGACCAGCTACCTGGCGCAGCGTGTAACGGCGGTCATTCTGCCTGAGCGCCTCTCGCTTCTCGCGGATAAATTTACCAAGAGAGTTAATCATGGTGTGTAGTATACAATACACAAAAAGAGAAGTCAAGCGGGAATTTTGGAGGAGGAGGGGAAGGGATAGTCGGGCGATCAAATATTCTTTTTTTGGGGGAACGAGTTGCAGCTGTGGAAAAGGAATATAGCTGTTGATTTTGTAGGAGTTTTGTAGTAGTTTTAGGCCATATGCAAACAAGATAACTATCTGAAATTAAACAAAAAAATGGCGGAAGTGCATGGGAATCGAACCCACCCGGGACGGTGTTAGCGCCCCACACCGGATTTGAAGTCCGGGAGCCTCACCAGACAGCTGCGCACTTCCGCGGCGGAAATCGGATTTCGAGGGCTATTTTAATGGGAATCCCGCAATTGTCAACCCGTGGGAACAGCTGAGTGGGGCGCCCATGGTGAACGCCGAGAGGCTTGCGGAAACCTTCAAGACCCTGGCTGCCATCGGAAGCGAGTCGCGGCGTGAGGGGCGGCTTGCGGCCGAGATGGGGCGGACGCTGGAGGCGCTCGGCGCCGAGGTCGGCTTCGACGAGGCTGGCGAGCGGATCGGCGGGGAATGCGGGAACCTCATCGCGCGCTTGCCGGGAACAGTTGAGTCGCCGGCGCTGCTGCTGAACGCCCACATGGACACGGTCGGTCCGGGGGAGGGGGTGCGGGTGCGCTTCGAGGACGGCGTCTTCGAAAGCGACGGCTCGACCATCCTCGGCGCGGACGACAAGAGCGCGCTTGCGGTCATCCTCGAGGCGCTGCGGTCGCTCGGGGAGGCGCGCGTGCCCCGCAGCCCGCTCGAAATCGTCCTGACCGTCGGCGAGGAGATCGGGCTGGCCGGGGCCCGGCACCTCGACTTCGGCCGCCTCACGGCCGCCTTCGGCTACACCCTCGACGGGTCGGACACCGAGGGGATCATCGTGCAGGCCCCGGCGGCCGACCAGTTCGAGATCCGGGTGCACGGGCGGGACGCCCACGCCGGAGCGCACCCGGAGCGGGGCATCAACGCGATCCACCTCGCCGCCAAGGCGATGGCCGGACTGGCGATCGGCCGCATCGACCGCGAGACCACGTGCAACATCGGCCGGATCGAGGGCGGGAGCGCAACGAACATCGTGCCGCCCCTCGTCGTTCTGACGGGCGAGGCGCGCAGCCACGACGAGGAGAAGCTTGCGCGGCTCACGGCCGAGATCATCGCGGCATTCGAGCGGACCGCGGCCGAGCATCGCCCGGTGGGCGCCGCGGACGGGCTCCCACGGATCGAGGCCGTGGTGACGCGAAGCTACCGGCCGATGCGCATCCCCGAGGACCACGCGCTCGTCGCGCTGGCGCGCCGGGCGGCCGAGGGGCTCGGGCGGCCGATGCGGACCAAGATCTCGGGCGGCGGCTCGGATGCGAACATTTTCTTCGCGCACGGCATCCCGCTCGGGATCCTCGGTACGGGGATGCGCGAGATCCACACGCTCCGGGAGCACGTGCGGCTGGAGGAGATGGTCCGGGCGGCGGAGCTCCTGGTCGAGATCATCAGGCTTTTTGCCGCCGAAGCGCGGCCGGGCTCACCGCCGCGATAGAATGCGTGGGACATAGCATGCTGGCTTATTTCGACTGCTTCTCCGGGATCTCGGGCGACATGACGCTCGGGGCGCTCGTCCACCTCGGGGTCCCGCTCGACTGGCTCGAGGGCTCGATCGCGAGCCTGCCGCTCGAGGGGTTCGCGCTTAGGGCCGCCGACGTCGAGGTGAACGGCATCCGCGCGAAGCGCGTCGTGGTGGAGGCCGCCGACAGCCGCCGCCACCGCCATTACACCGACATCCGGGTCCTCGTCGCCGCAAGCCCGCTTCCGGACGGGGTCAAGGCATCCGCCCTGGCGGTGTTCCGGCGGCTGGCCGAGGCCGAGGCCGCGGTGCACGGCTGCGCCCCCGAGGAGGTCCACTTCCACGAGGTGGGGGCCGTCGATGCCATCGTCGACATCGTGGGGGCCGCCCTGGGGCTTCACCGCCTGGGGGTCACGGCGGCGGCGGCGGCGCCGGTCCCGACCGGAAGCGGGTTCGTCGACTGCCGCCACGGTCGGCTCCCCGTTCCGGCGCCGGCGACCGCCTGGCTTTTGAAAGGCATCCCCACCCACGGGGGCGGGGTGGAGGCGGAGCTCACGACCCCCACGGGGGCCGCGATCCTGGCGACTTTCGCGCGGGACTTCGGCCCCCAGCCGCCCATGATCGTGCGCGCCGTGGGCTACGGCGCCGGCAGCCGGGAGCTCTCCCCGGGGCCCAATCTCCTGCGCATGATGATCGGCGAGGCGCTCCCCGCCGCCGGGGCGCAGGCCGAGCACCTCCTGCGGGACCGGGTCGCGGTCGCCGAGGCCAACATCGACGACATGAATCCCGAGCTTTTCGGCCACGTGTTGGAGCGGCTCTTCGCGGAGGGGGCGCTCGATGCGGTTCTGATTCCGGTCCAGATGAAGAAGGGCCGCCCGGGGGTGCTGCTCCAGGCGCTCTGCCCGCCGGATAAGCTCGATGCGCTCGCGCGCCTCATCCTGAGCGAGACGACCTCGCTCGGCGTGCGCTTCCACGGGGCCGAGCGTCTGCTTCTCGCCCGGGAAGCCGAGAGCGTGCAGACCTCGCTCGGGCAAGTCAGGGTCAAGCGGGTCCGCTCGCCGCACGGGGCGCTGCGCCGCGTGCCCGAGTACGAGGAGTGCCGGCGGATCGCGCTCGCCTCCGGGCTGCCCATCCGCGACGTCTACGAGCGGATCGCCCGCGAGGCCAATTCCGAGCCCTGCCGGTGATCGATCCGCCGGCGCCGCCGCCTTGACAAAGATAAGGCGGGCGGCTACAAGCGGCGCATGCAATTCGCCCTGCTCCTGCTGGCGACGGGCCTCGGAAGCGGCCGGATCCCGTTCGCCCCGGGGACGTTCGGCAGCCTGATCGGGCTGCCGATCGGCTTTCTGCTCTCGGGGATCGGCGGGCCGGCGGCCTTCGCCGCGACGGCGGTTTTCTGCGGCGGCGCGATCTGGATCGCCGGCCGGGCGGAAGAGATCCTCCAGCGCAAGGACGCCCCCGCGATCGTGATCGACGAGATCGCGGGCATGGCGGTCGGCCTCGCCGGTCTGGCGTTCACCCCGTTTTTCGCGATCGGCGGCTTCGTCCTCTTTCGGGTCTTCGACATTCTGAAACCCTTCCCGGCGCGCTGGATCGACCGCCGCGTGGCGGGCGGGGCCGGGATCGTCCTGGACGACGTGGTGGCCGGGGTATATACTAATCTGATCCTGCGGCTCGCGGCCTTCTGCCTGACGGCGGCCTGAAGTCCCGGCTCCCCCGGGCGGCCGCGGGTCAATCGACGAAAGGCTTTGGCGCAACTTGAAAAGAAAATCCAAGGAACCCGCTCCCGCACCCACCGAAGCCGCCCCCGCCTTGAAAAACAGCCGACTGCGCGAGAATGTCGAGGCGATTCTGGTCGCGGTCGTGATCGCGCTCTTCATCCGCACGTTCGTGGTGCAGGCCTTCAAGATCCCCTCCGGCTCCATGAAACAGACGCTCCTTGTCGGCGACCACATCCTGGTCAACAAGTTCAGCTACGGGGTGAAGATCCCTTATCTGAACACGGTCCTCCTGCCGGTCCGGGACCCCCAGCGCGGAGACATCGTGGTGTTCAAGTACCCGGTCGACCCGCGCAAGGACTTCATCAAGCGCGTGGTCGCGGTCGGGGGCGACACGGTCGAGCTGCGCGACAAGGAGGTCTTCATCAACGGCCGCCGGGCGCCGGACGTCGCCGCCGTCTACAGCGACCTGCGCAACCACGCCGGGACCCCGCCGCAGCGCGACAATCTCGGGCCGATCGCGGTGCCCCGCGGGGCGCTTTTCGTCATGGGCGACAACCGCGACGAGAGCTACGACAGCCGCTTCTGGGGGTTCGTGCCGGTCAAGGACGTGAGCGGCAAGGCCTTCATCATCTACTGGTCTTGGGACAGCGACCATTTCGGCGTGCGCTGGAGCAGGCTCGGGCGCCTGCTCCACTGAGGGGGAGATGGATCTCTTCATCCGCGGCGGGCGGGTCATCGACCCGGGGCGCTTCGACGGCCCGGCGGACATCGCCGTGGCCGGCGGAAGGATCGCGGCGGTCATCCCGCAGGCGCCCGGCGGGAAAGGCGCGTCAATTTCTCCACACCCCGCGGCGCGCCTCCTTGACGCCTCCGGAAAGCTCGTCGTCCCGGGCCTGATCGACCTCCACGTTCACCTGCGCGAGCCGGGGTATGCGCACAAGGAGACGATTGCGAGCGGCTGCGCCGCCGCGGCCGCCGGCGGCTTCACGGCGGTCTGCTGCATGGCGAACACGCTCCCGGTGAACGACTGCCCCGAGGTCACGGCCTTCATCCTCAAGCAGGCGGCGGAGGCGGGCTTCTGCCGGGTTTACCCCGCGGCGGCGGTGACCCGGGGGCTTGCGGGCCGTGAGCTCTGCGATTACCGGGCGCTCAAGGCCGCCGGGGCGGCGGCGCTTTCCGACGACGGCCGGCCGCTTCGCGACTCGCGCCTCATGCGCCGCGCGCTCGAGGAGGCGGCGGCGCTCGGGCTGCCCGTCGTCGCCCACTGCGAGGATCCGTACCTGGCCTCCGGCGGGGTGATGAACGAGGGGCCGACGGCCCGCCGGCTCGGGGTCGCCGGGATACCGAACGCCTGCGAGAGCATCTTCGTCATGCGCGAGATCGCGCTGAGCGAGCTCACCGGCTCGCCGGTCCACATCGCCCATGTGAGCACGGCCGAGGCCGTCCGGGAGATCCGCGCGGCCAAGGCGCGCGGGGTCGCGGTGACCGCCGAGACGGCGCCGCACTACTTCACGCTGACCGACGAGGCGGTCGCCTCCCGCGGGGCGGACGCCAAAATGAACCCGCCGCTGCGCAGCGCGGCGGACCGGCTCGCCGTGCGGGAAGGCCTTGCTGACGGCACGATCGACTGCATCGCGACCGACCACGCCCCCCATGCCCCGCCGGAGAAGGCCGCGGGGCTCGCCGATGCGCCGAACGGCATCATCGGCCTGGAGACCGCGCTGCCGCTCTCGCTGGCGCTCGCCGCAGAGGGGGTCCTGCCGCTTCCCGATCTCATCGCCGCGCTCACCCGGCGACCCGCGAAAATCCTCGGGGTGGACTGCGGCCTGGTCCCCGGGCTGCCCGCCGACATCACGATCATCGAGCCCGATGCCGCCTACACGATCACCCCGGAGATCTTCCGCTCCCGCAGCCGCAACTCCCCGTTTATCGGAATGCCCGTCAAGGGCCGGGCGTTCGCCACCCTGGTGGGCGGCCGGGTGGTTCACGGCCCCGGGGAATGAGGGCGGCGGCCGTCATCGCTTACTAACCATCATCATTTTCATCCATTCCGGGTAAAGTTCCCCCGGCGATCGACCGATATAGGCGATGGAACGCGACATCGCCGCCGGAGATCGCCTGATGCCCCAAGCCGCACCGAAGATCCTCGTTGCCGAAGACGAGTTGAGCATGCGCGAACTGCTCGACTTCATGCTGAGCCGCGAGGGGTACCGGACATCCATCGCCGAAAGCGGCAAAAAGGCGATCGCCATGGTCGAGCGGGAGAGCTACGACCTGCTGCTCTGCGACATCCGCCTCGGGGACCTCTCGGGCCTTGACGTGCTGCGCTCCTGCAAGCAGCACAGCCCCAACACGGTGGTGATCATGGTCTCGGCCTACGCGACCACCGAGACCGCCGTCGAGGCGATGAACGCGGGGGCCTACGACTACGTTCCCAAGCCCTTCAACAAGGACGAGCTGCTCGAGACGGTGGCCAAGGCGCTGAAGCTGCGCACCATCGAGCAGGAGAAGGAGCTCCTGGAGGGCGAGCTCAAGAAAAGCCTGCACTTCGGGTTGATCGTGGGATCGAGCCCGCCGATGCAGCACATTTATAAAATGATCCAACAGGTCGCCCGGACGAAGACGAACGTCCTCATCACCGGCGAAAGCGGGACCGGCAAGGAGCTGATCGCCCGCGCCATCCACCAGGAGAGCGACCGCCGGGACCACCCCTTTGTCGCGATCAACTGCGGCGGCATCCCCGAGACCCTCATGGAGAGCGAGCTCTTCGGCCACAAGAAGGGCTCGTTCACCGGGGCGAACCAGGAGAAGCGCGGGCTTTTCCAGGAGGCCCACAAGGGGACGATCTTTCTCGATGAAATCGGCGACCTGAGCTTCCCCATCCAAGTGAAGCTGCTGCGCGCCGTTCAGGAGAAGTCGATCCGACCGGTGGGGAGCACCGAGGACATCGCGGTCGACATCCGCATCATTTCGGCCACGAACAAGCAGCTCGAAAAGGAGGTGATCGCCGGGAAGTTCCGCGAGGACCTCTTCTACCGGTTGAACGTGATCGAGATCAAGGTGCCGCCGCTGCGCGAGCGCAAGCAGGACCTGCGGGCGCTCGCCCAGCACTTCCTCGAAAAGTACTCGCGCGAAATGGGCAAGGAGATCGCCAAGTTCTCCTCCTACGCGCTCGACATGCTGCAGAAGTACGACTTCCCGGGAAACATCCGCGAGCTCGAAAACCTTCTCGAACGCTCGGTCGCGCTTTCCACCACGAACATCATCCTGCCCGACAGCCTCGCGCTCGCCGTCCACAAGCGGCGCTGGATCGAGGGGGTGAAGGACCGGCGCTACGACCTGGACGAGGTCCACAAGGGGGTCTGCCTGGACGCGATCCTGGAGGAGATCGAGCGCGCCTATCTCAAGAAGGCGCTCGAGTGCAGCAACGGCAGCAAGAGCCGCGCGGCCGAGCTTCTGGGCGTGAGCTTCCGCTCGCTGCGCTACCGCCTGGAGAAGCTCAACCTGGAGCAGAGCCCGTGAACGCGCCTTTTCAGCCGGTTCGGGGCAGACACTGACAATTTCCGGCAGAATTGATTCGCAGATTGTCGGCCGGATGCCCCAGGAAGAAGACATGCCGGCATCGCCTGGGAACCACCAAATCAATTTTCTAAGAAAAACAGATTGGTAATCAGGTTGTGGGCCAGTGCCACCATGTTTGGCATACAGCTTGCTCTTTTCTGCTCTTCAGAAGCATCAGGTAAGCAAGTGTAAACTTTATTCCACCGCGCCTCGATGCGATGCATCAAGCCGCGGGTGCGGCCAGGACGCAACCTGATAACCGAATAGACCGGAAGGAAGGAGAAAAGCTAATGCTGCCCAGAATGAAATTAGACCCCCGGAAAGGCTTCACGCTGATCGAGCTCATGATCGTCATCGCCATCATCGGCATCCTGGCGGCGATCGCCATCCCGAACTTCATCGAGTACCGCAACAAGGGCTTCTGCAGCCGGGCCGAGTCGGATGCCAGCAACATCGCGGCCGCGCTCTCGGACTACTTCGCGATCCCCAACCATACCCGCGTGCCCACCCTGGGCACGGGCGCCGGGCAGGTGCGGGTGCAGCTGAGCGGGAACAACACGCCGTCCGTGGGAACCGTCGTGACCGCGATCTCGATCGGCGTGACCGATGGCAGCGGCCGGTGCCCGTCGAGCTACCGCACCGCGATGCAGGCCAACACCACCAACTCGACCGACGGCTGGATCGGCACGACGCTGCAGTACGTGAAGTACATGCGCAACTAGGAGGACACCCGCCGTCGATCGAACAGGAGGTTTCCAGGGTGGAGTGGGCCCGCCTGCTGTGCGCATCGCGGGCCCTCTTCATTGGGATTCCGCCCTGGGGTCTCGAAGCAGCGGATGAAATTTGGGCTCAAGGTTATTCCGCCGGCAGCCGATAGTCCCAAAAGGCTGCCGCGATCTCATCTTTGCGAAGAAAGCGCCGGCCGAGCCGGCCCGGACAAAAATTGTCACCTGCCGGCGAAAAAAGTCAGAATGGCGATCGGAAAATAGAAGAGAAACGCGAGGGGCGATTGTGTCTGGATCGATCATCAATAAATCTTAGTAGTTGGCATGGCAGTGGTTTCCTCCGAGTTTTCTGGCATGCGGATTGCTTGAGCGAGGCAGGGACGGTAAACGGATAACCCGAGGCAACAACTCATCAAACCAAAAAAGAGAGGAAGGAAAAATGACCCGGAAGAATCAAAAAGGTTTCACGCTGATCGAGCTCATGATCGTCATCGCCATCATCGGCATCCTGGCGGCGATCGCCATCCCGAACTTCATCGAGTACCGCAACAAGGGCTTCTGCAGCCGGGCCGAGTCGGATGCCAGCAACATCGCGGCCGCGCTCTCGGACTACTTCGCGATCCCCAACCATACCCGCGTGCCCACCCTGGGCACGGGCGCCGGGCAGGTGCGGGTGCAGCTGAGCGGGAACAACACGCCGTCCGTGGGAACCGTCGTGACCGCGATCTCGATCGGCGTGACCGATGGCAGCGGCCGGTGCCCGTCGAGCTACCGCACCGCGATGCAGGCCAACACCACCAACTCGACCGACGGCTGGATCGGCACGACGCTGCAGTACGTGAAGTACATGCGCAACTAATCGTTCCGATACCGCCGCAGCGCCCCAGGACCCCCGCGAAAGAGGGCTTGGCAGAAGCGGGGAGGGGGGCGCGGCAGACGAAAAGCCGGATGCAGCGACAGGGGGGTGGGCGCCGGGCGCCACCCCCCTGTTCGCTTTCAGGGTGTTTCCATGGCCCCGGGCCGCACGAATCGGTTCGGCCCGGCAGCCGCTCGCGGCACGATTCCTCGTTGCCAGGCACAAACGGTTGAATTCGAAAACGACAGCCGCCGCCAAGATCTGGTCGGATGACGGCAGGACGCTCGGGGCCGTCTGCTTGCTTTTATGCCTCATCGGGGCGGCCTATGCCGGAAGCCTGAACGCCGTCTGGACGCTGGACGACCTGCCGAATATTCTCCATAACCCGGGGATCCAGATCGAGGATCTGCGGGTGCCAAGCCTCTGCGGCGCATTATACGCCCCGCAGCTTCCCGATGAGCCATCCAAGAAAAAAATCAACCGGCCGATCGCCTATCTCAGCTTCGCCTTGAATTGGTACCTCGGGCACGACTCCGCCGCCGGTTTTCGTCTGGTCAATATCGCCATCCATCTCGGCAACGCCTGCCTGCTGTTTCTGGTCATCCGCCGCCTGCTGGCCGCCCCGCGGCTGAGGGGCCGTTTGAACGGCCAGGCGCGCGCCATCGCCTTTTGCAGCGCGGGCCTTTGGGCCTTGAACCCGATTCAAAGCCAGGCGGTCGTCTATATCGTCCAGCGCATGACCCTGCTGGCGGCCTTCTTCTGCCTGCTGGCAACCTGGGCCTACCTGCGGGCGCGCGAGTCGCCGTCCACGAGCGCCAAGGTCCTTTTTTTCATCCTGGCGGCCGGAGCGTTCCTGGCAGGGACGGCCTCCAAGGAGAACGCGGTCATGCTGCCGGCCGCGCTCCTGCTGATCGAGATCTGCTTTTTCCAGGATCTGCGCGTAGCGGCCGGACGCAAATGGCTCGTGCGGGTGGGCGCCGGCGGGCTGGCTCTGACGGCCGCGGCCGCCGCCGGCCTGATATGGACGGGAGGGCTATCGGCCGCCTTGGATTACAGCGGCCGGCTTTTCACCCCCTGGGAGCGGCTGATGACCCAGCCGCGGGTGCTCTGGTTTTACTTGAGCCAGATCTTTTTCCCGCTCCCAGACCGCTTCTCCCTCATCCATGAGATCGCGGTCTCCCGCTCCCTGCTCGATCCGTGGACGACCCTGCCGGCATGGCTGGGGCTTCTGTCGGCGGTCGGGATGGGATGCGCCATGATCCGCCGCCATCCCATCGCGGCCTTCGGCATCCTCTTCTTTTTTCTCAACCATCTCATCGAATCGAGCATTATCGGCCTGGAGCTGATTTTCGAGCACCGCAATTACCTGCCCTCGCTTTTCCTGTTTTTCCCCTTCGCCGCCGGGGCCGCCGATGCCCTGGGCCGCTTTCGAGGCAAGCGCGCTCTGCTGCGTCCGGCTTTCATCGCCTCGGCAGCGGCGCTCCTGTTGCTCTTCGGCGCCGCCACCCATATCCGTTTATACACCTGGCTGGATGCCAAGGCCCTGTGGGAGGACGCCGCCCGCAAGGCGCCGGGCGCCATGCGACCGCTGCACAACCTGGCCTACGAATACTACGAAAAGCGCGGCCGGTACCGGGAGGCTTACGAGCTGTACCACCGATCCTTGACGCTCGCGGACCAAAATCGAAAGGGAGTCGCCATCGCACACTCCAACATCGCCAATTACCATTACCGCAACGGCGATTTCCTCCAGGCCCTGGCCCACCTGGATCAGGCGGTGGCGGCAACCCCGGATATTTCATTTTTCCAGTATTTCCGGTCTGTTGTCATGATGCGGCTCGGCCGTTTGCCCGAGGCCCGGGAGCAGGTCGCCGAACTGCTCCAACGCTACCCCGAGGCTTCCCATTATCGCTATCTCATGGCACGTATATTGCTTGGTATCGATGCGGGCGAGGCGGTATCTTTTATCCAGAGCTTGATGGCCGCGGACCCGTCCCCGCCCGCGGAGATGCATGCGCTGCTCGGGATCTCTCTGAGCCTCACGGGCGAGAGCGGGCGGGCGGTCCCGCATCTGCGGCGGGCAGCCCTCGCCAGTCCCCAGGACAACGGGGTCCGACTGTGGCTCATTTATTGCGGTCTGTTGAACGCGGATTTCGAGTCGGTCGCCGAGCCCGCGGCCCGATTCCTTGATGGACTGCCCGTTTCCCGGATCGCGCAGGCGGTCGCCGATGCCTTGGGCGACGGGCCGATGCCCCCGGAAGGCCGCCGCCTTCTGATCGGCTGGCTCCACGAGCAGGCCGGGTCGACCCGGCCGCAGGCGTCGGCCCAGGCGCCGAACTGAATCGCGGCCGTCGCCACCGACGGCGACCATCGACGGCCTCCCGGCCGAGGCGATTCGGCACGCCGGTGGCTTGAGCGTCCCGAAATCGCACCGCTCACCGGCGGTCGATCGCCGATTCGGCCGTTAACTGCATCCATAGGTTCGCTGACGCATCATGAGAAGTCGTCCAGGCGCGGCGGGCGTCTCCGCCTGCACGAGAGGGGCGCTCCCGCAATGAGTGTCGCGGCGCTCGAAGGAAGGGCGGTGCGCGCGCTGCCGGCGTGGCTCTACGTCGGCAGCGTGATCGGTCTTTGCGCGGCCGGCCTGGCCATCAGCCTCTACCTGGCGCTTTCCCACTATCGCGTCCACACCGATATCGGCTATCAAAGCTTCTGCGCTCTGACGAGGACGATCGACTGCGAAGCGGTATCCCAGTCACGGTGGGCGGTTTGGGCCGGTCTGCCCGTGGCGGTGTGGGGCGCGGCGGGTTATGTGCTTTTTCTGCTCCTGGTCCTTTTCGCTCGGCCGCGCGAGCAGCAGCCCCGGCGTTCGTGGACCATCGCCTTGGTGTTGGGCCTGGGGTTCTCGGCGATCAGCCTGATGCTGGCCGCCGTTTCCGTTCTCTTCGTGGGAAGCTACTGCATCCTGTGCATCGCCACCTATGGCATCAATTTCCTGCTGGCCTACCTCGCCTGGCTCATTCGGCGCCGTTTCCGGTGCGAGCCGGTGCGCGAGGCGCTCCACCGCGACTTGCGTCACCTGTGGGAACGCCGGCGGGTGGTGCGGTCGGCCCTCCTGGCCTTCGGGGCGGCGCTGGCCGCGATCCACCTGGCCTACCCGGCCTACTGGCTGGTCGATCCGCCCGCCGCCTCCGGCACCGTGGAAAGCGGGATCACGGAGGATGGCCATCCTTGGATCGGGACGGCAAGCCCCAAGATCGTCATCACCGAATTCACCGACTACCAGTGCTTTCAGTGCCGCAAGGTCCATTATTACCTGAGGCGTCTCATGACGGAGCGGCCGGGCGTCATCCAGCTGGTGCACCGCCACTTCCCGTTGGACCACGAGTTCAATCCGCTGGTGACCGATCCCTTCCACCTGGGCTCCGGCCGCATGGCGCTGCTCGCGATTCACGCCGCCCTGGCGGGGAGGTTTTGGGAAATGAACGATCGGCTCTATGAAAAAGCGGCGCAGGGGGCGGCGATCGATCTGCCCCGTCTTGCCGTCGAAACCGGGCTGGATGCCCGCGAGCTCGCCGCCGCCCTGGAGCACCCGCCCTATCGCCGGATCCTTAAGCAGGACATTATCCAGGCGGGCCGGCTGGGAGTCGCCGCCACTCCCAGCTACCTGATCGGCGGCCAGGTTTATGCGGGTGGAATCCCGGCAGATATATTGAAACCGCTGTTCGAAAAAGAAGCGCGCCAGTGAGCGGAGCATCGACCCAAAGGGAGGAGCGGCCGATCCGGGCCGCCGGAGGCGCCCGCTGGACGGCCGCGGCGACGGCGGCGGCCCTGGCGCTATTGATCGCGGCGCTCGCCCTTATGGCCGCCGTGCCGCCGGTGGACCGCGACGCCCTGACCCACCACCTGGCGGTTCCCAAGCTGTACCTCAAGCACGGCGCCGTGGTTGAGCTGCCGACGGTTCCCTTTTCCTATTACCCCATGAACCTCGAGCTGCTCTATCTTGTCGCGCTCTATTTCGGGAACGATGTCGCGCCGAAATACATCCACTTCGCCTTCGCCTTGGCGACCGGCTGGCTGATCGCCGCCTACCTGCGCCGGCAGCTGGGGGCGGTCGCCTGGGGTTTGCTCGGGGCGATGATGTTTCTCTCGCTTCCGGTCGTCGTCAAGCTCTCGATAACGGTCTACGTGGACCTCGGGCTGATCTTCTTTTCGACGGCCGCGCTGATGAAGCTCTTCGAGTGGGCGCGCGAGGGGCGGCGGACAGCCCCGCTGGTCGCGGCGGGCGTTCTCGCGGGCCTGGGGTTGGGAACCAAGCCGAACGGCCTGCTGGCGGCCGCCGTTCTCGCCGGGTGCATTCCATTCCTGCTGCGGCCGTTTGATGACGGCCGCGAAAAAACCGGCGGCGGCGGCCGAGAGCCGGGGTTGAGGAACCTCGTCGCCGGGGGGCTCATGTTCACCGCCGTGGCGGCCGCGGTCTATTCCCCCTGGATGATCCGCAATGCCGCCTGGACCGGCAATCCCGTCTATCCCTTCGGCCAGCGGCTCTTCGGTCCGGCGGCCGCCCCGGCCCTTTCCGGGGAAACGGGGGCGGCCTCCGCCGCGGCGCCGCATTCCTCCGCGGAGCTCGGGCCGTTCAGCATCCGCCGCTGGGTGTTCGGGGAGAGCCTCGCAGCCGCCCTGGCCGTGCCGGTGAGGATCTTCTTTCAGGGTCAGGACGATGACCCGCGCCTCTTCGACGGACGGCTCAACCCGTACCTCTTCTTTTTCCCTTTCGCCGCCTTTTTCCTGCGGCGATGGCTGCCGCGGGCCCGGCCGCCCCGCTTTCACCTGGAATTGTGCATCCTGGCCGGGTTCTCGCTGGTCTATCTGCTGCTCGCGTGCTGGTTGACGGATATGCGCATGCGCTACGTCGGGCCGATCCTCCCGCCGCTGGTCGTGTTGAGCACGGTGGGGGTCCGCGACCTGATGGATCTGCTGCGGAGCCGATTGACTGCCCGCCCGCGGATGGCGGCCGCCGGCGCTCTCGGCTTGGTCCTGGCCGGGCTTCTCGGTCTCAATGCGCTGTACATCGGCGAGCAGTTTGCCGCCGTGGAGCCGCTGCGATATCTCGACGGGTCGATACCGCGCGACGACTACATCGAGCAGCGCCGGCCGGAATACGGTGCGATTCGCTGGGCCAACCGGCACCTGCCGGAGGATGCGCGCATCCTCGCCCTGTTCACCGGCAATCGGATCTACTACAGCGACCGGGAGATGGTATCCGGCATCTGGCTCATCGCCGATCTGGTCGACGCCTCACCTTCCGCCGAGCGGCTGGCGGCGGGCCTGGGCCATGCGGGGTTCACCCATCTCCTGATCGGTGTCGAGCGCTTCAACGCCTGGGCGCGGCAGCGCTTCGGGGATCGCGAGAAGTCGATGCTGGAGGAGCTGTTTCGGGGAGGGGCGCTGCGGGAAATCTACCAGCGCAACGGTTTTGCGTTGTTCGAACTGGCCGGCGCCCTGCAAACCGGGGCGAATCCGCCGGCCCACCGGAAGGGCTGAAAGCGCCCGTTAGAAGAGATCGATGACCATCGCCGCCAACGGTTTGCCGCAGCGCGCCTATCAACTCAAGCGCATTCTCCACTGGGACGGGGTCGCGCCGCTGAAAAGCAATCGCCGGCGCCTGGGGGCCTTCTACCACAAGCTGCTTCGGCGCTATTACCGGCTGAGCGTGCCCAAGGGACTGAGGGTGCTGGAAGTCGGCTGCGGCCATGGGGACCTTTTGGCGACCTTGAAACCCGCCTTCGGGGTGGGGGTCGACTTCTCGAGCGGCATGCTGCGCTACGCCCGAAAAAGCCATCCGGGCCTTTTCTTCATCCAGGCGGACGCCCACGCGATCCCCATTCGCGGGGCTTTCGACGTGATCGTGCTCTCCGACCTGGTCAACGATTTGTGGGATGCGCAGTGCGTTTTCGAGGAGATCGCCCGGCTGTGCCATCCCGGCACGCGCATCATTCTTAACCTGCACAACCACCTCTGGCGCGTTCCCCTGGCGATCGCACGCCGGCTGCGGCTCGGGGCTGAGACTCTGGAGCAGAATTGGTTTTCGCCCCACGACCTTGAAAACCTGCTTCGCCTGGCCGGGTTCGAAGTCGTGACACGCAAGCCGTTGATCCTGGTCCCCTTGAACTGGGGGCCTCTCAGCCGGCTGGGCAACCGCGTGTTGGTCCATTTCCCACCCTTCCGCTGGCTGGCGCTCACCAATCTCTTCGTGGCGCGGCCGCGGCGGGAGGCCGCACCGCATGCCCCGGCCGGCGGGGATTACCGGGTGTCGGTCGTCGTTCCGGCCCGGAACGAGGCCGGAAACATCCGCGAAATCGTGCGTCGGGTGCCGGCGATGGGCGCGGGCACCGAACTGATCTTCGTCGAGGGACACTCGAGCGACGAGACCTGGGAGGAGATCGAAAAGGTCGTTCGCGCGCCGGGCGCGGCGCTCCATGTCGGGCTGCGGCAAACGGGGCGGGGCAAGGGCGACGCGGTGCGCGAGGGATTCGAACGGGCCACCGGCGACATCCTCATGATCCTGGACGCCGACATGACCGTGCCCCCCGAGGATCTCCCCCGGTTTTACAAGGCCTTGGTCCAGGGTCAAGGCGAGTTCATCAACGGGGTGCGGCTGGTCTATCCCATGGAGAACCAGTCCATGCGATTCTTCAACATGATCGGCAACAAGTTCTTCAGCCTGGCGTTCTCCTGGCTGCTCCAACAGCCGGTGAAAGACACGCTCTGCGGCACCAAGGTGCTGTGGCGCTCCGACTATGCGCGGATCGCGGCCAACCGGCGCTACTTCGGCGATTTCGATCCGTTCGGGGACTTCGATCTCCTTTTCGGCGCCGCCAAGCTCAGCCTGCGCATCGCCGAGCTCCCTATCCGATATCGCGCGCGCACCTACGGCCAAACCAACATCGACCGTTGGCGCCACGGGTGGCTGCTCCTGCGGATGGTCTGGTTCGCGGCCCGGAGGATCAAGTTTGTTTGAGGTGCACCCTTTGAAAACGTTGGGCGGCCGGTTTCCAGATCAAGCCGGTCCGAGGCGGCCGGTTGGGCAAACCGTGGCGGGTTTCCTCGGACGCCACACCCACATCGTCGTCATGCTCCTGCTCCTGGGGCTGGTCGCGGTCGTCTATGCCCAGACCCGGCGCTTCGAGTTCGTCTCCTTCGACGACGGGCTCTACATTTTCGACAACCCGCACGTCACCGCCGGGCTCAGCGGCGACTCGCTCTCCTGGAGCCTGAGTTTCGAGGCCAAGCAGAAGACCTATTGGCATCCGCTGACCTGGCTGACCCATATGCTCGACGTCGAGCTCTTCGGCCTGGATGCCGGCGCCCACCACCTGACCAACGCCGCCCTGCACCTGGCCAACGCCTGGCTGCTCTTTGCGGTTCTTTTCCGGGCCACCGGGGCGCGGCTGCCAAGTCTTTTCGCGGCGGCGCTCTTTGCCGTCCACCCGGTCAATGTCGAATCGGTGGCCTGGGTGGCCGAACGGAAAAACGTGCTGAGCACGGCCTTCTGGCTGCTGACGACCCTGCTCTACGTGCATTACGCGCGCCGCCCCGGCATGCGGCGGTACGCCCTGATGATGGGGGCCTTCCTGCTGGGGCTGCTGGCCAAGCCCATGTTGGTCACCCTGCCGTGCACGCTTCTGCTCCTCGATTTCTGGCCGCTCGGCCGGCTCAAGCTCAAGGCCCCGCGGGCGTCGGAAACGGAGGCGGCCGCGGATGGGGCCGCCCACTTCCCCGCGGTCGCCGTTCGGGATCTCATCTTCGAAAAGATCCCCATGCTGGTGCTGTCGCTGCTGGTCGTCCATCTGGCGCTGGGGTCGCTGCGGCAGACGGATATCACGGTTTCCTTCGCGGCCATCCCGCTCGCGGCGAGGATCGAAAACGCGCTGGCCTCCTATGTGGTCTACCTGGTCAAGGCCTTTTGGCCCGGCGACCTCGCGATGTTCTATCCCTATCGCCTGAACATCCCGCTTTGGGAAACCGTCTGCGCCGCCCTCCTGCTCGCCGCCGTCACCTTCTTCGCCCTGCGGGCGATGCGTTCTCGGCCGTATGTCACCATGGGGTGGCTGTGGTTTGCGGGGACCCTCGTGCCGGTATCCGGCCTCGTCCAGGCCGGCTTGTGGCCGGCATGGGCCGACCGGTGGGCCTACATCCCCCACATCGGTCTGTTCATCGCCGTCGCCTGGACCCTCGAGGGAGTCTTCCGGCGGCGGCGGGCGGCGCTCCAGGCGGGTGTCGCCGCTGCCGCGGCGGTGGCGGTGGGCCTGCTCGCCCATGCCGGGAACCGGCAAGCCGCGGTCTGGGAGAACAGCGTGCGTCTCTACCGGCACGCCGTCGCGGTGGTCCCGAACAATTTCATCGCCTACAACAACCTGGGCTCCGACCTCTACAGCCAGGGGCTCCGGGAGGAGGCCCGGGAGGCCTACCGCGAGGCGCTGCGCGCCAATCCCTATTTCCCCTATCCGTACTACAATCTGGGGCGGTTCCATCTGGACCGAGGCGAGACCGACCTCGCCGCCGAATACCTGGAAATGGCGCTCGCACTGGATGGCAACCTCGGCTCCGCCCACACGCTCATGGGGGAAATCTCCCAGCGGCGAGGCGAGCTGCACCAGGCGCTCAGCCACTATCAGCAGGCCTTGAAAGCCGATCCGGAAAACAAAAAGGCGCTCAACGACCTGGCCGTGATCTTGATCCAAGCCGGCAAGACCGAGGGGGCGATCAACTCGCTGCGCGCCGCGCTCAAGGTCGATCCCCAATTCGCCGAGGCCCACAACAACCTCGGGTATGCCTACCTGCTCGTCGGCCAGCCGGACGCGGCGGCCGGCCATCTGGAGAAGGCCCTGGCGCTCGATCCCGGAAACGAAATGGCGCAGGCCAACCTCAGGGAAGCCCTGGGGAGCCGGGGGCGGCCGTGAACGCCGGCATCGCGGGCGGACGGCGGTGCATCGTCCTGGCCGCCGTGCTGGCGGCGCTCGTGATCGCCGTGTACGGGCGGGCCGGGGGCTTTGGCTTTCTCGCCTTCGACGACGACGTCTACGTCACCGCCAACCCCTTCGTCAAAGCGGGGCTGAGCGCCGCGGGGTTTGCCTGGAGCTTCAGCTTCGAGGCGAAGGACAAAACCTACTGGCACCCGCTCACCTGGCTGTCGCACATGCTCGACGTCGAGCTCTTCGGCCTGGATCCGGCCGGCCACCACGGCATGAACGTGGTTCTGCACGCCGTGGGCGTGGTGCTGCTGTTCCACGTCCTGCGCCGCATGACGCAGTCGGTCTGGTCGAGCTTCGTCGTCGCCGCCCTTTTCGCCGTTCACCCCCTGAACGTCGAGGGGGTGGCGTGGGTCGCCGAGCGGAAGAACGTGCTGGCCACCGTTTTCTGGATGCTGTCCCTGAATGCCTATCTCGCCTATGTCGCGAAACCGGGAATGCTCCGCTACGGGATCCTCGTCTCCGTCTTCGCCGCCGGTCTGCTCGCCAAGCCTATGCTGGTGACGCTGCCGGCGGTCCTGGTGCTTATGGATTATTGGCCGCTCGGCCGCCTGAAGTCCGCGGCGCCGCGCGGAGAAGGCGGCGGGAGGGGCGGTCCGCTCGCGGCGGGGCCTTCTTCCATGAGACCTGCCGAGTTGATCATGGAGAAGATCCCCCTTCTGCTGCTGGCCGTCCTGGTCGCCGTCCTCGCCAATGCATCCTTGAAGGGCAGCGGGGCCGAAATCTCCTTCGAGCGGGTGCCGCTCGCCTTCAGGCTGCTCCATGCGCCGCTCGCCTGTCTGCTCTACGCCTTCCGGATCGTGTGGCCGAGCGAGCTCGCGGTTTTCTATCCCTACCCGCAGTCGATCCCCCTTTTGCCGGCACTTGCCGCGCTTGGCATCCTGGGGGCGGCTACGGCGGCGGCATGGCGCCGCCGGAGCCGCCAGCCTTATCTCCTGTTCGGCTGGGCCTGGTTCCTCTTCACGCTGGTGCCGGTCTTGGGCCTCCTTCAGGCGGGATTGTGGCCGGCCATGGCGGACCGCTGGGCGGGCATCCCGTCGATCGGGCTCTTTGTGGCGGCGGTCTGGGGCGTGAGCGCCGCCATGCGCCGGCACGGGAAATGGGCGGCCCGTCTCGGTGCGGCGGCCGCGACCGGCATCCTGCTCGCGTTCGCCGCCGCGGCGTATCGACAACTCGCGGTGTGGTCCGGAGACCTGCCTCTGTTCCAAAGCGCGCTCGCCAGAACCGAAGCCAATTTCGTGGCCCACCACAACCTCGGCGCGGCGCTCTATCGGATGGGCGAGCGATCGGAAGGGCTGCGGCATCTCCGGGAAGCCGCGCGGATCGATCCCCTCCGGTGTCTGGCCCATTACCTTCAGGCGTTGTCCCGGCTGCCGCGGGAGCTTCCGGAGGAGGCCGAGCAGCACGCCCTGGCGGCGCTGGAGATCAAACCGCAGGCCGCGCCGGGTCCTCGGAAAAGACTTTCCATCGAATGCCGGCCGGCCGGCGCCGTGCCGCTTCCCGCCGACTGCCGCGTCGTTCTGGGAGCCGGCGAGGCCGAGCGGGCCCTGCACAACGGCATCGGCGTGGTGCTGCTGCAGCTGGGCCGCCGGGAGGCGGCCGAGGCCGCCTTTCGGGACGCGCTGCGCATCGATCCCCGCGACGCCGATGCCCTGAGCAATCTGGGATGGCTGCTCGACAAGCTCGGTAAGCGCGAGGAGGCCATCGGTCTGCTGGAGCGCGTGCTGGCGATCGATCCGGGCCATGCCGCGGCGCGGCAAAACCTCCACGACGCCCGTCAGGCGGCGGCCGCCGCTGCGTTCGAAAAATGAAGCCTTCCGACCTGGATACCGTCGAGCAGCTTCTGCGCCACCAGCGCCGCATACGCGGGAAGCCTTTTCTGGAGAAGCTCTATGCGGATTTCTATCGGACGATCCGCACCGAGCTCGCCGCCGCGGTTTCCGGGCCGGTCGTCGAGCTGGGAGCGGGCACCGGTTTCTTTAAGGAGATCGTCCCGCAGGCGTTTCCGGCCGATATCCTTCCCAGCCCCTTTGTGGCGCTCTGCTGTGACGGGCAGCGTCTGCCCTTTCGCGACGAGAGCCTGACGGCGATCGTCATGCTGAACGTCTTCCATCACCTGCCGGCGCCGGGGCGCTTCCTGAAGGAGGCCGAACGCTGCCTCAAGCCCGGCGGGAAAGTGGTGATGATCGAGCCCTGGATGACCCTCGGATCGTTCGCGGTCTACCGCCTGCTGCATCACGAACGGACCGACCCGCGCCAGTGTGGATGGGAATTCAAGAGCAGCGGCCCCCTGTCGGGCTCCAACCAGGCGCTGCCCTGGATCGTCTTCAAGCGCGACCGCGCGCTCTTCGCCGCGCGCTTTCCCGGCCTCGTTATCGAACGCATCGCGCTCCATACGCCGCTCGGCTATCTGTTTTCCGGCGGATTGAGCCACCCAGGATCGCTGCCGTCCTCCTGGTTCGCGGCATTGCGGCGCCTGGAAAAAGGGCTGCGGCCGCTTTATCCTCTGACGGCGATGTTCGCCACCATCACGCTCACGCGCCGGGGGGGAGGGGACCGCGAGGCGCCGGGAGGCGCGCCCGGCCGAAAGGACACCCATGGCTGCTGACCGGCACGCGCACCGGCGCCTGGCCGCCTGGGCGGGGCCGCTGGTCCTCGGCATCCTGCTGCTCTTCGGGATGCATCTGCGCAGCGTCTACCTGCTTGAAACCGAGGTGGTTCACCCGTTCGCGGCCGATGCCGGCGAGTACTATCTCTATGCCCACAATCTCCGGCATCATGGGGTCTACTCGCGCGATCCGCGGGGATTGACCGAAAACCGAGGCTCGGTGGCGCCCGACGCCGTCCGCAGCCCAGGCTATCCGCTTTTCATCGCGCTTTTCATGGGGGATGCGCCGCCGCGGGCCGCGCTGGCAAGGGTGCTTTTCGCCCAGGCGGTGTTGAGCACCTTGGCCGCCGGGCTGGCCTATGTTCTCTTCCGACGGCTCCTGGGCGGGGGCTGGGGGCTCGCCGCGACCGCCTTGACGGCGCTCAGCCCCCACCTGGTCGTGGTTTCCGGGTATCTGTTGACCGAGACGCTCTTTCTGTTTCTGCTCCTCGCCGCAGGCCTGGCCCTGGCCGCTCTGGCCGAAACCCCCGGCTGGCGCAGCGGCCTGCTCCTCGGGGCGCTTCTGGCGGCGGCCTCCCTGGTCCGGCCGAGCCTGCAATATCTCCCCCTCGTCATCGCCCTGTGGGCCTGCCTGAGATACGGCCGGCCGCAAGGGGTGCGGGCCGCGGCCGCGATCGCCCTCGGCTTCGTCCTGGTGACGGCTCCCTGGTGGGGCCGGAATCTATCCACCCTCGGACGGCTCACCGACAACACGTTGATGATCAACACGCTTCACCACGGGATCTACCCGGGCTTCATGTACAACCGCCGGCCGGAAACGTTCGGCTTCCCTTACCGCCACGACCCGCGCTCGCCGGAGATCTCCCGGAACCTGGGATCCGTCCTGGAGGAGATCGGCGGCCGCTTCGCCCGCGAACCGGGCGAGCATGCCGCCTGGTTTCTTGTCGGCAAGCCGATGGCGCTCTGGTCCTGGGATATCGTGCAGGGGCAGGGGGATGTGTTCATTTACCCGGTGAGCCGGAGCCCCTATGCGGACGATCCCCTTTTCCAGTCGAGCCATCGCTGGATGCGGCGGCTCCATATCCCGCTCGCGGTGCTCTGCGGCCTGGGCTGCCTGATGGTCTGGCTGCCCGCGGCCTCCCGGATATTGGATCGGCGGGCGCTGGACGCGCTGAGGCTCCTCTCCCTGGTGCCGGTCTATTTCACGCTCGTGCACATCGCGACGGCTCCCTTTCCACGGTATTCCATCCCGCTGCGGCCCTTTCAATACGGGATGGCGGCCGCCGCGCTCTGCATGTCCTGGCGGCTCATCGCCATCCGGAGATCTTCTTCCGCCTCCGCCGGGCAGCCATCGGAGCGCTGAATGCACAAGACCTCGCTATCCGTCCTGGTGCCGGCCTTCAACGAAGAGGCCCTGATCGGCGAAAGCCTGAAAAGGCTTCTGGCGCTCGGTGAAAGCCCGCTGCTCGAGCGGGTCCAGGTGATCGTCGTGAACGACGCCTCGACCGACAGGACCCGGGAGGAGGCCGAGCGCTTCATCCGCGAGCACGGCGGGCGGTGCACGCATTTCGAGTGGCGCCTCGTTGACCACGACCGCAACCGCGGAAAGGGGGAGGCGGTGCGGACCGCTCTCGCCTGCGCCGACCAGGAGGTCACCGTCATCCACGACGCCGACCTCGAATACTACCCCGGGGACATCCTCAAGATGATCCCGCTCTTTCTGGAAGAGGGCGCCGATGCCGTTTTCGGCTCCCGGTTCGCAGCCGCCGAATTCCGGCGGGTCCTCCTCTTCCGGCACGAGCTCGGCAACAAGCTGATCACCTTCCTGTGCAACCTGGTCTCCAACCTCAACCTGACCGACATCGAGACCTGCTACAAGGCGGTGCGCACGCGGCTGCTCAAGAGCATCCCGCTCGAAAGCAACGACTTCCGGATCGAGCCCGAGATCGCCATCAAGCTCGCCAAGCGCCGCGCGAAGATCTACGAGGTCTCCATCCGCTATTCCGGGCGGACCTACGCGGAGGGGAAAAAGATCCGCTGGCGGGACGGCTGGCGCGCGATCGCGGCCATCGCCCGCTTCGGCTTGTCCGACAACGTCTTCAATGCGGACCCCCTCGAAAGCCAGATCCTCTTCCGGCTCAGCCGGGCGCGGCGCTTCAACCGCTGGATGGCGGACACGATCCGCCCCTATGTCGGCGACTGCGTCCTTGAAATCGGGGCCGGGATCGGGAACATCACCGCCGAGCTCATGGCCGCGCGGAAGTATTTCGCCTCCGACATCAACTCCTTCTACCTGGAGATGCTCGATGGGCTCAAGGCGCACAACCCGCGGCTGAAAACCGCGCTGGTCGACCTGCGCGATCTCGGCGGGCTGGCGCTCTCCGGCGAGAGCTTCGACACCGTGGTCTGCCTGAACGTCATCGAGCACCTCGAGGACGACCGGCAGGCGCTGCACCACATCGCTTCGGTGCTGAAGGGGGGCGGCCGGGCGATCGTTCACGTTCCGGGAGGTCCATGGCTCTATGGATCCTTGGACGAAGTTCTGGGGCACAAGCGGCGTTACACCGAAAAGATGCTGCGCGAGCTCGCCAGCGCCTGCGGGCTGCGCTTCGAGGAGCTCGTGCGGTTCAACCGGGCGGGCTCGCTTCCGTGGTTCGTGAGCGGACGGGTGCTCCGCCGGAGATCCTTCAGCCGGATCCAGCTGGCCGTCCTCGAGCTCCTGATGCCCTTGATCCGCCGGCTCGACCGCCATCTTCCCTGGCCGCCGCTCAGCCTGATCGCGGTCTTCTTGAAGGCCGGGTGCGATAATAATTTTGCAAATCCGGCAGGTTCGGCATAAACTGGTTCATTGTGGAAGCGCGTGCGATGAACGACTCCAGCCTATCGGTCATCATCCCGGCCTTCAACGAAGCCGGCAGCATCGGGGACTTGGTCCGCCAGGTGCGCAGCCGGCACCCGCGGGCCGAGGTGATCGTCGTCGACGACGGCTCGACCGACGCCACGGCGAAGGAGGCTGCCGAGGCGGGCGCCCTCGTCTACCGCCACCCCTACAACATCGGAAACGGCGCCGCGATCAAGAGCGGCATCCGGGCGGCGACCGGGGAGCTCCTGGTGTTCATGGACGGCGACGGCCAGCACGACCCCGGGGAGATCCAGTCTTTTCTGGAGCTTTTTCCGGATTTCGACATGGTCGTGGGGGCCCGGACGAACGGCGGCCAGGCCTCGCTCGGCCGGGCCGTCGGCAACCGCCTTTACAACTGGCTCGGCGCCTACGTCAGCCAGTTTCCGATCCAAGACCTGACCTCCGGGTTCCGGGCGGTCAAGGCCAGCGTGGCACGCGAATTCCTCTATCTGCTGCCGAACACCTACTCCTATCCCACAACCCTGACCCTGGGGGTGCTGCGGACGGGAAGAAGCCTCAAGTACATCCCGATACGGGCGCGAACCCGCCGATCAGGCAAGAGCGGCATCCGGATCTTCCGGGACGGCGCGCGCTTTTTCATGATCATCATCCGGATATGCACCCTCTATTCGCCGATGCGGGTATTCCTGCCCGTGAGCCTCACGCTGGCGCTGCTCGGCCTGATCAACTACGCCTTCACCTTCTTCACCCAGGGGCGTTTCACCAACATGAGCGCGCTGCTGCTCATCAATTCCGTGATGATTTTCATGATGAGCCTCATTTCCGAGCAGATCTGCCAGCTGCGCTTCGAACGCCGGGAGCGGCGCGCGCCGCTTGAGCGTGTCGGGGCCGGACGCGAGCTTTCTTGCCGACCTGGAAACCCCGAGGAGGGGGCGCCCGCGGCGAGCGGAAATCCCCGGAGCGGGGGCGAGGGTCGCGGCGCATGATCCATGTCGCCATCGGGACCAAGGCCCAATTCATCAAGATGGCGCCGGTGCTGCGGGCGCTCGAGGAGCGGTCCATTCCGTTTCACCTGGTGGACCTCGGCCAGCATGCGCTCATCACCCGGAACCTCCGCCGCGAATTCGCCGTGCGCGCGCCCGACAGGGTCCTCTCCGCCGGCGGCAATGTCGTGCGCCTCGCTCAGGGTCTGCGCTGGGTGGTCGGGCTCGCCCGCCGCGGGCTGGACCGGCACCGGCTCCGGGAGGAGGTCTTCGGGGGGCGCCCGGGAATCTGCCTGGTCCACGGGGATACGGCCTCGACGCTTCTCGCGGTCCTTCTCGCCAAGCGGGCCGGCCTGCGCGTCGCGCACATCGAAGCCGGCCTGCGCTCCTACCACCTCGGGGAGCCTTTTCCGGAGGAGATGGTGCGCCTGGCGGCCATGCGCTTTTCCGACATTCTTTTCGCGCCTTCGCCGTGGGCGCGGGAAAACCTCGTCCGCATGGGGCTCGGAAGCCGGTGCGTCCTTTTGGCGGCGAACACCTCGGTGGAGTCCCTGGCCTTCAGCTTGAACCAGCCCGCCGGTTCGGATGTTCCGCCCGGGCCCTACGCTCTCGTCACCGTCCACCGGATGGAGAACATCTTTTCGCGTCGACGCCTCGGCCTGGTGCGGGACCTGGTCGAGCGTATCGCCCGGATGATGACGGTCGTCTTCGTTCAGCACCAGCCGACCCTTCTCCAGCTGAAGAAGTTCGGCTTGCAGGCGTCTTTCGAGCGGCTGGCCGACATCCGGCTCCTCAGGATCCTTTCCCACAGCGCTTTTCTGCATCATCTCGCTCGCGCGGAGTTCGTCGTCACCGACGGCGGCAGCATCCAGGAGGAAAGCGCCTGCCTGGGGGTGCCGTGCCTACTCCTCCGGAAGCACACGGAACGGATGGACGGAATCGGATTGAATGTCATGGTCGGCGGAACCGACTGCCGGGTGGCGATGCGCTTCCTGGAAAACTACCCGCGCTTGCGGGTGCCGCCCGCACCGCCGCCCAAGGTCCTTCCGTCCAAGCAGATCATCGACCACCTGATCGGCCTTGCGGCCGCGAGAGCCTGAGCTGACCGGTTTATGGAGATCCTGACGCTGGCCGGATGCCTTGTGGGCATCGTCCTCAATCATGCCTTCGGCTTCTTTCTGGCCGCGGGCGGGGTCTCATTCGCTGCGGCCTTGAGGCTGTGCTGCACGGCCCAGGGGCTGAACAAGCTGCTTTTCACCGGGACAGGCTACGTGCTTTCCGCCTACTTCTCGCGGGACGCCGCCATCAAGGCCTCCAAGGCGATGGCGATTTTCATCATCCTCGAGGTGGTTTTCTTCTCCCTTTGGATCGCCGGCGGGCTCTACTTCGGCGCGACGCTTTTGGCGGCGCATGCGCAGCTCTGGGCGGCGGCCGCCGCGCTGCTCGCGGCCGCCGCCGCGGTTTTCTTCAAAAGGAAAAGGGCGCGGCAATACCTTTCCGAGATCTCTTCCCACCTGGGGGAGATGGGCTGGCGCCTGCTCCTGGTGGTTCCACTGGCCCTGGTGAATCTGGGCTTGAGCCTCGTTTATTATTCCGCCCTATTCGAGCTCATGGGTCAAAGCCTGCCGCCGGTTTCCGTCCTGCGCGTCGTCTCCATCGCGATCAGCATGGGCTACTTGTCGCCGGCACCGGGAGGCTTGGGAGTCAAAGATGTCGGCATGGCAGCCGTGCTGATGGAGCAGGGGGTCCCGCTGGAGGCGGCGGCCGCCATCGCCTGCATAGACCGTGTTCTGACCACGGGTTTCTGGGCCTCGCTCGGCCTGATATTCGGCTTCAGGCTGTTCAAGCAGGAGATCGCCTGCCGGGTTCACCGCCGCTCCGGAACGCCCCGATCTTTCTGACACTCCCCCCCCCGGTGCTTCGAAAACAAGCCTTGACAGCCGACAGGCGATTCAATATAGAGCAAGATCCGCGCTAACACGCCAAAAGGACAAGAAAACTTTATGAAATCAGCCTTCGATATCCGTCCGGCCGACGGCAAGCTCGGCATTCTCATCCCCGGGATGGGGGCGGTAGCGACGACCTTCATGGCCGGGGTCTATGCCGTGCGCAAGAACCTGGGGAAGCCGATCGGATCGCTCACCCAGATGGGGACCATCCGCCTCGGCAAGCGGACCGAGAAGCGCGTGCCGATGATCCGGGATTTCGTGCCGCTCGCCCCCCTCGAGGCGCTCGAATTCGGCGGGTGGGATATCTTCGAGGATAACGCCTACGAAGCCGCGGTGCACGCCGGCGTGCTCGAGGGCGGGCTGCTCGAGAAGATCCGCGCGGAGCTCGAGGCCATCCGGCCGATGCCGGCGGTCTTCGACCGGAATTATGTCAAGCGCCTGAACGGCACGCATGTCAAAAGCGGCCGGAACCGGATGGAGCTCGCCGAGCAGCTGCGCGAAGATATCCGCGCTTTTCGCCGGCGCACGGGGGTCGACCGCCTGGTCATGGTCTGGTGCGGGAGCACCGAGGTTTACATCGAAAACGGCCCGGTGCATGCCACGATCGATGCTTTCGAAAAGGGACTTCGGGAAAACGATCCGGCCATCGCCCCCAGCATGATCTACGCCTACGCCGCGCTCATGGAGGGCGTCCCGTATGCCAACGGGGCTCCCAACCTCACCGTCGACGTGCCGGCGCTGCAGGAGCTCGCCCGCAAGAAAAAAATCCCCATTAGCGGGAAGGATTTCAAGACCGGGCAGACCCTTATGAAGACGATCCTCGCGCCAGGCTTGAAGGCCCGCATGCTGGGCTTAAGCGGGTGGTTTTCGAGCAACATCCTCGGGAACCGCGACGGCGAGGTGCTGGACGACCCCGGCTCCTTCAAGAGCAAGGAGGTGAGCAAGCTCGGCGCCTTGGAATTCATCCTCCAGCCCGAGCTCTATCCCGACCTCTACAAGGAATTCTACCACAAGGTCCGCATCCACTATTACCCCCCGCGCGGCGACAACAAGGAGGGCTGGGACAATATCGACATCTTCGGCTGGCTCGGCTACCCGATGCAGATCAAGGTGGACTTTCTCTGCCGCGACAGCATCCTGGCCGCGCCGCTGGTGCTCGATCTCGCCCTCTTCATGGACTTGGCCGCCCGCGCCGGCATGAGCGGGATCCAGGAGTGGCTCTCCTTCTACTACAAGAGCCCCATGGTGGCCGAGGGGCTCTATCCGGAGCACGACATCTTCATCCAGCTCAAGAAGCTCAAGAACACCCTGCGCCACATGCGCGGCGAGGAGTTGATCACCCACCTGGGCCTCGAATACTACGAATGAGCATCCGGCCCTGCCGGCGGTCCATGAAAACCGTCCGGTTTCCTGTTTTCGCCCTCGCCTGGCTCGGCGACATGGGGCTGCTCGCCGCCATCGGCCCGCTCGGGCGGCATCCCGTCGCATCCATGTGCCTCTACGGCGCCGGGTTCATCCTGATGCTTCTCATGCTGCGGGTTTTTCCACGCGGGCTGGGGTGGCGGCGCGCATTTTTCTGGGTCTTGGCCGTGGGGCTCGCCGGGCGCCTTCCCTTTATGTTGGCGTTTCCGCCGAATACCGACATCTACCGCTACATCTGGGAGGGGGCGCTCCAAGGCCACGGGCTCAACCCTTACCTCCTCGCCCCCGACGACTTACGTTTGAGCGCCCTTGCCGGCGGGGAGCTGGCGGGGATCCATGCCGGCATCAATCACCCGTCGGTCGCCTCCATCTATCCACCGTTGGCGCTCCTCCTCTTTCGGGGGCTCTCCGCCCTGAGCCCGACGCCGATGGTTTTCAAGCTCGCCTTCAGCCTTCTCGACCTGGGCGTCCTCGCGCTCCTCTCCGCCGCCGTCCGCAGCCGCGGACTCGAGCCCTCGCGTCTTCTGCTTTATGCCGCCAACCCGCTTCCGATAGTGTTCCTCAGCGGCGAGGGCCATCTCGATGCGCTCCAGCTCTTTTTTCTCTGTCTCGGCTGGGTGCTGCTCGAGCGACACCGTTCGGCATCGGGGGCTTTCGCGCTGGGCCTTGCGGCGATGTCGAAATACCTCGCCGCCGCAGCGGCCCCCTTCATGCTGCGGGGAAGGGGAGGATGGCTCCGCCGCGCGGCCGTGCTGCTGCCGTTGGTTCTTTATTTACCCTTCGGCGACGGGGGCTTGGCAATCTTCACCCCCCTGGTTGGATTCGGCACCGGCATGCACTACAACGGCGCGCTGACCGACGTGTTGTCAGCGCTTTGCGGACCGGCGAGCCTGTGGGTCGCAGCCGCGGCGCTGGCGCTTTGCCTGGCCTGGGTGTTCCTCACGGAGGACGACGGGCTGCGCGCCGCCTGCCTCGGGGTCGGCTGCCTGCTCATCCTCCTGCCGACACTCCATCCCTGGTATCTGCTCCTCATGGCCCCCTTCACCTGCGTCTTTCCCTCGGCGGCGTGGATCTATCTCCAGGCGGCCATGCTCTTCACTTTTCCGGTGATGGGGGGCGAGTACCACACGGGGGTTTTTCAGGAGATTCCGATTCTCAAGATGCCGATATACCTTCCGTTTTTTGCGATCGCGATCCTGGGCCGGCTGAGACCGCTCCCGGTCGCCGGGCAGGGCCCGCGGATGGACCCCGGCCGGATCGCCGTCGTCGTGCCCACGCTGAACGAGGCGGGAAACATCGAGCGCTGCCTCAGCGCGCTTGCGGGCGAGGAGGCGATCCGCGAGGTGATTGTCGCCGACGGAGGATCCACCGACCGGACCGTTAGCCTCGCCGAGGGCCGCGGCGCCCGCGTCGTTTCGAGTCCTAAGGGCAGGGGACGGCAGATCCGGGCGGGCGTCGAGGCCGCCCGCGCGGAGATCATCCTGGTGCTCCACGCCGACAGCATCCTTCGGCCGGGAAGCGCTCGACGGATCCTCGATGCGCTCGCCTCCCATCCCGAAGTGGCGGGGGGATGCTTCGGCATGGCCTTCGACACCCTCGGGCGGCGCGGTCGATTCATCGGCTTTCTGAACAACCTGCGGGCGTTTGCGACTGGAATCGCCTTCGGGAACCAAGCCCAGTTCTTTCGCGCCGCGGCGATAGAGCGGATCGGCGGGTTTCCGGATCACATGCTGATGGAGGATGTCGAGGCGTCGCTGCGGTTGAAAACGGTCGGGCGGCTGGTCTATCTGCGCCGGGGGGTGGTGGTCTCCGGGCGGCGCTGGCGCGGCCGCGGCCTGGGATCCAATTTCGGGCAGGTGCTCTTTTTTTTATTCAGCTATTTGATCAGCCGCCGCCTCGGAACGAGCCGCGTTCGGGCCGAGCAGCTTTACCGCAGGTACTACTCGATCTGAATCCCCTTTTTCCATTCGACCCCCGAAACCATCTTCACCAAACGGGCGTGAAGGCCTGCGGACCGAGGTTCCATTTGCGTCCGTAGACGTGGATGCGCCGCGTTTCGCCGGCCGCGTCGTAGACCTTGCCGCCCTCGTGGACCCAGGCGAGGAGCCCGCCGTGCAGATTCAAGAGCGTGATCCCCCGGGATTTGAGCCGCTGGGCGAGCTTGCCGCTCCTGTAGCTGATCGTGCAATAGCCGATCAAGGTTTTGCCCGCGTAGGCGTCGAGGTTTTTCAGGAGCTCCTGCTCAGTGATCGCGCCCGGGAGCATCGAGACGCGCTGCTCGCGCTCCTCGCGGATGTCGACGAAAAGCGCCTTGCCCTCGGCCGCAAGGCGCATCGCCTCCCGCGGCTCGATGTCAACCACCTCCGGAAAATCCTTCCGGTAGCCCGCGTACAATGCCTCGACCTGCGCGCGCCTCTCGGCGTCGCTTTCGGCGCGGGCGGGCGCTAAGGCGCAGGGGATCAGCAGAATGGCCAGCAGCCCTTGCAGGTTTTTCCGAATCGACGGCACCACTCCTCCTTAGGCGGCTAAACCGCGACCGGGCCGGCGCCGATCAGGCGCAGCAGCCCCTCTAAGGCGAGCTCGTAGCCGATCGGCCCGAGGCCGATCACCTGCCCGGTGGCCACGGCGGCCATCAGCGATTTGCGGCGGAAAGACTCGCGGCGGTGGATGTTCGACAAGTGCACCTCGATGACCGGGACCTCGAGCATGGCGAGCGCATCGCGGACGGCGATCGACGTGTGGGTCAAGGCCGCGGGGTTGATGACCACCCCGTCGACCACGCCGATCGCCTCCTGAAGCCGGTCGACGATCGCCCCCTCGTGGTTGGACTGGAAGCAGTCGACCGCGGCGCCATGGCGCAGACCGATCGCCTGAAGCCCGGCGTCGATCTCGGCGAGGCTCTTCCGGCCGTAGATCTCGGGCTCCCGCCGGCCGAGGAGGTTCAGGTTGGGCCCGTGGACGACGAGCACCCTTCTGCCCGGCGCGCGTTCCATGGTCATGCAGGCTCCTTTCCGCGGGGCGCTCCGCCCCGCAGTGCGCGGATCGCGGCGCGGTAGTCGCCGCTGCCGAAAACGGCCGACCCCGCGACCAGCACATCGGCGCCGGCCGCGAGGATCTCGCGGGCGTTCTGCGGCCCGACCCCGCCGTCCACCTCGATCAGCGCCGAGGAGCCGTGCGCGGCGATCATCCGCCGCAGGGCCTCGATCCGTGCGATGCTGTTCGGGATGAAGGTCTGCCCGCCGAAGCCCGGGTTGACGCTCATGACGAGGACGTAGTCCGCGGCATCGAGGACCCATTCGACCGCGGCCACCGGGGTGGCGGGGTTCAGCACCACGCCCGCCTTCACCCCTGCCCCGCGGATGAGCTGCAGGCTGCGGTTCAAGTGCGGCCCGGACTCGGCGTGGACCGAGATCCAGTCCGCCCCGGCCTGGACGAACTCGGGCACGTAGCGGTCGGGCTCGGAGATCATCAGGTGGACGTCGATCGGCAGCTTCGTCGCCCGCCGCACGGCCGCCACGATCATCGGCCCGTAACTGATGTTCGGCACGAAGTGCCCGTCCATGATGTCCGCGTGGATCCAATCGGCCCCGGCGGCCTCCACCGCCCGGAGCTCCTCTCCCAGGCGGGTGAAATCGGCGGAGAGGATCGATGGTGCGATCAGGGTCATGGCGCCTCTTTCTTGAGCTGGGTTCTCATTTCGAGCTTCACCGCGAAGAAGCCATCCATATAGCCCGCCGCCGGGTGGGTTTGCAAGGCGCCGCTCGCGTCGAGAAAGGGGTGGAGCGCCGCGTGAAAGCCGGAGGGGTCCCGCGCCCGTCGAAACTCGGGGTGCCGTTCGAGGAACGCCGCCACCACGGCGGTGGTCTCCTCGGGTTCGGGGCTGCAGACGGCGTAGACGAGCGTCCCCCCGGGCTTGACGTAGGCGGCGGCCCGTTCGAGCAACCGGCCCTGGATGCGGGCGTGGCGCGCGAGCTCGCTTTCGGAGGCGCGCCAGCGGATGTCCGGGTTGCGGCGCAGCGTCCCCAGCCCGGAGCAGGGGGCGTCGAGCAGGACCCGGTCGAAGCGGCCGAGCGCGTCGGGAAGGGCGGCCCCCTCCCAGTCCCACAGGCGGGTCGCGGTGCAGCGGATCCCGAGGCGCTTGAGCTCTCCGGCGAGCTGCTCCAGTCGGCCGGGGTGGCGGTCGACGGCCGTCAACCGGCCCTGGTCGCGCATGAGCTGGGCAATGTGCCCGGTCTTCCCGCCCCGTCCCGCGCAGGCGTCCAGCACGGCCTCGCCGGGCCGGGGGTCGAGGAGCAGGCCGACAAGCTGGGCCGCCTCGTCCTGGACCTGGAACCATCCTTCCCGGAAGGGCTGGGTCGCGGTGAGGTGCCGCTCGAGTCCCCAGACGAGCACCCCATCCGGCGCCACGGTCGAGGGCTCGACCCGCTCGGCTTCGTCCGCCAGCGCCGCCATCAGCTCGGGGCGGCCCGCGCGCAGGGTGTTTACCCGGAGCGTAAGCGGCGGGACCGCGTTCACGGCCGCGATCAGGGCATCGGCCTTCTCCGCGCCGTAGCGGTCGAGCCAGCGCGCGGCGAGCCATTCCGGAAGCGAGCCGCAAACGGCGCGCGCGCGGATGCGATCGGCCGCCGGGTCGGGGAACGGGATCGCGGCGTGCGCCGCGGCCGCCTTGCGCAGGACCGCGTTGACGAAGGCGGCGGCGTGCGGGGCAGCGCCGGCACGGGCGATGTCGACCGACGTGTTGACAGCGGCCGAGGCCGGGATGCGGCTCAAGTCGGTCATCTGGAATAGCCCGACGCGCAGAACGTTTTTGACCGGGAGGTCGACCTTGCTCCAGGGGATCTTCGACACGCGGGAGAGGATGTGGTCGAGGCGGCCGCGGGCCCGCAGCACCCCGAAGACGATTGCGTTCAGCAGGGCGCGGTCGCGGCGCAGGCGCACGGCCGGCAGGCCCTCGACCTCGGCGAGCAGGTCATCCAGGGTGCGGCGGGCTCCGGGGGACTCGAGCGCGTTCAGCACGCGCACGGCGAGCGTCCGCGCATCCGCGGCCTGGTTCAGCGGCTTCCGCTTTGCGGTCATGCCTGGCTCCGAGAAGAAAGAGGAGGGGAGGGTGCCTCAGCCGAGCATCTCCCCGGCGGGGATGCGGTTTCCTCGCAGGAACTCGCCGATCGACAGGCGGCTTCCGGACGCCCCCTGGATTTCGGTGATGCCGAGAGAGCCTTCGCCGGTGGCGACCAGCAGCCCTTGGGGGCCGCTGTCGAGGACCCGCCCCGGCGCCTCCCCGCTCTGGGCCGGCACCACCGTCGCGCGGAAGACCTTGAGGCGCTTGTTTCCATGAAACGTGAAGGCGCCGGGCCAGGGCGTCATGCCGCGGATGAAGGACTCGATCTTGCATGCGGGCTTGCGCCAATCGATCAGCCCGTCGTTTTTCTTCAAGAGCGGCGCGTAGGTCGCCGCCGCGCTGTCCTGGCGGACGGGGGTCAAGGTGCCGGCGGCCAGACCCGCGAGGCCCCGCACGAGGAGGCCGGCGCCCAGGTGCGCCAGCCGGTCGTGGAGTGTGGCGGTGGTGTCGTCGCTGCGGATCGTCTCCCGGGCGGCGAGCAGGATGTCGCCCGTGTCGAGCCCCTCGTCCATGCGCATGATGGTGACGCCGGTTTCGGTCTCGCCGTTGATCAGGGCCCAGTGGATCGGGGCCGGGCCGCGGTACTTGGGAAGCAGCGAGGCGTGCACGTTGATGCCGCAGTGCTTCGGAATCGCGAGCACCTTTGGGATCAGGATGTGGCCGAAGGCGACGACGACGAAGAAGTCGGCCCGCGTCTCCCGGAGCCTGGCGTGGAGAGCCTCGTCGCGGATCGAGGCGATCTGCTCCACCGGCAGCCCCAGGGCGAGCGCCGCCTTCTTGACCGGCGGCGCATCCAGCTGCCGGCCCCGCCCCTGCCGGCGGTCGGGCTGGGTCACCACGAGCGCGATCTCGTGGCCGGCGGCCTTGAGCGCTTCGAGGGACGGCACGGCGAAATCCGGGGTCCCCATGAAAACGATTCTGAGTCGCTTCGTCATGCCTCTTCCCGCAGCGCTTTGCGCAGCCGGCGCTTGTAGAGCTCGCGTTTGAGCGAGCTGATCCGGTCGATGAAGAGCCGGCCGTTCAGGTGGTCGATTTCGTGCTGCAGGACGATGGCGTGGAACCCCTCGGCCTCGAGGCGCACGGGGTTTCCCTCGCGGTCGACCCCCTCGACCAGGATGCGCTCGGCGCGCTTCACATCCGAGCGGTAGTCCGGGACGCTCAGGCACCCCTCGTCGCTCGAGAGGATTTCGCCCTCGCTCGCGACGATGCGGGGGTTGACCAGAACGTGGAGCCGCCGCTCCTCATCGCGCGGGGCGATGTCATAGATCAGCAGGCTTTCGCCCCAGCCGACCTGCACCGACGCGAGCCCCACGCCCGGCGCGGCGTACATGGTCTCCGCCATGCGGTCGATCAGGGCCTGCACCCGGCCGTCGATGTTTTGAAGCGGCTTGGCGGCCTTGGAGAGGAAGGGGTTCGGGTATTTCAGGATCTCGAGCGTCGCCATGGTTCCTAAGGTATGGTCGCCCCCCTTGCAAGTTCAAGCCCGCGGGGCATCACCGCGCTTCCGCGCCGTAGGAGATCTGCAGCACGTTGATGCTGGTGACGATCGCCGAGACCGCCCCCAGGGCCACGACCGGCAGGATCTGGATCACGTGGTTTGCGAGCGTGAAGGGGGCCGCGTCGCGGGCGGGAACTCCGAACAGCGCGAGCGCGAAGACCCCGCCCGCCTCCCACAGCCCCCAGTAGCCGGGAACCGAGGGGAGGGCGATGAAGAACATGATGATGATCATCGTGGCGCTCAGCTGCAAAAACGACAGCGGGATCGCGGGGTTCCCCAGCGCAAAGACGTAATAGGAGAGCGCGTGGCTCAACCAGATGAGTGCGCTCGCGAGGATGCAGCCGGCGACCCGCCGCGGCCGCCGAATCAGGAGAAACCCGTCCGCCACCCGGTCGACCAGCCGCACCAGGGGCTCGGAGACGCGCTCCGCCAGCCGGCGGCGGGTCTCCGCGCTCAGGAATAGGAGCCATTCCGGCGCCCGGCGGAGCAGGGCCGCGACGACGCCCCGCACCGCGCCGATATTGAGCGCGATGAGGCCGACGACCAGCGCGAGCCCGAGCGCCGCCATGCCGTCGAAGGCCGATTCGAGCTGAAGCCGGTTCAACCGGTATCCGCCGAACTCGATCGTCAGCTCGGGGTCGATCGGCACGGCCGTGAGCAGCAGGGCGAAAAAGAGCACCAGCATGGCGAGATCGAACACCCGTTCGACGGCCACGGTCGCCAGCCCCGTGGCGAAGGGCACCTTGTCGCGCTGGCTGAGGATCGCCGGGCGCGCGAGCTCCCCCACCCGCCCCGGGAGCACGCAGTTGATCATGAAGCCGATCATCAACGGATGAAAGGCCTGCTTGAGTCCGATGCGGTAGGCGGAGCCCACGATGATCTGCCAGCGCACCGCCCGCATGAAGAACGCGAACCCCACGAGCAGGACGGCCGGAAAGGCCCAGCCGTAGCGGATCATGGCGAAGGAGGGCCACAGCTCGCCGGCCGGCACGTTGCGGAAGGCAAGAAAAAGGGCGCCGGCGGAGATCAGCGTTCCCGTGATCAGGGATATGGCGAGCTTTTTTTTCATCGACGGTTTTTCGGCTTCCGGGCCCGCGCTAAACGCAGTTGGCGGCGGCCAGGATCTGCCGGGCCGTCTGGATGTCTTCCCCGATCTGCCGCTTCAGGTCATCGAGCGAGGCGAATTTCATCTCGTCGCGGATGCGCTTGACGAAATTGACGTGGATCTTCTCACCGTAGATCGGCCGGTCGAAATCCAGGATGTGGACTTCCACGGTGAACTGGTGGTCGTCGAAGGTCGGGCTGTAGCCGATGTTCGCCACCCCCGGGTGAAGCGCGCCGCCGACCTCGACCTTGACGGCGTAAACTCCGGTCTTGGGGCAGAGCTCGTCCAGGAGCTGAAGGTTCGCGGTGGGGAACCCCAGGAGGCGGCCGCCGCGGTTTCGTCCGGTGACCACCCGGCCGCGGACCTGGTAGGGGCGCCCGAGCATCTTCTGGGCGGCCTCCATGTCGCCGTTGAAAACGAGCTCGCGGATGGCGGTGCTGCTCACCCGCGCCGCCAGGCCCTTGACGGCCCCGATGGTCCCGGTGACGACGACTTCGAAGCCGAGCTGCGGCGCAATGGCCTGCAGCATGGCGACGGTCCCCTCCCGGTTTTTCCCGAAGGTGTAGTCCTCGCCCACGACGATCGCCTTCATGCCGATTTTCCGAACCAGCAGATCCTCCACGAACTGCCGCGCCCGGAGGGCGGCGAACTCCCGGGTGAAGGGGATGCAGACGAGGACGTCCATCCCCGAGCGCTCGATCAGCTCGGCTTTCTGCTCGAAAGGGGTGATGAGCGGCAGGCGGCTTTCAGGCTGGAGCAGCCGGAGCGGGTGCGGATCGAAGGTCACGGCGACCGCGGTCCCGTCGACCAGGTAAGCGCGCTCGATCACCTCGTAGAAAAGCGCCTGGTGACCGATATGGACCCCGTCGAAATTCCCGATCGTCACCACCGCCCGTTTAAATGGCTCCCGGATGGCGTTCACGTCGAATATGCGCTGCATTCTACCGGCTTCCATTGCGCCACAATCCGCTTGACAGCTTCGAGGAAATCCAATATGTAATTCAGCTCGAAGCACAAATCAATTCTTTTGTGCCGAAGTGGCGGAACTGGTAGACGCGCTAGGTTCAGGGTCTAGTGGGGGTTCCCCCGTGGGAGTTCGAGTCTCCCCTTCGGCACCAAATAAAACCCGCTCTAATCAAAAGGTTAGGGCGGGTTTTTATTTTTGTTTATTTTTTTGTTTGATAGACTCCCGGCTCACTTCTTTGATTTTGCCTTTGGGCCACCATTTGCGGAAAAAACCTTCTCCATTCGGTCAATCGCCTCTAAAAGGTCGGGACCCTCAACCTTGTCATAGCGGGCGTGCATGCCGCCGCCGGTTGAAGGCAGTGGCCCCCAAAAAATGGACAGTGTGGCAAGCTACGAATCAGACCCTTGAAGGAGGATCTGAGATGAGCCAGAAACGCAAACAACACAGTGCCCAGTTCAAGGCCAAGGTCGCCTTGGCCGCCATGCAAAACGAGGAGACCATCGCACAGCTATCCAGTCGCTTCGGAGTCCACCCCACCATGATTTCGGCCTGGAAGCGGCAGCTGCTGGAGGGCGCTGCCGAGCTATCCGACAAAAACAACAAATCCCGCAGGCAGCTCGAGGCCGGCTCGATGGGCTCTACCGGCAGATCGGCCAGTTGAAGGTGAAAAACAATTTTTTAGCACGAAGGTTCGCTCCTGAGCGCCAAGCAGCACAAGCAGATGGTCGAACCGGAACTGCGCGAGCCGAAAGCCCGGCTTCAAGAATCCAAGTTGCCTATTTTCCTTGCCGGTTCACCCCCGGTGCTCGCCGGCTGCAAAAAAAGAGGCCCGGCATCTTTCCCGATCGGCGGGAAGGCTGCCGGGCCTTGAGCCGTCCGGTAAACGGCTTCCGTCAGCGGCGCATTATCGTCCGGCTGCGTTCGATCATCCTTCAAGCCGCCATCTGCTGGAGGAGGCTTTCGGAGGCATCCTTTGTCAGAACGCGGTCGATGTCGAGCAGGATCTTCACTCCGTCGCTGCTCTTCGCCATGCCCAGGATGGACTCCGTCTTGACGCCTCCCCCGAAGGCGGGGGCTTGCTCGATATCTTCGGCGCGCAGATGCATGACCTCGGAGACCCTATCGACAACGATACCGACCCGGATGACACTCCCCTCGCATGTCACCTCGACCACGATGATGCATGTGCGCTCGACATGGTCCTTCTGCTCGAGCCCGAAGGCAAGCCGCAGATCGACCACCGGGATCACCTTGCCGCGCAGGTTGATGACGCCCTTCACATGGGCGGGCGTCTGCGGGACGAAGGTGATGGGCATGACGCCGAAGTGTTCGTTGAGAAGGGTAAAGGTCAGATACTTTCCCGACTGATCGAGAGCGGATGCCGGTTCCCCTTCCATGCGTCTCTCCCTGCCGCAGCCCCTTTTCCCGGGCAGAGCGGCAATTCTTTTTCGGCTAGAAGTTTTTGAGATCGTCGTCGTCCGCCATGGGGATCAGCTCTTCGGCTTTTTGAGCCGCTTTCGGCTTTGCCTTGGATGCGATCCGCTGGATTGCGGAGGAGGCCTTTTCGGACGGGGCGGTTTCCTCCTTCCGTTTCTCGGATGAGCGCTCCTTTCCGAGGGAGGTGTTTCCTCCGACGATGGCGACGAGCTCAGCGATGGCGGCCTTCATCTGCTCGGCCTGGGCGTTCAGTTCTTCGGAGGCCGAGGCGGACTCCTCGGCGGTCGCGGCGTTTTGCTGCACGACCTTGTCCATCTCGGAGACCGCCTTGTTGATCTGGTCGATGCCCTGGGCCTGTTCGTTCGAGGCGGCGTTGATTTCGGCGACGAGATCGGCGATCTTGCGCGCGCTTTGGGCGACCTCGGCAAAGGCGGTGTGGGTGGTGTCGACCAATCCGGTGCCGTCTTGGATGCGCTTGACCGAGCCCTCGATGAGGGAGGAGGTGTTGCGGGCGGCCTCGGCGGCGCGGATGGCGAGGTTTCTCACCTCGTCGGCGACGACGGCGAAGCCGGCCCCGGCCTCGCCGGCGCGGGCGGCCTCGACGGCGGCGTTCAGGGCGAGGAGATTGGTTTGGAAGGCGATCTCGTCGATCGTCTTGACGATCTTCTGGGTCTCGAGGCTCGAGGAGGAGATTTCGCGCATGGCCTCGATCAGCTGGGCCATGGAGCGGTTGGCGCGCTCGATGATCTCGTTGGCCTCGGAGACGAGGCCGTTTGCCTGGGCGGCATGGGCCGCATTCTGTTTGGTCATGGAGGAGATCTCCTCGAGCGAAGCCGAGGTCTCCTGGATGGAGGCCGCCTGCTCGGAGGCGCCGGCGGCGAGGCTCTGGCTGGAGGAGGAGACCTGGGAGGAGGCGGCGGCGACCTCCTCGGAGCCGGTGTGGACGAGATCGACCACACGGCCGATGGGCCGCGAAAGCGAGCGGGCGAAGAAGAAGACCGAGAGCACGGTCACGGCGAGAAAGAGGCCTCCGCCCAGGGCGACGGCCTTGCGGATGTCGTGGGCGCTTTCGAGGAACTCGGCCTCGTCCTGGGTGACGGCCAGGCTCCAGCCTGTGAGCGCAACAGGGGCAAAGCCCGCGATCTTGTCCACCCCCTTGTAGCGGTAAGCCTCGACGCCGACTTTCAACGTGCCGAACGCCTTGTAGAGTGCCGCCATCTCGGGGATCTGGCTGATGTCGGTCTTGAGGATGTGTTCTTTGTTCGGGTGCGCGATCGTGAGGCCGGCGGCGTTGACGATAAAGGGGTAGCCGGTTTTCCCGATCTTCACGTCGAGGATCTTGTCGGTGAGAAAGCCGATCCGCAGGACGCTCGCCAGCACGCCGGCCGTTTTCCCCTGCTCGTCCTTCACCGGAACGGCGATCGGGAGGACGAGACTGCCTGAGGCGCGGGAGACGACCGGCTCCGAAATCGCGGTCTCCCCGCCCTTGGCCTTCTGGAAGTAGGGACGATTGGCGATGTCGACGCCTTTTTGCGCGCCGCCGGCACCGTCGGCGAAGACCTTGCCTTCCAGGCCGACGAGGATCAGAAGCTCGTAGTCCTGGCCGAGGGCCTTCTGCGAGGCAGAGAGTTCGCGGTTGAGAAAAGCGATCTCATCGGAAGCGGCATCCACGCCGACGTCGCGCACGCGGGCCGCAGCCTGCCTGAGGCCGGTCCGCGCGGCCTGCTCGGAGAGGAGCTTCACCTCCTCGGAGAGAACGAGATCGACCATCGCGGCGAGGTTGCGGGCGGTGACGACGACGCGTTCCCGGGAGAGTGCGGTCAACGAACCGGTTGATTTCCACAGTGCGTAGGCGCCGATTGCGGCCACGGGGATGAGGGCGATCAAGATGCCGCCGGCGATGAGTTTGAAGGCAAGGGATCGTTTCTTTTGGTTCATCCGACTAAAGCGTACTTTGTAAGATGAATCCCGAGTATCTTCAGCAT
>CAZNKG010000028.1:0-45579 GCA_964573635.1 uncultured Desulfatibacillum sp. | reverse complement strand
TCAAAATCCTCCGTCCGCAAGGACATGCCGGTTCGAGTCCGGCCTCCGGCACCATTCATAATAACAATGGCTTAACCAATGTGCTTGGGCCATTTATTCTTGCCTTTGCCCCTCAGTGAATCCAAAATTCTCCCCGCTTTTCAAAAGCTATAAGCCAAACTGTCGACATGAAGAGCGGCTCCGGGCCCGGGATAGACTGAAATCTCTTTTGATCGCGACGCGGTCCGCCCTGCGGTCGCCACACGCTCGCGGCCGCAATAAGAAAGCAAAGCCCGAGCCGGGAAGCTTTATGCCTCCCGGTTCGGGCTTCCTCGCCCCAGCGTCTGGGGGAACTGACTCACCCTGGCGGGGGCATCCACTTTCCTCCCGGCCGCTCAAACCGGAGCAGGGCGTCTTTCAGTTCAGCTATTGGACGAAGAACATCAGGGACTCTTCGTCCCCCGTCCAAATCCTCGATCTCGCGCGCCTGCCGATCAAGAAAACGGGCGAGCGGATCGATGCCCTAACTCACTATATCCTCAAGACTACCGCGCTTCGACTCGAACTCGGATAGTCTCATTTAACTCTTCCTCATGTAAAAAATGATTGGAACCATTACGCTCACGCCCGCTACCTATCCGGCGGCACGGGTGGGCTCTTCGCGATCGAACGGCGGAAAAGGTCTACTATGAGGGTTATTCTAACCCGATCGCAGAGGCAGCCTGATGCTTCTTACCCAACCCCAGCTGCTGATTCATAGCTTATCCCACCTCTCAGGCTGTCCAAACAATGGGGTCCACCGCGCCCCGCAACCTTTGGATAGGCTCGGGATTGATGTCATTAACGCGCTTGAGTCGTTCACCCTTATTCTATCATGTGGCAATCGCCACGTTGAAACAGCCAGGGGCGCGAATGTCCTGGGAAACCCACTTTCCGCCATCACCCACCTGATATCGATACTGGCCAAGCAGCCTGATTGCAAGCCCTTGCAGACTGGAGAGATCGTGACAACCGGGACGATCACCGCCGCGCAGTTAGTCCATGCTGGCGAAACGTGGCGCACCGATCTACAAGGTATTTCACTTCCTGGCCTATCGATCGAGTTCTCGGCATGAGCATCGAGCTATGTCGGCCTAACCCGCAGTTCGACCCGGCCCATTCCGCCGGGCTTCACCCGCCTGCGGGGGCGGGTCAGCCGCAACGTTGGGCCTCGCAATCTCATTAAAGAGCAACCGCCTGCCGCAATACCCGATCGTTGGTGCAATGTGGCGCGGTCCTGATGGCCAATCCGAGCTTCTCATCCCCAGGGCATTATGGTTTCTTGCCTTTTGTGGGATCAGCCGCCCCACGCTTTTCGGTTTTTTCAAGCCGAGCCCCACCGACCGCTTCGCCTTCCTGGAGGCTGTTACCTTTAGGTGACATAAGTATGGGGTTTAAGCACTGGGATTGAGTTTAAGTGGTCCTGCCTCCTCTAAGGAAGCGTCCGCCATCTTTCCCTTGTATTATTTTTCGCTTGCAACATACTGATAAAAAATAAAGAAATAATCGCCACCCTTTTCTTTTGCGGCTCGTCATTTCTGGCATCCATGTTGCTAAAGGCGGTGTCAGTAAGCAGTGAATCAAACGTCCGCGGACGAGCGGCCGCAGTAACAAGAAATGGTCGGGCGGCGGATTCGGGGCGGGCGGAGCGGATACTGGAGAGGGGAATACCTTCGTGGAGGGAGGTGAAAGGCGGACAGGCAGCAAGCAGTGGAGAGCATCGACTCGTTTCGAGGCGCTATCCATCAACACAACCTTAATCGGGAGACAATGAACATGAAAAAGCTGTTAATGGCCTTCCTCGTGGTGGCTGCGGCGCTCGGCGTTGCCGGGAATTCCTCGGCGCTGCTTTTCCAGCTCGACTCCTACGACGTCAGCCTGAGGGACAAGGATCCGGGGCTCGTTCTCTACTGGTCGCCGATCCTCGCCACCCCGGCCGGCGGGAATTATGAGGTCGGGGACACCGAGAGCTTCAAGCTGTTCAAGATCGGAACGCGTGAGACCACCGTCAACCTGAGCGACGACACCAAGAACTATCCCATTTCGGTTACGTTCAATTTCTCCTCGCCGGAGGTGGACGGCGTCGTGACCGGCAAGACCGACGGCGTTTGGCTGCTCGACATCGGCCGGGTGAGATGGGACGGGCCGGCCCTCTTCTCGTTCGGCGGCACCGGCCTCTTCTCGATCGCCCTTTCCGACGAGTGGTTCGGCACCCCCGGCTGCGCCGAGGTGTGGGCCAACTTCAAGTATGAAGCCGCCCCGGTGCCCGAGCCGGCGACGATGCTGCTCCTCGGCAGCGGGCTCCTCGGGCTCGCCGGTTACGGACGGAAGAAGTTCAAGAAGTAATCCGCCGCCGGCGGAGAGATATCCGCACGCCTGATAAGGGATGGGGGCCGTTCCGGGCCGCCATCCCTTTTTTATTTCGGTGCGCCATCCGGGGAGGGCTTCATCCGGGCCTCGGTCTCGCTCAGGTTCCGCCGGGCGGCGGGGTAGTCGGGCTGAAGGCGCAGCGCGTGGCGGAACCGCTCGACGGCCTCCGCGAGCCGGCCCATCTCCCTCAGCGCGATCCCCAGGTTGTTGTAGGCCTCCGCGTAGCGGGGGTTGATCCGGATCGCCTCGGTCAACTGCGCCGCGGCCTCTTCATGGCGCCCCTGGCGGTTCAGCGCCACCCCGAGGTTGTTGCGGCCGGGCGCCTCGTCCGGCCGCATCCGGACCGTTTCGCGGAAGTGCTCCTCGGCGGCCGCGAGGTCTCCGGTCATCATGCAGGCTATCCCGAGGTTGTTCCGCGCCATGGTGTTCTTCGGGTCGAGCCGCAGCGATTCGCGGATGTAGCCGGCCCCCGCTTCGATGCGCTCGAGGCGCATCAGCGCGAAGCCCAGGTTGTAGAGCGCATCGGCGTAATGCGGCCGGATCGCGATCGCCCTCTCGAGCAGCGGCAGCGCCTCCTCGAAGCGCCCCTTCCGGATCAATGCGCCCCCCAGGTTGTTGTAAGGCCGCGACTTGGCGGGGGACTTCCGCAGGCTGTCCGCCCACAGGGCCTCGTCGTCCTGCCAGACGAGGTTGCGCTGGGCGGTCCATCCGGCCCACAGCGCGGCCAGGCATAGGGCGAGGAGAACACCGGCCCGCCGGTGGGGGAAATAGCGCACCCACAGCGCCGCCGCGGCGACGGCCGGCATGACCGACGGCAGGTAGGTGCGATGTTCGAACATCGGTTCGAGCGGGAGCACCGAGGATTCGATGACAAGGTTTCCGAGGAACCACCAAACCGCAAAGGCGGCGAGCGGCTGCCGCCGAACGCCGAGCGCCGCGGCAACAGCCGCCGCCAGGATGGCGGCGAGCGCGAGCGCCGTCGACGCGGGATCGACGAGCGAGCGGGAAAAGACGACGTCGTGGTCGAGGTTCAAGCGCGCCGGGTGCGGCCACAGCATGAGGCTCACGTAGAAGACCACGACGCGCAGCTGCGTGAGCATCCGCTCGCCGGCACCCGGCCCCCCGCCGGCGTAGGGCCCGAGAACCCGCTCGATCGCGCCGGCGCCGCCGACGTAGATCCATCCGATTACGGCCAGGGCGCCCGCGGCCGCCGCCAGCAGCGGCAGCCGGCGTCGAAGCCAGGCGGTATCGGCGTTTTGGAAAAAAACCCACTCGGTGAGCAGGAGAAAGACGGGAAGGGTCGCGGCGATCTCCTTCGAGGCGAGTGCGAGCAGCGCCGAGGCGGCGCAGGCGGCGAACAGCGCCGCCCGGCGGCGGGGGCGCTCCGCAAGCCGCCCGCGGGCGAAGGCGAGCACGGCGGCGAGGTAGAAAAAGGCCGCCATGCCGTTCATCCGCTGGACAATGTAGGCGACCGACTGGGTGTGCAGCGGGTGCAGCAGCCAGAGGGCGGCCGCCAGGCCCGCGGCGAGCTCCGCGTCCCGGCCGAGGCGCCTGCAGAGCGATTCGAGGGCCGGGGTGCGCAGCATGGTGCGGGCGAGGGCATAGACGAGGAGGCCGCTGCCGATGTGGAGCAGGAGATTGACCAACCGGAAGCCGACCGGGTTCATCCCCCCGAAGTAGTAATTGAGGGCGAAGCTTGCATAGGCGAGCGGCCGCGTGCGGATCGGGCTTTCGAAGGCCGCCGCGGCGATCGCCCCCGGGGAGAGCGACCGGATCCGGAGGTGCCGGTTCTCGGTGATGTTCGGCGCGTCGTCGAAGACGAACGGTCCGTCCAGCGCGCGCGCGTAGACCAGCACGCAGACCGCGGCGGCGGCGGCGAGCAACAGGAAGCCCGCCGAGGCGGAGCGGATTTCAGAAGACATGCCGGAAGCATAACTGAATCCGGCGGCCTTGGCAACGCGGGGCGCCCGCGGAAAGCCGGAAAAAGAAAATTTGACATGCAGCGGGTTTTGGTGTACCCATATAAATATAACCTGCTGATTCCGCAATACTATCCCCTTCAGGGGTATTGAATGAAGGACCAGGGCCAGCATGACCGCATTCTGAACTCGATTCTGATCGCCGGCATCGGCGTCGCCTGTTTCTACTGGGTCTGCGAGTCGTTCATGTTTTTCTTCCTGGCCCCGGAGGCGAATTTCATCCAGCACCTCCTCGGTCCGACCATGTTCGAGACCTGGACGCGCATCCTGGTCCTGTGCCTCTTCGCGATTTTCGGCTCCCACATCCAGTACACCGTCAACAAGGTGCGCGAGTCGGACGAGGCCGTGCGGGCCAGCGAGGAGAAGTACCGCAACATCCTGGAGAGCATCGAGGAGGGCTATTTCGAAATCGACCTGGTCGGGAACTTGAGGTTCTTCAACGGGCCGCTCGTCCGCATCCTCGGCTACGAGGCCGAGGAGCTCCGCGGCATGAACGCTTTCGACTTCACCGCCGAGGATGTCGCCCCCGCGGTCGAGCAGGCCCTGGAACACGTGCGGAAGAGCGGCGAGCCGACGGCTCTTCCCGGCTACGACATTCTGCGGAAGGACGGCGCGCGCAAGAACCTCGAACTCTCCGTATCGCTGATCCGCGACGGCGCGAACCGGCCGGCGGGCTTCCGCGGTGTGGTGCGCGACGTCTCCGAACGCCGCCAGGTCGAGGAGGAACGCAAGAAGCTTGAGCTCCAGCTGCAGCAGGCCCAGAAAATGGAGGCGATCGGGACCCTCGCCGGCGGGATCGCCCACGACTTCAACAACATCCTCATGGGGATCCAGGGCAACGCGTCGCTCATGGAGCTCAAGCTCGAGCCCGGCCACGCCCTTCGGGAGAAGATCAAGGCCATCGAGCGCTACGTCGAGAGCGGCACCGAACTTTCGCGGCAGCTTCTCGGGTTCGCCCGCCGCGGCAAGTACAACGTGAAGGCCTCGGACGTGAACGAGCTGGTCGCCCGCACGGCTTCGCTCTTCGCCCGCACCAAGAAGGAGATCCGGGTGCACCTGCAGCTGGCCAAGGAGATCTGGACCGTGGAGGTGGACCGCGGCCAGATCGAACAGGCGCTGCTCAACCTCTGCGTCAACGCCTGGCAGGCGATGCCGAACGGCGGCGACCTCTATCTCGCGACCGAGAACGTGACCATCACGGAAAACTACGTTCAGCCCTATGCCTTCACCCCGGGCCGGTTCGTGAAGGTGTCGGTCTCCGACACGGGGGTCGGGATCGACCGGAAGGATCTCTCGCGGATCTTCGAGCCGTTTTTCACCACGAAGGAGATGGGCCGGGGGACCGGTCTCGGGCTCGCTTCGGTCTACGGCGTCGTCAAGAGCCACGGCGGCCACATCAACGTTTACAGCGAAAAGGGCCAGGGAACGACCTTCAATTTTTACCTGCCGGCCTCCCCGCGCGCGCCGGAGCGGGAGGGGGCGCCGGCCGCCCCCGCCGTTCAGAAGGGGAGCGAAACCGTGCTTCTGGTGGATGACGAGGAGATGATCATCGAGGTCGGAGGCGGGCTGCTGCGGGAGCTCGGCTACACGGTGATCGCCGCCCGGAGCGGACCGGAAGCGATCGCGCTCTATCGCGAGCGGCGCGCGGAGATCGCCCTCGTTGTCATGGACATGATCATGCCCGGGATGGGGGGAAGCGAAACCTACGACCGGCTGAAGGAAATCGATCCCGGCCTCAAGGTCCTGCTCTCGAGCGGATACAGCATCAACGGGCAGGCGTCCCAGATCATGGCCCGCGGCTGCAACGGGTTCATCCAGAAGCCGTTCAACCTAGGGCAGCTTTCCTTGAAGATCCGCGAGATCCTGGACGCCCCCCGCCCCTGACGGCCTATTTTTCCCACGACCGCTACCCTCCGGGGATTTCGGCGGCCACCGGGTCCCGCAGAATCAGGTCGAGGGCGCGCTCGGCCGCCGCCGCGGCCTCGGGGAACTCCGCGGCGAGGGCGCGCACGTGGCGCAGGTTGTCCGCCGTCCGCAGGATGAGCGTCGCGAGATTCCCCTCGTCCATCTCCGCGAGCGCCACCACCCGTTCCCACTCCCCGCCGCCCGCCCAGGCGAAAAGCGCCGCCGCCGGCCTCAGGAAAAAGGGCCGCGTTTCGAACCCGCGGGCCTGCATCTCCTCCACGAAAGGGGAGAGCCGGCGCGCCAGGCGGCCGTACGCTTTCAGGAGCGGGTTGGGGGCCAGGCGCTTGTCCAGGCGGCTGTCGGACTCCTTCTCGTTGACGAAGACCGCCATGAGGGCCGCAAGCCCCCGGGCGTCGCGCTGCGGGAAGACCCCCGCCCGGAAGCTCTCGGCGATCAACAGCGGCTGATCGACGCGCAGCCGCGAGGCCCAGCGCCCCTCGTCCGTCAGCCCGCCGGCCGCGTCCACGTACCCCTTCTCGCGCAGGAACTCGAGGTGCCGCAGGAAGTCCGGCCACAGGCGCGGCTTTGGCGCGACCGTGCGCCCCGCGCCGCGCGCGGCGAGGCGCCAGCCGGCGAATGAGCGCTCGAGGAGCTCCTCGACCTGGCCGGGGGTGTGGGAGAGCAGCAGGTTCAGGACCATCGAGAAATTGATGCGGATCTGGCTCTCGACATCCGAGGGCGGCGCGTCGAGAAGCTCCACGACGCGCCGCAGGTCCATGAAGCGCCCGGGAAGCGCCATCGCGAAGCCGATGCGGTCCATGCCGCGGCGGCCGGCGCGGCCGGTCATCTGGTGGAATTCGGTGGCGTCGAGGGGTGCGAAGTGCGCGCCGTTGAAGCGGTCGGAGTTCAGCAGGACGATGGTGCGCGCCGGGAAGTTGACCCCCGCGGCGACGGTGGTCGTGGCGAAGACGGCGTCGAGCAGCCCCTCGGTCATGAGGCGCTCCAGGCATTGCTTCCAGAGCGGCAGCTGGCCGCTGTGATGGGCGCCCACGGCCAGGCGCTCGAGCGCGGCGAGATGGCGGTGGTGGGCGATGCGCGGGCTCTCGGCGGCTAGCTCCCGGATGCGGGCCTCCAAGCGGCGGCCGTGCTCCGGCGCGATGGGTCCGCGGCGGCGGCAGAGCTCGAGCGCGCGGTCGCAGTCCGCCCGGGACTTCATGAAAAAGATGGCCGGAAGGAGATCGTAGCGGCGCAGGAGATCGACGATCCGTCCGAAGTCCGGCAGCGCCCGGCCGCGGTCCGCCCCGCGCCGGGAGTCGAGATAGCCCGCGAGCTTCTTGTGGATCCGGCTCCGGCCGCCCTTCCCCGCGCGCGTGGCCAGCGGAAGCAGCATGCCGTCCGGCCGCAGGAAGAGGGGGTAGAGCGGCACCGGCCGGTTGGACTCCGACACCACCGCGCACGGGCGGCCGCGGATGGCGGAGAGCCACCCGGCGATCTCGTGGGCGTTGCCGATGGTGGCCGAAAGGAGCAGGAGCGGGATCCGTGCCGGGAGGTAGATCATGAGCTCCTCCCAGACCACCCCGCGCTCCGGGTCGCCGAGGTAGTGCGCCTCGTCCACCACGACGATGTCGACCTGCAGGGATTCGCCGCGGTGCATCGCGTCGTAGAGCTGGTTTCGCAGAATCTCCGTCGTGCCGACGATGATGGGGGCCTGCGGGTTCTCTTTGCGGTCGCCGGTCAGGATGCCGACGTTTTCGGGATCGAAGCGCGCACCGAACTCGTTGAACTTGGCGTTGCTGAGGGCCTTGAGCGGGCAGGCGTACCAGGCGCTCCCGCCGGCCCGCCGCACGCGGTCGATCGCCTGCTCCGCGATCCAGGTCTTGCCGGCCCCCGTGGGGGCCGTCACCAGGCAGTCGGAGCGCGCCACGGCCGCAAGCGCTTCGAGCTGGAAGCGGTCGGGCACGAACGGGCGGGGTTCCGGAACGCCGATGGCGGCGAAGACCCGTCGCAGGCTCGCGTCGGCCGCGGCGGACCAGGGCCGCTCGGCGGTTTGGCGGTCGCGGCCGGGGGGGCGGCGGCGGCGGTAGGATCGGTGCATCGGCGCCCGGTTTCAGGGAATGGTCAAAGCTTCGCGATCATGGCCGCCACCGCCTCTTTGGCCGGCGACGCCACGTCGTAGGGCGAGACGCCCTTGAGGTCGGCTTCGATCAGGGCGTCGTGGTGGGGCAGGAAGCCCAGGAAATCGAAGTCGGGGAGGTGGGTTTTCAGGAATTCCTCGTCGGAGCGCCCGCGAACCTTGTTGCCGATGACGGCGATGCGCGTCAGCCCGATCTCGGAGGCGAGCTGGCGGATGTGCGCCGCGGTGTCGATGCTGCGTCGGCCGGGTTCCACCACCACGAGGAGCTTGTCGACGGCCTTGGCGGTCGCGCGCCCGAGGTGCTCGATCCCGGCCTCCATGTCCATCACGACCACCTCGTCGCGCTGGAGCACGATGTGCATGACGAGCGCGCGCAGCAGCGTGCTCTCCGGGCAGATGCACCCCGCGCCCCCCTTTTTGACGCCCCCCAGGCGCATGAGCTTGATGTTGCCGAGCTTCGCCGAGAGCGCATCCGGCAGGTCGTCCACCCGCGGGTTGAGCTTGAAGTAGCCGCCGACCGTTCCCGGCTGGGCCCCGGTGCGCTCGAAAATGAGCTCCTTCATCTCGGCGATCGGCACGATGCGGTCGGCGTCCTGGATACCGAGCCCGGCCGCGAGGTTCGCATCCGGGTCGGCGTCGATCGCCAGCACCTTCTTTCCCTGGTCGCTCAGCGTGCGGATCAGCAGCGACGCGAACGTCGTCTTTCCCACGCCCCCTTTGCCACTCACTGCGAGTTTCATGTCCGCTGGGTTCCTTATCGTCTGAGCTTCGCCGCGTCAGGCCTTACAGGGTAAGGTCTTTTCGCCGGAATTCAAGCGGTTTTCGCGAAACAAAAAAAGAGCGGCCTCGAGGCCGCTCTTTTCCGCCCACCGGGGATGGGCTATCTCACTGGCGCAGCCATTTCCCGGGGATCTCGATAGAGGATGCGTTCCGGTTGAGCAGCGCCGAGGTTTCATTCTTGAAGCGCAGCGAGCCCCCCGTGATCGTCGGCTGAGCATCCCATGAATAATCGGCCCCCAGGCTCAGGCCGGGGTTGACCTTGAGCTGGTCCCAGACCTGCTGGTCGTTCAAGTAGCCGGTCACGGAGAGCTTCACCATCGCCCAGGTGAGGGTCTCGCGGCCGTTCAGATCGGCGACGCCGACGTCGATCGCCCTGAGCCTGGAAGTGGTGTCGATGTTAAGATATCGCGGGACCAGCACCGATGCCAATACGCTGATGATGACCAATACCGAGATCAGCTCGATAAGCGTAAAGCCCCTTCGGTCGGAAAACCCAGGATCAATCGGCCTGGTTGGGTCAATTCGAGGATACATTGGAAAAATGAGCTTCCCGAATCCGTTGGCGCCGTTTTGCCCCGCCTTGTCGTTCGACCGCTTTAGCCCCGATTCTGAGTACAATGATACCACTGAAAACCGAAAAAGAAAACCACTAGATCACTGGCGCGACCACTGTCCTGGCTTGTCGGTAAGGGAAGGATCTCTCTTGACCGATATGGCGGCCCCTGATTTGAAGGTCAACGACACGGTGCTGGATGAACCGGGCGTCACCGTGCCGCTGAAGTTGTAGTCGCTTCCCAAATCAGGCCACGGCGCACCTTTTTTCATTGCGGTCCACACGGCGTCATCGTTCACGAAACCGGTTCGGGAAATCTTTATATCCGCCCAGGTGAGGCTTTCTCTCCCGTTCAACTCGGCTATAGCTGCATCGATGGCCCTATTCTTGGCGTTTGATTCCAGGTCGATGTACCTCGGCACCGCCACCGCCGCCAGAATCCCGAGAATGATGAGCACCGCTATGATCTCGACCAGCGTGAAGCCGGCCTCGCTTTTCATCGCGCTAACCATGCTCTTTTTCATGCCCCCTCCTTGATCCGAATTATTGAGTAACCTTTATGTGTGTCGGCAACTTAACTTGGCAGAAACCAAAGCATGAACAATGCCAAAGCCGGCAAGGCGGGCCACCAGACAGTTATTATTCTGATATAATTATCAAAAAATATCGCAAAGAAATGCCCCCACTTATTGCGCAAAATAAAACTCCAAATAATGTTGGAGTTTTTGTTCTTGTGGTATCAATTTTCGTGGCTTTTTAGGCCTTTCACATCGATGTTGAGCTTTTTGATCCGGTGCCATAGGCTTCGCTGGGTAATCCCGAGAAGCTCGGTCGCCCGCGACTGCACGCCTCCGGTTTTGCGCAGGGCTTCGATGATGAAGCCCTTTTCGATCTCGTTCAAGCGGTCGTCCAGGCTCATCTGGCTCGGCAGAAGGGCGATCTGCGCCGACTCCCGGCTGTAAGCGCTGGTGATCTTGGCCGGGAGCTGCGCCGGCTCGATATATTGGGTCTCGGCGATCACGGCTGCGCTTTCTATGGTGTTCTTGAGCTCCCGGATGTTCCCGGGCCAGGCGTAGCCCATCAGCATCTGCAGCGCGACCGAGGAGATCTCGACGTTCTTCGGCAATGATTTCAGGAAATAGTCGACCAGGACGGGGATGTCCTCCTTGCGCTCCCGCAGGGGAGGCAGGTGGAGCGTGAAGACGTTCAACCGGTAGAAGAGGTCCTCGCGGAACGCTCCCTCCTGGACCATTTTTTCGAGGTTCTTGTTCGTCGAGGCGATGACGCGGACGTCGACCCGGATCGTCTGGCTCCCGCCGACGCGGTAGAACTCCTTCTCCTGGAGCACCCTCAATATTTTGGCCTGCAGGTTCATCGGCATATCGCCGATCTCGTCCAGGAAGACGGTCCCGCCGTTCGCCATGTCGAACTTGCCGGGCTTGAAGGCGGTCGCGCCCGTGAAGGCTCCTTTTTCATGCCCAAAGAGCTCGCTTTCGAGAAGCTCGGAGGGAATGGCGGCGCAGTTCAATTTGACGAAAGGGCGCCCCTTGCGCTGGCTGTGCTCGTGGATGCTGGTGGCGACCAGCTCCTTGCCGGTCCCGCTTTCTCCGAGGATGAGGACGGTCGAATCGGTCGGCGAGACCTTCATGATCAGGCTCAAAAGGCCGCGCATGGCGATGCTTTCGCCGATGATTTCGGGAAAGAAATGGCGCGCGTCCATGCGGCTCAAAACCGAGGTCACCCGGTCGAAGACGGTGGCGAAATGCTCGATCTTGTCGATCGACCACTCCTTGCGGGCCGGGGATTTGGGCGCGCTGAAGGCGGGGATCCGGCTCGCCTTCTCGACGAACTCCTCGACCGGCCGCAGGATGAAGCGCACCACGGTGAAGCCCACGGCGAAGGCGACGACGCCGATCGCCAGCACGAGCCAGAACACCCAGGCGGCGGGGTCGCCGCCCCGGGCGATCCCGTACTTGGTCATGCGGAAGGCGAGGATCGCGGAGAAGATGCTGAGCCCGCTGAATATAAAGGGGATCAGGAAATAGAGGCTGATATGGTATCGGGGTTGTTTCATCGCCCGCGATCGCGTGGGGGCGGCCCGCCGCCGCCACGCAGGAAAAGACGTCCGGGCCGCGAAAGACCTCAGCGGCATGCGGGGTGCGTCGCTATTTCGCCATCAGGGTCAGGTCCCACATGGGCAGGAAGATGGCCAGTGCGAAGAACCCCACGACCGCCGCCAGGCTGATCGTCAGGATGGGGCCGATCGCGTCCGAAAGCTTCTTGGTCGCGTATTCCACCTCGGTGTCGTAGTGCGCGGCCACGTCCTTCAAGAGCACGTCCAGGTTGCCGGACTCCTCGCCGACCGCGATCATGTTCACCACCATCGGGGTGAAGTACTTGGCCTGCCGGAGGGGCCCCGAAATCCCGCGACCCTCGCGCAGCCGTCCCTGGATCCCCTCGATCTGCTTGGAGATGGCCTCGTTGCCGATCGTTCCCGAGAGGATCCCCATCGCGTCCAGGATGTCGACGCCGCTCGCCTGCAGGATCGAGAAGATGCTCGCGAAGCGCGAGATCGCCGCCTTCTGGAACAGTTTGCCGACGAGCGGCAGCCGCAGCAGCAGCGCATCCCGCGCGAGGCGCCCCGGGGCGGTCCGACCGTAGAGGTAGAGGAGAATCCCGGCGGCGATCAGCGCGGCGGCGATGACGAACCAGTATTGGACGATCGCGTGATAGAGGAGCAGGCAGATCTGCGTCGGCAGCGGAAGCTTGAGCCCGGCGTTCTTGAAGATGTTGACGAAGCGCGGAATCACCCCGACCAGCAGGACGAAGAAGGCGATCGTCAGGAAGGAGACCACGATGACGGGGTAGGTCAGCGCCGCCTTGACGTCGGACTTGACCTTGTGCTCGTGCTCGATCACGTAGACCAGCCGGTCGAGGATCTCCGGCAGGGCGCCCGCAGCCTCCCCGGCCCGCAGCATGCTGCAGTACAACGGGGAAAAAACCGACGGGTGCCGGCGGAAGGCGTCATGCAGGCTCGCCCCTTCGCGGATGTCCTGGTGAATCGCTCCGAGGATCTCCCGGAGGCGCTTGTTCTCGGTCTGCTCCTCCAGGACCTGCAGAATGGTGAGCATGGGGACGCCGGAGCGGATGAGGGTCTTGAACTGCTTGGTGAAGAGGATGAGCTCCGGCGTCTTCACCGGCGCAAACAGCCCGGAGAAGGGGCCGCGCGCCGCCAGCTGCTGGCCCGGGCGCCGCTCCTCCTTCACCCGGGTTGGGATGTAGCCGCGGGCGGCCAGCGCGTTCGAGGCCGCCTCGAGCGATTCGGCCTCGAGTTCCCCCTTGGTGGGGGCGCCGGTTTCGGTGATGGCCTCGAAACTGAATTTCGGCATAGGGTCTCCCGGTTAGACCAGTACGGCGGAGGCCGCCTCCTCCAGGCTGGTGACCCCCTCGAACACCTTCTGCAGCGCATTGTCGCGCAGCGTCCGGAAGGTTCCGGCGGCGATGGCGGCCCGGCTGATTTCGTGGGCGGACTGGCGCCGCAGGATCATGTCCTGGATCACGTCGTCGATGACCAGCACCTCGTATACCCCGGTGCGGCCCTTGTAGCCCGTGTGCATGCAGTGGAAGCACCCCTGGCCGGTGACGAAGCTCGAGGTGTCCAGATCGTGCAGGTTCCAGTAGTTGATCGCCTCGGCGGAGGGCGGCGTCGGCTTGCGGCACTGTGGGCAGACCTTGCGCACCAGGCGCTGCGCGAAGGAGACGAGCATCACGGAGGAGACCAGGAACGGCTCGATCCCCATGTCGATCAGCCGCGTCATGGCGCCGGCGGCGTCGTTGGTGTGCAGCGTGCTGAGCACGCGGTGGCCCGTCAAGGCCGCCTGGACGGCGATCCCGGCGGTCTCCCCGTCCCGGATCTCCCCCACCATGATGACGTCCGGATCCTGGCGCAGGATGGCGCGCAGCCCGCTCGCGAACGTCATGCCCGCCTTGCGGTTGAGCTGCACCTGCCGGATCTTGTCGATGCGGTATTCGACGGGGTCCTCGACGGTGATGATGTTGATGTCCGGCTGGTTGATTTTCTTCAGGATGGAGTAGAGGGCCGTGCTCTTGCCGCTGCCGGTCGGGCCGGTGCTCAGGATCATGCCGTAGGGCTTGACGATGATCTCCTCGATCTTGCGGCGGTCCTCGTCGCTCATGCCGAGGAGCTCGAGCGAGTAGATGCTCGCACTCGTGTCGAGCAGCCGCAGCACGAGGTTTTCGCCGTAGATCGAGGGGATGGTGGAGGCGCGGATGTTGATGTCCTTGTTTTTCATCTTGACGGTGAAACGGCCGTCCTGGGGGATGCGGGAGATCGCGATGTCCATGTTGGCGAGGATCTTCAGCCGCGAGATGATCGGCAGCAGCATCGACTTGGGCGGCGCCGGGACCTCGTGCAGCTTGCCGTCCACCCGGAAGCGGATCTGCACGTGGTCCTTTTCCGGGCTGATGTGGATGTCGCTCGCCCCTTCGCGGACGCCCTGGGACAGGATGGAGTTGACCAGCCGCACCACCGGCGCCTCTTCGGCCATGCCCTGGAGCGAGCTCACCTCGACATCCTCAAGGGTCGCGACCTTCTCGAGACCCTTGTCGATCTCCATGTCCTCCATGTCCTCGAGGACCCCGCCGATCCCGGCATAAGTCCCGTAGAGCGTCATGTGGAGCTGGTTCAGCTGCTGCTCGGTGCAGATGACCGCTTCGACCTCGCAGTTGGTGATCTCCTCGATGGCGTCCAGGGCGTTGATGTCGAGCGGGTCGGTCATGGCCACGGTGAGCAGCGTCTGGTTGCGCTGCAGCGGCGCCGCCGAGTAGCGGTGGGCGACGTCCGGGGTGATGACCTGGGCGAGCGTCATGTCCAGGATGTGCTTGTCCGGGCGGTATTTTTCCAGGCGGAGCTGGTTGCAGATCTGGTCGACGATCTGGTTTTCGCTGACGAGCCCCTCGCGCACCAGGAACTGGCCGAGCTTGAGGTTGCTCTTCTTCTGGTGGGGCAGGATCTGTTCGAGCTGCTTCGGGGTGAGAAGCTTGCCCTCGATCAGGATCTCTCCGAGTTTCTTGTTGGCGATCACCGTGGCGTTCCCGTTTCAGGTTCGTGGCGGTTCAGCGGACATACGTGGGGTCGGCGAAAAAAACGACGTGCTCGCCCCAGGCGCTCTGAACGCCGCCCTGGTCCGCGAACGGGGCCGGCATCCGTGCGAGCCGGGCCCGCGCTTCCTGTTCCGTCTGAAAGACCTGTTTCATCACCACCGCGAAGCGCAGGCCGGACTTCGGGGTCCAGTAGGGCACCAGGCGCACCGCAGCCGCCGTTTCCGGGATGCTGCGGAGAAGATCGAGCCCCTGCTGGGCAGAAGCCGCATCCGCAAGTTTAACCCACCACGCATCTTTATTCAATGGCTTGACGGGGACCGCAACGCTCGGCAGCACGATGGGCTCGCCGGCCATCACCCGGTCGGGGTCCTCGATGTGGACGTTCGCCAGAATCAAGGCGCGGAAGTGCCGGTTCGAGTAGTTCCCGTAAACACGGTGCATCAGCCCCGACAGGGTTTCGCTGGGCCTGAGCGTCACGCGCCCGAGGATCGGCGGCGGCGCCGGGGCCGCGCCAGGCGCCGCAACGGCCGGCTCGGCGGCGGGGGGAGCGGCCTCCGGGGCCGGCCCCGCTGCGGGCTCGGCGGATTCGGGCACGGGAGCCGCGGCGGCGGAAACCTCCCGCACGAAAGGCGCGGCGGCTGCGGGCGCCGCTTCGGCCGCCGCGGCCGGGGGTGCCGGGGTTTCCGCCGCGGCGGTCGGCGAAACCCGCTCCGGCGTTTGATCCGGGGGTGCCGCCGCCGGCTCTTCCGCGCCGATCACACGGCGCGCTCCGGTCAGCCGGGTGAAATCGAACCAGGGGGTCGCGGTGAAAAGTGCGGCCGCCGCGAGGAGGGCGCAAGCCGTCGCGGCGACGGCCAGGGGCTTGCGGGAGCGGACCCGCGCGGGAAAGAGCCTCTCCGCGCAGCGGCGGACCGTGCGGTAGGTGATCCGCCGGCTGTTCTGGACGATCATGGCGAGGATGCTGTGGTGGCAGAGGTGCACGATCTTGCGCGGGTAGCCGCCGCTGATCCGGAACACCGCCCAGAGCGCCGGCAGCGTGAAGAGTTTGAGTTCGCGGGGGGTCGAGCTCGATTTCTCCAGGCGGAAGTTGATCATCCGGCGCGTGTCGCGGAAGGTGAGCGGCGCCAGCCGGTGGAAGAGGTGGATGCGGTCGGCGAAGTTGGGGTGCCGCCGGATGGCCGCCTCGAATTCCGTCTGCGCGAAGAGGACGATCTGCAGGAGTTTGTATTCGTTGGTTTCGTAGTTGAGGAATTCCCGCAGGATTTCGAGGCAGAATTCCGGGAGCTTCTGACCCTCGTCGATGATCAGGACCACGGTTTTCTTCTGGTCCACCCCCTTGCGGAAGAGGCTGTGCTTGATGAACTCCTTGATCTGCCATTCGGAGACGCTCTCGGCGGGCTTGCGGCCGGAGAGGAGCTTGGCCACCGCGCCGAGGAAGTCGCCCGTGTCCCGGAAGGCGGGGTCCAGGATGAGGTGGGTTTCCATGTCCTTGCGCTGGGCGAACTTGCGCAGCAGCTGGCGGCACAGCGTCGTCTTGCCGCTGCCCACCTCACCGATGACGACGTTCAGCCCGCGGCGCAGGTGCAGGGAGAGCTCGAGCTTTTGCAGGCAGTCCCAGTGCTGCCGGGACTGGTAGAAGTAGTCCGGGTCCGGAGAATTGGAAAAAGGCTCCCGGTTCAGATTGAGGATGCTGAAGTAGTCCATGCGGAATGCTCGCAGCGAACATGGCGGTCATCGCGGCATCCACCGCCGCATGCTGCGGCGGCGTCGCCTTCCGGGTCTTGCCCCGCGCGGCGCCGGGCGCCGGGCGCAGGCCGAAACGGGCCGGGTTCACACGCGGCACACGGCATGGCCGGCGGTTCGCTTCACCCCCCGGAGGCGCTTCCCGAAGGAGCGCCCAGGATGGTCGGGGTGATGAAGATGAGCAGGTCCTCCTTCTGGTTGGAGTTCCCCTTGGTTTTGAAGAGCCAGCCCAGCACGGGGATGTCCATCAGGTAAGGCGTCCCGGTGCGGTCTTCGCTGACGGTCTCCTTGTTGAGCCCGCCGATGACCAGCGTCTGGCCGTTCGCCTGGATCACGTTGGTCTCGGCGTTTTTCGTGGTGATGGTCGGGTTGCCCAGCACCTGCCGCGAGAAGTCGACCTCGTCCTTGTTCACCTTGACCGAGAGCTTGAGCGTCCCGCTGTCGATCACGTGCGGGGTCACCTTGAGGCTGAGCACCGCCTTTTTGTACTGGATGTTGACCTCGCCGTCCTCGACCGACTGGAAGGGGATGTCCCGCCCGCTTTCGATCAGCGCCGTCTGGTTGTCGATCGTGGTGATCGAGGGACTGGAGAGGATGTTCACCTTGCCCTCGTCCTGCAGGGCGGTCAGCTGGGCGGTCAGCAGGGCCTTGCCGACGTTCTGGTAGATGATTCCGAGGCTGGTGGGCGCCAGCCCCGAGAAGGCGCCGGCGGCGGCCGGCAGATCGACGACGTTGCCGGTGCTCGGGTTGACCGGGGTGCCGATCCCCTGGCCGAGCACGTTGTTGTTTCTCCCGGTGAAGTGGAGCGTATCGTTCACGTTCGAGACCTTGACCGCCCCGCCCCACTGGATGCCGAGCTCGCGGGCGACGTCCTTGTTCGCCTCGACGATGTAGGCCTCGATCAGGACCTGCGGCGTCGGCTGGTCGAGCTTCTCCACGACCGCCAGGATCGCCTGCAGGTCGCTGCGCAAGGCGTTGATGATGAGCGAATTGGTGTGCTGATCGACGAGGATGGAGCCGATCGGCTTGTTGGTCCGGTCGAGGCTCAGGAAGTTCTTGAGGTTCTCCTGCAAATCCTTGGCGGATGCGAACTTGACGGGGACGATGCGCGTGAGCGGCGCCTCGGAGATCTGCAGCTCGCGCTTCCGGGACTCGCGCCGCAAATCCTCCTCCAGGTCCTCGGCGGTCATGATCCGGATGATGTCCCCCTGCCAGGCGTAGGTGAGGTTGTGCGTGCGCAGGATCCCGAGAAAGACCTGGTCCCAGGGGGCCTGCCCGATGTTGATGTTGGATCGGCCGGTGACCCGGTCGTTCAGGATGATGTTGACATCGGCGGCGCGCGCCAGCGCCCGGAGCAGGGTGGAGACGTCCACGTTGCTCATCTTGAGGCTGATCCGCTTGGTGGGCAGGGGGCGCTCGCGTTCGGCGTCGGCGGGGAGGCCGGCCGGCTTGGCGGCCGGCGCCTTCGACGGCTCGGGGGCGGGCGCCGGGGGGGAGGGCACCGGCGAGTTCCCCCGGGATTCCTCCGCGCGCGCCCTCCAGCGCTCCATGAACTTGTCGGCGGACTCCGGGCTTCCCTGATGGGCGCATCCCGCCAGCAAGAAAATCCCCGCGACGACCGCCAGAACGATTCCCGTCAACCTCATCCGCGTGGCCATAGCTCACCCATCCTATTCGCTGTCCTGCAATGGAAGCTCGATCGGCGCGGCCGCCCCCCGGCTGTAGATCAGGACGACCTTGTTGGGCAGGATCGATTTGATTCGGAAGTCGCCGGGCTCCACCTGGTCCCCGGTTTCATATTCCAAACCGTTGATGATGGCCAGCCGCCGCTCGCCCATGTCGATGAAGCCGGTGTACTTCAGGCTCGGCTTGGGGCGCTCCGGCGGCTTGACGCCGCTGTCCGGCGCGGGCGGGCGGGGTTCCGGCGCGGCCTTGGCCATCTTGAGAAACGGGTTCTGCCGCCAGGGAGATTCGGCCTTGCGCATGACGTGCGCGTTGGCCTCGGCGGAGCCGGTCTTGGTGGCGTCGGCGATCTTCGCGATGAACGTGTTCAGCCCTTCGAGGGCCTGGGACGGCGGCGGGACGGGGGCGTTCTTGGCGCGCGGCAGGAAAAGCTCGATTCCGCCGTAGCCGAGCGCCAGCACGGCCATCCCGACGATGATCTTCTCGCGAGTGGTCATGATCGACCCGCTACTCCCGCGCGAGGAAAATTTTCATGGCGATTTCTTCCCCGCCTTCCACGGCGCTCACCTCGATATCGTCCAGGCTCTCCAGGTAGGGGAGCGCGGCGAGCTCCATCAGCAGCCGGCGAAAATCCATGAACTGGCCGAAGGCCGAAAAGTTCACGACGACCCGGCCCGACGCGTCGGCCACGGAATTGACGTCGAGCGAGATCTCCTTCACGGCGACCCCCTGGCTTTCAGCCACCTTGCGGACGATCTTGGGGGCGTTGCCGACTTCGGTGCGGGCCAGCTTTTGCTTCGCCGGGGAGGGCAGACCCGCCGGCGCCGGGGCCTTGCTCTTCTCGAACAGATTCTTGAATACCGGAAGCAGGATCTTCTGCTCTTCGATGCGCGCCCTCAAGGCGAGGATGTCCTGGTCGTATTCCGCGCTGAGCTTCTGCGACGGCAGGATGATCAGCAGCAAGAAGAACAGGACGCCGGCGGCGCAGAGCAGGAAAAGGACGATGCTCTGGACGGGCATGACCGCGCCGAATTTGCCGGGTCGCATCATGTGAGATCCATCTGGGCGGTGAACCGCAGCACCGGCTGGTTTTCCACGACGTCGAAGGCCTTCTTGCTGATCGTCGCCTGTTGGAACAGCTTGCTGCCCTTGAGGGTCATGAGGTATCCGGCCAGCTCCGATTCCAGGTTGAGGCGGTCGCCGAAAATGACCCCTTCCAGGGAGATGCGCCGGGTCGCCTCCCCCTTGGCCCCCGGCGCCGGCTTCGGGTTGGCGAGCTTCGCGCGCAGGTGAAGCAGGCGGATGTTGGGGGGCGTGATCTGGGACACCTCGCCCAGCAGGGCCACGCCGAGGTAGTTGCTGCCGGCCCCCTCCATCCCCCGGTTCTTGGCCCGGATCTGCTCGACCAGCTTGAGGATGAGGTTGCGGTCGATCCGCAGCTCGAAGCCTTCCAGCTGCATCTGCAGGGCGCGCTTTTCGGCCTCCTTCTGCCGGAGGATCTGCTCCTGCCAGTAGGAGGCGCCGAGGCACAGGACGATCGCCGCGAGGAAGAAAGCCAGGACGGATTTGTTCAGGCGCTTGGCGCTCGCGATTTTGCCCTTGTCCTTGTAGGTGAAGAGAAAATTGGGCGTGATGGCATTGCTGGCGAGCGCCATGCCCATCGACGGGGCGAAGCTGCTCTGCTCGAAGCTGGAGGACGGCGGCTCGATCAGCGGTCCGAAGTTCGCGTCCCCCGCGAAGGGGTTCAGCGCTTCAATGACGATGCCGAGCTCCTGGCCGATGTAGTCGATCACCCGGGGATGGAGCTCCGCCCCGCTGGAAATGTAGAGCTTCTCCACGCGCGAGTTGGCGAAGTTGAGTGCAAAGTAGCGGATGGTGCGTTCGATCTGGCGGACCAGCCGTTCCAGAGCGGGCCGCAGCATCTCGAATATTTTTTCTTCCCGCAGCGCCGGCTGAGCGTCCGCCCCCCCGGGTTCGTCGCGGCGGATCGTCTTGAAGAACAAGCCCTGCGCGTCCTCGACCTCTTTGCGCAGCCGCAGCCGGATGGCCCGGATGCGGTTGGGGTCCTCCGTGGGGGCTTTGGCGAGGGAGATCTCGAAGAGGTTCTGCTCGATCTCTTTCTGGAGGGCTTCGGTCATGGTGCGGATGCCCGCCTTGATGCCGCGCGACATCACGAGGTTGTCCTCGCAGAAAACGTCTATCCGCGACCAGTCGCGACCCACATAGAGGCTGGCGACCGAGGCCCCGTTCGACCGGATGCGCTCGGCGCGCAGCAGCGTTTGCACGGAAAACGGTATGATCGAGATGCCGGCGAGCGGAAATCCCGCTCTGGCGAAGAGATCCCGCAGCTCTTCGACTTCCCGGCGGGGGGCGGTGCAGGCCATCACGGCCGTTTTTTTACTGCCCCCCTCGTCGCATTCCCCCAGCACTTCGAAGTCGAAGATGGTCTCCTTGGGGTCGAAGGCGGAGAGGCGCTGATAGGTCCAGAAGACCGCGTTGGCGATCTGCTTGGCCGAGGTTTTGGGGATGCGCAGGTGCCGGGTTTCCACCCGGGCCGAGGAGATGGTGCCCCAGATCTCGACCCCCCGGTTGTGCCCGCAGAAATCCTGGAGCACCGAGCGCAGGAACTGGGGGAAGTTGGGGTGCTCGCGCGGGATTTCCGGCTTGAAGGGGACCCGCCGGCAGCCGAGCAGCTCCACCTTGCGCTCGGAAACCCGGCTGACCTTGACCAGCTTGAGGTCGTCATGGCCCAGGTCGATTCCGACCGACAGGGGCTTCCTGGCAAAGGAAACGGAATCGCTCAGATAGGAGGTGATGCGCTGCCGTATCGGCTGAGCCGGCTCCAGCTTCGGCGAGGGCTCCGGCGAAGCGGGAGCTTCATCCCGAATCAGCTCCAGAAGCCTCTCGGTGGACGATAAGGAGTCTCTTTTAGCCAAAACCGTCCTCGTGGAAACCCTTCCGGACCGGCGAAGAGCGGTCAGGGGCCGCTGCACCGCCTGGGTTTCAATCCGGAGCCGCCGCGCGTCTTCCAATGCAGAAAAATGCCGGATTTCGCCTGCGCTGGCCCTGGGCGCTGACCGGACCTGCGGGTGCGAGGGCTTTTCTCGAGTGCGCCCGACACCAAGTCCGAACGACTTTATTAGTTCATAAAATGCATTATAAGTCAAGCGAATACGCCTGCGACGGCAGGGCCGCGGCTGCCGTTTCGCGCCGAGCCGGGAGGAGCCCGCCCGAAAGGTGGGGGCGGATAAAAAAGGCCCCATTTTTTGGTTGTCAAAGGCGCGCTTAATGGGTAATATCCGTGTATGAAATTTTTTTCACAATAGTTCGCGTTGGACCGGCCTTAAGGGAGCGGCAGCCGTCATATGGAAAATGAACTGATCGGCGTCAGCGATAACATCTGCCGGATTCGAGACCTCATCCACCGAGTCGCCGATACCGGGCTTAACACGATCGTCTGTGGTGAAACCGGTGTGGGCAAGGAGCTGATCGTTCAAAGTCTTTACCAGAAGTCCGACCGGGTCGGCAAACCCTTCGTCAAGGTAAACTGCGCCGCCCTTCCGGACAGCCTGCTCGAAAGCGAGATGTTCGGCTATGAGCAGGGGGCGTTTACGGGCGCTGAGCGCCGGCGCCGGGGCAAGTTCGAGCAGGCCAACGGCGGCGTTCTATTCCTGGACGAGATCGGGGACATGTCGCTGCCGCTGCAGGCGAAGCTGCTGCATGTCCTGCAAGGCGGGGACTTCACGCCCCTGGGCTCCGAAAAGCCGGTCAAAACCGATGCCTGGGTCATCGCCGCCACCAACCACGAACTGGAAAAAGAGCTTGCGGCCGGGAAATTCCGGGAGGATCTTTACTTCCGCCTCAGCGCGATCAAGATCTACGTCGAACCGCTGCGCCGCCGACCGGAAGATATTCCCGTGCTGCTCCACTACTACATCGAGAAGTACAAGGCCCAGTTCGAGGGAAAGAGCCTGGTCATCCCCGGGGACCGGACCATCGAGCGGCTGTGCGCCTACTCATGGCCCGGAAATATCCGCGAGCTCCAGAACGTGCTGAAGCGCATCATGATCCTGGGCGACGATGTCGAGAACATCGACGGCTTTCCGGGCGCGGCCCCTCCGGCCGCCGCCGAGCCGCCGCCCGCGGTGCTTTCCGCGAACACCGTGCTCGATCCCCGCGAGTTGAGCGATCTCGCCAACGTTTCCCTGAAAAAAGTTCGGAAGCGGGCGATCGATCAGGTCGAAAGAGAGGTCATCGCCTACGTGCTCGATAAAACCGGCTGGAACCGCAGCAAAGCGACCAAGATCCTGAAGATCAGCTACAAAACCCTCCTCTATAAGATAAAGGAGCTCGGCATCCAGGCCCCGCCCGATTCGCTCGAATGAAAGCGACCGGTTCGCCTCCCCCATGACCTGCCTGCGCGTTACCCAATAAGCGGTAATTTTTTTGCCAATAAACGGTAGCGAATTGCCGTACAAGCCGGCTCCCTCGGGAGCAGGCTTCGACCATCAAGCCCCGTAGCTAATTTATGTGTGCAATGCCGGTCTGTTATCCGAGAACGGTCGAGCATGGGATATGAGGCTCATTTGGAATAAAAATTGCATTATATCAGCGACTTCCGGTGTAACCTGCCGGGGGGGCGCTTGCCGAGCGAAGTGAATATCCTTACCGATCCTGCGGAGACCTCGGCCATGAGCGGTAATTCTGCGGAACGCATGCTTTCTGTCCGTGACGAGAGAAGATGCGGCATCGAGCGCCGGCATTTCGATTACACCCTCTACATTCCCGAGCGGCGGGAGGGCGGGGACCGGCGGTCGTCGGAGAATGACGTTGTCATTCCCGCCCCCCGCGAGGCGCATGCCGAGGATTGCCGCTGAAGCGGCCATGGCTTTCATTCCCGCGCCGGAAAGTCTGCGGCGCATCATGCGCGCTCCCCTCCCGCATCCCTGCTTGGAATCGGCCCGCCGGCCGCCCAGCGGGATGCCGAGCATTCCAAATCGGTTCGATCTCAGCTATAATCGGGCAGAGGTCGGGATCTCCCTGCCGGCAAGGTAGGGAAGGGAAGATGACCGCCATCAGCGGCCCGTCCGGCCTCACTGGCGATCGGTCCAGCCTGGTTTTTCAACGGATCGAGCATCCATCCGCGGCGCGCGGTTTCCACCTCGAAGCCGGGATGCCCGGAACGGACGGCTCCAACGGCAGGAATGCATGGCGTGTCCACCCGGCTCGTTTTCGGAATTCCCGCTTTCCTGATGCTCTGCGGCCAGGCGCCGGCGGCGGCGTTGGCCCCGGCCGAGATCCTGGTGGTGGTCAACGCCCGGGTGGCCGCCGGCCGCGAACTGGCCGAATACTACATGCACGCCCGCGGAGTGCCCGCGGAGAACCTGGTCGCCGTGCCGGCCCCGTCCCGAGAGGTGATCCGCCGCGTGGAGTATGATGAGACCGTCGCCGCGCCGATCCGCGGCGCGCTGGTCGGATTGGCCGGCCGGCGGACGATTCGGTGCCTGCTCCTGATGCTGGGCATGCCGCTGCGGGTGCTGCCGGCCGAACCGTCCCCGGAGGAGATCGGGCGCGTCGAGGCCATCGGCCAGCAGAAGCGGATGATCGCCGCCGAAATCGAGCAGCGTGCGCAGAGCGGCCAGCGGCCGCTCGACGCCCTCAATGACCGGCTCGCCGAGCTGAACGCCGAGGCCGCCCGCCTCGCCAAAGCCGATCAGTCCGCCTCGCTCGACTCGGAGCTCGCGCTGGTCGCCTCCGGGCCCTACCCGCTCTCCGGGTGGGTCCCCAATCCGTTTTTCCTGCCGTTCCGCGACTCGCCGGTCGGCAAGGGCGCCCACGCGGTTTTGCTGGTCGGCCGTCTGGACGGGCCGGATCCGGCGGTGGTGCGGCGGTTGATCGACGACGCCCTGGCGGCCGAGGCGGCGGGAATTGCCGGCGGCGCCTGCTTCGACGCGCGCTGGAGGGACTCGCCTGAGGCGCCCCGGGACGCTTACGGCCTTTTCGACCGCTCGATCCATCGCGCCGCCGCCCTCGTCCGTCAGGACGGCCGCCTCTCGGCCGCCGTCGAGGAGACGGAGGCGTTGTTTCAGCCGGGGCAATGCCCCGAGGCCGTTTTCTACTGCGGCTGGTACAGCCTGGGGCGGTACGTCGACGCCTTCGACTGGAAGCCGGGGGCCGTCGGCTATCACATCGCCAGCAGCGAGTGCGTCTCGCTGCGGACCCCCGGCAACACGCAATGGTGCCAGCGCATGCTCGAAAAAGGGGTCGCGGCGACGATCGGCCCCGTGGAAGAGCCTTATGTGCAAGCCTTTCCGCTGCCCGAGCTCTTCTTCGGCCTACTGCTAAAAGGGGAGTTGACGCTGGTCGAGTGCTACGCCGCGAGCACGCCGTTTCTTTCCTGGCGCATGGTCCTGATCGGGGATCCCCTCTATCGGCCTTTCGCCAAGTCCGCCGAGATCCGGGGGGCGGCAAGCCGGGGGGCGTTCAGCCCGCCGGTGGCCGAAACGCTCGGGGAGCGCCGGCCGCCGCCATCGAAGCCGGCCTCGAGGTAAACGGCGGATGACCGTCCCAACATGACCAGTTCGCGGGAGCCGGGCATGGCCTTGCAGCCGAAGATCCGTGTGCGCATCTGGGACCAGATGGTCCTGGTCGGCATCGGCTTGGCGCTGTTTTACACGGTCTTCGAATCGATCCTCTACATCTTCCTGCAAGTGGATGTGGATGTGATGCAGCGCATCCTGGCGCCCGGCGAGAACGCCATCTGGGGGCGCCTCACCATCCTGTGCCTGTTCGCCATTTTCGGATCCCATGCCCAGTACACCATCAACCAGCGCAAGATGGCCGAAGTCGCCCTCCGGCAGAGCGAGGAGCGCTTCCGCTCCATCATCGCCTATTCACCGGTGGGCTATTTCGAGCTGGACCCCCAGGGAGCGATCGCCTTCCTCAACGACGCCGCCTGCGAAATCGTCGGCTACGGCCGGGACGACCTGGTCCGTCGCAATTACCGCCAAGTGGTGGATACCTCGAGCGGCGACAAGCTGGCCGCCGCGTTCGAGGAGGTCCTCGCCTCCGGCCGGCCCGCCAAGTCCGTTGAGTGCATCCTCGTGCGCCAGGACGGGGCGCGACGCTTCGCCGAGGCCTCCGTTTCGGCGCTCAAGGGGCCCAAGCAGCGCCCGGAAGGGTTCAGCATCTTCCTGCGGGATGTCACGGAGCGCAAGCGCTCGGAGGCGCTCTTGCGTGCGAAGCTCGCCGCCGAGGCGGCGAATCGAACCAAGGGGGAGTTCCTGGCCACCATGAGCCATGAGATCCGCACGCCGCTGAACGCCATCATCGGGCTGGTGGAGCTCATGCTCAACACCGACCTGCCGCCGGAGCAGCGCGAAGACCTGGACGTGGTGAAGTCCTCCTCGTATGCGCTTTTGTCCATCATCAACAACATCCTGGACTTCTCCAAGATCGAGGCCGGCAAGCTCGACCTGGAGCGCACCCAGTTCAGCCTCGAGGCCTTTCTCGAGGGCACGCTCAAGATCCTGGCCGTCAAAGCGCACGGCAAGGGCCTGGAGCTCGGTTCGCGGGTGTCCCCCGAGGTGCCCGACCGCCTGATCGGGGATTTGAACCGGCTGCGCCAGGTGCTGCTGAACCTGGTGGACAACGCCCTGAAATTCACCGATCGGGGGGAGGTCATCGTCGATGTCCTTCTGCGGGAGAAACGGGGGGACCAGGCCGTTCTGCTGATCCGGGTGACCGATTCGGGCATCGGGATCCCGCCGGAGAAGCAGCGCGAGATCTTCAAGCCGTATCATCAAGGCGGTGCGGCCGTGGCCCGGAAATACGGCGGGACCGGGTTGGGGTTGGCCGTCTCGGCGCAGCTGGTGCGTCTGATGGGAGGCACCATCGGGGTGCGCAGCACGCCGGGGCGCGGAAGCACCTTCGCCTTCACGGCGGTCTTCGGCCTCTCCGCGGAGGCGCCGCCGGTCGATGTCTCCCGCGGCCCGGCGGCGAAAACCGCACGGGCGGCCCTTTTGGTCGAGGACAATCCGGCGATCCGCAAGATCACTCAGGAGATCCTGGAGGGCGGCGGCGTGGCGTGCCGTCCGGCGGCGGACGCGGCCGAGGCCCTGGCGATCTTGGATGACCCGAGCCGCCCCTGCGACTACCTGTTCGTGGATTCGAGCCTCCCGGACCTGGACGGCTTCGGGCTGCTCGCCGAGATCCGGCGCCGGGGCCGCTACCGCGGCAAGGTGATCATGCTGCTCACCTTTCCGCATCTCAAGCGCAAGCAGGAGTGTGCGCGCCTCGGCGTGGACGCCGTGGTGATCAAACCCTTCAGCCCGCGGGAGTTGCTGCGGGCCCTGGAGAAGGCTTCGACCGGCGCGCCGCGCGAGCCGGGGGCGTTCGCGCCGCCGCCGCGGCCGCCCGCGGCCGCCGCCTTTCCGCGGCCGATGCACATCCTGGTCGCCGAGGACACCCCGTTCAACCAGAAGTTCATCCTGAGGCTGCTCGAACGCTGGGGGCATATCGTGCGGCTGGCCGATGACGGGCGCCAAGCGCTCGAGCTGTTCGAGCGCGAGCGCTTCGATGCGGTCCTCATGGATGTCCAGATGCCCGAGCTGGACGGTCTCGAAGCCACGCGCGCCATTCGCCTGCGGGAGCAGTCGACCGGCGGCCGGGTTCCGATCATCGCCATGACGGCCCATGCCATCAAGGGCGATCGCGAACGCTGCCTCGAGGCCGGAATGGACGGCTACGTATCCAAACCGATCGACCCGGACCTGCTGATGCGCATCCTGCTCGAACACCTGCCGCCCGCGCGCACCCGGGCGCCGGAGCCTCCCGCACCGGCGGGGCCTCCCGAGGAGCCCGCATTCTTGAAGGTTTTCGCGGGCGACTGGGATTTTCTCCGGGAGATCGTCGAGGCCTTCATCGCCGACTACCCGGGTCAGCTCGCGACGCTGCGGGGCGCCTTGCAGCAGGGCGACGCCGCGGCATTTCGCCGGGCCGCGCATTCGCTGAAGGGGGTCCTGCGCAATTTCGAATCCCAAGCCCCGGCCGAAACGGCCTGGGTCCTGGAGCAGAAGGGCCAGGCCGGGAACCTGGAGGGGGCGGAAGCGCTGATCGCCGCCCTGGAGGAGGAGCTGAAGGCGCTGGAAGGACGGCTGCGCGAGCTCCTGCGCCGGGGGGGCCGCGGCGATTGACTTCCCGGGCCTATCCATTCCCGCCGGTTTTTGCTATGATAACCAAATTCCCGGGACCCCCTCAAACGAATGCGCCTTTATGACCGCCAAGAAAATACTCGTGGTCGACGACGACCGGGTGATTTTGACGTTCGCGAGCAAGCTCTTGGCGCGCGACGGCCACGATGTCCGCACGGCGAGCGACGGGTTCGAAGCCCTGCAGCTTCTTGCGGGCTTCACGCCGCAGATCATCTTCTTCGATCTGATCATGCCCAAGATCGACGGGGACAAGCTCATCCAGATCGTGCGCAGCCTCCCTCAGCTGAAAGGCTGCTTCCTGGTGATCGTCTCGGCGGCCGTGGCCGAGATCGACTTCAATTTCCAGGAGACCGGAGCCGATTACTACATCGCCAAGGGACCCTTCAGCGCCATGGCCGAGAATTTCGCCGAGGCGATCCGGGCGGCGGAAAATCCGCAGACCCGGGCCCAGCCGAAGCCGGTCGTCGGGCTGGAGCACGTCTATGCGCGGCAGCTCACCAAGGAGCTTTTGTCGCGCAACCGCCACCTGGAGACGATCCTCGAGAGCATGGCCGAAGGGATCCTGGAGGTCTATTCCGGAAAGATCGTCTACGCCAATTCCGCGGCCGTGAGCATCCTGGAGATCCCGCTGGAAAAGCTGCTGGTATCCTATCCGCCGGACCTGTTCGCGGGCGAGGCGCGGCAGCAGATGGCCGCCCTGTTTGCGCCCGGGCCCGCGCCGCCCGAGGAGGCCGCCGCGGTCCCCATCCTCGAATGGAAGGGCCGGCAGATACTCGTCAACAAGCTCCCGGTCAAGGGCGACGAGGCCACGGTGATCCTGATGCTCACGGACATCACCGAACGCCGGCGGCTGGAGATGCAGCTTCAGCACATCCAGAAGATGGAGGCGATCGGCACGATCGCCGCCGGAGTGGCCCACAATTTCCGCAACACGCTGACCGAGGTGCTGGTCAACAGCCAGCTGATCCAGTTGAACTACAAGGAGCATCCGGTGCTGCAGGAGATCACCGAGCGGATCAACTCCTCGGTCAAGAAAGGCGCCCGGCTGGTGGACGGGCTCCTGCACTTCTCCCGGAAGCAGATCAGCAAGGAGTTCAAGCCGGTCGACCTGGCGCAGATCGTTCAGGAAACGGTGCAGATCATCAAGAAGTCATTCGACATGCGGATCGACGTGTTGGTCGATGTGCCGGAGTCGCTTCCCATCATGGGGGATTCCTCCGGCGTGAGCCAAATCCTGATGAACCTGTGCACGAACGCCCGGGATGCCATGCCGGCCGGCGGGGTTTTGCGCATCAGCGCCAAGGCCGACGGGCGCTTCGCCGCCTTGACCGTCGCGGACACGGGCGCCGGCATGGACCCGGAGACGCTGGAGAAGTGCTTCGACCCCTTTTTCACCACCAAGCCGATCGGCAAAGGCACGGGGCTCGGGCTCTCCACGGCCTACGGGATCATCAAAGGCCACGACGGCACGATCAGCGTCGAGTCGCGGCCCGGCGCGGGGACGACTTTCCGGATCCAGCTGCCGCTGTCCGAGGCCCCCGGCGCCCCCCTGCCCGCGGCGAGGCAAATGCTCATTCCCGGCAGCGGCGAATGCATCCTGCTGGTCGACGACGAGGCCGACATCCTGGAGGCGATGCAGGGGCTGCTCAAGACGCTCAACTACCGTCCGGTCTTCGCCCGCGACGGCAACCAGGCCGTCAAGCTCTACGCCGTCTGGAAGCCGCAGCTGGTCCTGCTGGACGTGAACATGCCGGGCATGGACGGGCTGGAGTGCGCGCGGCGGATCCTGGCGCTCGACCCCGCGGCGCGCATCCTGGTGCTCTCCGGCTACGAACCCAACGAACCGGACTGGCGCGATCTGATCGAAAAAAAGCTGATCAAGGGTTATCTCACCAAGCCGATCGACATCTCCGAGCTGAGCCAGCTTTTGGTCGCCGCGCTGAAATCCGCCGAATGACACGAGACGCTTGACCGGAATACGATTAGGGGAGGCTTGCGAATGGGTCGGATGAAGAAAATCCTCTTGGCCGTGGCGATCATCGGCCTCGCACTGGCGGGATGCTCGACGGACGCCGAGAAGAAGCAGGCGCATCTTGACCGGGGCAAGGCGTTCTTCGACAAGGGCGAATTCAAAAGCGCCAAGATCGAGCTGAAGAACGCCGTCCAGCTCGACCCCAAGTTCACGGCGGCGCAGGCGCTTCTGGCCGAAACCTGCCTGAAGCTCGGGGAAACCCAGGAGGCCTTCCGCGCCTACTCGATCGTCGCCGAGCTGGATCCCGCCAACACCGATGCCCCGCTGAAGCTGGGCACCTTTCTGCTGCTGGCGCAGCGGTATCCCGAGGCGCGCAAACACGTCGACAAGGTCCTCGCCAAGGAGCCGAACAACATCGAGGGGCTCCTGCTGCTCGCCTCCCTGCTCGGCAGCGAGGAGAACCTGTTCGAGGCCGCCAATGTGTTCGGCAAGGTGATCGAGATCGACAGCAAGGAGACCCGGGCCCACCTGGGGCTCGCCCGCGTCCTGGTCCAGCAGGGCAAACCGGAGGCGGCCGAAAAAGCCCTCCTCCAGGCGCTGGCGATCGATCCCAAGAGCGTGAAAAACCGGATGGCGCTGTTCAGCTTCTACGTCAGCCAGAGGAAGTTCGAGAGGGCCGAAACCGAGATCGAGCGGCTGCTCTCCGAAAACCCCGGCAACCTCGAGCTGTGGCTGGTCGCCGGGAATTTCTACCACGGCATGGACAAGTTCGCCCCGGCGGAGGCGGCCTTCCGCAAGGCGATCGAGATCGACCCGAAAGACGTCAAATCCTACATGGTGATGGCCGGGTTCTACAGCGCGAACGGGAAAAAAGAGCAGGCCCTCGAGCTCTACAACCAGGCGCGCCGTTTGGAGCCCGAGAACGTCAACATCCTCTACACGCTCGCGCGGTTCCTTTTCGGGACCGGCGAGGCGGACCAGGCGGAGAAGGAGGTCGACGCGGCGCTGCAGAAACGGCCGGACTACTTTCCGGCCCGCCTGCTGAAAAGCGAGATGCTGGTCGCCCGGCGGGAGTTCAAGCCCGCGCTCGAGATCCTGAACAAGCTCGTCCAGGACGAGCCCAAATCCGCGCGGGCGCACTACTTCCGGGGCATGGCGCTCCTGGGAAGCGGCGAGACGGCCTTCGCGCGCGCGGCGCTCACCCGCTCCCTCGAGCTCGAGAGCGGCAACGTCCGCACGCGCCTGCTTCTCGCCGAGGCGTATCTTCGGGAGCGCGACCCGCAGTCGGCGCAGAAGGAGGTTTCCGAGGCGCTCAAGGCGGACCCCGGGAGCACTCCGGCCAAAATGCTCCTCGGCGCGAGCTACCTCCAGCAGCAGAAGCTTGCCGAGGCCCAGGCGGTTTTCGAATCTTTAGCGGCGCAGGCGCCGGAGAGCACGGCCGCCCTCGTGCAGCTCGGCCGTGTTCTAAGAATGAGGAAGCAGTACGATCTGGCGCTCGCGCGCCTCGACCAGGCCTTTGCGAACACCCCCCGGCTCTTCGATGCGCTCAACGAGGCGGTGATGATCCACCTGGCCCAAGGGCAGGCCGACAAGGCCCTGGAGCGCTGCGAGCGCCACCTGAAGCTTGCGGGGGTTTCGCCCGGCGAGGCGGCGGCGGTGCACAACCTCAAAGGCGGAATTCTTCTCGCCAAGGGCGATCTGGACAACGCCGAAAAATCCCTGCAGGAGGCGATTGCCCTCGATCCGCATCTGATGCCGCCCTACTATGCCCTGGCCGACCTCTACCTGCGCAACCGGCAGGCGGAGAAGGCCATCGAGCAGTTCAAGGCGCTGCTGGCCGTCAATCCCAGGCAGGCCGCACCGCATGTGCTGATCGGTGTTCTCTATGACGCGCAGAAGCGCTTCGACCTTTCCGAAAAGCACTATCGCAGCGCGCTCGAGATCGACCCGCGGTTCGCGCCGGCGGCGAACAACCTGGCGTTCATTCTGGCCGAGTCCAACCGCGATCTGAACGAGGCGCTCATGCTGGCGCAGACGGCCAAGGAACGCATGCCCGAAGACCCGAACGTGATGGACACGCTCGGGTGGGTCTACTATCGAAAAGGGCTGTACGACCCCGCCATCAGCGAATTCCGGGACAGCCTGGCCAAGGCGCCGGACAACCCTGCGGTGGTCTACCACCTGGGGATGAGCTACCTGAAAAAGGGGGAAAAGGAGAAGGCCCGGGCCGAGCTCGAAAAAGCCCTGCGGCTGAGCGCGGCTTTCCCCGGGGCCGATGAGGCCCGGCGGGCGCTGGCGGAGCTGTGACCGGCGGCGATCGATGCGCTTCGTCTCCCTCCGATTGATCGCGGCCTGCATCCTGCTTCCGCCGCTGCTCTACGCCCTGACGATGGCCGGGCTGCAGCGGGCGCTGCAGGCGAGGCTCGCCGACCAGGTCGAGACGATCTACCTCGGCGACACGCGGCGCATCCTGGACGGAAGCGTGCCGCTCAAGCGCGCCATCAAGACCAACATCGAGCGGTATGCCGCCGCCCAGCCCTTGCTGCGCCACGGGGTTTCGCTGCGCGTCACGGTCGCTTCGAAATCGGGGGCCATCCTCTACCCGGCCTTTTTCGAGACGGAAGAGCGGTCCGAACCCGCCTCCGACGCCATGGCGGTCGCCACCGAAAATTTTTCCCTCCTGAACGACGGCCTCGCTGTCCAGGTGGAGGCGACCGTCGAACACAACCGCCTCCTTTCCAACGCCATCCTCGCCTTTTTCATTCTCGCGTCGCTCATGGTGTTCGTCGTTCACCTGCGCGGCGCCAATCGCCGAGCGCTGGAGGCCGACACGGCGAGCCGCCGCGAGCTCGAGCAGTTGATGCAGCGGGAGCGGGAGAACACCCGCAGCCTGGAAGAGCTGCTCTCCGAGCGCGAGAAGCTCCGCAACGAGTTCGAGCGGTTCCGGGGGGCGCTGGAGAGCGAGCGCAGCCGCGCCCTGCAGAACGAGGAGGACCTGATCGAAGAGATCGGGGCCTTGGAGGCCAAGCTGAGCGAAAACGCCGCCCGGGACAATGAGCGCCTCCAGGAAATCGAGAGCCTGCGGGAGAGAATCGCCGAATTCGAAAAGGACCAGCGCCGGGAGGAAAAAAATCGCCTGAAGACCGAATCCGCCGTGCGCCGGCGCTTCGATGCCCTGTACAAGAATCTTGCCGTCAACGAGCGGGCCGTCCGCGGTTTCGTCGAGCTCGGGGAAGAGTTAAAGCTCAAAGCCGAGGAAGTCATCCAGCAGTTGAACCACGCTCCGGACCTCGTCACCGTAAAACGCAAGGTGTTCGGCAAGAAGAACCGCGAAACCGTTTTCGAGGTCGTTTTCGCTTACAAGGGCAGGCTCTATTTCAGAAGGGGGGCGGATCGGAAGATCGAGGTGCTGGCCGTCGGGACCAAAAACACCCAGAGCCGGGAGCTCGAGTTCCTGGCGTCGCTGTAGCGGGGTGTGGGAACCCAGGCGCCGCATGTCCGGAGCCTGTTGGTCTCGCCAAAGGCGCCGGCCGGGGTCAGCCGGCTTTTCCGGCGAGGAGGTCGCTCACGTGCCGGTCCAGGTCCGCGAGCTCGAAGGGCTTGTCGAGGACCAGATCGGCCTCGGCCTCGGTGGCGAGAGCTCCGGGGTGCTCCCCCCAGCCGGTGATGGCGATGACCGGAACCCCCGGGTATTTCTTCTTGATGATGGAGATGACCCCGACGCCGCTGATCTCGGGCATCACCAGGTCGGTGATCACCAGGCTGATGATCTTCTCATTTTTTTCGAACTCCTTGAGACCGTCCAATCCGTTGTAGGCCGTGAGCACATCGTATTTCTGGCCGAGAAAGCTCTTGAGGCCGGCGACGGTCTCCTTGCTGTCGTCGATGATCAGAAGGCAGGGTCTGGTTGACATGGCCTATCTCCCGGCGAGGATTTGCATATCGTGGGCGCCGCGTAGAACGCAAGATCCAACATTCCTCCCGGGATTTCGGGAGGGGCTTCCCCAAAGGGTGCGTTTGGCATACGCTCCAATATATGTTACACTGTCGTTGTGCTCAGACTATAAAATAATATCATTGAAATCAACCGTAAATTAGAAGCCCGCAGTAGTGAGCGGGGGCCGACCGCGGTGGCCTCACGCCCGAAACATCTTCCGGTGATTCCGGGTGGTTCCGGATGCATGTTCCACGGACGCTGCATGCGTCACGGCGCAGCTTTCAAGCGCTTTAAATCCCCAGTCGCTGCTTCGGCTATACACTGATAAACAATGCTGGCTAGGGCCGGCATCCGTTTTTCCGCGGCTTGTCCAGGGGCATCTCTGACATCTGCCCGATGGCGATTGTGTATCCAGTTACACAGTTATATGACATTTGTTATATGGGGATGGCATCCCAGCAGAGAGCAACGGCCTTGAATCGAGGTGCATTGGGGATTTGAGGCGCAGATAATCCAGGTGCGCAATTCGCGCCCAAAACAAATCTAATTATTTGAAAATATTATTTTTAGTTAGCAGTTCAGATTATAGCACAATGAGATGGCCATCGATCTCTTGCGCCGGCCCTCCGCGCAATCGCGATTGCCGGGCTGGTAAGAGTGTCGGATTTCGTCGGGTAGAGCTTGATGGCCGCATCGTAAAATTAGATGGCACATTAGTTGCTTTTAGCAACCTGAAAACCTGGGAAAGCGGCACCGACGACCCGTTAGCACTTATCTTCACATAAACAAGGCGATGGGCCGATGGACGCAACAAGGCGGCTGATCTCAACGCTGCAAAAGCCCCGGGGATCAGGAATGGATAGAAGGCGGAGGACCTCATTCTTTGGCGTTTCACCGTGCACTTCATGAGCAGCCTAACCGGTTGTCGAAGAACAAGCATCAGGCCGTCAGCCAACGTGCGGCGATTTCGAAGCGGAGCGGATTCAATGAGCAGCGAGAATTTCAAAAAGCCGCGCCATGCAGGATCACGGCCTGAGACGCCTTTTATCCACTGCCTGCTAAGGTACCGATCTGAATTCCACCTGACGAAGGGGCGCCGTCGTGGCTGAAGTCGATCGTAGGGCTGACGCCCCCCTGACGTGCACGCGATGTCGCATGCCGCCCACAGCGAAGCCGTACGGATTCCCCGGTAGTTGTGCGGCGGTGCGATTCCGGGCGATTCCCGCAGCATGCACGCATCAGGGCGAACCCGCCGGAGACAGGAAGAAATGAATCAAAAAACCGAATCTCTGCAGATTGATTACTACCTGGGGCTGATTTTCCGCCGGCGCTGGCTGATCATCATTCCTTTCTGCTTGGCGCTGGGCGTGGGGATCTACCTTTCGGTTACGCTGCCATCGATCTATGAAGCGAGCACGCTCATTCTGGTTGAACCGCAGCGCGTGCCGACGACCTATGTCACGCCGACGATCTCCAGCGACATCGACTCGCGCATCAGCACCATTTCCCAGCAGATTCTAAGCCGAACCAACCTAGAAAAAATAATAAACGATTTCAAACTATTTCCCGACAATGCAAACCAGAATATGTTCATGGAGGACAAGCTCGCCAGTCTTCGGCGGCAAATCAAGGTGGAGGTCACGCGCAGCCGGCAAACCTCGGATGCCTTCACGATAACCTTCCGCGGCAGCGAACCTCAGAAAGCCATGAATATCGCCAACGCGCTCGCCTCCCATTTTATCGACACCAACCTCGTGATACGCGAGGAGCAGGCTACCGGCACCAGCACTTTTCTGGAGGCCGAGCTTGAGAACGTCAGGAAGCGGCTGGAAGAACTGGACGGGCAGCTCAGCGTTTTTCGAAATAAATACATGGGCGAGCTGCCAGAGCAGCTGGACTCCAACCTGAGGCTTCTCGGCACCCTGGAAGGGCAGTTGGGCAACCGGCAGGAGCGCCTGCGAGACGAGCGCAATCGCTTGCTCCTCGTCACGAACGAAATCGAACAGATCCAAAGAGAGATCCAGGCCGCGCGGCGTGCTGGCGGCGCCGAACGGTCCGGCCCCAGCCTGCCCCAGCTGCGGGAGCAGCTTGCCGGCATGAGGACCGCCTATACGGATCGCCACCCGGATGTGATTCGGCTCAAGCAGAGGATTGCTGAAATGGAGGCTGCCGAGGCCTCCAACCCCTCCGGAGCGGCCGTTTCCGAAGAGGCCGTCGACACCCGGCGCCTGCCCGCCACCGCCCCGCCTTTCCTGAGGGAGAAGATCGCACGGCGAACCGAGATCGAGATGTCGATCGCCAATCTGCAGGCCGATATCGGCCAGATCAACCAGCAGATCCGCGAATATCGGATGCGGATCGAGAGGACGCCCAAACGCGAGGAGGAGCTGCTTTCCCTCAAACGAGACTACGAAAACGTGCAGAACACTTACAAATCGCTGTTGAACCGCAAAATGGAATCGGATATCGCCCTGAGCATGGAAAAAAAGAAGAAAGGCGAGCAGTTCAGGATTGTCGACTATGCGCGGCTTCCCGAAAAGCCGGTTTCGCCGGATGTTCCGCGTTTGTTCGCCATGTCATCGGCAGCGGGGCTGGGGGTGGGGTTCGGGATCATCTTCCTTCTCGATCTGCTCAACGCCACTTTCCGCCGTCCGGAGGAGATCGAGAGCATCTTGGGCATACGCGTTCTGGCCACCATTCCCCGGATCCACAACGCGCGCGAAAAACTGATGCGACGCCTCAACATGGGCTTGACGGCCGTCGGCCTGGCGTTGGCCTCCGCTCTATTAGCCTGCTTCGGAATGCTGGCATTCAAAGGGATCCAGCCGACCATGGAAGTGGCGCGACGTTTCATCACGATGTAATGGCGGCTGCCCCTTTGACCTCAATCTTTATCGATTCAAGGCGGACTGATGGGAAAGATTTTTAACGCCCTGGAAAAATACCGTAACGAGAGAAAAGATCTCCCTCAACCCTCCGAACAGTTGCGTCCCCAGGATCTCGAGGCGCTGATGCAGTTCAATCGGCGCACGGGAAGGCTCAACATATCGAGCCGGACGGTGGTCAAGGATCCCGAGACGGTCCGGCGCCTGGTGGCGCATCAACTGATTTTCGAGGATGGACGGATCACGGCGGAGGGCGAGCGGAAGGTCGAAGACCTTGTCCTTCGGCGACGTGAGGCCCTGGCCGGGCCGATGGAGATGGTCGACGGCCCAAACGGGGACGCGGCGGTTTACCTGCCGACGGCGGAAACCCCTGATCAGCCCGAGGCCAAAAGGGACGCTCTATCGGTACCCACACCGGAGATCGAGGCTTCTCCCGGCGAGGGGCGTTCAGCGGAAATGCCGCTTGAGGAAGACGCCGATTCCGATGTGCGAACGGCTCGGGGAAACCCTCCGGCGCTGCTCCCGGAGCAAGGGCCCATCGCCCGATCCGACCAGCTTCATGCGCGCGTCTCCGCCGCAGTGCCCGAGACGAAAACTTCGGCGGGGGGGCGGGGGGCGGCTGCCGAGGCGATGCCGCCCAAGCCGGCCCAGTTGAAGGCTTTGCGCCGAGACATGGATACGACGGCAAGCCAGCAGCCGGCGGCGGGGATGAAACGTGCGGCGCCGTTCGCCACGGAAAAGCTGACGCCCGCTCACCCCACGGCGTCAGCTGCGCGCATGAAGATCGACCCCAACATGGTCACGCTGCTCACACCGCAATCCTTTGAATCGGAGCAGTTCAAGATCCTGCGCACCAATCTGCTCTATCCCGTGGAGGGCAAACCGCCGCGCTCGGTGCTCGTCACGAGCGTCAATCCCGGAGACGGCAAATCATTCGTCGCCGCGAACCTGGCCGTCAGCGTGGCGCTCAACATCAACCGCTACGTGCTGCTGATGGACTGCGACCTGCGCAGACCGACCATCCACCGCCAGTTCGGTTTCGGCGACACCCCGGGCTTGAGCGAATATCTGTCCCGGGGGGCCGCGCTGCCGTCGCTGCTGATCCAGACGAAAGTCGATCGGCTCAGCATTCTTCCGGGAGGGACGCCTCCCCCCAACCCGTCCGAGCTGCTCTCATCCGATCGGATGCTGGCGCTGGTCGAAGAGGTGACCCAGCGCTACAAGGACCGCCTGATCATCATCGACTCCCCTCCGCCGACGATGACCGCCGAGACGGGTGTGCTCGCCCGCATGGCCGAGGGCATCGTCCTCGTCGCGCGCTACTCGAACACCAACCGGGACGATCTGAAAAAGCTGGTCGATCACCTGGGCAAAGACAAGATCGTCGGCTGCATCCTGAATTATTTCGACTACCGATCGGTCGGCCTCTACGGTTACCGCTACTATCGCAAATACGGGGAATACAGTCACAGCTGAAGCGCGCCATGCCCCCGGAAGGCCCGCGGGGCGATCCGGAGGCGTTGGGCCGGCGCCCGAACCGCTGAAGCACCCTCTTGACTTCCCGGCTGCGCTCTGGACACGGCCTGCAAGTCGATCTCACCGGCGGCTTGAGACGGAAGCCGCGCGGGATCATGGAACGCTCCGATTCTCACGAACGGTTATGCTCAAACTATTCAAACAGTACTACCCGGTCCGCAACATCTTTTTCATCGTCAGCGAGAGCGCGGCGATTTTTTTCTCCGTGATCCTTGCGGACTGGGCGGTCAGCGGCGAGGGCGTCCATTCGCGGGAGTCCTTTTACTGGCTCAAAGTCCTCTTGGTCAGCGTCGTGCTCCAGGCCAACCTGTACTACCACGACCTCTATGATTTCAAAATCGCCGTCGGGTTCAAGGAGCTCGGGGTTCGGCTGCTGCAGGCGCTCGGGGTTTCCGCGCTGATCTTGGCGCTGGTTTACACCGTTTTCCCGGAGGCGGCCATCGGCCGGGGCATCTTCGAAGTCAGCATCATCATCCTGATCACCCTGATCGTCTCCTGGCGGTATCTCTATACCCTGATCCTGCGACGCGGCATCTTCAATGAAAAGATCATGCTGCTCGGCTCCGGAGATCTGAGCCGGGATATCTGCACGGAAATCCGCGAAAAGATTGACTGCGGCTACACCATCGCGTTGAACGTCTGCGAAGAGGTCGACTCCGAATGTTTCGACGGCATTCCGGCCGTCATGCCCAACGGCGACGGGCAATACCACCTGGCCGAAAAGGCCAAGGCGCTCGGCATTTCGAAAATCGTGGTGGCCTTGGCCGAGAAAAGGGGCCGCATGCCGACGCGCGAGCTGCTGGAATGCCGGCTGGAAGGCATCGAGGTGATCGACGGAAACTCCTTTTTCGAAATGCTGACCGGTCGCTTGATCGTGAAAAACCTCAATCCGGCCTGGCTCATTTTTTCGGAAGGCTTCCAGAAATCCGCCGTCCGGATGTTTACCAAGAGGCTCGGCGACATCCTGCTGTCGCTCGCCCTCCTCGCCCCGCTGGCGGTCCTCTTGTCCGTGGCGGTCATGGCGATCAAGCTGGATTCCCGCGGATCGGCCTTTTTTTCGCAGGAGCGCGTGGGCAAAGGGCGCCGCGCCTATCGCATCCACAAACTGCGCTCGATGGTCGCCGACGCGGAGAAAAACACCGGGGAGACCTGGGCGGAGGAGGACGACCCGCGGATCACGCGCGTCGGGCGCATCATGCGAAAATACCGCATCGATGAGCTGCCGCAGATCTGGAACGTCTTGAAGGGCGAAATGAGCTTCGTCGGGCCGCGGCCGGAACGCGAGGTCTTCGTCAAGGACCTCGAACGGCAGATCCCTTATTACAGCACGCGCCTGACGGTAAAACCGGGCATCACCGGCTGGGCGCAGATCAACTACCCCTACGGCGCCTCCATCGAGGATGCCGTGGAGAAGCTGAATTACGATCTTTTCTACATCAAGAACATGTCGATCTGGATGGACATGATGATCGTGCTGCGGACGGTGAAAACCGTTTTGTTCGGGCGGGGTGCACGTTGAGGCCGTGAAACGCTCCGGCAAGCCGGCCGGCAAGCCGGCGTGCCGAACCCAAGCCGTTTTCAAGAATTATTTTATTTAATATCGGAAATTTATGAAGAAACAGGACTCGGAATCGAGGGGGCGGAGCTGTATCCAGAGCAGCGGAGAATGTCCCCGCGCGACGGTGAGGTGCTCGCCCGGCGACAGAGACCTGGCAGCGCCGTTCCCATCCGCTGCCGACGTTTTTCATGTTGCCCGCGGTGCTCTTTTTCTGTATGGGTGGGCTTATCTTGGTGACCACCGATTACGAACCCTCAGCGCCCGGAGGCCTTGCCGATGAAACCGGAGCTTTTTCGTCGTGCCGCACTGCCGATGATCCTTCTTCTTTTCTTTCTGTTTTATTGTTCCGCTCAAGCTCAGGACAAGCCGCTGCAAACCTGGTCGGCCCGGCAGCAGGGCACGGAATATCGGATCGGAGCCGGGGACGTACTGGAAATCTCAACCTGGAAGGAGCCTGATCTCTCGCGTCGGGAGGTCCTGGTCCGGGTAGACGGCAAGATCTCCTTCCCCCTGATCGGCGACCTTCAGGCTGCCGGATTGACTCCCGTGGAGCTGACGGACGCGATCCAGAAAGGCTTGAAGGAGTACGTGTCGAGCCCGGTGGTCACCGTCACGGTTATCAATCCGGCAAGCCAAAGAATCTATGTCCTGGGCGAGGTTCAGAGAACGGGGGAGTACCCGATCGGCAAGAACCTCACGGTCCTGCAGGCCTTCGCCTTGGCCGGCGGATTCACCCAATGGGCGGCGAAGGACGAGATCATCCTGCTTCGCCGGGAGGGCGGCCGGGAGAAAATTTACAAAATCAACTACAAAGACATCGTTCGGGGAAGGGATGTCGAAACCAATATCATGCTGCAGGCCAACGATACCATCGTGGTGCCGTGAGGCTCGTCATCGACCGACGCCGCCTTTCCGCCCCATCGGGGTGATGGCTTGTGAGCCTCAAGCCCTGCGCTCGCCGGCGATGGGCGAACTGCCGCCCATTCCGGTGCCATCCGGTTCGTCAACGGGAGGATGAAGAATGAAAAAGCTCGATGCGCTGTGGGTCGTGGTGATCGCCGGACTGCTTTTGGCTCAAACGATTCCAGCCGGATCCGCACAATTCAACTTCACGCCTCGCCTCACGGTCAAAGAGGAATACAACGACAATATCCTGCTGGAGCGCAAGAACGAAAAGGACGACTTCATCACGACGGTGTCGCCCGGCGTGGCGGCCGAGCTCCGCGGCCAGACCTCCGGAGCGTTATTGGACTACAACCCCTCTTACTCGTTCTTCATGGACAACGACCAGTACGACGGCTGGCAGCATCGCGCGATGCTGTCCGCCTGGAACGAATTCAGCCGGGAGACGCGCCTCGAGCTTTTTAACTACTTTCTTTACGCCAAGGACCCCTTGGCCGACAATGACGTCGTTTCGGAAAAGGGCGACGTGCTGGCCGAAGGCGATCCGACCCGCCGCCGGAATCGCGACACCTACTACCGCGACATCGCCACGGCCCGCCTCCAGCATCAGCTTGGGGCGGAGAATTTCGTCTTCGGCCAGTTCGTGTACGGCCTGCTCAAGAACGACGATCCTCTGGACGAAGACAGCCAGGAGTTCTCCCCCTCGGTCGGTGCGGTCTATTGGTTCACGCAGTGGACCGGAATCGAAACCGACTTCGGCTACACCCGCGGTCTCTACGATGACACCTCCTCGGATTTCCATCAGGGGCAGGGGCGGTTGCGCTTGAACCAGCGCATCTCGCCGCGGTTCGGCCTCTACGGGGAGTACAAGCACATCGTGCGCAACTTCGACGACAGTCCGGTCGGGGGCGATGAAAACGACTACATGGTCTACGCCCCCTCGGCGGGCGTTTTCTACGATTTCGACCGTACGCTTCGGGCCTCTTTCGGCGTCGGCTACTACTATCAGCAGATCGAAGACCAGGACGACGAGCAAGGCCCCTTTTTCAACTCGGAGGTCAACAAACTGTGGGACTTCCAGCGCTGGAGCATCCGGGCGCGGGGGGCGAGCGGCATTGACAGCCAGGACTTCGGCGCCGAAAACCGGGGGTTCGAGAGGTTCGCCCAGCTGGAGCTGTCCGGACGCTACGACTTCACGCGGCAGCTCTTCGCGGACGCCGCCGTGCGCTACCGTTATGCGGATTACATCAACAGCGATGACGACATCGTCGATCACCGCTACGGCGCCGAGGTGGGGGTCGGCTACGACATCTTCCGCTGGATGCGCCTGCGGCTCTCCTACGCCTTCAACAAGCTCGATTCGCAGAACACGCTCGACGATTACGAAGAAAACCGGGTGATGCTCCAGATCACGCTGCAGCCGGACCAGCCGTATCGATGGTAGACCGGCCGCGGCCTTTTTTCCTCCTCACGGTGGATGTCGAGGAGTGGTTCCAGGTCGAGAATTTCAAACCCTGGATCGCCGATTCCGATTGGGATTCCATCGAGCCGCGCGCCGAGCGCAGCATCCACCGGCTACTCGATCTCTTCGAGGCCGGGGGGGTTGCCGCGACCTTTTTCACTCTCGGATGGTTCGCAGGGCGTCTGCCGGGGATTGTGCGTGAAATCGTCGCGCGGGGCCACGAGATCGCCTCTCACGGGATGCGGCACCAATTGTGCAGCCGGTTGAGCGCCGCCGAACTCGTCCAGGATCTCGCGGACAGCAAACGGCGCCTGGAGGACGTCACCGGTTTGCCGGTCCAGGGGTTCCGGGCGCCGAGCTTTGCGATCTCCGAGGCGGTGTTGGGCTGGCTCCCGGCGGCGGGTTATCGCTACGACTCCAGCTACAATTCGTTCGCCTGGCACGGGCGCTACGGTCGGGTCGAGCTGAACGGGCGGCCGCGGACTGGGTGGGCATGGCGCCTGGGGGAGGACTTTTTCGAGCTGCCATTGAGCAACCTGACCATCCCCGCCGTGGGGCGTTCCAGCACGACCGGCCGCCCGCGCCGTTTCGTCCTTCCCTGGAGCGGCGGCGCCTATTTCCGGCTGATCCCGCCCGCGCTGTTCCGCTGGGGGGTGCGATCGATCCTAAACCGCCACGGCGTCTATCTCTTTTACATGCACCCTTGGGAGATCGACCCCGATCAGCCGCGGCTCCGGTCGGCGGGCTTGAGCCGGCGCTTCCGTCATTACACCAACCTGGGGGAAACCTTGCGGCGCCTGCGCCGCCTGATCGAGGACTCGGCGCATTGCCGCTTTCTCACCTGTCGCGAATATCTTGACCAGCATTGCCATTCCTGACTCCCCCGCCCGGGGGAAGATCGGCGCCGCCGCCGAGGACCTGGCGGTCGACTCGGCCTGTGACCGGGAGCGTTGGGACGCCTACGTGAGGCGGCATCCCGAGGGTGGATTCTGCCACCTCTGGTCCGTCGCCGAAGCCATTCGGCGCGCCTATGGCCACCGGGTGATCCGGCTGGCAGTTTTTCGTGGCACGGCGGGCGGCGCGGCGAACGCCGAGGGCGATGGGCGCCGGCTGCCGAGCGGTGTCCTCACGTGCGTGCAGATCCGCCACGTGATCTTCGGCAACCGCCTCGTGTCGCTGCCGTTTTTCGACTACGGCGGCGTCCTGTCCGACGATGCCGCCGCTCACCGGGCCTTGATCGAGGAAGCGCGGCGGATCGGATCGCTGCTGGGAGCGGCGCACCTCGAGATCCGGCACCGAACTCCCCCGCGGGCCGGCGAGATGGACGGCCAGCTGCGCTTCCACAAAGTGCGGATGGTGCGACCCTTGCCGGGGAGTTCGACGGAGCTGATGCGGTCGTTCAAATCCAAGCTGAGAAGCCAGGTCACCAAGGCGCAGCGCGAGGGCCTGAAGCTTCAGGTCGGCGGCGCGGAGCTTCTCGACCGCTTCTACGGCGTCTTTGCGGTGAACATGCGCGATCTCGGCTCGCCGGTGCACTCGAAGGCCTTGATCGCGGCCTTCCTCGACGCCTTCCCCGAAGCGGGACGGGTTTTCCTGGTCTACCGGGAGGGCCGACCGCTCGCCGGCAGCGTGGCCTTCGGTTTCAAGGAAACGGTCGTCAACCCATGGGCCTCGTCCCTGCGCGCCTTCAGCCGCCTGAATCCCAATATGCTTCTTTACTGGGGCATGCTGCAATACGCCTGCGACCATGGGTACCGGGCTTTCGATTTCGGGCGCTCGACCCCCGGCGAAGGCACCTTTCGCTTCAAGGAGCAGTGGGGGGGCCAGCCGGAGCCTTCCCCCTGGCAATTCATCGCGCTGAACAGCCGCGCGGCCTCGGACGGCGGAAGCCTTGCGGCAACCCCCGCCTTCCGGCTGGCCGGCAAGGTCTGGCAGCGGCTTCCCGTCGAACTGACGCGCCTCATCGGACCGCCGCTCCGTAAATACATCAGCCTGTAGGAGACCGATCGCTTGCGCATCGGCCGCACCGTTCCCCCGGCGTCCGCGCCGTTGGGATTGACCGAGATCCTGAACGGCCTCCGCGGCCTGGGGCGGGGCTCCCGGGAGGTGGAGCGATTCCGGTCCGAGTTGATGTCGTTCTTCGAGGTGCGGCACTGCTTCCTCGTCTCATCCGGCAAGGCGGCGCTCACGCTCATCCTGCAGGCGCTGCACGACCGCCATCCCCGGCGCCGCGAGGTCCTAATTCCGGCTTTCGCCTGCTATTCGCTTCCGTCCGCCATCCGGCGCGCCGGCCTCGTTCCGCGGTTGTGCGACGTCGATCCCCGGACGCTCGACTACGACGAACGGCACCTTGGCCGATCGCTGTCAGCCGTCCGCCTGGAGGCGGGAGGAGCCGGTTCGGGCCTGCTTGCGGCGGTTTCCGTGCACCTCTTCGGTCGACCGGTCGACACGGCGCGGCTGCGGTCGGCGATTCCGGACCCGGACGTCGCCGTCATCGAGGACGCCGCCCAGGCGATGGGCGCCCGGGGCGGCGGGCGCCGCGTCGGTCTCGAGGGGGACGTCGGCTTTTTCAGCCTGGGCCGCGGGAAAGCCTGGACGACCGGAGAGGGCGGGATCATCGTCACCCGCCGCGATGAGATCGCCGCCGCGATCGGCAAGCGGGTGGCGCAGCTGCCGGGGTACGGGATGGGCGCGCTTGCGGCCCTCGCTCTCCGCGTGGCGGCGCTCAGCCTGCTGCAGCGCCCGGCGTTTTTCTGGATCCCCCGGCTGATCCCGTTTCTGCGGGTCGGCGACACCATTTACGATCCCAGCTTCCCGATGCGCCGGTTTTCCGCCTTTCAAGCGGGGCTGGCGCGCGGCTGGCAGGCGAGGCTGGATGCCTTTCGCCGTCGCCGCCGGCAGTCCGTACTGTACTGGGAACGGATGCCCCTTCCAGACGGCCTCACGCGCTGCGGCGGCGCGGCGGAGGGCGCTCCGATAGATTTCATCCGCTATCCGCTGAGAATCGTCCGGCCGAGGCTCTGGAGGGAGATCCTGGCGCGCAGCCAAGCCCAGGGGCTCGGGATCATGTTGACCTATCCGGGTTCGATCGACGAGATTCCGGAGTTGAAGGGCGAGCTCAAGGGTCAGGACTTTCCGGCCGCCCGGAGGCTATCCCAGGAAATACTGACCCTGCCGGTGCATCCCTTGCTGACGGACCGGGACCGCTCCCATATCGCCGCCCTGATGCGCGCGGTTGGCGAGGCGGATTACGCCGGCAAGGCGCCGGCATCGAATGGCCACCACCCGCTGAGGAACTGCAGGGGGCCCTCATGACCAAAATGGGCATCATTTCCTTTTTCGCGCTCGCGGTGCTTTTTCTGCTCGCCTATGCGCCGGTTTTCCCCGAGCTTTACGACGCCTGGATGACCAATTCGGACGACTCCCACGGGGCGCTCGTGCCGCTCATCGCGGCCTACCTGGTCTGGCAGCGCCGCGAGCGGCTGGTGCAGGCGCCGGTCGAAACCAGCTTATGGGGCGCCGCTCTCCTGGCGGGCAGCCTCCTCATCTATCTCGTCGCCCAGGCGGGCTCCGTCGCGGTGGCCGCGCGCCTGACCATGGTGGCCAGCTTGATCGGCTTGGTGCTGTTCAACCTGGGGAAACGGGTATTCGCGCTGCTCGCCTTCCCCCTGTGCTTCCTGGTTTTTATGGTGCCGGTGCCCATCTCATTCTATTCCCTGGCTGCATTTCCGCTGCAGCTTTTCGCCTCGAAGGTCTCGGCCGGGGTCATATCGGCGATGCAGATACCGGTGCTGCGCGAGGGCAACATGCTCTACTTCGCCCAGA
>CAZNKG010000027.1:0-49291 GCA_964573635.1 uncultured Desulfatibacillum sp. | reverse complement strand
GCGCATCTGAGCGCGGACGAGCGGCTGCTGGAGGCCATCGAACGAGGCGAGGACACCCACACGCTGACGGCGCTTGCGGCGTTCGACGTCCGGGATCCGGAGCGGTCGCGCATCCTCGGTTTGAGCCGGAAGGCGAAGGCGGAAGACGCCGGGCAGAAGGTGGAGTGGACCAATGAAGAGCGCAAGCTGTGGAAGTCGTTCAAGCAGGACAAGCGCCTGCCAGCGAAGACGGTTACCTTCGGCATCCTGTACGGGCAGACGGCGCAGGGAGCGCAGGCCAACATCCGGGCGCAGGGCGGGCCGGAGATGAGCGAGAGGCAGTGCCAGCAGTTGATCGACCGCTTCTTCGACTCCTACCCCGGCGTGGCCCGCTGGATGCGGCTGCAGCGGGACCGGGCTCTGGAAACCGGTAAGGTGTGGGACGCATTCGGGCGCGTGCGGCGGGTGACCGGCGCTCTCAGCACGCTGAAGCGGATCCGGGCGAAGGCGCTGAGGGAAGCGGGCAACATGCCTATCCAGTCGAGCGCTCAGGGGATGATCAAGCTGTGCATGGCCGAGTCGATGGACATGGTCAACCGGCTGCGGGAGGCCGGGATGCGTATTCTGCCGCTGCTGCAGATCCACGATGAGCTGATCTTCGAGGTCGAGGAGCGGGAGGCGGAAGAGTTCGGGCAGTTGCTGCGGGAGATATTCCGCAACTGCTGCCGATTGCGGGTGGCTCATGATGCGAGCTGCTCGTCGGGCAAACGATGGAACGAACTGAAATGAGGACGAGGACAATGGCAGACGACAAATACATCGCGATTGAGGAAAGCGGGCTCGGCGTAGAGTTCGTGGACGAGATGGAGCAGCTGGTTGTGCTCCGGGAGCAGATGTCCGAGCTGGAGAGCCGGGCGAAGTCGCTGAGGGAGTCGATCCAGTCCCGGATGCTGGACCGGGGCGTGGTCGCCGTGCGCGGCGCGGGCTACCGGGTGACGGTCGCGGTGAGAGAGCGCAAGGCGCTCAACGCCGACAAGCTGGTGGCGCTGGGCGTGTCGCCGGAGATCCTGCAGCAGGCTACGGATGTGAGCAGCTACACGGTGCTGGACGTGCGGAAGGAGCGGCAATGAGAGTCGTGATGATGAACCCTCGCCTGCGCTGCGGCATCAAGCGGCGGCACTCGACGGTGTTCGTGCTGGAGGAGTACGGGCACCAGATCGAGCTGATCTTCACCTCGATGCGGGCTCTGGAGCAGCTTGCGGATTCGGTTGACGAGTGTGCGGAGACGCTGATGGCCGCCGCTCCGGCTACGGAGTGGTGGAATCCGAGGGTGCCTGCGGACCGTCGTCGTCCGCCGGAGCATCTGGACCTGCTGCATGAGGAGAGCCTGCTGGAGACGCCGGAGTTTGTGCGCCGGAGAGCGGTTGCCGTACGCCGAGTCTCACCTCCAGCCAAGCCCCCGGCGGCAGGGGGATAGCGTGACGGTTGCCGGGCGTCTGCGAGGCGGGGCAGACGTCCGGCTCCTCGTCGAGCAGGCGCAGGATGGCGGACCAGATATGATAGCTGCGGAGGACGCGATGGAGCACGCCGCCGTGGGCCCAGAGTTCGCGGTGCCGGGACCGGTCGAACTTGGGGCTGGACTCGATGATGGAAACCGCAGACCGGGCCGCGCTCTCGGCTGCGCGGAACAGGCTGAGGAGCCCGGGCTCCAGAGTGCGGAGGGCCTTGTAGTTGTCCTGCTGCGCCAACCGGCATTCCGGGCAGCGTCCGCCTTCGCCGGACCGCAGCCGCTGGTAGGTGGAGCCGCAGTAGGGGCAGGCGACAACCGCACGGGTCACAGCACCATTGTACCAGACAGTGTAAATGTGTACACTGCCGGAGCCGGTAGTTCTAGCGTTCTGTAACCACAATAGTCTGGAAGTTGTTGAAAACAAAAGGAACAAAAGTATTGACTCATTAAATGGAAACGGGTAATGTAGAAGCATGGAGACGAAAAGCTTTCTGATCAGCAAGGCCCTAGCGACCAACGTACCCGCTCTCCTGTGGGGCGAGCCGGGCGTTGGAAAAACAGCCCGACTCGCGGCGTTTGCCCGTGAGACGGGCTTTGCCTTTTTCCCAGTAGTGCTTTCGCACTACGACCCCGTGGAGTTCCACGGGGTCCTCACTGTTGACCCCGCGACACGGCGGGTCCACCGCGCCCTGCCCGACTGGGCGGGGCCGGAGGTGTTCGACCCTGAGGTCGACAGCATCATCTTCCTCGACGAGCTGTCGACCTCGACCCCGGCTCAGCAGGCCGCTGCCCTTAAGCTTTTGTCCGAGCGCGAGCTCGGCGGGAGGAAGCTCTCCTCTCGCTGCCGCATCATCGCGGCAGCCAATCCCCCGGAGTGCGCTGCCGGGGGGCAGGATCTGGTCGCTCCCACCGCCAACCGCTTTGCCCATATCCGCGTGGGGGCGGATGCGGCGGACTTCGCCGCGCACTTCCCGAGCATGTGGGCCGATTGCGGCTCCGGGCTCGCCCAATTGCCGGAGCCCTCTGAGGAGGAGAGGATCAGGGCCCGCGCCCTGATCGCCGCGTTCCTGCAGCGGCGGCCCAACCTGCTGCATGCGATGCCGCAGGATCCCCTGCAGCAGGGGGGCCCGTGGCCCTCCCCCCGGAGCTGGGAGCTCTGCTCCCGGCTGATGGCCGGGGAAACCGACTCCGAGCGGATCCTCGCCGCGGCCGCCGCCACAGTCAGCGAGGCGGCGGCGGTCGAGCTCGCCGCCTTCCTCCGGGATGCCAATATCCCGGATCCGGAGTCGGTCCTCGCCGATCCGGAGTCCGCGCCCATCCCCGGGCGCGGGGACATTCTCTACGCCGCCATCAGCGGCGCGGCGGCGGCGGCAGTCGCCCGCCCGTCCCGTGAGCGCGTCCGGGCAGCGTGGGTCTACCTCCGTCGTGTCGCGGAGGCGGGCCACGCCGATGTCTGCGGGCCCGTTATCCGCCCGCTCGTGCAGGGCGGAGGCCAGCACTTCTCGCCGGTCAGCGAGCCGTCCCTGCTCGCGCCGTTTCGCCGCGTCCTCGACGCGGCCAAGTAGTAGTAGTAGAGGTGGTTGCATCCGGCAGTATACTGATTTTGGAGGTCTACCGCCAGCGCTACAACGACCACTGGCTCGTGGAGAGTCTCAGGTTTCAATCCCCGCGGCAGGCCCGTCAAAGGCTGCTTGCCCTCGAGGCTGCTGCACGATGATAATCGAAAAAAACTGTCCAAAGGAGGTTATCCATGTTTATCTTTAGTGTGAGATTGTATCGGGGTGGGAGAGAACTGGGCCAAATTTGGTCTCAGCCCGTCCCAAGCGAGGTAGCCCATGCTTTGGAGCAACTGGTCGACATCCTCGGTGACGTGTACGAAATCGAGGCAGAACCTAAAGTGAAACATGTGTCTAGCACGCAGATTCACGATGGCACTTCATGGCCGTCCTTTGAAGATCATGGAGTGGTGTGGAGTTATAGCGCAGAATTCGAACAAGAATAAAATGCCAATGTGCATTGAGGATGTAAAGATATGAGATACATTCCCAGAAAACCCAGCCCAACGTTTGAAGTAATCCAGAAACTGCTGCAGAGGCTTGGTTCTATACCAGCCGCGCTGGTGCCGGTGGGGATGGCCCGCGCCCGGGCCGCCGGTTCGCCTGTCATAGAGGTTATTCCCGGCACCATCTCCGACTACGGGCGTCAGATACTGTTTGAGCTCGGCTCGTTCGCCCGGCGGTTCTCTTTGCCGTCCAGCATCTCCATCGGGGATCTGGAGCGGGAGGTGGGCAGACGGCTGCCGGGACTTGTTGGCTGAGGTGCGGAACATCGAAACCCTGAGGTCGCTGTCATGACCCGCACCATCGTGTTTGACCAAGGCGCGCTGGACAGAGACCCGCTTCTCGCAGCGCTGGCCGCAGTCCTGAAGCGGATGGCCGCGCTGCAATACGACAACCGGCTGATGATGCCATACACTCTGGTCGTGCGTCATGGCAGCCGGGAGTATGCGGCTTTGTACGAGTCCCGGATGTATAGCCTGTGGGTCCACTACGGCTGGTTGTATGCAGACGACCGCAAACTGGGCCACGGCTCGACTGCGGACCGTGCGTGGCAGCCGCTGGAAGCCCGGAAATACCACCGGGACGGACTGCCGGAGCGAAGGCAGCGCATCTCCGAGCTAGGCTACCGTGGGATGCTGTCAGAGGCGCTGCGCTATGCACTGCGATACATAGACTGGATCTGGCTCGGCAGGCCGGAGCTGCGGGCCGAGGCCGAGTCGGCGCTCGTGCTGGGGGACTTGACATGATCGTTCGATACCACGACGCTCTCCAACCGGTGGAAGAGGACATCCTCAGGCGCATGTCCCGGGCCTTTGGAGGTGTGCTTCAGGTGCCTATCATCAGCCGGATGACGCTGCAGAACAAGAGTGTGCTGCACTTCGGAGACCAAGTCGTCTTCGCTCTGGAAGGTTCGGCGCTGAAGATGTTCTCCATCCCTACGTTCCCGTGCAAGGACAGGCGCAAGCTTGCCGATCAGATGTCGGACGCAGCCATCCCTGCCGGGTTGCGGCCCTACGCCCGCCGCGAGCGTGAGACGCAGATTGCCGTGGCCGACCTGCTGCGCCATCTGTCCCGCATCCAGCCGGTGGTCGAGGCGTGCCCGTGGCTGCCGGAGCAGTTGTCGGTTCTGCAGACTCTGGAGGAGATTTCATGACTCCTGCCAAGGCGCTGATGATGGACACCCTGTGGGAGATGTGCTCCGTCGCTGATTGCGTCTCCCCAAAGCCGTTCTTCGCTGCCATGATCCTGCGGTCCAGCAGCCCGGCATGGGGCATCTGGTATCGCGTCTGCGCGGTGCAATGGGTGTACCGGAGGCCGGAATCCTACGAGAGGCTCGTGCTCGAAACCGGATTCTGGCCGTCCAGCATGTCAGAGGCGCACGAGTGGGCGGCGAAGAACGTCGCGCCTCCGCCGTTCTTCGCCCCCTGCACAGACCCGGATTTCTACTCGCAGCAGACGATGCTGCATGATCTGAGATACTTCGCTTCCGTCCCACGAGTGCTGGACCGGTGCCCGTGGCTGCCGGAGCGGCTGTCTGCAGTCGAGTTGCTGGAGGAGATCTCATGATCCCGATCACCGAGGACGTCGTCAAGAGTCTGGTCAGCATAGGACAGCAGTCCGTAGCCGCCTACGTCAAAGCCTGCGCGGCCACGGGTCATTTCCCGTTCAGCGTCATCAGCATCCCGGATGTGGACGCAGGCATCGACATACCGGCTCTGTACTACATGCCCCGCCGGTGCTGGAACGAGTACGAAACCTGCTACCGGGTCCTGCCGCTGGTTCCGGGCGCGTGGAAGCTGCGCCGCAAGCGGGTCATCCGTCTCTCAGACAGCATCCAGCTTTCGTCCTCCAGCGAAGCTAAAACGTCCCTGTTCCGTCTGCTGTCGTTTGTTGCCTTCAGCGAGGTCAGCACCCGCCATCCGGGGAGCGGCATTGTCCGAACGACATTTCCCGCCCTGCTGGTGTGGAGGGAAAGCGTGAGCGGGGACGGCAGGTGCGTCTACCGGTATGCAATGGCTGGATACCCAGCCGTGTTTTCGGACTCAGAACAAACCATTCGGTGGAACAGCTATAATCAGGGCCCCGTATCCCGGGACCGGTTGCCCGGTCTTTTGGACGTGCCGCGCGGAGTCGTCAGCCGTACAGAGGACGCGGCGATCCGGTACGCCGAGTCCCTGCTGGCCGGATACGATCCCCGTTCGTTCGTCACCGCCTGCCGCAGGGCTTCTCCTGTGGAGTACTCCGGCTCGTCGTCCATCGTCATCGAATGGGCGGACGCGCTGGAAGCAGCAACCCGCAAGTGGCCGGGGTACGCCACTCTGGCCGAGATGATGTGAGCCTATTGGAGGATTGCCATGACCTGTACATACTGTGAGCATGGGGACCACGAGTTCCCCGCGCCGGATTGCGAATGTGATTGCCCGTGCCATGGGGGTTGCCATGCGGAAGCCGAATCCTGAATTGCCGGAGATCCTGCAGTACGCCCGTCTGAAGCTGCTGAAGGAGCGCCCGTATCTGGCGCACATCGTGTTCCGCATGGTGCCGGTGCCGACGCCGGGGCTCGGCACCCTTGCCGTGGACCGCTGGTGGAGGTTCTACTACGACCCGCAGATCCACGAGAAGATGACGGCGAAGGAAGCCGTGGCAGCGATCTACCACGAGGTCCACCACATTCTCCGGCAGCACGCGACGCGCCACGCGTGGATGAGTGAGCAGAACCCGCAATTGGCAAACATCTGCACGGACCTGTCGATCAACAGCGATATCCGCGAGGAGCGGTGGGAGACCGAGGGGGTTAGGCTGCCGGACTGGGTGCTGCAACCGGAGCAGTTCAAACTGCCGCCGAAGCAGACGCCGGAAGAATACTGGGACGCACTCCAGCAGCAGCAGCAGCAAGGGCAAGGGCAAGGGCAAGGGCAAGGGCAGCAGGCACCCGGTCAGCAGTCCTCGGGCGGGGGCAAAGGGAAGGGGAAAGGGGCTGGCAAGGGCGCAGGCAAGGGATCCGGCGGCCAGAGCGGCTCCCAGAGCCCGGGGGCAGGGGGCAGGGCGCAGGGGCCCGGCTCCGGTTCGTCTGAGGGCCACGCAGCGCCCGGGGCGGGTGGCTGCGGATCCTGCGCCGGTGGACCCCGCCGGGAGTGGGAGCTGCCCAGCCCCGGCGAATCCGGCGTCGATGGCGTCGGCCAGATCGAGGGGGAGGTCATCCTCGGGGATGTCGCCCGGGAGATCGCCGAGCACGCCCGAGGCCGGGGCAACGTCCCCGGCAGCCTCAAGCGGTGGGCCGAGCAGTTCGTCCAACCGGCCAAGGTCGACTGGCGCAAGCTTCTGGCCAGCTACATCCGCCGCGCGGCGGCCACCCGTTACGGCAGCATGGACTATTCGTTCCGCCGAACCAGCCACCGCGCCGCCGCTCGCGGCATCATCCAGCCCGGGCTCGTAACCCCGGATCCGACAGTCGCCGTCGTGCTCGACACCAGCGGCTCCATGGGCCAGAAGGAATTGCAGGCGGCCCTCAGCGAGGTGCAGGGCATCCTGCGCTCGCTCGGTCTGCGCGAGCTCACGCTGCTCGACGTCGACGCCAAGGCGCACCGCGCCCGCAAGGTGAGCACCCTTCGCCGTATCGAGGCACTCGGCGGCGGAGGCACGGACATGCGCGTCGGCATCGACGCCGCGCTCAAACTCAAACCACGACCGGAAATCATCATCGTGCTGACCGACGGCTACACCCCGTGGCCGGACGCCGCACCCTCGGTGCCGGTCGTCGTAGGCCTCGTCGCCGGGGACATGGAGGTCCCGAAATGGGCGAAGAAAGTGGTCGTCGAGCAGTGAGAGTCTTTCAGGCTGCCGGAATCCGTGGCACGTCCCAGCACGCGCGGGTGGTCATGAACTACATCCGACAGCGTGGCGAGGCAATGGGACAACTGCCGAGGCTCCGTGTCGGACTGCTCTTCTGGGGCGAAAACAGGACCCTCATCCACGGCGAGGTTTTCATCCTCGATCCGCAAGGGTATCAGTACGACGGCATCGTCAGCTCGCTTGTGAACTCGCCGGAGGAAGGCGAGCAGGCGATGCAGTCCGAGATCCGCGCCATGATCGACGAGCACGCTCCCGAATACATCATTTTCAGCCGGGGCCGGATGTCCGTGCAGGACGCCTGCGCCGAGCTCATCAGCTATTGGTCGCAATGGCCGGAGATGCTGCCCGGCTTCGACGGGCGGGCTGCGTTGACTTTGGCAGAATTGGAGGTTGCCTGATGGGATTCTGGTCTTTCACCAGCCAGCACTTCATGGAACGCGGAGACCTCCCGTTCCTTTTCGATGACATGCACAAGCTCAGAGCGATGGTGTCTTACTCGTCGGTGAGGGCCCTGTCGCCGGACGTCGACCGCCTGCCCGCCGTGCTGGACGTCATCATGCAGACGTCCGGTATAAGAACCGTGCTGGCTCACGCGGTCCGGATCCCCAAGATGTCTCTGCAGACTCTGGCCAGAACCGCCTACCCGGCCTATCTGGAGTTCCGGGACGCGATGCGGCGCGTGTCGCCGTCGTTTTCCGACACCGGCACGCAGACGGTCTGGGTTCCGATGTACTGCGCCTACCAAGCGGAGTTCTTCGGCAACGGGCCGATACGGTGGAGCTTGTCAAGGCGGAAGGGCGGTCCGTTCATGATCGGCAATGCCGCCCGCCCCAAGGTGAAGGACGCGGTTGCGGAGGCGGCCCGCTACATCGAACAATACCGGAGCAACGTGGGAAGCACCGGGCGGAAAGGCATGTTGCTGCTGGATCCGAAAGCGCCCGAACTGCACTGGTTCCACCGCCCGCCGCTGGCGTCGGATCCGGCAGCCGTGGCCGTCGAGTCGATTTGGCGGACCGTCAAACAGCAATACCCGAACGAGGTCACGCTTGCGGAGCTTGCCATATGAGCGTGCATACACTGTTCGACCACGTCAACACACTGTATTTGCAAATGGGAAGTCCGCCTTCCAGACACGCGTCCATCGCCGCGCAACCGGCTCTTTCGCCGGACATCGACCGCATGGGGGCTGTCTTGGAGATCGTGCGAGACGCTCATAAAATCGACAGGCTGTTCGCTCACAGCATCCGGCTGGAGCAGATGACCTTTTCCTCGCTCGGCAGGCGCGACTACACCCTGTACCTGCAGGTTTTTGAAATCATCCGGCGGGAGACGCCGCTACGGCTGATCAGACAGACCGACCGCGTCTATGTGCCGATTTACCGGGTCTACCTCGCTGACTACGGAGACAACAGCGGCTGGACCGTGAGCGCCGTGACATCGCAGGGGGAAGTCATCCCGGAGTCTGTGCACTCGCGCAGGTCATCCGCAGTGGACAAGGCACTCTTCCGGCTGCGCGGCTTGGTGGAGCACAAAGTGAGCCTGCGCCGATCCCACGAGTCGCTGCTGCAGACCCCGGTGTCCGTGTTCGACAAGCCGCCGATCTCCAAGGACGCCGACGCCACGATGGTGGAGGCGCTCTGGCGGACGCTGAAGCGCCGGTTTACAAACGAAGTTCTTTTGTCGGAGCTGAGCGCATGACAGATATCGTTTCCTCTCCCTATTGGCTGAAGATGGACGAGCCGTCAGTCAGGATCCGTCCGTTCGACATGCAGCCGATCATCCGCAGGCTGCGCGGTCAAGAGGTCGTGCATCCGCCGTACGACCGTCTGGTTCTGGCATCCGTGCCCCTGCTGGAGCAGTCCGGCGTCTTCCCCCGGCCCGCCCTTCCAAGGATGCTCTTTCACTTCGTTCGCATACAGTTGATGGACTCAGCCGACTATCGCAGAAAGGTCGGCAGAGAATACCCTCCTTGGATTGTCCGCACCAACCGGATGTATGTGCCCGTATACCATGGCTGCGCTCTGGGCTTGGCGGGCACGGAAAGCCGGACGGGCAAACCGATCCACTCCGCCGAGTCATCGAGCTGGGAAAAGACCCGCGCGTACTTCTACAAGGCCATTCGGGCCCGTGCGGGCGCAGCGACCAAGGAGGCCCGGGAACTGTTTTATCGGATCAACGACGAAGGCGGGCGCGACGGGCTCATATACGACGACGGCAGCCGACCGCTCATCGTCATCTTGGAGGGCAAGGGATCGAGGGACCCGGAATACGGGATCGTCGAGGCCCTTTGGAAAACCATCAAGGCCGTGTACCCCAACGTCGCGGCTCTCGCGGAGCTGAGCGTATGATTCTGACCGGCGGAAAATGGTTCTACAACTCGGATTTCACCGAGTGGCAGCAGGCGCAGGGGCCGGACATCCGCGACAGCCCGTCCGAGCTGGGCAGGATCCTGAGTGTGCTGGCCATGCAGAAGACCGGACCGGCATTGGCGCTGGCGCACTTCATCTACGTCCGGCAGACAACCTACCTGATCATGATGCAGGGTTGGCTGGGAGGGCGCAGGAGCATCAAGCTGCCGAAGGGCGCGGAAGAATGGACCACCATGTGGGTGCCCGTGTATGGCAAGGCGATAGCAGCGGTTTTCCCCCGGGGATCCATGACCCTTTTTGTTGTCAGACCGCACCCCGAAAAAGACCGCCACCACGGCTACCTGCTGCCGGAGTGCATCCGGCGGGACTGGGATGAAGCCGTCCAGTGCGTGCGGCGCGGCGTGGAGCGGCTGCACTCCAAAAGCCCGGTGCCGCGCTGGTTCCTAGGGTTCGGCGTGCCTCTCTACGTCAGCGAGAACCGGAGGCCGTCGCCGCGCGGGGTGCTGTACGACGCAATGCTGACGGCGGTAAGAGACCAGTTTCCTAACGAGGCCTTGTTGGCCGAAATGCTGTAAAGGAGAAGCGCGGATGATCGACCAGAAAACCGAATACTGGCTCAAGTGCAGCCCGGAGAGGCTGGCATGCGAGATTGAAATGGCCGTCTGGATGACCCAGCCGCTGCCAGAGGTGCTGTCCACCCGGGACCGGGAGCGGCTGGAGGCCCGGATTCTGGAGGTCGTGGAGCTGCTCACGGTCCGGGAGGGGTGATGGCCAAACCGAAGCTCCTTCTGCTCGATCCGGCGGAGATCGAGCTGAGCGACAACATCCGGGGGGAGATCAGCGAGGACGACGCCCGGCGCATGGCGCAGGATCTGCTTGAGGCAGGCTGTCAGCTTCAGCCGGTCGGCGTGCGCCGGGTGCCCGGCGGCGGGTGGCGTCTGGTCTACGGACACCGGCGCGTGGCCGGTTTGCTCTGGCTGCAACGAAACGCTGCTCTGCCGGAGGACAGCCCGCTGCGGCAGGCATCCGCCATCGAGGTGCCGAGCCGGGAGGAGGAGCTCATCATCCAGATCCGGGAAAACAGCGCCCGGCGCAACCTGAAGCCGGTCGAGGAGGCCGAGCTTATCCGGGACCTGTTGGCCGACGGTCGCACCGTGGAGCAGGTAGCCCGCATATTTGGCCGCAGTGCAGGGTGGGTCACCCAGCGCCACACGCTGCTGTCACTGCCGCCCGAGGTCCTACAGGCAGTGGGAAGCCGCATCAGCCCCTACGATGGCTATCATCTGGCCCGGATGAACCCCCGCGAGCGGGAGGCAAGGGTCAGGGAGCTGATTGGTGAAAAACCGGATTCGGGCGTCCGTGCTGTGCGTAGGAAACGACCCTCGTCCCGGGACGTCAGCCGCCTGCTCTCACGGCTGCGGAAGTCATGCCCGGAAGCGGGAGCACTATTAGACAACCTGATATTGTATTTGGAAGGGCAGCGTGATGGCGCGGAGGCAGAGAGACGGATCAGGGAGGTTCTGCAAAGACAATGAAATACGTCACCTATTACGACGGACTGTTCCGATGGCGCGGGCCCTACGACCTGCGTCTGGTTCCCAAGTACGCCGACTGGTGGTGGAACGTGCCCGCCCGCGAGTGGCAGACCGCCGACCACAAGAAGGCGCTCAAGCTGCAGCAGTACTTCGACGCCGCCGCCGAGGAGGAGATCCGAAGCTGGGAAGCCCGCCAGCGGCGCGAGCTGGAGGAGAGCCGGTCCGTCAAGGCCGACATCGAGATCCCCTGCCCTCCCGGGCTGAACTATCTCGATTACCAGAAGGCGGGCGTCGCCTACGCCGTCCGGCGCGACGGGACGCTGATCGCCGATGAGATGGGATTGGGAAAAACCATACAAGCCATCGGGCTGATGAACTATCTTGGCGGCGACTGCCGCAACGTGCTCGTCATCTGCCCGGCCACGCTCAAGATCAACTGGCAGCGCGAGCTGGAGAAGTGGCTGGTTTTCGACCGCAGCATCGGCATCGTCGACGGCAAGACCGGGTGGAGGGACGAGGACATCATCATCGTCAACTACGACCTGCTGGACCGCTTCACCCGGGAGCTCAGAAGCCGCGTGTGGGACGTGGTGGTGCTCGACGAGGCGCACTACATCAAGAACCCGGAAGCCAAACGCACTGTCGCCGTTACAGGCAAGCGGGTGTTCGACATGGACCGCCGCCAGTGGGTGGTGCTCCAGCAGCCTGTGCCCGGGAAGAAGCGCCTGCTGCTGACCGGAACTCCTATCTACAACCGCCCGCAGGATCTCTGGACCATCGTCGACTACTGTTTGTCGGACGTGCCCATCAGCTCTCGGTTCAAGCACTTCCAGAGCAAGGGGACGTTCTGGAAGCGCTACGCCGGGTATACCCAGACCCGGCACGGGTGGGAGTTCACGGGGCCCATGAATCTGGACGAGCTGCAAGAGCAGATGCGAGTGCATATGATGATCCGCCGACTGAAATCTCAGGTGCTCACCGAGCTTCCGCCCAAGATCCGGCAGGTTGTCGAGCTGGACGCAAGAGGAGCCTCCTCCGTCATCAAGGCCGAGTACGAGCACGCCCGGAAGAAGCAGGACGCGCTCATCGCCGCGCAGGCCGAGATGGAGATCGCCAAGGCCACCGGCGACGACGAGGCCTACCGGGCCGCCGTCAAGAAGCTGCGGCAGGCTCACTCGGTTGCGTTCGAGGAGATGGCCAAGATCCGACACGAGGTCGGGCTGGCCACCGCCAAGGCGGCGCTCGGCTGCCTTGAGGACGCCGTGGAGAGCTCCGGCAAGCTCGTCATCTTCGCCCACCACCGGGACGTCATCGAGCTGATCGAGAACCACCTGACCGGCAAGGGTTGCAAGGTGGTCAAGGTCGTGGGCGGCATGAGTTCCTCGGACAAGCAGGCGGCGGTCGACAGCTTCCAGCAAAAGAAGGGCGGAGCGGACGTCTTCATCGGTTCGATCACCGCTGCAGGCGTCGGCATCACCCTGACCGCTTCGTCGCACGTCGTGTTCGTCGAGCTGGACTGGGTCCCGGCCAACATCGAGCAGGGCGAGGACCGGTGCCACCGCATCGGGCAGGAGCAGCCGGTGCTCGTCCAGCACCTCGTGCTGGAGGGCTCGCTCACCGCACGCATCGCCCAGACCATCGTTGAGAAGCAGGAGACCAACCGCAAGGCGCTCGACAACAAGGGCGCTGGCACCGAGGAGAAGCCGGAGTTCCTCAACGAGCCTATCGTCCCCGCTGCGGTTGACAAGACCGAATCCGCGCCGTCCGCCGCGTCCACCGTGCTCACGCCGCGCCAGAGGCTGCAGCAGGAGGGCGAGTCGATGACCGATGAGCAGCGCCGTCTGACCCGCAGCGTCATCCGGTTCATCGCCGGTCTCTGTGACCGCGCCCGGAATCTGGACGACGTCGGCTTCAACAAGCTGGACTCGGCCATCGGACACCGTCTGGCACAGACCCCGGACGAGCTCTGGACGCCCGGCATGCACGCGCTGGCCAAGGTTGTCTGCCGCAAGTACCGGCGGCAGATCGTCGAGGGTCTCGGATCGGCCGTCTACGAGGGGTTGTACGGACCCGGGTCCGCCACACCGTCCGAAAGGCGGAAACGGAATCCCGAGCTGGCGGAGGACGAGCTGGACAGCAAAGTCATGTCAAGGGGAATGTAGCCATGACGGAAAAGACTGCCTATCACGGGTCCCCCAAGCCGGTCGAGAGGTTCCGGTCCGGGCACAGATCCAGACCTGACGAGAAACAGCAGCTGAACTTCGGCGTCCACTTTGCTGCAGAACCGGAGATCGCCCTGCTGTACGGGTGCTTCCTTCACCGCTGCCGCATCCGGTGGTCGCGCCTCTACGACGCGTCGCTGGTGGACGAGTGGGACAGGCTGCCCGCCGGGCACGCGGACGTGCTCCGCGAGATCATGGATCGGTCCCGCAACATCCCCGGCCACATAAGACAATGGCTGCTGGAACAGGATCTGGCCGCCACTGGCATGATCGAGAGGGCCAGCAACATTCTACCAGTCGATCATCACCGGCTACTCCGGCGCGTCGCTGGTCAAGAAAAAGACGCACGATGCCTACATCATCGTCGGTGATCCAGAGCAGCAGGTGGACGTTCTGGAGATCGTGGAGGTGCCGCAGGCTGAGTGGCGGCGGCTGGCCGCAGGCTAGCGGCACTCGGCCAGCACGACGTCGTCAGCCAGCGATGGATCGCCGCTGCCGTCGGTGAACCGCACCGCACCGCCGGAGACCGTGTAGTCGGACGCCTGCACCTGCCGGATGCCGTTGCGGTAGACCGCCCGCAGCGTGCAGCCCGAGGGCAGGGTCCAGCCGCCGTCGGCTGCGCGGGACAGAACGGCGTCGGTCCCTTGCGCTTGGGGCACCGCCCGCAGCTCCCAGCCGGTCGCCGTCTGCACAACCTCCACGCCAGCGCCCAGCGTGGCAAAGCCGATTCTCCCGCTGGCCAGCACCAGCACCCGCGCGTCCGGCAGAGCCGGACCCCGCAACTGGCTGGTGTGCGGCTTGGTCTGGGCCACCACGACCGGGAGGCTGGCGACCGCTGCAGCGGCCAGAATGCAGGCGGAGTAGACGAGCAGCTTCTTCATGGGTTCATCTCCAGACGAGAATGGCCGCCGAGTAGGTCAGCCCCGGCGGGACGGTGACAGTTTGCGTCGCGCAGAGCCGCACCACGACCGAGTCTGCGCCAGCGTACATGATGCCGGAAACCTGCTTCGGCAGGTCGGGCGGCCAGCCCGGGGCGATCGCCAGCCCGGGCGAAACTCCATGCGCCGGAAAGCTGAGCTCGGCGCACTGGCCCGCCATGACGGAGCCGAAGCTCAGGCTGCCGTAGTACCAAGAGACAGCGCCATTGCCCGATGCGAGATAGCGCACCTGAGACGGCCCGTGCACCCGGGTCTGTCCGGCCAGCAGCAGGGCGAGCAGCAGGAGCAGGGCGGCGCGTTTCATTTGAGCATGGCGTGCAGGTTGGTTGACCAGATCCTCAGTCCGTCCTCTGCGTCGGAGAGCGCCTGCCGCAGATTCTCAGCGGCTCTCAGAGCTGATTTCAGGTCCTTGAGGATCTGTCTCAGATGATCGAAGTCGATTGAGTCCTCGATGTTCTCCAGCCGGTCTTCCAGATGCTCCAACCGCTCCAGCTTCTTCCGCAGGTCCGCCGGGCTGTGTTCGGACAACAGGTCCTCCAGCTCCACAAGCTTGTCGTTCGCGTCGTTGCCGAGAACGCTGACCGCCGTTTCCCCGATCTCGATGAGCTCTTCATCCGTCATGCCAGCACCGTATGGGCGTAGACGACCCGTCCGTAGGGATCCACTACCCGGGTCGTCCGCCCTTCCTCGATCGCAAGCTGGTATGCCCGGGCGGCGGCTTCCTCAATCGACTGGTAGTCGCTGTCGTCGTACCAGTGCTCGCGGTAGATGCACCGGTACTGCACGGTGTAAATGGAGCCAGCCGCCCGTGCAATCATCTGCGGCCAGTATACATCAGGTTCTCTTTTTCCGATCCAGAACCGGATTCGTTTTCGGCTGCTGCTGGTCCTCGGCTTCATCCTCCGACGCCCAGATCTGGTCGGCTGTGAAGAACTCGTGGAGGAAGCGCTCCCACTTCTGCGGAGTCTGCTTCACCACGTCCCAGATCGGAGGGAAGGTTTTGATCACCGTGGACACGCTCAGCTCCCCCGCCTCGAGAATGGCGTCATAAATCTGGCGACCGCTGTAGGTGGGACCGAACAGCCCGGCGTCTGTCAGCTCGATCAGGCGCTCGGCGTAATCGGCCCCGTTCTCTCCGTCCATGAACGATTTGAGAAGGCTGGGCCTGAGCATTGAAAGCAGGTTGTGGTATTGGGCCATCATGTCCGGCTGCTGCTCCTGTTGCTGTGTCTGTTGCTGGTTTGCAGCCGCCTCCGCCGGAGGCGGAGGGACCGGGGCGGACGGCATCACCGGCTGCATCGGCACCGGCTGTCCCTGCCCGGTCTTGGCGACCGCGAAGTTGTGCATCGCTGCTGCAAAGGTGGTCCCGAGGATGGTAACCGCCTTGAGGATGTCCGGCAGGTACTCGGTCCAGCCGCCCTTGGACGGCTTCTCGTCATCGACGCCGAGCACTTCCCGCAACTGGTCCTTGAACTCGGCCATCTCCTTGAGCATGTCCTTGAGCGACTGCGGCTGGCTGGGGGCAGGCGCGGCTGCGGAAGCCTCCTGCCGCTTCGCAACGGCCTCCAGCAGCGCCTTCATCTGCTCTTCCTGCGTATGCAGGCGCTGGTTGGTCATCTGCACCATCTTGTCGACGTAGTCGCTGTTGACCTTGGTGATGGCGTTGGACATCTCCTTCATCGCCGTCAGGTAGCTGGTAACCATCTCCGACGCCTTCTCGTCCGGCTTCGGCAGAAGGTCCTTGATCGCGCCCACCGTCTCGGCGATCAGCTTGGTGGGGTTCTGCTGCTGCTGCTGCAGCTCCGCAGTCCTCTCGTAAGCTTTCTGCATGATCTGGTTGGCTCCTTCGGTGGCTGTCTGGATCACCGCCACCATGGGCGCGACGGCGGCCATCCCGGGATCGGACGGGGCGGGCGTCTTGCGCTCGTCCTTCATCAGCCGGTCTGTTAGCTGGGTGTACTGGTTCAACAGGATCTTGGTTACCTCGGACACGTCCTTGTCCTCCTCGTTCTCGCCTTTCTTCCGCTTCGCGTCGCTTGTTTCCTCCCTGCCGGGCACCGCAATGCCGCGGCTTTCGCACCACTGCACATACCGCTCGTTGTGGGGGTTGGTCGTGTCCAGTCCGTCCAGATCCAGCAGCGGCGGGTACTCCGTGAGGCTGTAATTGCCGACCATCGTCACCTTGCAGTTGCAGATGGTGCGCCGCATCTTCTTGCTGGCTCCGGCGTCGTTCATCTTCAGGAAGTAGTCGCCGCAACCGAACAGCTTCAGCAGGTCCTCTTGCGGGAACGGCGCAAACGCCTTGGTAACCTGCCTCTTGCCTTCGACCATGACCGGCCACAGCCGGTAGATGTAGACGACGACCCGGTCGCGCAGCGCCGGGTCCTCGTAAACCTGCTTCCAGTACTCCCAGAAGGCCGAGGGACGCCCCCTCGGGTCCTTGTGGTCCGGGTGGAAGTTGGCGGTGAACGGGGGCGGGAACATCTTCATCGGGGGCTTGGGCTTCGCCTCTTCGTCCAGCCCCCGCAAAAGGCGTGATTTTCGGCTGCGGATTTCCCGCAAGTCGGAAATCGGAGCTTCGCTCTCGCTGCCCCGCGCCTCGGGCTCGCTGGCTCCCGCCTCTTCCCGGGAAATCAGAGCCGCTTCCTCTTCCCGCTGTTTCTCCATCTGTTCCAACATGATAGCCTCCGCCGGGTCGGGGGGCGGGGCCGGTTCCGGTGTCGCTTTGTGGTTCGGCATCATACACCTCTGCATAGGCTCGAAGTCGGAAATCCGAGTATATAGGATTTTCAATCGGTTCGGTTTTCCGACTTCGAGCATAGTATACTGTATACTGTATACTGTACCTAGCGCGGATTTTCGCGCACCGGGCTACAATCCTCCCAGATGCCCGGCACCACCTACCTGCCCGGCTTCGGAGAGGTGAGGTACGACCTGACCCCGGTCGCCGATTACGGGGACGGCCAGACGTCTGCCGTCATCGGCCTGATGGCGAAGTACGCCGCCGAAGACAGCGAATCGACGGAAGTGCGTCAGGCGGTTGCCGCTGCACAGCGCCTGTATTCGGGCCTGACGCCGGAAGAGCAGGTCTACCGCTTCGCCCGCAGCCGCATCCGCTTCATCAACGACGAGGCGCTCAGCCAACCGTTCCAGCGCTGGTATCAGGACTACATCGTCGAAACCCTCATCCGGCCCCGCGACCTGCTCACCCTGCCCGTGCCCGTGGCGCAGGGCGACTGCGACGACTTCTCCATGCTCGTCGCCTCCATGCTGCTGGCGCAGGGCATCAAGGCCAGCTTCGTCACCGTGGCCGCCGACGACCGCGACCCGAACCAGTTCAGCCATGTCTATGTCGCGAGCTACCGCGACGGCAAAAGGTTTCCCATCGATGCCAGCCACGGCCCCTTCGCCGGATGGGAGGTGCAGGGAGTCTACCGCCGGACGGAGTGGCCCGTCCGCAAGGCAGTCACTCTGGATCTGGACATCGACAGGATGCGGGTTCCCCTGATCGCGCTTGGCATCATCGGAGCCGTGGTCCTGTCATCGAGGAGATAAAGACTCATGATGTACGCCGCGCAGCCGTGCTGCCAAGGATTAGCGGGAAGCTGGACCGACTGGTTCCAGTCCATCACCCAAGGGTGGAGCCAGACCGGCCAGCAGATCCTGCTCAATCAGAACCAGCCGCTGGTCATGGAGACCGGAGCTGGGGGAACGAAGGTCTACCAGACGGGGCCCGGCACCCCGGGTGCCGTGCTGCCAACACAACCATCCACGCCGGAGCGCGTCGTGCAGAGCAGCTTCTCGGGGCTATCGCTCCTGATTCTCGGCGGCGTAGCTCTGATTCTGCTGCTCAGAACACAAGGAGAAGGAGACTGAAACCATGCCACTGCGAGTAAAGAACATCGCTGCCGGATACTACGATTCCACGGGCTTCCACCCGATCCGGGCGTCTCAGGACTACGACCCGGGGCGCATCGGAGAAGCGGAGAAGTACAAAACCGCGAAGGGAAAGAAAGGCGCGAAGGGAAAGGCCAAGCGTGCGGCGGAGGTAGCCCGCACCAGCCGCGCGGCGCGGGCGACCCTGAAGCGGGCCTCCGGGCGCAGGAAGCGGGGAGAGGCGGCGCTCGAAGCCGCCAAGGCGGCGAAGAAGGCGGCCAAGCGGAAGAAGAATCCGATTCCCACCAACCGCTACGTCACGGCCAAGATCAAGCGTACGCGCAGCGGCGATCTGAAAGTCATCCTTCCCTTGAGGTAGCTCATGGCGCTTCGGCATCCGGTGCTCGGCGAATACGTCCCGTCAGTAGAAGACGTCGTCCTGCCGGACTACTCCGGCGGCGACTACTCGACGTGGCAGTCCGGCACCGCTGCGGCTTCTGGTGTCCTTGCCTCCGGCGTGGCGTCCGGCGCTCCGCTCGACGTCACGGCTGTCAATGCTGCGGGCGCAGCCCTAACCACGGCTGCGCCCACTTTTATGTCGGCAACCACCGCAGCAATCGCCATCCCGGTCATCGGCGCGGCGGTCGCCGGGGTCACCTTCTGGCTGATGCGGAACCGGTTGAACAACATCCGCAAGGAGAAGGCCACCCAGATCGTCAACGACGCCGAAGCCAAGATGAAGGAGAATCTGCAAGGCTATCTCAGCGGCCCTCGCACGATCTCCAGCCAGCGTCAGGCGCTGGCCAACTTCGACGCGCTGTGGGAGCACATCGTGCAGGGTTGCACCGCCGTGGGCGGCGACCCGGGCCGCCGGTGCATCGAGGAGCGGCAGCGGGGAGGCAGCGCCCCGTGGTGCCCGACCGGCACCGGCTGCGATTATTTCACGCTCTACCGCGACCCCATCGCCAACGACACGCCGCGCCCCGACCCGGTGCAGGCGACCATCGATCCTCTGACCGGCGAGATGGTTTCGTTCACCGGCGGCGGGCTGCTGCTGCCGTTGCTGCTGGCCGGTGCCGGGGTCCTGCTTCTGGTGTCGCGGAAGGAGGAAGAGTAGCCATGCCCATGGTTCGCTTGGGATCCGCCGATTGCCAGTGCTTCGCGCCGCCATGCCCGTGCGATATGGAGGTGGTCTACAACGAGTCCGATTGCCCGGTCGGGACGCGTGCGGAGAGAATCTGGAGCGAGACGGCCCCGGGCACCACGGCGACAACCGTCATGCAGTACCGCTGCATGCCAACGTCTCCTGTCGGCAGCTCTGGCATCCACCCGTCGTGGATGCTGATCGGTGCAGCTGCCGTTGCAGTGCTGCTTCTGTTCGGCGGCGGCGAAAAGGAGGACAACTGATGCAACTTCCGGTTCAGGGAAAGTTCGAGGAGCGGCCCGGCTGGGCGCTGCGCCCGGCGTGGGGCCAGCAGTACGGGCGCAGCCAGAGCGGCGGAGGCAAGCCCGTGTGGGGCCAGCAGTACGGGCGCAGGGAAGCCGCCGTGGCGCTGCGGCCCGACAGCCCGTGGGCGCGGCAGAACGAGCGGTCCACATGGGGCAGGCAGCGGATGCCGGAGACGCGGGCGTTCCTGCGTGGACTGGGCGGCTACATCCCAGCCGCTCCGTTCTCCTACAACCCGCTGGAGGACATGAACCTCAAGGCGCAGTGGACGAACCAGTACTACGCAAAGTCCGTGGAGTACGCGGACGGTGTGATCGCCGCGCTGCGAAGCATGGGCTTCGACGTTCAGGTGCTCGGCGTCGCCTGCGACCCCGCAGCGGGATGCCTCGGGATGATGCTCTATTCGGCCATCATCAACAAAGACGGCAAGACCATGGACACCAGCATCGGCAACCCGGTGCGGTACGACTCCCCGCAGCAGGAGGCGTCGGACATCGCCTACGTCTTCGGGATTTACGCAGTCCCGTCGCAGAGTTTCTCATCAGGGATCAACAACGACGCGCTCGTGCAGGCCGCCACAGTCCCGTCGTCGACTCCCACCTACGAGCAGTGGCTTCAGACGGCGACGCAAGCGCCTTCCGCGACCACGACGACGGCGACCGCAACCCAGACTACGACTGCGGCTGCGTCCTACCGCAAGGACGTTCAACTCCTCGCCCCCGACGGCTACCGCACCGGCGGCAGGTTCACCATGAAGATCTGGGGCAGCCCGGGCCAGACCGTGGAGATCGAGGCGTGGCAGAACGGGCAGAGCCACGGCAGAAGCGCGTTCGGCACTACGGACGCCAGCGGCTACTACGAGATCTCCGGCTCGTGGCTGCCGGAGCACGCCGGGCGCTGGCAGGAGAACGTCTATGTCGGTGGCGAGGTCGTCGGCAGGCTGGACTTCGAGCTTGCCAACCCGGCGCAGACGGAACAGCCGGGCAACGTCACCGTCACGCCGGAGCTGCCTGAGGCCAACCAGCCGCCGCAGCCGGGCAGCGGGACGCCGGGCACCGGCGGCGGAACGATGACGCCGGGAGTGGTGCCGCCACCGCCGAGCGGAGGCTTCCCTTGGCTGCTGCTTGTCGGCGGCGGTCTGGCGCTGTTTCTCTTGGGAGGGAGCAAGGGCAAATAGCATGTCACCCGGAACCATTGTCTCGGCGCACAACGTGCTCTCCACCGTGCCGGTGAGCGAGCGCTACCTGTCGACATGCTACATGCCGACAAGCGGAGTGCTGCCGTCTCAGGTGACGTTCCGCATTTTCGTCGGCGGGATGAAGGTTTACGACGGACCGGGGAGCCCGGCGACTCCGACCTGCACCCGGCTTCCGTTCCCGCAGCAACTGGAAAACGGCGGAGAAGTCCGGGTGCAGGCCCTGCGCGACGGCGTCGTTTTGGCCGAGGACGTATACCATCATCAGGACATCGGGGCTCTGGAGCGCACGCTGCAGACGGTCGAGGGCACCGCTTCCTCGTTCGACTCACAGAAACTGTTCTTCCTCGTGCTGGTGGCTGCGGCTGTTTGGTTTTTCCTTCTTCGAGGCGGCGACAAGAAGGACGAAGACAATTTCGACTTCCTGCGGAGGATCAAGGTCAGATGAACACCGGATGGATCCTGATTGGCGGAGCGGTGCTGCTGTTGCTGTTGAACCGGCGACCGTCCCCTGCGACGGCGTCCGCGCCACGGATGCCCGAGACCGGCACCCCGGCTCCCGCGTCCGGGACCGGACAGCCCGCAGCCGACGCCGCTGGTGCCATGCCTGAGAGCGTGGGCGTCGCGCCGCCGGACGAGGTACTGGAGCAGGCGGCGATTGACCCGGCGAAGGCCTCGCTTGCGGGGGAGTGGAGGGTCAGCTGGCATGGGTGGAACTACTACCGGGCTCAGGCGGCCATCAAAGCCGGTTTGTGCGCCCCGCCGTGCTCGGAGTACGCGCCGGTGTTGGGAGAGCGCGTGGGACTGACCGACAATCAGGGCATCACCGCGAGCGAGTACCACGGATACCTCTCCCAGATCGGCATGAGCGGGGTGGCATGGCGGCGCGTGGCCGCCTACAGGAGGCCGTGGCAATGATGGTGCGGAGTTCGCTTGGAACGGTTTACGACGACCCGGATCTGTGGATCGGAACGGTGTACGGCGACAGCCCCGGATACGACGTGGCCGATTACATTCCTGCGGAGAATGTTCCTGCGTACTCTGTTACTGTCACAGACAGGGCAACGGAAGTGCCTCTCGTCTACGCAGACACGTCCTCTTACGTCCTGCCCGGCGCGCAACAACAGACGCCCCATTCTGTCTGGAGCACAGCAGTTGGCGGGCAGATGACGGACGTCGCAAAGCAGGGACAGAGCCGGAGCCAGAGCGGCTTCGGCATCCCGCTACCGCTGGTGGCGGCGATTGCACTGGGATTGTTCCTCGGGCTGAGGAACTAGAGGGTTTCAGGCATGATGTGCCAACTGCAGACGAACATGCCGGGAGCGGAGGGATGGAATCCGCTGGCGAGTCCTCCGAAGGAGGCTGCCGCCGCGCCGGAGACGAGCCCGCTGCTGGCGCTCGCTGTGGCCGCCGTCCTGATCCTGATCTTGTTCAGCGGAGGTGAAGCCGATGATGCTGGCTCCGATTAGACTTGGCGAAACGACGGATCCCTGCGGATCCGACTCGACCATGTGGGTGGTCATGAAGAGCACGGAGAACGGGAAGTGCTTCAACGTCTGCGTGGCGGACCCGACACAGATGTTCGAGGTCAGTTGCCCGGAGGCTGGCATCGAGACCGGAGGCATCAAGCCGAAGACTCCGAACCAGAGTCCGATGTCCGGTCAGACGATCATCCAAGGCGTGCCCAACTGGGTCGTCATCGGCGGAGCTGCTGTGCTGGGAGTGCTGCTGGCCAACAGGTGATCATGATGGAGAACCGCACCGGACGTCTGGATCTGTTGCTGCTCGGCATCGTCGAGCGGATCGCCAGCCGGGACCCTGTCTACGCGGCGGTGTACCAGACGTTCGAGCCGGAGATTCGAGCCGCGCTCGGCAATCTGGACTCCCCGCGCCTGCGCCGGGCGGTCAAGGCGCTGGCTTCCGGCGGCAGGGAGCAGGCTCGAGTAACGGGGAAGAGGAAAGAGGCCGAGCGCAAGCCGAAGACGGCTGCGCCCCGCAGGAAGAAGGCTGCGTTCAAAGCGCAGGTGCGAATCGCCAAGCCCAGCACGGAGCCGGTCGAGGTTGTGGAGGCAGAATGGGTCTCGTAGCTAAAGTCAGGATGGGAGCGTACCCGGAGGATCCGTACTACGATCCGAACCGGCCGTCGTGGCTGCCTTACTGGATCGACACTCCAACGGAATCCTACCGGAAGTACAAGTACTATCTTTACGAGCTTCCAGCCACTGCGGACAAGCCGTACCCGGATCCGAATCCGCCTCCGGCTCCGTCGAGCCCGTCCAGCTTGGATCTGGAGCATCAGCTGAGGACCGGGGACGTCGGGTCGTTCACCCCTGCCGACCAACTGAATCAGGATCGGTCTGCGTGGAACCAGTGGCGGCAGACCGCGATCCCCGAGACTCCGCTGGAAGCGCTGCGGAGGCAGGAAGAGGAAGAGAAAAAGCGGTCCGAGGAGGGCGGCCTGCCTCTCTGGGCGTGGCTGCTGATCATCGGCGGCGGAGCTCTGGCGCTGGTCGTGGCGCTGAAGCCCAACATGCCTAGCGTAAGTTTCGGTTCGAGGTGAAACTATGCCGTTCATCAACGTACATCCCGCGCCGGGCCTAGGGGAGCTGACTCCGGGCTGGTTCATCGTGCCCAACAATCCGTTCCAGCTGCGACAGCCCGTGGCACGCACCACAGGCGTCGGCGAACTGGTCGCGGCGCACTGGACGCTGCCGCAGAATCCGCTGGCCAATCAACTGGCCACCATCGGCCTGCCCCCGGGGCAGAGTTCCCAGAAGGCGGTCATACAGGGGCTCGGTGCAATCGATCTCGGTTCGGAGTTCTCCTCGTGGGCGAATCCGGGCGAGTGGACGTTCAGCCAGTGGGCTCTGGTGATCGGCGTTGGCGCTCTGTTCCTTCTCACCATGCGGAAGGACCGCGCCGGTTACAAGGCCGCCAAGCTGCAAGCGAAAGCGGACTACTACCGCGCGTTGCAGGATGCGAGGTCGAAGCACAAGACTCTGGGCGGAAGAGCCGTCGACTACGCGAGGGAGCGGCGGGCGGCGGCTGCCGCTGCGGCTGCGAGGGCGGCTGTGGTTGCGGAGGGCTGACATGCCGGGCTACTACTTGATCGACGACCGGACCAAGACGATCACTCCCGTGACCGAGGAGGACTACGAGGAGCGCCGCCGGATCGAAAGCTCGACCCGGCGCATCGTGCCCGCCTACAGCAGCGAGGTGCAGCGTTACCTGCGGATGGGCTACCGGCTGAAGAACCCCTACATGGGCTTTCGCAAGCTGGTGTCCGCGCTCAGGAAACGGGGCGCGGAAGACGCGCGGGCGCTGGCGGCGTGGATCGGGCGGCGGAAGTACGGCAAGGAGCGGTTCCAGAAGATGGCCGCCGATGGCCGGAGACGGAATCCCGGGTCGCCTGCCGAGGCCTACGAATACATGGTCACGCTGCATGACCGCTCCGGCCATCTTGTGGAGGCCGGGCACGCGGCTTCTCTGGCCGACGCGGCCAAGTACGCGTCCCGATCCGACGTCATCCGTGACGGTTACTTCGCCTTCTGGCGCGGGGGCAGGCAGATCGCTGGAGGCAAGTTCCGTTCCGGCATGAGCGAGGACCGCTGGGCCGAGGCGTTCGCCCGTGGCGGCATCCAGTGGAGACCGAAGCGGAGAAAGGAGGCTTGATGGCGATCAACCTGAAGACTGCTGGCGGAGACTCGGCGGTCTGGACTGCTCGCGGGGGCAGCCGCCCGTTGGACAGCGGGGACGTCGCTCATCTGGATTTCGAGGCGGCGGTCGAGCTGCTGCGGATGCTGGGGTTCCGTGTGCGGAATCCGAGGAAGAAGGGCGGCGGGGAAGAAGGAGGAGCCCAGAAATGGGATGACATCTCCAGCGCTAAGGTGGAGCAGCTGATCAACTCGTCGGACCTTCAGGAGCGGTTCAAAGCGATCCGGGGAGCGCTTGTGGCCGCCGGGATGGCGAAGTCGAACAGGGAAGTATCTTCCATCGTGCTGTGGTCGCCGCGCCGTCTGGCCAACGTGAGCATCAACAGCGGCAACTCGAAAACCGGGCCGACGATGTGCACCAACGTGTCTCAGGCAAGCTGCCCGGATGGGAGGAACAACGCGAGCGGATTCCGGTGCCCGCTGTACGACTCCGGCTGCTACGCCGAGTGGGGCACGCAATCCTTCGCTCACACCAAGCACCTGAACGCGGCTTCCGGCATCAGCAGCAAGGCGACCGGCAAGGACCCGTCTAAGAGCCGCTACACGCCGGAGGACGTGGCCGAGGATGAAGCCGCCGTGCTTCGCCTCGCCCACCCGTTCTGGCAGCTGCTGCGGCTGAACAACGGCGTGCGCTTGCACGTCGTCGGCGACTGCGTCACTCCGTCCGCTGCGCGGACCGTGGGCGCTGCGGCCAAGCTCTTCGCCGAGGGACGGTTGACCGGCTCCGGTGTAAGGGAAGGCGGCGCGGCGGACGCGAAAAACGTCTGGAACTACACGCATGGCTGGCGCGACGTGCCGCGCTCGGCGTGGCCGTCCGACATCAGCGTGCTGGCAAGCTGCGACACGGTGGACGATCTGGAAGAAGCGCACCGGCGCGGCTACGGGTCGTGCGTCGTCGTCCCGGAGTACCTGCAGAAGAAAGTCGGCGAGCAGGTTGTCCACTTGGGCAAGGCGATGATGACGGACAACGGGTTCCGGCTCATTCCCTGCCCGCACGAGGTGGCGGCGAAGAACGAGAAGAACGAGCGCGTCTGGTGCCTTGAGTGCAAGCTGTGCATGAGGGACGACTTCCTCCACCGCACCAAGAGCGTCATCGCCTTTGCCGCGCACGGAACCAAAAAGGCGCAGCAGACGGCGGCGCAGTTGATCAGCATCGAGGACATGAAAGGAGCGGCTGACTGATGGGCAAGCTGGAAAACTTTTACCGTTCCCTCGGCGTTCCCACTGTGAAGAACCCCTCCAGCAGCGAGGGCCGGGAGCTCGACCGCAAGGTGCGGGCGATCATGAACTATATCGACCGCCACGGCAAGGGTTACTTTGAATCCTTGTCGGACATCAACGCGCTGCTCGACCGCACCGCATCAGCCGCCGGTCTCAGCATGGTGGACTACGTCAACACCGCCGTTCCGTACGACCGGACGGTGAGCCTTCTGCTGGCGACGTCGGATCCCAACGTGTTCGTCCATGTGTCGATCTACCGCATGCCGAGCGGGCGCTACGAGCTGGTGGCCTACCCCACCCGGGACTCGCTGCGGAAGCGCGGTCTGCAGGGCAAGAGAAGAAACCCTGCGGGCGACATGGAGGATGCTCTGGCCAACTACATCGCCCACAACGTCTACTGGAAGCTGCAGGAGGAGGCTGAACAGAGCGCGGGGATGAAGCCGGAGCACCGGGTGCCGATCCGCAGCGGGGTGGTGTTCGTGGCGAAGGTGGAGGCCTACGAGCCCGGACTCGGTCTGGCTCTTTCTGTCTGGACGGAGCGGGAAGAGGGCGTTCCGGAAAGCGAGGTACACCATCTGACGTGGAGGCAGTTCAGGACCCGGTTTGTCGATTCCTCCACTCTGGAGCCTCTGGTCGACGCACTGCACTATGCACTCCATCACGGGACTCTTAGCGGGTACCCCGGGTCCGGAGCGGAGGGGGAAGAGCCCGCACCTGTGCGGCAGAACCCTTCGATCCGTCTGGAGCGGAACCCCGAGGGCGGGGGCGAGGAGCAGGAGCCCGTGGAGGAGTCCTACTCGGCTGGCGTGGAAGAGGTGCCGGAGCTGGAGGACAGCTACGAGGAAGCCGAGAAGGTATATGAAACCTTCCACGGCAGGGACAGCGACGAGGAGGTCGTCGTCGAGGAGGCGTTCGCGGTCAGGGACAATCTGGCCGCGCTCGGCATCCTGCAAGAGCTGTCTCTGACATCGCCCGCGAAGGTGAAGTTCAAGGTCGCCTTCGAGGACGACCAGCCGCTGTTGTGCTCCAGCGTCGATTCTCTGCAGCTCTATATCATCGGCGGGGACCAGTCCATCGACGACGATACGCTGCTTGAGATCCTCGACGGGGACCAAGAGGCGGCCAACAAGGACAAGGTGCTGCTCGGCGTTCTGGACACGCTGGTGTACCAGACCGAGAAGGACTTCGACAATTTCGAAACCATCGACTACGAGCACGAGCTCGGAGAGGACGGCGGCTTCCAGCCCGCCGTCGTCTACGACCGGGTGAACAGACAGCTTGAGCTCGTCGGTGGGTCGTACAAGATCAAGCGGGAGGGAATCGTCAACTGATGGTCGCCCTTCCCTTGATATCCGCCATTGCGCGGAAACCACAGAAAGGAGAAACCGAATGGCTGTGGTGAAAGTGGTGCGGCGAGTGGCGAATCCGCGCAGGAGAGCTCGCCGCAGGCTGAATCCGATCCGGCGGCGGAAAACGATCCGACGCCGCAATCCCGCGCTCGTGCTCACGCTCGGCGCAGTGAATCCCAAACGCAAAAGGAGAAAGAACCCCATGGCTCGTATCAGTCGTCGCCGCCGGAATCCCCGGCGCAAGATGCTGTCCCTGTTCTCGGTGCCGGTGCGCCGCCGCCGGAATTCCCGTCGTCGCCGCCGGAACCCCGCTCTGGCTGTCTACCGCCGCCGCTACAGCCGCCGCCGCCGCAATCCGATGTTCGGCAGCGTGAAAGGCGCTGCTGTGCTCGGCGGCCTGACCGGCGTCGCCGCCACCCGGCTGGTTTCCAAGATCATCCCGCCCGGCATCCTCGGCTTCGCGGGCCAGTTCGCCCCGCTGCTGAGCGACGGCATCAGCGCGATGCTGGTGAGCTGGGCCGCCGAGAAGATGGGCGGCAATGGCGAAACGGCGCGGGACTTCAAGTCCGGCGTGCCCTTCGGCGCTCTGATGCTGGTCGGTTCGACGGCCATCAGCACCTTCGTTCCCGGTCTGCGGCAGTACGGCTTCGGCATCGGCGCTCTGGTGCCGGGCCAGTTCCCGATCCCGCAGAACCCGATCCGTCCCCTCGCTCTTCCGGCTCCCGCGCCGGACGCCAAGACCCGGGTCAACACCAGCGGTCTGAGCCGCGCGTTCGGCACCGCGTTCTAGTTTTACGGGGCGGAGGACGAACTCCCCGCCCCAGTGCCAACACAAAGACCCAATGAAATCCCGGCTCAGCCGGGTGAAGGAGAACAACGACAATGGCGAATGAACAGATCATCCTCGACGCATTCCAGTCGCAGGTCTACGTCGAGAACCGGATGGACGTGCAGCACACCCCGCTGTACGACACCGTTTCTTGGAGCGCCGGTGATTCGGTGACCGAGCTCACCGGGCAGTGGTTCACCAACGTGGGCCCGAGCTCCAGCAAGACGAAGGCCAAGACCAACATGACCCAGTCGCGGCGTCTGCCCGCGCCGGAGGCCTTCAGCGTGTTCGGCATCCGGGTCTACTGGAAGCCGAACGTCCTGCTGGCGGACCTCATCAGCGTGCTGGACAACTTCGCGCTCGAGTTCTACCTCGGGCAGAAGTCGTACAACCTCGGCCCGCTGTGGTACTACGCCGCCGGTGCTGGCATCGACGGCGTGGCTGCCACCACGGCCACCTCGACCACGATCACGTCGTGGCTCAACGGCGCTCCGCACCGCGAGTCGATGCACAAGCTGGCGCTGCCCATCGTCATCGAGAACCAGATGACGTTCTGGGCGCAGCTGGTCGGCACCTCGACCACGCTGACCGCCAGTGGCAGCGGCGGCACCGGCCTGACCCTCACGGTCCTGCTCGACGGCTTCTACGCTCGCGGCGTGCAGTGATCGCTGCTCCCGATGGCATGGGAGGGGGGCTTCTCAAAGCCCTCCTCCATGCTGCAAACTTGAGGAGAGGAGAAAGAGTCCATGCGATACAACCCCTACGCTCCACCGGCCATCCGGGGGCTCGGACAGACAGAGGACAAGGCCTACATCGACATCCCACGGTTCCACCGCATCGAGGTGTCGATGTCGGCGAGCGAATTCATCCGCGATCGGGCGAGCGAGTTCAGCGACGAGGGGGACTTCATCCTCCGCGCCATCAGCGTGGCGTCGTTCACCGGCGCGTTCAGCGTGCAATTCACCGACGCCAACGGCTACGCGATGTCGAACACGCTGATCAACCACTACGCCTTCCTCGGGGCGAGCAACAGCCCGGTGCCGTTCGTGATCTTCCCGGAAGTGGTGTTCCCCAAGAGCAGCAAGATCAGCTTGAACATCCTCAACCTGACGACGTCGGCCAACACCGTGATCTTCCTGTTGCACGGAGTGATGCGGGCGCAGGCGCTCAGGTAAGGAGGGCGGGCGATGGATTACTTCGACCTGCCGTTTTACTACGTCTACGACGCCTCGGGGCTGACCAACGGCCAGAGCTACGACGGGCTGGCGATTGCGGTTGACCGCGACGCGGAATTCCGGCTGCGGGCCGTGCTCGGCGTCAATCTGGTCTGCTCCGGCGGGATGTACTTCTACGACGGCGACGGGAAGCCCGCGACGCCGCGCGGATTCATCCATCCGGGCGACCAGCCGCTGCTGGTGCAGCCGGAGATCGTCTATCCGCCAGCCGGTCAGATCCGGTTCTCTCTGTCGAACGTGCAGCGTGCGGCGCACAACTACACCGGCACGCAGAAGGCATATTACAGCCGCCTGTGCTTCTACGGCGTGAAGCGGTTCACCGGCGAACGCGCCCGGTCGATGCTCGATCAGCAGAAAGCCTCGGCGGCCTTCCGCCACTTCCCGTACCAGAATCGGAACGACCTGACCGTGAGCATCTACAGCCACGTCAGCCCGGGCTTCACGCAGGAGGAAGCGCCGCGCCAGTTCCGGGTCGAGGTGGACAACTACGGCTACGACTGGTTCGCTCTCGCGGGCGAGCCGGATCTGCTCAACAACAAGCTGCTGCTGATGCCCTACGACTCCAGTAGCACACGGCAGCTGGCGAGCGACTATGTGCCGTCGGCATTCCTCGCGTGGCGTCCGTACCGGCCATGGGCGTGCTTCCCGTCGGTTCCCCTGTTCTTCCCGGCCAACGGCATTCTGCGGCTGGACTGGATGAGCCGGTACACGGACGCCGACACGCTGCCTGCAACCGTGCCGATCACATTGATCGGGGCACGGAGGATCGGATGCTGAGGATGGAGGGCGTATGCTGAGCGCAATTGCGGATGGATTCACGCTGCACCCGGGCATGATCGAGATTCCGGGCAGGTACGAGCCCATGGCCATCGCGCAGCTGGAGCTGCTGCGGCGATCGAAGACCTATCGTCCGTATTGGGTGAGAGTGCCGGAAGGAAGCCAGACGGTGGGGGCCTTCGGCAGCTTCCAGTATCAGGTGCATCTGAAACCGGGCAGCTGGCTCTACGGGCTGCAGCTGACCGTGCTTGACGTTCTGGACCAGCCGGTGCTGTCGATGAACAGCGCCGTGCTGAGCATCCAGATCACGGAGACCTACAGCGGGGCGCAGTTGTTCAGCGAGCACAGCCGCACGCAGCCGCTGTGCAATCAGTGCTGGTTCGGCGACACATCCCGGCTGCAGTTTTTCCCGCTCGCAGAGCCGAAAGTGATCATCGATCCCGGAGATCTGGACATCGATGTCTGCAACCTGACCGATCTGGCCCGCAAGTGGGAGCTGATTCTGTTCACGGCGGAACCGTACGAGCTGGTGGAGGCCTGACATGGACGCGTATTTGACGAGAGCGGACATCCCCCTGCTGAAGCGGTCGGAGAAAAGCGCGGAGAAGCTCGTCGCAGCAGGCCTGCCGGTGCTGCAGCTTCGGAACATGCTTGCCAACCTGACGGCTTCTTTGGGCGTCTACAACGTCTACCGCACCTCCAGAAACCGGCTGGAGATCGTAGACGCCAAGGCCGAGTCCATCCGACACGCCAAGCTGGCGAAGAACGACTACACGGACCTTGCCAAGCGGATCGAGTCAGGCATCCCGGATCCGAAGGCCCGGAGGAAGATCCGCAAGGTTCTGGACGATGTCCACTTCGGAGTCATCCACCGCATGAGGGTGAGAAAGGACGGGCTCTGATGCTGCAAGGACAGTATGTTCCTCGAGCTACGGACGCGGACCGGGAGTTGTGGACAATCACGTTGGAAACGCCCCGTTGGAAGAGCGACCGTCTGTTCGGGTCCAGCAAGTACAAGAGCGACCAGCCGCCGTGGCTGGTGATGCCGCCGAATGCGGTTCCGTTCCAGAAGTTCAGCTCCATCGCGCTGCCTGCGGCCAACGGTCAGGACAATACGGTGGTGCAGTTCACCGTGCCGCAGGGCTTCGATGGCGTGATCAGCTCTCTGGTGCAGCAGTACACGGGCACAGGGTTCGTCGAGGGCAGCGGCGATTTGAAGTGGCGCATCCGCATCGGCGACCGCTGGGCCGAGGACATGGGCAACATGATCACCCAGCTTGGCAGCCTCCAGTCGCCGTACCAGATCTACCGCAGCGGGGTGCGGCTGCGGGAGTCGGACACGGTCACCTACATCGTCAACCATGCGACGGGGAGCGGTCTGACCGGCGGGCGCATCGTCTGCGGCTGTTTCGGGTGGTACTATCCCACCGCGTGAGGTGACCGATGGCGAACGGCCTGTACCGCAAGGCGTGCGAGAGCTACAGCTTCCCCAACATCGTCGGGCACACCATCAAAGTGAGCCTGATTCGCACGGCTGGTGGCTACACGCCGAACCTGAACACGGACCAGTTCTACTCGATCATTCCCGGCGCGGCGGTGATTTTCGACGGACCGGCGCTGACCGGGAAGAGTTTCACCGGCGGGGAGTTCAAGGCCGACGACGTCAACTTCGGCGTGGTGCCCGCGAGTCCGGCGGCGGATGGCATGGTCATCTGGCGCGACAGCGGAAACCCGGCCACCAGCGAGCTGCTGGTGTGGTATGACACGGTGCCCGGTCTGCCGGTGACGCCGGACGGATTCAACTACATCATTATCCAGTGGCCGACGACGTTCATTTTCCGGCTGTGAGGACGAGATGGCGCACACGGTTCTGTGGATCGACGGCTTCGACGAGATCGCGAGCACGGATCAAAAATACTCGTCCACAGAGAGAAACCAGACGTGGGCCACGGATCCGACGCCGGCCTACGGCTACGGGAAGGCGATGCGAGTGCAGAACGGATGGGTCGCGCCGATTCTGACCGGGTCCCCGTACACAGTCCTGTTCGCTGCGTTCGACCTCCTGTTGTACACCACGTTCGACGTGAGTCAGCTCCAGTTGGAATTCTGGGACGATCTCGCAGGACAGGCGCAGTGCTATTTGAAGACTTCGCTCAACCAATCCGCTTTGAAATACGATCTGGTGCTGTATCGAGGTGCCACCGCGCTGTATACATGGACTGCTGTTCTCGACCACGCCATTCACAACCATGTCAGCATCCGCTGCGAGGTCAACAGCAGCACCGGCAGCGTGACTTTGGCGGTAAACGGAGTGGACAAGGGGACTTTCACCGGCAACACGCAGAACACGACCAATACCCGGATCGACCGGTTCCGCATCAACATGACGGTGAACAACTCAAGAGTCGGAGTAGACAACTGGGTGATTGCCTCGGGGCTGATCACCGATCCACTGTTGCCTGTGACCCGGGTCTACGGAGCTAACATGCCCAACGCTAACATCGCCGTGGCGTGGACTCCGAGCACCGGGAGCAACTACCAGACGGTGGACGAGATCCCTCCGAGCGATACAGACTACAACAGCACGTCGACTTCCGGGGCGCAGGACGTGTTCTCCCACGCGGCGCTGTCCGGCGTCGGGGATCAGGTTCTGGCGGTGCGGGCCAACGCCCGGGCATGGAGAGACTCGACCGACACGATCCAGAATCTGGTGCGGGTTAGCGGCACGGACTACTATGGCTCGACGAAGACGCCGTCGTCGAGTTATCTGAGCTACGGCCATGTGTGGGCGCAGAATCCGGCGACGAGCGCGGCGTGGACGCCGAGCGACGCGATTGCCGCGCAATTCGGATACAGGAGGGTGTAAATGGCGTACACGATTCTCTGGATGGACGGCTTCGACGAGATTGGAAACGCGAACCAGAAGTATACCGAAGGCGGCGAAATCAACTACGCGCAGGCTACGAACACGACAGTAGTCCCGTTTTCCTATGGCAGGTCGCTGAAGTTCAACAACTCCAACGAGGTGGTTCTCCAGAAGGTGATCTCAGGCGCACCGTACACGACGTTCTTCCTCGGGTTTCATTTCTACCTCAACTCCACGGACACCACGGAGAGGAACTTCATCCAGTTCTTGGACGCGCAGAACAACGTGGTGCAGATCGAGCTTCGGCGCATCTGGGACAACGTTCTGCTGAAGCACGTCCTGCGTCTTTACCGCGGATCTACATTGTTGGCAGCTACCACGGACGGGATCCAGCAGGCGACTTGGACATGGATCAGCGTGAAGTACGTCTGTCATCCAAGCACCGGAACCGTCGAGGTCAAGATGAACAACTCCACGGTGCTGACCTTCACCGGAAACACCCAGAACGGAGCTGTGACTCAGGTGCATCGCCCTGTGATCCGCACCGGGTTGGCAATCACCGACTTCTATGTTGACAACCTCGTGGTGGCCACCGGACTGACAACGGACGATCTGTTGCCGGAATGCAGGATCTTCGGTGCCGTGGTGCCGACGTCGAACGACAGCATCGCGTTCACTCCGAACGCAGGCACGAACTGGTCGAACGTGAACGAGATTCCGCCGAACGACGACACGAGCTACAACTACTCGAACACGGTTGGCGCAACGGACGTGTTCGTCTGCGCGCCGCCGACGCTGACCGGGGTGGTCTACGCCGTCAAAGTCAACTTCCGGGCGAGGAAGGACGACGCCGGAGTGCGGGAGCTGGCATCGGTCATCAAGCCCGGAACAACTGTCCATCAGGGGTCGGCCATCGAGATCACGTCGAACTACTTCAATCGCGGATACATGTGGCAGACGAACCCGGACACCGGCGTGGGCTGGAACCCCGGAGATCTGACCAGTCTGAAATTCGGCTACAGGATCGTGACCTGACATGGCGGTTCGAGTCAGCCAGACCAACAAAGAGATTGCGGGCACGTCGAGCACGCCTGCTTCCCGAGTCACGCAGGCGCAGGCCGAGATCCTGACCGGGCAGGCCAATACCAACGCCCGGGTGACGCAGCTCAGCACGGAGATCATCAGCACGCAGGCTGGGGCCAACGTGTGGGCGACACAGTCCACGGTTGAGATCCTGCTGTGGCTGAACAGCTGGATGATCTACGATGTGCCGAGTCTGGACGAGTCAAGTGTGCCCGCGCCGACCGTGGTGATGAGTCCGCCGCCGCCGCCGCCGGTTTTCTACTTCTACCCGTCCGGCGGCGGCAAAGTGCTCAAGTACAAGCCGACGACATCGGAGGCGGACACCCGGCTGCTGGAGCGGCAACGGTTGTGGGAGGCCTACGCGCGGGCGGCGGTGGAGGGCAGCGGGATGTCCGGTCTCAGGGTCTCTCTGGGTCGGATCACGAACGGGCTGCGATGGCTGGAGCCGGGCCGCCAGCGGCGGCGGTGGATGCGGCAGGGATCCATCGTCACGCCCGCACCGGCGGACGGGGACGTGGCAGTGTGCGAGTTCGAGGTGCCGGAGGGCTACTACGGTTACCTGACCGGCTTCTGGTGGGCCTACACCGGGACCGGCTATGTGGAGGGCAGCACGGACATCTACTGGCGTATCAAAATCAGCGACTGGTATCCGGAGGGCTACGGCGCGGTGCGGTTTCAGATGGGGACGCCAACGGACCCGCTGACGGTCACGGGGATGCTGCCTCTGCGCTCCCGGGAGACGGTGAAGCTGATCGTGTTCGTCAAGAACGACAGCGGGTTCATTCAGGTGGGCACCAGCAGGATCATCGGAGGGATCAGGGGATGGCTTTATGAACCGGAGGGCGGAACGGGAGGAGGCGTAAGGTGGTAAAGGACAACATGGACATCAAAATCAACGGTGATGAAGGCCCCTCCATCCGCTTTCGCATCGGACTGATGGCAATCGTGCAGGTAATCGCCACGTTCATTACGTTTGGCGTGGCGCTCCGAGTCCTCTCAGCGGACGTGGACCGGCTGAAGACGCAGAACGAGACCCTGCAGAGGGAAATGGTCATCATCCGGGAGACGCAAGCGAAGATCCTCGCAGTGATCGAGGATCTCCGGGACGACATCCGCTACCAGCGGGAGCGGATCGACCGGAAGGTGGAGGGGCGGTGACATGGTTTGGTACTGGCTGTTCGTAGTCGTGATGGCGGCCAGTTCGGCGCGGGACGGGAAATGGGCTCTGGCTTCGGCGTTCCTGATCCTCGGGTCCCTGTTGTTCTGGCTCAGCAAGAAAGGAGAGGTTTCCGATGGGAAAGGTGAAGAAGATTCTGATCATCGTTTTCAAGATTCTGCAGATCTTGGGTATTGGCGCGGGCACGGCGGCGCTCACGAACCCTGAGGCGCTGTCAGGCATTCTTACCCCGGAGCAGATCGGGACTCTGGCGGCAGGCGCGGCGGTCGTGAACGCGTTCCTGCCGTCGGTGCTGGGGAAGAAAACCGGGTCGGAGCAGGGCAAAAGTTGACATAAATTATGTAACATCGATGAGACAGAAACAGGAATATATACTTCGTATATATTCCTCTGTTTCTGTCTCAGGTGTAATGTCACATTCAAGGTGCTCCTATTACTTCGCGGTATTATAATAATATGACCCCTTATTACGCGCGCGCGCGATTTGGTATTTGTATTTGAGGTTTGGAGATTGTCATTGCCGCCGAGACCGGCGACCGGAGGTGAGCCATGGCGACCTACAAGGATCTGGCTGACGCCATCATCCAGCAGGAGGGAGCGTTCAACCCGCGCAGCGTCAACATGCGGCTGGTTACCCAGCACGGGCTCTGGAACGTCGGCCATCTGGAATGGCGCAGCCAGCGCGGCGCTGTGCCGGTCGACATCAACGGGCGGCTGTGGGCCGGGTGGCCCAGCTACGAGGACTCCTACGACGGACTCCTGCGCCAGCTCTGGCTCTACGTTGGCAGAGGCCTGACTCTGGAGCAGATGATCTACAAGTACGCTCCCCCGCAGGAAAACTACACTGAAAAGTACATCGCCTTCGTCAGCTCGCGCACCGGCATCCCCCGCGACGGCAGGCTAGCAGACTACCTGCCGGAGGAAACCTACTTCCAGTACGCGGGGCGCAAGGCCGACCAGACGCCAACGCCGGACAGACCGTCGCCTCCCGCAGAATCAGCCGTGCCGGAGCAGGTATCCGGGTGGCCCCTCCCTCTCCTCACCGACGCCGGGGACGAATCCGCCGAGCCCGGCGTCGAAACCGCAGAACTCGGCGGATCAGCCGGAGCCTTCATCCTCCTCGCCGCAGTCGGAGCAGCAGCGGCAATCCTCCTCAAACGAGGGTGAGACGCAGGAGGCCGGACCCCGGACCCCGGACGCAGCAGCCCGGACTCCGGACGCAGCAGCTGGCATCCGGTGGCTGGCCCGGCAGGCGTGGGGGCTGTGGCTCCGGCTCTGGCGCTAGGACCGGGCGTGCTGCGGCGGAAAGGGCCCTAGGACGAGACGTTCCGGTTCCGGGGTCCTCGGGGCGCTCCCCGGCCCCGGCGAACGCTCACAGGCCGATCCGACGCAGGTGTTGATCCTGCGCCGCGCCCGCTGCATACTGGGGCCATGACCCCAATGCAAATCGTGCTTCCCGCCGCCGAGGGCGTCAACCCGGCGGTCCTCATCGACTGCGGCGGCGCGTCCCTGCCGGATGTGCTGGGCTACTGCAGCCGGAGCCTCGGGTGGTCCCGGGTCCTCCTGTCCTTGGGCGAGCAGGACGGAGGGCGCGGGATTATGGCGAACATCGGAGACTTGCTGGCCGAACAGATCGAGGCGGCCAGCCTTGAGATGGTCGTCGAGGCCATCCCCAAGGGCGCAACGATCCGGCGCATCATCATCGGCAACGGCGTGCTGGCCACAGTCAGCCAGCCGGACGGAACCATTCTCGACAACGCCATCGAGGCCGTCAACGACGTCGAGAATCCGCCGCTCAGCCTGTCCCCGGGTTTCTATGACATCGACGAGGAAGAGGACGAGGACTGGGACGACGAGGACCTCGAAGAAGGCGAAGACGAGGAGCTCGAAGACGAAGACGAGGAGGACGAGGAGGAGGAATCCGATGCCGAGGATCAGGCGAAGACTGCAGCGATTGACTGACCGTCTCCTGATCCTCCTCCGACCCACCGTCCTTTGGGCGATCTGCATCTCCCTGCTGTTCTTGGCCACCCGCCGCAATCCGGTGGACTTCGTGCTGGCCGTGGCCGGGCTCTTCTTCCTCGGCCCGGCGGTTTACGCCACCGAGGATGCCATCTTGGAATGGGGCCTCGCCAAAGATCTCGACGAGTTCTAAGACCTGTGGCATGATGTGTTCAAGGGCGAAAGCTAACTCCTCCGGCTTGTGCCCAAGCGCCCCCTCCGGCGCACTCCCCCTGCCGCCGGAGGGGGCGAGCGACCCCGGAAACTCCCCCCGCCAAAACCCTCTTCTGGAAGCGCATTTTTCTGTGCGTAGTGTCTCGTTCAGGCGCTTTTTTAGCGCCTAAAAACTCTAAGTCCCTTGATTCCGTAAGCAAGGGGCCGGACAATATATTCAAACCGTCTCATCAGACGAAAGGAGAGCACATGATCATCTATCCCAAGCCGGACGTCCCAATCGCCTCCGCTCAGGAGCCGATCCAGTCAATTTACCTCTTCCCGCTCATGCAGACCCGGGATGACTACCGCGAGGTGTTTTCGTCCGAGCCCCCGCCCCCGGACCCCTCGATCCGAGCCAAGAACTGGCTCGACCCGGGTTACGCCGGAATGGCCGAGGACGACGGCGAGGAGGTCAGCTACACCATCCTGTCCGTCGACCCCAAGACCGGATCCTACCGCGTCCGCGAAGACGGCACCCCGGTTCTGACCACCCTCACCATCAGCAAGTACCTCGCTGGCCGGGTCAACATCCCAACCGGCCAGACCAACGAGTTTCCTTCCACGGCACCCATCTCCAAGTTCATCCCCCTGCCGGTGCCCCTGCGCCAGCTCCACCCGGACGAGTACCTCGCCATGAGCGGCGGCATCTTCCCCCAGCCCGTCGTCATCAACCGCCGCAAGATCACTACCACCGCCAAGGACATCGCAGCCAAGATCCGTGCGCTGCTCGACGAGCTGGACAGCAAGCTGTAATGCCGAGGATCAAGTACGCAACCAAGGAACAGATCGACGCGCTGCTGGCGGCGTCCTACTCCGACGTCCGGGACCACGCCATCCTGACCCTCATGTTCTGGCGCGGTCTCCGGGCTTCGGAGGTCGGCATGCTGCGGCTGGAAGACTACAACCGCGCCGACGGACGGCTCTACGTCCACCGGGCCAAGGGCAGCCTCAGCGCCGAGTATCTGCTCTCGCCTCAGGAGCGCAAGGCGATGGACGCGTGGACCCGCGTGCGGGGCACTGATCCCGGCCCCCTGTTTGTCAGCCGGAAACGGGGACCCATAACCCGGCAGCAGCTTCATCGGATGGTCCAGCGCTACGCCCGCAAGGCCGGGTGGCCCGAGGAGCTCTGCCACCCGCACACGCTGCGGCACTCTGTCGCCGTCCACCTTGTGGAGCAGGGCGTCGACCTGCTCGCCATCAAGGACTGGCTCGGCCACAAGGCGATCACGTCCACCACGGTTTACGCGCAGATTACCAACAAGGCCCGGGATGCGGTGGCCGAGAGAGTGTACTCCGCTTCCGAGCCCGCTGTGGTGAAAGTCAACTGGTCCAGAAACCGGCGAGGCCGCAGAAGGACAGCAGGATCCGGAGCGAGCTCATGACAATGGAGAGATTCGTGCTCAAAACGGTTGGCGGACGGGAGTTCGACCAGCTCCTCAGGTACACATACGGAGGCAGCCTGAAACGGTTTCTCGAAGCCAACGACATGTCGTCTCTGGAGGATTTCCTAGACGAATTCGGCGGGGACGAGGAAAAAGCCAGACAGTGGCTTTGGGAAATGGTCTCCGATCAAGTGAGAGAGATGGAAGAAAGCATGGAGGAGGATCGGAAGCGGCTCGAGCGGGAAGAGGAAGAGAACCGCATCCACCGCATCTGGATCGAGCAAGTCCAGCCGCTTAGAGACCGCGCGGTCGAATACGCGCGGCGGATGCCCGACGTCTACTCCATCCGCGAAAACGTCTCAAGCACTTACATCCAAGGACCGTCCGGAACGATCCGGTTCAGCGACCATCCGCAGAAGGTCGACTATGACAACCGTGGCCGCTCGGTGGTGCGCGGCGGCTGGGCCAAAGGCAGCCATATATGGTCCGGGGACTACTATCCTTCGGCTGACTACTCGGTGGATCCGTCCAACGCGGGCCGGTTTTCATGGAGCGATGTGCTGTCGTGGCTCAAGGATATCGCCAAGGAGGAACAGGAATGAACACAACCGTCGGGGTCGCCTTCCGCAAGGCCATGGCGGGAGGGTTGTTCGACAAGATCATCGGACTCCGCGCCGGTCTGCCCGGCATGGTTTACAGCCACTGCGAGTTCTGCTGGCCCGCCAAGAGTTTCGTCGTCACCGCCAAGTTCATCGGCTGGAAACGGCAGCAATACGATCCGTCAGAGTGGGACGTCATGCCTCTGCCTGTCGACGCCGAGGAGTCGGAGCATCTGGCGCACCTGTGCGAGGAACTGCTGCAGTCCAAGCCGCGCTACGACTGGCCCGGGCTGTTCAGCGTCGGTGCCCTCCACCTAGCCGGTCGGGAGCTGCCCAAGTGGTGGTTCTGCTCGGAACAGGTGGCGTGGGCGCTCCGCAAGCTGGGATACGTCGACCTGTTCTGCCTCCACAAAGAAGCCTATACGCCTTCGCTGGTCGCCTACACCATCTCCCAATGGCTCGGCCTGCCTCAACCGGTAGCCGATGCGCTGGCGTCGCTGGCAAGGGCGAGGAGGGGAAGGAAATGAAGACCAAGGCCGGACGCACAGCCAACTGGCACGACGTGCTGGACCGCCACCGCTTCAGGGTCACCCTGTCCTGCGGCGTGGACAGCCGCGTGCTCATCGTCACCAGCGTGGCGGTGGCCAAAACTGGACTGGAGCCCGGATGGCGGGTATCCCAAGTCGATCAATGGGACCCGGCCCGCTGCTGCTGGTTCTCTCTCGAAGTCTTCTGACTCTCCCGCCTCAGCGCGGTGTACGACTGCACCGCGCGTTCCAGACGCCGCACGAACTCTCCGTGCGCGATCCCCAGCGCTTTGGCCAGCCTCATTGAAACGGTGCGGTTCGGCACCAGCATTCCGCGCAGGATCTTGTAGGCGTGAGGCCTGCGGAGACCGGCTTTCCACGCAATGTCAGCCACGCGCACGCTCGGAGGCAGATTCCAGAGCTGCTCGACCAGATCCCTCCACTTCGTCCTTGGAGCCAGAGGCATGCCATTATTCTACAACGGTTTGCAATTTCCTGCGTGTATTTTCTTACACCGCAACCTGTAGCGGTCGTTTGTGCGGACTCTGCATCTTGCGCTGGATTGTGCGCGACCCGGGGCGTAGATTCTTTTTAGGCGCTAAAATCCTATGACACCCGGACCCATCTCACTAGAACAGCTCAGACAGCTCCAAGACGCAATGCAGCGTGATTTGGACAGGATTCAGACTCTGATTGACATGATCCAGTCGCTGCCGGAGGACGCGAAAGCAGAAGAAATGCTTCGGGTTCTGTTGGAGATCAGCCGGAAGAACCTCTTGGCCCAGTCCACCGATCTCAGACAGAAGCTGGACAGCCTGCGACCGGCCATGGCCAACATCATTCTCGCCACCCCGATGCCGGGAGGTCCGAGGTCATGAGGAAGAGGCCAGCGAAAGTTCAAGAAGAGCTGTGGACGGAGAGCACAGCGCAGCCGTCGGAGAACGCAGTCGAGTTCAGCGAGGAGGAGTGGCAGCAACCGGCGGCGGACAACAAGGGGCACTCGGCTAAAGTTTCCTGCCGCGTGCCCCCGCCGGTGACGCGGATGATCGACTCCATTGTAGCAAGCCAGAGGTTTCCCTACCAGACCGCCGACGACCTGCTCCGGCACGCCGTCGTCCGACACCTCTACGCCCTCCACGCCTACGACCAGACCCTGCCCCGCACGCTCTACACCACGGCCATGGCCATCATCCGCATGGTGCAGGACCACGAGGCCATGACCACCATGAGGGAGTCCGTGGTCCGAGCCGCAGGCATGTTGCAGGAGCTCGCTCAGGAGCAGGACTGGGCTGAGATCGCCCGGCGCATCGCCTTCGTCGACGCCGCCATCGCGCAGATGCCAGCCACCAGTCCGTGGCGGCGCAAGTTCGAGTCGCAGTGGCGCAAGAAAACCGAGAAGTACCGGCAGGCGGTCGAGGACTCGGGGGACGGCGACAGGCCAGCAGGCCCCTGCCCCAGCACGCTGCCAGCCCACATCGACATCTAGACGTAGTCTCGCAGGGGGAAACACAGACAATGATCCCGGGAGGATTCTCTTCTCTTCGCCCGGCTCAGGAAACCATGTCCGGGCTCATCGAACACGCGTGCCGCAGCGGAGACTCGGTCACCCAGTGCCACTGCGCCCCGACCGGCACGGGAAAGACTCTGGCCTACATCACAGGTTGTTGTCGTTCTGGCTCCCGCACGGCGGTTCTGACCCAGACAAAGTCTCTGCAGAACCAGATCCTGAGGGACTTTCGGGCCGAGGTGATGGATGTTCGCGGCGCGTCGAATTTCCCCTGCTCCCGATGGGGAACGTGCGAGCGCGGCAGGATCCGCGGCTGCTCAGGGGTTTCGTGCCCCTATTTGGCGCAGTTCGAGGACGCAAAGCTTTACAAGATCATCGTAACCAATTACGCCATGTGGGCCTCCATGGTGCTCGGCAACGCACCGGCAGGCTCGTTCAGCGCCGTGGTCTGCGACGAGGCGCACATGCTCGACAGCGCTTTGGATTCGGCGTTCAGCGTCCGTGTGACAAATGACGAGTCCCGGCTGCTGCGGCTGCCTTCAGGGCCGGATCTGCTGACTCCGTCCGAGCTGCAGTCCAGCCTCTCGCTGCTCGAAACGCTGAAGCCGAAAACCGACGAAGACGCCCTTCGATTGGAGCGCAACAAAAGGGTGTGGGGCGCATTGCTAGGCATGCGGAATCCGCCGCAGATCGTTCTCCGCCGGGAGGGTGAGTACAACGTGATGTCGACCCTCTGGCCAGCGCCATGGTTCCGCTACGCCGTTCGGAAGCAGACCAAGGCCGTCATCCTGACCTCGGCCACCATCAGCGAGGTCGAGCTGACGCGTCTGTTCGGGCTCCAGAGGACAGAGTTCGAAAGCTACGATTACCCGTGCCCGTTTGATCCTCGCAAAGGGCCTGTCTGCCTGCTGCCGAGGGGAAAGATGAACCACGCGGCCAAGGAAGACGTGATCTCGCGCGTGTTCAAGACGGCGCTGGACATCGCCAAGTCAAGGCCCGGAACCCGCGGCATCGTCCACACCGTCAGCCATGCCCGGGCGCAGAAGCTGATCGAATACGCCGCGCTGAACCAGCCAGATGTTTCTCACCGCCTTACAAGCAGCATCGAAGCCTATCTCAGTTCTCCCGACGCCGTGCTGGTCAGCGCCAGCGTCGGAACCGGGCACGACTTCCCGGACGATCTCTGCCGCTGGCAGGTGGTCGTCAAGGCACCGTACCCGAATCTCGGCGACCCTGTCGTCAAGCTGCGCTCGGAGTCCGACCCGGGCTACATGCAGATGGTCATGCTCGCCAACCTGACACAGATTTGCGGGCGCAACGTCAGGCACGAGGACGATTACGGAGAAACGTTCGTCCTCGACACCAACGCCTGCGATGCGCTCTCGTCCAGCGGCACCGGACTCGTCCCGGACTGGCTGCAGGCAAGGGTGCGGCGGATATCCTCCGTACCCAGACAGAAACCACACAACAACACCAAGGAGTGAGCCATGAGCATCAGTCTCAACCCCAAGACGTTCGTTTCCGGCGGACTTCTCAACGATGTCGATGTCGAGATCGTAGAAGCCCGCTATGCGTTGTTCGACTATCAGGGCACCGTGGACGCGGCCAACATGAGAACCGCGCTGCGGCTGCAGATGAGGACCCTCGACGGGTCGCAGGAAGCCACCGAGCACCTTACGCTCGGGGCTACCGGCGACTTCGTCCCCAACGACAGCGACGGCGGGCTCACGCTGCGCCCGCTGTCCGGGAAAACCTCCCTGACCAAGCGGTCGAAACTGTACTTCTTCCTCCAGTCTCTGACCGACGCGGGAGCGGACATGAGCCGCCTCGACAACGGGCGTGCGGACGAGCTGGAGGGTCTGAAGTTCCATTTCGTCCGCAAACCGATGCCGGACATGGGCGGGCTGGAGGTCACCCGGCGGGGCAAGAACCCGGACCAAGCCATCGAGTACATCCACGTCACCAAGCTGATCGAGTGGCCCGCCAAGAAGGCCGCGCCCTCCGCTCAGGCACCGGCAGCCGCATCCGGAGGGCCGTCGCCCGAGGCCGAGGCCGCCGCGACCGAGATCCTGATGGAGCTGGCCAAGCCCGGCATGACGCTCCAGCGGCTCGGCATGGAGGCCATGAAGCGCAGCGCCAAGCTCGACGTCAAGCTCCGCAACCAGATCAGCCGCCTGCTGGTCAACGAGCAGTGGCTGTCGAATCAGGGGGTCGTCGTCGAGAACAAGCAACTGGTGCTTGTTCCGTGGGCGGCGGAGGACGAGGTGCCGTTCTAGGGTACGCCGCAATGCGCTGCTCCCACCTCGGACAAGCCGACCTCAAGCTGCCCGCCGGAAACCGGTCCTCCGGCATCCACCTCAGCGGCATCATCCGGCGCATCATGGCCGACATGGGCCGCAAGTGGGCGGAGGAGGACGAGCCCGGGCACGACGGCATCTGCCGCATGGCCATGGGACTGGCTTGGGAGGAATGGTACGGCCCCCTGACTTTCGGGGACAACTACCACCCGGGCGAGTTCGAGTTCGACGGCGTCCTGTTCACCCCGGACGCCGTCGACTGGGAGCGGCGCACGGTTTACGAGATCAAGACCACCAGCAAACGGAGCTCCTGTCCCGCCGACGCGCTCCACTGGCTGCTGCAGATCAAAGGCGAGCTGTGGGCCATCGGCGGGGGCGAGTGGAGCCGCGGAGAGTTCCACGTCCTGCATCTGTCTCCGCCGCAGAGGGTCGACGTCTGGGGGCTGTCCTTCGATGCGGACGACCTGAGAAGGACGTGGGAGATGATCGTCAGCTACAAATCCAAAGCTAAGCCGGAGGTTTGGTAATGAGCCTGTTCAAGAAGATTTCCAATGACGTCACGCCGTCGCTGAGCGTGTGCTCCAGCGGAAAGGAGAAGCGCGGCAAAACATTCTGGGCGATGTCTGCGCCGGGCCCGATTGCCGTCATCGCATCCGATCCGGGCACCGAGAGCGCCGTGAGGCAGTGGCAGAAGGCGGGCAAGGACATCGCCTGCTTCTTCCACGTCCTGCCCGGGACCGGCCAGAAGATCGAGGTTTACGAAGCTGCGTGGGCCAAGGTCGCCGCTGCGTTCGACGAGGCGGTCAACTCGGCGGCGATCCGCACCATCGTCATCGACACAGCCACCGAGATCTGGGAGCTGCTGCGGCTGGCGCGGTTCGGTCGGCTGACTCAGGTCATGCCCCACCACTACGGGCCCGTCAACGCCGAGTTCCGCTCGCTGTTCCACCGCGTCGCCGGGCGCGGCAAAAACAGCATCTGGATCCACAAGGTCAAGAAGGAGTACGCCACCAACAAGGAGGGCAAGGACTCTTGGACCGGCAAGTGGGAGCGCAACGGCTTCGGGGGTTTCGAGTACCTCGTCGATCTGGTCGTCGAGCACGACTTGATCGTGTCCGAATCCGGTCCGCCGGAGTTCTCCGTGCGGGTCGTCGACAGTCGCTACCACCCGACACGGGTCACCGGCGAGGTGTTCACCGGCGCGATGTGCTCGTTCCCGGCGCTGGCTTCCACGATCATGCCGGACTACGACTTCTCGGCGTGGGATGACGGCGTGGCGTCGCCCGTGGCGGATTAGGGAGGCTGTGATGAGGCTCTACTGCATCAGGAAAACCGAAATCCTAGAGGTCTGGTGCGACGACGACTACAGGATCCAGTGCATCGGGCGGATCGTCGTCGACAACCCCGGCAGCCCGCTGGCCGTGTCCTCTCTGCTGGACCAGATGGAGCAGATAATCGGAGAGATCAGCTACCAGTATCTGGAGGAAGGCCCGGACGACCCGCTGCCGGTGGACAAGGACGCCGTGGAGAAAGCCGTGGAGAAGCTTCGGCTGGCTCACAGCGAACTGTCGGCGGTGTGCCGTCAGACAGAGGATGCACTGGCAGCCGTGGAGGAGGTCATGGACCTGCTGCCGGTCGTGGAAGGCGAATGAACCGATGCTGCTGGTGGACAGCCGCGAGGGCAGCCGAGACCTGTCCATCCCTCTCCGTTCGGAGGGCCTTGAAGCCGAGCTCGCCGAGCTGGAGTACGCCGACGTCTGCTGGATGGGGCAAGGGCCCGGGGGTCTGATCCCTGTCGGCGTCGAGCTGAAAACCGTGCGCGACCTGCTGTCCTCCATGCGCAGCGGGCGTCTGGCCGGTCGGCAGATCCCGGGGATGCTGGCCTCCTACGACTACAGCTACCTTCTCGTCGAGGGAGTCTTCCGTCCGAACCCGCAGACGGGCGTTCTTGAGGAGCCGCGGCGCGGCGGCTGGCAGGAACTGCGGCTGGGAGCCAGCCGGTTCTACTACGACGACGTCGAGCTGTTTCTGACGTCGCTGGACACGCTAACGCCGCTCCGCGTCCGCCGCACGCGCTCCCGCACGGAGACCATCCGCGCCATCCTGCTGCTGTACCGCTGGTGGCAAAAGCCGTGGGAAGACCATGGCAGCCTGAAGGTGCTCTACGGAGGCCCGCCGCCAAGCCCGCTGCCGGTCGAGCACAGCCTGCTGAGGAAGTTCGCCGTGCAGCTGCCCGGCGTCGGCTGGGAGCGCAGCGCGGCGGTGGAGAGGTCCTTTTCCTCGGTGGCCGAAGCCGTGTCTGCAAATGAGAGTCGCTGGCGTCAGATCGACGGAATAGGCAAGGTTTTGTCAAGGAGAATCGTCAATGCAATTCATAATCGAACCTCAACCAATCCCTGACGGAGAAGCGGATGCTCTGCTGGTCGGACTGTCCGACAAGGAACACGGTCGGTCGCTGTACGCTGTCGTCATTCGCGGGGCAGGATACGATGGCGAGGATGTGGCCGTGGCCGCCATGTCCCTGTCAGCCGACGACGATGAGCATGTATCTGCACGCTCTCTGGCCCACAACATCGTAGCCTGCCTTCGGATGGCTGACGAATCCTCTGACTGGAAGGACGAAGCGTTCCGCTTTCTGTGCAGGCACTCCCTGCTGCGTCTGGACTCCTGCCTCAGGAGCTCCGTGCCGGAGGCCGGAATGCTGGCGATGATGGTGACCCCGGAAGACAGCTACTTTTTCGAGGACGCCACCGATATGATCATCCGGTTCTGCCTCGGCAAGCTGGCGGAGGAGACCGGGACGTGACCAGCCGGGAATGCCCCTGTTACAAGCAGGGCTTGTGCCCGGCCAATGCGAACGTGGTTCCGTTCCACGGACCGGAGACCGCGCGGCTGGTGGTGGTCGGCGAAGCGCCGGGCGCGACCGAAAACGCGAAAGGGATCCCCTTCTGCGGCGACAGCGGGCGGGAGCTGGACCAGTTGTACCTGCCCGCCGCTGGCATGGCGCGGCAGGATGTGTATGTGGCCAACGCCATCCGGTGCCTGCCGGACAAGAGCCCTCCGCCGCTTGAGCTGGTCCGGCACTGCTCGCAAAACTTCCTCTTGCCTTACATCCGCGAGCGGAAGTCGAAGGCCGTGTTCATGGCGCTGGGAAAGACCGCCGAGGGAGTCCTGCGGCAGATGCTGTACCCGGCGGACGCGGTCCTGTCCCAGACGCCCGGCGCGGTGCGCCGGTTTCCCAAGGGCTGGACCATCGCTGCCCCGCACCCGGCGGCGGCGATGCGCGACGAGAGCCGCACCGGACAGATCATGGACCAGATCCTGTTGGCGTTCCGCCAAGCCGGGCGTCTCCTGCACGGCCTGAGGACGCGGCGAAAAGCCCCGGACGAGATTGTCCACTCGGGCTTGGCGTCCTGCTGGGACGATCTGGTCCTCGGTCTGTCCGAACCGGACGCAGTGTCTCTGGACACGGAGACCGTGGGCGTATCCGGTCCGCTGCTGTGCCTGTCGTTCGCCTGCCGCAGGGAACGGGGCCTGCTGCACAGCCTGACGATCTACGCAAACAGGATTCGGGACTGGGAAGAGGCAATCGGGTGGCTGTGCAAGCGAAAGGTGATCATGCACCACGCGCTCTACGACATCGAGGCCGTCGCGGTCGCTGCGGGCTGGGATCTGGCCCGCCGGTTGCTGGGCGTCGTCGAGGACACCATGCTGCTGGCATACGAGGTCCGGGGCCTGCCGCTGGGCCTGAAAGCTCTGGCCGACCTGCTGGCGGGAATGCCGATGAAGAGCTTCGAATCGGCCATGGAGGGCCCGTTCACCCGCGCCATGCAGAGGCATATGGAAACCGTTCGGAAGTGGCTGGAGTCCCGGCACGAGCCGGAGGCGCGGGTGTCGGGCTGCCTGTTCGAAGATGCATGCGGAATCCCGGAGCGGCTGCTGATGCGGGCGGGCGAGACGCTGTCCGACTACCAGAGCCGTCTGCGGTCTCTGGCCGACGAGGATCTGGCTCCTCTGGCAGGACGGGCCGTCTCATCCCGGCAAGGCAAGGCCGGGGCCAAGGAAGCGGCCATTCTGGTGCGGGAAGTGAATCGCCGCTTCTCTTGGCTGGAAGCCCTGTCCGTGTTGGGACGCGCCGAGCGGCTGCTGGACGGCACGATGGAGGGACTCGATGACTTTCTCTCTAAGGCGAGGGAATGCGGCCTGCTGCAGCCGCTCCTGCCGGAGAAGTTCTACGAGCTGATCACGGTTGCCTCGGAGAAAGAGGTGGCGAAGTACGCAAACGAGGACGCCGTCGCCACTCTGCTTGTGTGGGAGGAACTCAGGAAGCTGAAATGAAACCGAAGGTATTCCCAATCGACAAGTCACAATACGCTCTGTTGGCAGGACGATGCGGCGCAGCGGTGTTCGAGCTCCGGGACGACGGCGAGGTCTGGGCGTCCGGCATCCACGGCCCCATGGACGAGGAGATCGCCGAGGCGCTCGCTGTCGGAGCTGCCGGAGCCCGGACGCTGGCGGAGGCGCTGGAGCGAAACCGGCTGTCGGACCCGCGTGCCGAGTGCTTCATCGAGCTGGGGCACCTGCTGTTCGCCGTCGGGGTGGTGCGCTGCCACTCCGATCTGGCCCGTCTGTGCGGTCTGAGCACGCAGAGGGTTTACCAGTTGATGAGCGACCCCACCAGCATGCCGTCGAAGGCCGCGATGGACCGGCTGCGGGAGTCTCTGGCCGGACTGAAGATCCCGTGCAGGAAGGCGATGGCCGAGCTGGCAGATTGCATCGCCAGCCGGGCGCGGTCGAAGCTGGGGTCTCTGTACGAGCGCGGGAGCTGAGCAATGGATCGGTTTCCGTTCGACTCGGATCAGGAACTGTGGGGCGGCGTGCGCTTCCTCGACGAGCCTGACCCGTGGAACGTTTACCTGCTGGACCGCAACGCGCTGCCGATGATCGCCGAATACCGTCGCAACGGCATTCTGCTGGACGCCGGGTGGCTGCGGCGGATGGAAGAGGAGATCAGCGCCGAGCTGGAGGGCATCGAGCGCCGCTTGCGTGACATCGCCGGAGCGGATTTCAACCCGGGCAGCGGGCCGCAAGTGCGGGAGCTGCTGTTCGAGAAGCTGAAGTTGCGCCGGGGCAGGCAGACTGCTTCCGGTGAAGATTCGACCGACAGCGAGACGCTGAAATCGCTGGCCGGTGAGCACGAGGCGGTGCGCCTGCTGCTGGAATGGCGAGCGCTGTCGAAGCTGATGGGAACCTACATCCGCTCGCTGCCGCAGATGGCGGGCCCCGATGGACGGGTGCGGACACGGTATCTGTACACGTCGACCGAGACCGGGCGCTTGTCCAGCGAGAAGCCGAACCTGCAGAACATCCCGGCGAGAACGAAGCTGGGACTCCGGGTGCGGGGAGCTTTCATCGCAGGCGACGGCATGACTCTGGTGGGCTGCGACCTGAGCCAGATCGAGGTTGTCTGGGCCGCGCATCTGAGCGCGGACGAGCGGCTGCTGGAGGCCATCGAACGAGGCGAGGACA
>CAZNKG010000026.1:0-55870 GCA_964573635.1 uncultured Desulfatibacillum sp. | reverse complement strand
GTCCCCCAGGGAAAACCTTGACATTTCTGCGATCCGCCGCTAAGTTGGCGCGTCTGAAAACATCACTTGGGATGCCGCCGCGCGCTCGAGCGGCGGCGACTGCGCGCAAGCAACGGGCGTCTGCGCCGCTGGGGCAGAACGCTGCGGTTGCTGTTTTATTATGGGAGATGCCCGGCGGTTGGAAACCGCGAGGTCGGCCACACGATCGATGCGTCCGGAAAAGCCCCTGTTGCTGATTCCCGTCGAAAACCAGGTGCGGGAGCAGGACCCCAAGCTGCTGCTCGCGGCGGTCGCCGCCCGCCGCGGCTTCGCTTCGGTCTTCGGCTCGCGTCGGGAAATGGAGTTCAACATCGACCGCTTCCCGCGGAGCATCTACCTGTCCAAAAGCCTGACCGTGCGCAGCCTGCTGTTCTTCCGGGTGGCCCGGCAGTTCGACGTCGAAATCGTCGCCTGGGACGAGGAGGCCCTCGTCCACCTGCCGGCCGAGACCTATTTTTCGCGCCGGCTCGACCGGCGCGCGATCCGGTATGTCTCGCACCTCTTCGCCTGGGGAGAGGAAAACGCCCGGCTGTGGCGCAGCTACCCCCACCTGCCCGCGGGGATGCCGATCCATGTGACCGGCAACCCGCGGAGCGACCTGCTGCGCCCCGAGCTCAGCGGGTTCTACCGCAGCGACGTCGAGGCGTTCCGGGCGGCCTACGGGGACTTCATCCTCGTCAACACCAACTTCAACCACGTGAACGCCTTCGGCCCGGACATGAACCTCTTCAAGCCCGCGGCCCGTCCCGGGGGCCGGCAGCGTTTCGGCCGCGCCGCGCGGGGCATGCGCCGCGGGTATGCCGAGGGGCTGCGGGACCACAAGCTCGCGGTCTTCGAGGACTTCAAACAGCTGATCCCGCGGCTCGAAGCGGCCTTCCCCGACCACGCAATCGTCGTGCGGCCGCACCCCACGGAAAACCATGCCGTCTACCGCGACATCGCCGCGCGCTGCCGGCGCGTGCACGTGACGAACGACAAAAGCGTCGTTCCCTGGCTGCGGGCGGCGCGGGCGGTGATCCACAACGGCTGCACCACGGGGGTGGAGGCCTACCTCCTCGACACCCCCGCCCTGAGCTACCGGGTGTCGGTCGACGCGCGCTACGACGAGGGCTTTTACGGGCTGCCCAACCGCATGAGCTACAACTGCTTTTCGTTCGAGGAGCTTCGGGAGACGCTCGGCAGGATCCTCCGACGCGAGCTGGGCCCCGCCGACGGGGACGAGCGCCGGGCGCTCGCCGACGATCACCTGGCGGCGCAGGCCGGGCCGCTCGCCTGCGAACGGATCGTCGCGGTGATCGCGCAGATCGCCGCCGACCCCCGCGAAGGCGGCCCCGCGTCCCGGATGCGGGCGCTCACGCGCCGCCTCGCGACCCAGGGGCTGCATCTTGCCAAGCGCATCAAGTCCTACCTGCCCGGCTCTCACAACCGGCCCGAATTCCAGCGCCACCGCTATCCCGGCATCGCCCCGGAGGAGGTGGCCGCGCGCGTGAACGGCTTCCTCGGCCTTCTCGGCAGCCGCCGCAGGGTCCGCGTCAGCCCGCTGTCGGAGGTGCTGGTGAGGATCGAGGCATGAAACCCTTCGCGCGACCGGCGGGGGACCGCGGCCGGCCGGCCGGCCGGCCGCCCCTGATCATCCCCGTGGAAAACCAGGTCCGGGAGCTCGACGCCAAGCTCCTGCTCGCGGTCGTCGCCGCGCGCCGGGGGTTCGCCGCGCTCATCGGGTCGCGCCGCGAGATCCACTTTCACATCGGCGCGCTGCCGGTGGGCATCTACGTCTCCAAGAGCATGACCGCCGCCAGCCGCCTGATGTTCGACATCATGCGCCGGCTCGGCCACCGGATCGTCGCCTGGGACGAGGAGGCCCTCGTCCACCTGCCGGCCGACACCTACTACTCCCGGCGCCTGTCGCCGCCGGCCATGCGGTATGTTTCCGGCTTCTTCGCCTGGGGCGAAGACAATGCCGCGCTCTGGCGCGACTACCCGCATTTCCCGGACCCCGGCCGGATCCACGTCACCGGCAACCCGCGCAACGACCTGCTGCGCCCCGAGATCCGCGGCTACTACGACGAGGAGGTCCGCCGCATCCGCGCGGCCCACGGCGATTTCGTGCTGATCAACACCAATTTCAACCACGTGAACGCCTTCAGCCCGGTGCAGAACCTCTTTCAACCGCCGCGGCGCCCCGGGGGCGCGCCGCGGCCGGGACGCGCCGCCAAAGGCATGACGCCGGCCTTCGCCGAGGGGTTCCGCCGGCACAAGGAGGCCATTTTCAGCGCCTTTCTGCGGCTCGTCCCCGCCCTGGAGGAGGCCTTTCCCGGGATGCGCTTCGTCGTCCGGCCGCACCCGACCGAAAACCCGGAGGTCTACCGCCGCGCGGCGGTCGGCAGAACGCGGGTGGCCGTGACGAACGACGGCAACGTGGTGCCGTGGCTGCTCGCCGCCAAAGCGCTGATCCACAACGGCTGCACGACCGGCGTCGAGGCCTACGCCCTGGGGGTCCCGGCGATCACCTACCGGCCGGCCGTGAACGACGACTACGACCTGGGCTTCTACGGCCTGCCGAACCGGCTCAGCCGGCCGTGCTTCGATTTCGACGAGCTGAGGCGGCGGCTGGACGAGGCCCTTCACGGGCGCTTCGCGCTCGAGAACGACGCGGAGCTCCGGCGGGTGGCCGCCGCCCACCTCGCCGCCCTGAACGGGCCGCTCGCCTGCGAGCGCATTGTCGCCGCCATCGACGGGATGCTCGCCGCATCGCCGCCGAACGGAGGCGGGGCCGCCCAGCGGCTGATCGGGCGCGCGCTGGGCGCCGGCCGCACGGCCTGGAAACGCGTCAAGGACGCGCGCCCGGGGTCGCACAACCGGCCGGCCTTCCAGCGCCACCGCTACCCGCCGCTTACCGCCGCGGACGTGGCGGGGCGCGTCGCGCGCTTCCGCGCGGTCCTCGGCGATGTGCCGCCCATTGCCATCCGCCCGCTGCTGGGCCAGTTTTTCATCTTGACGCCGCAACCGCCCGCCTGAGGGGCTTGCCGCGCCGCGACAGGAGAACGCCATGAAAGTCTTCATTCTGGGTACGGGAAAATCGGGAACCACTGCGCTCGTCTTCCGGGTGGCCGCCGGGCTGCCGAACTGCAAGGCCTTTTCGGGCGGGCATCCCGGCAAGCACGGCGGCGGCTACGCCAACGCCGTCTACAAGCACACCTACGAGGAGCGCAAGGGCAAGAGCTTCGAGCTCTACATGCAGCACCTCGAAAACGAGCGCTACGACCGCAAGGTCTGGATGGCCCGCGACCCGCGCGATGTCGCCGTCAGCCGGATGCTCTACCGCTGGCACAAAGGCTGCGCCGGCAGAAAGAAGCAGTACCAGGCGCATCTCGCCAAGGTGATCGACAAGGAGCGCGACCCCCGGGCGGTCCCGCTCGTCGACATCCTCCGGCTCACCGGGCACGACGACCGCTGGCCGGTCACCCGCGAGGAGGTTTTCGCCGAGGAGCAGACCCGCTACGAACGCATGGCGGAGTTCGTGCGGCAGCTCGGGTCGGACTGGTACATCTTCAAGTACGAGGAGATGATCGCCGGCGACTACGCGGGATTGAACGGCTACCTGGGGTTCACCGTGCAGGCGGAAACCGAGGTTCCGGAGTCCACGGGCAAGGCCAAGGTGGTGCGCAAGAAGGCCACGGGCGACTGGCGCCACTGGTTCACCGAGGAGGATGTGGCGCTCCTCAAGCCGGCCTACCTTCCCTACATGCAGACGATCGGCTACGACGTCGAGGACTGGGCGCTCGAGCCTGCGCCGCGGATCGAGCCGCAATTCTCCTCGATGTACATGCAGAAGCTCGTCAGCCAGAACACCTCGAACAAGCTGAAGAGCCTCAAGGAGGCGGTGCTCGCGCGCTGGCGCTGAACGCCGGCGCGCTACCGATCCGCGGCGGCGATCTCCCGGAGGCGCCGGTAGTCCTCGGCCGTGAGCGCCTCGATCGCCGCGAGCTCCTCGCCCGACAGGCTGGCGTGCCGGCCGACGGCCGCCTTCAGGATCCCGGCCGGGGCCCGGCCGAAGCTCGTGTTCGCCTCGATCGGCTGCCGGTTGAAGGTCGGGGTGAGCAGGACCTCGTCGAAGCGGATCCCCATCGCGCGCGAGAGGCGGCGCATGACCCCGGGGGTGTCGCCCACGAGCTCCTCGAAGCGCAGCACGCGGACGCGCTCGCCGTAGCGCTGCTTGTTGCGCGCGATCGCCTGGGCGCTCGCCCGCCACTGCGCGATGGCCCGGTTGAGGTCGCCGTACTTGTCGCGCTTGATCTTGAGGTTGTGGCGGGCGGCGGAGGGAAACCAGTCCTTGGGGTCGCGGACGACGGCGATGAGCAGCCCGTCGGGATAGGCGGCGAAGAACGCCGCCGCATTGGCCGGGTCGTCGAACAGGCGCGGGGTGAACCCGGTCACCCAGGCCTTGGGGCCGACGTAGTTCTGGTTGTTCAGCCAGGCGCCGAAATAGGAGGTCATGTAGGCGTCGATGACCCGGCGGTCGGTCGGCGCGGACCCGCCGACATGCTGCAAAAAGATCTTCCGCTGCAGCGCCGGCAGGAAGACGAAGGGCAGGCGCACGGCCGCGCCGCGGTCCTTGCGGTAGCCCTCCTCGAGGAAGCCGATGACGCTCTCCTCGAACAGCCGGTCGAACCAGCGCTCCGGCCGCTCGTCGGGGTCGATAACTGGCCAGTGGTATTTCTTGGGGTGCCCGATCTTGATTTCGTGGGGGTGGGCGTGAAGCTCGGGGTGGCCGTCGAAGAGCTGGCTCAACAGCGAGCCGCCGGAGCGCTGGATCTGGGAGATCCAGGCGATCGGCTGGGTCACCGGCCGGGCGTTCTCCAGGCACACCCGGCCGATCCGCTCGAGCTGCGCGCGGCCCAGCCGGAAGGCGCGGTACCGGCGCAGGCTCCGCGCGCACCGGCGTTTGATATAGCTCCAATCCATTATTCGCGCCGTGCCCCCGGACAGGTTCAGAGCGGCCTGGAAGGCCGTTTTTCAACAGCGTGTTAGCCTTCGCTCCCGGGGTTGTCAAGCCGTGCGGGCGGCCCGCGGCGTCGGCCCGGGCTTGAAAACCGGGCCGGCGTCATCTACGGTGCGCCCGGGAGAGGAGCGACCGCCGGCGGCGGCGGCGACAGCGATGATCCTTTTTTTCGTCCGGCACTTCAACGACATCGACCACCTGACGCCCGTCGTCTGGAAGCTCAACGTCGAGGGGCGCGCGACCGCCGTGTTCTGCATGAACCTGCGCTACGACCTGCAGGCCGACTACCGCCTGAGGTTCCTGCGCGACCAGGGGGTGCGCGTCGACTACCTCCCCCATGCCCGCGGCGCCCGCGGGGGGCGGATCCACGACATCCTGCAGGCCGGCGTCCGCCGCGCCGCCGCGATCGCCGCACGCCGGGAAGCGGACAGCGGGGCGCCGGCGGGACGGGCGGCGCGGTGGCGCGCGGCCCTGGCCGATCTCGCGGCCTCCCTGGGCTCGGGGTGGATGCGCCGCCGATACCACCGCACCGCTTGGGCGCGGCGGCTGCTCGCACAGACCGGCGCCGACTGCCTGTGCTTCGACTACGTCATGCCCGGCCTGTATGCCGTCGCGCCCCTGATGGCAGCGGCCCGGGAAAAGGCCATCCCGGTTCTCGCCCTGCCGCACGGGGTCCACCTCTTCACCAACGACCAGACCAAGCCCAAGGCCACCGAGGAGCGGCGCCTGGCCAAATTCAACCGCTTCGACGCCGTCGTCGTCCCCAACCGGCTGCGCCGCGAGATCCTCGCGCGGGCCGGCGTCGCGCCGGAGCGGCTGGCGGTCCTGGGAAGCGCCCGCTACTGCCCGGAGTGGCTCGAGCAGAACCGCCGCATCGCCCCGCGCCGCCTCGAGCCCGGGGCGCACGACCCCGCCCGGCTCAAGGCCGTGTTCATGATGTCCAAACCCCAGGTCAGCATCGATGCCGCACGGCTCGCGGCCACCCTGACGGTGCTCGCCGAGGCGGCGGCGGCGGGCATCGCCGTCAAGATCAAGCCCCACACGCGCACGAGCGACCGGCTGGCCGCGGACCCGCGGCTGGACAACGCCGCGCACATCCTCTCGACGGAGCTCTGCGAGTGGGCCGACGTCGTCCTGGTCGTCGGCTCCAGCGTCGTGACCGAGGCCCTGATGGCCGGGAAAACCGTCCTGTACCTGAAATACCTGCACCCCAACACGACCCGCTTCGAAGAGCTCGGCGCCTGCTGGACGATCGGAAGCGAGCCGGATCTCCGCCGGGCCCTGGCGGCGCTTGACCGCGAGCGCTCCCGCAAGCCCTACGGGCCGCAAGGGGTGGAGCGGTTCCTGTGGGAAACGGTCTACGGGGAAAGCGCGGAGCGCGACGTGCTCCGGCGCTACACGCAGTTCATTCGGGCGCGCATCGCCGACCGCCGCCGCGACGAAGGGAGCCCCCGCGCATGATCCTGTTCATCCTCGGAGCCCAAAAGACCGCCACCTCCCGCGTGGCGTTGATGCTCAACTGCCAGCCGGGCGTCTTCATCGCCTACGAGTGGCAGCTGCAGAACGGGCAGATCTCGCGCCACGCGCGCAGCGTCCTTTCGGCCTTTCCCGAGGCGCGGCATCTGTTCCGGGGCAGCGGGGAGCTCGCGGCCCTGTACACCGGCCTGCGGGAGTTCCTCGCGCGGCAGGGCCGCCCGGCCGAAATCGTCGGCGACAAGCTGCCGGGGGTCGACCCGCGGCTGCTGTCGACGGCCGCCGCCTTCAAGGTGATTTTCACCGTGCGCGACATCCGCACCTGGCTCTGCAAGGACGACATCCAGCGCAAGTACGTCACCGCGCCGGACGCCGTCCCGGCGGCCGTGGACTACACGGCGCACTTCCTCCGCAGCTTTCTGTTGCCCGAGGTGCTGCGCCTGCGCATGGAGGAGGTCCTCTCCGACAACCGCGGAACGCTGGAGCGCATCGGGGGGTTCATCGGGCGCGACCTCTGCGCCGCCGGGGAGGCGTGGTGGGAGCGGGTGGCCGGGCTCAAGGCGCATCCCCTGCATGCCGCCGACCCCTGGTGGGAAGGCCGCCGCCACGGAAGCGCCGCCATCGCCGCGGGGGCCTCCGACACGATCGTCACGCCCCGGCCGCACCCGTTCTGGGACGCCCTGCTGCCGGTGTTCGACAAGTACTACGGCCGCACGTCCGGAGGGTTCGCGCCGCAGGAGGTCGCGGCCGACATCGCGCGGGTCGAGGCGCTCGCCGCCTTCTCGCCCCTGCCGCTCGAAACCCTTTACGCCGACGTGCGCCGCATCGAGCTGGTGGCGGACGACCGTCCGTTGAAAAAACGCCTGAAGCGCCGCATCCGCGAGCGCCTCCGGGCGCTGACCGGCGCGGACCGGCGCGCCGCCCCCCCGGCGCGCTGACCGCAGCCCGCCCGCCCGATCGGGCGCGGCCCGTCATGGGCCGACGAGAAAGATCCCCGGCGAGATCTCCGTTAACCGCAGCGCGCCGGCGGCGCCGAGCGCTTTCTGGAACCGGGACAGCCGCTCGGCCACGTCCTCGGCGGCGAGCGGCGGATAGCGGTGGCGCATGAAGGCCGCGGATTTCCGCGCACCCGGCAATCGGCTTTTGATCGTCTGGCGGATGCGGCGCCGGGAGGTTTGGAACCATCCCGACACCCGCGCCCGGACGCCGACCGGGGCGGCCCGCGCCATGGCGTCGACGACCGGCTCGAGGACCCCCACGATCCGCTCGCAGGCGAGCGGCCCCTCGAGCGCCGCCAGGTGGCGCGCCGCCTCGGCCCGCGGACCGTCGCCGTCCACGGCCGTCACCCTCCCCGAGAGCACCCCCGCCACCGTCTCCAAGAGCTCCGCGGACCCGAAGCAGGCATGGCTCAGCCGGTTGGGCAGGCGGTAGAACCCCTCGTCGTAGACCGCGTCCCGGCAGGGCCGGTAGCTCACCGCCGGAACGCGCATGACGAAGGCCTCCACCCCGGTCGTGCAGCCGTTGTGCACGAGGACCTTCGCGGCCTTGAGCCAGGGCACGACGTTGCCGGTGTTGAGGACCGCCACGCGCCGGCAGCCCTGGGCGGCCGACCGGTAGGGGTCGTGGCGCTCGGTGGGGTGCGGACGGACCACGACGGTGTGGTCCGGGAAGGCCGCCTCCAGCATCGGGATCAGCTTCAGGAAATGCTCGAACAGCCGCTGCTTGTGCCGGCGCAGCCCTTCGGCGTAGGCCCGCGGCATGCCGGCCGCCGCCTGGCCCATTTCCGGCGGCGCTCCCGGGCGGGGCGGCGTTCGGAACAGGTTCTGCCCGTCGTGGAAGGCGTTGACGTGGTTGAAGTTCGTGTTCAGCAGGATGAAGTCGCCGAAGCGGCGGCGGAGGCTCTCGGCCTCGGCGTCGTAGTAGGGATGGATTTCGGCGCGCAGCAGGTCGTTTCGCGGGTTGCCGGTGATGTGGATGGGCAGGCCCGCGGGCATGCCCGGATAGCGCCGCCACAGCTCGGCGTTGTCCGCGCCCCAGGCGAAGAGATGCGACACGTGCTCGAGCCCTCTTTCCGGAAGCCGCCGGGAATAGTAGATCTCGTCGGGGAGATGGACGAGCGCCTCCTCGTCCCAGGCGGCGATCGCATGCCCCAGGCGCCGGCAGACCGGGAAGAACTTGCGGTTTCCGATCCGCAGCGACTTGGCGAGAAAAACGCCGCGGGGAAACGCGGCCATGCCGAATTCGACCTCCCGCTTGGGACCGACGATCGACGGAATGCCGCGACCGGCCGCGACACAGGCGAGCAAAAGCTTGGCATCGAGCTCCCGCACCTGGTTTTCGACCGGCATGATCAGCGGGGGGCGTTCCATCACCAAGGGTCGATTCTCCTGTCGGCCGGCCGCCCCCTCAGGGGGCGAGCCGTATCTCGCGCGCCCGCAGCTCCACCATCCCGATTCCGGGGAGCGCCCCGTTCACCTGCACCGGCAGCCGCGTCTCCTTTTCCAGGAAAAAAACGATCCCATCCTTCAACCCCAGAAAGGAGAACTCCTCCTTCTCCCGCGCGTCGGGGTCGACCGGGCGGCTCTCCAGCCGGACGGGCACCGTCTCGACGCTCGCCAGCGTGCGGCTCTCTGCGCCGGGGCCGCGCACCGTGAGCGCGGCCGGCATCCGGCGGGGGGCTTCCGGGCGCAGCGTGACCCGGTGGAGCTGCCGCCGGTTGAAGACCGTGAGCTCCAGGGGCCCGCCGCCGGTCGCGAAGTCGCCGGACGAAAGCCGGACGACCAGCAGCGAGGTTTCGGAAATCTCCGCTCCGCCGGCAAAGGGATAGAAGGCCTCGTCGCGCTTGGTCCATTGGTCCATCGGCAGCGCGGCCTCCGCGGCGCTGCGGGGCTCGACCTGCCGACGGAAAACGCCCTCGGCCGTGAAGCGGAACGTCTGGTCGTAGTCGGCCTCTCCCCGCCGCGTCCGAACGCGCTGCAGCGGGACCGCGCCGTGCGGCTCGAACCAGACCCGGCTCGCGAGCGTCACCGGCCGGAGCGCGAGCGGCTCGATCCGCGTGCGCACCTCGAGCAGTCCGATCTGCGGGGAGGCGGCCCGCAGAGGCTCTCCCCGCGGGGCGGCGAGAAAGCCTGGCTCCACCCCGGCCGCCGGCAGCCATTTCAAGTCGATCGCGACGGTCACGGAATTGCCGAGCCTCGATCCGTGAAGCTCCACCGCGCTCCAGGGCACCCGATCGCCGGCGGCGGCCGGCGGGGCACCCGCCCCGGCGCCCAGCACCGCCCAGGCCAAGAGCCAAAGCGCCGCGCGCACCATGCCGCCTTTCAGCACGATTTTGAAATCCATCCGCTCGAATGCGACCGCGATCGGCATGGCCCGCCGCGAACGCCGGCCGATAGCCGCGGCGCCGCCCTTGAAATCGCCCACCTGTTCCAATTGTCCGAACGCCTCATCATACCGCATCCGCGGCGAACTTCAAGCGCCCGGCCGCACCGGCCCGGCGCCGGTTGTCAAAGCGCCGCCGAGCGGCTATAGTCCGTTGGACGCAAGCGGCCGCCGCGCGGTTTACCGTTGGCGCGCAACGCCGGCCGATCGCTTTTTCCATCAACGGGTTCAAAGCACGGAACCGGAGGAAGACGCATGCAGGGAGGCTATTGCGGAAAAATCGCCGTGGTGGATCTGACGACCGGCGTAATCGAAGTGGAACCGCTTTCCGAGGAGACGGCGCGCGGGTTCATCGGGGGCTACGGCCTCGGCGCGCGTCTATCCTTCGAGCGCCAGGCGGCCGGGGCCGATCCCTTGGGACCCGGGAACATCCTCGGGTTCACGACCGGCCCCCTGACCGGGACCAAGGCCCCGACCGGCGGGCGTTACATGGCCTGCGCCAAGTCCCCGCTCACCGGGGGATGGGGCGACGCCAACTCCGGCGGCCATTTCGGCAGCGAGCTCAAGGCGGCGGGGTTCGACGCCCTCTTCGTCACCGGGCGGGCCGAGACCCCCTGCATGCTCTGGGTGACGCCGGGGCGGATCGAGATCCGCGACGCGAGCCGGCTCTGGGGGCGGGACACCGTCGAGGCCGAGGCGGCCATCCAGGCGGAATTCGGCGATCCCAAAATCCGCGTCGCCGCGATCGGCCCGGCCTCCGAGCGCCTGTCGCTCATCTCGGGCATCGTCAACGACCGCGGCCGGATCGCCGCCCGCTCGGGGCTGGGCGCGGTGATGGGGGCCAAACGCCTCAAGGCCGTCGCCGTGCGCGGCGGCGCCAAGGTCCCGGTGGCGGACGCGGCCGAGCTGGCGCGCCTCTCCAAGGCCTTTTCCCAATCGATCAAGGATCTGCCGGGCATGGCCCAGGCGCTCGTCAAGCACGGCACCTGCGGATTCACGAGCGGCCTGATCGCCTCCGGCGCGACCCCCGTCAAGAACTGGCAGCTCGCCGGCGAGGCCGCCTTCCCCACCGCCGCGCGCATCGCCGACGGCGACGCCGTCATCCGCCACCAGACCCGCAAATACGCCTGCGCGAGCTGCCCGATCGCCTGCGGCGGGATCTGCGAGGTGACGGGCGGCAAGTACCCCGTCGGCGAGGTGCACAAGCCCGAGTACGAGACCATCGGCGCCTTCGGGCCGCTTTGCCTGTGCGACGACCTCGAGGTCATCATCAAGCTGCACGACATGTGCAACCGCAGCGGCCTGGACACGATCTCGGCCGGGACCGTCATCGCCTTCGCCATGGAGTGCTTCGAGAAGGGGATCCTCTCCCGCACGGACCTGGACGGGATCGCGCTGCGCTGGGGCGACGGGGCGGCGATGGTGGCGCTCCTCGACAAGATGATCCGCCGCGAGGGGATCGGCGATCTGCTCGCCGACGGCGTTCGGGCGGCCGCCGCGCGGATCGGCGGCGAGGCCGCGCAGGCGGCGATGCACGTGGGCGGGCAGGAGCCGGGGCTGCACAACGCGCTCTTCCTTCCGAGCCGCGGCACGGGCTTCGTCTGCGACCCGACGCCCGGCCGTCACACGGCCGCCCCCATGGCCCGCGTCGACGGCGGGCCCGGCGCCTGGGCCCCCTACCCCGAGCTCGCCATCGGCAAGTTCGAACGCTATGCCGCCTCCGGCAAGGGGCCGATCAGCGCCGTCGCCTCGAAATACCTCCAGGTGGGCAACTGCGCCGGGGTGTGCCTGATGCCGATGATGTTCTTCGGCAACTACCCGCTGCTCGAGCTCGTGAACGCCGCGACCGGCTGGAGCCTCGACGTCGCCGAGGCGCTCGAGACCGGCTGGCGCATCCAGACCCTGCGCCAGTGCTTCAACCTGCGCGAGGGGGTCCGGGCCGCCGACGTGCGGCTCCCCGCCCGCCTGCGGGGCATCCCGCCGCAGGCGAGCGGCCCGCTCGCCGGCGTCACCATCGACATCGACACCCTCGCGGCCGAATTCCGCGCGGCCATGGGCTGGGACCCGGAGACGGCCGCGCCGACCCGCGAGACGCTGGCGCGGCTGGGGTTGAGCGGACTCGTAACCGGTACGTCGGGCGCCGCACCGTCGCCGGAAGCCTGAAACCGGACGCCATCAGTTGGATTACTTATAGAGATCGGGATAGTAATCCTTCCAGCGCTTCATCATCCAGTGCCACTGGCCGGGGTGCGCCCGCACGGCCTGCTCCACGGCCGCGGTGATGCGCTGGGTGTTCTCCCGGAGATCCGCGCGCAGGTCGCCGCTGCGGCGCATCTCGATCGGCTCGCCGCAGCTGACGATGATCCGGCCGTCCGGGTCCCGGTGGGAAAAGGCGGGCACGACCGGGGCGCGGCAGCGCAGCGCGAGCATCGCGGCGGCCGGCGTCGCGGTCGCCCGCTTCCCGAAGAACTCGACCTCGATCCCGTCCTTGCGGCGCGCCATGTCGACCATCATCACGAGGACCCCGCCGGCCCGCAGGACGCGGGTCATCTCGACGAGCGACCCCTTCTTGTAGAGCACGGTGTTTCCGAAGCGCGTGCGGCGGGCGTGCAGCCGCTTCTCGATCCAGTCGGACTTGAAGCGCTTGGCGACGGCCGTGAGCGGCCGGCCGAAATAGCCGGGCATGCCGTGCAGGGCGAGCTCCCAGTTGCCGATATGCGCGGAGACGGCGAGCACCCCGCGCCCGGCGGCCGCCGCCTGCGCGAAGCGCTCGCCCCCGTTCAGCGCCACGCGGCGGCGGATCTCCTCCAGGGAGAACCAGCCGGAGAGGATGGTCTCCACGAGGACGCAGCCGTAGTTGCGGAAGACCGCCCGGGCGATCCGGCGCCGCTCGCGCCGGGTGAGCTCCGGCAGCGCGAAGGCGAGGTTGCGGCCGACGATGCGGCGCTGCGGATAGGCGCACCAGTAGAGCAGCCCGCCGACGAGGCGGCCGAGGAACCCGGTCGAAAGAAGGAGAAGACGGGAGGCGGTCATGGGCGCGCCGCTCCCGTCCAGGTGGGCGCGGCGGCGACGCCGTCCGTCCGCCGCGGCGCGGCGCGCACCTGGAAGCGCACCGTGTCGTGGACGGCGCCCGCGGCGCCTGCCAGCGCGAGGGTGTGCCGGCCGGGGGAAAGCGGCCAGGCCGGGTCGTGGTCGTGCAGCGGGAGCCTCCTTCCGTTCAGATACCACTTGAGCCCTGGCGCGCGGCTCGAGGCGACGAAGAGGATGCGCTGGCGGTCGGCCGGGATGTCGGGATCGAGCGCGAAGACCGCGCCGTCGGGCGGATAGGCGATAACGGGCGCGGCGGCCGCCGCCGGGCTTCTTTCGGCGGGGGGCTCGGTGCCGCGGATGAACCACTCGGCCGCTCGAAACTCCCCCGGGGGCCCGGGGCCGTGGACCACCTCGCCGGGCGGCCGGGGCGCCGTCTCCGCCCCCGGAGCATGCAGCCGGTCCATGATCTCGCGCCACACGGGCGCCGCGCCGGCAAGACCGCTCACGTCCTGCATCGGCTCCCCGGAGAAGTTGCCGACCCACACGCCGACCGTGTGCCGCGCCGAATAGCCCACGCACCAGTTGTCGCGCATGTCCTTGCTGGTCCCGGTCTTGACCGCGGACCAGTAGCGCGTCGAGAGCAGGCTCTCCAGCCCGAAGGTCGCGCTGCGGGCCTCGCGGTCGGAGAGGATGTCGCCGATCAGGAAGGCGGCGGCCGCCGAGAAGACGCGCCGCCCCGGTTCGGGATCGTTTTCCGGCCGCCGCTCGAAGAGGAGCCCGCCGGCCACTCCGCCGTTCGCGAGCGCGCGGTAGGCGTTGGCGAGCTCGCGCAGGCTCACGTCCGCCGTGCCGAGGGCGAGCGAGGGGCCGTAGAAATCGCCCGCCTCCGTGAGCCCCCCGATCCCCAGCTCGCGCAGCGCGCGCAGGAACGCCTCGATGCCGACGAGCTCCGCCACGCGCACCGCCGGAACGTTCATCGAGGCGGCGAGCGCGCGGCGCGCGCTCACCTCCCCGCGGTAGCTCCCGTCGTAGCTGCGGGGCTGGTAGATGCCCGCGGGCACCTTGAGATCGAGGGGGCTGTCGTCGAGGAGCGAGGCCGGGGTGAGCAGGCGCCGGTCGAAGGCCGTGGCATAGAGGAAGGGCTTCAGGGTGGAGCCCGCCTGCCGCCTGGCGGCGACGCCGTCCACGAAGCGCGAACGCTCCGGCCGGGTGGTGACGCTTGCGTAGGCGAGCACCTCGCCGCTCGCGTTGTCGATGACGATGGCCGCGCCCTCCCCCATGCGCTGCGCCCGGAGCGCCGCGAGGTGGTGCGCCAGCCGTTCGCGGACGAACCGCTGCAGCCCGGCATCCAGGGTGGACGACACCGCCGCCCCCGAGCGGCCGTGGGGGAGCAGCCGCCGGGCGACGTGCGGTGCGAGGTCGGCGAGCGGCGCCGCCGCCCCCGGCCGGCCGAAGAGGCGCTCGGCGCGTGCGGCGAGCGCCTCGATCGACGGGGCCATCCCCGCCGCACGCCCGATCGCGAGCGCCCGCCCGAGGACCGCATCGCGGCCCGCGTTCGGCGCGCGGATCAGCGCCGCCAGGAGAAGCGCCTCGCCGGCATCGAGCCCGTGGGGCGCGCGGCCGCACAGGACCCGCGCGGCGGCGCCGGCCCCCTGGATCTCGCCGCGGAAGCAGACCAGGTTCAGGTAGGCCTCCAGGATCCGGGCCTTCCCCCAGGCGGCCTCCAGGCGCCAGGCGCCCCGCATCTGGCGCCATTTCTGGGCGAGCGACCGCCGCCCCCGGACGCCCTCCGCCTGGAGCCGCGGGTCGATGAGCGCGGCGACCTGCATGCTGATCGTGCTCGCGCCGCGCCGGCTCCGGCCGATCAGCCTCTCGGCCGCGGCCGCGGCCAGGGCGAGGAAGTCGACGCCGCCGTGCTCCTGAAAGCGCCGGTCCTCGGCCTGGACGACGGCCCGGATCAGGGCCGGCGAGATCTCCTCCAGGGCGGTCCAGGCGAGGCGCCGCCGGGAGGGGTCCGTCCGCAGCTCGTGCAGCAGCTCGCCGTGGCGGTCGAGCAGCAGCGCATCCGAGGGCTGGAAGGCGGCGCGCACCTCCTCGTAGGCCGGCAGCGGCTCGGCGGCGGCCGCGGCCGCCCAGGCGGCGAGCACGGCGATGAGAAACGCCGCGGTTTTCATCGGCCGGCCCGGTCGAAGGGGATGCGAAACAGCCGCCGGCCTCGTCACGGGTCGACCTCCATCAGCGCGTTCGGAAGCTCCGCGTGCATCTCCGGCGCATAGAGCGCCTCGACGCGGGTGGGCGGGACCTGCAGCCGGCCGTCCTGGTTGAGGCGCAGCGTGTACTCCACCGCGAAGCGGCCCCGGGGCACGAATTCGTAGTAGGCCCGGAAGGCTTCGAAGGAGCGCTCCTCGAACGCCGGCTGCACCCCCAGCGGGCGGCCGTCGTCGCCCCGGGCGGCGAGCGCCGCGTCCCGGCCGAGCCCGCTGCCGAGGATGGCGGCGCCGGCCGGGATCGGGTCGCTCACCACGACCCAGGTCATGTCCGCCTGCGCCTCGATATCGAGCCGCACGCGCAGGATGTCCCCGCGGCTCCATCGCCCTTCAGCCCGGCGCTCGACGGCGCGGGTCGTTTTCACGATCCGGTAGCCGCTCGCCACCGCCTCGCGCCGCGGCACGGCGGCCAGGCTCTGGACCGTCGCCCACGGGGCGCCGCTGCCGGCGTGGGCGAGCTGCAGCGACCCCTTGCCCGCGGGCCAGGGGAGCAGCACCGCCCCGCCTTCGGCCGCGGCGGCCCAGTCGAAGCTGTGGGCGGCCGGGGCGAGCGCGGCGCGGGTCTCTCCGGCGACCGGCGCGGATTCGAAGCGCTCGGAGAACCGCGCCAGCGCGAGCGCCCCCCAGGCGTTGGCGACCGTGAGGTCCCAGTGGCCCCGGCGCTGGCGGGCGAGCGCGGCCTTCACCATCCGCGGCAGCTCCTCCCCCCACCCCTCCAGCCGCAGGGCGGTCAGCACCAGGCGCACGGCGTTGACGTCGCCCGAGGCCATGAGCCACCACAGGGAGTCGGTCTCCGCCGTGGAGAAGCCCAAATTTGTCCCGGTCAGGTTCATCCGCGCGCGCAGGGCCGCTTCGGCCTCCGCCAGCCGCTCGCGCCGCTGCGGCCAGGCCTCCAGGTTGAGCAGGATGTTCACCCAATCGAGCACCGCGGAGGTCGGCCAGAGGTGGGGCTCGACGGCGATCGCGTCGAGCAGCCGGGGTTCGGCCGCGCCGATCCGGGAGAGGGCCTCGAGGGCCGCGAGCTTGCGCAGCGTGAGATCGGCCGCGGGCAGCGCCGAGCGGCGCGCGACGGTGCCGTCGACGAACGCGCGCAGCCCCGCGGCCATCCGGGCGCGCAGCTCCGGCGGCAGGTCGAAGCCGGCCGCGTGGCTGATGGCGACGAGGTAGGCGGTCAGCACCGGGTCCCCGGTCTTGAGCGACGGAAAGTATTTGGCGAGACCGTCCCCGTCGAGGTGGGCGGGGAGCTCCGCCTGCAAACGCCGCCAGAGGTCCGCATCGCCCAGCGCCACCGCGCGGGAGGCCTTCTGTTCGAGGCAGCCGTAGGGGTAGCGCCGCATGAAGTCGCGCAGCGCCGAGAGGCCGCCGCCGATCCGCGGCCGCACCTCCACCCGCACCCCGCCGCCGGGCAGCGCGGCGGCCGGGCGCTCGACCGCCAGCTCCGCCGCCGCCTCCAGCCGCAGAAGCGCCGCCTGCTGCACCTCGAGCGGGACCGCGGGCACGATCTTCTGGACGACCCTCAGCCGGTCGCGCTCCCCGCCCCCCCGCGCGGCCACCTCGATCTCCCAGGCGAGCTCGCCGCGGCCGGCCGGCACGTCCGCCTCCCAGCCGATCTCGCGGGCCTCCCCGGCCGAAAGCTCCACCGCGAGCGGCGCCGGGGGCGGCGCGAGCCCCTCGGCGCGCACGGCGGCCTCGACCGCCATCGCCCGCTCGGTCGTGTTGCGCACGGTCACCGCCGCCCGGATGCGGTCGCCCTCCCGCGCGAGCGGCGGGATCCCCGGGAGCACCATGAGGTCCTGGGTCGTGCGGATCGAGGCCGCACCGGTTCCGAAAAGCCCCGTCCCGGCGCTGGCGACCGCCACGATGCGGAAGGAGGTCAGCGCGTCGTTCAGGGGGACCTCGATCTCGGCCCGGCCGTGCGCATCGAGGGCCACCCGCGGCCGCCACAGCAGCAGCGTGTCGAAAAGCTCGCGGGTGCCCTGGCGGCCGCCGCCCCCGCCCGGGAGGGCGGCCTTCAGGCCGAAGTGGCGCTTGCCCACCACGTGCATCTGGGCGGTCGCGGTCTCGACCTCGCAGCCGCGGCGGGCCATCATGGCGGGCAGCAGCTCCCAGCTCCGGTTCGGCATGAGCTCGAGGAGCCCCTCGTCGACGACGGCCACGGCCACCTCGCCGCCGGGCGGGGGCGCCTTTCCCTCGGCGGTCGCGACCATGACGCCGACCCGCGCCTTTTCGCGCACGCGGTAGACCGCCTGATCGGCGGCGACGGACACTTTCAGCTCGTGGGCCCGCCAGCCGACGTCGATCGCGGCGAGGCCGAGCTTGCAGGCCGGCTTGCCGAGGTCGGCGAGCGCTGTCGGCGGGGGCTCGGCCACGCGGCCGCGCACGGCGAGCACCGAGACGAAGACGTTCGGCGCGTAGTTTCCGAGGACGGGGACCTCGATCACCGGAGCGCGGCCCGCCAGCCGGCGGGTCCAGGCCTCCATCACCCCCTCGCGCTCGACCGCGACGAGCGCGGTCGCTTCGCGGAACGGCATCCGCACCTGGAAGACGGCGGTCTCGCCCGGCTCGTAGCGCCGCCGCTCGGGCAGGAGGTCCATGCGGTCGTGGTCGGACGGCGCAAACCACCACTCGTCCCGGCCGGCGACCCACACCTCGCGGTGGGCGGCCGCGCGGTTGCCGGCATCGTCGCGGGCCTCGACGACCAGGACGAGCTCGCCGGAGACCGGGGAGGAGGCCTCGCAGGCGAACCGCCCGCCGGAATCGGTCCGTCCCTCGCAGAGCGCCTGGACCCGGCGGGTGGCGACGCTGTGGTCGTAGGCGTAGAACCCTCCGGCGAGGCGCTTGCGATGGGAGAGGCGCTTGCGTTCGTAGAGCTCGATCTTTACGGGCGCGCCCGCTACCGGCCGGCCCGCGAGGTCCACGACCGCCGCGCGGCACTGGAGGGCCTCCTTCGAAAGGGCCCAGCCGTCTGCGGCGATGCCGGCGAGCACCTTCGCGTTCCAGAGCGGGATCCTTTCGGAGACGGTCTGGACCTCGCCGTTCGGGTCGCGGAACTCCATCTCGGCGACCAGCTCGGCCGGCGTGTCGGGCCGCGAGCCGGCGGCCGGCAGCGGCAGGACCGCCCGGCCGGTGCCGGCGGCATCGAGGGTGAGATCGACGGTCTGGTAAGCGGTCGGGCCGGCGGCCGCGGCTCCGGTTCCTTCGTCCGCCTCCGGCGCCTCCCCGCGCCGCACCACCCCCTCGCGGAGGCCGCCGTTGGCGAACGCGAACCCCTCCCACCCGTCGAATGCGGGAACGGCGCGGGGCGCTGCGCGGTAGCGCAGCCGCACGGGCATCCGCGAGGCGCCGCCGCCGGAGAGAAACTGCACGCTCAGGTCGACCGGCGCCTGCGCCGCGTTGACCAGGGGGGCCGCGGGCGGCTTCAGGGCCGCCTTGAGCAGCGGGATGCGGAACTCCTCGACGCGGAACCTCCCGGTGGGCCAGCTCTCGAGCCCCTCCCCGCGGTCCGCGCCGTTTTCGCCCCCGCCGCCCCCTTCGGCTCCGGTCTCCTTCTCGGCCTGCGGGCCGCGTTCGAGCGCTACGGTGTAAGTCCCCAGCCGGGCGTCCCGGGGCACGCTCCAGCTGCTCTCGGCGACGGCGCCGTGGCCCCAGGCGAGCGGCAGGCGGTAGACCTGGTCGCTTCCGGCGTGGCGGATGACGGCGGCCTGCGGAAGCCCGGCGGAGGGATAGGCGAAGCCGGCCTGCGTGCGGGAGCGCAGGAAATGCTTCATGTGCACGGTCTCCCCCGCCCGGATGAGCGTGCGGTCGAAAACCGTGTGGCCGACGACCGGACCCGGACCGGGGTCCGTCGGCAGCCGGAACTGCCAGGTCTCGATCCCCTCGTTCCAGCTGGAGTGGACGAAGCTCAGGTCGCCGTCGAGGCGCGCCGTGACGAAGAGGCCGCCGTCGAGCGCCCGCAGCGCCCCCAGCTGGGGGTAGTCCATCCCGTCCGCATCGTAGGGGCAGGCGGGAGGCTCCCCCTCCGCCGGGAGCTCGGCGGCCACCCGGGCGATCCCATCGCCGTCGGTGCGGCCCTCCCAGAGGACCCGGCCGGCGCAGTCGGCGATGCTCACCGCCGCGCCCGCCGCCGGTTCGCCCCGGTCGAGGGTCGTCACCCACACGAGCGAGGACTCGCGGCCGCGCTTGAAATGCACGGCGAGGTTCGTGACCAGGACGGCCGCCGGCACGAACATGGGCTTGGGGGGCGGCTCGAGGAGCGCCCGGCCGAGGAGGACGCTCTCGAGCTCGACCACGTAGAAGCCCGCCTGGTTCAGCGGGATGCCCACGACCTCGAAGGCTTTCGCTCCCCGGGGCTTGGGGACGGCGAACGACCGCGCGCCCTTGACGCCCGCGAGCAGCGAGTCCTCGCGGCCGGCGGCGGCCACTTTCCGCAGCCACGCCTGGATCTCCCCCGGGCTGCCGTCGGCGACGCGCACCATTTTCCCGTCGACCGCCGCGGGGCCCGGCGCCCCCGCGACCGGCAGCATCCGGGCCTTCACCCGGGGCTCGAGGTTGCGCAGCGTCACCGGCAGCACCGGATCCCCCTTGAGCTCGACCACTCCGAAGCGCCCGGCGAATTTGGCGAGCGGCGGGGCGGCGGCGGTGCGCAGCTTCAGGGGGAACCGGTCGGCGTTGAGCAGGCTGCGGCCGGCATCGTCCTTGAGGCCGGCGGGGATCTCCAGAATGAATTCGGCGTTCTCGGGAAACGGGCCGGGGAACTCGACCGCGCTGCGGCCGGAATCGATGGGCGCCTTCCAGGTCTTCCCGGCGGGCCCCCGCAGCACGGCGTCGCCGGCGGGCGCGGGGTCGAGCGGCGCGTTGAAGCTCAGGCGCATCGGCAAAATGGGGATGCAGGCGGCGCGCGGGTTTTCGCGCTCGCAGCGGAACTCGGCCAGGAAGGGCTCGCGGGCTTCGAAATGCAGCCGCTGGTCCGCCTCGTTCGCGACCCCCGAGGCCGTCCGCACCCCGCGCCCCCACACCAGGCTCACCTTGGCTTGCACCGGAAAAGCCTGGCGGCACTGGACGAGGAGCAGGCGGCTCCGGTCGGGCTCGCGGGCGAGGATCCAGGGCTGCGCGGCGAGAATGGCCTCGCGCTGCTCGCCGGCGACGACGCGCACGCCCACCCGCTCCCTGATCCCGGCGATCTCGAAGCCGGCGTGCGCGAGCACCGAGGCCTCGTCGGCGGGGGCGTCGAGCGCGAGCAGGAAGACCTGGTCCTCGCTGACGCCCTTAGTGCCGTCGGCGGGGCTGGAAAAGCGCACGGCGGGGCCGCCGGTGTTGAACGCGAAGGCCTGCGGCCCGGCGAGCGGCCGGCCGGCGAGGTCCCGCAGCCCGGAAACGGCCCGGAACCCGCAGCGCACCCCCGCGGGCAGGTCGCGGTCGAAGTCGTAGACCCAGGTCCGCGGATCGACCCAGCGGCCCCGTCCGGGCTCGGGGGAGTCGACCGCAAAGGGATCGGCGGCGCGCGGGTCGCCGAAGGCCGCCATGGGCTGGCTGAAAACCGCCCGGACCTGGCGGACCTGCTTGACCGTGCCCTGGGGGGTGAACCGGGTGACGCGGGGCTCATCCTGGCCGGATACCGGTCCGGCGCACAGGAGGAGCAGCGGCAGGAAAAAAAGACCGACCGGGCGTTGGCGCGGCATGCGGGTGCCTTTCTCGAAAGGGGACGGCGGCGATTGTGTTCGCAGCCGCCGATGATGTCAAGCGGAATCGCGGGCGCCTTTGCCGGCCGAGCCCCGCTCCGCGGCGCCGCCCGCGTGGCGGACCGGCAGGAGCTGAAAGATATATTGCAATAATGCAATATTAAGCAAATAATACATTCTCGGAAATTACCAACCGAATAGAATAATTCGAAATTCTCATGGGAACGTTTTTATTGACAACCCCGCGCCGGAATAATACAAATTAAATTCATACTCAAGACGGCCATGTTTTCCCCACCGGCCGAAGCCGCCGTCTTTCCGGCCGGCCGTCGGGGTTCCCCGGAGGATCCCCAAACCATCAACAGGAGGCAGCCATGATGAAGCGCGTTACGGGTGTTCTGGCAGTGCTCGCACTTTCCCTCTTCCTGATTCTTCCGGCCGCCGACGCCCAGGTCAAACCGGGCTGGCCGAAGGGGGTCACCATCGGCGCGGCGCCGCTCGGCGGGACCTATTTCGTCTGGGCGGGAGGGTTCGCCAAGCTGCTGAACGACAAGGTGGGCGTCCCGGCGAACGTCGAATCGACCGGCGGCCCGGTGCACAACGTCCAGCTGCTCCAGGGGAAGAAGCTCGATTTCGGCATGGTGACCTCCGGGCCGGTCTACGAAGGCTTCGTCGGGGACCCCAACGGCTGGTCCAAGGGCAAGGCCTACCCCGACATCCGCGTCATCTTCCCGATGTACACCACCTTCTTCCAGATGTACTCCCTCTCCGCGAGCGGGATCAAGAGCATCCTGGACCTCAAGGACAAGAGCGTCGGGGTCGGGCCGGTCGGCGGCACGCCGGCGACCTACTGGCCGATCATCCTCGAGACGGCCGGGATCAAGCCCAAGCGCATCGTGAACGCCAGCTCCTCGGACCTCAACTCGCAGCTCAAGGACGGCATGCTCGACGCAAACGGCCAGTCCGTCGGCATCCCCTGGGTCACCATCACCGAGGTCGAGATGACCCACGAGGTGAACGCCTACGGCGTCCCCGAGGACGTCGGCAAGAAGATCATCGAGAAAATTCCTTCCTTCGCCTTCGGCGCGATCCCCAAGGGGACCTACAAGAGCAACCCCGACAAGGACATCCCGACGCTCACCATGTGGAACTACATGACCGTCCACAAGGACGCGCCGGAGGACTTCGTCTACGAGGTGGTCAAGGCGACCTTCGAGAACGTCGACATCCTCATCGCCGCGCACAAGTCGGCGAAGGAGGTCGAGGCCAAGTCCATCGTGACGAGCCCCATCCCGCTGCACCCGGGGGCGCTCAAGTACTACAAGGAAAAAGGCATCCAGATCCCCGACAAGCTGATCGCCAAGTAGCCGCGGCCCCGGCGATGCCGGGGGGCGCGGCTGAAGAACGGCTCGACCCGGTGCGGATGCGCCATCCTTGAGGCGATGGTCATCCGCACCGCTTTTTGCACCGACCAGCAACTCTATCAGACAGGCAGGAGCGCGTTATGGCTGAGGAGCCGCAAAAAATAACGGACATCCAGGTCGATATCAAGGAAGTCGAGAAGAAGCTCGAGCAGATGAAGATCAAGGACATCGAGCTCTCCGCCGGCCGTGAATTCAAGCCCGGCGGGGTGATGGCCGCGGCCGTCTTCGTGATCGGCCTGGCCATGAGCATCTTCCACATCTACGTTCTGACCATCCGGGCCATCGACCCGTGGTATTTCCGTACCATGCACGTGGTGTTCGCCGGCGTGCTGGTGTTCGCGCTCGTGCCCGGCTGGAAGATGAAGCGGCCGGACCGGCTCCCGATCGCCGACTGGATCTTCATCCTGATGCTGATCGTGCCGGCGCTTTACGTCTTCATCAACTTCAACGAGTGGATCTACCGCGTCGGCGTCGTCCCCGAGACCTGGGACTTCATCATGTCCCTCATGTTCGTCGCCGCCGTATGGGAGATGGCGCGGCGCGCGTCGGGCTGGCCGCTCGCCATCCTCGCGCTCGCCTTCGTCCTGTACGGCCACTTCGGCAACTACATGCCGGGGCTCTTCTACCACAAGGGCTACGACTGGGACCGGATGATCACCTACCTCTTCAGCCTGGACGGGATCCTCGGCCTGCCGACGCTCGCCTCCGCCCACTACATCTACCTGTTCGTCCTCTTCGGCGCCTTCTTCGAAGCCTCGGGCGCCGGGCGCTTCTTCGTGGACTTCGCCCGCAGCATCGCCGGATGGCTACGGGGCGGGCCGGCCAAGGTCTCCATCGTCTCGAGCGCGCTGATCGGCACCGCCTCCGGCTCTTCGGTCGCCAACGTCGTCGTGGACGGGGTTCTCAACATCCCCCTCATGAAGGCGAGCGGGTTCCGCGGGGCCGTGGCGGGGGCGATCGAGGCCATGAACTCGACGGGCGGGCAGATCGTCCCCCCCGTCATGGGCGCCGGCGCCTTCCTCATGGCGGAAATCCTGGGCGTGCCCTACCCCAAGGTGGCCCTGGCGGCCGTGATCCCCGCCTACCTCTACTTCGCCGCCGCCTATTTCATGATCGATTTCTACTCCGCATCGGTCGGGTTGAAGGGGCTCAAGCGGGAGGAGCTGCCGCGCTTCGGCCGGATCATGATGGAGAAGGGCTATCTCCTCATCCCGATCGTCGTGCTGCTCGTCTGCCTGATGGTGCTCATGTACTCGCCCTACCGCGCCGCGATGATCGGCATCGTCTCGCTGATCATCGTGAGCCTCTTCCGGGCCGCGACCCGCATGGGGCCGGCGAAGATTCTGAAGGTGCTCGCCTCGGGCGCCCGCGGGGCGATGGAGATCGCGGCCACCTGCGCCGCGGCGGGGATCATCGTGGGCATCCTGACCCAGACCGGCCTGGGCACCAAGTTCGCCATGATCATCTTCAGCTACTCGGGCGGCAACCTCTACCTCGCGCTCATCTTCACGATGGTCATCGCCATCATGCTCGGCATGGGGATGCCCACCACTGCCGCCTACGCGATCTGCGCCTCGGTGCTCGCGCCGGCGCTGATCCAGATGCAGGTCCCCGAGATCGCCGCCCACCTCTTCATCTTCTATTTCGCCTGCCTCTCGGCGCTCACCCCGCCGGTGGCGCTCGCCTCCTTCGCCGCCGCGGCGATCGCCAACGCCCGCACCTGGGAGGTCGGCTGGCAGGGCGTGCGCTTCGCCATCGCCGGGTTCCTGATCCCCTTCATGTTCGTCCTGGGGCCCGCCATGGTGCTCGAGGGAACGGCCACGGAGATCGCCATGGTCGTCGTCACCGGGACCCTCGGGGTCATCGCGCTCGCCGGCGGCATCCAGGGGTTTTTCATGACCCGCTGCGCCATGTGGGAGCGGGTGCTGCTCACGGTGGCGGCGATCGCCCTGATCAAGCCGGGCTGGCTGACCGACATCTTCGGGATCGGCCTGCTGGCGGTCATGTTCGTCGTGCAGCTCGTCCGGCGGAGAAAAACCGCCGCCGCGGCGGCCTAGCCGCGGGCAGCCGGTTCGATCCGCCCGCGCCGCGCTACGCCGGGGGGGCCTTGCCCCCCCGCTTTTTTTGCCGCGGGTCCTCGGGCCAGGCGTGCTTCGGGTAGCGGCCGCGCAGCGCACGGCGCACCTCGCGGTAGCTTCCGTCCCAGAACCCGGCGAGGTCGGAGGTGATCTGCACCGGCCGCCCGGCCGGGGAGAGCAGGTGCAGCCGGACGGGCCGGCGCCCCCCCGCGACGCGCGGGGTCTCCGCGCAGCCGAACATCTCCTGCAGCCGCACGGCGAGGACCGGGACCTCGCCGGAGTAGTCGAGACGGATCCGCGCGCCGCTCGGCACCCGCAGGTGGGTCGGGGCGAGCTCCTCGAGGAGGCGCTTCTGGCGGGGCGTGAGCCGGGCGGCGAGCGCCCGGCCGAGGGCCGCGCCGGAAAGCTGCGCGATCCGCCTCAAGCCGGCAAGGTGCGGCCCGAGCCACTCCTCCAAAGTCGCGGCCAGGGCCTCGTCCGTGAGGTCGGGCCAATCCCCGCCCCCGGCCCGCTCGCGCCGCAGGAATTCGACGCGCGCCTGCCAGCCCCGGAGCTCCGCGGTCCAGGGCAGGCAGCCGATCCCGGAGCGCCGGATCCCCTCGACCAGGGCGGCCGCGGCCGCCTGCGGATCGGGGCGGGCGATCGGCTCGCTTTCGAGCAGGATGGCGCCGAGCCGAAGCTCACGCGCCGCGGCCACCGCCTCGCGCGCGGGATCCCACGCCACGACCTCGCGGCGCTCGAGGCGCTCCCCGAACTGGTCGCGGAGCGCCGCCTTCTCGATAGCGGCCGCGCGGAAGATCCGCGCCTCCTGGCGCTCCCCGTCGAGATCGGCGGCCACCACGAAATCGGCGGCCGCGAGCGGCTCCGGATCCGCGAAATAGGCCCCCCGGCCGTTCGCCAGGAGAAAGCGCCCGCCCTCGCCCGCCCGCCTCCGGCCGACCCGCTCCGGGTAGGCCCACGCGAGCAGCCTCCCGGTCTCGCGGCCGCCCCCGTCCGCGGGACGGGCCCCTCCGCCGATAAGGCGCCGCAGGCGCTCCGCAACCCGCAGGCACCGCCGGCAGGCATGCCGGTCCACCGCGGCATCGACCAGCCGGCGGCTCCGTCCCGCGCGCAGGTCCGCGAGCGCCTCCACCCGCAGTGCCAGGTCCGAGTCGTGCCCCCCGGGCGGGAACTTCATGAAATCGCGCTCGCCGAGGATCGCCGCCAGGTCGCAGGCTTCCGCGCCCAGCCCGCTTTCGGCGGCCGCGAGCAGCATGTGCGCGAGCCGCGGGTGGAGGGGGAGCTCCGCCATGCGCCGGCCGCGGGCCGTCGGCCGTCCGGCCGCGTCGAGCGCCCCGAGATCCCGCAGCAGGCGGCGCGCCTGGCGGAAGGCGGCCTCCGGCGGCCGGTCCATCCAGGCGAGCCGCGACGGGTCGTCCACCCCCCAGAGCGCCAGCTCGAGGGCGAGCGCCGCGAGGTCGGCCTGGAGGATCTCCGGCGGCGTGCGCTCCGCGAGCCGGCGGTCGGCCTCGGCCGACCAGAGGCGGTAGCAGACGCCGGGTTCGTCGCGTCCGGCCCGGCCGGCTCTCTGGTCGGCCGCGTCGCGCGCGACCGGCACGGTGACGAGCCGGGTCATGCCGCTTCCGGGGTCGAACCGCGGCAGGCGCATCAGCCCGCCGTCCACGACGATCCGCACCCCCTCGATCGTGAGGCCGGTCTGGGCGATGGCGGTCGCCAGCACGATCTTGCGCCGGCCGGCCGGGGGCGGTGCGACCGCCCGGTCCTGCTCCTCGCGGCCGAGATCGCCGAACAGCGGGGCCAGCATGACATTCGGCCCGAGGTCGGCGCGCGCGAGCCGATCGAGGGTCCGCCGGATCTCGGGCGCCCCCGGCAGGAATACGAGGACGTTTCCGCCTTCGGCGGCCAAGGCCGTGCGCACCGCGTCGGCGGCGGTCCGTTCGACCGGCGCATCCGGGGCCGGGGCGAGGTGCCGCACGGCCACCTCGAAGCGGCGGCCGGCGCCGGCGATCACCGGCGCGCCCCCGAGAAGCGCCGCCACCGGAGCGGCGTCGAGGGTGGCCGACATGACGAGCAGCCGCAGCCCCGGGTTGAAGGCCGCCTGGACCTCGAGGCAGAGGGCGAGCCCCAGGTCCGATTCCAGGTGGCGCTCGTGGAACTCGTCGAAAATTACAAGCCCGACCCCGGAGAGGCCGGGGTCCGACTGCAGCATGCGGGTCAAGACCCCCTCGGTCACCACTTCGACGCGGGTCGCGGGGCCGACGCGGGTGTCCAGGCGCACGCGGTACCCGACGGTTGCGCCCACCGGCTCCGCGCGCAGGCCGGCCATGTACCGGGCGGCCATCCGGGCCGCCAGGCGCCGCGGTTCGAGCACGATGATCTTCCGCCCTTCCAGCCAGGGCTCCGCCAGCAGCGCGAGCGGCACGCGGGTGGTTTTTCCGGACCCCGGCGGCGCCACGAGCACCGCGCGCGGACCGGCCCTCAAGGCCGCCTGGAGGTCGGCCATAACCTCCTGAATGGGAATCGAATCCATTTCTCCGGCCCCTCCGCCGCTGGAACATCCGGCCAATTGCGGCTATAATGGTAGCTTACCTGCCGGATCTGTAGGAGAAACCCGGGGAGAAGACAAGGGCCGGATGCTCGCAACGCTGCTGAAACGCCTGGTTGCCGCCGCGCTGGCGGGGGCCCTCCTCCTTTGGCCGGGGGCCCCCGCGGCGCGGGCGGACGAGGTGGAGCAGCGCGTCACGATAACCGCCAGGGCCAAACCCCTCGGCGCCGTCCTGGACGAGCTCGGCCGCGAGACCGGCCTTCGCTTCATGCTGGACCCTGCCTGGCGCGCCCACCCGGTCACGGTCGACCTGGTGGACGTGGCGCTGCCCTTGGCGCTCAAGCGCATCCTCGACGGCTTGAACAGCGCGGTGGTCTACCGTCCCGACGCCTCCGTCCGCGTGGTCATTCTAGACAACCTCCCCGCGGCGTCGCCCCCGGCGGGCGGACCCGCCGCGCCGCCGCCGAGCCGTTCTCTCAGGCAGCCGGTCGACCGGGGGCCTGCGCCGCCCCCGAGAGTTTCGGCCCCGGCCTTGCCGCCGCCCCCCCTCGAACCGCCGGCTCCGGGGCCGTCCGAAACCCAGATGCATGAAGGCGATGAGTGACGAGGAAACGCCGGCGGCCGCCGCCGCACCGCCGATAAGGCTTTTTATCGAGAAAGGGGAGGCGACGCGACGCGCCCACCGCTTCACGGCCCCGTTTCGCGTCGGCCGAGAGCAGAGCTGCGAGGTCCGTCTCGCGGACTCCGTCGTCAGCCGTTACCATGCCGAATTCTGGCATGCGGAGGGCAGCTGGTGGGTTCTCGACCTCCAGAGCGCCAACGGCATCTACGTGAACGGCGTCAGAGTGGAGCGGATGCGGGTGTCGGGACCGTCTCGACTGCAGCTCGGCATCGACGGACCGATCCTGGACGTGGCTACCGAGGCGGCCGGGCCGCTTGAGGCCACCCAGCTCGAGCCGATGTCCCTCACCCAGTACGTCGACCGCTATGTCAAGGCACCCGAAGAGGCGCACGCCGACCGGCACACCTCCATGATCCGGCGCGCCTTCCGCCGCACCCAAAAGCGGCAGCGGATCGTCTTCACCCTGATCATCGGGCTGCTGGCTGCGGGCCTGGCGGCGGCGCTCGCCACGATGCACGCGCACCGCAAGGACGCCGCGAGACAGGTCGAGCTTGCCCGGGAGATCTTCTACGGGATGAAGTCCCTTGAGATCCAGTTCCTGCCGCTGCTCGAAGCCCTTCGGGGCAGCACGGACCAAAACCTCATCGACCAGGTCCGCCAGTACCGGACGCAGCACCGGGAGATGGAAAAACGCTACGCCCTGTTCCTCGCCCAGGTGGAATCCGAAACCGGCAAGCTCCCGCGTGAGGACCGCCTGGTGCGCCGCATCGTCGGCCGCTTCGGCGAATGTGAGGCGAGCGTCTCCAAGGAGTTCATCGCCGCCGTGATCGATTACGTGAACAAATGGCGCGGCAGCCCGCGGCTGAAAGAAGCCCTCGGCCGCGCCCGGGCCAACAACTACGTCGAGCGCATCGTCGCCGCCCTGCGGGCGCACGATCTGCCGCCCGAGCTCTTTTACCTCGCGCTCCAGGAGAGCGATTTCGACCCCTACGCCGTCGGCCCCGAAACCGGCCACGGCATCGCCAAGGGCATGTGGCAGTTCCTGCCCTCGACCGCCGCCTACTACGGGCTGAAGCTCGGCCCGCTGCAAAACCAGCGCCGGCCCGACCTCCAGGATGAACGCCACGACTTCGAGAAGTCGACGCTGGCCGCGGCCCGCTACCTGCGCGACCTGTACGGCTCGCAGGCGCAAGGCTCCGGGGTTCTGGTGATGGCTTCCTACAACTGGGGAGAATCCCGGGTCACACGGTTGATCCAGCGGCTGCCGCAGAACCCGAGCGAGCGCAATTTCTGGAAGCTGTGGACCCGCTACCGGCAACTGATCCCCCAGGAGACCGCCGACTACATCTTCTACATCCTTTCGGCCGCCGTCATCGGCGAGGACCCGACCGGATTCGGTTTCGACTTCGAAAACCCGCTGGCGGCTTTGAGCGCCGCTTCGTGAAAGGCTGACCGCATGGCCGCAACAAAAATCCGGATCACGGCGGCCGGGCTTTTCGCCGAGCAGGCCCGGAAGCTTGCCCGGCGGCCGAAGACCCATGGCATCCAAGCCGGAGGTCAAGTCCGGGACGACAACCCATCTGAACTCGCCCGCAAATCGGCGCTGCCCCGCATCGCCGACCGGGGGGGACCGCCGCCTCGCGCCGCGCGCTCGCCTCTGCGGAGAGGCGCTGTTGAATATCGGGCAGCGCCAGGGGGTGTCATCGGCACGCGGTTCGATGAGCTGCGGGCGGCCGCGCCGGTGGCCTGCAAGGGCCAGACCCTGGAGGACGCCGCGAAACCGGTGGCGCGGCTGAGGGCCCGGCGCGCCGAACCGGACCTCTGCCGCGCGCAGGTCTCGTCCAGGAAGACGCCCCGGTGCGGGCGGACGACAAGGTCCGGGAGAGCGCGGAGGCGGCGCCGTGAAGACCGCGACGACCGGGGCGCCAGGGTCGGCCGAGCAGCCCGTCTGCCGAAGCCGGACGCCGCGGCCTTTTTTTGGGGAGCCGCGGCGGGAATCGACAGAGCTCGCCGCTGAGGGCCCTTGGGCGTGTCGCCGCTTCGCGCAGGCGGCCGCCCAATCCCGGCGCTGAAGACCGTGCGGCGCAGCCGGGCCGGCGGCGGGTCAGCGCGAGAAGAGCTTCTTAAACAGCGATTCGCCGTGGGCCGGCTTGCCGGAGGGCTTTTCGGAGGCGGGCTTCCCCGCCGGCGCCGGGGGCGCGGCGGGAGCGGCATCGCGGGGCGACAAGTCAGGGGCTTCGATCTCCGCCAGGCGACCGGCACCCAAAAACCGGAAGACGGGGCCGGAGGGGCTGAGGGCCAGACGGTCGTTCGCAGCGAGCGGGTGTTGCACGGAGATGGGGCGGCCGTTCACGCGCACCATCTGCTTTCCGGTCAAGTCTTTCACCCAGTACTGCTCGCGGTTGAAGTAGATCTGCACCTGCTGGTCCTGCAGCCCGGGATGGCTGATGACGAATTGGCAGGCGGCCCCCCGGCCGATGGTCACCGGCAGCTCCTTGAAGGAACGCAGGGTGGGGCCGTACTGGATGACCAGCGGGACCTGGGTGCGGCCGACCGGATCGCCGACCTCGGCGGGGGGCGGCGCGACGGGGCGCGGCGGAGTCCGGGGAGGAGCCGCCGCGGACGGCGGGGGCTCCAGCGCGGGCCGGATCTGCTCGATGTCGCTGGTGGCGTCCAGCATCATGGTCAGGAAACTGACCTTGGGCCCGCCTTCGGCAAACATCAGGACATCCCCGTTTTTCAGGTAGGTTTCGCTGACGGGCTTGCCGTTCAGAAAGGTCCCGTTGGCGCTTTGATCGATGAGCTTGAAGCGGTTCCCCTCCCGGACGATCCGGGCATGCTCCCGGGAGATGATATTGAGATCCTTCGGAAACTGGATATGGCAGGATGACTTGCGCCCGATGCGGATCTCCGGTTCCGAAAATTCCTGAATCTGGCCCTTTAAGGGGCCGAGGATGTGAACGATTTGGACGACGATTACCGGAACGTTATGCATAGGGTTCAGCGCGCCGCTTCCGTCGATGGGGGCTTACCGGGAGTACTTCCCTTCGTTCCCTTCGTCAAATAATCTATCAGATGTGTGCGCGAATCGCAACAGGAGACGCCGGCGGAGGATGCCATGAACGAGCACTTTGCCATCGATGCCTGGGCCCGCTCCGACACCGGACGTGTCCGCCCGGCCAATGAGGACGCCTTTCACGTCGATCTGGGGGCCGGTTATGCCGCGGTCGCCGACGGCATGGGCGGCGCGGCGGCCGGCGAGGTCGCGAGCCGGATCTTCCTGGAAGCCGCCGAGGAGTCCTTCCGGAACTGCCCGCAACGCTCGGAGGCCCAAATCCTGGCGCGCGTGGAGGCGGCGTTCCGCCTGGCCGACCGGGCCATTTTCGATCACACCCAGCGGATCCCCGAACACCGCGGCATGGGATGCACCGCGGAGCTGATAGCCTTCTGGGACCGGGGCTACGTGCTGGGGCACATCGGCGACAGCCGCGCGTACCGCCTCCGCGGGGGCGCTCTGAAACAGCTGACCCGGGATCACTCCCTGGTGCAACAGCAGTTGGAGGCCGGCCTCATCACCGCTGACGGCGCTCGAACGCACCCGCTGAAGCACGTGATCCTGCAGGCCGTCGGCCTGGGCGACCCCATCGAGCTCGACCTCATCCGGGGGCCGGTGGCCCCGGGCGACCAGTTTCTTCTGTGCACCGACGGTCTGACCAACCTCGTCGAGAATGACGTGATCGAAGCGGTCCTGCGATCGCCGGCCTCGCTCGAAGAAAAGGCCGACCGCCTGATTGAGCGGGCGCTTGAGAACGGCGGCCACGACAACGTCACGGTGGTGATCCTGGCGCTCAGGCCCTTTGCGCCCTGACCCGTCGCCGGCATCTGCCGCACGACCGCCGCGCCGCCCCCCCGCCTCCGCCCGGCCGCCCCCGCGAGCGGCCACGCCTTTTGGAAAAAACTCCGCCGCCGTGATAGAATATTGTGCTGATGGAGGAAGGGGATGCCTTTCACCGATCGAGCCAACACCGCACGCGCGATGTTCACGGCCGCCGGCCGCCGGCTCGCGGTGTCGGGGTTCACCGTGCGCGAGCGGCTTTCCCTGCCGTTCGACGCCGAGATCGGCCTCGCCGCCGAGGAGGAGATCGACTTCGAGGAGCTGCTGGGAAAGCCGGGGCTTCTCACGGTGACGGGCGACAAGGTGGAGCGCCACTTTCACGGCCTGGTGCGCACGTTCCGGCAGACCGGCGCATCGGGGCGCTTCTTCCTCTACCAGGCCCGGATCGTGCCGGCGTTGTGGCTGCTGTCGCTCGAGCGAGACTGCCGCATCTTTCAGGACCGGACGACCGAGGAGATCGTCCGCCAGGTCCTGGCCGAGTCGGGCATCCTCGCCGACCGCTTCGAGTTCCGCCTGAAAACCCGGACCTTGCCGCGGCCCTACTGCGTGCAATACCGGGAAACGGACCTCGACTTCATCTCGCGCCTGCTGGAGGAGGAGGGCATTTTCTACTTCTTCGAGCACTCGCCCGAGGGGCATCGGCTCGTCTTCGGCGACGCGGCGGTGGCGACCCGGCCGATACCCGCCGAGCCGACCCTGCTCTTCAACCCCACGGCGGCGATGGTCGCCGAGGAGGAGGGAGTCATCGAGCTTGCGGCGGCGCGGCGCATGCAGCCGGGCCGGGCGGCCCTCAAGGATTTCGACTTCGAAAAGCCGTCCCTCCCGCTTCTCTGCGATGCGGCGGCCCGGCAGGACGGCCGGCGCGAGGTTTTCGACTTCCCCGGCGGCTACCGGGAGGACGGCGCCGGCAGGCGCGCGGCGCGGGTGCGCCTGGAGCAGGAGCGGTTTCTCATGGAAGGGGTCGAGGGGCGGTCGACCTGCGTGCGGCTGGCGCCCGGGTTCTCCTTCCGGCTCGAGAGCCACGACGCGGCCGCGCTGAACCGCGAATATCTCGTGATCGAGACCGAGCACACCGGCGCCCAGCCCCAGGTGTTGGCCGAGCAGGCGACCGGCGCCGGCACGAGCTACGCCTGCCGCTTCAGTGCCATACCGGCGGACGTGCCGCCCCGCCCGCAGCGGCGCACGCCTCGGCCGGTCGTCAAAGGGGTGCAGACGGCGATCGTCACCGGCCCGTCCGGCGAGGAGATCTACACCGACGCCCACGGCCGGGTGAAGGTCCACTTCCACTGGGACCGGCGCGGCGTGGCCGACGAGAAGAGCTCTTGCTGGATCCGCGTGAGCCACGCGTGGGCCGGGGCGGGCTGGGGGGCAAGCTATCCCCCGCGGATCGGCCAGGAGGTGGTCGTCGACTTCCTCGAGGGCGACCCCGACCGGCCGATCATCATCGGCCGGGTCTACCACGGGGAGAACCGGCCGCCCTGCGAGCTGCCGTCCGGGAAGACCAAGAGCACGCTCAAGTCGGACTCGACCCCCGGCGGCGGGGGCGCAAACGAGCTGCGCTTCGAGGACGCGAAGGGCGCCGAAGAGCTCTACCTCCACGGCCAGAGGGACTGGACGATCGCGGTCGAAAACGACAAGCGCCAGACCATCGGCCGCGACGAGACGCTCGCAGTCGGGGAGAACCGCTCGAAGAGCGTCGGCGCCGACCAGAGCGAAACGGTCGGCGCCAACAAAACGGTCAAGGTCGGCGCCGAGCACGTGGAGATCATCGGCGCCAATATGGCGCTCAAGGTCGGCGCCTCCAAGACCGAGACGGTGGCGGGCGCGACGCACGCGAGCGTGGGGGCGTCCAAGGCGCTCACCATCGGCGCCGCCTACCAGATCACGGTCGGCGGCGCGATGAAGGAGACGGTCGACGGCCCGCGGGCCGAGGAGGTGGGGCTGGGGCGCGCGCTCTGGGTGGGCCGCGACCTATTCAAAACGGTCGAAGGCAAAATGACCGTCAAAGTGGGCCTCGACCTCAAAGAGTCCGTCGGCGAGGTCCACACGCTTCAGGCGAAGACGGTGCGCATCGATGCCGACACCGAGGTCGTGCTGAAGGCCGGCAAGGCCCGGATCACGCTCAAGCAGAACGGCGACCTGCGGATCGACGGCGCGGAGATCGGCGTTAAAGGCTCCGGCAACCTCACCCTCAAGGGGGCCAAGATCCTGAAAACAACCGGCGCCGCGCCGGCAGCCGCCGCAGCCGCCCCGTCGGCTCCGGCCCCTGGGTCGGAGCCGCCCAAGCCGATCCGATCCGGCCTCGGCAACGATACCGACGAGCTCATCGAAAAGTCCCCCACCCTCAAGGAGCAGCTCCGGAAATTCCAGGAAAACGGGGGACGAATTCAATTCGGCGATGCGGGATCGGGCTCCGCGTATAATGCGACCCGAAAAACGATCACGATCGACCGCAACTTGAGAAACGACCCGAACGAAATGGTTCAGACTCTATCCCACGAATTGGGGCACGCCCATTCGGATGTTCCCAAGGATTTCACGAGCAAGGACAAGTTCTTGAAAAGCTATCTCGACGACGAGGGAGAAGCGACGCTGTCGAATCTCACGGTGCGCCAAGAAATCCTCGACAACGGCGGACCGGATATCGGTGTCGCCGGGTCTCAAGTGGAGGATTATAAAAAGATTTTTAAACAATTTCAAAAGGACGGGGACCGGAACAGCGCCCGAGAAGCGATTGGAAAGATTTTCGGCGACAAAGAGATCCCCTCGACCTCCGCCGCGAATGAATCCTATTCCGAGTATTATGGAAGATGGTACGATACTTGGCAAAAAAGCCTCAGCCCGTGAGAAGCGGGAATGGACTCCGCCGCGGCCGTCACGCCGGCAGGCTGACGGCCTGGTCCCTTTTCCTGGTGGCGGCCTTTTTCTTTATCGAGGATGACGGTATGGCTCAAAACGCGTCCCAGACGAAACCGGCCGAAGTCTTATGGCGCCTGATCGCCGAGATCGAGAACGCCCTGCCCTTCACGAAGAACGGCATCGAATCGCTTCTGGGGGTCGAATTGAAGCCCGAATCGGAAAACGATTACACGCGGTTCTACCGTCTTGCCCGCAAGCCGGGAAAGGGCGCCGGGCTTCCGCTGCGCGAGGTCGATCTTCGTGTAAGCAAGACGCGGCCCGGCGACCGGGGGTTCTTGGCCATCGAACTGCTGGACTGCGAGGTGACATTTCAAGAGGTCAAGAAACGATACCCGGCGGCGGTCTTCGAACCCGCGCTGCCGGGTCCGCCGCCCGCCGGCTTGGCGCCCGACAGCGTGAGCTACCTGGCGGTCGCAAAAGCCTGGGGGAAGATCAGCTTCGGCTTCCGGGTACGAGAGCCGGAGCGGCTGTCGGAAATCGTCTGGGCGCCGTCGCCGCCGTGAAACGGCCGCGCCGCACGAATTATTTGGGAGCGTGGCCAAGAGACGCGCGGAAGGGTCACGGCCTCAGGACCCTGTTCATCCACAGCCGGCTCACGCCAGCCTCGCGATAAAGCCCGAGCGGTCGAGCTTCGGCTTCCGCGTCAAGGACTCGAACGAGCTGGCGCGAATCATTTCGGCATCGGCGTCGGACTGGCCGCCGGTAGCTGCGGAGCACCCATGGCCTTCACCCATCGAGCCAACATCGCCCAATTGACGTTCCAGGCGGCCGGCCGGGATTTGGCGGTCTCGGAATTCACGGCGCGCGAGCGGCTCTCCGCGCCGTTCGAGATCGACGTGCACCTGGCGGCCGAGGATGAGATCGGCCTTGAGGACATGGTCGGCCGGCCCGCGTGCCTCACCGCAGCCCTCGGCGACTCCGAGCGCCGCTTCCACGGGATCGTGCGCACGTTCCGGCAGACCGGGGCGTCGGGGCGCTTCTTCCTCTACCAGGCCCGGGTCGTGCCGGCGCTCTGGATGCTCGCGCTCGAGCGCGACTGCCGCATTTTCCAGGACCAGACCACCGAGCAGATCGTGCGCGAGGTCCTCACCGAGTCCGGCATCACCGCCGACCAGTTCGCCTTCCGGCTCCATAGCCGGGGCTACCGGCCGCGCACCTACTGCGTGCAGTACCGCGAAACGGACCTGAACTTCGTCTCGCGGCTGCTCGAGGAGGAAGGGATTTTCTACTTTTTCGAGCACGAGAGGAACACGCACCGGCTCGTCTTCGGCGACGGCCCGGTGAACTACCGGCCGATCCCCGGCGAGGCGAAGCTCCTTTTCAACCCCACGGCCGCCATGGTCGCCGAGGAGGAGGCGGTTTACGCCATGGCGCTCTCGCAGCGCCTGCTCCCCGGCAAGGTGACGCTCAGGGACTTCAACTTCGAGAAGCCCTCGCTCGATCTCACCGCCGCCGAGACCGCCGCCAAGGAGCGCGAACGCGAGCTCTACGACTACCCCGGAATCTTCGAGGACGAAGGGGCGGGCCAGCGCCTCGCCCAAATCCGGCTGCAGCAGGCCGTGGCCTTCCGCGAGCAGGCGGAAGGGGAGAGCTACTGCCCGCGGCTTGCGCCGGGATTCACCTTCACCCTCCACGGCCACGAGCTCGAGCGCTTCAACCGCGAGTTCGTGGTGACCGAGGTCGTCCACACCGGCGCCCAACCCCAGGTGCTCGAGGAGCTCGGCGGGGGGAGCGGCTCGCGCTATGCCAACCGCTTCGTTGCCATCCCCGCCGCGGTCGCCTTCCGGCCCGAGCCCATGGCGGCCAAGCCGCTGGTCGATGGGGTGCAGACGGCGATCGTCACCGGCCCGGCCGGCGAGGAGATCTACACCGACGCCCACGGCCGGGTGAAGGTCCAGTTCCACTGGGACCGGCGCGGCGGCCGCGACGAGAAGAGCTCCTGCTGGATCCGGGTGAGCCACGCCTGGGCCGGGGCGGGCTGGGGGGCGATCTATCTCCCGCGGATCGGCCAGGAGGTGGTCGTCGACTTTCTCGAAGGCGACCCCGACCGGCCGATCATCGTCGGCCGGGTCTACCACGGGGAGAACCGGCCGCCCTACGAGCTGCCGGCCGAGAAGACCAAGAGCACGCTCAAGTCCGACTCCACCCCCGGCGGCGGAGGCTCAAACGAGCTGCGCTTCGAGGACGCGAAGGGCGCCGAGGAGATCTACCTCCACGGCCAGAAGGACTGGACGATCGCGATTGAAAACGACAAGCGCCAGACCATCGGCCGCGACGAAAGCCTCACGGTCGCCCGCAACCGCTCGAAGACGGTGGGCGCCGACCAGAGCGAAACGGTCGGGGCGAACAAGACGATCACCGTGGGCGTGAACCACACCGAGACCATCGGGGCGAACATGAGCCTCAAGGTCGACGGCTCCAAGACCGAGATGGTCGCGATCAACTCGGCCGAGACCATCGGGCTCGCCAAGGAACTCTCCATCGGGGCGCTTTACCAGGTGAGCGTCGGCGGGGCCATGAACGAAACCGTGGGCGGCGCCAAAATGGAGGAGGTCGGCGCCTACCGCGTGATCACGGTCGGCCTCGACCAGAAGGAGACTATCGGCCGCAGCATGTCGGTCACGGTGAAAGGCGACCTCTCCGAGACGGTCGGCAAGACCCACTCCCTCAAGGCGAAAAAGGTATTCATCGAGGCCGAGGACGAAATCGTGATCCGGAGCGGCCGGGCGCGCATCGTGATGCAGAAAAACGGCGACATCACCGTCGAGGGCAAGGCCATCCGCGGCACGGCCTCGGGCAACCTGACCCTCAAGGGAAAGAAGATCCTGGAGAACTGAAATGAAGAAATCGGCGAGCAGCCGCCCCCGACCGGCCGGGGTGCCGGAGCCGGTCCCGGGCAGCCGGGTCGGGCGCATCGTGAAGGTGGAGGCGGACGGCCGCGTCTGGGTCGACTACGAGGGCAACCATTACGGCCCGCTCGCGGCGAGGCTTGGCGGCGCGGTCAGGCTGCGGGATCTCGCGGCGGCCGCCGCCGGCGGCGAGGAAGTGCTGCTCCTCTTCGAGGCCGGGGACCCGCAGCTTCCCATCCTGGTCGACACCGTCCATGCCGGCGCGGGGACCGAGCCGGGCGGCTGGCAGGTAAGCCTCGACGGCGACCGCGTCCACATCGCCGCCGGAAAAGAGATCGTGCTGAGCTGCGGCAAAGCGAGCATCACCTTGACCCGGGCCGGCAAGGTCATCATCCGGGGCGCCTATGTGCTCAGCCGCTCGAGCGGGGTGAACCGCATCCGCGGCGCCTCGGTCCAATTGAACTGACCGGGAGGGGGGCGGGGCGATGGAGTTGGTCCACGCCACCGGTATGCAGGCGGAGTATTTCCTGGGGTCGCAGGTCGACGGCCGCGAGCTGCTGGTGGCGGTCGTCAAGGGGACCTTCGACTTCCCTCCGCCCGGCGCCGACCCCGATCTCTCCGCCAGCCAGGAGCCGGTCGCTTTCGCGGACACCTTCAGCGGCGAGCCGGGGCTCTCCGCCCCGCTCTACGAGGCCGACCTCGCGCCGCGCAAGCCGCGCTGCGACGTGCTGCTCCTCGGCAGCGCCCACGCCCCGCAGGGCCGGCCGGTAACCCGGCTTCCGGTCACGCTCCAGGTCGGCGCCTGGAGCAAATCGTTCATGGTCGTGGGGGAGCGCTTCTGGCTGAAAAGCCTCAAAGCGCTGCACGCGACCGCGCCGCAGCCTTTCCGCACGCTGCCGATCACCTACGAGCGGGCCTTCGGGGGCGCGGACCCGGCTCCCGGCGAGCCCGCCCTGTTCCGTGCCAACCCGGTGGGCCGGGGCTTCTGCCGGCGGCCGGACGCCGACGCCCTGGACGGAAAACCCCTGCCGAACACCGAGGCGGCCGACAGCCCGTTCAAGCGCCCCGACGGCGCCTACCGCCCGATGGCCTTCGGCCCGATCGGCCGCAACTGGCTGCCGCGCGCGGCGCTGGCGGGCACCTATGACGCCGGCTGGCTGGAGAACGTTTTCCCGGCCCTGCCGCGAGATTTCGACGAGAGCTACTACCAGGCGGCGCCCGTCGACCAGCAGATTCCCTACCCCCGCGGCGGCGAGGCGGTCCGGCTTACCCATCTGACCCCCGAAGGCCTGACCTCGTTCCGGCTCCCCCTGCGGCATTTCCGGGTGTGGTTCGTCCGGCGGGACGGCGAGGAGATCGAAACCCGGCCGGTGATCGACACCCTGATCATAGAGCCCGACCGGCGGCGCTTCATGGTGGTCTGGCGCGCCGCGCTCGCCCTGCGCCGCGACATCTTCGAGATCGAACAGATCCTCGTCGGCGATGACCCGCAGGAGCGGGTGAGGCGCAAACGCGAGATGGATGCGCTCTCGTACCCCCCGGGTTCAAGCGCTCCCCAGGAAAACGGCGCGGCGTGAGCGGAAGGCGGATCGGAATGAATCCCCTGGCGGTAATCGGATGCGGCATGCTGACCGGGGTCGGACTCGATGCCCCCTCTTCCTGCGCGGCCATCCGCAGCGGCATCGACAACTTCACGGAGACCCATTTCCACGACCCGGGCGGCGAGCCCATCACCGCGAGCCTCGTCCCGCTTCCGGGGCTGCAGCGCGGCCGGGACAAGCTCGTGCAGATGGCCGCGGCGGCCGTCCGCGAGTGCCTGGCGAGCGCCGGCGCGACGGCCGCCGAAGGGATCCCGCTGCTGCTGTGCCTGTCCGAAGCCGGGCGCCCGGGCCGGATGGACGGTCTGGACGATACCTTTCTGGCCGATCTCCAGAAGGCGCTGGGCTTGCGCTTTCATGCCCGCTCCGCCGCCATGGCGGCCGGCCGCGCCGGCGGCGCCTTGGCGATCCGGACGGCCGCCGAGATCCTCGCCAGCGAGCGCCTGCCGTTCTGCCTGGTGGCGGGCGTCGACTCATTTATCCCGCACCTGACCCTCATCGCCTACGCGGCGCGCCGGCGGCTCCTCACCTCTCGGAACTCGAACGGCTTCCTTCCGGGCGAGGCCGCCGGCGCCGTGCTGCTCTGCCCCGCGGCATCGGCCGGCAAACCGCATTTGGCGGTCACCGGATTCGGCGCGGGAGCGGAAAAGGCCGCGATCGAGTCCGAGCAGCCCCTGCGCGCCGAAGGCCTGGTCGCGGCCGTGCGCGCCGCCCTCGCCGATGCCCGCACGACGATGGCCGCGATCGACTACCGCATCGCGGACCTGAACGGCGAGCAATACGGGTTCAAGGAGGCGGCCCTCGCCGCGACCCGGCTGGTGCGCGAGCGGAAAGCCGAATTCGAAATATGGCACCCGGCGGATTGCATCGGCGAAGTGGGCGCTGCGACCGTGCCGATCCTCCTTGCGTTCGCCGCGACCGCCGCCCGCAACGGCTACGCTCCGGGGCCGCAGTGCCTGTGTCATGTCGCCAACGACGACGGCGCGCGCGCCGCGCTGGTGCTGAAATATCAAACATAGGAAAGCATCATGGCCAACAAGGTCTTCGCCAACGGCCGGGAGGTGGCCTGCAAGGCGGCCAAGGGCAAGTCGGTGGCGGCCTTTCCGGACGTCTGCCTGAGCCCGCCCTCGCCCCCGGCCGGGCCGGTTCCGATCCCCTACCCCAACACGGCCTTTGCCAAGGATACCGCCAACGGCTCGAAGACCGTGAAGATCTCCGGCAAGGAGGTCATGCTCAAGAACAAGAGCTGCTTCAAGAAGAGCACCGGCGACGAGGCCGCCACCAAGGCGCTCGGCATGGGGGTGGTCAGCCACCAGATCACCGGCAAGGTCTATTTCGCGAGCTGGTCGATGAATGTCAAGATCGAGGGCAAGAACGCCGTGCGGCATCTCGATCTCACCACCCACAACCATATGTCGGCCATGCCGGGCAATACACCGGTGTGGCCGTATCTGGACGGGATGGCGGTGGCGCTGGATCACCCCTGTGTCGACGACGCGCGCCGGGAGATGGAGTCCTGCAAGGGCTACAAGCCCTACGGCCAGGAGGACCCCTGCCCGCCGCACCGCCCCCCGCCGACAGGCGGCGCGGATTACAAACAGAAGCGCACCGCCTACTACCAGGAGCTTGCGCGCAAGATCAGCGACAATCCCTGTCTGGCCGCGCGCCGCTGCATGCTGGTGCCCTACGCGCCATCGGGCCGGGGGGAGGGCCGCCGGCCGGGCTGCTGCCCGGGCCAGACCGGGCATCATCTGATCGAGGCGAGCGCCTTCATCCTGCCGGGGACGCGGAAAAAGGGCGGGGTGCCGCGGCCGGGCTGCGAGGGCTATTCGATCGACAAGGCCCCGTGCATCTGCGCCGAGGGTCCGGACAACACCACTGCCACCCACGGGCTGATGCACACCTTCCAGGGCGTGCGGGCGAAGAAGCGCGCCCCGGCGGGCACGTGGAAGTTCAAGGAGGCCTCCGAGACCGGGGCGGCGGCCGTCAACATGGTCTTCAAAAGCCCCTGCAGCCAGAAGTGCATCGAGGCCCAGCTCGAAGCCTACCACCAGGCCTGCGGCATCGATACCGATCAGGAGATTGTCGCCTCCCCCAGTGGGAAGTTGGATAGCGAGATAGCAGAGAGCGCCTGGGCCAAGTATGATCTATCCAAGAAAAGCCGTCTGGCTACTAAAGTCAGCAGCAAGAAAATAGCAAGCTGATGATGGCTAAACGCTGTTTCAGCAGGCTTATACAAGGAGAAATTCGCCATGGGGGACAAAGAGCCAGTAGAAATTGCAAGTTTTCGTTCTGGCGCCATCCGAAAGCATAACATTTTTTACCTGATTGCCGGCATGGATGACCTTAACGAAGAAAAGCTTCCTAACACTTGGATTTTGACTATTGTGGATGGACAATGGGGAGGCGATTTGGTGAAATGGTCTTCCTTGTCGGTTTGCGTAACCCAATTCCCCAAGGAGCAAATGGTAGCAATCAGCGAAGAGGGGCGGGTTGGCGTTGTTGGGAGCGGAGAGGACTTCGAGGAGCAGATCGGCCGGGGGGAGGACCACCCCGAGAAGCGCGGCCCCCTGCGGGAGGTGCGGACGATCGCCGGCAGGGCCTATGCCTGCGGCATGGACCGGCAGGTCTACCGTCGGGACGCTGCGCACGCCTGGACCTGCATCGACATGGACATGCGGAAGGCCCCGGCCGCCTTGGACGTCTTCGGCTTCGAGTCCATCCACGGCTTCAGCGAGAACGACATCTACGCCGTCGGCTGGCACGGGGAGATCTGGCATTTCGACGGCAGCCGCTGGTCGCGGATCGAAAGCCCCACCGACCTCATCCTGACCCGGGTCTTCTGCGCCGAAGACGGCCGGGTCTACATCTGCGGCCAGCAGGGCATGTTGATAAGAGGCCGCGGGAGCTCGTGGCAGGTCGTCGAGCACGGGGACACGCAGGAGGACCTCTGGGACCTGCAATGGTTCAACGGCCGGCTTTATCTCTCCACGACGCGCATGCTCTACATCCTGGAGGACGACCGGCTGAAGATCGTCGACACCGGAGACGAGATCCCGGCCACCTGCTACCACCTGGACGCCGCCGACGGGATCATGTGGTCCATCGGCGCGAAAGACATCCTGCAGTTCGACGGCCAGACCTGGACGAGGATCCAGTGAGCCGGCACTCTTTGCCGAGCTCTGCCCGCAGCACTCCACGACATCGAGGCGAGCGACTTCCGGATCGCCGACCCGAACGGCTGGCGGTATGGGGTCCGCGAGACGGGATGCGCCATGGTAGGACTTGTTCGGGCGCCCGAGGCGCGCTTCGACCTGCGGCAGCCGGCCGAGGCGGTCGGCGCGACCGGCGCCGCGGTCGTGCCCGTGATGCTTGCGGTCGCCGCGGCCAAGGGCTGCGCGCCGGGGCCGCGGCTTCGGGGCCTCGTCGGCGACAACGGCGGCGCGCGGGCCTCCCCGGCGCTGGGATATTCCGTTTGACCGTTTAACCGGCGCCCAAACGGTTTTGGAAAAACCGGCATCAGGCCGCCAGCCGGGGCGCGAGGCGACTAGGAGGCGCAGCCGTTCGATAATCGGTGGGCATTTTCAAGCGCCGCGCACCTGCGGATCTCGCTCTTAAGACGCCGTTCTTCCAAAGCCTGCCAAGCCGATGCGACCGCCGATCCGCCGATAGGACATTCAACCTTGTCCATGGTATAATTTGGGGAAGTGGCCGCCCGGAGCGGCCGGAACGGCTGGATCGGGCCTGCGGCGTCATGACACCCGTCATTCCATCGGTGATCGAACAGCATCGCGACGAAGCCGGATTTCTGTGGATCCTGAGATCGCAGGCCGTCGGAGCGCCCCATTTCGGTCTGCACGACCTGATCGCACTGGACGAACGCCTGGAGAGCCACTTGGACGGCCTCGCCGTCGCGGGGGAGGCGGGCTGGGAGGCCTGCCGGGAGGCCCTCGAAATGCGCGATCCCGGCGACCTCTTCGCGGCGGCGGTCCTCGCCTTTCAAGGTGGCCGGGACGCGCGCGCCGGGGAGGTCCTGGCGGCAGCGGGGTCCGCGCCCGAGCTCCTGCGGGCCGCCGCATCGGCCCTGGCGTGGCTCGAATGGCCTCGAAGCGAGATGCCTACCAGAAAGCTGCTCGCCGCGGAGGCTCCGGAGCATCGCCGGATCGGGATCGCGGCGGCGGCGCTCCACCGCGTCTACCTCCGCCGGGAGATGATCGCCGCCCTCGAGAGCGGTGAACCGGGGTTGACCGGCCGCGCCCTCCAAGCCGCCGGCGAGCTCGGACGACGGGAGCTTCTGCCGCTGGTCGGGCGCTTTTTATCGTCTTCCGATGAGGCGCTCCGCTTCCAGGCCGCCCGCGCCGCCGCGCTGCTCGGAGATCGAGGGGGGGTGGAGCCCCTGATGGAGATAACCGCCGCCGACGCTCCCTGTGCCGTCGAAGCGCTCCGCCTGGTCGCAGGACTGCTTTCGGCGGAGGAAGCCGGGAGATGGCTCCGCAACCTCGCCCAGCGTCCCGGAGCCGCGCGCACGGCCGTCATCGCCGCCGGTAAAATAGGTGATCCGGCCTGGGTGCCCTGGCTGATCGACTGCATGCGGGTGCCGGAGCTCGCCCGTACAGCGGGAGAAGCCTTCAGCGGCATCACGGGCGCCGACCTGTCGGCCGAGGGTCTCGAGGCCGAAGCCCCTGAGGGCTTCGATGCCGGGCCCTCGGAGGACCCGGCGGACGAGGATGTGGCGCTCGACCCCGACGAGAACCTCGGGTGGCCCGATCCCGGCCGGGTCGAAATCTGGTGGCGGGCGCACGCGGGAGAATACCCAAAAGGCACGCCGCTCTTAGCGGGGCGTCCGATCACTCCGGAGAGCTGCCTCGCGGTGCTGCGCCGCGGAAACCAGCGCCTGAGGGCCGACGCAGCCCTGCGGCTTGCGCTCCTCAATCCGGAAAGCCCGCTGTTCGAGGTGCGCGCCCCGGGCCGCCGCCAAATGCAGCGGCTGTCGACCGGTTGCCCGCAGTCGCATGAACCGGAAGCCGCCGATGATCCGCGATAACCCGTTCGGGGTCGGCGTCGCTTTCGAAGTCTCGGCGCTCGAAGCCGAGGCGGCGGCATTCGCCCAGCACGTCATCGCCCAGGCCCACGACCGGTCGGCATACATGCGACAAGCCCGGTGCTTCTGCCGGGAGCTGCTCGAAGAGTCCAAGCGTGGAAGGATCTCGGTCCACGAGGCGGCTTGGAAGGCCGAGGTCCTGCGCCGCCAAATCGCCCAGGCGCACGCGGCCGCCCTGGCGGGGTCAACCGACCAGGCGTCGAACGAGAGCCTTGCGCGTAAGCTCACGAACCGGCAGGAGCTTTTCCTCGGTCCCGCGGGAAAGGAGCTCTCGGAGGCCACCGCGGTCCACGCCAGGCAGCGCATCCTCCTCCCGGAGGCGGCCCTTGCCCGCGGCTCCCATCGCCCCGCCCCGGAGCCCCTCCCGGATGATCCGATGCCGGAGACGCCGCAGGAGGAAGTGCGCCGCGAAAAGAAGTTGACCATTTTCGTGAACGGTTTCATTATCTCGATGCAGCTCGACGCCCTGGATGTGAGAGTCTTGCCGACCCCCGGCGTGCCGGCGCCGGTAATCTACTATGAAAAGGCCTATCCGCCGCCCATCGAGTTTTTCTTCAGCGATCCGATCTACGACGGCGAGCCCTACTGGGGGAACATCGAAGGGTGGTTCAAGCTGGGGTTCCGCGACTACCACGCGGTTTTCGTGAACGGATCGCACTTCAACGACTCCCAAGCCGTCGATCGGATGCGGCGGGGCGAAGAGGCCGCCCGGCGGCTGCACGAGGAGATCCGTGCGGAGCGCATATCCTTCGATCCCGTCGGCGACATCAAGTTAGTGGGGCACAGCCAGGGGGCGGCATACGCCGCAGGGATGGCGGCGAAGCTCATCCAGCTGGGCTACCGGGTCGTGACCGTGTGGTACCTGGCACCCCACCAGCCGGGGCAGATCCGACATCCGGCCGGAGTGCCGGCCGCCCAGATGTCGCGACGCAGCGACCGGGTTTCGACCCGGGGGCTCGCCAAGCACCCGAAGCTTTCGGGAGGCTCCCAGCTCGAGCCCATCCCGGGAGTCGGCATTTACCGGATTCTGGAAGACTGCGAGGTCGGACGCGGCGGCCACTCCGTTTTCACTTTCTCGGCGGCGGTGGGCGCGTTTTACAAGGAGAACGGGAACTCGCTTCTCCTCAACTGATCCGACCGCCGCCTGCGGACATCGGAAGGGGGCCAGGCAATGGCTGTTAGACCTTGGGAGATCCTCGCAAGCCGCCAGCAGGATCATCTGCGCATCTTCGGCCTGCGCATCGACCGGGCCGTCTCCCCGCGCACCGGCCGCGACCACGAATTTTACATCCTCGAGTCCCGCAGCTGGGTGAATGTGATCCCGCTCACCCCCGACGAGCAGGTGGTTCTCGTCCGCCAGTACCGCCACGGGACGCGGGAGGTGACCCTGGAGATTCCGGGGGGCATCGTCGACCCGGGCGACCGGCCCGAGGAGGCCGCCCGGCGCGAGCTCAAGGAGGAGACCGGCTACGCGGCCGGAGAAATCCACGCTCTCGGCTTCGTCCATCCCAACCCGGCCTTTCTGGACAACCGCTGCTTCAGCTTCGTAGCCCGGGGCTGCCTTCCGGTCGGGCGGCAGCAGCAGGACGAAAAGGAGGATATCGAGGTGGCGCTCAGGCCGCTCGCGGAGATCCCCGCCATGATCCGCAACGGCGAAATCACCCACTCCTTGGTTATCGCCGCCTTTTACCGCTTTTACATGGAGTTCTCCGCCCCTTCCGGCCGGCAGCCGGGCCGCGAACCGTGAAGGCGCCCTCTCATGCGGCGGATCGGAGGCGCGCGCGGCGCGCGGTTTTCCATTGTGCCGACGGCCCTGAATCTGATATGGTAGGCTGTTAAGCTCTTGAATACAAAAAACGAACTTCTGAATAGGCGAATCCGCGCCCATGAACCCGATGACGACACCCGCATGCCGCGCCGAGGCGGCCTGCCATCTCGTGGTCGATGAGGAGCGCGCGGCGCTGCTCAAGGAAATCTCTCGGGAACTCCCCGATGTGGCGCTGAACGAACGTCACCTCTGCGACCTTGAGATGCTCGCCTGCGGGGCCTTCGCGCCCCTCTCCGGGTTCATGACCCGGGCGGACTACGAGCCCGTGCTCGACCGCATGCGCCTGAACAGCGGAGAGCTCTGGCCGATCCCCATCTGCCTCGACGTGAGCGAGGTCCGGGCGCGCCACCTCGAGGCCGGCCAGTCGGTCGCCCTGCGGGACGGCGAGGGGTTCCTGCTCGCCGTCCTGCACGTCGAGGACATCTGGCCGGTGGACCGTGAGCAGGAAGCGTCGCGGGTCTATGGCACCCTCGACCCGTCGCATCCCGGCGCCCGGTATCTGCTGCACAAGACCAAGGAGTACTACGTCGGCGGAAGACTCGAGGTGGTGAGCCTCCCGCTGCACTTCGATTTTCGGCAGCTCCGTCGATCGCCCGCCGAAATCCGCCGCGCCGCCCGGCGGCTCAACTGGAAGCGCATGGTCGGGTTCATCACCGAAAACCCGATCCACCGCCCGCAGTTCGAGATGACCCTGGAGGCGATGCGCCGCGCCAAGGCGAACCTCCTGATCCTGCCGGTCGCCGGCATGACGAAGCCCGGCGACTTCGACCATTTCACGCGCGTGCGCTGCTACCGCAAGGTCGTCCAGCACTACCCGCCGGACTCCTATCTCCTCAACCTGCTGCCGCTCTCCATGCGCATGTCCGGCCCCCGCGAAGCCCTGCTGCACGCCATCGTCTGCCGCAACTTCGGCTGCTCCCACATGATCGCCGGCCGCGACCACGGCGGGCCGGGGTGCGACAGCCAGGGACGGGCCTTCTACCCCCAGGACGAGGCCTGCCGCACGATCGACCTCCACGCCGCCGAGATCGGGGTCGAGCTGGTCGCCTTCTCCGAGATGGTCTACCTGCCCTTCGAGGACGAGTTCCGCACCGCCGACCAGGTGCCGGAAGGCACGCAGGCGATTTCGCTGAGCGGCAGCGACATCCGCCGCCGGGTCCGCGAGGGGCGGCGCATCCCGGATTGGGCCACCTTTCCCGAGGTGGTCGAGGAGCTTCAGAAGGCTTATCCGCCGCCGCGGCGCCAGGGCTTCACCGTCTTCATGACCGGGCTTTCCGGCGCCGGCAAATCGACCATCGCCAAGATCCTCCATTCAAAGTTCCTGGAGATGGGCGACCGGCCGGTGACGCTGCTCGACGGGGACATCGTGCGCCACAACCTGTCGAGCGAGCTCACCTTCTCGAAGGAGCACCGCGACATCAACGTGCGGCGGATCGGGTTCGTCGCCTCCGAGATCACCAAGAACCGCGGCATCGCCATCTGCGCGCCGATCGCGCCCTACGCCAAGACCCGCGGGGAGATCCGGCGCACGATCGAGGCGACCGGCGGGTTCGTGGAGGTCCACGTCGCGACCCCGCTCGAGGTCTGCGAAGCGCGCGACCGCAAGGGGATGTACGCCAAGGCCCGCGCCGGGCTGATCAAGGGCTACACCGGCATCGACGACCCCTACGAGGAGCCCGACTCCCCGGAGGTGCGCATCGACACGACCCACCTCACCCCGGACGAGGCCGCCCAGGAGATCCTGCTCTTCCTCGGGCAGAAAGGGTTCATTTGATGGCCGGCCTCCATCGCCAAGCGGAGCGGCCGCGATGAGGGTCCTGGTCGCCGGCGGCGCCGGATACATCGGCTCCCACTGCTGCAAGGAGCTCGCGCGCGAGGGGCACGAGGCCGTGGTCTTCGACAACCTCTCGAAGGGCCATCGCGAGCTCGTCCGCTGGGGGGACTTCCACCCGGGCGACATCGGCGACCCCGCGGCGCTCGACGACTGCCTCGGGAGCCGGCGCTTCGATGCGGTGATGCACTTCGCCGCCTTCATCGAGGTGGGGGAATCGGTCGGCGACCCCCTCAAGTATTATGCGAACAACGTCGCCAAGAGCCTGTGCCTGATCGCGGCGGCCGTGCGCCATCGGGTGCCGGCCTTCATCTTCTCCTCGTCGGCGGCGGTCTACGGGAACCCGATCGCCGTGCCGATCGACGAGGACCACCCGACCGCGCCGGTGAGCCCCTACGGGTGGACCAAGCGGATGGTCGAGGCGATGCTCGCCGATGTGGAGCGCGCGCACGGGATGAAATGGGCGGCCCTGCGCTACTTCAACGCCGCCGGGGCCGACCCCGACGGCGAAACCGGCGAGTGGCACACGCCGGAGAGCCATCTCATCCCCCGGGTGCTCGATGCCGCCCGCGACGGCGGCCGGCCGATCCGGGTCTTCGGCCGCGACTACCCCACGGCGGACGGGACCTGCATCCGCGACTACATCCACGTCTCGGACCTCGCCCGCGCGCACGTGCTCGCGCTCGCGCGCCTGGCGGCCGGCGGGGCGCCGGGGATCTTCAACCTCGGACAAGGCCGGGGCTGCTCGGTCATGGAGATCATCGCCCACGCCGAGCGCATCACCGGGCGGAAGATTCCCGTCGAGGTCTCCGCCCGCCGGCCGGGGGACGCGCCGGTGCTGATCGCCTCCAACCGCCGCGCCCGCCGGGAGCTCGGCTGGGAGCCGCGGCAGAGCGGCCTGGAGGAGATCATCGCGACCGCCTGGAGCTGGCACCGGCAGCTCGGGCGAAAACTCAACGCCGCCGCGGCCGAAAAGCCGCCCCTGGACGATGCCGGATAGAATCCTGATCATCGGGGCCGACGACGACGCGTGCGGCCTTTACGCCGACGCCCTCGCGCAGGACCACCCCCTGAGCTTCGCGCCCAACGTGCTCGAGGCCGGCAAACGGCTGCAGGCGGAGTCCTGCGCGCTCGTCGTTTTCGACCACCGCGACGAGCGCGCGGAGATCGCCGACATCCTCGCGACCATCCGGCAGCTCGCCCCCGAGGCCCCGCTCATCGTCGTGGGCGCCGCCCGCGAGCCCCGCGCGATCGTGGAGGCGGCCAAGGCCGGGGCGGCGGACTACGTCGTCAAGCCCGTGGTCGCCGAGAAGCTCCGGCTCGCCGCGGCCCGGGCGCTCGAGACCCGCAGCCTCAAGGGCGAGATCGACTACCTGCGCCGCGGGCAGGACGTCATCTACGACCGCGCGCAGATCATCGCCGTGAGCCCGGCCATGCAGCAGGCCATGGCCGCCGCCGAGAAGCTCTCCCGGACCGACTCGACGGTCCTGATCACCGGCGAAACCGGAACCGGCAAGAGCTTCATCTCCGGGAACATCCATTTCAACAGCCCGCGACGCCACAAGCCCTTCGTCAAGGTCAACTGCGCCAACATCCCCGAGACCCTGCTGGAGAGCGAGCTCTTCGGCCACGAAAAGGGGGCCTTCACGGGCGCCGACAAGGCCCGCACCGGCCGCTTCGAGCAGGCCCACGGCGGGACGCTCTTCCTGGACGAGTTCTGCGAGATGACCCCCGGGCTGCAGTCGAAGCTCCTGCGCGTCCTGGAGGAGAAAGCCTTCGAGCGCCTCGGCGGCAACAAGACCATCCGGGCGGACGTGCGGATCATCGCCGCCACGAACCGCGACATCGAAGGCCTGGTCGCCCGGGGCGGCTTCCGCGAGGACCTCTACTACCGCATCAACGTGCTGCGGATCCACATCCCGCCGCTGCGCGAACGCCGGGAGGACATCGAACCGCTGGCCGTCTATCTCCTCGCCAAGCACGCGCGGGCGCTGAAGAAAAAATCCGAGGGCTTCGCGCCGGAGGCGCTCGACCTGCTCCAGCGCTACTCATGGCCCGGGAACATCCGGCAGCTTTCGAACGTCATCGAGCGCGCCCTGCTGATCGAGGAGCGCCCCCGGATCCATCCGGAGAGCCTCGCGCTCCCCGAGCTCGAGCGCCGCGCCTCCCCGCCGCCGGCGCCGCCCCCGGGGCTCAAGCTTTCGCTCGAGCGGGAGCGCGAGATCATCTGCCAGGCGCTGGAGGAGAACCTCTGGATCCAGAAGGACGCCGCCCGCCAGCTCGGGATCTCCCCGCGCGCGCTGAACTACCGCGTGAAGAAGCTGGGGATCGCCCACGCCCGCTGGCGACGGAACAAGTGAACGCCAGCCCCTGCGGCGCGGCAAAAACTGCCCGCCGCTGAAAAAAGTTCCGGCATCCCCTGCGCCCGGTGAATCGGCCGCCCTCGGTCACGCCGCCTTTCGCCCCGCCCCGTCGAACCCGTAATCTGGTGTCATAATGAGCCGTTGACACCCGGGACGCCTCCCCGCCCGCCCGGCTGGTATCGCTTTTGCTCCTTCCGCGGCCGTCCCCCACGGCCCTGCCCGCCCCCGCCGGCGGGCGTTTCAACCATCGAAAGCCCGGTGCCGCGCATGACGGCGGCGCATCCCCCGTCCGGCCGCCGGACGCCGGACCGGCGGACAGGCCGCGGGGTGCGGCCGGCGACCCGGAAAGCTGGAGGGAGGCGATGCGTAAAACGGCTTGTCGGACAATGGCCGCGGTTGTCGGCGCCGCCGCGGCGATCGCGGGCTTCGCGGGTCTGGGCGAGCAGGCCGCCGCGGCCGGCGCCGCCGTGGCCCTCGCCTGGGATCCGAACCCCGAGGAGGAGATCGCCGGCTACCGCGTCTATTACGGCGAGGCAAGCCGCCGCTACTCGGCCCGGATCACGCTCGGAAAGACCACCGCCTGCGTCGTCTCGGACCTTCCGGCCGGCAGGACGTATTACTTCGCCGTCACGGCCTGGGACGCCGCGGGACAAGAGAGCGGCTACTCGGAGGAGGCGCTCCATTCCATTCCGGCCGCGCCGGTTCCCGCCGCCGCGGCCGGAGCGGGGCCGGGCGGCATCGCTTTCGAACCCGGCGGCGATGCCGGCCGCGACGCGCAGGACTCCGCCTGGGTCGAGACGCGCTGGCAGATCTTCCGCGAGGAGGACCGGCTCCTGATCCTGGACCTCTGGCGGCCGCGGTCGCCGTCGGCCTTCACGGTGCCCGACGGGGTCCTCGAGGCGCACACCGCCTATGCCGTCCGGCTCCGGCATGCGGACGAGGCCGGCTTCTCCTCGGGCTGGTCGCCGGAGACGGCTTTTTCGACCGGCGCCGATCCCGCCGACCTGACCGGCGACGGCATCCCGGATGCCCAGGAGGTCGGGCGGCCGACGGACCTCGACCGCGACGGAGAACCGGACGGCGGCCGGGAGGGGTTCGTCCGCATCGCCGCGGCGGACGGCCGCGGGGCGATCGGCCTGCAGGCCGGGCCGGGGGCCGCCCTCGCCGCCGTCATGCGCTGCGACCTCGCCGACCCGGCCCTGGACCTGCCTTACGGGCTGCTGCGCTACAAAGTCATCCTGGATCGCCCCGGAGAGGAGGCGGCCGTGACGGTCTATTTCCCGAAGCCGCTGCCGGCGGGCGCGGCCTGGCACCGCCGCGATCCTTTCTCCGGCTCCTGGCAGGCGATGCCGGACTTCGCGGCGGCAAGCCCCGACCGCCGCCGGGTGACGCTCAGCCTCGCCGACGGCGGGGCCGGGGATGCCGACGGGGCCGCAAACGGGATCATCGTCGATGCCTCGGGACCGGCGATCCCCCGGACTGCGGCGATCGGCAATCCCCCGCCGCAAGGCAGCGGCGGCGGCGGCGGGTGTTTCATCGCGGCGGCCGCCGGGCATCAATGCGCCCAGCCCGCCGCCGAGAAGGCGGTCGTCGGCCTTCTGGGCGGCGGGCTTTGTCTGCTGGCGCGGCGCCTGCGGCCCGGCAAGCCGGACCGCAAGGGGGCCGCGGCTCACCTTCTGCGGTTCTTCTCGAAGACGACCAGGGCCGAGGGGTCGACGATCACCCCGTTTGCGACCCCGTCGGCGTCCCCGACTCCGCCGTCCTGAAGCGTCAGGACCACGAAGCGCCGGTTGAACGTGAAGCGCGCGTTGTCCGAGAAATCGCTCCAGGCGCCGGCGATCGGGTCGTACTTGAACCACTTGGCCTTGCGCGGCGCCGGCTCGGAAAAGTGGATCTTGACGTTGGTCGCATCCCCGGGGCGCGCGACCGCAACCCGGAAATGGATCAGGCCGAAGTGGGTCTCCGCCGCCTGGCCGCCGATGGTCAGGGCCCCGGGCTCCGCCGCCTCCGGCTCGACCGCCTCGATGGCGACCGCGTTCGGGGACTTGCGGATGGAGACCCCGACCAGCAGGGAGGCGCCTTCCACGGCGACGGTCCGGATCGTGGGCTGGCGGTTGTCGTCGATTCCGTTCTGGTCGAGGTCCACCCGGTAAGCCGCCTCCCGCGCGTCGGGGACGCCGTTCGCGTTCAGGTCGGCGCCCGTCGCCCCGGTGGTGAAATAGCCGTAATCGGACCACTCCGAGGCCTTTCCGTCGCCGGCCAGGAACATGGCCCGCCAGAAATAGGCGGTTTCCTCCTCGAGCACGAGCTTCGGCAGGCGCAGCGCCGTGAGCGCGCTGCGGCTCTCGATGTCGAGGACGCAGAGGTTGTCGTCCTCGCGGAACACCTGCCAGCGGGTCCCGGCGTGGCCGGCGGGGCCTCCCGCGTAGCGGAAGGCACCGGTCTTGAGCTCCGGAGCGAGGGTCACGGTCTCGTCGTCGCGCGGCGCAACCAGGGCCGGCGGCTGGGGCCGGGCCTCGCCGGCCCCGAGCGGCTCGGGCGAGGCGGCCCCCCCGCCGTTCGATCCAACCGGGTTAACGGGCGTCGCCGGCGCGGGCGCCGCGCTCACCGTCACCGCGCAGGTGTCGCTCGCCGTGTTCCCCAGGGTGTCGCTCACCCGCAGCTCGAAGTGGAGCGTGAGGCTGCCGCTCGGGACGTTCGGACTGGTGAAGTCGGCCTGCCGCGACTGCGCATTCGCGATCTGGACGGAGGGGCCGCTCACCTGACGCCACTGGTAGGCGGCGATCCCGTCGTCCGGGTCGCTGGAGCGCCCGCCGTCCAGGACGACCGCCGCACCGGAGGCAACGCCCTGGTCCGCGCCCGCATTCGCGGTCGGCGCGGCGTTGGCCCCGATCGCCACCGCGCGCGCCGCCGACCAGGCCGACATCGCGCCGCGGCTGTCCATCGCCTGCGCCTTGACGGCGTATTGCCCGGCAGCCGACCAGCTGTGCGACTGGCCGGCCGCCCCCCACCCCGAAAGGCTCCCGTCGCCCCAGTCGAAGCGATACTGGAGGGTGTCCCCGTTCGGGTCCGTCGCCGCCGCCGTGAAGCCGTAGGCGACGTTCGTCCAGCCGCTCGCGGGCCCCGAGCTCACGGTCGGCGTGGTCGGGCTCGCGTTCGGGATCGGCACGGTGTGGCTCACCTCGCTCGAATAGCCGCTCGATGCCCCCGACGCGTTGTAGGCGGTCGCCGCGAAATAGTAGGTCTGCCCGGCCGCGAGGTTCGGGACCGTGCAGGTCGTCACCCGCCCGACGTCCACGACGGCGGTGTAATTGCGGCTCGCGGTGCCGTAGTGGATCTTGTACCCGGCGAGGTCGGCTTCGGTGTTCGCGTCCCAGCTCAGCGCCACGTTTTCAGCGCGCAGCGGGGAGCCGAGCAAAAGAAGCGACAGGAGCGCAACGCAGGAGAGGCTTTTTTTCATCGCAGCACCTTTCATGGAGATCTTGCCCGTGCAAGCGGCAGCACGGTCGAAAGGCGCTGCAGTTGCCCGGCAGCCCCGCTGCCCTGCCGTTTGCGTCGAAACGGTTTAGGCCGGTGGCTTTGCGTCCCGCCCTTTCGGGCGGTTTGCCTTTGTCAAGCAATCGATTCATTAAAAGAGCATCTCGCGGCTCCCCGTGGGGCCAGCAACCTCCGTGCCATTTTCCAACGGATGGCTTTCTAGAATTAGCGATTGATATCATTTGGAAAATGATTTGAAAACCAATCGCGCCCCGCGGAGCCGCGCCGCGGCGCTGAAATCCGTGTTACGCAAGCGTGCGCGGAGGGATGAGCATGACGCCGCAGGGGTTCGATTGGGTCGTTTTGGTTTACTTTGTGGGTTTCTTTTTTGCCTCGGCGAGTATGGATAAATTAATAATCACAAGATTTTTATATAAAAATTTATATAAACGCCGTGGCAGAGAATTTGCATTCTGCAGCTATCTACCCGTCCGCGGCGCATGCTAATCAGCCGGCCCCGGGAATAGACCCGATCCGGCCCTGGCGGTTGGATCGGGGTACAGAGGGACCCGCCCCCGGGCCGCGGACCGCAGGAAGCAGGCGATCGACGATGCGCGAGCTCAGCGCTTCGATGCGCGATGGCGAGGAAGGCGACGAGGCCGGGATAGCGCGGCTTTACGGCGAGGTGTTTTCAGGCGGCTTCAGCCCCGGCCGCTGGCGCTGGCAATACTGGGACAACATCCAGGGCAGGGCCTGGGTCGGCCTGGGCGAATCCGTCGGGGAGATCGTGGCGCATTACGCACTCATGCGCCGCCATCTCAATCACATGGGCCGCGAGGTGGTCGCCGCCACTCCGACGGACACGATGGTCCGATCCGACCAGCGCGGTCAGGGGTGGTACACCCGTCTCGCGGAACGGGTCTATGCGCAGGCGCAGGCCGCGGGCGCCCGGGCGCTGTTCGGCTTCCCCAACCGGGAGTCGTTTCCCGGCTTCGTGCGCAACTTGCGGGGCCATAAGATCACCGGGTTGAAAACCTATTACTACCGGACCGGGTTCCGCAAGCACCTCGGCGCCGCCGCCGGCGCGGCGGCGCGCTTTTTCGCCGCCTGGCCCAACCGGTCGACGGTCGCCTTCATGGCGCGGCATCTTTTTCCGCGCCACGAGGTGCGGGTCGCGGCCACGCTGGCGCCGGAGCTGGAACGGCCCCTGCGGGAGATGCTGGGCCAGGAGGTGCTGGGGATCTGGAAGGACTTGGCATACATGCGGTATCGCTACCAGGAGCATCCCGACCGCGCCTACCGCTTCCACACCCTCTATGCGGACGGAAGCCCGCAGGGGCTGGTGGTGGTGCGGGACGCGAACGGCCTCGCCATGATCTGCGAGGTGCTGCACCGGAAGAAGAACGTCCGGGAGACGGCCTTCCTGCTCCGATCGGTGCTCAGCCACTGCCAGCGCCGTTCAAGCGTCGACCTCGTCGAATTCCGCGGATGGGACGGCGGCTTCTTCGACGCGGCTTTTGCGCTCGCCGGGTTCAAATGCCTGCCGACCTCCGAGCTCGTGTTCGCGGGCCGGGTCTTCGACGACCCTGAGCTGGAGAAGAAGTTCCTGCTGCCCCACAACTGGACCGTCGCCATCGGCGACACCGACATCGTCTGACCGCCGCCGAGGAATTATGCCGACCCGGAGCATGGAGACCACGCTGTTCATCACCGTCGACACCGAGGAAGACGCCTGGGGCCGGTACGACCCCCACCTCAACCCCACTGAAAACCTGAGACAGCTCCCGCGCCTCCAGGCGATCTTCGACCGCTACGGCGCCATGCCGACCTACCTGATCGATTATCCCGTCGCCCGGGACGAGCAGGGCATGCGGGCCCTGTTGAACGCCCGCGAGGTGGGGAGGTGCGAAATCGGGGCGCACTGCCATCCATGGAACACCCCGCCTTTCGAAGAGGAGCGCTTCCGCGGCAGCACGATGCTGTGCAACCTTCCCCGCGAGCTGCAGTACCGGAAGCTCGAAGCCCTCCACGCGGCGATTCATCGGGCGGCCGCGGTCGAGCCGGTCTCCTTCCGGGCCGGCCGCTGGGGCTTTTCCCTCGATACGGCGCAATGCCTCCACCGGCTGGGCTACAACGTCGACACCTCGCGGACCCCTTTCGTCGCCTGGACGCAGAGCTGCGGGCCGGACCACTCCGCCTGCCCGACCGAACCGCACTTCCTCTGCCTGGACCGGGGGTGCGGGGGGACCGTTCCGGAGGCCCTGCTGGAAATCCCGGTCACCATCGGCTACCTTCAAAACAATTGGCCGCTCTGCCGGCTGCTGCGGAAAAACCTCAGCCACCCGATCGGCCGGCGCCTCCGCCTCCTCGGCCTTCTCAGCCGGTTGAAGCTGCTGAACTTCGCCTGGCTGAGCCCCGAGCTGTCGGCGTTGAGAGTCATGATCCGGTTGGCGCAGACCTTCATCGCCAA
>CAZNKG010000025.1:12889-70923 GCA_964573635.1 uncultured Desulfatibacillum sp. | reverse complement strand
CCCGGCCGATAGCCTGTTTATCCGAATGGAATAACAGGGAATCCTGAATGCGGCTTGTCTTTTCGGCCCGGGTTGGTATAAAATGATTCCAGGGCGGAACCCCGCCCGTGATCGACCTGGATTCCGGTGATCGCAGCGATGCACCCCGAGCGAACCCATCCTGTTCAGGCCTTAAGGGCGCTGGTCATTCTCGCCGGCGTCCTTCTCGCGGCGGCCGCCCCCGCGGGCGCGGACATCTACCGCTACATCGACGAAAACGGGGTCATGCATTTCACCAACGCCCCGACCTCCGACAAGTTCAAGCTCTTCATGAAGGAGCGCCGGGTTTTCATCTCCAAGCTCGACTCCAACCAGTTCGACCCGATCATCGCCGAGGCGGCCCGCAAGTACAGCCTCGACGCCCCGCTGATCAAGGCCGTCATCAAGGCGGAGAGCGATTTCGACCCGAACGCCATCTCGAGCAAGGGCGCGCGCGGCCTGATGCAGATCATGCCCATGAACTACCGGATGCTGAACGTCGAAAACCCCTTCGATCCGCACCAGAGCATCGAGGCCGGCGCCCGCTACCTCCGGGACATGCTGGACCGCTACCAGGGCAAGCTCACCCTGTCGCTCGCGGCCTACAACGCCGGCCCGGGCGCGGTCGACCGCTACAACGGCGTTCCGCCCTACCAGGAGACCGAAGAGTACATCGAGCGCGTCATGAAGTACTACCACCGCTACAAGAACTCGTGAGGCCCCCGTCCGGCGGCGGCCGGACCCGCACCCCGGCGCGGCCGGAAGCCCCTCTCTCGGCGCGAGCCTTCATCCCCCTTGAACTCCTGAGGAATTTGCTTCATAAATAGAGGCCGCCGGCGGTCGCCCCGCCGGGCGCCTTGCCCGCCCCGGCGCCGGAAAGGCGGGGGTGGGGCGGCCACCCGTCCATCGAGGAATCGCCGCCGATGCCGCTGCTCGAACCTCTGCTTCCCTCGGCCCTCTTCCTCGCGGGGGCCGGGATCCTCGCCCTCGGCCTGCAATCCCGGCGCCGCCCGGGCGCCGGGGCCCCCGGGGCCCCGGCCCCGCCGGGGGCCGCCGAGGGGGCGCGGATCGCGCTCCTCGACCGGGAGGTCGCCGTCTTCACGATCAGCACCTGCGCGCTGCCGCTCATCCTCTGCGCCGCGCTGATCCTGCCGGTCGCCCTCGGCCGGGCGGCATTCGATCCCGCCGCGGCCGCCGCGGCCGGGGCGATCGCCGCCGCCCTCTACGCCTACTGCCTCGCGCGGCTGCTGCGGGCCATCCGCCGGCGCCGCGAGGCCCGCCTGCGCCGGGAGGGGAAGATCGCCGTCGGCCGCGCCCTGGAGGCGCTCGCGGCCGAGGGATACCGCACGTTCCACGACGTCCCGGCCGACGGCGAGCGCATCGACCATGTCGTCCTCGGAAGCAGCGGGGTCTTCGCGGTGCTGACCCGCACCCATCCGCGGCGCGGCGGCGCCTCCCCGCGGATCGAGGATGCGACGGTTTCCTACAACGGACACGTCCTCTTTTTTCCGCGGCGGACCGATGCGGCGACGATCCCCGCCGCCGAGCGCCTGGCGGAGCGGCTCTCGGAGTGGCTGCGCGGCGGGCTCGGCCGGGAGATCGCCGCGCGGGCGGTCGTCGCCGTCCCCGGATGGCACGTGCAGCGCACGACCCCCGAGGGGATCGCCGTGGTCAACCCGCGCCAGATCCCCTCGCTGTTCAAGTACGTCGTCCCGCGGCCCCTGGAGGCGGAGGCGCTGCGGCAGGTCGCGGACTTCCTGGAAGCGGCCTGCCGGCGCCGCCCGGAACCCTGACCGCGCCCGCCGGGCGGCCGCGCGGCGGCTCCGGGGCTATTCGACGCCGTACTCGCGGGCGAGCTTCGCGTCGTAGCGCGCCTTGCGGCCCTCGCAGCGCGCGCGCGGGCAGAGGCGGCAGCTGAGGAAGGTCGCCTCCGAGGGAAAAAAGATCCCGGAGACGCTTTTTCGCGGCAGCATGAGGAGGCTTGCGGTCAGCCGGACGCCGATTTCCGTCTCGGCCCCCGCCAGCAGGTCGAAGAGCGGGCGCTGCTCCGACAGCGGCCAGTCGGAGAGCGACCCCGGGCTCATCCAGGAGATCTTCTCCAGGCCGAACCGCCGGCCGAGGTGCTCGATCAGCCGCCGGCGGGCCTCGGCGAGCAGCAGGTTCCCGACGGCGTCCAGGTAGTACTTGTCGAGCAGGTCCGCTTGCCGGTCGGCCGCCGCCTCCAGGCGCTCGCCGAGAGTGACCACCGCCGGAAAGACCCGGCCGACCGCATCCAGGTTGCGCCGGAGCACCTTGCTGCGGAAGCTTTTCCCCCCGATCACGACCGCTTCGGCCTCCCGGCGCTCCACCTCGCTCACGCGGTAGACCGCCCGGGGCCGGGCGAGCGCGAGCGCCTCGGCGACGAGCGTTTCGGCCCGGCCGGGCTCGCGGATGTGGAGCCGGCGCTTTACGGCGGCGGGGTCGAGGGAAACGCTCAGATCGGACAGCACCATCATGGCGGCGCACCTCCCGGATGCGCCCATCTCATACGCCGACTCCACCCCCATGGCAAGGGCCTCCGGAAGGCGGCGGCCGATCGCCGCTGCGGCCTTTCGGCGCCGGGCGGCCGCGCTTGACGGCCGCGCGAATCAATGGCATGGTTTCTCGTCGTCCGGGGGCCGGCTCCGACCGGCGGAGGCCCGCAGCGGGCGCCCGCCGCGAAACGCTCATCGGCGCGTGCGAAGCCCATGACCAAGATCGTCGAACTCCAGCGCGTCCGCGAAAAGGCCCTGGAGCAGCGCAGCTTCGGCCCCTGGCAGAAGCGCTTCGGGGAGTCCTACGGGGTCGCCTGCCGGGTGGCGGACCTCTCGGACAAGGCGCTGTTCCAGCTCGCCCAGCCCGGGGAGCACAGCTCGATCGCCTTCTACGAGCTGATCATGGGGGTGCTCGACTGGGGGCCGGCCGCCAAGTTCTATTATCTCTCGAACGACGAGCAGATGCGGGTGGTCGACATCCACCTGCTCCTCGCGGACCAGGTGCGCTTCGAGCTGATGCGCCGCCTGGGCTGGCTGAAGAGCTTCCCCGGGGCGGGGCTCACCCTGATCGAGCTCGTGCAGCAGGCCGAGCGCGTGAAGCCGCAGCTGCGCGCCGCCCCCCCGGAGCTCGCCGCGTCCCACCCGGAGGCCGGGGCCTACCGGCTCCTCGCGGCCGGCGACCGGGCGGTCTTCGTGCGGCGGCTGCTGCGCGAGGCGCTCGAGGCGTTCAAGAAGCAGCTGGAGGAGTAGCGGCTTTTCGCGCATGATTTCCTTCGTCTGGTTCGACATCGGCTACACGCTGCTCTACATGCAGCGCGAGACCACCTACCGCGAGGCCCTGCGCCGGTTCGGCTGCGAGGTCCCGCTCGAGGAGATCCGGCGCGCCTTCCACGTGACCGACAAGCATTTCATGCGCGCGCACCCCGGCGCCTTCCTCAAGCCTCGCGGCGTCTACATGCCCTGGTACCTCGGGCAGATGAACTTCGCCCTGGGGGTCGCCGTCGACCTCTGCGCGCTCGACGCCTGCTGGGAGGAGATCAAGCGGGAGGTCCGGCCCTACTGGCTGCCCTACGCGGAGGCCCCGGCGGTTCTCGAGGGGCTCAAGCGCGCGGGAATCGGGTGCGGGGTCATCTCCAACTGGGACGGGAGCGCGCGCGAGGTCCTGCGCACGGCCGGGCTGATCGGCTACGTCGACCCGATCATCATCTCCTGCGAGGTGGGCGCGAACAAGCCGGACCCGGCGATCTTCCGCGCCGCGCTGGCGCGCGCGGGCGCCGACCCCGCCCGGTGCCTCTACGTCGGCGACAACTACTACGACGATGCGGTCGGCAGCCGCCGGGTCGGGATGGAGGCGCTGATCGTCAACCGCTTCGGCCGGCTCGGGGTCGAGGAGATCACCGACTGCCCGATCATCGCCGACCTGAACGCCGTGGTCGAGCATGTCGCCCGCCGCAACGGCGGCCAGCCGGGCGCCGGAGGGACGTGAGCCCATGACCGCGCCCGTTCTCGCCGTCGACCGCGGCGCCTCCTTCACCGACTTCGGGGTCGTCGCCGCCGGGCGCCTCACCCACGCCGAAAGCCTAGCAGACCGGGGATGGGAGGCGATCGCGGCGGCGCTCCTCCGGCTGGAGCGGCGCCACGGCGCCGGTTGCCTCGTCTTCACCGGCTCGGCCGCCGGGATGCCGGCGGAGCTCCGCAGCCGGGCCGCCCTGGTGGGCGAGATCGACGCCGTGGGGTTCGGCGGCGCGGCCCTGAGCGGGCTCTCCGAATGCCTGGTCGTGAGCGCCGGCACCGGAACCGCGGTCGTGCACTACCGGGAAGGCGCCTGCCGCCACGTGGGCGGCACCGGCGTGGGGGGCGGCACGATCGTGGGGCTCGGGGCGCTGCTTTGCGGCACGGCCGACCCCGAGGCGATCGAAGCGCTCGCCCTCTCCGGCCGGGCCGGCGCGCTGAACCTCACCCTGGCGGACCTGGGCTACGAGGGGCTCAGCTTTCTCGGCGCCGATGTCACCGCGAGCAACTTCGCCGCCCCGAAGTCGCGCCGGCCGGAGGATCTCGCCGCCGCGGTCGTGGGCCTGGTCGCGGAGACGATCGGGATCGTGGCCTCGCTCTGCGCCCGCGAGGCGGGCTGCCCGGAGCGCATCGTCATGGCCGGAAAAGTGGCGCGCAACCGCGCCGTCCGCCGCGTGCTCGGGATGGTCGGGCGGCTTTACGGGACCGGCTTCATCTTCCCGGAGAACCCGGGCTTCGCCACCGTCCTGGGCGCGGCGCTGAAGCACCAGGCGGCGGGCGCGTAGGCGTGGAACCCGAACCCATCGAGCGCAGGACGGCTGCCGTGGGCGACGAAAACGATGCCGTCACCCTCACCGCCATCGGCCGCTGGGGGGCCTACCCGTCCGCCGGGGAGGCCACCTCGAGCTTTCTGCTTGAGACCCGGGGGGCGGCGGCGCTGCTCGACTGCGGCTCCGGGGTGCTGGCGGCCCTCCAGCACCGCCTGGCCCTCGAGGCGCTCGACGCCGTCTTTCTGTCCCACTACCACTGGGACCACGCCGGGGACATCGGCTGCCTGCAGTACGCCGTGCGGATCCTGACGGACCTCGGCCGGCGCCGCGGCACGCTCCCGATCTACGGGCTGCCCGCCGGGGAGGGCTTCGCGCGCCTGGGCTACCACGGCTACACCGCCGGACGGCCGATCGATCCGGCGGGCGGAATCGAGTTCCGCGGCCTTCGCCTGCGCTTCGCCGCCAACGCGCACCCGGACCCGGCCGTCTCCATGCGGATCGAGGCCGGGGGGGCGGCGCTCGCCTACATCACCGACACCGCCTGGACGGAGGGGCTCACCGAGCTCGCGCGGGGGGCGGCGCTGCTCGTCTGCGAGTCCAGCCTCTACGACGAGTTCCGGGGGCGCGTCCCCGGGCACCTCTCGGCCGGTGAGGCCGGGCGGATCGCCGCCGCGGCCGGGGTCGGGCGCCTGGTCCTGACCCACCTGCCGCACTGGGGCGAGCACGAACGGCTGCGCGAGCAGGCCCGGCAGGTTTTCGACGGGCCGGTCGAGCTCGCGCAGCCCGGCAGCCGCTGGTCGATCGGCTGACCGGGGCTCGTTTTTCAACGGCCGGGCAAGGGAGGCAGCCATTCTCGCGTTGGCCCTGAGGCGCGGCGCGCGCCTGATCGCAACGGTGCTCCTGATCTCGACGATCGTCTTCCTGGTGGTCCGGGTGATCCCCGGCGACCCGGCGCTCGTCGTCGCCGGCGTCGACGCCGGCGAAAAGGAGATCGCGGCGATCCGCGCCCGGCTGGGCACCGATCGGCCCATCGCGCGCCAGTTCGCCGACTGGCTGTGGAGCGTCGCGCGCCTGGATTTCGGCCGCTCGATGATCAGCGGCCAGCCGGTTACCGCGCTGATCCTGGAGCGCTTCCCGCTCACGCTGTCGCTCGCGCTGCTCGGCCTCCTGATCTCGGCGGCGGTCGCCGTCCCGCTGGGGATCCTCTCCGCGGTGCGGCGCTGGTCCTTCTGGGACTATTTCGGGATGGTCTTCTCCCAGCTCGGGATGGCGGTCCCGGGCTTCTGGCTGGGAATCGTGCTGCTGCTCGTCTTCTCGGTGTGGATCCCGCTCTTTCCGCTCTTCGGCTCGGGGAGCTTCCGCCACCTGGTGCTGCCCGCCGTCTCGCTCGGCGGCATGCGGGCGGCGATCCTCCTGCGCCTGACGCGCGCCTCGATGGTCGAGGAGCTGAGCAAGGAGTACGTCGTCACGGCGCGCGCCAAGGGCCTGACCGAGTTTCTCGTCAACTACAAGCACGCGCTCAAGAACGCGCTGTTGCCGGTCGTGACCGTCGCCGGGATCCAGCTCGGCTACATGCTCGGCGGGGCCATCATCATCGAGCAGGTCTTCTCGCTGCCGGGCTTGGGCCGGCTCTTTCTCTCCGCGGTCTACCAGCGCGACTTCCCGCTGATCCAAGGCGGGGTCGTTTTCGTGGCGGTCGTCTTCTCGCTGATCAACTTCACGGTCGATATGCTCTACAGCCTGCTCAACCCGAAGATCAGGATCGGCTGAGGTGACGGGCGCCCTTCTCGAGATCCGCGGCCTGAACGTGAGCTTCCAGGCAGCCGGCGGCGCGCTGCGCCGCGCCCTGCGGGGCGTCGATTTCGACCTCGCGGCCGGGGAGACCCATGCGCTGGTGGGCGAGTCCGGGTCCGGGAAGACCGTGGCCTCGCTCGCGGTGATGGGGCTTCTGCCGGCGCCCGCGGCCCGGGTCGAGGGGGGCTGTGTCCGCTTCCGCGGCCGGGAGCTCCTCGATCTGCCGGCCGAAGCGCGCCGCCGGCTCCGGGGGCGCGAGATCGCCATGGTGTTCCAGGAGCCCGGCAAATACCTGAACCCGGCCTTCACGATCGGCGAGCAGATCGTGGAGACGCTCGTCATGCACCTGCCGCTCGACCGCCGCGCGGCCGCCGCGCGGGCCATGGAGCTGCTCGCAAAAGTGGGGCTCGAGGGAACCCGGCGGCGGATGAAAACCTTTCCCCACGAGCTGTCCGGCGGCATGAAGCAGCGCGCCATGATCGCGATGGCGGTCGCCTGCCGCCCGGCGCTGTTGATCGCCGACGAGCCGACGACCGCCCTCGACGTGACCCTCCAGCTGCAGATCGTGCGGCTGCTGCGCGAGCTGCAGGCGGAGTTTTCCATGGGGATCGTCTTCATTTCGCACGATCTGCGGGTCGTGGGCGAGATCGCCGACCGGGTGTCGGTGATCTATGCCGGCCGGATCGTGGAGACCGGCGGGCGGGAGGCGCTCTTCCGCGACCCCCGGCATCCCTACACGCGGCTGTTGCTCGAATCCATCCCGCAGGCCTCCCGGCGCGGCCGGCGGCTTACCGCCATCCCGGGCCTCGTCCCGGACGCCGAGCGGATCCCGGCCGGCTGCAGCTTCCACCCGCGCTGCCCGCTCGCCCAAGCGCTCTGCCGCGAGGCCGAGCCGGCGGCGGTCGACGCCGGCGGCGGCCGCCGGGCCGCCTGCCACTTCATCGGAAAGCCATGGACGCCTTCGTCGACATCCGCGGGCTGACCAAGGTCTACCCGGGCCGCGGCTTCGCCGGCGCCGCCCGGCGCAGCGTCTGCGCCGTGGACCGGGTGAGCCTGGCGATCGGCCGCGGCACGGTCTTCGGCCTCGTGGGGGAGTCGGGCTGCGGAAAGACCTCGCTCGCGCGGGCGCTGCTCTACCTCGACCCGCCCACCGCGGGCGAGGTCCGCATCGACGGGACGCCCCTCTGCGGGCTCTCCCCGGCCGAGCTGCGCCGCTTCCGGCGGCGGATGCAGATCGTCTTTCAGGACCCGAACAGCGCGCTCAACCCCAAGCTGCGGGCCGCCGACAGCATCGCCGAGGGTCTCGTCAACCGCGGGATGCCCGCCGCCCGCCGGGAAACGCGCATCGCGGAGCTCCTCGAGCTGGTGGGGATCCCCGCCGGCCACGGCCGCCGCTTCCCCCACGAGTTCTCCGGCGGCCAGAAGCAGCGGATCGTCATCGCCCGCGCGCTCGCCATGGAGCCCGAATTCCTCGTGCTGGACGAGCCGGTCTCGAACCTCGACGTCTCGATCCAGGCCCAGATCATCAATCTGCTCCTCGACCTCAAGGCGCGCCTCGCGCTGACCTATCTGTTCATCTCCCACGATCTGCACCTGGTCGCCTACCTGAGCGACCGCATCGGGGTGATGTACCGGGGGCGGCTGGTCGAGGAGGGGGCGGCCGAGGAGCTGCTGGCCGCCCCGGGGCATCCCTACACGCGGCGGCTTTTCGCCTCCGCGCCCGGGGCCGCGCGGCGCCTGGAGCCGGAGGCCGCCGGGCCCGCGCCGGAATCCGGACGGGGGTGCGGGTACGCCGCCCTCTGCGGGTGCGCCGAGGCGGCGTGCCGCGAGCGCGCCCCCGATTGGGTCGAAATCCGGCCGGGCCACCGGGTGGCCTGCCGGCAGGCGGCATCACGTTAATCCCCCGGACGGGGGCTTTCGCACCAACAAGGAGGTGGGTATGCGTGGACACGGCAAATGGTGGACGGCGCTCGCGTTGATCGCCGCGGTGTGCGCCGCCGGGGCTTCGGCCGAGGCGAAGAGCCTCAAGTTCGCCCTCTCCGGGAACCCGGACTCGCTCGACCCGCACAAGACCGCGGGGACGCTCACGTTTCAAACGCTCAAAAGCATCTACGACACGCTGGTCGAGCCCGACCCGGCCGGCAACATCGTTCCGGCGCTCGCGGAGAAGTGGTCGGTGTCGGCCGACGAGCTCACCTGGACCTTCCAGCTGCGCAAGGGGGTCGTGTTCCACAACGGCGACCAGTTCAACTCCCAGGATGTCAAGGCGACCTTCGTGCGGGTGCTCGACAAGGCGATCGCCTCCCCCAAGGCCGCCGACTTCGCCGCCATCCGGTCGATCGACACCCCGGACGATTACACCGCCGTCTTCAACCTCAAGGAGCCCTCGGCCCCCTTCCTCGCCTCCCTCGCCTCGGGCTGGGGGGCCATCCTGCCGCAGGCGCTCGTCGCGGCCGGCCACGACTTCAACGCCCAGCCGGTCGGCACCGGCCCCTTCCGGCTCAAGCAGTGGGTGCGCGACAACCGCATCGTGCTGCAGAAGAACCCGAACTACTGGATGAAGGGGCTGCCGAAGCTCGACGAGGTGGTCGTGAACATCGTTCCGGAGCGGGCCGTCAAGGTCCAGGGCCTCGTCTCCGGCCAGCTGGACGCGGTCGATGCCATCGACCGGGACGACATCCCCGCGCTCGCGGCCGGCAAGGGGGTGGCGGTCGAAAAGACGCTCACCGCGATGGTGCTCGTCATGGCGATGAACTGCAGCCAGCCGGTCCTCAAGGACCTGCGGGTGCGCCAGGCGGTGACCCACGCGATCGACAAGCAGAAAGTCCTCGATGTCGCCTACGGCGGCGGGAAACCGGTCGGCACCTTTTTGGACGTGGGCAGCCCCTACTACCGGGACTTCACCGGGCTCTACCCCTTCGACCCCGAAAAGGCGAAGAAGCTCCTCGCCGAGGCCGGGGTCAAACCCGAGACCGTCTTCGAGATCACCATCCCGCAGAACTACGAGCTGCACGTGAAGGCCGGCGAGCTCTACCAGAACATGCTCGCCCGGGTGGGGCTGAACGCCAAGATCAAGCTCGTGGACTGGTCGACCTGGCTCGCGGACGTCTACCGGGCGAGCAAGTTCGACTTCACCGTGATCGGCCACACCGGGAAGCTCGACCCGGACGGGGCGCTCGGCGGCTACGGCAAGGGCCGCTACATCCAGTGGAACCACCCGCGGGCGGCGGAGCTGATCGACCGGGCGAAGAAGGTCTCCCAGGTCGAGAGCCGCCGCAAGCTCTACGCCGAGGCGCTCGAGATCATGGCGCGCGAGGTGCCGTTCCTCTTCCTCGGCAACCCCTACCGCTACAGCGCCCAGAGGAAAAACGTCTCGGAGCTGCGGGTGACGCCGAGCCTGGACACGTTCGACTTCCGCTGGACGGACATCAAATAAGCGGCCGGAGCCCCCATGCGCCAACGCCGCACATTGCTGATCATCGCCCTCGGTTATCTCGCGATTCTCGGGGCCGCGGCGCTCGCGGCCCCGCTGGTCGCGCCCTTCCCGCCGACCGAGCAGAACCTGGAGGCGCGCTTCGAGCCGCCCTCGACGCGGCACCTGCTCGGCACCGACCACTTCGGCCGGGACATCCTCTCCCGGATCGTCTTCGGCTCGCGCTCGGCGCTCGTCGTCGGGCTGGTGTCGGTGACCATCGCGGCCCTGATCGGCTCGGCCGTGGGGCTGGCCGCGGCGCTTTCCGGCCGCCGCACCGACGACGCCCTGATGCTCCTGATGGACAGCCTGCTCTCCTTTCCGACCATCCTGCTCGCCATCACGGTGGTCTCGTTTCTGGGCTACGGCCTCACCCAGGTCATGCTCGCCATCGGGGTCATCTTCAGCCCGGTCTTCGCGCGCCTGGTGCGCGCCGAGGCGCTCGCCATCTCCGCCGAGGCCTATGTCGAGGCCTCCCGCGCGCTCGGCAGCCCGACCGTCAAGATCGTCTTCAAGCACATCATCCCCAACCTGCTCGGCAAGGTGGTGGTCCAGTGCGCGGTCACCTTCGCCATGACGATCGTGATCGAGGCGTCGCTCTCCTACCTCGGGCTGGGGACCCAGCCGCCGGAGCCGAGCTGGGGCCTCATGCTCAAGGACGCGCGCAACACCCTCGCCCAGGCGCCCTGGCTGGCCATCGCCCCGGGGGTCGCGCTCGCGCTGACGGTCTTGAGCTTCAACATCCTGGGGGATACGCTGGCGGAGATCGTCAACCCGAAGCTCGGATGAGGCTGCCGCCGCGGCCGCGCGGCGCCGCCATGCTGGAGACACCGTGAAAGTCGGCATCCTGTCGGATTTGCACATCGATCTCGGGCACCGCGACCCGGGGGCGGTGACCGCGGCGCTCAGCGGCGCCGCGCGCGAGCAGGCCGTCGAGCGGCTGATCATCGCCGGGGACGTCTCCAACGATTACCGTCTGACGCTCGCGGCCCTTGCGGCGATCGAGCGGGACTCCGGCGCGCGGGTCTTCTTCGTGCCGGGGAACCACGACATCTGGAACGAGAACCACCCGCGCCTCACCTCCTGGGAGATCTACGACGCGCTCCGGGCCTTTTCCGGAAACCTCGCCAACGGCCCGCAGGCGCTCGGCGGCGACTGGGTCGCCGTCGGGGACCTCGGCTGGTACGACCACTCCTTCGGCGGGGCGCGCTACTCGCCGCGGGAGTTCGCGCGCATGCGGATCGGCGCGCGGCTGTGGCAGGACAAGGTCAAGGCCGCCTGGGGGCGGGCGACCCTCGAGGTGCACGCCTTTTTCTACGCGCGCCTCGCCGCGCAGCTGGCGGGCCTCGCCGGCAAGCGGATCGTCATGGTCACCCACGCCGTCCCGATCCGCGAGTTCACCGTCCAGCCCCCGGATGCGACCTGGGACTACCTGAACGCCTTCCTGGGAAGCGCCCGGTACGGCGAGCTCGCCCAGCGCCACGGGGTCGCGGTCGCCATCTGCGGCCACGTCCACTACCGCCGCGAGGCGGTCGTGGACGGCACGCGCTTCATCTGCCGCTGCCTGAACTACGCGCGCGAGTGGGTCGGAAACTCCGACCCGCAGGTCGAGGTGCGGCGGGCGCTCCAGACGATCGACCTTCCGTGCTGAGCGCGCCGGCCGGCTTGACAACCCCGGGGCGGATTCCCTAAGCTCGGCGCGACCACCCTTTCAACCGAACGGAGGCTGCCCATGCGGATCGCATCCCTCTTTCTGATCCTCCTCTTCGCCGGCCTGGCGGCCGCCCCCCCCGCGGCCCGCGCGCAGACCCCCCCGGATGCGGAGATCCTGGTCGAGAAAGCGCGGATCCTCGTCGAGGAGATGATGATCAGCCCCGACCGCGAAGTGCCGGCGGACCTGCTGCGCCAGGCGGCCGGAATCGCGCTCATCCCCGGCATGCTGAAGGGGGGGTTCATCCTCGGGGGCAGCTACGGCCGCGGCGTCCTGCTGCAGCGCACCCCGGAGGGCTGGAGCGGCCCGGCCTTCATCGCCATCGGCGGCGGAAGCCTCGGGCTGCAGGTGGGCGGCCAGTCGGTGGACCTGATTCTCGTCATCGTCGGGCAGGACGCGATGAACGCCTTCCTGCGCAACGAGTTCAAGCTCGGGGCGGACGCGGCGCTCGCCGTCGGCCCGGCCGGAGCGCATGTCTCGACGGCGACCGACGTCGCCTTCCGCGGCGGGATCTACTCCTATTCGCGCGCCAGCGGCCTCTTCGCGGGCGTCTCGCTCGAGGGCAGCGTCATCTCCTCCGAGGAGGGGCTGAACCGCGACTACTACCGCGAGACGGGCAGCACGGCCGTGATCCTCGCCGGCAAGGTCGCCCCGCCCCCCACCGGCCGGAAGCTCATCGCCGCCCTCGAGAAGTTCCGCTAGCCGCCGCGGCCCCCGTCCTCGGCCTCCGCGAGGCGGCGGCGGAGGATCGCGATCGTCTCCGCCGGAGAGTGGCGCGCCAGGATCGCCTGCAGCTGCGCCCGGTAGAGCATGACCGCGCTCACCCCGAGGAGCGCGACGTCGTAGGCCTTCCATCCGCCGCCGCGGTCGAGCATGCGGACCTCGACCGGGACCCGGCGGCGGCGCCAGAGCACCTCGAGCTCCACGACGGCCCGCTGCGGCGCGACGGCCCGCTGCCGGAGCAGGACCACCGTCTCGCCGGCGTAGCGCTGCAGGAGCTCGCCGAGGTAGTATTCGGAGAGAAAGCGCGCGAAGAGCTCGACGAACTCGCGCCGCTCGGCGGGGTCGAAGCGCGCCCAGCCGGCCCCGAGCGCCAGGCGCGAGAACTCCTCGAAGTCGAACGCCCGCGCGAGCTGCGCGGCGAGGCGGCGGCGCTTGAGCTCCCGGCCGGCCGCCTCCGCCGGGCCGTTTTCCGCGCGGAGGACCGCCAAGCCCTCCGCGACGTGGCGCCGGACGACCTCGAGCGGCTCCTCGGCGCGGATCGCGGCCGGCAGGCCGAGGGCGGCCGCCCCGCAGACAAGCAGCAGGACCGGCGCCGGGCCGCGTCCGAAAAGGCTTTGCGCGAATTGGCGTCCCAGGCCCAACATCGCACTTGACAATCCGAGGTGATCTCTATAATGGGCTTACGTCGATGCCGTATCGAGGCTCGATGCCATTCCACCAACCAGGAGGCCGCCCATGACGAAAGCCGATTTAATCGCCGCAATGGCCAAAGACGCCGCCATCTCCAAGACCGCCGCCGGCAACGCCCTGCAATGCCTGCTCGACGAGGTCGTCAAGTCCCTGAAGAAAAAAGAGGGCAAGATGACGCTTGTCGGCTTCGGGACCTTCGTGAAGGGCCGCCGCAAGGCCCGCAAGGGGAGAAACCCGCAGACCGGGGAGCCGATCAAGATCAAGGCTTCGACCGTGGTCCGCTTCAAGGCCGGCAAGAAGCTGAAGGACGCCGTCTGATCGGCCAAGCCCGCCGTCCCGCGCGGCCGTCGCCCCAAGGGATCAGCGCCGGCCCCCGCCGCTTCACGCGGCGCTGATCTCCGCGATGCAGGCGCGGATCCGCTCCATGGCCTGCTCCACCTTGTCGCGGTCGTTGAAGGCGCTGATGCGGACGAACCCCGCCCCGCAGCGCCCGAACCCCGCTCCCGGGGTGCAGACGACGTGCGCCTTGGCGAGCAGCCTGTCGAAGAACTTCCAGGAATCCATCCGCGTGTCCACCCAGATGTAGGGCGAGTTGTCGCCGCCGGCGCAGGCGTATCCCAGGCCGGCGAGCTCGCGGCGGATGATCGCGGCGTTGCCGAGGTAGTAATCGATCAGCGCGCGGCACTGGGCGCGCCCCTCGGGGGAATAGACCGCCTCGGCGGCGCGCTGCACCGGGTAGGAGACCCCGTTGAACTTGGTGGTGTGGCGGCGCAGCCACAGCGTGTGGACGGGGTGGGCCTCGCCGGAGGCGGTGTAGGCCCGGCAGCTCTTGGGCACCACGGTGTAGGCGCAGCGCGTGCCGGTGAAGCCCGCCGTCTTCGAGAAGCTGCGGAACTCGATCGCCACCTCGCGCGCGCCCTCGATTTCGAAGATCGAGTGCGGCAGCTGCGGGTCGCGGATGAAGCTCTCGTAGGCCGCGTCGAAGAGGATGACGGCCCGGTGCTCGCGGGCATGGTCGACCCAGCGCTGGAGCCCCTCCCGCGTGATGGTCGCGCCGGTCGGGTTGTTCGGAAAGCAGAGGTAGATCAGGTCCGCCCGGGCGGCCGGCAGCGCCGGGATAAACCCGTTCTCCCGCGTGCTGTCGAGGTAGACCACCCCCTGGTAGCGCCCGTCCACCGCCGGCCCGGTGCGGCCGGCCATGACGTTGGTGTCGAGGTAGACCGGGTAGACCGGGTCGGGAATGGCGACGACGGCGTCGGCGGCGAAGATCTCCTGCAGGTTCCCGTTGTCGCATTTCGCCCCGTCGCTCACGAAGATCTCGTCGGCCTCGATCGCCGCGCCCCGCGCCTGGAAATCCTCCCGGGCGATCTTCTCGCGCAGGAAGTCGTAGCCCTGCTCCGGGCCGTAGCCGCGGAAGGCCTCGGCCCGCCCCATCTCGTCGACCGCCCGGTGGAAGGCCGCGATGCAGGCCGCGGGCAGCGGCCGGGTGACGTCGCCGATGCCCAGGCGGATGATCGCCGCCTGCGGATGGGCCTGCTGGAAGGCGGCGACCCGCCTGGCGATCTCGGTGAAGAGGTAGGTCGGCTGCAGCTTGAGGTAGTGCTCGTTGATCCGGATCATGGTCGTCGCTCCCCTGAAGCGTAGTCGGTTCCCCGGCGGCGCGGTCTATCCGCCTGTTAAACGACAACGGGCCGTTTGTCAAAGCGGGAAGGCGCGGTTGACTCTTGACTTCGCCATACAAGGCGAATAGGAAATGAGGATCGCTTCCAGCGCCGGCCGCACGCGCCGGGCCGCGTCGACCAACCAGACCACCGAGGGAGGCACCGATGAGAAAGGGAATCCTGTTGGCCGCATTGCCGATGACCGTCGCCGTGTTCGCCGTTCTCTCCTTCGCGCTGGCCCCCGGGGCCCAGGCGCGCAACATCAAGGTCGGCATCGTCGACACCTACAGCGGCCCGGCCGCCGTGTTCGGCAACGATGCCTTGAACGGCTTCAAGCTCGCCTTGGCCGAGATCAACAAGCAGGGGGTCCTCGGCGGCAAGATCGAGTTCACCACCCGCGACGAGCAGTTCAAAGTGGACATCGGCCTCAACATGGCGAAAGAGCTCGTCATGAAGGAGAACGTCGACGTGCTGGTCGGCACGATCAACAGCGGCGCCTCCATGGCGATCTCCGAGGCGGTCGCCAAGAAGGAGAAGGTGCCCTTCTTCGTCTGGACCGCCAAGAGCGAGAACATCACCGGCAAGGCCGGCCACCGCTACGTCTTCTCCACCGCCGAGAACACGGCGATGGCCGGCAAGTCGGCGGCGGTCGCCCTCTCCCAGAAGCCGTTCAAGCGCTTCTGGATCGCCGGCGACGACTACGAGTACGGCCACGCGCTCGCCGACGCGGTGTGGCGCAACCTCACCAAAATCAAGCCCGACGTCGAGCAGATCGGCAAGACCTGGTGGAAGCCGGGCGAGCCCGACCTCGTTCCGTACCTCACGGCCATCCAGGCCGCGAAACCCGACTGCATCATCTTCGCCACCGGCGGCCTGAGCATGGCGAACGTGCTCAAGATCATCAAGGCGACCAACATGCGGATCCCCTCCTGGATCCACACCGCGACCGACCACTCGGTCCTGAAGCCCCTCGGCATGAACGCCCCGGAGGGGGTCATGGGCACGATCCAGTACCACTACTACTACCCGGATTTGAGCGCCAACAAGAAGTTCGTCAAGGAGTTCCAGGCGGCCACCGGCAACCCGCCGGGATTTCCGGCCTTCAACGCCTACACCACGGCGCAGTTCATCGCCGAGGGCTTCCGGCTGGCCGGCAAGATCGACAAGGAGAAGTTCATCGACGCGGTCGAGGGGCTCAAGGTCGATACCCCGGTCGGCAAGGTGGAGATGCGCGCCTGCGACCACCAGGCCGTCTACCCGATGTTCCTCGGCACGACCAAGCTCTCCGCCGAGCACGGCGGCGCCATCGCCGCCGACATCCTCACGCTGCGCGGGGCGGAGGTCATGCCCGCCTGCGAGGAGATCGCCGCGGCGCGCGCGAAGAAGTAGTCCCGGATCCCGCTTCCGGCGGGCGGGCGGCCGGCCCGCCCGCCGGCGATGCGCCCCGGGGCCGGGGCGCGGGTCGAGGCCATGGAAACCGCCTTCGCTTTTTCGGGTATCGTCAGCCAGCTGTTGGTCGGCCTGAGCCGCGCCATGATCCTGTTCATCGTCTCCTCGGGGTTGAGCTTCATCCTCGGGGTGCTGCGGGTCCCGAACGTCGCCCACGGCTCGCTCTACATGATCGGGGCCTTCAGCGCCCACGGGATCGCGACGGCGCTCGGCGGCGGGGCGGCCGGCTTCTGGGCGGCCCTCGCCGCCGCCCCGCTCGTCGTCGCCCTGGTCGCCCTCATCGCCGAGCGCACGCTCTTCTGCCACCTCTACGAGCGCGAGCACCTGATGCTGCTGCTCTTCACCTTCTCGCTGGCGCTCATCCTGGGCGACCTCGTCAAGCTCACCTGGGGGGCCGACTACCGCTCGCTCGTCGCCCCCGCCTTCCTGCAGGGGTCGGTCACGCTCCTGGGGACGGCGCTGCCGCGCTACAACCTCTTTCTGCTCCTCGCCGGCCCGGCGGTCGCCGTGGGCCTCTACCTCTTCTCCAACAAGACCCGCATCGGCAAGATCGCGCGCGCCGCGGCGGTGGACCGCGAAATGGTGGGGGCGATCGGCATCAACGTGAGCTGGGTCTTCGCGCTCGCCTTCGTCCTGGGGTGCTTTCTCGCCGGGCTCGGCGGGGCGCTCGTCGCGCCGACCGTGAGCATCACCCTCGGCATGGACCACACCGTCATCATCGAGGCCTTCCTGATCGTCATCATCGGCGGCCTCGGCAACATCTGGGGGGCCCTGGCGGGCTCGCTCATCTTCGGGGTGTCGCAGTCCCTCGGGGTGCTCTTCTGGCCGCAGTTCGCGATCGTCTTCCCCTATCTCGCGGTCGTCGTCATCCTCACCCTCAAGCCGACCGGGCTGCTGAAATCGGTCTGGTAGAAAGGAGCCGGCCCGTGGCGGCGGAAGCCTCCCGTGCGCGATCCACCCTGTTGAGCGTGCTCGTCTTCCTCGCGCTGCTCGCCCTGCCGCTCATGGCCTCGCGCTTCACGGTCTACATCCTCGGGGTCATGTTCGTGACCGGGCTGCTCGCCATGAGCCTGAACTTCCTCGTCGGCCACGGCGGGATCTACCAGTTCCACCACGCCGCCTTCTACGGGGTGGGGGCCTACACGGCGGGGCTGATCCTCGCCAAGACCGGGCTGCCGGCCTGGGTCGCGCTGCTCGCCGGGCCGCTCGCGGCGGCGGCGGCCGGGCTCGTCATCGGGGCGATGTGCGTGCGGCTGAACAAGCTGTACTTCGGCATGCTGCAGATCTCGCTCGGCTCGCTCATCTGGATCATCGCGCTGCGCTGGTACAGCCTGACGGCGGGCGACGACGGGATCCACGGGATCCCGATCCCGGAGGCGATCTCCGGAACGACCCCGACCTACACCTTCCTGTTGGTCGTCGTCTCGGCCTGCCTGCTCGCCATGCACCGCATCCTGCGCTCGCCCTTCGGGGTGACGCTGCGGGCCGTGCGCGACAACCCGCAGCGCTGCGAGGCGGTGGGGATCAACGTGCGCCGGCACCAGCTGTTCGCCATCGTGATCGCGACCTTCTTCGCCGGGGTGGCCGGGGTCCTCTTCGTCGTCCTGGAGGGCTCGATCTTCCCGGACATGCTGTTCTGGGTGCTCTCGCTCGAAATCTTCGTCATGTGCCTGCTCGGCGGCTGGTTCACCTTCTTCGGCCCGATGGTCGGGGCGGCGAGCATCGTCGCGCTGCGCTCCTTCGTCGGCAGCTTCACGGAGTACTGGACCCTGGTTCTCGGCATCGTGCTGATCCTGCTCATCTTCTTCCTGCCGGAGGGGATCATGGGCATCAATTTCCGCGAGTGGGCGCGGGTCCGGGCGCGGCGGCGGGCGGCGCGCGACGCGCAGAGGGGCGGCCATGCTGCGGGTTGAGGATTTGGGCAAGTCCTTCGACGACTTCAAGGCGGTCGACGGCGCCAACCTCGCGGTCGAGCCGGGGGACCTCGTCGCGGTCATCGGGCCGAACGGGGCGGGCAAAACGACGCTCTTCAACCTGATCACCGGCCACCTCAAGCCGAGCCGCGGCTCGATCCGCTTCCGGGGCGAGGAGATCGCGGGGCTGCCCGCCCACGTGATCTGCCGCAAGGGGATCGCCCGCTCCTTCCAGATCGCCAACATCTTCCCGCGCCTCACCGTCTTCCGCAACGTCCAGGTCGCGGTCCTCTCCCAGAAGCGGCTGCACACCGCCCTCTTCCGCCCGGCCCAGAGCCTGGCGGTCGCGGAAACCGAGCGGATCCTCGAGAGCGTCGGCCTGATCGATAAAAAGCTCGACGTGGCCGGCTCGCTCTCCCACGGCGACAAGCGCACGCTCGAGATCGCGATCGCCCTCGGCAACGAGCCCGAGATGCTGATCCTCGACGAGCCGACCGCCGGCATGAGCCCGGAGGAGACCGCCGCCACGATGGCCCTGGTGACCCGGCTCGCCCGCGAGCAGGGGCTGACCATCCTCTTCTGCGAGCACGACATGGACGTCGTCTTCAACGTCGCCACCCAGATCATGGTCATGCAGCACGGCCGCACCATCGTCCAGGGCCCGCCGGAGGAGGTCCGGCGCAACGCCGCGGTCCGCGACGCCTACCTGGGAGACGCGTGAACATGCTCGAAGTCGACGCCATCCACACCTACTACGGCCTGAGCCACATCCTCTTCGACATCTCGCTCGCCGTCCGCCGGGGCCAGGTGGTCTGCCTGCTCGGCCGCAACGGGGCCGGCAAGACCACGACGCTCAAGAGCATCATGGGGGTGGCGCCGCCCGCGCGCGGGCGAATCCGGCTGAACGGCCGCGACGTCACGGGCCTGCCCCCCTTCCGGCTCGCGCGCCTGGGGATCGGCTGGGTCCCGGACGACCGGCGGATCTTCGCCGACCTGACCGTCGGGGAGAACCTGGAGATCGCCGCCCGCCGGGGGCCGCAGGGCAGCGCCGAGTGGAACAAGGAGCGGGTCTACGAGCTTTTCCCGGCGCTCGCCTCCATGGACGGGCGCCGCGGCAGCCTGCTGAGCGGCGGCGAGCAGAAGATGCTCGCCATCGCCCGGGCGCTGATGACCAACCCGCAGTTCCTGCTGCTCGACGAGCCGACCGAGGGGCTCGCCCCCCTCATGGTGAAGACCTTCGCCGAGCGCATCCGGAAGCTGAAGGAGCTCGGCCTGACGGTGCTGCTCGCCGAGCAGAACCTCAAGTTCACCCTGGGCCTGAGCGACTACGGCTACATCATCGACAACGGCCGCATCTGCTACCAGGGGACGGTCGCCGAGCTGACGGACAACGACGAGGTGCGCAAGATCTGCGGGATTTGACGGCGCGCCCGCGGGAAGGAGCCCGCGCCATGGGTTTTTTCGACATCGGGGAGCTCGCCCCCCGGAAGCCCGCCGAGGGGGTCGAGTTCCGCGTGCTGCACGGCGAGCGGATGACGGTCGCCTTCTTCACCCTTGAGGCCGGGGCGGCCGTCCCCGAGCACGCCCACGCGCACGAGCAGATCGGCACGGTCCTCTCCGGGGAGGTGGAGCTGGCGATCGGACCCGACAAGCGGGTCGTCGCCGCCGGGGGGGCCTACCACATCCCCGGCGGGGTCCCCCACGCCGGGCGCTGCCTCCGGGGGCCCGCCCGGGTCGTGGAGATTTTCGCGCCGGTGCGCGAGGACTGGCGCTGACGGCCGGACGCCGGCTGCGGCGCCGCCGGTTAGTCGGCGCCCCCCGGCGGCGGGGCGCGCCGCCACGTGTGGGCCGAATGCGCCGGATCTGACTTCATCATCCAACATCAGCGCGACAAGGAAAACCGCGCGCGGACGGCCGCCGGGCCGCTCAGGCGGCGCGCACGAAGTGGCCGGCGGACGCCTCGACGAGCGGCGGCAGCGGCGGCGGCTCCCCGCGGCGGGAGAAGGGGCTTGCGGCCGCGAGGGGCTCGACGGCGCGGCGGGCGGCGGATCGGGCCCCGGGGCGCGGTACGGGTACGGCGGCGAGCAGGCGCCGGGTGTAGGGATGCAGCGGATCGTGCAGCACGGCGGCCGTCGGGCCCGTCTCGACGATCACCCCCCGATGGAGCACCGCGACCCGGTGGCTCACCCGCTCCACCACGGCGATGTCGTGGGAGATGAACAGATAGGCGAGCCGCAGCTCCTGCTGCAGCGCGAGCAAAAGCTCGATCACCTGGGCCTGGATGGAGACGTCCAGGGCCGAGACCGGCTCGTCGGCGAGCAGGACCTTGGGGGCGACCGCAAGCGCCCGGGCGATGCCGATCCGTTGGCGCTGGCCGCCGGAGAGCTGGTGGGGATAGCGCGACAGCAGGCAGGGGTCGAGCCCCACGCGCCGCATGAGCATCGAGGCCCGGTCGCACCGCTCGGCGGCGTCGACCCGGCCGTGGATCGCGAGCGGCTCGGTGATTATCTCGCGCACCGTGTGGTTGGGGTTGAACGCGGCGAACGGGTCCTGAAAGACCATCTGGACATCTCGCCGGAGCGGCCGGAGCGCCGCGGGCGCAAGGCCACTCCAGAGTCTGCCGGCGACGCGGATTTCCCCCGCGGCCGCGGGGACGAGCCGGAGCACGGCGCGTGCGGCCGTCGTCTTCCCCGAGCCGGATTCCCCCACCAGGCCCAGGGTCTCCCCGGGTCTGAGCGCCAAGGAGAGCTCCTCGACGGCGTGCAGGACGGCGACGGTCCGCCGCGGCAACCCCCGGCGCAGGGGGAAGCGCACCGCGAGGCCTTTCACCTCCAGGACCGGCGGGGCGTCGGATTCGGGCGCCGGCAGGGCCGGCGCCGCTCCCAGGCGCGGAACGGCCGAAAGCAGCGCGCGGCTGTAGGCATGCCGCGGCGCGGCGAAGAAGGCGGCGACCGGCGCCTCCTCCAAGCGCCGCCCGGCGCGGAGCACCACGACGCGTTCGGCCACCTCGGCCACCACCCCCAGGTCGTGGGTGATGAAGAGGACCGCCATGCCGCTCTCCGCGCGCAAGCCCCGGAGCAGCTCGAGAATCTGGGCCTGGATGGTGACATCCAACGCCGTGGTCGGCTCGTCGGCGATCAAGAGCTGCGGCCGGCAGGCCATGGCCATGGCGATCATCACCCGCTGGCGCATCCCCCCGGAGAGCTCATGGGGGTACTGGGAGAGCCGGCGGCCGGGCTCGGGGATGCGCACGGCCTCGAGCAGCTCGCACGCCCGCGCCCGCGCCGCGCGGCGGGAGAGCCTCCGGTGGAGCACGAGCACCTCGGTCAACTGCCGCTCCACCGTGAAGACCGGGTTGAGAGAGGTCATCGGCTCCTGGAAAATCATCGCCATCTCGTCGCCGCGGACCGCGCGCATCCGCCGCTCCGGCAGCCGGGCGAGATCCTCGCGCGATCCGTCCCGCCGCCGGAAGAGGATCTCACCGGCCGTGATCCGGCCGCGCTGCCGTTCGACCAGGCGCATGATCGCCAGCGCCGTGACCGATTTGCCCGAGCCCGATTCGCCGACGAGGGCGACGACCTCGCCGGGGGCGATCGAAAAGGAGAGCCCCCGCACCGCCTCGAGCGGCCCGTCGCGGCCGGGGAAGGCGACCGTGAGGCCGCGCACGGCGAGCAGCGGCTCCGGCGGCGGCTGGCTCACCCCTGCGCCTCCCCCCGCTGCCGGCTCCGCTCCCCCTCCAGGCGGTCGAAGGGGGGCAGCGGCGCCGTCCAGCGGCCGGGCCCCCCGCGGGGGAAGGGGAGCTCGTAGGCCGCCGGGTCGGCGCCCAGCACCCGGAAACGAACGATCTCGGGATCGATCTCCAGGATCGCCCAGGCCCCCGCCGGCCGCCCCGGCGTCGTGAAGCTTTCGGTCAGGGACTGCAGGCTGATGTGCGCCACCCCGTCGAGCACGGTGAGCGTGTTCCAGTGGACGTGGCCGGCGACGGCGAGAAGCGGCGCGCGGCAGCCGCCCAAAAGCGCCCGGATGGCGGGCTGATCCCGGAAGCCGGCGTACTGCGGATTGCGCTCGAAGTAATAGTTTCCATCCTGCCCGTGCCCCGAAAGGGGGACATGGGTGAAGACCACCGCGGGCGCGTCGCCCTCGAGCGCCCGCCCGAGCCAGGCGAGATCGCCGGCGGCCAGCCGAAAGCCGCCGGGGCGGTGGGCCCGCGTGTCGGGCTGCCAGAAAACGAGCCGCAGCCCGTTCAGCGCGACCGTTCGGCTTCCGAGCGGGGCGTCGAGGGCCGCCTCGTTTTCGGCGGGGTCCAGGTGCTCGAGGTCGTGGTTGCCGCTGACATGGTGGCGCGGGACGGGCAGCCGCGCGAAGACGGCGCCCACCTCGGCCGCCCGCCGCCGGTCGGCCGCGGGGTCTTCGTCCGAAATCCGGTCGCCCAGCTCGACCACGGCGTCGAAGCCGCCGGAGGCGGCCGCCCGGCAAAACTCGGAGAGCAGCGGCAGGGCCGCGCCGCCCCGCTTCGTCAGGTAATCCGCGCCGTGGTGGATGTCCGCCACGATCGCGATCCGCGTCGCGCGCATGGGCACCCCCTATTTCCCGGCGAGCGCGACCCGCCCGGCGCGGAAGTCGAGCACGTAGGGGATGTGCCCCGGAAGCGGCTTCCAGTCGAGCGCCCGGCGCATCCCGAAGGACTCATAGGGCTGGTAGAGCAGGACGAAGGGGACCTCCTCGCGGATATAGGCCATGATCTCGCGCCAGGCCTGCTTGCGCTCGTTCAGGTCGGTGGAATAGCGGAAGCGGTTCCAGATCTCGGCGTACTCCTTGCTCGGCTTGAAACGCCCCTCGTGAACCGCCGCGGCGGTGGGGTGCCACATGGTGCCGAAAGACCCCGCGGGGTCCGGAAAGTAGAGCGGGTTCGACCAGTTGCGGGTCATCATCTCGGGGTCGCCGCCGGTCCATTTCTCGACGACGTTGATCTCGAGCTTGACCCCCGCGCGCGCCCACATCTCCTGGATCGCCTGGGCGGCGAGCAGCCCGTTGGTGTAGTAGGTCGAGAAGGTGTCGTAGCGGATGGGCGATCCGTCGTAGCCCGAAGCCCGAATGAGCTCCTTGGCGCGCGCCGGGTCGAAGTCGTAAAGCGTGATCTCCGGCATGTAGAGCGGGCCGTACTGCGGATAGGTGTGGGAAGGGGGCACGACCGCCTTGCCCAGCCACAGGGTCTTGTTCAGCATCTCGCGGTCGATCGCCATGGCGAGCCCCTGCCGCAGCCGTTTGTCCGCCATCTTGGGGTGCTGGGTGTTGAAGATGACGACATGGAAGAGGGGGGTCACCAGCCCCTCGACCTTGAGGTTCGGATCGGACTGCAGCGCCGCGAGCTGGTCGGGGGGCACGTTGGTGATGAGGTCGACCTCGCCGTTCTTGAGCGCCGTGATGCGCGCCGAGAGCTCGTTGATGCGCTTGACGGTCACGGTCTTGAACGGCGCCCGCGGGCCCCAGTAGCCCTCGTGGCGCTCCCAGACCAGCCGCTCGCCGGGGATGAACTCGCGCACCTTGTAGGGGCCGGTGCCGACCGGTTTGAGCCCGAAGGCCTCGTAGTCCGAGTTCTCGTCCACCTCGGGATGCCCGGAGAGCCCCATGACGTAGCGCTTGGGCACGATCATGGTCTGCTGGATGCTGAGCAGCGTCTCGAAGAGCGGCTCGGGCTTCTTGGCGTAGACCCGCACGGTCTCGGCGTCCACGGCCTCCGCGCGGTACATGTTCTCCAGGAAGTCGTTGCGCCGGATGACGTAGGGGGGGAAGGCCGGGTTGAACATGCGCTCGAGCGAGAAGACGACGTCGGCCGCGGTGAGCGGCTCGCCGTTGTGGAAGCGCACCCCGGGGCGGAGCTTGAGCTCCATCAACTGCGGGGTGATGCGCTTCCAGCTCGCGGCGAGCCCCGTCGGCTCGAGCTTCGGTATCGTTCCCGAGGGGTCGAAGCCGATCAGGGGCTCGAAGGTGTTCACGTAGAACTGGGAGCCGACGTTGGAGTGGTCCTTGCCCGGATCGATGTAGGTCGTCATGTTCTGGACGCCGACGACGAGCTCCTCCTTGGCCGCCGCGGCCGGCGCGGCCAGCAGGGCGGTCAGGGCGAGGACGGCGGCGGCCATCCGCATCCGGGCGATCGGTTGCATGCAGCGCATTTTCCGGGATCTCCTTTCAAGCGTGGCTATGGTGATTGTCATCGGCGCCCGCTCGGCGCCGGGAACCCTGAACCTCAGCGGTCCTGAAGCCGCACGTCCAGCCGGTCGCGCAGCCCGTCGCCGAGCAGCATGACCGCGAGCGCCAGCAGCACGATCATGAGCGCCGGGGCGAGCACGATCCAGGGGGCGCTCGCCATGTAGTCGCGCCCCTGCCCGACCATCGACCCCAGGGTCGCCGTGGGCGGCTGCGCCCCGAGCCCCAGAAACGACAGGGCCGACTCGAGCAGGACCAGGTTGGAGACGTTGATGGTGAACATCACGACGACCGGGGAGAGGATGTTGGGCGCGATGTGCCGCACGGCGATGCGCCCGGGCGAGGCGCCCGCCGCCCGGGCGGCCTCGATGTAGGGCATGGCGCGGAGGGCGAGCACCTGGCCGCGCACGAGCCGCGCGTAGTGCTCCCAATAGGCCACGCCCAGCACCACCACCAGCACCGTGAGGCTGTTGCCGAAGACCGCGACCGCGAGCAGCGCGATCAGCGTGAAGGGGACCGCGATCTGCAGATCGACCAGCGCCATGATGAGGTCGTCGACCAGCCCGCCGGCGAAGCCGGAGACCAGGCCGAGCAGTCCGCCGACCGCCAGCCCCAGGATCGAGCCGGCGAAGGCGAGCGCGAGCGACAGCCTCAGGCCGTGGAGGCAGCGGGTGAGGATATCGCGGCCGAGCGGGTCGGTCCCCAGGGGGTGATCGGCCGCCCCGCCGAGGAAAAGCGGCGGCTTGAGGCGGTCGAGGAGCCTCTGGGAGTCGGGGTCATAGGCCGAAAGGAGCGGGCCCAGCAGGGCGGCGCCGAGCAGCAGGATTCCCAGGACGAGGCTGGCGGCCATCACCCAGTCGACCCGCCGCCGGAGCTCGGCCGCTCCGTTGGTCGATCCTCCCGCCGCCGGCCCGCTTTCGAGCGGCGGACATTCGAGAATGGTTTCGGACATGGCTCAGGCGCCCTTCTGCAGGCGCACCCGCGGGTCGGCGAGACCGTAGGCGGCGTCGACCAGGAAGCCGACGGCGACCACCACCGCCGAGAGGGCGAGCACGCAGAACTGCAGCACGGGATAGTCGCGGCGGATCGCCGCGTTGACGATCAAATCCCCCATCCCGCGCCAGGAGAAGACGGTCTCGACGACCACCGCCCCGGAGACCAGGGTGGCGAGCTGCAGGCCGAGGACCGTCAGGATCGGGATCAGGGCGTTGCGCAGCGCGTGGCGGAAGACCACGGCGGCCTCCGAGAGCCCCTTGGCCCGCGCCGTGCGGATGTAGTCCTGGGAGAGGACGTCGAGCATGGCGTTGCGCGTGTAGCGCGCGAGCCCCGCCACGAAGTAGGCCGACAGCGCCGCCGTGGGCAGCAGATAGTGGGCGGCGCTCTGATGCCCGGAGCTCGGCAGCAGGTTCAGCGCGTAGGAGAAGAGGAGCAGCAGCAGGATCGCCAGCACGAAGTTGGGGATGGCGTAACCCAGAAAGGCGGCGGCCATGACGCCTGAGCCGAGGGTCGTGCGCCGGCGCACCGCCGCGACCACCCCGAGGGGGATCCCGAAGGCGATCGTTGCGGCGAGGCAGGCGCTGAGCAGGCTCAGGGTGGGCCCGATGCGCTCGGCGAAGATCACGGCGACCGGCCGCCGCTCGATCAGCGACAGGCCGAACCGCCCCTCGGCGATGGCGCGAAGGTAGCGCCCATACTGGACGGCCATCGACCGGTCGAGGCCGAGGTACTCGATCATCGCCAGCCGGGCGCTTTCGTCCAGGCCGTCCGGCAGCAGGAAATCGACGGCGTCGCCGGAGATGCGCGTCGAGAAAAAGACCACCGTCACCACCGCGAAGATGGTGGCCGTCAGGCGCAGGAACCGAGTGGCCAGAAAGGCGATCATGGCGTAAGCGGCCTGCAGGGGCCGCCGGCAGGGGTTCATGGAGCGCGTTTCGGCCGCCAGGGTGGCGGCCCTGTGATAAACGGATGTGAGGATTCGAATAGAATTCGGCAAGCCGCCGGGGGTTGACGCGGCCGCCCCCGGGGCGCTATCGGTGGGGGGCCGGGTCGGCGCGCCGGCGCCACACGCAACCCAAGGAGGCGGGATGACGGCGGAAAGCGCAGCAGGGGTGAGGGTGGAGGAGTTCGCCTTCGAGGCCGACGGGCTCGCGCTCCAGGGGTCGCTGCATCTTCCCGCGGCGCCGGCGCGCCCGCCGGTGGTCATCGGCTGCCACGGGCTGTGGAGCGACCGCCGCTCGCCCAAGCAGGTCGCCCTGGCCGAAGCGCTCGCCGCCGCCGGGGTCGCCTGCCTGCGGATCGACCACCGCGGCTGCGGCGGGAGCGCCGGGACGCGCGCCGCGACCGTGGCGCTCGAGGCGCGGGTGGCCGATCTTTGCGCCGCCGCGGCGGCGCTCGGCCGCCGGGGGGGGCTCGGCCGCCCGCTCGGCCTCTTCGGCAGCAGCATGGGCGGGGCGGTCTGCCTGCGGGCGGCCCCCCGGCTCGGCGCCGCCGCCGTGGTGAGCTACGCCGCGCCGGTGCGCATCCGGATCGCCGCCGCGGCGCGGCGGGGGATGGAGCCCCCGCCGCCGGAGGACTTCGACCTCGCCCCCGGGCTGGGCGCGGTTTCGAACCTCCTCGTCATCCACGGGGAGGCCGACGAGGTCGTCCCCGTGGCCCATGCCCGCGAGATCTACGCCGCCGCGGCGCCGCCCAAGCGGCTGATCGTCCAGCCGGGCGGCGACCACCTCGCGAGCGACCCCCGCCACCAGGCGGAGCTGATCCGCGAGGCCGCGGCGTGGCTTGCGGCCGCGCTCGCGGCGGCCGGGCGCTAGGCGCAAGCTCCGCCTCGACGGGGAGCACCTCGAGCGCCATGCGCCACGGCCGCGGGATGCACGGCCGGCAGACGGCCGCGATCCCCGGCGGCGCGATGCGGATGCGGGTGAAGAGCTCCCGGCCCCGGGCGTCGATCGCGCTCACGCAAAGCTCGCCGTCGGCGCTCTGCTCCATCTCGGTTTCGATCCACAGGCGGCGCCCGTCGAGCCGGCAGGCGAGCGGCCGGAAGTTGCTCATCATGACGAGCGACTGGCTCCCGGCCGGGATGAAGCTCGAAATCGCGCCCCGGGACCAGCCGGATGTTCACCCGGGCGTCGAACCCCTGGGGCACCTTGGCCACCACCTTTTCCTGGCGCTCCGTCGGCGGGGACGCATCCGACGGTTGCGCGGCGGCACCGCAATCCTTTTCGATTGTCGCGTTCATGGGCGGCCTCCTTGGTTGGGGTTGCGGGCCGGGGCACGCCGGCGGCGACCCGGTGCCGCGCGGCCGGCGGCGGGACACCCGCGTTCAGCGGGGCCGGCTGAGAGTGAGGAATCGTGGGATTGGGATCGAATGACGCTTGCTAGCGGCTCAGGGGGCTGGTAAGCTGATCACCGCTGCGGTCGGCGTGGGGGTCTGAGCCTTCGCGTTCGAGCCGGACAACAACGAGCGCGGCGTCATTCGGCTTGGCGGATACCATATTGCCAAGGTCGCCATGCGGAAGTCAAGCGGAATCTGAGCCGGATTCAGAAAAAAAGGGTCCTTCGCCATGCTCTACGAAGAAGAAGCCTTGGCCTACCACCGCGAACCGCGCCCCGGCAAGATCGAGGTCGTGCCCCTCAAGCCCTGTCTCACCCAGGCGGATCTCCGGCTCGCCTACACGCCGGGGGTGGCCGCCCCCTGCCTGGCGATCCGCCGCGACCCGGAGCTCGCCTACGAGTACACCGCGCGCGGGAACCTCGTCGCCGTCATCACCAACGGGACCGCGGTGCTCGGCCTGGGGTCGATCGGGCCGCTCGCCGGCAAGCCGGTCATGGAGGGCAAGGGGGTCCTCTTCAAGCGCTTCGCCAACATCGACGTCTTCGACATCGAGATCGACACCCGCGACCCCGACGAGTTCATCCGCACCGTGAAGCTCCTCGAGCCCACCTTCGGCGGGGTGAACCTCGAGGACATCAAGGCGCCCGACTGCTTCTACATCGAGGAGGAGCTCTCGCGGCAGATGTCCATCCCGGTCTTCCACGACGACCAGCACGGGACGGCGATCATCTCGGCCGCCGGGCTCCTGAACGCGGCCGAGCTGACCGGGCGCCGCCTGGAATCGATGCGCATCGTCGTGAACGGCGCCGGCGCGGCCGGGATCGCCTGCGCCCGCATGTACGCCGCGCTCGGCGCGCGGCGCGAGAACATCGTGCTGGTCGACACCCGCGGGGTGGTCGCCCGCGGCCGCCGCGAGGGGATGAACCCCTACAAGGAGGCCTTCGCCCTCGACACGCCGCTAAGCACGCTCGCGCAGGCCGCGGAGGGGGCCGACGCCCTGGTGGGGCTCTCGACCAAGGGGGCCTTCACCGCGGAGATGCTGCGGCGCATGGCCGCCCGGCCGATCGTCTTCGCGCTGGCGAACCCCGAGCCCGAGATCGACTACCTCGAGGCCAAGCGGGCGCGGCCCGACGCGATCGTCGCCACCGGCCGCTCGGACTTCCCCAACCAGGTGAACAACGTGCTCGGCTTCCCGTACCTCTTCCGGGGGGCCCTCGACGTGCGCGCCCGGAAGATCAACGAGGCGATGAAGATGGCGGCCGTGCGGGCGCTCGCCGAGCTGGCGCGCGAAGACGTCCCCGACGCCGTGATCCGGGCCTACGGCGGCGGGCCCATCCAGTTCGGCTCGGAGTACATCATCCCGAAGCCCTTCGATACCCGGGTTCTCCTGCGGGTGGTGCCGGCGGTCGCCCGCGCGGCCGTCGAAAGCGGGGTGGCCGGGGCCCCCCTGCCGGAGGGCGGCGCCTACCTGCGGCGCCTCGAGCTGCAGCTCGGCCCGGAGCGCGAGGTGATGAGCAAGCTTTCCGCCAGCGCCCAGGCCAACCCCAAGCGCATCGTGCTCCCCGAGGGGGCCCACCCCGTGATCCTGCGCGCCGCGGCCCAAGCCGTCAAGCAGGGCGTCGCGCGGCCGCTGCTCCTGGGGGAGGCGTCGAAGATCCAGGCCCTCGCCGAGGAGCTGCAGCTCCCCCTCGAGGGGATGGAGATCGTCGACCCGCAGGCGAACGACCTCTTCGACGAGTTCGCCCGCAAGCTCTTCGAAAGCCGCCAGCGCAAGGGCTGGTCGCTCGACGAGACCCGCTCGCAGCTCGCGCGCCCCTACGTCTTCGGCGCGATGATGGTGCGCGAGGGGCTGGTCGACGGCCAGGTGCACGGGATCGCCCGCAGCTACCCGACCGCCATCCGGCCCGTTTTGCAGGTGATCCCGCGGCGCAAGGGGGTCTCGACGGTCGCGGGCCTCTATCTCATGATCTTCAAGCAGCGCACGCTGCTCTTCGCCGACTGCACCGTGAACGTCGAGCCGGACGCCGTGACGCTCGCCGAGATCGCCATCCTCGCCGCGGAAATGGCCGAGTTCCTGGGCATCGACCCGCGCATCGCGATGCTCTCCTTCTCCAATTTCGGCAATGCCCGGCACGCGCTCTCCGCCAAGGTGGCGCGCGCCGCGGAGATCGCCCGCTCCCGCCGGCCGGGGCTCGCCCTCGACGGCGAGATGCACGCCGACACCGCGGTCGTCGCCGAGATGCTGCGCGGGATGTACCCCTTCAACCGCCTGGGCGACCCGGCGAACGTCCTGATCTTCCCGGACCTCGGCTCCGGAAACATCGCCTACAAGCTGCTCGAGCGCTTGGGGGGCGCCACCGCCGTCGGCCCGCTGCTGATGGGTCTCAGCCGGCCGTTCAACGTGCTCCCCCGCAACACCGACATGGAAAACGTGGTGAACGTCATCACCGTCACGGTGGCCCAGGCCCAGCACCTCGACCTGACCCGCCCGCCGGTGTGACCGCCGCCCGCGGCGCCCGTCCCCCGCCCGGCCGCCGCTACAGCCCTTTTTCGGTCAGGCGGGCCTCGAAGGCGAAGCCCGCCGCCTCCGCCTCGCGGCGCAGCGCCGCGTGGAGCCTCCCGTGGTCGAACCGGAAGGTGAACCGATCGCCGAGCAGCCGCAGCCGCTCCGCCACGCAACCCCCGCGGCCCTTCCCGGAGTAAACGTAGGTCTCCTTGCGGAACCCGAAGCCGGGGCCGAGCTCGTCGTCGCCGCCCCCGCCGGAGAGGCCGCTGCCGGACTCCTTGAGCGTCTCGAAGAAGCGCACCGTGCGCCCCGGCTCGTCGACGCGCAGGCGGCAGACGTAGGTGACCTTTTTTCGGGAGAGAAAGCTTTTGCGCTCGGCGACGACCTGCTCGAGCTTGAGGGAGCCGTCCGGCTGCGGGACGAGCTCGCCGGCCAGCTCCCGGGCGCGTTCCCGGATCGCGGTCAGGAGATCCATGGCGGCGCCTACCCTTTCTGCGCCATGAAGCGGATCTGGTTCGTGTTGCCGGGAAAGAGTCCTCCGGGCTGGGACATGATCTTGCCGGAGACCGTCGTGGGACTGGCGATCTTCTCGAAAATGATCCACTGGACGGTCGAGGATTCCGTCAAGAACATGATGTCCTGACCGAGCTTGACCATCTCGCGGGCCGTCATGCCTTTGACGGCGGTTTCGCCGAAGTCGGGGTGAAAGAACCGGCCGAGGTAGCTTGCGCTTCCGCTCGGCTGGTAGACGATGCTCATCCAGCCCTTCTTGCCGTTCGCGTAATCGAACACCCACATCCCGGTGAGGTTGACCGGGGTGCCGGCCGACTGGGCGTCAACCATCCGCGCCGCGAGGCCAAAAAAGACAACACCCAGCACCGCCAGCGCCGCCGCCAGCCACCAACTCTTTTTCCCGCGCATGCTCTGCTCCTCCTGTTCAACCATTGAGTTTCATCGAATGCAGCCCGAGGGCCGCGCCGGGAAAAATGCAAAAGGCAGGCCAGGCGATCGCGGAGCGGGCGGGCGGCCGGCCGGGCTACTCGGAGCCCTGGCCGCGCAGCAGCGACGGCAGGTAGCGCTGGGCGAGCAGGTCGGCGCCGACCACGCCGAGGACGCGGCCCTCCTCCACGACCGGCATGGCGGAGATGCGGTTTTGCTCGAGCGCGCGCACGATTTCGGGGATGCGGGCGCCGGGCGCGGCCGAGACGACCTCCCGGGTCATGGCCGCCGCGAGGCTCTCGGTGTGGCGCCCCTCGGCCACCGCGCGCGTGACGTCCCAGGAGGTGAGGACGCCGGCGAGCCGGCCGTCGGGTCCGAGCACGGCGACGATGTTCCCGCGGCCGCGGACGATCAGCGCCGCGGCCTCGGCGAGCGCCGCGTCGCTCGCGATGGTCGGGATCGGCTCCATGATGTCCTTGGCCGTGCGTTCGCCCTCGCGCGCGGCGAGCCGCCGCACGCTGATGCTCTCGGCCGCCTGGCAGGGGAGGAGGTCGGCGCGGCCGGCGAGCAGATCGACGAGCTCGGTCATGTTGCGCCGGATCACCTTCTCGCGCCAGGCCTCCCCGGCCGCAAGGCGCCGGCGCGAGAGCGCGGCGAAGTCCGCGGCGTGCGCGGCCAGAAAGCGCTCGGCCCCCTGCGCGCCGCCGGCGGGGGGCGGGTGAAGCTCCGGGGGGGTCGGGACGAGGAGCTCCTGGGCGGCGAAAATCACGCCCCCCGAGTTCACGAGGTAGTCGGTGGCGATCATGACGCCCCGCCCCCGGTAGACCGCCTGCTCCATGCGCGTGCGCGCGGCCTTGCGGTTGGGGTCGGGCGAGTAGGTGTTCGCCCCTTCGACGATCAGCGACCAGGCGCCCATGCGCTCGACGCTCATGGTGCCGGCATCCGAGGCAAGCGCCCCCAGGTAGTTGAACACCGGGGCGGCGGGGATGAGGCCGAAGGCGCTCTCGCGCAGCAGGTTGTCGGGGTCGGTCGAAAAGTGGACCGGGTGGCGCCCCGCGTGCGGCAGGATCTCCTCGCGGCAGAAGCGCCGCGTCACGGTCCCGTGGCGCTTCCAGAGGTCGAAGAGCGCGGCGACCGGCAGCCCCTCCGGGGCGTAGAGGCACCCCTCCCGGTCGCTCACCCCGACGACCCGCGCCCCGGGCAGGCGCTCGCCGAGGATCCGGCCGGCGTGCGCGCCGACCGCCCCGAACCCCTGGATGAGGAGGGTGAGCTCGGCGGGGGCCGGGGTCTTGAGGCGGGCGAACTGGGGAAGCACGGTCAGCCGCGGCAGGATCTCGAGCAGCCGCTCGAGGGCGATGACGACCCCGCCGGCGGCGGCGCCGAGCTCGTCGATGCGGTTTCCGCCGAGCTCGGCGGGCTTGGAGACCGCGGCGTCGAGGCCGTTTTCGAGGGCGATGGTGCGCATGTCGGCGTCGTTCGAGCCGACGTCCGGCCCGGGGACGTAGAGCTCGCGGTAGCGCCGGAGGAGCCGCGCGAAGCCGGCAATCGTTCGGCGGTGCGCCTCGGCGGGGGCGTTGGGGTCGGCCAGGATCCCCGCCTTGCCGCCGCCGAAGGGCAGGTCGGCGGCGGCGTTCTTGAGCGTCATCCCCCGCGCGAGGTTGTGGACGTCGGCCGGGGCGAGGTCCGGGAGCACGCGGATCCCGCCCATGGCGGGCGCCCCCATGGCGAGGTTGTCGACGACGAGGAAGCCGCCGAGCTCGAACGGCGCGGCCTCGTCCCACAGGAAGGCGACGAGCTTCGGCCCCAGCCGGTCGCAGGCGATGCCCATGCGGGCGAGGATGCTCTCGTCGCGGGCGCCGAAGACGAGGTGGCAGCGCCCCTGCCGGCGCCGGGTGCGGCGCTCGCGGACGTTGGCGGGGAGAAGCTCGCGGAGAATGACGTCGAGCCGGTGCGGGATCATCGGCGCATCTCCTGCCGGGAGGCGGCCAGGCGCCGGCGGTCGCGCGGCGCACGCGGGGGCGATGCCTTGAGCCTACCGCGGACCCGGCGCCGAAGTCAACCGGCCCGCGCCGGCTCCGGCCTCAGCCGGGGCGGTTGGCGGTCGCCGGCGGGGGGGCGGCGGCCGCGGCCGCCTGGCCGGTTTCCGCCGCGCGGTAGGCGACCAGGATGGAGACGCGCCGGTTGGAGAAGTCGAGGGGCTTCGCCGGGTTCTTCAGGCGCCGGTCGGCGTAGCCCTGGACCCCGACGACCTGCCGCTCGCGCACCCCGCCCTCCTCGAGCACGCGGCGCGCCGAGTTCGCGCGGTCGGTGCTCAGGTCCCAATTGCTGTAGCCGGCCGTCGCATAGGGGCGGCTGTCGGTGTGGCCCTCGACCACGACGTCGTTCGGCAGCGGGGCGAGCCGGCCGCCGATCAGCCGCAGGAGCTTCGCCGCGTCGGGCTTCAGGCGCGCGCTGCCGATGTCGAAGAAGAGCCCCTCGGACTGCTCGATCAGCTCGATCCTCAGGCCCTCCGGGGTCAAGGTCACCTGGAGCTGATCCTTGAACTTGGCGAGGTCCGGGGTGGCCGCCACGGTGCGGACGAGCTTCTCGCCCTCGGCCTGAAGCCTTTCGGCCTCCTCCTTTTTCCGCGCCTCGGGCTGGACCGGGGGCACGACCGGCCGCGGGTCCGAGAAGGGCTTGATCGAGTCGATCCCGTTCAGGACCCCGGCGGCCGTCTTGTGCACGGCCCCGGGGTCGCGGAAGTACTGGGCGACGGAGCTGCGGATGTTCTGGTTGTGGGCGATGATCCACAGCACGATGAAGAGCGCCATCATGGCGGTGACGAAGTCGGCGTAGGCCACCTTCCAGGCCCCGCCGTGGTGCCCCTCGTGGCCGCCCTTGCGCTTGACCTTGCGGATGATGAGCTTCTCGGAATCGCTCACTTCTTCTCCTTCACGTAGGCCTCCATCTCGGCGAAGGCCGGACGGGTCTCGCTCGGGATGCTGCGGCGGGCGAACTCAACGCAGACGAGCGGGCTGAAGCCCCGCGCGAAGGCGGTGATCGCGTTCTTGACGACCTCGAAGATCTGCATCTCCTTTTCGCCCGCGATGTCGAGGTTCGAGGCGAGCGGCTGGATGAAGCCGTAGCACAAAAGAATCCCGAGGAAGGTCCCCACCAGGGCGGCGGCGACCTTTTTGCCGATCTCGGCCGCCGGGCCGTCGATCGCCTGCATCGTGATGACGATCCCGAGCACCGCCGCCACGATCCCCAAGCCCGGCATCGTGTCGCCGATCTTCGCGAGCACCAGGCTCGGCTTCTTCACGTCGTTGTGGTGGGTCTCGATGTCCCCCTCCATCAGGGCCTCGAGGTCGTGCGAGGCGATGCCGCCGATGATCACCATGCGGAAGGTGTCGGTCATGAAGGCGATCAGGTGCTGGTGGGCGAGGATGTCCGCATACTTCGAGAAGATCGCGCTCTCCGGGGGGGACTCGATGTGCTTTTCAAGCGCGATCAGGCCCTCTTTCTGCGCCATGTAGAGCAGCTCGTAGAGGAGCTTCAGGACGGAGAGGTAGGTCGCCTGGGTCACGGTCTGGCCCTTGAGCGCCCCGAGGACTTTGTGCACGATGTCCCCGAGCACCTTCTTGGGCGCCGAGGCGAGCATCGCCCCGAGGGCCGCCCCGCCGATGATCATGAACTCGGCCGGCTGGATGAGGACCATGAAGGGCCCCCCCGCCTCCCAGAAGCCGCCCAAAACCGACACCAGGACGACCACGAATCCGATGATGACAAACACGAATCAGCCTCTTGTCCCTGGATTGGAGCGTGCACTTCGCGCTCGGGCGCGCGCCGAAGCCGGCCTGCTGTTTTATTATCGGTTGGGGGGGGGGCGAACTTTAGCCGGCGGCCGGAGCGGGGCGGAAAAATCAGGGCAGGCGTTCGATCGGGTCGCCCGTGCGGATGACGCCCCCGGCGAGCACGCGGGCGAAGACCCCCTCGCGGGGCATGATGCAGTCGCCGGCCTTGTAGAAGATGGCGCAGCGGTTGTGGCACTCTTTGCCGATCTGGGTGATCTCGACGACGGCCGCATCCCCCAGGCGGAAGCGGGTGCCGAGTGGGACGGCGAGCCAGTCGATCCCCTCGGTCGCGATGTTCTCGGCGAAGTCGCCGAAGTCGACCTCCAGGCCGCGGCCGGCCGCGGCGGCGATGCTCTCGGCGGCGAGAAAGCTCACCTGGCGGTGCCAGCGGCCGGCGTGGGCGTCGTCCTCGAGCCCGTGGTCCGCCGTGAGGCGGGCCTCGGCGACCGGGGTCTTCGGGGTTCCCTTTTTCTTGCTGACGGCGATGGAGACGATCTTCATGGGGCTATCATAAGGACAAACCGGGAAAAAGTCACCGGCCGATCAGAAACAGGCCGTAGGTCGCCCGCAGGTTCGGCCACCGGCGGGCGATGCTCCCGCGGCGGTCCTCGGCGTGGGTGTTGAGCGCGGCCTCCTTGAGCACGCACAGCCCGATGTCGCGCACGAAGCGGCGGAAGTCCTTGAGCGTGATCACCCGGATGTTGGGGGTGTCGTACCACTGGTAGGGGAGCTGCGGGCTGACGGGCGCGTAGCCGGTCAAGAGCAGCTGGAGCCGGTTCCGCCAGTGGCTGAAGTTGGGGAAGCTCACGACCCCGCGGCGGCCGATGCGCATCATCTGGCGGATCAGCGCCGCGGGCGCGAAGACCTGCTGGAGCGTCTGGCTCAGGATCACGTAGTCGAAGCTCGCGTCGGGATAGTCGGCGACCTCGGCGTTGATGTCCCCTTGCAGCACGGAGAGCCCGGAGGCGATCGCCTGGGCGACCTTCTCCTCGTTTTTCTCGATCCCGGTCCCCGCGACCCCTTTTGCGGCGATCAGGTGCTGGAGGAGCTCCCCCTCGCCGCAGCCGAGATCGAGGACCTTCGCGCCGGGCTCGATCCAGGAGGCGATGATCTGCAGGTCGTAGCGCATGGGGGCCTTCCCTCCTCACCGGGCGGCGGCGTGGGCCGCCGCGAGGAAGCCGCGGATGAGCGCCGTCAGCCGCTCGCTCGGCAGCAGGAAGGCGTCGTGGCCCCAGTCGGCCTCGATCTCGCAGAAGCTCACGTCGCGGCCGCTTTTCTTGAGCGCCGTCACGATCGCCCGCGACTGGTAGGTCGGGTAGAGCCAGTCCGAGGTGAAGGAGACGACCAGGAACTTCGCGCGCGCCTTCGAGAAGGCGGCCACCGCCGAGCCCTGCCCGTGCTGCTTCTCGAGGTCGTAGTAGTCGGCCGCCTTGGTGATGTAAAGGAAGGCGTTCGCGTCGAAGCGGTCGACGAACTTGCGGCCCTGGTAGCGCAGGTAGCTCTCCACCTGGAAGTCGGCGTCGAAGTTGAAGGAGAAGTCGCCCTTGTCCTGCAGCCGGCGGCCGAATTTCAGGCGCATCGCCTCGTCGGAGAGGTAGGTGATGTGGCCGATCATGCGCGCGACGGCGAGCCCCAGCTTCGGCGGCTCGCCGCGGTAGTAGTCCCCGCCGTTCCAGTTCGGGTCGGCCATGATCGCCTGGCGCGCGACCTCGTTGAAGGCGATGGCGAGCGCCGAGTGCTTCATGGTCGTGGCGAGCGGGATGGCCGCGGCGACCATCTCCGGGTAGCGCACGCTCCACTCGAGCACCTGCATCCCGCCGATCGAGCCGCCCACGACGCCGAGCAGCCGCCGGATCCCCAGGTGGTCGATCAAGTGCTTCTGGGCCGTGACCATGTCGCCGATCGTCACGACCGGGAAGTCGAGCGCGTAGGCCGAAAGGGTCCGGGGGTTCACGGTGCAGGGCCCGGTCGAGCCCATGCAGCTGCCGATGATGTTCGCGCAGACGACGAAGTAGCGGTTCGTGTCGATCCCCTTGCCCGGGCCGACCATGAAGTCCCACCAGCCGGGCTTTTCGTCCTGCGGGCTGTGATAGCCGGCGACGTGGGCGTCGCCCGAGAGCGCGTGGCAGATGAGCACCGCGTTCGACCGCTCGGAATCGAGCTCCCCGTAGGTCTCGTAGGCGAGCGTGACCGGCCCGAGGCTCGCCCCGCTTTCGAGGGGCATCGGGTGCGGCGGCTCGGCGAAGGTGAAGGTGCGCTTGGGGACGATGCCGACCGAAACCCGGTCGCGGTCGTGTTCGATGTACTCGCTCATGGCAGCCCGGCGTCCGCGCGGGCGGCGCCGCGCGGGCGGCGGCGATTTCCTCGCCGCCGGATCTGTGGTAGGGATCGATGCCGCGCATGTTGCCTCATTGCGGCGCACGCTGTCAATCCCCGAAAACCGGGAGGAGGCCCGTTCCATGCACCTCGAAGCGATCGAGATCCACGCCGAGAAGTTCCCGGCCGCCGACCGCTACCCCTTCAACCTCGGGGTGCTGCGGGCGACGCGCCGCCTGGACTTGACCGCGCCGGTGACCTTCCTGATCGGCGAAAACGGCAGCGGCAAGTCGACGCTGCTCGAGGCGGTCACGCGGCGCTGCGGGATCATGATCTGGCAGGGCGAGCGGCGGGCGCGCTTCGAGCCGAACCCCTACGAGGACGAGCTCTACCGCTTCGTCACGGTGCGCTGGTCGAACGGGCGGGTGCCGGGCTCGTTCTTCGGCGCGCACGTCTTCGAGAATTTTTCGCGCATCGTGGACGAGTGGGCCACCATGGACCCCGGGATCCTCGCCTACTACGGCGGCCGCTCCCTCATGGCCCAGTCCCACGGCCAGTCGATCCTCGCCTACTTCCGGAAGCGCTTCGAGACGCCGGGGCTCTACCTCCTCGACGAGCCGGAGACGGCGCTCTCCCCCCGCAGCCAGCTCGAGCTGTTGCGGCTGCTCGCCCGCGAAAGCGCGGCCGGCCACGCCCAGTTCATCGTCGCGACCCACTCGCCGCTCATCCTCGCCTGCCCCGGGGCGGTCATCTACGACTTCGACCGCGCGCCGCTCGCCCCCGTCGCCTACGAGGAGACCGAGCACTTCCGCGTCACCCGCGACTTCATGGCCGACCCGCAGAGCTTCCGCCGGTTGGCGTAGCCCCCGCCGGCGAGCCGGCCCGGCGCAGGGTCAGGACCACGATCTCCGGATCGGCGGCGGTGCGCATGGGGGGCCCCCAGGTGCCGACCCCGCTCGTCACGTAGAGGGCGAAGCCCCCGTCGCGGTGCAGGCCGTAGTCGAAGCCGCGGTAGATCCAGCGCGTCAGGAGGCCGAAGGGGAAGATCTGGCCGCGGTGGGTGTGGCCCGAGAGCTGGAGCGCGACCCCGAGCCGGCGGTTGAGGGAATAATCGGTGTCGGGGTGGAAATAGGTGGCCGCTCTCCGGTCGCGGGGGCGCGCGGCGCGGATGTCGGTCGGGGTGTGGAAGAGCAGGATCACGGGCGGCGCCGGCGCGGGCGGGGAAAGGATCTTCTCGATCCCGCGGATCTCGCGCTCGTCGGCGACCCCGGGGTAGGCGACCCCCAGCAGGCGGAGCCCCTCGACCTCCGCCACCTCGTTTTCGAGGACGCGCATGCCCGCCGCGGCGGCGATGGCCAGCGAGCGCCGCAGGCCGGCGTAGACCTCGTGGTTGCCGCTCACGAAAAAGACCCCGCGCCGGGCCTCGATCCGCTTGAGCGGCTCGGCGAAGCCCTCCATCCCGTCGCTCATTCCGTCGAAGAGGTCCCCGGTGATGAGGACGAGCTCCGGGGAGATCTCCGCCAGGCGCGCGGCGAGCCGGAGCAGCCCGTCCGTTCCGTGGAAGTGGCCGAGGTGGAGATCGGAGAGCTGCACGATGCGCTTGCCCTCCCAGGCGGGCGGCAGGTTCTCGAGCGCGACCTCCACCGCGGCGACGCGGGGGTGGAAGGCGTTCCAGAACCCGGCGAGGCTTGCGGCGAGCGCGGCGATCAGCGCCGCCGCGCCGATCGGCCGGAAGAGGGCGGGCGGCCCCCCCGCCGCGCGGATCGCGCCGTAGAGCAGCCACGCCGCGGCCGCGGCCAGCGCGAGGTTCACCGACAGCGCGAACCAGACCGCCGCCGCCCGGTAGAGGTTGATGGTCCAGGCGTTCTCGGTCCAGCGCAGCAGGAGAAAGGCGGCCATGAAGGCGATCGAGAGCAGCGCGAAGAGGGCGGCGAGGAGCATCTTCGCCCCGGGATGGGCGACGGCGAAAAGCCTCAGCGCGAAGCGGCAGAGCGCCCAGTGCAGCAGGCCGGAGATCAGGAGGGTGACCGCCAGGAAAATCATCGCGACCCTTTACCGGCGGTCATCCGCCGTGTTAGTATGTTGCGTTTGCGCCCGTTTGGAAAAAGAGCCGTGAAAGCCGACCGCCTGAAAACCTCCCTCGTCAAGGACCGGGGCGCGGTGCGCCGCTGCCTCGCCTGCGGCACGACCGAGAACATGCAGCGCCGCCGCTACTGCTCGCTCGAGTGCCGCCAGAAGCTGCGCCACAACCTGAACATCCGCACCGGTCTCCTCCAGGCGCTGCAGATCCGCTACGCGACCTTCTACTTCGACGAGCACCTCGTCGTCCTCGACATGCTGCCGTACAACTCGACCGAGCTCGTGAGCTTCATCTTCCCGCGCCAAAACGGGGGGAAGCCCGTCGACGCCTTCTGCCGCATGTTCAACATCTTGGGCAACGCCTGGTGGAAGGAGGTTCGGCGGACGAAGAAGCGCTACGCCGCCTCGCGCCTGATCCTGAGCAAGGCGAAACCGATCGAGGGCGACATCAACTCGGTGCGCCCGATCGAGGTCCGCGAGCCCTCCCGCATGGCGCGCTCGATGACGACCCTCAAGCTCAAGCGCAGCGACCTGCACTCCCCGCACCTCGAGCAGACCATCAAGCGCGCCTTCCGCCGCCAGGCGAAGAAGCACCACCCCGACCAGGGCGGGGACGCGGGCCTCTTCCGCCGGCTGCACCAGGCCTACGAGCAGCTGCTGCGCTGGGCCCAGCACCCCACCTTCACCACCCGCCGGGGGTTCCCGGACAAGTGGTTCTACGAAGGCGGGCTCGACCGCTGGACCCAGCCGGCGCCCGAGCACCGCGCCCGCCGCCGCCCGGCGGGATGAGGCCCGCCTCCGGCCCGCTGCCGGGACCGCGCCTCAGCGCGGGAAGACCGCGCCCGTGTCGGCGCTCGACACGATGGCCGCGTAGCGCGCGAGGTACCCCGAGCGGACCTTGGGGGCGAAGGGCGGCAGCGCCGCGAGCCGGCGGCGGACCTCCTTGGCGGGGAGCTTGAGGTCGAGGCGGCGGCCGGGGATGTCGATGGCGATCGTGTCGCCCTCCGCGAGGGCCGCGATCGGGCCGCGGGCGGCCGCCTCGGGCGAAACGTGGCCGATCGCCGCCCCGTGGCTCGCCCCCGAGAAGCGGCCGTCGGTGACGAGCGCGACCTCCCGGTCGAGCCCCATCCCGGCGAGCGCCGCCGTCGGGGAGAGCATCTCCTGCATCCCGGGCCCCCCCCGCGGCCCCTCGTAGCGCACCACGACGACGTCGCCCTTGCGGATGCGGCCGGAGACGATCGCCTGGAAGGCGCTCTCCTCGGAGTCGAAGATGCGCGCCGGGCCGCTGTGCCGGAGCATGGCGGGGTCCACCGCGGCCTGCTTGACGACGGCCCCCCGCGGGGCGAGGCTCCCCTTGAGGACCGCCAGCCCGCCGGTCGCGTGCACCGGCCGCTCGAGCGGCCGGATCACCGCCGGGTCCCGGATCCCGGCCTGGATCGCCGTGAGCATCCTGCCGAGCGGCCGGCCGGCGACGGTCATCACCCGGTCGTCGATCAGCCCCCCGCGGCGCAGCTCCGCCAGGATGGCCGGGATCCCGCCGGCGTGGTAGAGGTCGACCACGTGGTGGGGGCCGGCGGGGGCGATCGAGGTCAGGTGGGGCACCCGCTCGGTGAGCTCGGCGAAGTCCGCGAGGCCCACGTCGACCTCGGCGTACCAGGCGATCGCCGGCAGGTGCAGCGCGGAGTTGGTCGAGCCGCCGAGCGCCATGTCGACGGCGATCGCGTTGCGCAGCGCCTCGCGGGTCATGATGTCCCGCGGGGCGATCCCCCGCTTCACGAGCGCGACCGCCTGCATGCCGGTCTGCTTCGCGATCCAGATGCGCTCGCTGTAGACCGCCGGCGTGCTCCCGCTGAAGGGCAGCGCCATGCCGAGCGCCTCGGCGAGGTTGCTCATGGTGTTCGCGGTGAACATGCCCGCGCAGGAGCCCGCCCCGGGGCAGGCCTCGCACTCGCACTGCCGCAGCTTGGCCGCGTCGATTTTGCCGCCCTTGAAGCGGCCCACCGCCTCGAAGACCTTGTCGAGCCCCACCGGACGCCCCTCGAAGCGGCCCGGGAGCATCGGGCCGCCGGAGACGAAGATCGCCGGGATGTTCAGCCGCGCCGCCGCGATCAGCATCCCGGGGATGATCTTGTCGCAGGAGGCGAGAAGCACCAGCCCGTCGAAGGGGTGGGCGGTCGCCATGATCTCGAGCGAGTCGGCGATCAGCTCGCGGCTCGGCAGCGAGTACTTCATCCCGACGTGGTTCATGGCGATCCCGTCGCAGACCCCGATCGTGTTGAAGACGACCGGGGTGCCGCCGGCCGCGTAGACCCCGGCCTTGACCGCCTCGACGAGCTTGTCGAGATGCATGTGGCCGGGGATGATCTCGTTGAAGGAGTTGGCGATGCCGATCATCGGCCGCTCCATCTCCCAGTCCGTGAACCCGTCGGCCCTAAGCATCGCGCGGTGCGGCGCCCGCTCGGGCCCCCGGGTCATCAAATCGCTGCGCTTCGCCATTTCTGCAGACTCCTTTCGCTCCTGCGGGTGTTCTCCTCCGGCCGGCCGCCGCGACGCGGCGGCTTAAACGCTTCGTCCCGCCTCGAACCCCTGGTGGATGGCGTCGAAGGCCCAGCCGATCCTGCCGGCGTCGCCGACGACGCGGCAGGGGATCCCGAGCGCCTTGACCGCCGGCTCGAGCGGGTTGTGGGGGGCGGCGCCCAGGGCGAGCACCACCGTGTCGGCGGCGAGCTCCTCGACCGCCGCCCCCTTCTCGATCCGGATGCCACCGGGGACGATCGCAACCACCCGGCTCGAGGTGCGCGTCTGGATGCCCGCCCGGGAGAGGTCCTGGAGCATCACCCAGCGCGTGGTGCGCCCGATCTCCTTGCCGAGCTTGTCGATCATCTCGATCAGGACGACCTGCTTGGTGCCGCGCACGGCCGCCTCGTAGAGCTCCTGCGGGTCGGCGGCGCGGTTGACGAGCAGGAACTTCACCGCCTCCCCGGAAAGCGTCCCCCGCTCGGCGAGGGCGAGGGCCGTCTCGACGCCGACCGCCCCGCCGCCCACGACGGCGACCCGCCGGCCGACGGCCGCCCGGCCGGCGAGCACCTCCCAGGCCTGGACGACGTGGGGAAGCTCCGCGCCCGGGATGGGGGGGGCGAGCGGGACCGCCCCGGTCGCGAGAATCACCGCGTCCGGCTTCTCGCGGCCGATCAGCGCCGCGTCGACCGCGCGGTTCAGGTGGACGCGAACGCCGCTCCGGGCGACCTGGTCGGCGAGGTTGCGCGCCAGCTCGGCGAACTCGCCGCGGCCCGGAGGGGCGGCGGCGAGCGCGAGCTGCCCGCCCAGGCGCCCGCCCTGCTCGTAGAGATCCACCGCGTGGCCCTGCTCGCAGGCCGCGAGCGCCGCGCTCATGCCGCCGGGGCCGCCGCCCGCCACGAGCACCTTCTTCGGCCTGGCGGCCCGGCGCGCGGCGGTCTCCCTCTCACGGCCGACCCGCGGGTTGCAGAGGCACTCGACGGGCTTGAGCTTGAAGATGTTGTCGAAGCACCCCTGGGCGCAGGCGACGCAGTGGGTGATCTCCCGCTCGCGGCCGGCCGCGGCCTTCCGCGGGAGATGGGGGTCGGCGATGAGCGCGCGCCCCATGGCGACGAAGTCGCACATGCCGTCGGCGATCAGCTCGCGGGCGGTCGCCGGGTCGTTGATGCGGTGGCCGGCCGCCACCGGGACCGCGACCTGCTCGCGGATTCCCCGCGCGAGGTAGGCGAAGACCCCGCGGGGGACGGCCGTCACGATCTGGGGGACGCGGGCCTCGTGCCAGCCGACGTTCACGTTGAGGGCGTCGCAGCCGGCGGCGGCGAGGCGGCGGGCGAAGGCGATGAGGTCGGCGCGGCTGTTTCCGCCGGGCATGAAGTCGTTGCCGTTCATGCGCACGATGATCGGAAAGTCCGGCCCGACCGCCCGGCGCACGGCCGCGATCACCTCGACGCCGAAGCGCATGCGGTTCTCGAGGCTTCCGCCGTAGGCGTCCGTCCGCCGGTTGGTGAGGGGCGAGAGGAACTCGCTGATGAGGTAGCCCGTGCCGGCGAGCACCTCGACGGCGTCGTAGCCCGCCGCCTGCACCCGCCCCGCCGCGGCGGCGAACCGGGCGACCACCGCGCCGATCTCCTCGAGGGCGAGCTCGCGGGGGGTTTCGCCGGTCATGCGCGAGGCGACCGGCGAGGGGGCGACGGCGGGCTTGCCGTCCAGAAAGAAGGAGAAGTTGTAGCGGCCGGCGTGGTTGATCTGCACGACCGCGCGGGCGCCGGGTTCGCGGATCGCGGCGGCGAGGCGCGCAAGCCCCGGGATGAACCGGTCCTCGTGGGCGCCGATGTTGAGCGGGCCCCCGGAGAGCTCGTCCACCGTCGCGTAGCCGACCGCGATCATCCCCGCGCCCCCGGCCGCGCGCTCGGCGTAGAAGGCGACGAGCGGGTCGGTGACCTCGAAGTCGCGGGCCATGTTCATGTGCATGGCCGGCATGTAGATCCGGTTCTTGACCTCCATGCGGTTGATCGTGAACGGCTCGAAGAGCGGGTCGTGCATGGTCCCTCCTTCAGGCGATGGCGGCGGTCGGCGGCCGCCGGTTAGCGCGCGCCGTCCGGTGCGTGCAGCTTTTCGGCGCAGACGACGCCGATTCCGGCCGCGACCAGGGCCGCGGCCGTCAGATTCGCCGAGCGGTGCTTCTCCAGGTAGTTGCGCTCGAGGGCCGGCATGAGCCCGGCGGCCTCGAGGTCGGCCTTGGCCGCGAAGTAGTCGAGGATGTCCGAGGGGTGGTCGAGGGTCCGCTCGACCTCGGGCTCGCCGCCCTCGTGCTTGGCCGAGATGTTCGGGACCTCGGCGGCGATCCGGACGAGCTCCTCGCGGCGGTTGTAGGGCTGGCGCACGATCGATTTCCAGGTCTCGGTCACGTGGTGCTCGAAGCGCACGACCGCCTCCAGGCCGAGCGCCCGGCGGATCCGCGCCGCCTGGCGGATGGTCTCGTTGTCGACCGAGTTCGACAGGTTGAAGCCGATGAGCGCGGTGGTGCCGTCCGGCCGCGCGAACAGGCGCGCGGTGAGAAGCGTCCAGAGGATCGAGAAGGGGTTGTCGTTTCCCATGAAGACCGAGATCTTGAACTCGTTGTCCACCCCGAGCCGGTGCAGCAGGTGGCCCGCGAGCACCGTCCCGGGGTTGATGTTGAGGACCTGGCGGATCCCGTAGGCGGTGTAGTACTTGAGGAACTCGTCCACCCACTTCAGCGCATGGTCGTTCGGCTGGCCGATCCCGCCGAAGTAGCCGGTGATGGTTTCGGGGCCGCCGAGGTGGACGTTCGAGCCGTCGGTCCCCTTCGTGTCGAGGGTCTCGACGTAGCTCGCCCCGATGATCTGCATCGCCGCCGCGACCGCGAGGATCTCCCCCGCGTCGTCCTGCTGCTCGACCATGCGCCGGACGCGGATGAAGCGGCCGGGCATGAGCTCGCCCGCCTCGATCGCGCGCCGCGCCTGGGCGATCAGCCAGGGAAAATACTGCAGGGCGCTCACCTCGAGGGTGACCGCGTTTTCGGCGTTCAGATCCGCCGCGTCCCGGCGGCCGCCCGAAGCTTGCCGGACGAAGTCCGCATACCGCACGAAGGCCTTCCGGTCCCGCTGCTCGGCCAGCCACTGGAGCGCCTCGACATGGGGCGAGCGCATCTCCTTCAGGCGCTTGAGGAGCGCCTCCAGCCGGCCGTTCTCCCGGGCCCGGCGGTTGATCTCCTCGGGGCCGCCGTGGCGCGCCACGACGGCGAGCAGGCCGGCGACGGTCGGGTTTCCGGGGTCGGTGAGCAGGGCGTTGATCGGCTCCAGGCTCGCGGCCGGAATCTTCAGCAGCGCGCACAGCTTTTCCATCCCGCACCTCCTGCCGTTAAAAGGCACCGCCGCCGCGGCCCGCGGGGGCCCGCGCCGCGTGTTGGTTTTGTAGAGGGTTCCCCCAGTCAAAGCAAGGGAAAAGCGGCCCGCGGGGAGGCGTCAGGGCTCGGAGAGCTCGATCGCGATGCCGTCGAGCGCCGCCGGGGTCGACATGACGATCTTCTTGCCCCTGAGCCCCACCTTCGGCTGGGGGTCCAGGAAGGCGACCCCCTGCCCGGAGAGGCGGCCGGCATCGGCCTCGATCGCATCGGTGAGCAGGCAGACATGGTGGATGAAGTTGCCCTTCTCGGAAAGCGTCCGGGCGAGCGGCCCGTCGGGGTGGAGGTCCTGGATCAGCTCGAGCCCGACCGCGCCGATCTGGACGAGCGCTATGCGGATGCCCCGCTCCGGGACCTCCCGGATCGCGGGTTTCTCGAGGGGGGTGAATTGCGCGAGCATCTCGACGGCCCGCTCGATGCTCTTGACGAAAAGGCCGAGGTGCCCGATCCCGGTGATCATCGCGTCACGCTCCCGGTTCGCGGATTATTTCGCCTTCCACGCCGGCGGCCGCTTTTCGAAGCGGGCCGCGATCCCCTCCTGGAAGTCGGCGCTTTCGAGGAGGGCGCTCTGCAGGGTCGCCTCCATGCCGAGCTGGGTCATGAGGTCGACCCCCTCCCCGCGCTTGACGATGCGCTTGAAGGCGCCCACGGCGAGCGGCGCCATGTTCGCGATCGCGGCGGCGAGCGCCTCGGCCCCGGCGGCGAGCGCCTCGCGGTCGGGGTAGAGATGGTTGACGAGGCCCCAGGCGAGCGCCCGGTCGGCCGGATAGCGGCCGCCGGTCATGAGCACCTCCAGGGCGCGGCCGGCCCCGATGGTCTTCGCCAGGCGGGCGGTCCCCCCGAGGTCGGCGATGATCCCGTACTGGGCCTCGGGAAGCCCCCAGGTGCAGTCGGCGCTCATCAGTCGGATGTCGCAGGCGAGCGCGAGCTCGATCGCCATGCCGTAGGCCCCGCCGTGCATGGCGCAGATGATGGGGACCTCGATCGCCTCCAGGCGGTTCAGCCACTGCTGGGCGCGGTGGATCTCGGCGCGCAGGCACGGACCGGTGCGGCCTTCGAGCCCCGCCACGGCGCCGATCAGGCCGGCGAGCGCGTTCAGGTCGACCCCGGCCGAGAAGACCGGCCCCTCGCCCTTCAAAACGACCGCCCGCACCGCCGGGTCCCGCACGCTCTTCTCGACCGCCGCGGCGATCGCCTCCATCATCTCGAAGGTGAGCGCGTTGCGCTTCTCCGGGCGGTTCAAGGTGATCGCGAGGGTGCTGCCCTGCGTGCCGGCGACGATCGGGGGGTGCGCCATCCGCGGCCTCCTGGCGTGTCGAGGTTGAACCGAGCGGCTTGCCGCCGGGAATCGTTATCTCACAGACCGAGTTTTTTCTCCAGGGCGCCGATGACCCGCTCGAGGCGCGCGGCGATCGCGTCGATCTCCGACCGCGTCACGATGAAGGGCGGCCCGAGCATCGTCATGTCGCCCGCCTGGCCGCGCAGGCCGCTCGAGCCTACAGGAGTGGGTCGGCGGACAGCCCCTCGAGAAACCGTTCGTCCCGGCGGTGTGCCGGATGCAGCATCAGCGCGACCGCCTCCCCCTGGCGCACACCCAAACGGCGCAGGAGGTCCGCACGCCGGTTCACCTCCCGGTCGGCGGCGCGCAAGCCGATTGGAGATCTGAAACGATTTCCCCCCGTGGTCGCGGCCGCCTCGAAGCGGTGGCCGAGCGAAGGCCAGGGAAGCGCGACCGCGTTCACGGCTTCCTGTGGGTGCGCCGGAAGCGCGAGCAGCGGGGCAGAGGCGGGAGCGGGGCCGTGAAGGCCGCGATCTCCTCGATTACGACCTCCGCCAGTTTTTTTCGCTTGACCGCGGCCATGGCTACCGCAACGGCTTTCCGAAGGGCGCCAGCAGCTCCTCGACGGCGGGCGGCCCGGCGATGAGCTTCTGGGCGGTCATGATCTCGGCGGTCTGCCGCCAGGCCGGCAGATCGATCGCACCGAACGCGGCGCCGGGCGGCGGCTGCATGAGCGCGCGCGTCGCGGCGAGCTGCCGGCGCAGCGTCGGCTCGGGGGTGTCCGGGTCGGCGGCGCGGAGCACCGCGACGGCCGCCTCCTCGTGCGCCGGGTCGAGCGCCTCGCGCCAGGCCGCGAGCAGCGCGTCGAGAAAGCGCTGCACCGTCTGCGGGTGCTTGGCGAGCATCGCGCGCGTGGTCACGACCGAGTTCGCGACGAAGCGCACCCCGAGCTTGTCCGGGCTCATGAAGGCGAAGGCTTCGCCCGCCTTCTCGAGCTTGTCGGCGATGATGGGGGCCTGGGCGTTGATGTAGAGCGGCCAGAAGTCGACCCGCCGCTCGTAGAAGGGGGTGTAGTCGTAGCGCACGCTGAAGAGGGTGACCTCGGATTCGTCGATGCCGTGCCGGGCGAGCAGCGCGCGCAGGACCGCCTCGTCGTTGCCGCCGAAGGTGACCCCGATGGTGCGCCCCTTGAGGTCCGCGGCGCCCGCAAACGGGGTGCGCTCCGGGCGGTAGATCCAGTTGAGCGGGTTCACCTGGAAAAGCTGCGCCAGCACGACGACCGGCGCCCCCTTGGCGGCGGCGCGGAGCACCTGATCGGCCGAGGCCACCCCGAACTGGGCCTGGCCCATCTCGAGCTCCTTCAGGGCGTCGCGCTCCGGCCCGCCGGGCTTGACGTTGACCTTGAGCCCCTTGCCGGCGAAGAAGCCGCGCTCGGCGGCGAAGACGTCCCCCACGACGCTCACGTTCACGAGCCACTTGAGCCGGTAGTTGATTTCGGGCGTCTCCTTCGCCCCGCAGGCAAGGAGCAGCACGGCGCCCAGCACCCCCAACGCCCATAACCGTTGCATGCGCGTTAGACCCTCCCGGAGAGAACCGCGCCTTCAGGCGCGCTTCAGGCGGCGCTCGAGCGCCGCCCCGGCCCACTCGAGCGCCACCAGGTAAAGCGAGGTGGCGATCCCGATCAGGAACAGCGCGAGCAGGATCTTCGCCAGATCGCTCTGGTAAAGCGCGATCCGGATGCGGTAGCCGATCCCGGCGGTGGCGGCGATGAACTCGGCCACGATGGTCCCGACCACCGCCATGGTGGCGCTGCCGACGACGACGGTGGAAAGCTTGCCGATGTTCTCGAAGGCCCGGATCTTGATCTCGAGCCGCCAGGTCATGCGCCGGGTCGAGACGAAAAAGTGCTCGACCTCCCGCACCGGCTCCGAGAAGACGCCGATGAAGGCGAGCAGCAGGGGAAAATAGCAGATCATCGCCGCGATCAAAAGCCGCGAGGCGAGCCCGTCGCCGAGCAGGATGAAGATGATCGGGGCGACGGCGACGATGGGGTAGGCCTGGATGTTGTAGGCCGCCATGCGGATGAAGGAGCCGGCCCAGGCGGTCAGGCGGCCGATCACCCCCACCGCGGTGGCGAGCGCGATCGAGAGCAGGTGCCCGAGAACGGCGACCGCGAGCGTGTTCGCGACGGAGGCGGCATACAGCCCGCAATAGCGCCGCGCGGTTCCCCAGATCTCGGCCGGGGCGGGGATGACGTAGTCCGAAAGCCCGAGCGCCGCCTTGAGGAGCAAAAGCGCGCCGACCCCGAGCGCGTAGAGCAGCAGGAACTGGTGGAGGCGCCTAAGCAGCATGGACGATCTCCAGCATGGCGCGCTCGAGCGCCGCGGGCGCCGCGGGACCGGACCCCTCGGCCGCGTCGCAGCCGCGCACGCCGACGACCTGGGGCGTTTTCGCCGGCCCGCGCAGCACGAAGACCTCGCGGCAGAACCGGGCCACCTCGGCGACGTTGTGGGAGATGTAGAGGAAAACGCGCTCCGGAAAGAGCGCCTTCAGCCGCAGGATGATCCGCTCGCGCGTCGCCTCGTCCACGTTGGCGAGGCTCTCGTCCATGATGAGCAGGCCGAAATCCTGCAGCAGGTAGCGCACGAGGTTCGCCCGGTTCTGCTGCCCGAGCGACAGGCGGTGGAAGCGCTCGCCTAAAAACGCCTCGATCCCGCAGGCGGCGGCGAGCTCCGCGGCGAGCGCCCCGCCGCCGGCGGGGGCGACCGCCGCCAGGTGGTCGGCGAGGCTCGTCCAGCCGGGCAGCCGCTCGAGGTTATAGGTGTAGAGAATCCGCCCCGCCCCCTCGCAGCGGATGCGCCCGGACTCCGGCGCGATGGCGCCGGTCAGCATCCGGGCGAGCGTCGTCTTCCCCACCCCGGAGGGGCCGAAGAGCGCGTGGAAGCCCGGCGCCGCGATCTTCAAGTCGAGCGCGCGGAAAAGCTCGCCGGCCGCCCCCGGGTAGCGGTAGGCGAGCGCTTCGCATTCGAGCCGCATGGCCGCTAGCGCTTCTTCATCTGCTTGCCCGCGCTCCAGCAGCCGGCCACCGGGGCCCCGAGGGACCAGTACTTGACCGAGCTGAAGTCGAAGAGCAGCGGCCGCACCTTGGCGAGGTCGATCTTGCCCTCGGAGAGAACCGCCTCTTCGGCGTGGGTCGCCACGATCTCGCCGATGAACAGGTCGTGGGTGGGCGTGTCGTAGGTGTCGAAAAGCCGGCACTCCATGCAGACCGGGCAGGCCTGGATCATGGGCGCGTGCTTGAGCTCGCCGTAGAAGAGCTCGAAGATCCCCGACTTGTCGACCTTCTTGCCCGAGACCATGCCGACGTAGTCGGTCTCGACGACCAGGTTTTCGCCGGGGAGGTTCACGCTGAACTCCCGGTGCTCGCGGATCCCGGGGTTCGTGTGGTGGACCTTGCCCATGCTGATCGAAATCAGGTGCGGGGTCGCGTGGTTCACGATCCCGACATGGGCGATGGTGATGAAGTTCGGCCGGCCCTCGACCACCGCGCCGACGATGACCGTCGGGGTGGGGTAGAGCGCGTTGATCCCTCCCAATGCTTTTTTCATGGCCATGCATCTCCTTTCCCGTTTCGGGCGAGCCCCCGGCGCCGCCCCCTGCGGCTGCGGCTTACGCCCGCGCCCGCAGCCAGGCGAACACGAGCACCCCGGCGGCGACCATCGCCGCGCACAACAGCTGCCCCATCGAGAGGCCGAGCGCCACCAGCCCGAGGTGCGCGTCGGGCTCGCGGAAAAATTCGATGAAGAACCGGACGGCCCCGTAGCCGACCAGGTAGAACGCCAGCATGGCCCCGGCGGGCGCCTTCACCCGGCGCAGGCCCCAGAGCACGGCGAAGAGGACGAGCCCCTCGAAGAACGCCTCGTAGAGCTGCGAGGGATGGCGCAGGGAGGCGTCCGGCGCGAGCGGGAAGCGCATGCCGATCGGCGCGGCCGTCACCCGGCCGTAGAGCTCGCCGTTGATGAAATTCCCCAGACGGCCGAAGGTGTAGCCGAGGGGGATCGCGGGCAGGAAGAGGTCGAGGAGCTCCCGGAGGTCGAGCCCCTGCCGGCGGGCGTAGAGAAAGCCGGCGGCGAGCGCCCCGATGAGCCCCCCGTGAAAGGACATCCCCGATATCCCCGTGAAGCGGAAGCCGTCCGAAAAGTCGAAGGGCAGGAAGATCTCCAGCGGATGCGCGGCGTAGTAGGAAAAGTTGTAGAAGAGCACGTAGCCCAGGCGCGCCCCGATCATGAGGCCGAGGACGGCGAACGTGAGGAGGTCGGCGACCTGCTGCCGCGCGAGCGCCGCGAAGCGCGCCTCGCGCCGCAGCCGGCGGGAAACCAGGAGATAGGTCACCGCGAAAGCCACGACGTACATCAGGCCGTAATACTGCAGCTTGAACGACCCGAATTGGAGGATCACCGGGTCGATCCTTGCGGGCAGGTGCTGCCACCAGCCCCAAAACGCCTGCATGGGCTCTCCCTCTGCTTTTTCGGGCGGTTATTTTTTTCTTGCGGCGCCGGAATCTTAGCCGCCGGCCTGAGCGATGTCAACCGGGGCGCGGCCCGGCGCGGGGGCATTTTCGGCGTGGCGCGCCGGGCGGAATGTGCTAAGCTCGCTTCCCCATGCACGACGCAGACGACACGCTGGCCGGCCGCCCCCCGGGGGACGGCGCGGCCGAGGCCGCCGCGGCGGCGATCGCGGGGGCGGCGGCGGTCCGGACCGCGGCAGGCGGCTTCGAGCTCTCCTGGGAGACCCGCGGGGAGCCCGGCGCGGTGGACATCTTCCACGGCGAATCGCCGGAGGAGATCGACCGCAGCCGGCCGCTCGCCAGGGCCTCCGGCCGCCGGGCGCTCCTCGAGGGGCTCTGCGCCGGGCGGGCGCACTACTTCGAGCTCGCCCCGGAACGCGGCCGGCCGCTTCTCGTGGGCGAGCGGCGGATCGACGCCGAGGGCAGCGCCAACCTGCGGGACCTCGGCGGGTACGCGACCGAAGACGGCCGCACCGTCCGCTGGGGCAGCCTCTTCCGCTCGGACAACCTCGCGCGGTTGACCGACGCCGGGCTCGCCCGCGTGCGCGGCCTTCGGCTGCGCACGGTCGTCGACTTCCGCACCGACTCCGAGGTCCGGCGCCTGCCCAACCGCTTCCCGGCGCCCGGCGAAGCCGACTACCTTCGGCTGCCCATCCAGCACGGCGAATTCGAGCCGACGGCCGTCTTCGAGCGCATCCAGCGCGGGGACTACGACTGGATCTCGGAGGCCTTCATGATCGCGGGCTACATCGACAACGTCGAGCGGCACACGGCGGTTTGGTCGCGCTTCTTCGCGCTCGCCGCCGACGCGCGCCGCCGCCCCCTGCTCTTCCACTGCACCGGCGGCAAGGACCGCACCGGGGTGGGCGCCGCCCTGCTGCTGCTCGCCCTCGGGGTGCCCGTCGAGACCGTGGTCGCGGACTACGGCCTCTCGGACCCCTACATCGCCGAGGTGCGCGCGCGGATCTTCGCCCAGATCCGCGCCGGCGGCGTGGACACCGACAAGGTCGCGCCTTACTTCACCGCCCCGCCGAGCCGGCTCAGGGCCCTTCTCGACCACCTGCGGCGCAAGCACGGCTCGGCCGTCGATTACCTCCGGAAGGCCGCCGGGGTCGGGGGGGATCTCTTCAGGGCGCTCAAGCGGGAGCTGCTGGTGCCGCGCGGCTGAGGGCGCCGGCGGCGGGCGCCCCCGGCGCCTCAGGCGGGCGGCGGGGCGGGGTTCGACGTATAGCGGCTGGCGACGACGCGGTTGCGCCCTTCGTTCTTGGCGCGGTAGAGGTTCGCGTCGGTGAAGCGCAGGAGGTTCTCCGCCGCGACCTTCTCCGCCGCCTGGTCGGCCTCGCAGCCGATGACCCCGAAGCTCGCCGTGACCCGGACCTCCTCGCCGGGCGGCCCGAGCGACTTCGCGGCGATGTGGCCCCGCAGGCGCTCGGCGAGGTTCACGGCGTTCGCCAGCGCCGTCTCCGGAAGGACCAGCAGGAACTCCTCCCCGCCGTAGCGCACCAGCCAGTCGGAATCGGTGCGGATCAGCTCGTTCAGCGACTTCACGAACTGCTGCAGCACGCTGTCGCCGAAGGCGTGGCCGTACGTGTCGTTGATGCGCTTGAAATGATCGATGTCGCACAGGGCGAGCGACAGGGCGCGGCGGTAGCGCCGCGCGCGGCGGATCTCCCGCGGCAGGTGCTCGTTCATGTACCGGCGGTTGTAGCAGCCGGTCAGCGGATCGCGCTGCGAGAGGTACTCGACCTGCTTGTTGGTCCTCTCGAGGGCGGCGTTCTGCCGGCGCAGGTCCTCGAAGAGGAGGTTGTTTTCCATCACGAGCGCGCACTGGCGGCCGAGCACCGAAAGCAGCCGCATCTTCTCCTGGGTGATCTGGCTCTCCTGGATCGCGGTGAGCACCATCGCCACCCCGAGCGTCCGCCGGGCGGTGGAAAGCGGCAGCATGATGACCGAGCTCCCCTGGCGGCGGGCGGAGCTGGGGACGAGGCTCGGGGTGCTGCGCCGGATGACCCAGGGGAAGATCCCGCACTCGACCTGGAAGTCGAACTCCTGGCGAAAGACCGGCTCGAGGGGCTCCGGGCTCAGGTGGGCCAGGTGGAACTCCTGGGTCGCGTCATCCACGCGGAAGAGGGCGCACCCCTCGATCGACAGGACGTCCAGGACGTCGTCGAGGAAGACCTCCCAGATGCGCTCGATCCCGGCCGGGAATTCGACCCGGTCCTGGAACTGCCCGAGCCGCTCGATCTTGTCGACGAGCTCCATCAGGGCCGATTGGCTTGCGTTCATCGTCATCGCTCAGGCTTCGCCGCACCCGGGGCTTGGGGCGGGGGGCGTCATCCTTCACCCGCCGCGGCGCCGCTTGGATTCATCCTATCATATCCATCCCCTCCGATAGAAGCCCGATTCTTCGGCGGCGGGTCTGGCGTTTTCCGCGGGAATGGGCTAACAGGCTCCGGCAGATGGAAACGCGCCGCGCCACCCTCTTCATCCAGTGCCTGGTCGACGCCGTGTGGCCGAACGTCGCCGAAGCGATGGAGCGCGTGCTGCGCTCCCTCGGCGTCGCGCTCGCCTGCCCCGCGGAGCAGACCTGCTGCGGGCAGCCGGCCTTCAACGCCGGCTACCGGCGCGAGGCCCGCCGCGCCGCCCGGCGCTTCATCGAGATCTTCGAAGGGGCCGAGGCGATCGTCTGCCCCTCGGGCTCCTGCGTGCACCTGGTGCGCCACCACTACCCCGGGCTCTTCGGGGACGACCCCGCCTGGGCCGCCCGGGCGCGGGGCGTGGCCGGGCGCGTTTTCGAGTTCAGCGAGTACCTCGTCGACGTCCTGGGGGTCGAGGATGTCGGGGCGCGCTACGCCGGCCGGATCACCTACCACGACTCCTGCCACCTGCTCCGCGGCCTGCGCGTGAGGGAGCAGCCGCGCCGGCTGCTCCGGAAGGTGGCCGGGGCCGAGTTCGTGGAGCTCGACAAATCGGAGGCCTGCTGCGGGTTCGGCGGCAGCTTCGCCTTCAAGTACCCCGACATCTCCGGCGCCATGGTGGCCGACAAGGTCCGGAACATCGCGGCGAGCGGGGCGGACACGGTCGTGGGCTGCGACACCGGCTGCCTGCTCAACATCGCCGGCGCGATCAGCCGCTTGGGGCTTTCGATCCGGACGCGGCACATCGCCGAGATCCTGGCCGGCCCCGCGCCCGCCGTCCGATCGCTTCGCGGCGCCGGAGGCGGCGTTTGCCGATGAGCGGCATTTCGACCGAAAACTATGTCGCGCAGGCCCGCCGGGGGATCGCCGACCCGGTGCTCCAACGGGCGGTCGCCGGGCTGCAGGAGCGCTTCGGCAAGGCGACGGCCGAGGCCTACCAGCGGCTCCCCGAGGGCCCCGGGCTGCGCCGGACCGCCAACGCGATCCGCATGGCGGCCCTGGAGAACCTCGACATCCTGCTCGCCCGGCTCGCCGAGACCATCCGCGGCCGGGGCGGCCGGGTCTTCTTCGCCGCGACGGGGGCCGAGGCCGTCGACTACTGCCTGGCGGTCGCCCGCCGCCACGGGGTCAAGCGCGTCGTCAAGGGCAAGTCGATGGTGACCGAGGAGATCGGCCTCAACCCGGCGCTCGAGGCGGCCGGGATCGAGGCCGTCGAGACCGACCTCGGCGAATACATCGTCCAGCTCGCCGGCGAAAGCCCCTCGCACATCATCGCCCCGGCGATCCACAAGACGCGCCACGAGATCGCCGACCTCTTCGCCGCCAAGCTCGGGATCGCCCGCACGACGGTCCCCGAGGAGCTCACCCACGCCGCCCGCCGGGCGCTGCGCGAGAAGTTCCTCACGGCCGACATGGGCACCTCGGGCGTGAACCTCGCCTGCGCCGAAACCGGCCACATCGGGGTCGTTTCGAACGAGGGGAACATCCGCATGGCGACGACGCTGCCGCGGGTGCACGTCGCCTTCATGGGCATGGAGCGGATCGTCGCGCGGCTGGAGGAGTTCGAGATCGTCCTGAGGCTTCTCTGCCGCGGGACCTCGGCCCAGACGATCGCGACCTACGTCAGCCTGATCGGCGGCCCGCGGCGCCCCGGGGAGTCGGACGGCCCCGAGGAGCTCCACCTGGTGATCCTCGACAACGGCCGCAGCCGGATCCTGGCCGACCCGCGCTTCCGGGAGATGCTCTGCTGCGTGCGCTGCGCGGCCTGCCTGAACGTCTGCCCGGTCTACGGCAAGATCGGCGGCCACGCCTACGGCTTCGCCTACTGCGGGCCGGTCGGGGCGGTGGTCACCCCGCTTCTGACCGGGATCGGCCGGGCGAAGGACCTCCCCCGCGGGGAAACGCTCTGCGGCGCCTGCCGCGACGCCTGTCCGATCGACATCGACCTGCCGCGGATGCTGCTGGAGCTGCGCGCGATGCTCGCCGGAGGCGACCGCGGCTGGGAGGTCGAGCCGGCAAGCCGCCTGGAGGGCCTGGTCTTCCGCGCCTGGGGGCGGCTGATCGGCGGAAGGCGGCGCTACGAGCTCGTCTTGAGGCTTGCGCGCCTTCTGCAGCGCGCGCTGCCGCAGGCGGGCGGGATGATCCGCCGCCTGCCCCCGCCGCTCCAAGGCTGGACGATGAGCCGCGACTTCCCGCCGCTCGCCGCGGAGAGCTTCCAGGAGCGCCGGCGCAGGCGGAGGCCGTCATGAGCGCCGCGAACGAGGCCGAGTTCCTCGCCCGCATCCGCCGGGCGCTCGGGCACCCGCCCGACCGGCGGCGCGAGCCCCCGGCCGGCCTCTTCCCCGAGGCCCCCGACCCCGCGGACCGCGAGCGGATCGCGCGCGTCCGCCGGCGGGGCCCTCAAGAGCGCGACGCGCTGTTCGCCGCGCTCGCCGCCGCGGCCGCCCCGATCCAGCTTGCGGCGGCGGCCCTTCCGGATCCCGCCTACGCGACGGCCTACATTTCGAAGCTGGCGGCCGAAAAGCGGCCCGAGTGGGGGGACCGCCGGCAGGTCGTCGCCTGGCGCCACCCGCTGATCGAGGCGCTCGCGCTCCCCGAAGCGCTCGGCCGCGCCGGGATCCCGGTCGCCTTCACCGACCCCATCCCGGCGGAGGCGGCGGACGCCGCCCTGCGCCGCGCCCGCGAGCGCGACGCGGTCGCCGCGGCCTTCATCGGCGTCACCGCAGCCGACTTCTGCCTCGCGGACACCGCGACCCTTGTCCTTCGCAACCGCCCCGGGCAGCCGCGCGCGGCGGCGACGGTCCCCTCGATCCACGTCGCCGTCATCGCCGCGGATCAGCTGCTGGCCGATATGCGGGAGCTTTTCGCGCGGCTGCGCTGGGAGGAGTCCTGCCGCCGCGAGGGGCTGTCAAACTACCTTGCCTTCATCACCGGCCCGAGCAAGACGGCCGACATCGAGGCCACCATGGTCCACGGCGCCCACGGCCCGCGGGAGGTGCACCTGCTCGTCTTGACCGGCTGAAAGGCGGACCGCTTGCGCCCCCCAGCCGCCCGCGCCGCGCCGCCCGAGGCGATCTTCTGGGACAACGACGGGGTGCTCGTCGACACCGAGACCCTTTACTTCCGCGCGAACCGCCGCATCGTTCGCATCTTCGGGGGACGTCTTCGGGGGACGTTCTTAAAATTTATGGGAATCTTCGGGGGACGTTCTTAAAATTTATATTTGCTTTCCTGGCGGCCGTGGTGGTATCAGTCGGCCATGCCTAGAAAATCCCGAATCGACGCCGTCGGCGCCGTCTACCATGTGATGGTCAGGGGCATCGAGGGCAGCCGGATTTTCCGTAGCGATGCCGACCGCGACCAGTTTCTCGAAAGGCTGGGCGGGCTGCTTCAGGAAACGCAGGCTCTCTGCTACGCTTGGGCGTTGATCCCGAATCATTTTCACCTTCTTCTGCGCACCGGCCCCGTGCCCATCTCGGCCTTCATGCGGCGCCTGTTGACCGGCTACGCACTTTGGCACAACCGGGTCCACCGACGAAAAGGGCACTTATTCCAAAACCGTTTCAAGTCGGTCCTTTGCCAGGAAGAAGCCTATCTGCTGGAGCTGGTGCGCTACATTCACCTCAACCCGTTACGCGCCGGTCTCGTGCCGGATCCGGACGCCCTCGATCGATACCCATATTGCGGCCACAGCGCGCTGATGGGTCGAATGAAGCGGCCGTGGCAGGAAACCGAAGCGGTGCTGAGGCGGTTCGGAAAGCGAGTTGGGGCTGCCCGCGCGGGCTATCGGGCTTTCGTCGAAAAGGGGGTGCCGCAAGGCAAACGTCCCGACTTGTCCGGAGGCGGACTCTGGCGCCGCGCCGGAGGGTGGGACAGGGTCAGGAACCGCAGAAGCGCCAAGAGCGACCAAAAGACCGATGAACGGATCCTGGGGAACGGGGAATTCGTCGCGCGCGTCCTGGCGGAGTCCGCCGAGGCGATGGAGAGGCGTTATGCTCTTCGCGCGCGCGGCTTTGATCTTGACCGAACCGCCGCCCGGGCAGCGGAGGTGCTCGGCCTTGATCCGCAAGAGGTTTGGGCGCCGGGGAAGTACCGCCGCATCGTGAGGGGTCGAAGTCTGCTCTGCTATTGGGCGGTGAGGGCGCTCGGGGTTTCTATGGCCACCCTCTCGCGGCGCCTCGGGATATCGATTCCGGCGGTCAGCGCCTCGGTGGTCCGCGGCCAAAGAATTGCAGCGGAGGAGGGATTTGTTTTGGAGCCAGGAGCCGAGGATGCTGAGATCGCGGGGGCGTTTCCGGCAAATAAAATTTAAAAGTTTAGAGCGTCCCCAATACGGTGATAAAATTTAAAAGTTTAGAGCGTCCCCAATACGGTGCGGGTCGCGGTCCACGCC
>CAZNKG010000025.1:0-12789 GCA_964573635.1 uncultured Desulfatibacillum sp. | reverse complement strand
ATAAAATTTAAAAGTTTAGAGCGTCCCCAATACGGTGCGGGTCGCGGTCCACGCCCCCCGGACGGCCGAGCGCCGGGCGATCGACGCCTTTCTCGCGGAGAAGGCGCACTGGATCGCGCGCACGCTCGAACGCTTCGCGCGCTGCGAGCGCCTGCCCGCGCCGCGGCAATTCATCAGCGGCGAGCGGCTCGCCTTCCTCGGTGAGACCCTTTGGCTCGAGGTCGCCCCCGGACCGCCCGGAACGCCCGAGCGGCGCCAGCAGACCCTGCGGGTGCAAGCGCCGGCCGAAGGTGCGGCCGTCGAGCGCCTCGTCGCCGACTGGTACCGCTCCCGGGCGCAGGAAGTCTTTCGGAAGACGATCGCCGCATGCCTGCCCGCCGCCGTCCCCCACGGCATCCCGGCGCCAAGGCTCTCCATCCGCGCCATGCGCACGCGCTGGGGAAGCGCCCGGCCGCCCGACCGCATCACGCTGAGCACCCATCTCGTCAAGGTTGCTCCGGCCTGCATCGAGTACGTCGTCATGCACGAGCTCTGCCACCTCAAGCAACCCGACCACTCCCCGGCTTTCTACGCCCTGCTCGCCGCTTGCCTGCCGGACTGGCGCCCCCGCCGCGACGCCTTGAAGCGGGTGGTCGTCCTTTAAGCCCCCGCCGCCGATCCGGGCCATCTGGGGCCTGCCGCCTCTTCGAAAGGCTGATGGCCCCCCCTGAAATCCCCGCTAGATCCAGCGGCGGCGCTCGCGCTGGCTGTGCTCTTCAAGCCAGTCCAGCATGGAGGAGATGCGCGCCGTGGCGAGCGCGATGCACTTGTCCGCCCCCCCGTAGTAAAGCCGAACCTCGTCGCCATCGACGGTCCAGCCGCAGGGGAAGACCACCTTGTCGACGTCGCCGAGCACCTCGTAGTCCTCCTCGGGGGCGAAAGCCCACTCGTCGGAGCGGGAGATCAGGCGGGTCGGGTCCTCCCGGTCGAGGAGCGCCAGCCCCAGACGATAAATGCAGCCGCTCGCCGTGGTGCGCACCCCGTGGTAGAGAATGAGCCATCCGCGGTCGGTTTCCAGCGGCGGCGGGGAAAGCCCCACCTTGTTCGCGTCCCACCAGCCTCCCTGCCGGGCGGGGAGGACCACCATGTGGTCGCCCCAGTGCTTCAGGTCGGGGCTGAAGGAGATCCAGATGTGGGCGCCCACGACCGCCGACGGCGAAACCGGCCGGTGCAGCATGGCCCAGCGACCGTTAAACTGCACCGGAAAGAGCGCCGCGTCCTTGTCCTCGGGCGGCATGACGACCCCCTTGCGCTCGAAGGTCTTGAAGTCCTCGGTCGTCGCCAGGGCGACGAGCGGGCCGCCGCGCGAGAAAGCGGTGTAGACCACGGCCCACAACCCGAGGTTGTCGAGCCTCGTCAGGCGCGGGTCTTCGATCCCCCAGATCTCCTCGGGATGGGTCTCCGGGCTGGGGGCGAGCGTCGGCTGGGGATCGATGCGCCAGCCGGTCACGCCGTCGCGGCTTCTCGCCGCGGTGAGGTGCGAAATCCCGCGGCGGTCCTCGACGCGCATCAGCAGCAGGGTTTCGCCGTCGATGCGCGTGGCGCCGGCGTTGAAAACCGCATTGGCCTGATAGGGGATGCTGCGGGCCTGGAGAATGGGATTGGCCGGATGCCGTTCGAAGAGCTCCGGGTAGCGGCTGTCCTTCATGGCGTCTCGTCCTCCTGCAGTCAGAGCTCGAAAGCCGATTTGATCGGTTCGCTCGATTTAGACGGCGTGGGTGGGCCGCCCTGCGCTCACCACGACGATCGGTCGGTCAGGCATCGGGGGTCATCGTGCGCGGAGGCTCCGCCGCGGTGCGCGCCGAGGCCTTGACGGCGATCTCGCAGCTGCGGAGCCGGTTGATGTGGACCAGGGACAGGAAGCAGGCAAGCGTCGACTCCGCGCCCTGGTTGCGGTTGGGGCCATCCGACTGCAGGCCGTCGCAGCATCCGCCCGAGCCGTAGTCGTAGAGCGGCACGTTCAGGTCGTTTCGGCCCAGAAACCAATCGAGGCAGCACTGCGCGGTGGCGAGCCATCGGGATTCGCCGGTGCTGGCGTAGGCTTCGCTGCAGGCCTCGATCATGGCGAGCGCCTCGATGGGCTGCTGGTCGAAACGCGCCTTTTCGCCGCCCCGCGGATACCACCCCTTGTTGCCGACCGGCACGAAATGCCCGCGAGGGTCCGTCTGGATCTCGACGAGCCACTCGAGGCTTTTGATGCCCGCCGCCTGGAGCTCGGGGTCCTCCTGCGAGCGGCCCGCGAGGATGAGGGCCTGGGCAATGCTGCCATTCGCGTAGGCGAGGATGTCCTCGACCCACGGCCAGCCCGGGCCGGCGTTGCGGCGGTAGAGATCCAGGAGCCGCGCGCTCAGCTGGTCGCGGATGCGCCGCACCTCGCTGTCGCCGCCGAAGCGGCTGAGGTAGGCCTGGATCCCGATGAGGGCATAGGACCAGGCCCGCGGGGAGCTGAAGCCGAGCAGCGCCGGGTGCGCCTTCTCGAAAAGCGCCTGTGCGGCGGCGCGGAGGTCCTCGGAGCGGGCGAGCGCCACCGCCTGCCCGAGGCCCCAGATCGCCCGGCCGTGGCAGTCCTCCGAGCCGGTCTCCTCGAGCCAGCGGCGGTCGAAGCCCATGAAATTGCGGAACCGGCCCGTCTCCTCGTTGAAGGCGTGGTGCAGAAAGGCAAGGTAGGTGCAGGTTAATTCGGTGCCGGCGTCGCCGTCGGGCAGCATCTCGAGCGCCATCAAGACCGCGATCAGGGCCCGTGCGTTGTCGTCGGTGCAGTAGCCGTGGCAGCGGTCCGGGACGATGAACTTGGCATGCTGGAGCATGCCGACGTCGTCGGTCAGGCGAATGAGGTGGTCGAGCTTGGGCTGCGGAATCTCCCGCGGGGCGCTGGTGATGGCCTGGGCTTGAAAAACGGGCCGGGGCCGGCTTTCGCGCTCGCGTTTCACCGCCGCGAAGACCTCGAGATAGCGCCGCGCCACCTCTTTCCAGACCATTTCGCGGCAGAATTGGTAGGCCCGCTTGCGCATGGCGTGCCGCTCGACCTCGTTGGCGAACAGATCGTTCACCTGCGCCGCGAGCCCGGCAGCGTCCCGGAAGGGCACCAGGCGGCCGCGGCCTTCGGCGAGCATCTCCTCGGCATACCAGTACGGCGTGGAGATCGTCGCCTTGCCGCTGCCGAGCGCGTAGGCGAGGGTCCCGGAGACGATCTGCTCCCGGTTGAGATACGGGGTCACGTAGATATCCGCCGCCCCCAGGAATTCGCAGATCTCGCGCAGCTCGACGAAGCGGTTGTGGAAGATGAGGTGGCTTCCCACGCCCAGCTGCCGCGCGCGGCGCTGGAGCGCGAGACGATACTCCTCGCCGTGCTCGCGCATCACGTGGGGATGCGTGGCGCCGAGAACGATGTAGACCGCCTCGGGATGCTGCCGGACGATCTCCGGCAGGGCGTCGATCATGGTTTCGATCCCCTTGCCGGGGGAGAGCAGCCCGAAGGTCAAAATGACCTTGCGCCCCTCGACGCCGTACTGGTCCTTGTAATAGTTCGGGTCGACGAACGGGACATCGGGAATCCCGTGGGGGATCACCGCGATCTTCTCGGGCGCCACGGCGTACACCCGCGAAAGGAGCTCCTCGGCCGTGCGGCTCATCACGACCAGCCGGTCGGAGAGCTGACCGATGCGCTTGATGACGGTCATCTGGCCGGGCGAGGGCGCCGCGAGCACCGTGTGGAGGGTCGTCACCACCGGCATGCGCAGGCTTCCGATCAGGTCCAGAACGTGCGCGCCGTTTTCGCCGCCGAAAATGCCGAACTCGTGCTGGAGGTTGACCACCTCCACGCGGCACATGTTCAGGAAATCGGCCGCCAGCCGGTAGTCCCCGAGCATCCGCTGGTTGATCTCGAAGCGCACCTGGGGCGGGTAGCGATAGCCTTCGCGCGTGTCGTTCATCACGACCGCCCACTGCTCGCCGCCGGGATTCTCCTCCGCGAGCGCGTTCAACAGATCCTGGGTGAAGCACGCGATTCCGCACTGGCGGGGAGGGAAGTTGCCGATCAGAGCGGCCCGGAGGGGATCGATCGCGCTGCCCATCGAATCGATCAACATCTGCGCCTCCTCAAGCTGCGAGCCTGCGGGCGCCCCAACTCTCGGCGCCACGGGCTCTTCTCCGTTTTGCCGGTTCACTCCTGCGCATCCATACCAAAATCCATGCACGCTGCAAAGCGGCAGAGGCGGCCGCCCGCGACGGGGCCGGGGCGCCCGGCGATGCGGTTGCGACGGCGGGGCGGGCGGGGTATAACCGGCTGCGGAGGAGCGCTGCCATGAAGATCAAGCAATACCAGGTGGATGCTTTCGCGACGCGCGTCTTTTCGGGCAACCCCGCAGCCGTCTGCCCGCTCGAAGCCTGGCTGGCGGACGGGGTGATGCAGGCGATCGCCGAGGAGAACAACCTCTCCGAGACGGCCTTCTTCGTGCCGGTCCCCAGGGGCTTCCACCTGCGGTGGTTCACGCCCGTCGCCGAGGTCGAGCTCTGCGGGCACGCGACGCTCGCCGCGGCGCATGTCCTCTTCGAGATCCTGGGCCACCCGAGCCCGGCCATCACCTTCGAGACCCTGAGCGGGGATCTCATCGTCGCACGCCGCGGCGGCCTGCTCGCGATGGACTTCCCCGCGACCGCGCCCCGGCCCTGCGAGGCGCCCGCGGCGCTTTACGCCGGGCTCGGCCGGAAGCCGGCGGAGGTCCTGGCGGCGCAGGACTTCCTGGCGGTCTACGATGACGAGGAGGAGGTCCGCGGCCTCGCGCCCGATTTCGGCCGGCTGGCCGCGCTCGGCCTGCGGGGGGTCATCGCCACCGCCCGCGGCCGCGACGTCGACTTCGTGAGCCGCTTCTTTGCGCCCAAGTACGGGATCCCGGAGGATCCCGTCACCGGCTCGGCCCATTGCGAGCTCGCCCCCTACTGGGCCTCCCGCCTCGGGAAGAAGAACCTGCACGCGCGCCAGGTCTCCCGGCGCGGCGGGGAGATCCACTGCGAATTGAAGGGCGAGCGGGTCGATATCGCCGGAAGCGCCGTCACCTTCATGCAGGCAGAGATCCGCATCGACATCTGAGCCGGGGCCGGCTGTGAAGGCGCCGCGGCCCGGGGAATAGCCGGGCCGGGGGGCGTGGCATCAGGCGAAGTACTCGGTCTTGGCGGTCACCGTATCCTTGAGGAGGTTCAGGGTGTCCGCGAGGACGGAGACGACGTTCTCGCGGAAGTCGCCCGCCACCACGAGGATCATGACGTCGTCGCCGACGGCCAGGTCCCGGCCCTCGGCGATCGCCACCCGGATGTCGAGGATCCCGGGCCGCCGCTTTTGCTCGGCGACGACGGCCTCCAGGCGGCCGTGGTCCACCTTCACCCGCAGGCCCCGGACCTTTCGCCCGTCGCGGCTGCTGCCGCGCACCACCCCGTTGTGGCAGAGGATCATCCCCGCCTCGTGGAACCGCGGGTGCCTTTTCATGTCGGCGATCATCGCATTCAGCTCGAGCGTCATGGCCGTTCCTTTCCGGCGGCCGCTTCGGCGGCGAGCGCCTCGGCGGCCGCGAGGTCCTCGGGCGTGTTCACGTTGAAGAAGGAGATGAGGCGCGGGTCGTGCCGCTTCAAGCGCTCCTCCGGAACGTAGGTGATGCGCATCTGCTGGAGCGCCAGCATGATCTTGAATTTCCCCTGCCGCAGGTGCGCCTCGGCGGGCTTGAGGCAGCGCTTCGAGTAGGCCGCGCAGAGCGGCTCGCTGCCGGCCGCGGTCCGGGGCAGGACGATGTCCGTCTTCGGGGAGACCGCCGCCAGGACCTCCTCGACGATCTCCCGCTTGAGGAAGGGCGCGTCGCAGGCGGCGAAGAAGGCGAAGGGGCTTCCGGCGTAGAAGAGCCCGGTGTGGATCCCGGTGAGCGAGGTGCGCACCGGGAAGATGTCGGTGACGATCAGGGCGCCCCAGTCGAGGAACTCCTCCGGGTGGTTGGTGACGAGGATCACCTCCTCGAAGAGCGCATCGAAGAGGTCGAAGAGCCGGTCGATGATGCGCCGCCCGCCGACCTCGAGCAGGGCCTTGTTGCGCCCGCCGTAGCGGGTGCCGAGCCCGCCGGCCAGGATCACCCCGGTTAGCGCGTGCCTCATGGCCGGCAGCATAGTAGAAAGGGGCGCCCGAAATCAAGCCGCCGGCCGCTCGGCCCTCCCCGCCAGGCGCTTGATCTTTCCCGCCGTCCCGCGGTACTCACTGCCGAGAACGTCGACCGACCCTTACGGAGGTCCTTCCATGGGAACCGCAGCGCACAAGCAGGCCGCTCCCCAATCCGTGACCGTCGCCGTGCTCTCGCTTTCGAGCACGCGCCGCCTCGCCGACGACGAAAGCGGCAACTGGATCGCGCAGGCCGCCGCCGAGCTCGGCCACCGGGTGGTCTATCACCGGGTGCTGCCCGACGATGCGGCCGTTATCGCCATGGAGGTGCGCGAGATCACCGAAACCCTCGAGCCCGGGGTCCTGCTGATGACCGGCGGCACGGGGATCGCCCCCCGGGACGTCACCATCGAGGCCGTAAGCCCCCTGTTCGCGAAGAGCCTCCCGGCCTTCGGCCCGCTCTTTGCGCACCTGAGCCTCGAGGAGATCGGGTCCGCGGCGCTGCTGTCGCGCGCCGCGGCCGGGGTGATCGGCCGCACGGCCGTCTTCTGCCTGCCGGGAAGCCTCAAGGCCTGCCGGCTCGCCTGCACCCGGCTCATCTTCCCGGAGCTCGGGCACCTGGTCAAGCACTTGGCCGACGCCTGAGCGGAGGCAAATGCGATGAAGGAGCTTCCCCTCGCGATCCGGCTGCACCCCGCCGACAACGTGGTCGTGGCGCGCGCCCCGCTCGCCGCCGGAACGCGCCTTGAGGCCGAGGCGGTCGTCTGCCGGCAGGCGATCCCGGCGGGCCACAAGGTCGCCGCCGCGCCGATCCCCCCCGGCGCGGCCGTCTTGAAGTACGGGCAGATCATCGGCTTCGCCTCCCGCCCCATCGCCGCCGGCGACCACGTGCACACGCACAACGTGGCGCTGAAGGACTTCGGGCGCGAACCGGCGATCGGCGCGGACGCACGGCCGGCTCCGCCGGTCGCGGAAAAGGAGCGCGCTTTTTTCCAGGGGATCGTGCGGCCCGACGGGCGCGTCGCGACCCGCAACTATGTCGGGGTGCTCGCGACCTGCAACTGCGCGACCTCGGTCGTGCGCCGCATCGCCGAGTCCTTCGGCCCCGAGGCCCTGGCACCCTACCCCCACGTGGACGGTGTGGCGGGCCTGGGCCACTTCACCGGCTGCGCCATGACCCCCGGCGGCGCCGGGATGCGGATGTTGCGGCGCGCGCTTCGCGGCTATGCCACCCATCCCAACTTCGCCGCGGTGCTCCTGGTCGGCCTGGGGTGCGAGACGAACCAGCTGGCGGAATTCCTGGAGGAGAGCGGCCTGGCGCCCGGAGCGCGCCTGGCGGCCTTGAACATCCAGGCGCGCGGGGCCGCGGCCACGGTGGCGGCGGGGGTCGAGATCGTTCAGGGGTTCCTCGCCGCGGCCGAGGCCGCGCGGCGCACCGCGGTGCCCGCCGGCCGGCTCGTCCTGGGCCTCGAGTGCGGCGGCTCCGACGCCTACTCCGGCATCACCGCCAACCCGGCGCTCGGCGCCGCCGCCGATCTCCTCGTCGCCCAGGGCGGGACCGTGATCCTGAGCGAGACGACCGAGATCTACGGGGCCGAGCACCTGCTCACGCGCCGCGCCGCGACCCGCGAAGCGGGCGAGGCCATCCTCGGGCTCATCGGCTGGTGGCAGGAGTACACCGCGCAGCTCGGGGGCGAGATCAACAACAACCCCCAGCCGGGCAACAAGGCGGGGGGGCTTTCGACCATCCTCGAGAAGTCGCTCGGCGCGGTCGCCAAGGCCGGCACGACGCCGCTCCGGGCGGTCTACCGCTACGCCGAGCCGGTGGTCGAGAAGGGCTTCGTCTTCATGGACACCCCGGGCTACGACCCGGTCTCGGTGACCGGGATGATCGCGGGCGGGGCGCACCTGGTCGCCTTCACGACCGGCTGCGGCACGGTCTTCGGCTCGAAGCCCGCGCCCACGCTCAAGATCGCCACGAATTCGGCCCTCTTCCGGCGCATGCCCGAAGACATGGACGTGAATGCCGGGCGCATCCTCGACGGCGAGTGCACGGTCGCGGAAATGGGCCGGGAGATCTTCGCGGCGCTGCTCGCCGCCGCCTCGGGCGGCCGCACCCGAAGCGAGCGCCTCGGCATGGGGGACCACGAGTTCGTCCCCTGGGCGATCGGGGCGGTGGTGTGAGGCGATGATGCCATCGGGCAGGCCGCCGGCCCCCCCGATGGCATCCGGGCCATGGCCGGGTTGCCGTGCGGTCATCGCGCCGGCGCCCGGCCGGGAGCCTTCATTTGCAGTCTTCGGCCGCGGCGGGCGGCGCGGGCGTGAACCTGGCCGCCGCCTGCGCCGCCAGCGTGGGCCGGATGGCCGCCATGGCCAGCCGGGTTCGCGCCACCTCGGCGGCGATGGCGCCGCTGTTTTCGGTTTGCACCTCGCGGTCGCTGATGTGCGTGACCACCCGCACGCACTGCCCCTGGATATCCTTGCGGGCGAAGACGACGCCCTCGTGCTCGGAAAGACGCGTTTCCGCATCGAAGCCGATCTCCTTCAGGCAGGCCTGGATGCGGGCGGCGATCTCGTGCTGGATGTTCTTGGCGTTTTCCATGGTCCACCTCCTCAGCGCGGCAGCAGCGCGAGCGATACATGTTCATTGACGTTGACCGTTCCGCCCCCCGTGCGGGTCCCGTCGCCCGGCAGGAGGTAGAGCATGTCGAACCGCCGGCTGGCGAAGAAGGCGAGCCGGGTGTCGATCATGGACTGCAGGGTGGCGATGCCGGCAGGAACGGCGCTGTCCAGCTGGCTGCGGATTTCGCCGGCGCAAAACGGGCCGCCGCCGCTGAAATGGTAGGTCCACCAGTCCACGTAGGCCCCCAGGCGGCCCGAGCCGTCCAGATAGGGGATGACATAGTAGCTGATGTTGCCGTCCGCATCCGAGCAGTACCAGGGTGTGGCGATGTGGAAATTGAAGAAAATCCGGACCAGCAGGTCCAGGTCGCCGTGGCGCGCCGGATCCTTGTGGCGGAACGGCACGTGCCGCCACGGGATCCAGCCGGCCCGGATGGGTGAGGTGCGGCTGGCGGAGCTGCCCAGCATGGCATCGAGCGCGCTCAGGATGTCGGCCGCGTTCAAGATGGGGGGAAGGTCGACTACGACCTCCCGGTCCTCTCTTTCCCAGACGAGCGTGCTGTCGGTGGACCCGATGTTGGACCAGTTGATCCAGGCCCAGCAGCCCGCGCAATGGCCGATGTTGAGAAACGTCGTGGTGCCGCGGAAATCGGTGTCGCTGAACCAATAGTTGGTGAGTACCGGCATGGTGGGCCCCCTTTCGTTCGTACCCGAAGGCAAGCCGCCGGATCGGAGGCGTCGCGGTCGGACGGCCTTGCTCCCGGGCGTTGAAGAGGAGTGAGTGGCAGGGGCTGGTCCAAGCACGGAGACGGCCTTAGGAATCGGCCGGAGGGGGAGGAGGCATCGCAGGTTAAACCCAATGAGGCGCCGCTTGGGCGGTGGGCCGCCGCGGGCCTGGACTCCGCGCTTCCCCCTGATTGACGCTCAACTTAACCACAGGAAAACGCGCGTCAAGTGCAGCACGCCGCGCGAAGCTGAGCGGCTTTCCCGTCCGGGTTGACGCGGATGCGCTGCGGATTCGGCTCCCGGTCGCGCAGGATGAAGGAGCGGCCGCCGGCGCTTGGAATCGCTTCCCAGCGTTGCTGCTTTGCGGACCTACCGCGCGCGGGTTCCCGCGGCGCGGACCTGCATGAAGCGCTGCAGCACGTCGAACCAGAAGGGTGCGCCGAGCGAGACGGCGAGCGTGCTCACGGCGAGGCCGAGGAGCTTCGCGAGCCAGCCGCCGATAGACCCTGTCCCGAACCCCTCCGGCCACCCGAAGCGCAGCCCGGCGGAGGCGAGGTCCGCTTTGGCCCGGGCGAGCGTCTCCTTGGCTTCCATCGTCCGCTGCCGCGCCGCCGCGAGGCCCCCCTGCCCGCCGCCGCCCTCCGGCTCTCCGGCGGCCTCGGCCGCGGCAAGCTCGGCTTCGGCGAGGGCGACCATCTTCGCGCGCGCCTCGGGGTTCGAGGCGAGGGCGGTGGCGATCATGAAGGTGTCCACGTTCCCGCCGAAGGCCAGAAGCGCCGCGACGCCGAGCGCGACCCCCTGCTGGCGGCGCTTGAACCACCCCGAGGCGCGGTCCATCACCGCGTTGAAGTGCCCCTCGACGGCTTTGCGGAAATCGGCCGCGCTGCCGCCCGCCCGGGCGACGAGCGCCTCGAGCAGGCCCTTGACGCGGTTCGTCTGCGCCGTTCCGGGGAGCTTTCCGACCGCCGCCGCGAGCGAGGCCGCCGCCCCCCCGGAGAGCAGAAGCGACTCCACCACCTCGCCCACGATCTCGGGGGGGATGTAGGAGGGGCGGCCGTTGCGGCCCTTGCTGAGCGTTTGGATAAGGGGGTGCTCGAAAAAGGCCGCGGCGAACCGGCGCGTGCCGTCGAGGTCGCCGGCGAAGAGCTCGTTCAGGGCGTCCTCGAGGTTCTTGCTGCGGACGCTCATCCAGGCGGCGAGCGCCTCGACGACGGCCGTGCAGGCGAGCCCGAGGATCAGGTAGACGGTGACGAGGCCGATCAGGACATCGAGGGTCTCCAGTCCGAACATGGCGGCTATCCTCCTTTTCGGCGCTGGGTGCGGGAGCGGGCGAAGATAGGGTGTCGGCAGGCTTCGCAGCCATGTATGCGCGCAAGCGCCCCGGAAGTCAACGCCGGCGGGCGGGTGAATTAAAGCGTGGCCGCAGGCCGGGATGCGGATCAAGCATCGACGCCCTTTCGGGCCGTTTCCGCCGGGGCGCTTCTCCTGCCGTGGCCGCCGCCGCTATTTCTTCGCGGCGATGGGCTGGTGGCAGCCGTTGCAGGTGGTCGGGCCGCTCTTTTCGAGCTTGGCCCTGCCCGCCTTGGCGGCCTTCTGCAGGAGCGCGTTCTTGGCCTTGATCTCCTTGTGGCAGCCGAGCCAGCAGGTCTTGTGGAGGGCCGTCTTGTAGTACTCGTTGTTGTCCCAGGCGTCCGCGCTGCCGGGACCGCGCTCGGACTCGACGACGTCGTGGCAGCCGGAGACCGTGCAGCCCATGGGCGGCTCGGTGCCCTCGAAGGTGTGGTGGCACTTGACGCAGCCGAACTGGAAATGGTCGTGGTGGGGGAACTTGACCGGCTGCCGCTTGGGCTCGACGCCCTCGGGCGGCCGGAGCATGTAGGTCGCCTCCCCGAAACAGGACCCCTCGTCCTTGGCGATCGCCGATCCGCCCGGATTGCCGATCCACGCCCATCCTGCCGCGACCACGACGAACACCCACACCGCCTTGCTGCGCATAGCGACCGTCCCCCTTCCGTTCGGTTGAATGAACGCATCGTCCCTATCAAAAAGCCGCCCGATTGAAAAGACCCTCCGGCAGCGCCGGCCGACGCCCGCGGCGCGCTTGCAATTTCGGCCGTCCCGGCATAAACGATCGAGGCAATCACCCCCGCCGGACACCGGATGCCGGCGCTGCCTCGAGGAGGGTCCGTTATGGCCGCAGCCGAAAAAGCGAAAACCGTGGTCTCTTCGTGGAACGAGTGGGACCCGCTGAAGCACGTCATCGTCGGACGCGCCGACGGGACCATGGTCCAGGCGCCCGAGCCGGCGGTCGACCGCGACTGGCCGCAGTACGGGTTCCCGCGGGGGACCTACGGGCGGCTGCCCCGGGAGATGGAGGAGAAGGCGAACGAGCAGCTCGACAACTTCGCGGCCATGCTCGAGAAGCGCGGAATCCGCGTCGACCGGCCGACGCCGATCGATTTCAGCCAGGCGGTCTCGACCCCCGACTGGAAGCAGGCGAGCATGTTCGGGTGCATGCCGCCGCGCGATGTGCTGCTCACCGTCGGAAACGAGATCCTCGAGGCGACCATGTCCTACCGCAGCCGCTGGTTCGAGTACCTCGTCTACCGGCCGCTCCTCGAGCGCTATTTCCGGGAGGACCCGAATTTCCGCTGGGAGGCCGCCCCCAAGCCGCGGCTGACCGCGGCCACCTACAAGAAAGACTACTGGACGGTCTTCCACGCGCTCTCCGATGAGGAGAAGCTTCAGCGCACGATGGCGCGCGACTGGATCCTGACCGAGGCCGAGCCCTGCTTCGACGCCGCCGACATCGCGCGCTGCGGCCGGGACCTGATCGTGCAGCAGTCCACGGTGACGAACGCGGCCGGGATCAGCTGGCTCAGGCGCCACTTCCCGAACCACCGCATCCACCCGGTGATCTTCAAGGAAGACCAGCCGATGCACATCGACGCGACCTTCGTGCCGCTAAGGCCCGGTCTCGCCCTCTCCAACCGCCAGCGCAAGATCCTCACCCCCGAGCTGGTCGAGCTTTTCAAAAAGAACGACTGGCAGATCGTCGAGTGCGCCCAGCCGGCCCACGACCAGAAGGCGAAGCTCTCCTTCTGCAGCGTCTGGCTCTCGATGAACATCCTCGTGCTCGACCCCAAGACCATCTGCGTCGAGGCCTCCGAGACCGCCCAGATGGAGCAGTTCGACAAGCTCGGCTTCGAGGTGGTGCCCGTCCCCTTCTGGGACGTCGCGGCCTTCGGCGGCGGGCTGCACTGCGC
>CAZNKG010000024.1:0-72645 GCA_964573635.1 uncultured Desulfatibacillum sp. | reverse complement strand
TATACAATATATTGCGTGTCGGTCCGACAGGCACCACAACTCAACAGGTTATGAAACCACTTCTAAAAACCCCCTACCGGCACCCCATCAACTTGAGGCTGTCTGACCCATGGCTCAGGTGACAACTACCTTGACACTCACCGAGTTGGAGTCCAAAATCTTCCCGCAGATACAGAGTGCGGGCTTCATGAATGAGTTGCTGGGCGAAGTCGGCGTAGATGCGCCAGTCGCGGCTCTCATTGGCATCGGCCAGCGTACTGCGTGCGATATTGCCGCGAAAGCCGGCGTGGTAGAGCTTCTCTTCAAGCGCACGCAGACAACACTCGATATCCCGCAGGCTTTCGCGGGAAGTCAGCTGCGCAAAGGCCATGCAGAGAAACTGATCATAGCATGAGAAGGAACGCATGCGGTAATTGCCCTGGTAGCGATTCACGCATTTGCGGAACGTGTGCCGTGGAAGAAACTCCATCAGCTGAGAGAAGACGGTTTGTCCCTGGTACATGGGTGGTGCTCCTTCCGTTCCGGCTTTTTTGCAGAAGGAGTACCAACAGACTTAGACCAAATTCAAGTCGATAACAGCGGAAAATGTTAATATTTACAGTATTAACAATACGTTGTTCTGTGTTCGAGAAATCTTAACCGGACAGTACTGACGTCGGGTTAGGACTTCATTCAAGCAACACTTGCATTGGAGTTCTGGACCAGCAGTTCAATCGCATCTTCAAGAAGCGTGTCTCAGCGGCAATTCACTTTGCTGGCTCCGTATTTTCTCTATGCCGCCTTGCTGCACCTCATGAGAGGGGGCGAACTGGGGCCACGATTCAAAGTGCTCGCGCTGGCGGTATATCTTTCGATCGGCGGCCTTCCCGCGGCCGCAAACCGGGTGATCAACTTGATGGTGGTTTGCTTTGACAACCGTGCGGGACACGAGTACGTCAACGACACGCCGCTGGCGGAGTGCCTCCGGAAAATCCCGGTGGCGGGCACGCTGCTGGTCACCAACGATTTGAGGTATCCGGCAAACAATTTTTGGCGCAGCATGATGCAAATGCAAATCCCGGGCATATTCGGTCATCGGATGTACGCCGGCAACCTGAGGTGGGAGAAATACTTTGTCGACGAAAACCGATTCGGTTTTCAAGATTCGCTGATCGCCGGCGACCTCGAAACGATCGAGCGCCATGCGGAAACTCTGGGCTGGACGCACGGCGTGCTCTTCAAACGAAAACCTTTCGTCCGCGGGGATTGGCCCGTCCTTTGCGAAAACGACGAGGTGCTGATCGTGGAATTCCCATCGCAGAGCCGAGAGACAAGGCGAAAGGCGGCGGAAGGAGGCGCGGATGCCGAAGACCGGTAGCCGTTTGGCCCAGCCGCCGGCTGCCGGGGCGAGCGGCGGCCGGATGAAATACGTCGGCGCTCACGTGAGCGCGGCCGGCGGGGTGCAGAACGCGCCCTTGAACGCGCAGCGGATCGGCGCGACCGCCTTCGGCCTGTTCACCAAGAACCAGCGCCAGTGGCGGGCGAAGCCGCTCTCCGAGGAGGAGATCCGGCTTTTCCGGGAAAACTGCCGGCAGGCCGGATACCGGCCCGAGCAGATCCTGCCCCACGACAGCTACCTCATCAACCTGGGCCACCCGGATGCCGACGGGCTCGCGCGGTCGCGGGAAGCCTTCGTCGAGGAGATGCGCCGCTGCCAGGCCCTCGGTCTCGTTTACCTCAACTTCCACCCCGGAAGCCACCTCGGCCGGATCTCCGAGGAGGCGTGCATCGCCCGCATCGCCGAATCGGTCAACATCGCGCTCGATAGGACCCGCGAGGTCACCGCCGTGATCGAGAACACCGCCGGCCAGGGGACGAACGTCGGGCACCGCTTCGAGCACCTCGCCGCGATCATCGAGCGGGTCGAGGACCGCTCGCGGGTCGGGGTGTGCCTCGACACCTGCCACGGCTTCTCGGCCGGCTACGATCTCAAGACCGAAGCGGGGTACGCCGACGCCGTTGCGCGCTTCGACGCCGTGGTCGGCTGCACCTACCTGCGGGGGCTCCACCTGAACGACGGCCAGAAGGCGCTGGGCAGCCGCGTCGACCGCCACGAGCGCATCGGCGAGGGGACGCTCGGGCTCGAGGTCTTTCGACGGATCATGAACGACCCGCGCTTCGACGGCATCCCCATGATCCTCGAAACCCCCGACGAAAGCCGCTGGGCGGAGGAGATCCGGCTCCTCATGGGGATGGTGGACGCAGCGGCGCGCAGCGGCCGGCGGCGGAAAGGGAGGAGCGCCCCGTGACCGGCCCGCGTCAGGGCCGCTCCGCTACCGGCCGCAGCGAAAACAGCATCCCCCAGGCGACCAGCGAGAGCGCGGTCAGGATGAGAAAGGCGGACCGGTAGCTGCCGCTCGCATCGAAGATGTGGCCGGCGAGAACCGGTCCCACGGCGCCGCCGGTGGCCCCGAAGCAGGCGACGACGCCGAAGACCGTTCCGTGGAAGCGGATGCCGAACCACTCGGCCGCGAGGGGCGAGATGGCGGTGAAGAAAGCGCCGTGCGCCAGGCCGTAGACGACGCCGAAGAGGTAGATCATCCACAGCCGGTCGGCGAACTGCAGCCAGACCAGATCGCTGAGCAGCAGGCAGAACCCGATGTGCATGACCGCCTGGCTGCCCCGCCGGTCGATGAGCAGGCCGCTCGCCAGCCTGCCGAGGATGCTCACCGCGCCGATGGTCGAAAGGACCCCGGCGGCCGCAATGGGCGGAATGCCTAAATCGCGGGCATGGGGCACGATGTGCAGCATGACGGCCATGAGGCAGGAGACCAAAAGCAGGTTGAGCGTCCCCATGGTCCACAATTGGGCCGACCCGAAGATGGCGTGCAGGGGCAGGCCGGGCGCCGGCGGCGCCGCCGTTTGGCGCGCGCTTAGCGCCGACTCCGGGGAAACGGCCTTCATTTCCGGGTCGCGGCGCAGAAACTGGGCCAAAACGATCAGGATCCCGGCAGCGGCCGCGCCGACGATGGCGATCGCCGCGCGCCAGCCGCAGAGCACGATCAGCGAGCTTGCGGCGAGCGGCACGGCAAACTGGCCGGCCCCGGTGCCCGCCTTGACGATGCCGGTCATGAAGCCCCGGCGCTCCGAAAACCAGCGGGCGATGGTGGTCAGCGCGAGCACGTCCACCGCGCTCAGCCCCATGCCGAAGATCAGACTGAAGTAGAGGTAAAGCTCCCAGAGGGACGCGAGCCGCCCCATGAGCACGCACCCGAGGCCGAAGAGCAGGGCCGCGGCCGTCAGCAGCAGGCGCGGGCCGAAGCTGTCGTTCAGCCGTCCGACGGCCATGCCGAAGAACCCCATGCAGAAAAAGGCGGCCGCCGGCGCCGCGGCGACGGCGGCCCGGGACCAGCCGAACTCCTCGAGCAGCGGATTGAAGAAGACGCCGAAGGCGATGTAGGTCCCCACCCCGAGCGCCTGGATGGTGAAGCAGATGGCGGTGGTGAGGTGGGCGGCGGAGAGGCGCTGGGAAATACCCGTCGGCATGGCCCTTCTCCATGCCACGGCCGGGGGGAAAAGACAATTCGAAAGCCGCTCGGCGAAGACGGAGACATGCCGTCCCGGATCGAGGGGTCGCGCCGCGGCGGGGTGCGGGCCCGGCGGCCGGCAGGGGCTTGCGATCCATTGACCGGTGACCGCGGCTTTGATAGCCTCATGGCGGATGGTTTGAGGAGGGGGTATGGCGATGCGCGTCGTGCGGCTCGGAAGTGAACGGTCGCCGGGAGAGGGGCTGCGGATCGGGACGGTGCGGCGGCCGCCGCGCGGGGTCCCGAAGGCCGAGATCGCCTCCCGCGGCTTCTATGACGTGTGGCTTCCCGATCTCGCGCCGAGCGAGGAGCTGCTCAAGGAGGGCCGGGCCGCCGCCGGAGCGCTGGAGAGCGATTGGCGGCGCTTCGTCCGGCGCTACCGCGCCGAGATGGGACGGCCGGAGAAGACGCGGCTGCTCGACCTCCTCGCGGCGCTCTCGCGGCAGACGGATTTTTCGATCGGCTGCTACTGCGTCGACGAAAGCCGCTGCCACCGCTCCGTGCTGCGGGAGCTTCTCGCCGCCCGCGGGGCGGTTTTCGCCTGATCGGGGCCGGGGCGGCGGTTTTCGCGGGCGGGAAGGGGACGGGTCATGGCGGGTGAGTCGATCGACGAGTGGGCGGCGAAGATCCTCTCGCGGCTCGCGCAGGCGGGCTCTGCCGGAACGACCAAGAGCGCTCTCGGGATCCGGGGCGGATCGGGGGTCGCCGCGCGGGCCTTCGAACAGCTCGTCTCCGCGGGCCGGGTCGCGAACATCGGCAGCCCGGGCCGGCCGCGCTGGGTCCGGATCGAGCACTTCAACCCGCTTGAGCTCGCCTGCGGGCGGATCGAACAAAACGCCCTCGCCGCGACGGCGGTTGGCGGCGCCGCCGTCCGGCTGCTCGCGAAGAAGGCGCTCCTCAAAGGCTGCGCCGGGGCGGCCGCCCAAAAGGCCGCGGAGGCCCTCGAGCGGCTCGTCCGGGACGGCCGGCTCGTGCGGCTTCAGGCAGGGGGGCGGATCTACTACGTTCACCGCGACCGGCTGCCTCTGCCGTCCGGAAGCCGCGGGGAAACGGAAGCCCGGACGAAGGCCCCCGCTGAGACGGCGGCGCCCTCCGCCGCGCCCGAGGCGTTCGATCGGCAGGCCGTGCTCGCCGCCTACCGCCGGCTCCGGGAGCGGACCGGCTACAGTCATGTCGAGATCGCTCTGCTGCGGCGCGAGGCGGGATGCGGCATGGAGGCGCTCAAGGCCTTCATCCGCGAGGAGAGCCGGCAGGGCCGCGCCGTCCTCGGGCTCGGGGACTGGTCGCTCTCCTCCGAAGAGACCCGCGCCGGTGCGGTCGAGCTCTTCGGCAAACCCCATTTGCTCGTCCGCCTCGAGGCGGAGTAGACCGCCGATGGAGATCAACCCCTTCGAGAACGCGATCGTCACCGAGCCGCGGCGGATCGAGCCGCCGGTCGCCGGGCTGAACGACGAGCCGCTCGAGCGCTTATCCGAGCACCTGCAGATGCTGCTTGACGGCGCGCCCCCCCGCGCCTGCAAGTCCCCCGGGGTGCGCCTGGTCCTCTCCGCGGCCCCGGGCTACGGAAAATCCCACCTCATCGGCCGGCTCTTCCGGCGGCTGAGCGGCCGGGCGACCGTGGTCTACATGCGGCCCTACACCCACCCCGCCGCGTGCTGGAAATCGATCCTGCTCAAAACGGTCCAGGAGATGGAATTCCCGGAGAGCGCCCAGGCGGAGGCCTGCGGGACGGACCAGACAAGCCAGCTCGAGGCCTTCATCCACGGCGTCATCGTCAACCTGGCGGCGGACGGAATCGAAGCGGGGAGCATCCTCGTCGACCAGAACCGGCGCGAGGGGCTGCTGCGCTCCCTGCGGAAGGCGGAGTTCGCCGCGCTGCGCGCCAAGCGCTCCTGGGTCGACTGGGTTTTCCGCGACGGGGGGCACCTCTCGCATCTCATGGACCGCCGGTTGAAGGCCGCGGGCATCCGGCTGAACGCCGCGCCGATCACCTGGCTCAATGTCCTGAGCCGATATGCCTACCGGCCGCAGCAGACCGAGGAGCGGCAGGCCTGCCTGGACTGGATGAAGGGGTCAAGCCTCGACGAGGAGGAGGCGCAGGCGATCGGGGTCTCCCGGGCCGACCGCCCGGCGCACGATCTCACGATCGACCAGGCCGACGCGCTCGCCAGGCAGCGCATCGTCGATTTGTGCGCGCTCGCCGGGTTCTTCCGGCCCTTCGTCTTCTGCTTCGACCAGACCGAGAACTACGCCTCCGGCCCGGATCTCGCCGGGAGCCTGGGCCTGGTGTTCGAGGGATTGACGGCCGAGTGCCCCAACCAGATGACGATCGCGACGGCGAACCAGGCCCCCTGGGAGATGGGTGTCATGGCCCACTGGCAGGATGCCCACAGGGATCGCCTGCTCCAGCCGCACCTGGAGCTCAAGGGGTTGGACCGCGCCCAGGCCGAGGCGCTCGTCCGCAGCCGTCTCGAAGGCTGGCGGGTCGATGAAGCGCGCGCCGCGCGGATGCTCGAGGGCGGCTGGATGGATGAGCTATTCGCCCAGACGCCCGTCATCGGCGTGCGGATGTTCCTCTTCCAGTGCAGCCGCCGGTGGGAGGCTCTGCCAAGCGGGGGCGCGCGCCGGAAGGCGCCCCGGGCGGCGGCACCCGGTGCGCCGCCGCTCGCCGAGCTCTTCGCCGCCCGGGTCAACCGCATCAAGACCCAGCCGAAGCGGCTCGTCTTCAACCCGGACGCGTTTTTCTGGCTGATCGCCAAGGTGGGCTGCCGCCCGGGGGCGGCGCAGGCGCCGCCGCCCCGCGGCACGCGCTATATTGCGGCCGCCTGGGAGGTTGACGGCCGCCGGATCTTCTTCGGCTCCGAGGCGGGGCACCATTACAAGCGCTGGCAGGCGATCCAGAAGGAGGCCGAGCGGCTGCACGCTGCCCATCCGGGCAGCAAGACGGTCTTCTTCCGCACGCCGGAGCTTCGGCCGATCCCGGGGGCGCGCTGGAAGATCGCCCGGGAGATCGAGGCGGCCAAGGCCCGCTGCCTGCACATTCTAGTTCTGTCCCGGGAGGAGATGGCCGCCCTCTACGCCGCCCATGATCTGCACCTCGACGCCCTCGAGGGGGACATCGCCGCCGAGCCCGGAGGGGTGGTCGAGTTCGTCCGCGAACGGCTCAAGCCTTTCTGGGACCAGGTGCTCAACCCCTCGCCGGCGAACTGGGGCGGAGGCGGGGGCGGAGGCGCGGAGCCGCCCGCGCCGCGCGAGCCCGCCTCCGGTCTGGTGGACAAGATCCGCCGCATCGTCCAGCGCGAAAAATTCCTGAGCGTTGCGGACCTGCTCTCCCGGATCACCCCGCCCGTCTCCGAGGAGGAGCTTCACCGCGCGCGCGCCTGCATCCCGGAGATCCAGGTCCACGCCGGACCGAGCATGACGGTGCTGCAGTGGCGGAGGCTTAGGTGAGCGCCATCCAAGCGGGCCCGGGCCGCGCCCGCGGGTCTCTCCGCCCGGGCGGCGGCGGCCCGGTGCGCCGGATCACGGTCACGGACCTCGCCCGCGCCGTCCTGGACGAGCGGTGGCGTCGCCGCTGGCTGCGGGGGGAGAACCCCTCCGCCCGCAGCTTCTCGCCGCCCGGCGAGCTTCCGGTTTACGGCGCCGTTTTCCACCGGCTGGTCGACCGCTTCGTCGCCTGGCTGAGCCGCTCGCGGCGCCAGGCCGTCGCCGCCGCCGGCCCCGACCGGCTCTGGCACGAGCTCTACGAGCGGTTCGGCGAGGCCGAGCTGGCGCGCATCGCCGCGCGGGGGAACGTCGCATCGGCCCACCACCTCTCCGAGGCGCTCAAGGCCTTCTGCGGCCGGATCGCCGCCTTGCGGGAGAAAATCCCCGCCTTCGGCTCCTGGCAGGACCTTTTCCTGGCGAACGAATTCGCGCTGCAGGAGGTCGAGCTCCGGCTGGGAGAGGGGAGGATCCTCGTCTCCGGCCGGCTCGACGCCGTGAGGTTCCACCCGGCGCACGGGGTGGAGATCGTCGACTACAAGCTCACCCACGGCCGGCGCATGGCGCTCGACCTGGTCCAGCTCGCCGTCTACGCGAAGCTTCTCGATCGCGCCCGGCCCGGCATCGCCTACGGCGGGACGCTCGAATACTACGAGCCGCATCTCCACGCGGTCGATGTGGCCCGCGGCGACCTCGACGCGCTCTTCGAGGACCAGGTGCTGCCGATCCTCTTCGAGATCGCCGGCGAGCCTTCGCCGGCCGCAAGCGAGCGGGTTGCACCCCGCGCCGCGCCCACGCCGCCGCCGGCTGCCGCGCCGGAAGGCGACGGCGCGGATCTCGCGGCGGCGATCCGGCGCTGCTTCGCCGCCTTCAAGCTCGCGGTCGAGGTGATCGGGCGGCAGGAGGCGCCGCAGCTCGTGCGCTACCGCGTGCGGCCCGGTCCGGGGGTCAAGGTGGCCTCGCTCGCCAAGCGCGCCGAGGATCTCAAGGTAGCGCTCGCGCTCTCCGCCGCGCCCGTGGTCGAGCCGGCCGCGGGCAGCGTCGCGATCGACATCCCGAAGGAGCGTCCCGACATCGTTCTGTGGCGCGAGGCGATGCGCCGCCGGGAGATCGCCGCGCACCCGAGCGCGGTCGCCTTTCCGATCGGGGTCGGGGTCGACGGGGACCTGCTCGTCGGCGATTTCGCCGACCCCAACACCTGCCACGGCCTGGTCGCCGGCGCGGCCGGCAGCGGCAAGAGCGAGTTCCTGAAGAGCCTCGCCGCCTCGCTGATCGCCCGCAACGACCCCGGCCGGCTGAAGCTGAGCGTGATCGACCCCAAGGTGCTGACCTTCGGGAACCTGCCCGCTTTGCCGCATCTCGCCGAGCCCGTGATCACCGATCTCGAGGCCGCGGTCGCCTGCCTCGAGAACGCCGCCGCCGACATGGAGCGGCGTTACCGGCTGCTGGCCGCCGAGGGGTTCGAAAACCTCGGGGCCCGGATCGCGTCCGGCCGCGGCGATCTCCCCTTCCAGGTCATTCTGTTCGACGAGTTCGGCGACCTCATCCTCTCCGGGAGAGAAAAGAAACAGGAGTTCGAGCGGCTGGTCGGGCGGCTGGCGCAGAAGGGAAGGGCGGCCGGGATCCACCTCGTGCTCGCCACCCAGCGGCCGGACAAGAACGTGGTGACCGGCCTGATCAAGGCGAACCTCCCGCTCAAGATCTGCCTGCGGGTCGTGAACGCGACCAACTCGGCGATCGTGCTGGACCAGGGCGGGGCCGAAAAGCTCCTCGGCCGCGGGGACCTCCTCTGCGACCGCGGCCGCGGCATCGAGCGCGCCCAGTCGCCTTACGTGCGGCCCGAGGAGCTGCGGGCGCTGTCGTTCCCGGGCGGCGCGGCGTAGCCCTGCGCGGGCGAACCGGGCGGCCGCCTCCCGCAGGCGCTCCTCCCGTCCGGGGAGAGACGGGGATCGGCCCGCGACGCGGAGCGAGGGCCCCGCCGGGCTAGGCCGCCGGATAGCCGGCCGTGAATTGTTTTTCCGCCTCGGCCGTGCCGATTGGGCCGTCGGTGATTATCATCGGCCGGACGACCAAGCGGGGAGACTTCCATGGAGCGGGTTCTGGTGACCGGGGCGACGGGGTTCATCGGGTTCGAGGTGGCCCGGCAGCTCTCCGAGCAGGGCCGGCGGCCGCGGCTTTTGGTGCGGCGTCCCTTCCGCGGAATGATCCTGAAGCCGCTCGCCGCCGAGCTCGTGCAGGGGGACCTTCTCGTGGCCGAAAGCCTGAAACGGGCGCTGGCGGGGATCGACACCGTGATCCACCTGGGCGCGGTGGCGGCCTTCGTCGCCTACCGCCGGGTGCGGCCCTCGATCGTGGACGGCTCGCGCAACCTCATGGCGGCGGCGTGCGCGGCCGGGGTGCGGCAGTTCGTCTACGGGGGGACCCTGCTCGTCTACCGCAGCCAGGACCGGCCGATCGATGCGCAGACACCGGCCGCGCCCGTCGTCGGCTACGGCCGCGCCAAGATGGAAGCCGAGCAGATGATGGCGAACATGGCCGCTTCGGCCGGCATGCGCTTCGCCTCCCTCCGCCTGCCGCACACCTACGGGGCACGCAGCCTCTTCTTCGAGGAGGCCCGGCGCGGGCGGATCATCTTCCCCGGCCGCGGCGAAAATCTATACGCCCATCTCAACGTGGCCGATGCCGGCCGGGCGCTCATCCGGGCGGCCGAAACCGGGGTGAACGGGGTCCTGACAATCGCCGACGACCTCGCCTGCACCTGGAACCAGTTCTTCGAGGCGACGCGCACCTACTACCCGCGCCTGCGGGTCACCCGGGTCCCCCGGGCGCTGGCGCTCCTCGGCACCGGCCTGCTCGACCTGCTTCTCCGGACGGCCTCCCGGCCGAACCTCTACTCGATGGGGGCCGTGCGCAGCTGGAACCTCAACCTGCCGGTCGCCAGCGGAACCCTCGCCCGCCACCTCGGCATCGCGCCGCTCTTCCCGACGATTCACGAGGGAATCCCCGCGGTGCTGGACGAGTCGATCTCGTACTGCTGGACGCATTCGATGAAAGATTACTGCTAGGCCCCGGCGAACTGCGCCAGAATTCCGCGTGCGCCGCGGCTTCCCATGCGGCGGAGGCGTGGGAAGAGGTCGCGGCACTGGTCGAGCGAGAGCCGGCGCACCGCCGCGATGCAGGCGAGCTCGTCCCGCAGGTGCGGAAACGCCCCCGGCCCGGCGGCCTGTTCTTCCTTTTCGAGGATCTTCGAATAGATCATGGCGCGCGCCGCCTGGAGCCGCTCCCAGTCGCACGGCGCCTCCCCCTGCGGCGGGTGGAAAAGGTAGCGGAACGTCAACAGATCGCCGGGCCCGGTGAGGGGCCCGCGGGCTCCGATCGCCCGCATGGCCGTCCGGGCGAGGAAAAGCGCTCTCACCCGGATGCCCGGCGGCAGGAGGCGCCGGAGCTCCTGGTAGAGCAAGAGGTGGATCACGCCGGCTTCGACGAAGGCGGAGGGCGCATCCGGCGGCAGCAGCGCGGCGAGAGCCTGCGCGCGCAGGGAATCGCGCAGGCGCAGGCGCGCGGCGTCCGCACGGGCGAAGCGGATGACGGCGCCGGTCGCCTGCTCAAAGGTGCCGGAGGCGGCGGCCTGGTAATAGGCGATGAGGGCGCCGGTCGCCGCCCGCTCCGCGCGGTAGACGTAATGGGCGAGCGACTCCTTGGCCAGGCCCGCCGGGGTCCCGCCCGCGGCGAAGAATTCGTGGATTTCGAGCAGGCTCTCGATGAAAGGCTCGACCTGGACGATTCTTTGTCCCTGCGCGTGCCGCTCGCGCAGGAGCCCGCACATGGTGCGGCTGAAAACCGGGTATTCCACCTCGAGGTTCATGAGGTACTCGTCGACGGGAAGCCTGCCGCAAAGCATCTCCTCGAAGCCGGGGTCGGCCGGCTCCTCGAGGACAATCGTCGCGTGGCCGCGCATCGCCGCATCCAGCAGCGGGATCATTTCCGGCCGGTGGATGGCAAAACCCACGGTGACCCCTCGGCGCTCCTCCACCGCCAACCTCCCCGCGGGCGGGCACCCCTCGAACCCGGTCGTCTCCGCGTGCCGCGCCGCCTTCGCCAAGTTACGACACCGCCTGCGGGAATCAACCGGCATCCGGAACCTGCTTGACAAACCGGACGCGGCGGCAAAGTTTTAGACTCTCCATCGACGGCGGAGGAGAAAGAGAAGGAGAAGGAAAGTATGAACGCACTCCAATTCGGTGCGATCACGTTGTTCGGCTTGGCGTTGGCGGCCTGTGCGCCCGTTCGCCCGATTCCGACGGTCGCATCCGTCGACCTTAAGCGCTTCATGGGCGACTGGTACGTGATCGCGAGCATCCCCACGTTCATCGAAACCGAGGCCTACAACGCGGTCGAGTCCTACCGCCTGGGAGCGGACGGGACGGTGGAGACCACCTTCCGCTTCAATCAGGGCGGGCTCGCGGGGCCGCTTAAAACCTACCGGCCGCGGGGATTCGTCACCGACCGGACCTCGAACGCCGTCTGGGGCATGCAGTTCATCTGGCCGATCCGCGCCGAATACCGCATCGTCTACCTCTCCGCCGACTACGGACAGACCATCATCGGCCGCTCGCGGCGCGACTACGCCTGGATCATGGCGCGCTCGCCGTCGATCCCGGAGGCCGATTTCGAGCGGCATGTCGCTTTTCTTAAGGCGGCGGGCTACGACGTCGGCAAGCTCCGGCGCGTGCCGCACGGACCGCGGCCGGGATGAACGGCGGCGGGGGCGGGGGGATCACCAGCGAAACAGCGCGCTTCCCCACGTCAGGCCGCCGCCGAACACCGGCACGCAGACGAGGTCGCCCGGCCGGATGCTCCCGTCCCGCACCGCTTCGTCGAGCGAGACGGCGCAGGAGGCCGAGGAGATGTTGCCGTACTTGTGCAGCGTGACGTAAAACCGCTCGAAGGGTATCTTGAGGGCGGCCGCGACGCTCTGCAGCATGCGCAGGTTGGCCTGGTGCGGGACGAACCAGCGGATCTCCTCGATCGCCATGCGGTTGCGTTCCGCGCACTCCCGGATGGCATCGATGAAGCCGCGCACCGCGACCCGGAAGCTCAGGTTCGCCTCGACCATCTTGAGGGTGTGCCGTTGCGCGGCGACGCTCGCGGCGCAGATCGGGGTCGTGCGCGATCCGCCGCCGGGCAGGAGAAGGTCCCGCCCGCGGGCGCCGTCGGTGTGAATGTGGGTCGAGACGAGCTCGCTCCCCTCGTCTCCGAGCGCGAGCACCGCCGCCCCCGCCCCGTCGCCCCAAAGGATGCAGGTCGTGCGGTCGGTCCAGTCGAGCGTCCGGCTCATCACTTCGGCCGCCGTCACGAGCACCCGCCGGCAGGCGCGGTTTCGCAGGTACTGCTCGGCCACGTTCAGGGCGAACACGAACCCCGAGCAGGCGGCGGTCACGTCGAAGGTCACGGCCTGCGGCGCGTCGAGCTCGGCCTGAAGCCAGTTCGCCGCCGCCGGGCAGCAGGTGTCCGGGGTGATGGTGGCCACGATGATGAGGTCGATCTCCCGGGCGCTCAAGCCCGCCGCCGCGAGCGCCCGCCGGCACGCCTCGCGCGCCAGACCCGAGGTCGGCACCTCGGGGTCGGCGATGCGCCGCTCGCGCACGCCGGTGCGCGAGGCGATCCACTCATCGGTCGTGTCCAGCCCCATGGCCCGGAGGTCGTCATTGCGCATCACCCGGGGGGGCACGTAGGATCCGGTCCCCAAAACGCGTATGCCCAGCATGGCCGCGCATCCCCATCCGTTCCCAGGACCATTCCGGCGGCCGCCGCCGCGTCGATCCCCTGCGCGCCGAAAGCGGCCGTGAAATGTCAAACCGAAACGCTGGAAAAGTCAAGAGCGGCGGCGGCGCCTGGCCGGGCCTTGGACTTCCCCCGTCCGGCGCTACTATGCAGGTCATCGGACCCGGCGATGCGCGGGGATCGGAAACGCTCCGGCGACAAGGAGGGTAACCATGGTCGAAAAAGCTCTTGAAAAGAAGGTCGCCCTGGTGACCGGCGGCTCGCGGGGCATCGGCGCGGCGATCGTGCGGCGGCTCGCGGCGGAAGGGGCGACGGTGGCGTTCACCTACGCCGTCTCGGCCAAGGCGGCCAAGGCGCTCGTCAAGGAGATCGCCGGCGGCGGCGGCCGGGCGCGTGCCTACCTGGCCGACAACGCCCGGCCGGCCGGGTTGCCGCGGCTCGTCAAGAAAGTCGTCGCCGACCTTGGGGGGCTCGACATTCTCGTGAACAACGCCGGGGTTTTTCTCTCCGGAAAGATCGGGGAGATCCGCAGCTCCGACTACGAGCGGCTCATGCGGATCAACGTCGATGCGGTCTTCGCGCTCACCAATGCGGCGGTCCGGGTGATGCCCGCCGGCGGGCGCATCATCAACATCAGCAGTGTCCTCGGCGAACGTGCGAGCGGCCCCGACATGGGGGTCTACAACGCCTCGAAGTTCGCCGTGACCGGCTTCAGCCGCAGCTGGGCGAAGGACCTGGGGGCGCGCGGCATCCTGGTGAACGCCGTCCAGCCCGGACCGATCGACACCGACCTCAACCCCGAAAGCGGCGAGAACGCCAACCACATGCGCGCCATGACCGCGCTCGGACGCTATGGGCGCCCGGAGGAGGTCGCGGCGGCGGTGGCCTTCCTCGCCGGCCCCGGGGCGACCTACATCACCGGCGCGACGCTGAACGTCGACGGCGGCTGGAACGCGTGAGGCGCTCGTCGCGGGAGGGGGGAGACGGCGCTTGCCAACCGGCAGGCGGCGGTGGTAATACCGGCCCTGCCCGGATCATGCGGCACCGCTTCCGGGGACGATTCCATTGAGGAGGGTTGCGCCCATGGGATTTGAACTCGGACCGCGGCGCGGGGTATTCATCGATGCCGGCAGCCTGACCGCAACGGCGGCGGGCGCCCCGCCGGATGCCGCGCACTTCGAGCGCCTCGATCTCTACTACCGCGCGCTCTGCGCCATGCTCTACAACTACGTGCCGACCTCCGGGCACCCGGGGGGCTCGATCTCATCGGGTCGGTTCGTGGCCGGGATCCTCTTCGACTGCCTGGATGCCGACGTCTCCGATCCGGACCGCGAGGACGCCGACCTCCTCTCCTACGCCGCCGGCCACAAGACTCTCGGCCTCTATGCCATGTGGGCGCTGCGCAACGAGGTGATGCGCATCGGCTGCCCGGAGCTGCTCCCCCGAGACGAGCGGCTCCAACTGCGCCTGGAGGACCTGCTCGGCTTCCGGCGCAACCCGCAGACCGCCACGCCGCTCTTCCGGAAGTTGAACGTCAAACCGCTCGACGGCCACCCGACCCCCGCCACCCCCTTCCTGCGCATCGCGACCGGGGCTTCGGGGGTGGGGGTCGCGGCCTCGCTGGGGCTTGCCCTCGGGGCGATGGACATCTACCGGCCCGATGCCCCCCGGGTGCACATCGTCGAAGGGGAGGGCGGCATGACGCCCGGCCGGGTGGGCGAGGCCATGGCGGCGGCCGCCACGGCCTGCCTGAAAAACGCGGTCCTGCACGTCGACTGGAACCAGGCGTCGATCGACTCGAGCCGGGTCTGCCGCGACGGCGACGTGCCGGGAGACTACGTGCAGTGGGATCCGGTGGAATTCGCCCGGCTGCACGACTGGAACGCCATCCTCGTGCCCGACGGGTTCAGCTGGCCGCAGATCGCCGCCGCCCAGGCGCAGGCGCTTGCGCTTCCGAACGATCAGCCGACGGCCGTCGTCTACCGCACCCGCAAGGGGTGGCGCTACGGGATCGAGGGCCGCGCCTCGCACGGCGCCGGCCACGGGCTGTGTGCCGAAGGGTTCTTCCAGGCGCTTGCCCCGTTCACCGCCGGGGCCCCCGGGGTCCTGCCGCGATGCCGGGCCGCCGAAGAGCGGTGTCGGGCCGGCCGGGATGCGGACGTGCTCGAGGCGTGCTTCTGGGAAGCGCTCACGGTCCTGCGCGCCGCGCTGGAAGCGGAGCCGGGGATGGTCGCGGCCCTCGCCGACCGGCTGCGGCGCTCCAAGCAGCGCCTCGACGCGCGCCGGCGGCGGCCGCGGCCGCAGGCCCCGCGGGTCGAGGCCGTCTATGAGCTCGCCCGGGCGACGGCGGGACGCATCCCGGAGGAGCTCGCCCTCGCCCCGGGGAAAAGCGCCACCCTGCGCGGGGAGCTCGGGCGCGTGCTGCAGCACTACAACCGCGCCTCGGGCGGGGCCCTGCTGACGGCCTCCGCCGACCTCTACGCGTCGACGAGCGTCAGCACGATCGCCCAGGGCTTCGCGGCGGGCTGGTACCAGGCCGCCGCGAACCCCGAGTCGCGGCTGCTGGCGGCCGGCGGGATCTGCGAGGACGCGATGAGCGGGATCCTCGCCGGGCTGTCGAGCTTCGGGCGGCACATCGGGGTCGGCTCGTCCTACGGAGCCTTCATCGCCGCCCTCGGCCACGTATCGGCCCGGCTGCACGCCATCGGCGGCCAGGCCCGCCGCGCGATCGCCGCGGACCCCTACCGGCCCTTCATCCTGGTTTGCGCGCACGCCGGGGTGAAGACCGGCGAGGACGGACCGACCCATGCCGACCCGCAGGCGCTGCAGCTTTTGCAGGGGAATTTCCCGCTCGGCAGCGTGATCACCCTGACCCCCTGGGACCCGCAGGAGCTCTGGCCGCTCCTCTCGGCGGCGCTTGCCCGGCGGCCCGCGGTGATCGCCCCGTTCGTCACCCGGCCCCCCGAAACGGTGGTCGACCGCGAGGCGCTCGGAATCGCGCCGCCGACGGCCGCGGCCGACGGCGTCTACCGGCTGGTCGCGGCGCGCGGCAAGCGCGAGGGCACCCTCGTGCTGCAGGGAAGCGAGGTCGGCATCGCCTTCGTCGAGGGGGCGCTGCCGCTTCTGCGCCAGGACGGGATCGAACTGGATGTCTACTACGTGGCGAGCGCCGAGCTCTTCGACCTGCTGCCGCCGGAGGAGCAGGAGAGAATCTACCCGGAGGCCGCCGCGCGGGAGGCCCTGGGAGTGACCGGCTTCACCCTGCCGACGCTCGAGCGCTGGGTCTGCTCGCACCGCGGGCGCCGCATGAGCCTGCACCCCTTCCGGAAGGGGCATTTTCTCGGCAGCGGGCCGGCGCAGGCGGTGCTCGCGGAGGCCGGCCTTGACGGGGAAAGCCAGTACCGCGCCATCCGGCGCTACCTGGAGGGATAGACGACATGCGATCGAACCGCGCGGCGCGCGCCGCCGGCTTCCTGGCGGCGGCCGTCGCCTTCGCGCTCGCCGCGGCGACCGTCGGCTGCGGGGCCGCGACCGGAGATCTGCCGCCGGCGAGCCGGGCCGCGGGCGGCGGCCGGGTCGTGCTCGGCTGGGACCCGGTTCCCGGCGCGGTAGCCTACAACGTCTACTTCGGCGCCGCTCCGGGCGTCACGAAGGAAAACGGCACGCGCATCCCGAACGCGGCGAACCCCATCACCATCCGCGATCTCGAGCGCGGGCGGCGCTACCACTTCGTCGTGACCGCGGTCGACGCCGCGGGCCGCGAGAGCGCCGCGTCCGAGGAGATCGCGCACACGGCCGAGTGACGCCCGCCGGCGCCCGGGTCACAGCGGCGGGATGCGGGGCGCGGCCTCGTCCACGATGTGCGCCGCGAAGCTGAACGCCGACGTGAAGGCCGGCGAGACGGCGTTCAGCACGTGGGTCGAGCCGTCGGCGTGCTCCAGCAGGAAGTCCATCACGAGCGCGTTGGTGCGCACATTCAGGAGCTGGGCGCGGATGCCCGGCGCGGTGTAGTCCCCGAAGCGCGACGCGTCCAAGCGGCGCACCAGGCGGCGGGCCTGGTCGATGAAAAAGCCGCGGTGGTACTTGCGCAGCTCCTCGAAGGCGAGGCTGCGGAAGTTGAAGTGGTTGCCGAGGAAGAGCGCCGCTTCACGGCGCAGGATCTCCGCGCACTCCGCGGGGCGGAAGCGGTGCCGGAAGTCGTAGTTCTCGCGCCAGAAGGCCGGGATCGCGGTCGGCCCGATCTTGATGTGACCGTCCGCCGTGATGGTGAAGTGGACCCCCAGGAAGGGGTTTTTCAGATTGGGGACGGGGTAGATGTGCCGCCGGATGAGGCCGGTGCCGCTGTAGCGCAGATAGATCCCCTTGAAGGGGATCATCGTATAATCCGCGGCGGCGCCGTAGTCGCGCGCGACCCGGTCGGCGTAAAGGCCCGCGGCGTTGAAAAGGTAGCGGCAGCGGATCGTGCCGTCCGGGGTACGGACCCCGCCCGGGACGCGGCCGAGATAGGGTGTGGCGCAGCGGACGGCGACGTTCGCCGGGAAGCCCGCGGCGATGTGGCGGCAGATCAGGCGCGGGGCGACTGTGGCCGTGGTCGGGGAGAAGAGCGCCTTTTCGACCGTGCGGGCGTTCGGCTCGATCTCGGAAAGCTCCTGCGGGTCGATCAGCTTGAGATCGACGCCGTTGCGGTCGCCGCGGCGTTTCAGCTCCAAAATGCCGGCGACCTCCTCGGCGGTGGTCGCCACCACGACCTTGCCGCAGCGGCGGATGGGCAGATCGTTTTCGAGGCAGTAGTCGGTCATCGCCCGGTTGCCGACGAGGGTGAAGCGCGCCTTCAGGCTGTCGGCCGTGTAGTAAAAGCCGGCGTGGAGCACGCCGCTGTTGCGGCCGCTCGCGTGAAAGGCGATCTCCGGCTCCTTCTCGAGGATCGTGATCCGGGACCCGGGGTAGCGCCGCACCAGCTCGCGCGTGACCGCAAGCCCGATGATCCCCGCGCCGACGACCACAAAATCGACCTGCTCCATCGCATCGCTCCGCTTTCTGTCCCCCCGAAGGTGATTATCTGATCAGCATACTGCCCGAACGGGAGAGCGTCAACCGCCCGCCCGCGGGCGCTGGGCCTCAAGTCTGCCGGCGTTTCGGTCGATAACCCCGCCAGGGGATCATCCGGTAAGGGCCTCCGAATCGACGTATTCCCGGTCGGGCGCCGCCGGCCCGCCGCCGGCCGATACGTCCCACACGCTGATCTCGATTGAACGTGAGCGCCGAAACCGTCTCTGAAATCGAAACCGCCGCCCCGGGAGGGCTCAAACCGTTGGACGCCGAGGATCTCGGCGACCTGTACCGCCCGGCGAAGGGCCCGGCCGCCGCACCCGCCGATTCCGCCGCCGCGCTCGGGTCGCTGCGGAACGCCCCGGAGGAAGCGGCGGCCGACGCACCACCGGAAGCGGCGGTCGTGACGGAGCCGCTGCCTCCCGTCGATCAAACGGCGGCCCGCCTCCACCCGGACTCCGAGAAGCACACGGCCGCAAGCCTCCGCCGCGCCGGCAAGGCAGCGGCAGTCCGCGGGCTGCGGAAGCGCGCGCTTATCGCGTCGGCCGCGGCGGCGCTGCTCCTCCTTGTCGGCGGGCTGATCCTTGCCCTGCAGCCGGCCAAATCCCGCAAACCGGCGGTGCTGCATTTCAAACTCAGCGCGACAACCCCGGCCGAAGTCCGGGCGGCGCCGCCGATCGCCTGGGAGGCGGTCTTCGCGGAGGTCGATGAGCTGCGCCGGGTGCTTGGGGCCAAGCGGGCCGAAGTCGAACGAATGATCCGGACCTGCCGCTTCGGGGTCCTGGAAAACGAAGAGGAGCTGGCGGCGATCGTCCAGCGCTTGGGCGCTTCGCCCCCCGCCGCGGCGCAGAGGGACCGGCGCGTCGAGTTCCTGATCCATGGCATCCAGCGGCGGCAGGCCTACCTCGACGCCATGGAGCAGCCGCTCGAGCGGCTGGAGGCCACCTCCGAGGAGCTGCTTTATCTTCAGCGGCGCGCCGCGATCGACCTGGAGCTCCGGGCGGTGAGCGACCGCGACGGGCTCGAGGAGCTGCATCGGCGCCTGCGCGTCGTCATGGCCGAGGTGCCGGGCCTGCTGCGCGACCTCTCGCTCGAGGTCGAGGGCCCATACCCTGCGCCGTCGATGGACGCGATCTGGAAGCGCGCGCTCGAGCGGGCGCGCGCCGCGGCGAGCCTGCCGGCCGATGGGCGCAGCGACGCCATCACCGAGGAGATCTGCTCCGGCGACCTCGGGCGCGCCGCGGAGCTGCCGCGCCTGTCGCTGCGCGCGGCGCGGTGCCTGGCCGAATCGCCCGCCCGGGATTTGGTGTTGAGCGGTGCGAGCGAGCTCTCGCCGCACGCGGCGATGCGCCTTCGCGAGTGGCCCGGAGAGTGGCTCAGCCTGAACGCCCTGAAGCGGCTGACCCCCGAGAGCGCCCGCCACCTCTTCGCCTGGGCCGGCGTGCGGCTTTCCTTGAACGGGCTGCGCGACCTGCCGGCGGAGGCCGCGCGCTACGTGCCGGGCTGGGAGGGGCGCCATCTCGAGCTGATGGGGCTGGAGGGGGGCGCGGGTCTAAGCTATCTCGCGCAGTGGGAGGAAGCCGGCGGAACGCTCTACGTTTCCGAGAAGGTCCGCCGGGAGATGCAGGCGCTTCGAAGCCGGACGCTGCACCCGGCGGCGCCGCGGAGATAGGCACCATGCGCCCTTGGGCGAAAAGCATCCTGGCGGCGGCGGCATGGCTCTGGACGCTTTCGGCGGCGCCCGCGGCCGCGGATGATAAAACGGCGACGCTCGATGCGCTGCTCTCCGGTCTGCAGGCGCAGCGGTCGCTGCTCGTCGAGCGCCTGGAGCTCGCCGAAGGCAAACGGGCGCTGCTTGCGCGCGAGAAGGCCCTTTACGAGGAGGAGCTCCGGCAGGCGGCAGCGCGCCCGGAGGAGGCCTTGTCCCGGGCGGGGGCGCCTGCAAACGGCCGGCGCACGGAATACAACCTGCGGCTGCTCCAACATCTATCGGCCGTGGTCGCCGCGCTCGAGAGCCGCGCCGAGGCGTTCCGGTCGGCGATCGACATCCTCGATTTTTACGCGCGCAAAGTGCGCGAGGAGCACACCTACCTGCGCACCGTGAGCGCGGCGGACCTCTCTCGGCTTTCGGCCGAGATCACGGCCATCCTGGAGGAGCATGCCCGGCAGGCCCGGAAGCCCCTGGTCGTGGCCTCCGAGCTGGAGCTGCGCAGCCTGGAGGCGGTGCGCGCGGAGGCGCTCGGCCCGCCGCCCCCGCGTCCTAAAGAAGCTTCTCGGCGATAAGGCGCTCCATCGAGCGCTGGCCGATGGTGGTGGCGCTGCTCACGGCGAGCGCGATGTGGTAGCCGGCCTCGGCCATCACGCCGGAGTTCATCATCACCAGCGCCGTGCTCAGGTTCTTCTCGACCTCGTTCCACAGCTCGAGCGGCGACATCTTCCGGGAGAGATGGATCTCGTTGGCGATCATGCCGACGAGCGCCCGCAGGATGCGGTCGGCGCTGTGCCGGTCGTGTTCGGGCAGTCCGTTGTAAAGCTCCACGAGCTGCGCGGCCATCAACAGCCCCGACTTGGCCTTCTCGCTCTGGGCGAAGGAGAGAATCGCTTCGCGGGTGTTCATCGTCTGGCGCGCCTCCTTGGCGCGGGCGCCGGCGACGGCAGGCGCGCTGCGGCCGCTGCGAGGCGCACTACGGCCGGTTGATCATGGCGGCCGTATAGCCGGCGCCGAAACCGTTGTCGATGTTGACCACCACCACGTTGGAGCTGCAGCTGTTCAGCATGGCGAACAGGGCGGTCAGGCCGCCGAGGCTGACCCCGTACCCCACGCTGGTCGGCACGGCGATGACGGGGCGGCTGACCAGCCCGGCGACGACGCTCGGCAGCGCCCCCTCCATGCCGGCGACGACGATCAGGACGGTGGCGGCCTCGATCGCCGCGCGATGCTGGAGCAGGCGGTGAATCCCGGCGACCCCCACGTCGACGATGGTTTCGACCCGGTTTCCCATGGCCTGGGCGGTCAGCGCCGCCTCCATGGCCACCGGCAGGTCGGAGGTCCCGGCCGCCAGGACCAGGATCGTGCCGCGCCCGCGGTCCTCCGCCGGCGCGCTGCGGCAGATGAGCATGCGCGCCTCGGGGTGGTAGACCGCCTCCGGCAGGCGCTCGCGCACCGCGGCCGCCTTGGCGGGGTCGACCCGCGTCGCCAGGATGACGCTCTCCTGGAGGCGCATGCGCTCCATGATCTCCGCGATCTGCTCCGCGCGCTTGCCCTCGCCGAAAATGACTTCCGGAAACCCCTTGCGCAGCGACCGGTGATGGTCGATGCGCGCGTAGCCCAGATCCTCGCAGGCGAGGCGGCTCAGGTCGGCGGCCGCCTGCTCGACCGGTGTGCGTCCATCGGCCACCTCCTGCAGCAGCGCGCGCAGGCGATCGGCGTTCATCTCCATCTCCGGGCCGCGCGCCCCGGCCGCGGGCCCTTCGACGGCCGGGGCCGAACGAGCATCGCGCCATGCGTCCAGGCGCGCGGCGATTCGGCGCGCAGCGCCTTCATTCGAGCGTCTGCTCGCGGATCGTGCCGGGAGCCGCACCGCCGCGGGCGGGCGAGGGGGCGGCGGCCCTCTCCAACTGGTCCAGCCGCCGCTGGAGGCCGGCGAGGCTCTTGTCGAGCCGCGCCGCCTCCTGCTCGAGCGCGATCTGCGTGATGCGCCGGCTCTTGAGCAGCTCGAGATCCAGGGTTTCCCGGTCGATCGTGCGGCCGGCGAGGCGGGTCATCTCGGCGCGCAGCTGGGTGAGGTCGGTGCGGCTCTTTTCGATGAAGCCGGCCATGCCGGTCAGGTCCTTGCCGAGGGCCGCCTCGAGCTTGGCGAGCCGGGCGGCGACCGCCGTGAGCTCCTGGCGCAGCGCCGCCGCGGCGCCGAGCTCCTCGCGGAAGGGGGCGAGCGCCTGGAGGTCCTTCGCCACCGCGGCCACGGCGGCGTCGGTGCGGGCGAGGGACTCGGCGAGATCCTTTTTGTCGGCCTTCTCGGCGCGCAGCGCGGCGAGCGCCGCATCGCTCTTGCGCAGCTCCTCCTGCACGGCGGAGACGTTCTTGGGCAGGGCCTCCAGGCGCTCCTTGAGTCCGGCCTCCAGCGCGTCCAGGCGCGCGGCGAGACCGGCGAGCTTCTGCTCGAACTGGGTCGTGAGCGCCTCGACCGACTGCTGCTCGCCGGCGCGCGACTGGGTCAGGATCGTCGCGAGGTCGCGGTAGACCACGTAGATCACGATGGCGAGCAGGCAGGGCAGCAGGAGCGTCACGAAGCTCAGGCGGCGGCCGATCTTGTCCACCCGCTGGATGAGCGCCTCGTCCGGCAGGGGCGCATCGGGCTCCTCGTCGTGCGGGCTGAAGCGGAAACGATCCGGGTCGCTCATCGCCGGTTACTCCCACTCGATCGTGCTCGGCGGCTTGGAGCTGATGTCGTAGACCATCCGGTTGACCCCGTCCACCTCGTTGATGACCCGGTTTGAAATCCGGGCGAGAAGCGCCTCGGGCAGCCGGGCCCAGTCGGCGGTCATCGCGTCCTGGCTGGTCACCGCGCGCAGCACGGCGATGTTTTCGTAGGTGCGGGCGTCGCCCATGACGCCGACGCTCTTGATCGGCAGCAGCACCGCGAAGGACTGCCACAGCTTGCGGTAGAAGCCGGCCGCCTTGATCTCCTCGAGGATGACCTGGTCGACCCGGCGCAGGATCGCGAGCCGGCGGGCGGAGACCGGCCCGAGGACCCGGATGGCGAGGCCCGGGCCGGGAAAGGGCTGGCGCCAGACCAGCTCCTCGGGAAGCCCCAGCTCCCGCCCGAGCGCGCGGACCTCGTCCTTGAACAGGTACCGCAGCGGCTCGACGAGCTTGAGCTTCATGCGCTTCGGCAGGCCGCCGACGTTGTGGTGCGATTTGATCACGGCCGAGGGGCCGCCGAAAGCCGAGACGGATTCGATCACGTCGGGGTAGAGGGTCCCTTGCCCGAGGAACTCGGCGCCGCGGATCCGCGCCGCCTCGTGTTCGAACACCTGCATGAAGATCCGGCCGATGATTTTACGCTTGCGCTCCGGGTCGCTCACCCCCCGGAGCGCCTTCAGGAACCGCCCGGCGGCGTTCACGAACCGGATGCGGATCTTCAGGTGCTGCTGCAGGATCGTTTTCAGCCGGGCGGCTTCGTTCAGCCGCAGCAGCCCGTTGTCGACGAAGATGCACGTGAGATTCCCGCCGACGGCGCGGTGGATCAGGACCGCGGCGACCGAGGAATCGACCCCCCCGCTCAACGCCATGACGACGTTCTTCCCGGCGACCGTTTCGCGGATCTCCTCGATGGACTGCTGGATGAACGATTTCATCGTCCAGGAGCGCCGGCAGCCGCAGATATCGAAGAGGAAATTGCGCAGCATCCGGCCGCCCTGGGGGGTGTGGGCCACCTCCGGGTGGAACTGCACGCCGTAGAGCCGGCGGCGGCGGTCGGTGACCGCGGCGTAGCGGGTGTTGTCGGTCGCGGCCGCGGCCTGAAAGCCCGCCGGAAGGCTCCGGATCGAGTCCCCGTGGCTCATCCAGCAGGTGGTTTTCCTGCCGACCCCCCGGAAGAGCCCCTGGGCCGCGGCGATGGACAGCTCGGCGAAGCCGTATTCGCGCTTCGCGGCGCGCTCGACCCTGCCGCCGAGGGCCGCGACCATGAACTGCATGCCGTAGCAGATGCCGAGCACCGGCACGCCGAGGCGGAAGATTCCGGGATCGATCCGCGGGCTGCCCTTCTCGTAGATGCTGGAGGGGCCGCCCGACAGGATGATGCCCTCCGGCTGCAGGGCCGCGAGGGCCGAAAGCCCGATTCCGGGAGGTTCGATGCGGCAGAAGACCTGGTTTTCCCGGACCCGCCGGGCGATCAGCTGGTTGTACTGGGAGCCGAAATCGATGATGACGATCATAACGGCGGGCTTCCCCGGGACTGTTTCAGAAAAATGCGCCGCAGTCGGGGGCGCCCTGCTTCCCCGCCGCGGCCGGCGATCCGTGCGGCCGAAGCCTGCCGCCGGGCGGCGGCATTTCGGCGACTATCCGTTTGCCAACATCCTGCGAGTATGGTAAACACGCCGCCAATTGTCAACCGGAAAAATCATGGCTCATCTCGTCGTTCAGATATACGAAATCCAGACCCCGCGCGAGGCCGAGGCCATGATCGCCCTCGGGGTCGACCACGTCGGCAGCGTCATTCTCTCCGCGGCAGCGTGGCGGATCCCCGGGCTCCGCGAGACCGTCGCGGCCGTCCGGCGGGCGGGGGCGACGAGCAGCCTGATCCCGCTTTTTCAGGATCTGGAGACCATCCGGCGGACGCTCGATTACTACCGGCCGGACATCCTGCACTTCTGCGAGGCCATCCCGCCGCAGCGCGGGCTGGCGGAGTGTCTGGACCGGTTGCTCGAACTCCAGCACCGTGTTAAGGAGAGCCATCCGCAGACGCGCCTGATGCGCACGGTCCCGATCGCGCCGCCGGGGGAGGCGGACCGGATCCCGACCTTCGAGATCGCGCGCCGGCTTGCTCCGGCCTCCGATTGGCTTCTGATCGACACCCAGCGGGCGCCCGCGGACGGAGCCGCGGAGGCGCAGCCGGTTCCGGGATTCATCGGCATCACCGGCGCCGCCTGCGACTGGTCCGCCGCCCGCCGCCTCGCGGCGGAGGCGTCGGTCCCGGTCATTCTGGCCGGCGGGATATCGCCGGAGAATGCCGGCCGCGCCATCGCCGCCGTTCGCCCGGCCGGTGTCGACAGCTGCACCCTCACCAACGCCGCGGACGAAGGGGGCCGGCCCGTGCGTTTCCGCAAGGACCCGGAGAAGGTCGCGCGGTTGGTCGCGGCGGTGCGCCGCGCGGAAAAAGAGACCGAAGGAGTTGACTGAATGTACGACAGCAGCGACTTGAGAAAAGGCCTGAAAATCGAGTACGAGGGCGATCCCTACATCGTCGTGCAGTTCGAGTTCGTCAAGCCCGGCAAGGGGCAGGCGCTCTACAAGTGCCGGCTGAAGAACATGCTCACGGGGGCGCAGTTCGACCGCAACTTCCGCTCGGGCGAAAAATTCGGCGAGCCCAACCTGGAAGAGAAGGAGATGGAGTTCCTCTACCGCGAGGGCGACAAGTTCTGCTTCATGAACACGGCCACCTACGAGCAGGAGTTCGTCGGCGAGGAGCAGGTCGGGGAGGCCAAGAACTTCCTGAAGGAGAACACGGTCTGCACCGTGCTGTTCTACCGGGACCGGCCGATCGGCATCACCATCCCCACCTTCATGAACCTGCGCATCGTCAAGGCCGACCCGTGGGTCAAGGGCGACACCGCCTCCGGGGATTCCAAGCCGGCGACGCTCGAAACCGGACACGTCCTGCAGGTGCCGACCTTCCTCGAGGAGGGTCAGCTGATCAAAATCGACACCCGCACCGGCACCTACGTGGAGCGCGTGAAAGGCTGAGGCGCGGGCGTCACGCCGCTGCGGGGGGCTCCATCGCCTTGATCGACAGCTGAAGCTTGACCGAGCCGATGGCGATGACGTCCAGATCGTTCAACATGACGGAGTGCTTGACGACCTTGTCGTTCACCCGCGGCCGCGCCATCCCGCCGGCCGCGCTGAGGTAGTAGCCGTCGGGGCGCCGGCTGATGGTGGCGGCGGTCCATCCCACCCAAAAGCCCTTCACCACGATCTCCGAGGTCGGGTCCTTGCCGATCTTGACGAGCTGGCCCTTGAGGGCGATTGTCCCCTGGCCGCCGGCGAGAAAGGTGAGAAACCCCACCGCGTCCTCCGGCCGCTTGAGCGGCTCCGGCAGCGCGGGGCCGCTTTTCTGCTTCATCGACCGGTAGACGGTCGTATCCATGATCATGGTGTTGTCGATCTTGGAGGCCTTCCGCGCGGGGGGAGCCTCCTCGGCGGCGTCGAAGATCAGCAGGTGCTTGCCGATGCTGATGGCGTCACCGTTCTTCAACCAGTGGGTGCTCACCATCCGTTCGTTCACGAACGTGCCGTTCTTGCTCTGCAGGTCCACCAGCACGAAATCCTCGCCGACCGAATCCAGCTTGGCGTGGTGACCCGAGACGGCCAGGTTGTCGATGACGATGTCGTTGTCCCGGCGGCGGCCGATGGTCAGGGAGCTACCCTTCTGGATGGGGAATCTTCCCAGGACATTTTCCTTGAATCTCAGCGTAACGGTCGGCATCGCACGCTCACGGCTCGAGGTCGAATCAGTTTCGCCTGCTGCGCGGCAGCATCCTTTTCAGACGGTGCGCCCAGCGGGTCACGCACCCCAGGCGGTACCGCCGAACGCGCTTGACCCGCACCACCACCGCGGAGATGTTGTCATCGCCGCCGCGCTCGTTGGCGAGGTTCACGAGCGACCGGCAGACGACCTCCGCCGGGCGTTTGGCGGCGATGGCGAGGATCTCCCACGGGGCCACCTTGGTGCTCAGGCCGTCGCTGCACAGCACCAGGAGATCGTTGCGGAAGCAGCTCAGCTCGCAAAGGTCGGCCTCGACCTCGGGCCTCGGGCCCACGGCGCGCGTGAGGATGTTGCTGACGGTGGCCGCGCGGACCGGGTCTTCCGATTCCGCCTGAAGGGTGTGGGGCACGGACAACAGGTCGATCTTTCCTTTGCGGATCAGGTAGATCGAACTGTCGCCGACATTGGCGGCGATTAAGTTCTCGGGCGTCAGCCAGACGGCTGCGACGGTCGAGCCCATCCCGTGGTACCGGGAGTTGGCCTGGGCGGCGGCATGCACGACCCGGTTGGACTGCCGGATCCCGGCGAGCATGCGTTCGGCCGGTCGCGAGAAGGCGGTCGCAGGCCGGCTCTCGGCCCCGCCGGCGCCGTTGTCGGCGATGAAATCGCGCAGCGTCTCCACGACCAACTGGCTGGCGATTTCGCCGGCCTGGTGCCCCCCCATGCCGTCCGCGACCAGGTAGAGCCCATGTTCGTCATCGAGGAAAATACGGTCCTCATTGTTCTCGCGCCTGCGGCCGACATCGGTTATCCCGGCTGATTCCACCCACATCATACTCGTCCATTATACTTGCAAAACGCATCGAAGGCAAATTTTGCAGGCCTATCGGCGGCCTTTTGACTTACGGGCAGGGGCGCGACATAATGGTCGCAGCAACCCCGGAGGCCGTTCGCCGATGCCGTCGATCGTCAAGCTGGACTCCCCCGTCCTCCAATACCCCTGGGGCTCGAAAACCGCCTTCTCCCGGATCCTCGGCCTGGCCAACCCCGGTTTCCGGCCCCAGGCCGAGCTCTGGATGGGGGCCCACCCGAAAGCCCCCTCGCAGGCGCTGTGGGACGGCGCCTGGGTCCCCCTCGACCGCCTGATCGAGCGGCATCCCCGTGAGATCCTCGGGGCGGCGGCCGAGCGCTTCGACGGCAAGCTGCCGTTTCTTTTCAAAGTCCTGGCTGCCGGAGAGCCGCTCTCGATCCAGGCCCACCCGAACCGCGACCAGGCGCGCCGAGGGTTCCGGCGCGAGGAGACCCAGGGGATCCCCCGCGACGGCGAGACACGCAACTACCGCGACGAGAACCACAAGCCGGAGTGCCTGCTCGCCCTTGAGCCCTTCGAAGGGCTTTGCGGCTTTCGCGAGCCGGCCCGGATCCGCACGCTTCTCGGCGCGCTGGCGCCCCGGGGGCTCGCGCCTGCCCTGGAGGCCTTGGAGACGAGGGAGACCGCCGCCGGGCTCAAGGCGATGCTCGGACGCCTGCTCGCGCTCAATCCGGAGCGCCGCCGTGCCGCTCTCGACGAGGCGCGGGGGCGCCTCGAGCGGGTCGAAGGCGAGGTCGGCGAGTGCATCGCCAGGCTCTTCGAGCGCTTCGATCCCCCGCCGCCCGGAGCCCAGCCCGACATCGGCATTCTCGCCCCGGCCTGGCTCAATCTTTTCCGTTTGAAGCCCGGCCAGGCGATCTTCCTGCCCGCCGGCGTGATGCATGCCTATCTCTCGGGCGCCGGGCTCGAGATCATGGCCAACTCCGACAATGTGGTGCGCGGCGGCCTGACCACCAAGCATGTCGACATCCCGGAGCTGCTCGAGATCCTGGAATTCGTTGCGGCGCCGCCTCGCGCGATCGAACCTCGGGCGGGCCTGCCCGGGGAAACGCTCTATCCCGTGCCGGCGGAGGAGTTCGCCCTGTCCGCAATCCGCGTGCGCGCCGATGCCGGCTATAGCAGCCGGAGCGATCGCCGCGTGGAAATCCTTTTGTGCACCGAGGGCCGGTGCGCCTTTTTCCAGGCGGCGGAAGACCGGCCGGTGCTCGAGATCGCGCGGGGTGAAGCCTGCCTCGTGCCGGCGGCCGCGCCGGCCTACCGGATCAAAGGCGACGCGGTGCTCTACCGGGCGACCGTGGGCGGGGGGGAATGGGCGGCGACAACATCTTCCTGATCGGGTTCCGGGGCGCCGGCAAGAGCTCCGTCGGCCGGCTGCTCGCCGCCCGCACGGGGCGCGCGTTTCGGGACATGGACGGCGAAATCGAACGGCGCGAGGGCCTGCCCATCCAGGCGATCGTCGCCGGGCGCGGCTGGGACGCGTTCCGCCGGCTGGAGGCGGCGCTGCTTGAGGAGATCTGCCGCGGCGGCGGCCAGGTGGTCTCGACCGGCGGCGGGGTGGTCCTCGATCCGCAGAACGTCGTGCGCATGCAGGCCGGCGGGCGCGTGGTCTGGCTCACGGCCGCGGCGGCCACGGTGCTCCGGCGAATTTCGGACGACCCGGCGAGCGCCGCGGGCCGCCCGCCCCTGACGCCGGGCCGCGGGCGGCTCGAAGAGATCCCGGCCTTGCTGGCCGAGCGCACCCCGCTCTACCGCGCGGCGGCGCATGCGGCGGTATGCACCGACGACCGGTCTCCCGCCGAGGTCTGCCGCCTCGTCTGCGCGCTGCTTGAGGACGAGTGCGTTTCCGCACTTGACAAGCGCAACCCTTTTCAGTAGGTTGGCGCGCGTCGCTTGCTGCCTTCACTCTACGGATATTTCAAGATATTTTCGCGGGAACGGTCTGATCCAAGGAGCCCACGGGAGCGTCGCGTTCATGACACTGACCAAGGCGAACATCGTCGATGCGATCCACCGCGAGGTCGGGTTTCCCAAGAATCGATCCGCGGAGGTTTTGGAGATCCTTCTGGAGCTCGTCAAGAACAAGCTGCAAAGCGGAGAGGACGTTCTCATCAGCGGCTTCGGAAAATTCTGCGTCAAAGAAAAAAAGGAGCGCCGCGGCCGCAACCCTGCGACCGGCGAGGATATCATTCTGGAGGCGCGCCGCGTCATCACCTTCCGCTGCTCGCACCTCTTGCGCCGGAAGCTGAACGGCGCCGGCACCTGACCTCCCAGGCGAGGCCCCGGGACGGCAGTCCCCCATTGCGCCGCAGAGCCGGCGGCCCCTTGGAGACGGCGAGATGGCCGGCAAGATCCGGGCCGCCCTGGTCCGCAAGGAAGCCGAGATCTACCGCGCCCACGGCCTCCACCGCGAGGCGCAGGAGATTTACCGCGATCTCCTGGAATCGGCGGCGAACATCGAACCGCAGCTCCGCGACGCCGTCCGCCAACAGATCGAGCTGATCCGCGCCTGCGAGCGGAACGAGGAAGCCGACCTGCGGTGCCGCAGGCTCACGGGGGAGCTGATCGCGATCTTGAAGAGCGGGTGGGGCGACCGGCCCACCGAGTCCGATCATCTCGTCTGCGCGCACGCCCTGATGGAGCTCGAGCGCCCGGTGGAGGCTCTCGAGGAGTTCGCGCAGCTGCTGCGGCGCGGGACGGCGATCGAGCTCACCGCCCCGGCGGTCGCCAGATGCCTGGCGGGCCTTCATCCTCCCGCAGGGCTTCCGGCGGCCGTCGCGCGCTTTTCCCGCGAGGCCGCGCCGGGCCCGTCGGCGGCCGAGGCGATCGCGCGCGCCCTGCAGGCGGCCCTGGCTGCCGGGACGGGGCCCGGACTCCGGGAGGGGCCCGCGCCGCGGCGCGACACCCGCCGGCGCCGTCTCGCGCAGGCGGTGCGCAACGCCCTCCGGAGCCTTTTTCGGCGCTGAGTAAACGTTCATGCCCGGCATCACGATCGTCAGCAGCAACCGAATCGAAAACCTGGTCGAGCGTCTCGCCCGGACCTTGCGCACCCCTTCCGCCGATCCCCTCAAGCCGGAGATCGTCGTCGTCCAGAGCCGCGGGATGGAGCGCTGGGTTTCGATGGAGCTGGCGCGTCTCAACGGAATCTGCGCCCAGGTGCGCTTTCCGTTCCCCAAGCTCTTCTTCGAGGAGTACTTCCGCAGCCTGCTGCCGGCAAGCCGGGCGGCGGACGAGGACCCCTGGGCCCTCGGCTTCCGGATCATGCGCCGGCTCGGCCGGCTGCGGGAGGCCCCCGCTGCGAGCGAGCTCGGCGGCTACCTGATGGGCGACCAGGAGCCCCTCAAGCGCTATCAGCTGTCCCGGGTCCTGGCAGACCTCTTCGACCAGTACGCGGTTTTCCGGCCGGACATGCTCCGGGCTTGGGAAGAGGGCCGCGCCGGGGCCGACCGCAGGGAGCGCTGGCAGTCCCTCCTGTGGCGCGAGCTCATCGGCGAAGAGCCGTCCCTCAACCGCGCCCGCATCTGGCAGGAGCGCCTCCGCGCCGCGGCGGCGGGGGCCGGCGCGCACGCCCCGCATCCGGATCTCCCCGAGCGGATCGCGCTTTTCGGAATCTCCTATCTCCCGCCGCTTTACCTGGAAGGCTTGCGGGCCGTCGCCCGCACGACCGAGGTCCGCGTCTTCGTGCTGAATCCCTGCCGCGAATACTGGGCCGATATCGTCTCGGAGCGCGAGGAGAGCGCCATCGGGAAGCGCCGCCCCGAGGTCCTGGAGGCGCCGGAGGTGTTGCATCTCGATCGGGGCAACCGGCTGCTCGCATCGATGGGGGCGGCGGGACGGGATTTTTTCAGCCTGCTCGCCGGCCTCGAGTCGGCGGAAGAGGAGCTTTTCGAATCGCCGGGACAGGCAAGCCTGCTCGCGCGCCTCCAGGACGACATCCTGGAGCTGCGCGAACCCGAGCACGCTCCGCACCGCGGCCGTGCAGGGGCGGCCTGCGGGTCGATCCAGGTCCACGCCTGCCACAGCCCCATGCGGGAGGTTGAGGTGCTCCACGATGCGCTGCTCGCTTTCTTCGAGCAGGACCCCGGCTTGACGCCCGAGGAGATCGTCGTCATGGCCCCGGACATCGGCCGCTACGCCCCCTTCATCGAGGCGGTTTTCGGTGCGCCGTCCGAGGAAAGCCGGCGCATCCCCTTCAACATCGCCGATTGCGGGCCGGCCGGCGACACGCGGGCGTTTGCCGCTCTCGGCGCCTTGCTCGATCTGAAGGGCAGCCGCTTCGGCGCCGCCGAAACCCTGAGGCTTCTCGAGTTTCCAAGCATCCGCAGCCGGTTCGGAATCGCCGAGGGGGAGCTCGCCGCGCTGCACGCATGGGTCGCCTCCTGCGGGGTGCGCTGGGGCCGCGATGCGGCGGCGCGCGCGGCGCTGGGGCTTCCCGCCGAGGCGCGGAACACCTGGCGCGCAGGCATCGAGCGCATGCTCCTCGGCTACGCCATGCCCTCCGACGGGCGGGAGCTCTACCGGGGCATCCTCGCCTTCGACGCCGTCGAGGGCCAGCAGGGCCGGCTGCTCGGCGATTTCATCGATTTCCTCGAGGCGGTGTTCGCCTTGGCCGCCGAGCTCGACACCCCGCGGAGCCTGGGGGCTTGGGGACGAACGCTGGCCGCCGCGGTCAACGACTTCATCGCCGCCGATCCGGCAGGCGATGCGGAAGCGCAGGCGCTCGCGGGCATCCTGGCGGAGCTGCCGGCGCTCGAGGCGCGCGCGGCGTTCGCCGAGGCCGTGCCGCTCGAGGTCGTGCGCGGCCTGCTCGCGGAGCGCCTGCAGGCCGAGCGCATCGGCTGGGGGTTTCTTTCGGGCGGAGTGACCTTCTGCGCGATGCTGCCCATGCGCACGATCCCCTTCAAGATCGTCTGCCTGATCGGGATGAACCACGACGCCTTCCCCCGCGAGCACCACCCGCCGGATTTCGACCTGGCGGCGCGCCATCCCCGGCGCGGCGACCGCTCGCGCCGCAACGACGACAAGTACCTCTTCCTGGAGGCGCTGCTGGCGGCCCGTCGCACGCTCTACATCAGCTACGTGGGGCAGGGCATCCAGGACAACTCCCGCCGCCCGCCCTCGGTGCTCGTGAGCGAGCTGTTGGAGACGCTCGACACGGTCTACGGCGTGCGGCTCGATCCGGCGTCGGGCTCGCGGGTGACGCTTCACCGCCTGCAGGCCTTTTCGCCGGACTACTTCCGCCCGGCGTCGCCCTTGTTCAGCTATTCCCGCGACGACTGCCTCGCCTGCCGCCGCGCCGCCGAGCGCGCGCCGAGGCCGGGCTTCTTCGAGGGGCGGCTGCCGCTCGACCCGGCGGAGGAGGCCGCTTTCCGCGAGGTGACGCCCGAGCGGCTCGCCGCCTTTTTCCGCTCGCCCGCGCGGTTTCTGCTCCAGAACCGCCTGGCCATACGCCTGGATGCGGGCGCCGGGCCGCCGGAGGAGCGCGAGCCGTTCGGCCTGGACGCGCTCGCGCGCTACCGCCTGGGCCAGGCCCTTCTGGACGCCCATCGGTCCGGCGGGGAGCCGGAGGCGGTCGTCGCGGCCTTCCGCGCGGCCGGCGAGCTGCCCCATGGAGCCGCCGGCGACATCCTCGCCCGGCGCCTCGCGGCGGACGTGGAACGGTTCCATTCCGCGCTCCGCATGCGGCTGCCGCCGCCCGCCGGGGTCGAACTCGACCTCGACCGGAGCCTGGGCGGCTTTCACCTCGCCGGGCGCCTCCGCGGGCTTTCGAGTGAGGGCTGCCTCTCCCTGCGCTACGCGGATCTAACCGCCGCCGACTTTCTCGGGCACTGGATCCGGCATCTCTGCCTGTGCCTCGCCGCCGGCGATGATCTCGTCTGCCGCAGCCTGCTGATCGGCAAGGACGCGGCCTGGTCCTTCGAGCGCATCGCCGAATGCGAGTCGATCCTTGCCAGCCTGCTCGCCATTTATCGGCGGGGGCTTGAGGAGCCGCTGCCGTTTTTTCCGGCGCTCTCGCTCGGCTATTTCACGGCGGCGCAGCGGGACCCCGTCAAGGCCCTCGCCAAAGCCCGCCGGGATTGGGTCGGAAGCGACCGCGCGCCGGGACCTGCGGCCGATCCCAACCTGGAGCTCTGCTTCGGGCACGGCGAGCCGATCGATGCGGAGTTCGCCGCGCTGTCCGCGGCGGTATTCGGACCGCTTTTCGAGCACGGCCGCCGCGAGCCGCTCAACTGACCGCCGACGGCGGCGGTCGCGGGCCACACCCGAAACCGGGAGACACCGGGGCATGGAGATCCACCCCGCGAAAGGGATCGTGCTCAGCGCCGAGTCGGCCGGCCGGGCGACGGAAGCCGCGGCGCTCGCGCCCGGCGACCGGCTGCGGGCCCGCGTGGTCGAGGTGCTGTCCGCAGACCGGGCGCTCGTCGACTTCGGGCGTTTCCGGGCGGTGGCCGAGCTCGCCTTCCGGGTCGCCGCCGGCGAGGAGTTCGCCGTGCGCGTCGTGGAGACGCGCGGTCGTCTGGAGCTCGCCGTGGTGCCGCCCCCCGGGGGTGACGCCGGCGCTCCGGCGGCGCCCCCGCCGGGGCCTTCGCCCGCGGCGGCGGTCTACGAGCGGCTCCGGGATCTGCTCGCGACGGTCGGCGGGCGCCTCGCGGCCGCGCCCGAAGGCGGCGGCCCGGCGGCGGCGCTCGCGCAGGTGGTCGGCCGACTGGCGGCGCTCATGGAACCGCTGCGGCCGCAGGAGGGCGCCGCGGCGCTGGCGGAGCGGCTGCGCTCTCTGTGCGAGCGCTCGGGCCTCTTCTTCGAGAAGGAGCTCGAGCAGGCGCTGCGCCCCGGCGGAGGCGGGGCGGCTGCGGGCGGCGCGGGCCATCCCGCCGAGGCCGGCGGGCAGGACCCCGTCCGGGTGGTCCTGAGCCGGGATTTCAAGCCGCATCTGGCCGCCCTGCGGCAGCTGCTCGAGGCCGGGGCGACGGCGGGGCATCCGGGGGTGCGCGCGCACGAGGCCGTCGCGCTGGCCAAGAGCGCCGCGGAGACACTCGCCGGCATCACGCGACAGCAGGAGCTCATCGCCGCCCGGCGGGAGGATCCCGACCCGTTTCAGGTGCTGCATTTCAACCTGCCGCCGGCCGAGGGAATGCGCCGCGCGGCGCTTAAGATCGGCTATCCCAAAAAGCGCGCGCGCCGCGCCGGGCGCGGCTTCCGGGCTGCGCTGCTGCTCGACTTGGACCGCATCGGCCCGGCGCGCGTCGATCTGCTGCAAGTGGACCGGGACCTGCGCATCGCCTTCTTCGTCGCCCGCCGCGAGGTTCGGGAGGCGATCGCGGCCGGGATCGCCGAGCTCAAAACCCGGCTCGCGCCGATGTTCGACAGCGTCGCCGTGAGCGCCTCCGTCTCGGAGCGGCGGATCGCCCGCTTCGACGAAGAGGACTGCCTGCCGGCCGAGGGCCGGAGACTGGATGTGCGCGCATGAAGGCGGAGGACCGCCGCAAAGCCGTGGCGCTGCGCTATGCGCACGGCAAGGACGCCGCCCCGCGGGTGGTCGCCAAGGGCCGCGGAGAGACCGCGGAGCGGATCATGGCGATCGCCCGCGAGCACGGTGTCCCGCTGCACGCCGACCCCGGCCTCGCCGCCCTGCTGGAGGCGCTCGATCTGGAGCGGCAGATCCCGCCCGAGCTCTACCGCGCCGTGGCCGAGGTCCTGGTGTTCGTCTACCGGTTGAACGGCCGCTGGAGGCGCCCGTGACCGCCTTGCCCTTCGACCCCGAGAGCGCGGCGCTCGAGGGGACGCACCTGATCGAGGCGGCCGCCGGAACGGGCAAGACCCATTCGCTCGAAGGGCTCTACCTGCGGCTGGTCGTCGAGCGCCGCCTGCCGGTCGAGGAGATCCTGGTGGTGACCTTCACCCAGGCCGCGGCCGCCGAGCTGCGCGAGCGCCTGCTCGCCCGGCTGATGGCCGCGCGCGAGGCGGTCGAGGGCGCCGCCCGGGAGCCGGACGCCGCCGCCTCCCGCCGCACGCGGGAGCTGCTGCGCCGCGCCGTCACCGATTTCGACCAGGCGGCCGTCGCGACGATCCACGGGTTTTGCCAGCGGGTGCTTCAGGAGCACGCTTTCGAGACCGGCAGCCTCTTCGCGATGGAGATCCTGACGGACCCCGCGCCCATCGTGCAGGAGATCGCCGACGATTTCTGGCGCCGCACCGTCGCCTCCGAGCCGCCCGAATTCGTGGCCCACCTGCTGGACCGCTGGAAGGGCCCGGAGGCCTTCCCCTTCCTGCTCGAGGCGCTGAAAACCCCGGTGTTCCGGATGCCAGCGCCGACCCCCGAGCCGGCGCTCGGCCACCTGGAGGCCTACCGCGCGGGGGTGGACGCGCTGCGCCGCATGTGGCCCCAGAGCCGCGCCGCCGTCATCGCGGCGCTGAACGACCCGGCCCTGGACAGCCGCACCTTCGGCAAGATCGCCGCGGCCGGCCACTGCCCGCGGCAGGCGCGGACGCAGGCGCTGGCCGCCGCCTTGGACGCCTTTCTGTTCGGCTCCGCGCCTCCGCCGTTTCCGCCGCCCGAAGGGCTCTCGCGGCTGCGGAGCGATTTCATCGCCTCCCGGACCCGGCGCGGGGCGGAGACGCCCCGGCACGCGGTCTTCGAATGCTGCCGGGAGATCGGGGACAGCGCCGCGGCCCTGGCGGCCGAAATGGAGCGTCGGCGGCGACACCTCGCGGAGCGGCTCATTGAAACCGGCCGCGCGGAGCTCGCGCGGCGCAAGCTCGCGCGCAACGTCCGCGGGTTCGACGACCTGCTCACCGGCCTCGCCCGCGCCCTCGCGGGCCCCGGCGGCGCGGGGCTGGTCGAAGCGGTTCAACGCCGCTTCCGGGCCGCCCTGGTCGACGAGTTCCAGGACACCGACGATCTCCAGGTCGAAATCCTGTTCCGCCTGTTCAGCGGCGGCGGGCGGCCGTTTTTCCTGATCGGCGACCCCAAGCAGGCCATCTACGGCTTCCGCGGCGCCGACATCTTCTCCTATCTCCGGGCCGCGCGCCGCGCGGAATCGGTCCGCACCCTCGGCGCGAACCGGCGCTCCGTGCCCGGACTGGTGGCCGCCGTCAACACGCTCTTCGGCCGACACCCGCAGCCTTTCCTGATTCCCGGCATCGGGTTTACGCCGGCGGCGGCGGCGGCGGAGGAGAAGGCGGCGGAAGCGGGGAGCTCCCGCTGCGAAAGTCCGCTGGAGATCTGGTACCTCGACTCGCGCCGCGTGCGCACCGACGGGAAGCCGGCCGCCGTGGGCGAGGCCGAGCCGCGGATCGCCGGCGCGCTCGCCGCCGAGATCGCCCGCATGGTGTCCGCCAAGACCCCGGCCGGCGACATGGCCGTGCTCGTGCGGACCAACCGGCAGGCGCGGATCGTCAAGGCGGCGCTTTCCGCGCAGCGCGTGCCGGCGGTGGTCTGCAGCGCCGGGGACGTCTTCGCCTCCCGCGAGGCGGAGGAGCTCGAACGGCTGCTCGCGGGGATCGCGTCCCCCGCCGACCCGCGGCGGGTGAAGGCGGCGCTCGCGACCCGCATCATGGGCGTCCGCGCCGCGGAGCTCACGGAGTCCGGTTGGAACTCCGCCGCGGGCGCGGAGCGCTCCCGGCGCATCCACGCCTACCACCGAACCTGGGCGGAGCGCGGGTTCATGCCCATGTTCCGCCGCCTGGTCTCCGCCGAGGGGGTCAAGGCGCGCCTGCTCAGCGGCGCAGAGGGCGAACGGCGTCTGACCAACTTGCTGCACCTCTCCGAGCTGCTGCACCAGGCCGAGGAGCGCGAGTGCCCCGGCATGGCCGGGCTCGTCGGCTGGCTCGCGGGACGGCGCCGCGCGGCGACCGGAAGAATCGAGGAGCATCAGCTGCGGCTCGAGAGCGACGCGCAGGCCGTGCAGATCGTCACGATCCACAAGAGCAAGGGGCTCCAGTACCCGATCGTCTTTTGCCCCTTTGCCTGGAGCTCGACCGCGGTCCGCGAGGCGCCTTTCTTTTTTCACGACCCGCAGGCCGGCGACCGGCTGACGCTCGCGCTCGAGGCCGGAGAGGAGGACGCTGCGCGGCTCCATGCCGAGGGGGAATGGCTCGCCGAGGGCCTGCGGCTCCTCTATGTCGCCGTCACGCGCGCCCGCGAGCGCTGCGTGCTCGTCTGGGGGCGGATCCGCGGCATCGAGACGTCGGCGCCGGCCTACCTGCTCCATTTCCCCGGCGACGGCGCCCCCCTCTGGCCGCCGGGCCCGCCGCCAAGCCTGCTCCGCCGGCTGGCCGGCACGGTGGCCGCGAAATCGGATGCGGAGCTCCTCGCCGATCTTGATGCGCTCGCCGGCGAATCCGCCGGGGCGATCGGCGTGCGGCCGCTTCCGGAGCCTTCCGCCGCTCCGCCCCCGAGGGCCGAGGAAAACGCGCCCGAGGAGCTCGTTTGCCGCGACTTCACCGGGCGGATCGACCGTTCCTGGAGAGCGGCGAGCTTCTCCATGCTCGCGAAAACCGCCGCCTCCGACGACACGGGGGCCGACCGCGGCGACCCATCGCCCTTCGAGCCCCCGAGCGCCCGGCCGGCCGCCGCGGCCACCGCCGTCGATCCGGCCGGCGGGATTTTCGGGTTTCCCCGCGGGGCGCGCGCCGGGGACTTTTTCCACGGCCTGCTCGAGAAGGTCGATTTCAGCGCGGCCGGCAGCGGCGCGGTGCGGGAGCTCGTCATCGAGCGGCTCGCCGCCTGCGGCTTCGACCCGGCCTGGCGCGATCCGGTCTGCCGCCTCGTTTCCGATCTGGCGGAATTCCCCATTTTCCCGGAGGAGCCGGATCTGGCGCTCGCCCGGGTTCCGGCCGCCGAGCGCGCCGCCGAGATGCCCTTCATCTACCCGCTGAAGCGCCTGTCGCCCGAGATCCTCTCCCGGGTCTTCCTGCCCTTCGCCGGGAGGCGCTCCGGGGCGTTCGACGAGGAGTTCTGCCGCCGCCTCGGCCGGCTCGAGCTCGACCCCGCAAGGGGGATCATGAAGGGGGTGATGGACCTCGTGATCCGGCACGCCGGGCGGTTCTACCTCGTCGACTGGAAGTCGAACCACCTGGGGGACCGCACGGCGGACTACCACCGCCGGCAGCTCGGCGCCTGCATGCAGGCGTCGCTCTACGTGCTGCAGTACCATATCTACGCCGTGGCCCTGCACCGCTTCCTGAAACTGCGGGTCCCCGGCTATGCCTATGCGCGGCATTTCGGCGGGGTGAGCTACGTTTTTCTGCGCGGCGTCGACCGGCGCCGGGGCCCGGAATACGGCCTGGTCGTCGACCGCCCGGACCCGGAGCTGATCGAGACTTTCGAGCGGGAGCTGATCGATGGCGCACCATGAGGACGCCGCCGGGGCGCTGGCCTCCTTTGCGGCGATCGATCGGCACTTCGCCGCCTTCCTCGCGGGCTTGAGCCCCGGATCGGGAACGGGGCTCCTTCTTGCCGCCGCCCTGGTGAGCCGCGCGGCCGCGGCCGGCGACGTCTGCCTCGACCTCGCGGCCGCGGCCGGCCGGCGGCTGCAGGAGGATGACGGCGGGCAATCGCGCTTTCGCTGCCCGCCGCTCGAAGGCTGGCTGCAGGAGCTTTCCGCCTCCCCGGCGGTCGGCTCCCCGGGGCAGCGGCGCCCGCTGATCCTGGACGCCGGCCACCGCCTTTACCTCTACCGCTATTGGCGCTACGAGCAGACCCTGATCGGCGCCATCCGGGAGCGGAGCCTGCGGCCGATCGATCCGCAGGCGCTCGCGGCGCTCAAGCGGGCGGCGGTTTCGGTCTTCGACGCCGGGTTCCGCGGCGCCCAGCCGAGCCAGAAGCTCGCCGCCGCGACGGCCGTGCTGCGGGCCTTCTGCGTCATCACCGGCGGCCCCGGAACCGGGAAGACCTTCACCGTCGCGGGAATCCTCGACCTGCTCGCGGCCATGCGCCCCGAACGGTCCGGACGCGTTTTGCTGGCCGCCCCCACCGGCAAAGCGGCCGCGCGGATGACCGAATCGCTCCAGCGGGCGCGCCGCCAGGCCGCCAAACCGCCGCCCGCCGCGGCCACGCTGCACCGCCTGCTCGGAGCGCTGCCCGGGTCGGCCGCGTTCCGCCACCATCGCGGCAATCCGCTCCCGGCCGACCTGGTGATCGTGGACGAGGCCTCCATGGTGGACCTCGCGCTCATGGCCCGGCTTGCCGATGCGCTCGCGCCCTCCGCCGGCCTGGTCCTGATCGGGGACCCCGACCAGCTCGCTTCGGTTGAGGCCGGGGCCGTGCTGGGCGACATCTGCAACCGGGGCCGGCGGTCCGGCTTTTCAACTGGCGCGGCGGCGGCGCTGAGCGGGGTGGTCGGCTTCGAGGTGCCCGCGACGCCCGGTCCGGCCGCCGCCGTGCGCGACGGGATCGTCACGCTGGAGAGCAGCTATCGCTTCGGTCCGCAGAGCGCCATCTCCGCCGCCAGCCGGGCGGTCCGGGAGGGCGACCCGCGGGCGGCGACCGAGATTCTCGCCGCCGCCGGAGCCGGCGCCGACGTGCGCTGGATCGACCCGGAAGAGACCCCCGCGGCCTTCGGGGTCCTTGAAAAAATCATCCTGGCGGGTTACGAAAGCAGCTTTCGCGCGCCGACCCCGGAGGAGGCGCTGAAGCGGCAGGCCGATTTCCGCATCCTGTGCGCCCACCGGTCCGGGCGGCTCGGGGCGGAGGAGGTCAACCGGCGCGCCGAAGTGCTTTTTCTGAAAAACGGGCTCATCCGCCCGGGCGACCGGCGGTTTTTCCCCTGGTACGCCGGGCGCCCGGTGCTGATCGGCCGCAACGACTACCTCCTCGAGCTGTTCAACGGCGACATGGGGGTTTGCTGGCGGGATCCGGCGGGCGCCGGCGGCGAGCCGTCCGTATACTTCGCCGACCCGAGGGGCGGGACGCGGGTGCTGGCGCCGTACCGGCTGCCGGAGCACGAAACCGTCTACGCCATGACGGTCCACAAGAGCCAGGGGTCGGAGTTCGGCCACGTCCTCGTGGTGCTGCCCGAGCGCGACTCGGCGCTGCTCAGCCGCGAGCTCCTCTACACCGCGCTCACGCGCGCCCGCGAGCGGGTCACGCTCTTCGCCCGCCGCGCGGTGCTCGAGGCCGCCGTCGCGCGGCGGGTCCGGCGCGTTTCGGGGCTGCGCGAGGCGCTTTGGGAGGCGTAGGTCCGAGCGGACCGGGAGGCGTTAAATCGAGATGATCGGGGAGGGATCATGATCAGAAGCATCGTCAGGAGCACGGGCCGTTACCTGCCGCCGCGCGTGGTGACCAATGCGGATTTGACCCGGTGGATGGACACTTCGGACGAATGGATCCGCCAGCGCACAGGCGTCGAGGAGCGCCGGTGGGTTCCGGAGGAGGGCGGGGTCGGCGCCTCCGACCTCGCCCTGGAGGCGGCCCGCGTCGCGCTCGGACGCGCCGGATGGACGCCCGCGGACCTCGACCTGATCATCTTCGCCACCTTGAGCCCGGACATCTTCTTCCCCGGGCCGGGATGCCTGCTGCAGCACAAGCTCGGCCTGACGCGCACCCCGGCCCTCGACATCCGGCAGCAGTGCACGGGGTTTCTCTACGGGCTCGCCACGGCCGACGCCTTCATCCGCAGCGGCCAGGCGCGGCGGGTGCTGCTCGCCTGCGCCGAGGTGCACAGCACGGGCCTCGACATCTCCACCCGCGGCCGCGACGTGGCCGTCATCTTCGGCGACGGCGCGGCCGCGGTGTGCGTCGAGGCGGTCGAAACCGACCGCCCGACCGGCATTCTGGCCGCCGCCCTGCACGCCGACGGCAGCCTGGCCGAGAGCCTGATGACCGAAGCCTGCGCCTCGCGGCTGAGCCCGCGCATCAGCCACGCGCTGCTCGACGAGGGGCGTCACTACCCCCGGATGGAGGGACGGGTCATTTTCAAGGAGGCCGTGACGCGGCTGCCCGAGGTCACCCGGGAGGTGCTGGCGCAGGCCGGCCTTGCGCTCGAGGATGTCGACCTCTTCATCCCCCACCAGGCGAACCTGCGGATCAACCAATTCTACCAGGAGACCATGAAGCTGCCCGAGGGGAAGGTGTTCCACAACATCCAGCGCTACGGGAACACCACGGCGGCGAGCATTCCCATCGCGCTCGACGAGGCGCTCGAGGCAGGGCGGGTGGGGGCGGGGAGCACCCTGCTGTTTCTCGCGCTCGGCGCGGGGCTCACCTGGGGGGCGGTGCTCTGCCGCCTGCCGGAGTGAGGCGCTCAGGTTTCCCGGCCGGCGTCGATCCGCTCGAGAAACCTCCGGTACTGGACCATCCTGGCGCAGGCCTTGACCGCCCGCTCGGGCGTCGGGTAGAAGACCGCCGCGAAGAGGTCCGCGCCGCTGCGGAAGACGGTGCGGTTGTTCTTGTCCGCGACCAGGCTCACCCCGAAAACCGGCTTGCGGTGCGCGGCCATCAGCGCGACGATGCGGCGGATATAATGCGCCTCGAAGTCGCCGAGCGTCCGGTCGACGGCTTCGATGAAATCGGCCGTGTAGGCCGGGTCGGCCGCCAGGACCGCCTGCCCCAGGCGCTCGGCCGCGATCCGGCGGCCGAGGATCCCCAGATTGATGACCGCATCGCAGCCGTCCCAGGCGAGCAGCGCCTCCATCACGGCGAGCGGCAGCTGCAGATCCCGCTCCCCGACGATGTCGACCGGATTGGAGCGGCTCCAGTAGGCCGGCAGCATCCGGTCAAAGCGGGCGACCAGCTCCGCGGAGAGCTCGGGGACCTCCAGACCGAACTGGTCGCAGAGATCGGCCGTGACCACCCCCCAGCCGCCGCCGAGCGTCATGATGGCGACGCGGTTTCCGCGCGGCAGCGGCAGCGATGAGAAGGAGGCCGAAAGGTCGAGGAGGTCCATCGGCTCCTCCACCGTGACCACTCCGGCCTGGCGGCAGGCGGCCGCGAACACCGCGGCATCCGAGGCCATGGCGCCGGTGTGGCTGGCGGCGGCCCGGTTGCCGGCGCGGGTGCGGCCGCCCTTCAGCAGCACGATCGGCTTGCGGCGTCCCACGCGGCGCGCGGCCTCGAAGAAGCGTCGGCCGTCCTTGGCGCTCTCCACGTAGAGCATCACGGTGCGGGTGGCGGCGTCGGATTCGAGCCCCTCGAGATAGTCCTCGATGGTCATCATGGCCTCGTTGCCGGAGCCGCAGAAGCCGCGGATGCCGATCCCCTGCTGCTCGGCGAAGGCGAGCAGCTGGACACCCATGTTGCCGGACTGGGAGATGATGGCGGTGGCCCCGGGCTCCGGCTTGACGGTCGCGCCGGTGCAGTAGAAGCGGACATGGGGGTTGCAGATCCCCATGGTGTTCGGTCCGAGGATCAGGACCCCGGCGTCGCGGGCGCGCCGGACGAGATCGCGCTCCAGGGCCTTGCCGGACTCGCCCGCCTCGGCAAACCCGGAGCTGATCAGCAGCATCTTGTTGATCCCGCGGGCGGCGAGCTCGGGAACCAGGGAGGGGACCTGGGCGGCCGGGATGGTGACGACGGCGAGGTCGATTCCCGGGGGCAGGTCGCCGACCGATCGCACCGCCTGCCGGCCCGCGATGGCGCCGCCCTTCGGGTTGACCAGGTGGATGTCGCCCGCGTACCCGCCGCTCACGGTGTTGACGACCAGCGTGTGGCCCCACTTGCCGATCTGGCCGGAGGCGCCGATGAAGGCGAGCGAGCGCGGGTAGAAGATCGCGCCGATCGCCTCGGGCGGAACCGGGGGGCGGGCCGGATGGGAGGCGGGCGCGCCGAACGCCACCAGGGCGTCCACGGCCAAGACCCCCCCTTCGGGGTCCACCCGCAGGGGGTTCACGTCGATCTCGGCGATCTCCGGCCGTTCCATGCCGATCCGCGACAACCCGAGAAGCGTTTCCACGAGCTGGTCGCGGCGCACGGCCGCTTCGCCGCGGAACTCCCCGAGGAGGCGGGCGGACTGGATCTCCGCGATCATCTCCCGGGCGTCGGCGGGGGCGAGCGGCGCCAGCCTCAGGCTCACGTCGCCGATCGCCTCGGTCAGCACGCCGCCCACCCCGAACATGACCACCGGGCCGAATTGCGGGTCGCGGAAAAGCCCGGCGACGAACTCGCGCCGGCCGGCCACCTGGGGCTGAACCAGGAACCCCTCCAGCTCTTCTCCGGCGGCCGCGGCCACGGCGGCGGCCGCGGCCCGCACGGCGGCCTCGTCGCCGAGATTCAGGCGCACCAGGCCGCGCTCCGTCTTGTGCAGCAGGGTCCGCCCCAGGGCCTTCACCACGACCGGGAAGCCGAACCGACGCGCCGCGGTTACGGCCGCCGCCTCGTCCGCCGCCTGCTCTTCGGGAACCGCCGGGACGCCGAAATGCCTGAGAAGCGCCTTGGCCTCGAATTCGTTCAGCGCTCGGTTCTCCGGAGCACGGCGGTCAGATTCCACGGCGGCACCCCCGCTTTCAGATGGCTGCTTCCTGTCGGCCCCGTGTCCGGGGCGATACGATTCCGGGCGGTTATACCTGCATCGTTGTCGCCGGGTCAAGCGGCGCCTTCGGGCCCGGGGCGGCGGCGGCGCCCGATTTACATCGGTGCCGCTTTGGAGTATGAGGAGGTCTTTCGGGCCGGGGAGCGGCCCGGACAGGAGGCTCTATGCGCACCGGCATCGGCTTTGATTTTCATCGGCTCGTCGACGGCCGCCCGCTCGTCCTGGGCGGGGTCACCATCCCCTTCGCCAAGGGGCTGTTGGGATACTCGGATGCCGACGTCCTGATCCACGCGGTCTGCGATGCGGTTCTGGGGGCGGCGGCCCTCGGCGACATCGGCACCCATTTTCCGGACACCGATCCCGCGCTCAAGAACGTCTCCAGCATGCGGCTTTTGCGGGCCGTGCGGCGGATGATCGTCAGCCACGAGCTGCAGGTCGTCAACGTGGATGCGGTCCTGCTGGCCGAAGCCCCCCGGATCCAGGCCTACCGGGGGCAGATGCAGCAGAACATCGCGCTGGCGCTCGACTGTGCGCCGACCGCCGTCGGCATCAAGGCGACCACCCTGGAGGGCTGCGGCGCGGTCGGACGGGGGGAGGGCATCGGGGCGATGGCGACCGCGCTGTTGGCGCTGCGGGCGCGCGAAGGGGGAGGCCTGTAGCGGGCTTGAGCCGTTTCGTCCTCAGGGCGGAATTCGAACCCGCAGGCGACCAGCCGGCGGCCATCGAGGCCCTCTGCCGGGGGCTTGCGGGCGGACGACGGCACCAGGTCCTGCTCGGGGTGACCGGTTCCGGCAAAACCTTCACCATGGCCCACGTCATCGCGCGCCTCAACCGGCCGACGCTCGTGATCGCGCCCAACAAGACGCTCGCCGCCCAGCTCTACAACGAATTCCGCCTGCTCTTTCCCGAAAACGCCGTCGAGTACTTCGTCAGCTACTACGACTACTACCAGCCTGAAGCCTACATCCCCGCGAGCGACACCTACATCGCCAAGGACTCCTCGATCAACGACATGATCGACAAGCTCCGGCACTCGGCGACGCGCGCCGTGCTGACGCGGCGGGACGTCCTGGTGGTCGCGAGCGTCTCCTGCATCTACGGGCTCGGCGCCCCCGAGGACTACCTCGCCATGCGCGTCGAGATCGAGGCCGGCGTCGAGCTCGGCCGCGACCGGCTGATCGCCGGCCTGGTCGCGATGCATTACGAGCGCCGCGACCTCGACTTCTACCGGGGGACTTTCCGGGTGCGCGGCGACCGCGTGGAGATCTTTCCGGCCTACGAGGAGGAGCGCGCCGTGCGGGTCGATTTCTTCGGCGACCAGGTGGAGGGGATCGCCGAGATCGACGCGCTGCGGGGCACCGTGCTCCGGCGGCTCGGACGCACGGCGATCTTCCCGGCAAGCCACTACGTGACGCTGGCGACCACCCGGGAGCGGGCGATGCAATCCATCCGGCGCGAGCTCAAGACCCGCGTCGGCTATTTCCAGCGCGAAGGCCGCCTGCTCGAGGCCCAGCGCATCGAGGAGCGCACGCGCTTCGACCTGGAGATGATCCAGGAGCTCGGCTACTGCAACGGCATCGAAAACTACTCCCGCCATCTGACGGGCCGGCGCGCCGGGGAGCCGCCCCCGACGCTGCTCGACTATTTCCCCAAAGACTTCCTGCTCTTCATCGACGAAAGCCACATCGCGGTGCCCCAGCTCCAGGGGATGTACCGCGGGGACCGCTCGCGCAAGGAGACCCTCGTGCAGTACGGGTTCCGCCTGCCGTCGGCGCTCGACAACCGGCCGCTGCGTTTCGAGGAGACCGAGGCGCGCATCCACCAGGTGGTCTTCGTGTCGGCGACCCCCGCGGAATACGAGATGCGCCTGGCCGGGGACGCCGTCGTGGAGCTGATCGTGCGGCCGACCGGCCTCGTGGACCCCACCATGGAGGTGCGCAGCGCGCGTCACCAGGTGGACGACCTCCTCGCGGAGATCCGGCGGCGCATGGCGCGCAACGAGCGCGTGCTGGTGACCACACTCACCAAGCGCCTGGCCGAGGACCTGACGGAGTACTACGCGGATCTGGGCATCCACGTGCGCTACCTGCACTCCGACATCAACACGCTCGAGCGCATGGAGATCATCCGCGACCTGCGGCTCGGCCGGATCGACGTCCTGGTGGGGATCAACCTGCTGCGCGAAGGGCTCGACATCCCGGAGGTCTCGCTGGTGGCGATCCTCGATGCCGACAAGGAGGGGTTTTTGCGCTCGGCGCGCTCGCTCATCCAGACCTGCGGGCGCGCCGCGCGCCACGTGAACGGCGCCGTCCTGCTCTACGCCGACGCCGTGACGCCCTCGATGCGCCAGGCGATGGAGGAGACCGCGCGGCGCCGGCGGATCCAGCAGGCGCACAACCGGCGCCACGGGATCACGCCGGAGAGCGTCCAGAAGGCGATCGGCCAGGCCTTCGACTTCGGCGCCGCCGCCGCGGCGCCCCCCGCGGCGGCGGTCGACGGCGCGGCCGCGGATGCGCCCGCGCCGCGCTCCGCGGAGGAGCTCGAGCGCGAGATCCGGCGCCTCGAGAAGCGGATGCAGCAGTCCGCCCGCGAGCTTGACTTCGAGCAGGCCGCGGAGCTCCGCGACCGCATCCGGGAACTGAAACGCCTGCTGGTCTTCGAGTGAGCCGCCCCCATGCCGAGCGCCCCTGACCTGAACGCCGCCGCGGCCCCCGCCGGGCCGGGGGTCTACATCATGAAGGACGCCGAGGGGACGGTCCTCTACGTCGGCAAAGCCCGGTGCCTGCGCCGCCGCCTGGCCGCATATTTCAAGCCCTCCGGGCACGCCGACCCCCGGATCGAGCAGCTCGTGCGGCGGATCGCCGCCTTCGAGACCGTGGTCACGCGCACCGAAAAGGAAGCCCTGATCCTCGAGTCCAGCCTGATCAAGCGCCACCGCCCGCGCTACAACGTGACGCTCAAGGACGACAAGCGCTACCCGTCGCTCAGGCTCGACCTGCGCGAGGCCTACCCGCGCTTCGAAATCGTCCGCCAGGCGGGCGGGGACGAGGCCCTCTATTTCGGGCCCTTCGCCTCGGCGAACGCGGTGCGCGAGACGCTGCGCGTCTTAAACCGCACCTTCAAGCTGCGCCAGTGCCGGGCGGTCGAGTTCAAGACCCGCCGCAGGCCCTGCCTGCACTGCCAGATGCACGGGTGTTTCGCGCCGTGCTGCCGCGACGTCCCGCCGGAGCTCTACCGCGAGCATGTCCGGGAGGCCGTCCTGTTCCTCAAGGGGCGCACGCGCGAGCTGCTTCAGAAAATCCGCGCCGAAATGCAGGCGGCGGCGCAGGCCGAGGAGTTCGAGAAGGCCGCCCGGCTGCGCGACAAGCTCTTCGCGCTCGAAAAGACGGTCGAGCGGCAGGTCGCCGCCACGACCGACTTTAAGGACCGCGATGTCTTCGCCGCGGCGTGCGCGGGCGGGTCGGCGGCGGTGACGGCCCTCATCGTCCGCGGCGGGGTGATCAGCGGCTCGCGCCATTACCGGTTTCCCGAGACCATCGCCTCGGCCGAGGAGATCCTGCGCGTCTTTCTTTCCCAGTTCTACGAGACGCGTGATTCCGTGCCGGCCGAAATCCTGGTCGCGGACGCCGTCGCGGACGCCGGGCTGATCGCCGAGGCGCTCTCCGCCGCCGCGGGGCGCCAGGTGCGCCTCCTCCGGCCGGTGCGCGGCGAGAAGGCGCGTCTTACGGCCATCGCGCGCGCCAACGCGCAGACCGAGCTCGAGCAGATGCTCGCGGAGCGGGACAGCGAGCGCGACCGCCTGCGGCGGCTCAAGCGGGCGCTCGATCTGCGCCGCCTGCCGGAGCGGATCGAGTGCGTCGACAACTCGACCCTCATGGGCCGCGCGCCCGTCGCGGCGCGCGTCGTCTTCGTCGGAGGCCGCCCGCATCCGGACGGCTACCGCAAGTACCGCTTGCAGTCGGTCGAGATCCCCGACGACTATGCCGCCATGGCGGAGGTCCTCGGCCGGCGCTTCCGCGACGCCGGCGGGCGCGAGGCGCTGCCCGATCTGCTTTTGATCGACGGCGGGAAGGGCCAGCTCAACACGGCCGCGGCCGTCATGCGGGAGCTTAACCTGGAGGGGGCCTTCGACCTGGCGGCGATCGCCAAGCGCGACGAGCGGCGGGGGGAGGCCCGCGACAAGGTGTTTTTGCCCGGCCGCTCGAACCCGGTCAATTTCGGAAGGGAAAACGACCTGCTCTTGTTTCTGCAGCGCGTGCGCGACGAGGCCCACCGCTACGCCGTGGGCTTCCATCGCCGCCGGCGGCGGGCGGCCTTCCTGCGCTCGGCCCTCGACGGGATCCCGGGCGTCGGCCGGGCGCGCAAGGCCGCCCTGCTCAAACGCTTCGGCACGGTCGAGGCGCTGCGCGCCGCCGCGGCGGCCGACATCGCCGCCGTGCCCGGCTTCACCCCGCGCCTGGCCGAAGCGGTGCGCTCCGCTCTATCCGCCGACTAGTAGTTCAGCTTGGCGAGCGCGCCCTTCAGCTCCTGGACCGCCGCCGCGGATCGTTTCAGCGCGGCGTCCTCCTCGGCGGTCAGCTTGATCTCGATCACCTGCTCGATCCCCTTCGCTCCCAGCTTGACCGGAACGCCGATGAAGAGGTTGCGGATTCCGTATTCGCCCTCGAGGTAGGCCGCGCAGGGCAGCACCTTTTTCTTGTCCTTGAGGATCGACTCGGCCATTTCGACCGCAGCGGACGCCGGGGCGTAATAGGCGCTGCCGGTCTTGAGCAGGCTGACGATCTCGGCCCCGCCGTTGCGCGTCCGATGCACCAGGGCCTCGATGCGCTCCGGGGTCATCAGCTCGGTGATGGGGATCCCGGCGACGCTCGAGTAGCGCGGCAGCGGCACCATGGTGTCGCCGTGGCCGCCCAGCACGAAAGCGTGGGTGTTTTCGACCGAAACGTTCAGCTCGGCGGCGATGAAGTGGCGGAAGCGGGCCGAGTCGAGCACGCCCGCCATCCCCATGACCCGCTGCTTGGGGAAGCCGCTCGCCTCGAAGGCCACGTGGCACATCGCATCGAGGGGGTTGCTGACGATGATCAGGCAGGCTTCGGGCGAGCGCGCCGCGACCTCGCGGGTCACTTTCTTGACGATGCCGGCGTTGGTGCTGAGCAGGTCGTCGCGGCTCATGCCCGGCTTGCGCGCGATGCCGGCCGTGATGATGACGATCTGCGAACCGGCCGTGGCGTCGTAGGCGTTCGAGCCGACCAGGTGCGCGTCGTGCTTTTCGATCGGGGCCGCCTCGGACAGGTCGAGCGCCTTGCCCTGCGGAACGCCTTCGATGATGTCCACCAGCACGACATCGCACAGCTCTTTTTCCGCCAGGCGCTGGGCGGCGGTGGCGCCGACGTTGCCGGCGCCTACAACGGTCACTTTCTTGTCCATTGGATCCTCCTCGTTGAAATTCCTATGCCCATGATCGGACGGGCTCAAGGAAATCGCGCTTCCGGCCGATGATGACGACAGGCCAACCTCGATAACATAATAATTTCATATGTCAATAGGTATTTCCGCCGCATTTTTTATTTGGCGCCGCCCTAAGGCTATGGTATGATAGCGTATTGATTTATTGAAAGATTGGAGACCATGGCCGTCGTCAACCTGAAAAAGCGCCAGATCGAGTGCAAGATCGTCTACTACGGGCCGGCCCGCTGCGGCAAGACCACCAATCTCGAGTACATCCACAAGACCTTCACCCGGCACGTGCGCGGGGAGATGATTTCGATTGACACCGAGGGCGACCGGACGCTTTTCTTCGATTTCCTGCCGCTCGAACTCGGCCAGGTGAAGGGCTGCGACGTGCGCGTGCAGCTTTACACCGTTCCGGGGCAGATCCGCTATTCCTCGACCCGCAAGCTCGTCCTGCGGGGGGCCGACGGGGTCATCTTCGTCGCCGATTCCCTGGAGGTCCGCCGCGAGCAGAACATGGTCGCGCTGAAGGACCTGCAGCAGAACCTGCGGGAATACGGGCTGAGCATTTTCAAGATCCCGCTGGTGCTGCAGTTCAACAAGCGCGACCTCTCCGAGGCCGGCATCCCGTTGATGCCGATCGAGCAGATGTCGCACGAGCTGAACCGGCAGCTCAAGGCCCCGGCCTTCCCGGCCGCGGCCCTGAAGGGCACCGGCGTGGGCAAGACCCTGCAGGAGTGCCTGCGGCTGGTGCTGCTGTCGCTCCAGAGGGAAGTCAATTTCTGAGACGCCGCCATCCCCTACGCCGGGGGGCGATCCGCCTCACGGCGCATTCGCTTGACGGCCTGAACGCATGGCTTCGGAACCCGAAATCGCGGGAAAAATCAGCTTCCTGAATCTCGGCGAGCTGCTGCAGCTGTTGGGGGGCAGCAGCGCGACCGGGACGCTGCGCATCACCAGCCTCCACCGCACCGACCCCGCCGTGATCTTCATCGACAACGGCAATCCGGTGAACGCCGCCTGCGGAGGCTCCTCGGGGCTGGAGACCCTCTTCTCCTTTTTCGGCTGGACCGAGGGGCGGTTCGAGTTCTTCCAGGGCCCGGTCGCCTGTGAAAAGACGATCAAAAAAGGCCGGATGGAGCTCATCCTGGACGGCCTGCGGCTCCTCGACGAAGGCAAGATCGAGGTGGTCGGACCCAAGCCGGAAACCGCCGCGGAGCCGGCCGCCGGCGCCCTGCCGGCCCGCCCCGAAGCGCCCGCGCTCATCCGCGGGCCGCTCGTCGACTACTCGTACGTGGTCGACGAAGAGAGCTTTTTCGACGGCGACGAGATCGTGCGCGAGGGGGCCCACGGCAACTGGATCTGGGTCATTCTCGAAGGGGTCGCCGAGATCGTCAAGGCCACCCCCAACGGCAGCCTCAAGCTCATGCGCATCGGGGACGGCGCCTTCCTCGGCAGCATCGCCTCGCTGCTGAGCGGCGACAGCGTGCGCTACACCGCCGCGGTCGCCTCCGGGAGCATCCAGCTCGGCATGCTCGATTCGCAGCTGTTGTCGAACGAGCTCGCCAACCTCTCCACCGATTTCAAAAGCCTGCTGCGCAGCCTCGACAACCGCCTGCGCCTGGTCACCACCAGCGCGGCCGAGGCATTCGCCCGGGCGCGTCAAGCGGAAGACCCCTTCCGGGACAAGCGCCTGGTGATCCGCGAGGGGCAGAACGAGGACCGCCTGTTCCGGATCCGCGAGGGCGAGGCGGTCGTCGCCCGCGCCGCCCCCCGGGGCCATCAAGCGCTCGCCCGCCTCCGCAAGGGGGACTTCTTCGGCCACATCCCCTTTCTGACCATCGGCCACGAGCCCTTCGCCGCGGCCGTCTTCGCGTCGGCCGACCTGAAGCTGGCGACCGTCGACTCGCGCAAGCTCGAGGCCGAATATCGAAGGCTTTCCGCGACGTTGAAGAACATCATCGAGCATCTTGCCGCTTGCATATCGGCCACGACCCTGATAACCGTGAACCTATCGACCAAGGACGGCTGACGCCCGACGCCGCGCCGACCGACCGGAGCCCGAACCATCATGAAAAAGGACGACCAGCGCAAGGCCCAGCGGATCGCATCGCTCAACCTCTCCTACGTCTGCCTGGACGAAAACGGGCGGGCCGTGAAACAGGGAATCGGGCGCACCTTGAACGTCTCCGCCTCGGGGATTCTGCTGGAAACCCATTTTCCCATCCAAACCGACTACGAAATCATTCTCGGCATCGGCCTGCACGACGAGCTCGTCGACATCAAGGGCCGGCCGGTTCATATCCGCTCCCGCCGCAGCGGCGTCTACGAGGTCGGCATCGAGTTCGTCGCCCCCGATGCCGCGGCGCAGCGCGTCGTCCGCGAGTTCATCCAAACCGTCCAGGGGGCGAAAGGGCAGGGGACGGAGCGGCCCTAGCGGCGCTCGACAGGGGGGGGCGATTCGAAAGGAGAGTTCGTGAGCGCGGCCATACGTGAGACGGAGTTCCCGGACCTGCGGCTGCTCAAGCGCGGCAAGGTCCGCGACATGTACGACCTGGGCGACCACCTGCTGATGGTCGCCACCGACCGCATCTCCGCCTTCGACGTGGTGATGCCCGACCCCATTCCGGACAAGGGCGTCATCCTCACGCGGATTTCGCTCTTCTGGTTCGACGTGATGCGGCCGCTCGTCGAGAATCATCTCGTCAGCGCCGACGTCGACGACTATCCGCCCGCCTGCCGCCCGTACCGGCGGCTGCTCGAGGGGCGCAGCATGCTGGTGCGCAAGGCCGAGGCGCTGCCCATCGAGTGCGTCGTGCGGGGCTATCTCTCCGGCTCGGGCTGGAGCGCCTACCAGCGATCCGGCGGCGTGTGCGGCATCCCCCTGCCGGCCGGGCTGCGCGAGTCGGACCGGCTGCCGGCCCCCATCTTCACCCCCTCGACCAAGGAAGAGGTCGGGGTCCACGACATCAACATCGACTACGCGGAGGCCTGCCGGCGGATCGGCGCCGAGCGGGCGGCGGAGGTCCGCCGCCTGAGCCTGGCGATCTACGCCCGGGCGGCGGCGCTCGCCGAGGAGAAGGGCATCATCATCGCCGACACCAAGTTCGAATTCGGCCTGGTCGACGGCCGCATCGTCCTGATCGACGAACTCCTCACCCCGGACTCCTCCCGGTTCTGGCCGAAGGAGAGCTACCGCCCCGGCGGGCCCCAGCCAAGCTACGACAAGCAGTATCTCCGGGACTACCTGACCGGCATCCGCTGGAACAAGACCCCGCCGGCGCCCGCCCTGCCGGAGGAGGTGGTCCGCAACACGCGCGCCAAGTACCTCGATGCGCTCGTCCAGTTGAGCGGAAGCCGGCATGGGCTGTGACGGCGTGGACCGCCCGCCGCCGGTCGAGCTCACCCGGCTGGCGATCGATGCCATCAACCCGCGCGATGAGCGCTACCGCATCACGACCGCGCGCGCGCTGGATCCGCTAATCGCCTCCATCCGCCGGGTGGGGCTGCTGGTCCCGCCGCTCGTGCGGCCCGAGGACGAGGGGCTGGCGGTCGTGAGCGGCTTCCGGCGCATCGAGGCCTGCCGCCGCCTCGGCTGGGAGCGGCTGGCGGTGCGCCTGCATTCCGCCCGCCGCGACCGCTACGATGCGGCCCGCTGCGCCGTGGGCGAAAACTCGACCGCGCGCACGCTCGACCCGATCGAAACCGGCCGCGCCTTGCGCCTGCTCGAATCCCACGCCCCGCACGGGGCGGTCCCGGCGGAGGACCTCGCCGCCCTCGGTCTGCCCGCCAACCCGGAGATCGGCGCGCGCCTGAAGGCGCTCGCCGCGCTTCCCGAATCCGTTCAGGACGGCGTGGTGGAGGGGTCGATCCCGCTCGCGGCCGCCTTCGAGCTGGGCGCGATGGAGCCCTCGGCCGCCGCGGCGATGGCGGACCTCCTGCGGCCGCTAAGGGCGAGCCTCAACCGCCAGCGGGAAATCATAACACTCGCCGCCGAGATCGCCCGGCGGGACGGGATCCCGCTCGTCGAGTTCCTGAAGGACCCCGGGCTGCGGGGCGTTCTCGACCGGCCGGAGGCCGACCGGAATCAGCGGGCGCGCGCGCTCCGGGAGTGGCTGCGCCGCCGGCGCTACCCGGTGCTGTCGACGGCGGAGCGCAATTTCGAGGCCATCCGCCAGCGCCTGGCGCCCGGCGCGGAGATCAAGCTCGCCGCCCCCCGCGATTTCGAGGGCACGGCCTTCGTGCTCGAGGTGACCATCGATGGGCCGGAGAGCCTCGAGCGGCAGCGGGAGCGGGTGAACGCGCTGTTCGACCATCCCGATTTCCGAAGGCTTTTGAGCGGCAAGGCGGGATGCTTCGAGGAGGGGGCGTGAGCATCGCGGAGGTCCTGGTCGACCGGGAGGTGCGGGACGATCCCGAAGCGGTGGCGATCGGCCGGCGGCTGGGGCGGCCCCTCACCGTCGTCTCCGGCGCCGCGGCGGTCTATGCCGCCGTGGCCGCCGCCTCCGACCCGGTCTCCCGCGGCAAGACGGTCCTCCATCTCACGCGCCACCGCGGGGCCTTTCTCAAGGAGTGCCCCGGCACCCGGCACTACACCTGCTGCGGCTACCGCATCGCGCACGTCGGCACCTACTGCGCCATGGACTGCAGCTACTGCATCCTGCAGGCCTATTTCCACCCGCCGGTGCTCCAGTATTTCGTGAACCGGCGCGACCTCGAGGCCGAGCTCGCGCAGAGCTTCGCCTCCGGACTGGTCCAGCGCATCGGAACCGGCGAGTTCACCGACAGCCTGATCTGGGAGCCCTGGACCGACGCCGGCGCGCGGCTCGCCCGCCTCTTCTCGGGGCAGGCCGCCGCGGTTCTCGAGCTGAAGAGCAAAACAACGGCCGCGGCGCGCCTGATCGGCCTCGACCACCGCCGCAAGACGATCCTCGCCTGGTCGCTCAACACCGAGCGCGTGATCCGCTCCGAGGAGCGCGGCACCGCATCGCTCGAGGCGCGGCTGCGCGCCGCCGCCCGCTGCGCCTCCGGGGGGTACCCGGTGGCCTTCCACTTCGATCCCATGATCGCCTACGACGGCGCCGAGGAGGAGTACGCCGACGTGGCCGCGAGGCTCTTCCGGGCGGTCGACCCCCGGCAGATCGTCTGGATCAGCCTCGGGGCGCTCCGGTTCATGCCGGAGCTCAAGGCGATCATCGAGCGGCGCTTCCCCGCGTCGCGGATCCCCTACGGCGAGTTCATCACCGGCCTCGACGGCAAGATGCGCTACGTCAAACCGCTGCGCATGCGGCTTCTGCGGCGCCTGGCGGAGGAGATCCAGGCGCGCGCCCCGGCGGTCTGCCTCTATCTCTGCATGGAGGACGATGAGGTCTGGCGGGAGGCGCTCGGCTTCGTCCCCGCCGAGCGCGGCGGGCTCAAGCGGATGCTGGACGACAGCGCGGTCCGGCACTGCGGGCTGACGGGCAGGGTGGTCTGAATGCGGCGCCTATCGGCGGCGGGGCTCGGGCTGGCGCTGTGGCTCGCGGTGGCGGCGGCCTGCGCCGCCGCGGCCGGCGAGTGGGCCACCGTCCAGCATGTGAACGACGGCGACACGCTGACGCTTGCCGACGGACGCCTCGTGCGCATCATCGGGATCGACGCCCCCGAGATCGATCATGCGAGCCGCACGGCCGAACCGCTGGGGATGGAAGCCCATCGCCGCAGCGCCGAGCTCGTTCGATCCCGGCGCGTGCGCCTCGAATTCGATCAGGAGCGGAGCGACCCCCACGGCCGCGTGCTCGCCCACGTCTGGACCGAGCAGGGGGAGTTGGTGAGCCGGGTGCTGGTGCGGGAGGGGCTGGCCGTCGCCTACCACAAGGCCCCCAACCTGCGATACGGCCGGGAGCTATTGGAGGACCAGCGCACGGCGATGAGCGCGCGGCGGGGGATCTGGGAGGCGGCGCGGGGGGAGGCGGGGGCGGTCATCGGCAATGCGAACTCCCGGCGCTTCCACCGGCCGGAGTGCCCGGAGGCGAAGCGGATCCGGCCGCGAAACCGGATCCGCTTCGAAAACCGCTGGGAGGCTTTCTGGCAGGGCTACTCCCCGTCGCGGGAGTGCCATCCGCCGGCGTTCGGCGGGCGCTGAGCCGCCCCGCCGCCGGCGCCGCGGTCACTCCTTGGCCTTGTTGGCGGCCTCGATCACCTTGGCGGCGATGTGCGCCGGCACCTCGTCGTAGTGGGAGAATTCCATGCGGTAGATGCCGCGGCCGCCGGTCATCGACCGCAGATCCGGCGCGTAGGTCTGGAATTCGGCCATCGGGACGTAGGCGTTGATCACCTGGTTCTTCCCGGCGCTTTCCATGCCGAGGACCCGGCCGCGGCGGCTGTTGAGATCGCCCATGATGTCCCCCATGAATTCGTCCGGGGCGATCACCGTCACCTTCATGACCGGCTCGAGCAGCACCGGATCGGCCTGCTCGGCCGCCTTCTTGAAGGCGAGCGAGCCGGCGATCTTGAAGGCCATTTCCGACGAGTCCACCGCGTGGTAGGAGCCGTCGTCCACCGTGGCCTTGAAGTCGACGCAGGGGAACCCCGCGATGACGCCGCGCGCCGCCGACTCGACGATTCCCTTCTCGACCGCGGGGATATACTGCCGCGGGATCGCCCCGCCCACGATGGCGTCGACGAACTCGAAGCCCTTGCCGCGGGGCAGCGGCTCGATCTGCACCCAGCAGTCCCCGAACTGGCCGTGGCCGCCGGTCTGCTTCTTGTGGCGGCCCTGGACGCGCACCTTCTTCTTGATCGTCTCGCGGTAAGGGACCTTGGGGATGTTGAGCTGGACCTCGACATTGAACTTGCGCCGCAGCCGCTCAACCGTCGTCTCGATGTGGATCTGCCCCAGCCCGTGCAGGATGATCTCCTTGGTTTCGGCCAACCGGTCGATGCGCAGCGAGGGGTCCTCCTCCAGCAGCCGGCTGAGCGAGGTGAACACCTTGTCCTCGTCGCCCTTGTTCTTGGCCGAGAGCGCGTAGGAGATGAGGGTCGGCATCGGCTCGACGGCCTGGAACAGGATCTTGTTCGCCTCGTCGCAGAGCGTGTCGCCGGTGCTCGTCTCCTTCAGCTTGGCCACCGCCACGATGGCGCCCGGGCCGGCGCCCGCGATCGGCTTCTGCTCTTTTCCGAGGATGACGAGCAGCTGGTTGTAGCGCTCCCGCACCTCCTTCTTCGCGTTGTAAAAGGCCCCGTCGGCGCCGATCGTGCCGGAGAAGATCCGAAAAATGGTCAAGCGCCCGGCATACGGATCGGTGATGGTCTTGACCACCAGGGCGGAGAAGGGCGCGTCCGGATCGGGCCGGCGCTCGACTTCGCCGCCGCCGGCCGGGTCCTTGCCGACCCGCGGCGCCGCATCGAGGGGGGAGGGCATGGAAGCGGCCACGAAGTCGAGCAGGAGATCAACGCCGATGTTGGCCGTGGCCGAGCCGCAGAGCACGGGGACGAAGGTCCGGGCGATGACGCCCTTGCGCAGGGCCGCGCGCAGCTCCTCCTCGGAAAGGGTTTCGCCCTCGAGGTAGCGCTCGACGAGCGCGTCGTCGGCCTCGGCGATGTTCTCGATCAATCGCTCCCGCTCGGCGGCCGCCGCCTCGGCCATCTCCGCGGGGATCTCCGCGGCCTTGCCCTTGCCGTCCTCGCCGTAGAGGTAGGCCTTCTGGCCGATCAGGTCGACGACCCCCTTGAACGCGGCCTCGGCGCCGATCGGCAGCTGCAGGATGATGAGCTTGGGCTGGAAGAGGTTCTTCGCCTCTTCGAAAGTCCGCATGAAGTCGGCCCGCTCGCGGTCCAGCTTGTTGATGAAAACCGCCCGCGGCAGACCGAAGCTGTCCAGAAACTCCCATCCGATCTCCGTCTGGACCTTGGTGCCGTCGACGGCGTCGATCACCACCACGGCGGCGTCGGCCGCCTGCAGGCAGGTCTTGGTGTCGGAGAAGAAGTTCTGGTCGCCGGGCGTGTCCATCAGCGTGATCGCGTGCTTTTTCCAGTTCACCTGGTGGAAGCCGGTGCTGATGCTCGAGGTCCGCTTGATCTCCTCCGGCTCGAAGTCGAGGGCGGTGTTGCCTTCGTCGATCCGCCCCAGGCGCTTGATCACTCCGGCGTCGAAAAGCATGGCTTCGGCCAACGAGGTTTTACCGGCGCCGCCGTGGGCCACGAGGGCGATGTTGCGGATGCTTTCGACCTTTTCGCTCATTGAATATCCTCTCCCGATCGGAATTATTGCGGCCCGCGCCGCAACCACGGACTTCTATCCGCTCGAAAAGGAAAAATCAAGCGCTAACCATTAAGGAAAAACGGGGGCGCGGGCTCAGTTCGGGAGGGCGATGAGGATGAAGAACTCGGCGTTGCCTTTGGGGCCGGGGAGCGGGGAGGGGACGATCCCGGAGGAGCGCAGGCCGAGGGTTTCAAAGTGGCGCTCGAGCGCGGCGGTGACCTCCGCGTGGAGCCTTGGATCGCGCACCACCCCGCCCTTGCCGACCTCGCCCCGTCCCACCTCGAACTGGGGCTTGATCAGGGCGAGGACGCGGCCGCCGGCGCCGAGGAACTTGAGGACGGCCGGAACGACGATCTTGAGGGAGATGAACGAGGCGTCGATCGTCGCCAGATCGACCGGTTCGGGCAGGGCGGAGCGGGGGAGGTAGCGGATGTTGGCGCGTTCGATGGCGACGACCCGCGGGTCCTGCCTGAGCCGCCAGGCGAGCTGCCCGTAGCCGACGTCCACGGCGTAGACCCGGCGGGCGCCGTGCTGCAGCAGGCAGTCCGTGAAGCCGCCCGTCGAGGCCCCGACGTCGAGGCAGGCCCAACCGCCCACCTCAAGGCCGTAGGCCGCGAGCGCCGCCGCGAGCTTCACGCCGCCGCGGCTCACATAGGGGTGGTCGGCGGACAGGAGCTCGACCGCGGCATCCGCGGCGACCGCAGCGCCGGGCTTGTTGACGACCGCGCCGTCGACCCGGACGCAGCCGGCCATGATCAGCGCCCGGGCCCGCGGCCTGGCGGCGACGAGCCCGCGCTCAACCAAAAGCAGGTCCAGCCGGCTGCGGGGCGGGCCCACGGCTCCGGGGCGGGATCAGGCGGCGTCGGCGCCGGCCGCCGCACGCCCGCTGAAGGCTGCCGGCGCGGCCGCCGCGGCGCACACGCCCGGCTCGCGCCGGATGAGGTCGAGCGCCGCCTCGACGATGCCGGCGGCATCCAGGCGGAAGCGCGAGCGCAGGATCGCCTGCGGGCCGTGCTCGACGAAGAGGTCCGGGATGCCGATGCGGTGGATCGGGCGGCAGCCGATGGAGGCGTCGTTCAGGGCTTCCAGGACGGCGCTGCCGAAGCCCCCCTGGAGCACGTTTTCCTCCACGGTCAGGATGCGCGGGATCCGGCTGGCGAGCGCGCCGATCAGCTCGAGATCGAGGGGCTTGACGAAGCGGCAGTCGACCACGGCGGCGCGAACCCCCCGCTCCGCCAGCACCCCGTGGGCCTTGACCGCTTCGGCCACGCTCGTCCCGATCGCCAGGATCAGCAGGTCGCCGCCCTCGCGCATGAGCTTCGCCTTCCCGATCGGCACCGGCGCGTATGCGGTGTCGAGCGGCATGCCGGAGGCCGCCCCGCGGGGGTAGCGGAAGGCGATCGGGCCGTCGTGCTGCAGGGCGGTCAGCATCATCCGGCGCAGCTCGTTTTCGTCGCGCGGGGCCATCACCACCATGTTCGGCAGGCTCCGCAGGTAGGAGAGGTCGAAGAGGCCGTGGTGGGTCGCGCCGTCCTCGCCCACGATCCCCCCGCGGTCGAGCGCGAAGACGACCGGCAGCCGCTCGAGGCAGACATCGTGCAGGATCTGGTCGTAGGCGCGCTGCAGGAAAGTCGAGTAGATCGCCACGACCGGCCGGAACCCCTCGGTCGCCATCCCGGCGGCGAAGGTCACGGCGTGCTGCTCGGCGATCCCCACGTCGAAGAAGCGCGCGGGAAACTCCCGCGCGAACTCGGAGAGGCCGGTGCCCTCGGGCATGGCGGCCGTCACGGCCACCACACGCTCGTCCCGGCGGGCGAGCTCGACGAGGGTGCGTCCGAAGACCTCGGAGTAGGAGGGCGCGGCCGGCTTGCGGTCGAGGCAGGCTCCGGTGGCGACCTCGAAGCAGCCGCATCCGTGGAAGTAGACCGGGTTTTTCTCCGCCGGTGCATAGCCTTTCCCTTTGCGGGTGGTGACGTGCAGCAGCACGGGCTCGCGGATATGCTTGATGTTGTATAAAATGTCGACGAGATGGTCGATTTTATGCCCGTTGATGGGGCCGAAGTACTCGAAATTGAAAGCCTCGAAAAGCATGCCGGGGGTCACGAAGGCCTTGAGGGACTCCTCGGTGCGCTTGGCGAGCTGGTAGATATCCTCGCCGATTCCCGGAAGCGACTTGAAGTGCTCGCCCAGCTTGCGCCGCATCCCCTGGAGCCGCTTGGCGGAGAGCGTGCGGCTCAGGAAGGAGGAGAGCGCCCCGACATTGCGGGCGATCGACATCTCGTTGTCGTTCAGGATGACGATCAGGTCGCGCTTTTCCATGGCCCCGGCCTGGTTCAGCCCCTCGAAGGCGAGCCCCGCCGTGAGCGACCCGTCGCCGATCACGGCGACGACCTTGGCCTCATCCCGCTTGAGGTGTTTGGCGCAGGCCATCCCCAGGCCGGCGGAGATCGAGGTGCTGCTGTGCCCGGTCGAAAAGCAGTCGTGCGGGCTTTCGCCGCGCCGGGTGAACCCGGCGAGCCCGCCCAGCTGGCGCAGGGATTCGAAGCGCTCGCGCCGCCCGGTGAGAAGCTTGTGGGCGTAGGCCTGGTGGCCGACGTCCCAGACGAGCCTGTCCCGCGGCGAGTCGAAGACGTAGTGCAGGGCGATCGCGAGATCGACGGCCCCCAGGCTGGAGGCGAGGTGGCCCCCGGTGCGCGAGACGACCTGCACGATGCGCTCGCGGATCTCGGCCGCGAGGTCGGGAAGCTGCGGTCTTGAAAGTTTTTTCAGATCGGAAGGGGAGTCGATGGTGTCGAGCAGGCTCAAGGCGGTCCCGTGCTCCTCGATGACGGTGGAAAGGTTCGGCCGCAGGCCGGGGCTTCCGGCGCGCTAGCGGCGGCGCCGGATGATGAATCCGGCGATGGCGCGCAGCGGCTCGGCGCGGCGATCGAGCCCGGCAATGGCGGCAAGCGCCTCCGATTCTAAATTGTGAGCGAATTCCTTGGATTTTTCAAGCCCCATGAGGGCCGGAAAAGAGTTTTTAAGACGGATCTCGTCGGTGCCCACCGATTTCCCGAGCAGGGCCGGGTCGCCTTCGACATTCAGAATGTCGTCGACCACCTGGAACGCCAGTCCCACGGACCGGCCGTAAGCCGCCAGGCGCGCGAGCTCCTCGGCGGAGCCCCCCGCGGCCAAGCCCCCCAGCGCGAGCGAGGCCTCGATCATGGCACCGGTCTTGAGAGCGTGCAGCCGGGTCAGCTCCTCGAGGCTCAAGCGACGTCCTTCGGACTGGATGTCGATCATCTGGCCCTGGGCCATGCCGCGGATTCCGGAGGCCTGCGCGAGGATCCGCACGGCTTCAGCGCGGACCGCCGGAGCCGCGGAAGGGTAGCCGTGGGCGGCGATCACCTCGAAGGCGAGCGCCATGAGCGCATCGCCCGCCAGGATGGCGGTCGCTTCGTCGAAGGCCCGGTGGCAGGTCGGCTTTCCGCGCCGCAGATCGTCGTCATCCATGGCCGGCAGGTCGTCGTGGATCAGGGAGTAGGTGTGGATCATCTCGATCGCGCAGGCGGCCGGGAGAGCCTCCTCGCGGCGGCCGCCGAGCGCTTCGGCCGCCGCACAGCAAAGGATCGGCCGGATCCGCTTCCCGCCGGCGGTGAGCGAATACCGCATGGCGTCCACCAGGCGGTCGTCCGGCCCGTCGCCGTCGTCGAGGAAGCCGATCATGACCGCATCGATCCGCTCCCGCAGCGCCGCGACATAGGCCGTCAGATCGAAGGGGTCATTCGCCATCCGCGTCCGCCCCCGACGGAAAAGGCTTTTCGATCACCCGGCCCTTTTCGTCCTGCATGAGAAGCGTGATGCGCCGCTCGGTCTCCTCGAGCTTCTGGGAGCAGAACCTCGACAATTCCATGCCTTCCTCGAACTTCTTGAGCGCCTGGTCGAGGGGCAGATCGCCGGATTCGAGCTCCCGCACGATTTCTTCGAGCTGTTTGATGCTCTGTTCAAAGCTCTTCTTGGCCATGTCGCTCTCTCTCCTCCACGCGGCAGACCAGTCTGCCCAAAGCCAGGCGAACCTCGACCTGCTCTCCGAGCAAGACCCCTTCGGGGTCCAGCAGCACCCGCCCCTCCGGAAGGGTGCGCGTTATGCTGTAGCCCCGCCGCAGCACCGCCAGCGGGCTCAATGTCTCCAGCCGGATACGCGCGGCATCCAATTCCCGATGTTTGTTATCAAGTATTATTTTAATAAATATCAAAATGTTTTTATTATAATTCAAAAGTATCGATTTATATTTATCCAGGAGCGCCATCGGAGAATTCGAGTCGAGGCGACGTGCGATCCATCCGAGGCGCTCGCGCTCGCGTTCGATGCGGCCGGCGGCGAGGCGTGCCAGCCTTCCGCCAAGGTCGTCGAGCCGGAGCCACCACGCCTGCACGCTGCGGCGGGGGTCGGCCAGGCGCGCCTGGAGGTTCGCCAGACGCTCGCGCAGCGCCGCCGCCCGGCGCTCGATCGAAAAACGCAGGCTTGCGGACATGGCTTCGACGCGCTCCGTCAGCATGCGGAGGTCGGGAACGGCGAGCTCGGCGGCGGCCGAGGGGGTCGGCGCTCTCAGGTCGGCGACGAAGTCGGCGATCGTAAAGTCGGTTTCATGGCCCACGGCGGAGACGACCGGAATCGACGAGTGGAAAACGGCCATGGCGACCCGTTCGCTGTTGAAGGCCTGCAGATCCTCGAGCGATCCGCCGCCCCGCGCCAGGATGACGAGGTCGGCGTCGGCGCGGCGGTTGAGCAGCTCGATCGCCGCGACGATTTCGCTCTCGGCCTCGGCGCCCTGGACCCTGACCGGGACGATCTCCAGGTGGACGCGGGGGTTTCGGCGCGTGGCGACCGTGATGATGTCCCGCACCACGGCCCCGGTCGGCGAGGTCACGATCCCGATCTTGCGCGGCAGGAAGGGGATTTTGCGCTTGCGGCCTTCGTCGAAATAGCCTTCGGCGGCGAGGCGGCTCTTGAGCCGCTCGTAGGCGAGCTGCAGCGCGCCGATCCCGGCCGGCTCGAGGTATTCGAGAATGATCTGATAGGCGCCGCGGGGCTCGAAAACGCTGATCCGCCCGAAACCGACGACGCCCATCCCGTCGGCGGGGGCAAACGTCAGCTGGCGCCCCTGGCTGCGGAACATCACGGCCGCGATCTGGGCCGTTTCATCCTTGAGCGTGAAGTAGCAGTGCCCCGAGGCGGGCACGCGCAGGTTCGATATCTCACCGTGGATCCAGACGAAGGGGAAGCGCTCCTCGAGCAGGGATTTGATCCGCGCCGTCAGCTCCGTTACCGAATATATACGGCGCGCGTCGCGGCCGGGGGTGCGGGATTCGCCGGAGATGCCGGAAAGGGGGGGCATCGTTAATGCGCCCTGTGGCTGGACCTGGCTTCAGTCATAATGTCTGATAAGAAATATTATGTAAACTAAACTGAAGGGCCGGGCGCGGGGGCTCCCGGGCCGGCGGAAGCCGCCTCCCCTTGGCCGGGAGGCGCATGCCGCGCCAGCAGCTCGCGCACGGCCGGGACGGCATAGACGGTCTCATGCTCCATCCCGGCGAGCGCCGCGGCGAGAATCCGGATCTTCTTTTTGATCGTCTTGTGCTTGTCCATGACGAAGAGCTTGCGCCCGCGCACGACGCACAGGCCGCTTTTCACCGGGATCCCGGTTTCGCGCAGGTTGTGCTCCTCGACGCTGACCCCGAGCTTCGTCGCGAAGTCGCGCAGCTGCTGGTATAGCTCATCGGCTTTCATCGTCGGAGTAGAAAAATAGATCACATCTCCCATCATTGCAATTGCGCGCCGCCCCGCGGCGGCGGCGCGAGGCCGCCGCCCCAGCGATTCCAGTTGAAATTGCGACGGATTGTGTTATCTTGCAGTCGTTCGAAATTCAAGGCGGACGACCACGATTCAAGCCAGGAGGACAGGATGGACACCTTGACCATGAGGCAGACTCAAGTCCAAACGCGAGTCAACACCTTCGTTCGCAGCGTCTACAACTGGATGGGAGCCGGGCTTCTGATCACCGGGTTCATCGCCTATGCCGTCTCCGAAAGTCCGGAGATCCAGCGCGTCATCTTCGGGACCCCGATGCTGCTGATGGCGCTTTTCATCGGACAGCTCGCGCTGGTCTTCACCCTGAGCGCACGGATTTACAAAATGCAGGCCTCGACAGCGACCGCGCTCTTCGTCGCCTACTCGGCGCTGAACGGGCTGACGCTCTCCTCGATTTTCATCGTCTACACCGACGCGAGCATCGCCTCGACCTTTTTCGTGTGCGCGGCGACCTTCATCGCCTGCAGCATTTACGGCTGGACCACGCGGCGCGATCTCACCTCGTTCGGCGGCTTCCTGATGATGGGGCTGATCGGGATCATCATCGCCTCGGTGGTGAACCTCTTCGTCCAGAGCTCCGCGGTGAGCGCGATCGTGAGCTACATCGGCGTTTTCGTCTTCATCGGGCTCACGGCCTACGACACCCAGGCGATCAAGGCGATGGCGGTCTCGCAGCCGGAGGGGCTCGAGGCGGGCGCGCTGCGCAAGGGCGCGATCATCGGGGCGCTCAAGCTCTACCTCGACTTCATCAACCTCTTCCTCATGCTACTGCGCATCTTCGGCTCCCGGCGCTGAGCGGGGCGCACGCGGGAAACGCGAACGGGGGCTTCTGGTCGAGCGGAAGCCCCCGTTTTTTTTGACTTCGGGCGCGCTCGAGCGCGCCGTCAGCCTCCGGAGCCGATCGCCTCCGCCACCGCCGCGGCGATCCGGCCGCAGAGGCGCTCGGTCTCCTCCGGGGTGGGCCCCTCCACCATGACCCGGCACATCGACTGGGTCCCCGAATAGCGCACGAGCACCCGCCCGGCATCGCCGAGCGTGCGCTCGGCCGCGGCGATCGCCGCCGCGACCGCGGGCAGGCTTTCGATCGGCGGCCGGGATGCGACCGGAACGTTGATGAGCGCCTGCGGGTAGACGGTCATGACCGCCTTCAGCGCCGAGAGCGGCACCGCCGCGTCCCGCATGGTTTTGAGCAGCATGAGGGCGCTCAAAAGCCCGTCGCCGGTCGTATGGCACTCCCCGCAGATGATGTGCCCGGAGTCCTCGCCGCCGAGGACGGCGCCGTTGGCGCGCATGGCCTCCATGACGTAGCGGTCCCCGACGCGCGTGCGGATGTGCCGGATCCCCATCCGCTTGAGCGCCTCCCCCAGGCCGATGTTGCTCATGACCGTGCTCACGACCGCATCGCCCGCCAGCTTTCCGGACGCCTTGTGCGCCCGGGCGAGGATCGCCAGGATCCGGTCGCCGGTCAGGACATCCCCGGTTTCGTCGACGGCGACCAGCCGGTCGCCGTCCCCGTCGAAGGCGAGCCCCGCCTGGGCGCCCGTCGCGCGCACCGTCCGCGCGAGCTCCCCGGGGTGCTGCGACCCGCAGCCGGCGTTGATGTTTTTGCCGTCCGGGGCGGCGTGGATGGCGGCCACCTCGGCCCCCAGCTCGGCGAAGAGCGCGGGGGCGACCGCGTAGGTCGCGCCGTTCGCGCAGTCCAGAACCACCTGGAGGCCGGAAAGGGGGCGGCCCGTGCCGCCGTCGATGCAGCCTTTCAAGAACCCGCGGTAGGCCCGGGCGGCCTCCTCGTCCACCGACAGCATGCGTCCCATGTCGCGCGTGCCGCGGGCAAGCTCCGCGGTCTTCCCGCCGGCGAGCATCGCTTCGAGCTCAGCCTCGGCCGCGTCGGAAAGCTTGTACCCGTCCCCGCCGAAGATTTTGATCCCGTTGTCCTCGTAGGGGTTGTGCGAGGCCGAGACCACGATCCCGGCGCTCGCCCCCGAGGCCCGCGCCGCATAAGCGACGGCCGGAGTCGGCAGGACGCCGAGCCAGGCCGCATCCCCGCCGGCCGAAAAGATCCCCGCGGCGAGGGCGTGCCCCAGCATCTCCCCCGATATGCGCGTGTCGAGGCCGATCACGAAGCGCGGCCGCCCGCCCCCGCCGCCGAACCGGAGGGCGAGCGCCCGCCCCAGGCTCAACGCCGTTTCCGCGGTCATCGGCTCCTCGTTCGCCACCCCGCGGATTCCGTCCGTTCCGAAAAGCTTCATCGCTCCTGATCTTCCCGCATCGGTTTGATCCCCGCGGCGTCGGCCGCGGCCCCGGCGGCGCGCGCGACGATCCCCTCCAGCCATCGCGTTCCGAGCTCCGCCGCCGCCTCCGGGAGGGCGCGGATCACCTCGACATAGTCTTTCCCCAGCCGGGTGATCCCCGCGGCGATCTTTTCCTGAAAGCGCTCGCGCAGGTCGGCCTCCCCCGGGTCCGCTGCCTGCGCCCGGAGCGCCGCCTCGATCCGGGGCCATGGGAACCCCGCCCGGTCTCCGGCCGGTTGATCCATTTTATCGTAGAATTCCTTGAGTCTTTTTATTCGTTCTTCAATTGCCGCATCAATGTTCTGGCGCAATCCCGCACACAAGGCTTCCGGAAAGCGCGGGCCGGTGAACATCGATCTGACGGCGATGGCCCATTGCCTCAAGGCGAAGAGGTTTCCGATGTAGGTGCAGTTGTTGGCGACGATCCGCCCGAGGGCGGCAATTCCCGCGCCGGGGGTGTAGGCGACGTTCCCCCCCTTCCCTGCCCCGCCGTAGATCAGCCGCCCCGAACGGCGCTCATCCTTTCTCAGGATGGTGCCGGCCGCGGCCGTGACCCCGAAATTGATCCGCAGCGGCCCCACCGCCCCGCCCTGCCCGCCGAGGAAAATCGGCGGCTGGTTCAGCATCACCCCGCGGGGGACGTCTCCGAAGAGCGAGGGGGTAGCCTTGTCCTGGTTGGGAGTGAAGTTGAAATGGATGTAGGAGCTTCCGACCTCGCTGTGGTTCTTGCGGCCGGTGCCGCCCGCCATGAGGCAGTCGCAGAAGTTGATCAGGCTCCCCAGGGTCACGAAAGGAAACAGGATGGTCTGCTTGAGCCCTACGGCGTGGGCGATGGAGGCCTGCTCCTCGAGGATGGTCCCCTCGCGCACGTGCGCCCCCGAGCCGCAGGCGGATTTTTCGAGAAACACCGCCCCCCTGAAAAAGCCGCCGCGCAGTTCGACCCCCGGCCCGAGACAGCAGTTCTCGATCGTAGCCGGGCCCTCGTAGCCCAGCCGAGAACCGCTGCATATCAAGGTGTTGCGGCCGAATATTTTACATCCGGCGTGAATGACCACGCCATCGCCTGAAATGCGGTCTGCATCGACCTCGGCGCCGATCTCGACGGAATCAGGGGCCGGGATGCGGACGCCTTTTTCCCGCAACCGGCTTATCTTTTCCATGTTCTTTCCCGAACGGGGGTCATTCAAGCGCCTGGCTCTTCAAGAATTCCGAGGGATTCTCGACGCATGCTCCAGCGGCCGCCCGGTCTGGCCACAGATCCGCTTCGACCTGGAGTTGCAGTTCCGGATACCCGCATAGAAAAATATAAAACCTCTCCTCCGCCAGGCGGCCGGCTTCGAGCAATTCCGCCCTGGACAGGGTGTGCCGATTCCATTCAATGGATGGTTAGCATCCCGCGGATATTGGAACAACCCCACGGCTTGGAGGCGACGTGCCCCCCCTTCCCTGCCCCGTCGAAGATTGGTTGAAACGGATGCAGGAGCCCCGTCGCCGCGGGTTCTCTCGACGTCCACCTCGGCACCGATCTCGGCTCCGGCGGGCACCGGGATGCGCACGCCTTTGGCGATCAGCTTTCGAATCGCTTCCATCGCGTCTTCCATGGCTTCAATACCCCGGCATTCTCGAGCCGCACCAGCGATGCCCCGATGACGAGGCTGGCCAGGTAAAGAGTGAACTTGGAGTAGACCGACTTGGTGAGCAGGCAGTGGCCTGTCACCACGGCGAGCAGCGCGAACAGAACGGCAGACGCGTAGCCAGTGGGAGCTTCAAGAGGCCGTCTACGGCTGCGCCAAAGGGCCCAGAAAAGGGCAGCGGTTCCACCGAAGACAATCACCAATCCAACGATTCCATTTTCATAGATCAGCTGAAGCGCCGCGTTGTGGGGGAAGGCGTAGGTCTGGAGGTCGTCAGCGGCAGATACCCGGATTCGCTCGAGCCGGAAATTGCCGATGCCGTGGCCGAACAGCCACTCCCAAAGTGTGTTTTCGCCGAGAAGCCGAAGTGTGGCAGGCCAAACTTCCCAACGCTCATCCGACCAGAAATGGGCGCGGAGGTCTCCGATGCGCGCGCCGATGGACGCGAAGCCTGAAAACCAGGCCCCTGCAGCCGAGGCGGCGAGGACGCCGCCTAGGACCGCGGCGACCCGGCGACGCGGAAGGAACAGGAGCGCCGCCAGCAGGAGCGAAGAAAAAAAGACCACCCAGGATATGCGCGATCCGCTGTGCCAGAGGAGATAGGTCGCGGCCAGCACCCAGGGAGCCGTGAGGGCACGCCTCCAGCCGTCGAGCCGCATTGCCGTCCACGCGAGAAGAACCAGGGCGAGACTGGCAAAAAGCCCCAGATGGTGCGGGTTGTCGTAAAATCCGAAACGGGCGCTTTCCCCTGGAAGGCGCACACGGATGAACTGGAGCGTTACACAGGCGCAGAGCGTGACGACGGATGCGGCGGTGAGCACGCGGGGTAAAACCCCCGTAACCTGCCGTGAGAATACGTGCCAGAGCATGATCATTCCTGGAGTGAGCAAAAGATAGCGCAGTGAGCGAGTTTGAGCCGCCACTCCGGGAAGAACGGCCCCGCAAAAAGCTAGTATGCCGATAAGCGCGAGGGCCGCGAGATGGCCGCCGGTAGCGTCCTCCGTCCGATAGCACCCCACGGCAAGGTTCAAGACAAAAAGACCGCCACCGGCGGCCATGAAATCTCCGATTGAGCCGGGAGCGCCGGTGAAGGCGAACGCCGATCCCGCAAGCAGCAATCCGGCCAAAGAAGGATGCCCTACGACGCGTTGCAGCGCCCTCATTGCCCTGTTTTCAGCCCGGCGGGACACGAGGCTAATTCGGTCCGGAGAGTTTGAGCGGCTTCACCGCCTGAAGCATGGCAGGGCGGAAATCAGGAACGATCTCTACCAGCTTTTGGCGAATAGACAGGGGGTCTCGGGCTTCGGCGAACGCCTCCAGCTCGGAAATTTTGCCGTTCAGCAGAGACATGTCGCAGGCAGCGCCCTTCAACACGTAGATCTTCGGATGAGTCGTTCGGACCATGTTTTCGCTATCCGCCATGAGCTCTTCAGTCAGCTTCTCACCCGGACGAAGGCCGATGTACTCGATGTGGATGTCGACATCGGGCTCAAAACCCGAAAGGCGAATGAGGTCGCGCGCCATATCCTCGATGCGAATGGGGGTCCCCATATCGAGGACGAACACCTCCCCTCCCTGTCCTATCGCCCCCGCCTGCAGGATCAGCCGGCAGGCCTCGCGGATGGTCATGAAAAAGCGCGTCACTTGTGGATGGGTCACGGTGACCGGCCCGCCGGCCGCGATTTGCTTCATAAAGAGCGGCACAACGCTACCGGAACTGCCGACGACATTACCGAAGCGCACCGCCATAAACTGCGTGCGGGTCGCACGGCAGGCATTGTGGTTGAGGGCGATCATTTCGGCCACTCTCTTGGAGGCGCCCATGACGTTGGCCGGTCGGACCGCCTTGTCGGTCGATACGAGCACGAAGCGCTCGACGTTGAAAAATGCGGCCGTCCGGACCAGGGCGGCCGTTCCGAGAATGTTGTTTTCGACCGCCTTCCAGGGGTGGGCCTCGAGCATCGGGACGTGCTTGTATGCCGCGGCATGAAATACAACCTGGGGGCGGTGGACATCGAAGACCGCGTGCAGGTGGCTCTCGTCGCGGATGTCTCCCAGAACGGCAAAGATCCCGGCAGGGTCATTCGAATGCTTCAATTCATGCTCGATTTCATAGAGTGGTGTCTCGTTGCGCTCGTAAAGCACGATCCGCTCTGGCCCATACCTCCGGATCAGCCGGCAGAGTTCGGCGCCGATGGAGCCCCCGGCGCCCGTAACCAGAACGCACCGTCCCCGCAGGCACTGATCAATGACCCGCTCATCCAGTTTGACCGTGGCCCTGCCGATCAAGTCGCGGTAATCAACATCGCGGATGGCTTTGACCGTGACCTTGCCGTCGATGAGTTCCCCGTAGCCTGGGACCGTTTTGAAGGGAAGCCCGCTCTCCTTGCAGATCCGAACGATGCGCCGCATCTCCTCGGCATTCGCCGAAGGAGTCGCGATCAGGACCTCTTCGGCTTCGAGGTGATCGGCGATCGGCTTCAAGTCGCTCACGACGCCCACCACATCGACGCCGTGCAGGGTTCGGCCGAGTTTGGAGGGGTTGTCGTCCAGGAAGCCCACCACCCTGAAGTGCAGTTGAGGGTTATCCTTGATCTCGCGGTATATTTTCTCCCCGCAATTGCCGGCGCCGACGATCAGCAGACGCCGGGCCTTTGCCCGATATCTGACGGCGTGCGGGCTTCGGATGCTTTCCAGCGCAGCGCCGGTGTGCCAGTCCGCTGGAGTCTTCTGGAAAAAGAGCCGGATGCCTATCCGGCATCCGGAAATAGCAAGCAGCGTGAAACAGGCATCGATTGCAAACACCGAACGCGGGAAGCCCTCGAAGCGGTAAAGGAGAAAGATATAGCCGATGACCAAAAGCTCGCCCAGGCTTACCGCCTTGACGATGTTCAACAAATCCGTAACGCCAGTGTAGCGCCACATCCCGCGGTAAAGGCCGAAAAAAAAGAAACAGCCGATTTTGACGATCAGGATGGCCGGAACCGCCGGGGTGAGGGCCTTTAGGAATTCGGGGGGGATGTTGAATTCGAACCGGATCAGATAGGCTCCGAAAAGTGCAAGCAAGCAGAACAGGAAGTCGAGCCCTAACACAATGAAAAAGTTGCGGTCGAAGAGGTTTTTTTTCATCGCCTCAGTGGGAAACTCCCACACCTCGGAAGGCCTGCAGCGCCGTGCGCCGCAGGATTTCGAAGTCCAACCTCATGGACCGGTGGCGCAGATAGTACTCATCGTACCAGACTTTGACCGGGATGGGCAGCTCGTCCCGGCCATTCACCTGGGCCCAACCGGTGATCCCTGGGCGCAGGCAGTGAATTCCCCGCCGGGTGCGCAAGGCGATGAGGTCCCGCTGGTTGAAAAGCGCCGGACGAGGGCCGACGAAACTCATGTCCCCCTTGAGCACGCTGAAAAGCTGAGGCAGCTCGTCGAGGCTCGTTCGACGCAGCGGCCGACCGATCGCGGTGATGAACCGCTCCGGGGACTCCAGCAGGTGGGTGGCGACCGGCGGCGTGCCCACGCGCATGGTTCGGTACTTAGGCATCCGGAAGATCGCGTTTCCGCGACCAACGCGTTTCGACCAGTATAACGCCGGTCCTGCGGAGCCCAGCCGGACGAACAGGGCGATGAGCAGCATGGGTATCGATAGCAGGCCGAGCAGCACTGCAGCGAAGACGAGGTCGACGAGGCGCTTCACGAAAAACGCGGTAGACATCAAGCCCGAGCGCCATCGCAGGTATCCCGGCGGTAGGCCGCGACGGCGGCGGTCAAGCCCTCGGATAGAGGGGTCGTCGGCCGCCATCCCAGCTCGCGCCGGATGCGCAACGCAACCACCCAAAGCGTCTCCGTCAATCGGCGGAACTCAGCGCGTTTCCCGAGGAGACTGCCCGCGACATGCAGCAGGCGCGGTGGACAGGGAAACAGTCGCGCTCGGACCGTTAGCGCCTGGGCGATCTCGCGGATGATGGTCGGGGTGGCAGGTGCGTCGTCATTGGCGACCAAAAAGGTTCTCCCCGCGGCGGCCGGGTGCTTCAAGCCGGCGAGGATCGCGGCCACCAGGTCGCCGACGTAAACCAGACTGCGCCGGTTGTGCACGGACGCAAACGGCAGTGGAATGCGGCGCTCGACCAGTCGGATCAGCCTGTTGAAGTTTCCGCCCACGCCCGGTCCGTACACCAGGGGAGGGCGCAGTACGACAACCTGCATCCTGCTTTCGCCGGCGACCCGCCGCAAGGCATGCTCGGCCGCAAGCTTGCTTGCGGCATAAGGGCCCTGCGGTGCGGTCCGATCGTCCTCGGTGTAAGGCGTCTCCCGCCCCTCACCATGTACCTTGACGGAGCTTAAGAACACGAACCGCCGGACGCCGGCAGCCGCGGCCGCTTGCGCCAATCGGTCGGTGCCGAGCGCATTGACGCGGTAATGCTCGGCGTCCAGACAGGTCCGGCCCTCCGGCAACTGGTGCACGCAGGCCGCGAGGTGCACCACCGCCTCCACGCCGCGGAGCGCAGCCGACCAGTCGGTCTCCGGACCAATGTCGGAAATGTATACCGGTTCGACGTCTTGCGGCAGCCTCCGTCGGCCCGCCTCTGATCGCACGCTGCCGCGCACAGTCATCCCCTCTCGCAGGCATCCGGCGGCCAAGGCGCGGCCGATAAATCCGCTGCAGCCGGTGACCAGAACCTTTTCCGGAGCTACCACAGGCTCCAGCCCCATTTCTGGAAATAGCGGAAAGCGCCGGTCGAAAAGATCCAGGCCATGCGCCAGCTTCGATGCGCCATCCGCTCCCATGCATGGGTCACTTCGACCTCCGGGAGGAAGACCGTTCGGAACCCCGCGGCCTGCACCGTGCGTGAGAGGTCGACATCCTCGAAGTAGAGGAAAAAACGCGGGTCGAAACCACCGACTGCTCGCAGCACGGCGGTCCGGCAGAACATAAAGGCCCCGGTCAAGAACGGGACGTCGTAGGATGATTCATAACCCTTATCGCGCATTTCGTAGGCGTCCAAGCGCTTTCGGAAAAGTGGGGCCAGTTGGTCTGGCAGAAAGCGCCGGAGCAGGAGGTCGAGCACGGTCGGGCGGCGGTGGTTGATCGTTTGGAGGCGCCCATCCGTGTGGCGGAACAGCGGACAGACGATCCCCACCCCGGGGTGGTGTTCCATGAAATCGATCAACGTGGAAAAGACGTCCCGCGCGATGATAATATCCGGATTGCAGATCAGGTGGTAGCGGCTGGAGACTCGCTGCAAGGCGAGGTTGTGCGCTCGGCCGTAGCCGAGATTAGAGGCATTCTTGAGAAAAACGACCCGCGGATAGCGCTGGCGGCAGTTTTCGATCTCCGCGGCCGTGTCATCGGATGAACCGTTGTCAAAGACGATAAAATGAGTCCCGATGTCAGCCGGCAGATGCGTCAGGAGCGAATCAAGGCATGCTCGTATCGTCCGGCCGCTGTTGTAGGTGACGACGGCGATGCTCAGCACGCACCGCTCCCCACCCGCTTCGCCGCCTGTGGACTCCGCCACGCTTCTAAACGCCCCCGGCTCCGTTCCACACCTCCAGCGTGATGTCGTCGTCGGCGTTGAGCGCCCAGGTGATCGTCCGCCCGATCACCTTGTCGATATCAAATGGCTGCAGCCAGCCACCGGGCGGCTTGACGGCAATGTCCTACCGGAGCAGGGCATGCCCGGCCGTCAGATCTCGCGCAGCGACTAGAAGTGGTTTCATAACTGCCTCAGCGTGATAATCAGGCACGCCAGATGGAA
>CAZNKG010000023.1:31134-74283 GCA_964573635.1 uncultured Desulfatibacillum sp. | reverse complement strand
AACACCCCCGCGCTGGCCCAGCGCTTCGCGCAGGTGCTGCTGGCGAGCGGCGGGTTCGAGATCCAGCCGGACTCCGAGGAGCGGGGCCCGGTCGACCTGTGGATCGTCGAGCTGGGGATCGATCCGGCCGGGGATCTCGAGGAGGTCCAGGCGCGGTTGGCCGCGGGGGAGGCGGGGGAGGTGTTCCTCACCTCCGGGAGCATCGAGCCCTCGGTCCTGATGCAGGCCATGCGGATCGGCGTCAAGGAGTTCCTGCCCCAGCCCCTGGACGCCGGCGAGATCGAAAAGGCGCTCGGCCGCTTCCGGAAGCGCAAGACCGAGGAGGGGGCGGCGCGGTCCCGCAAGCGAGGACGGGTGCTGACCGTCTTCGGCAGCAAGGGAGGGGTGGGGACGACGACCGTGGCGGTCAACCTCGCGGTCTCGCTCACCCAGGGCGCCCGCAAGCACTCGGTCGCGCTCCTCGACATGAACACGCTCTTCGGCGAGATCCCGCTGTTCCTCGAGATGGCCCCCAAGTTCAACTGGAGCGAGATCACCAAGAACATCGACCGGCTCGACGGGACCTTCCTGCAGAACATCCTCTCGCGTCACAAGAGCGGGCTGCAGGTGCTGCCGAGCCCGGCCTACCTGAACGGGCACGTGCGGCCGACGCCGGAGATCATGAAACGGCTGATCGGGCTGATGCGCACGATCTTCGACTTCGTGGTCGTGGACGCCGGCCAGTCGACCGAGGAGACCTCGCTCAAGGTGATGGAGCTCTCCGACACGCTTTTGCTCGTGACGATTTTGAGCCTGCCCTGCCTCGCCAACACGAACAAGCTCCTGCGCTCGCTCACCGAGCTCGGCTACGTGGGCCCGGAGCGCATCAAGGTCGTGCTCAACCGCTACCTGAAGAAGGGCGAGATCGCGATCGGCGACGCCGAGGCCGGCATCGGCCAGGAGTTCTACTGGGTGATCCCGAACGACTTCGCCACGACCATGTCGGCCATCAACGGCGGCAAGCCGCTCTTCTACCTCGCGCCCAAGTCGCCCATCACCAAGAGCTTCCTCGACCTCGCGGCGAGCCTCACGGCCGCCGCTCCCGAGGAGAAGGCCAAGAAGAAATGGGGGATCCTGTGATCGACGCGGCCGCCACCCGCAACCCGGAGAAAGCGCTGCTCGCCGCCAAGATGCACCTCGGCGCGGACGTCGTCCGCGGCGGCGCGCGCTACATGCCCGACGAGTACTTCGAGCTCAAGTCCCGCATCCACGACCGGCTGCTCGACCTGATCGACCTCACCCTGCTCGACAAGCTCGACCGCGAGACGCTCGCCGCGCAGATCCGCAAGGTGGTCGAGCGCATCCTGCGCGAGGAGTCCTTCAAGCTGCCGCTCAACATGGCCGAGCGCGAGAAGATCTTCGCCGAGCTCGTGGACGAGGTGCTCGGCTACGGTCCGATCGAGCCGCTGCTCAAGGACCCCACGGTCTCCGACATCCTCGTCAACACCTACCGGCAGGTCTTCGTCGAGCGGCGCGGCAAGCTCGAGATCACCGACGTGCGCTTCAAGGACGACGCCCACCTGATGCGCATCATCGACAAGATCGTCTCCTCGGTCGGCCGGCGGATCGACGAGTCCTCGCCCATGGTCGACGCGCGCCTGCCGGACGGCTCGCGCGTGAACGTCATCATCCCGCCGCTCGCGCTCGACGGGCCGATCATGTCCATCCGGCGCTTCTCGGTCGTCCCCCTCGAGCTCGAGGACCTGATCCGCTTCCAGACGCTCACCCCCGAGATCGCCGAGATCCTGAAGGGGATCGTCCGCGCGCGCCTGAACGTCATCATCTCCGGGGGCACCGGCAGCGGCAAGACGACGCTGCTGAACGTCCTGTCGCGCTTCATCCCGGAGGAGGAGCGCATCGTCACGATCGAGGACGCGGCCGAGCTGCAGCTCAAGCAGACCCACCTCGTGCGGATGGAGACGCGCCCGCCCAACATCGAAGGCCGCGGGGAGGTGGTGCAGCGCGACCTCGTGCGCAACAGCCTGCGCATGCGCCCCGACCGCATCATCGTCGGTGAGGTGCGCGGCAAGGAGGCCTTCGACATGCTCCAGGCCATGAACACCGGCCACGACGGGTCGCTCACCACCATCCACGCGAACTCCGCGCGGGATTCGCTCATGCGCCTGGAGACCATGGTCGCCATGGCGAACCTCGAGATCCCGAGCGAGTTTTTGCGGCGCTACATCGCCTCCGCGATCCACGTCATCATCCAGGTCGCGCGGCTCGTCGACGGCCGGCGCCGGCTGGTGAGCATCCAGGAGATCACCGGCATGGAGGGAAACGTCATCACCATGCAGGAGATCTTCTCGTTCCAGCAGAGGCGCGTCGACGCCGAAGGCAACGTGCGCGGGGCCTTCCGCTTCAACGGGGTCCGGCCCCGGTTCATCGAAAAGTTCAAGGTGGCGGGGATCCATGTGCCCGCCGAGATCTTCGACCCCGAGCGCGTGGTCGAGGTCTGAGGGCGCCGCTGCGAGGAGGAGAACCGTGGACATCGTCCTGATCGGCGTGCTCATCTTCGTCTGCCTGGTGGCGAGCATCGAGCTCGTGGCCTACGGGGTGCGCCACATGCGCTCGGCGGAGCGCCTGAAGATCCGCCGGCGTCTGCGCAAGCACGTCTTCGTCGGCTCCGACCGGGACGAGACGGAAATCCTCAAGAAGCGGGTCTACAGCGAGATCGGGTGGCTGAACGCCCTGCTGGGGGCGGTGCCGGGGGTCGCCGGGCTCGACCGCCTCATCGTCCAGGCGAACGCCAAGAACCCCATGGGGTTCTACCTCCTGCTCGCCCTGCTGCTCGCGGCCGTGGGGTTCATGCTGGGGGCGACGCTCCTGCGAAACCCGCTCTATGCGATCGTCTTCGCGCTCGCGGGCGGGCTCCTCCCCTTCGGGCACCTCGCCCGGCTGAAGCGCCTGCGGATCGAGAAGTTCAAGCGCCAGCTCCCCGACGGCCTCGACCTGATCGCCCGCGCCCTCAAGGCGGGCCACGCCTTTACCGGCGGGATGAGCCTCGCGGCCGAGGAGTTCGACGACCCGCTCGGGCCGGAGTTCCGCGAGGTGCTGGACGAGGTCAACTTCGGGGTGAGCGTTCCGGAGGCGCTCAAGAACCTCGCCCAGCGGGTGGACTGCGAGGAGATCAAGTACTTCGTCGTCGCGGTCATCCTGCAGCGCGAAACCGGCGGGAACCTGGCCGAGCTCATGACGACCCTCGCCCACCTCATCCGCGAGCGCTTCAAGTTCGAGGGCAAGGTGCGCACCCTCACGGCCGAGGGGCGCTTCTCGGCGGTGGTGCTGGTGGCGCTGCCGTTTATGCTCTTCGGCTACCTCTGGGTGACCACCCCCAGCTTCCTCGCGCCGCTGCTGACCGACCCGTTCGGCCGCCTGCTGATGCTCGCGGCGTTGGTGTTCATGGCCGTGGGCGCGGTGGTCATCCGGCAGATGGTGAGGGTGAAGGTGTGATGATCCGGATGCGGATGGAGGCTTGGCGATGACCTTGAACCTGGCGAGCGCGCCCTGGCTGGTCCCGGGCATCCTCTTCATCGGGATCTTCCTGTTCTGCCTCGGCGTGATGCAGTTCGCGCGGCAGCGGGCCCTGCGGCGCCGCGTGGTGGCGAAAATCCGCGGCGGAGGCCCCGCGCCGGGGGACCCGGCGGGGGGGGAGGCGGCCGAACCGGACTCCGCGGTTCTCAAGGCGGTCGGCCGGATCGGCGCGATCAACCCGGCCCTCGGCCGGGGCGCCGACACGACGGCCGGGCGGATCAGGTTCCTGCGGGCGGGGATCCGCCGCGACAACGCCCCCTCGGTGTTCTGGGGGGCGAAGATCCTGCTGTCCTTCTGTCTGCCGGCGGCCTTTCTCATGCTGCGGGTCGCGTTCTTCACGCTGATGACCCAGCAGATGACGGCGGCCATTGCCATTTTTCTCGCGCTTCTCGGGTTTTACCTCCCCGACCTCTGGCTGCGGCAGCGCTCCGACGTGCGCAAGGAAAGGATCCTCGCGGCGCTGCCCGACGCGCTCGACCTCCTGGTCGTCTGCGTCGAGGCCGGGATGGGGATCGACAGCGGCATCCAGCGGGTGGCCGAGGAGATCAAGCTGAGCAACCCCGAGCTCGCCGACGAGCTGCGCTTCATGAACCTGGAGCTCCGGGCGGGGAAGCAGCGGACGGAGGCGCTCCGAAGCCTTGCGCTGCGCACGAACCTGGAGGAGGTGAACAGCCTGGCGACGCTTTTGATCCAGACCGACCGGTTCGGGACCAGCATGGCCGACGCCCTGCGCGTCTACGCGGAGTCCTACCGCACGAGCCGCTACCAGAAGGCCGAGGAGATCGCGGCGAAGCTCCCGGTCAAGCTCGTCTTCCCGTTGGTGGCCTTCATTTTCCCGGCGCTCTTCGTGGTGCTGCTCGGCCCCGCGGCCATCAGCATCTACAAGGCGCTGCTCGCCAAGTAGTCGCGACGGAGGCGCGAACCCATGAAGATCTCTTTCGCATGCAAGCCGCGGTCCGCCGTGACCGCCGCGGCCGTCATCCTGCTCCTGGTTTCGGGCTGCGCCGGCGGCAAGGGGTTCCGGCTCGAGATGGAGGCCGGGGGAAGCGGCGGCCAGAAGATCCGGGCCGCGGAGATGGAGTCGGCGGCCTGGCAGGGCCCGGAGAGCCGCCCGAAGGAGCTTCCCGAGGCGACCGCCGACGAGCACGAGCAGCTCGGCGACGCCCATCTCGGCCGCGGCAACCTCTACCTCGCCTATCTCCAGTACGAAAAGTCCCTCAAGCTCAAGCCGGGGAACCTGCGGGCCGAGTACAAGAAGGGGCTGGCGCTCGTGATGGGCGAGCGCAACGACGACGCGATCGCCCAGTTCGAGGCGGTGCTGAAGCGGGACCCGAAGTTCGCCCCGGCCCACGAAGGGCTCGGGCGAGCCTGTTTCCAGAAGCGCGATTTCGCGCGCGCCGAGGAACACCTGCGCACGGCCGTCGCCCTGGACCACACCCTCTGGCGGGCCTACAACTACCTCGGGAATCTCCATGACTTCCGCCGGGAGTACGACCGGGCGGCGCTCGAATACGTGAGCGCCATCGCCATCCGCCCCGACCAGGGGTTTCTCTACAACAACCTCGGCGTCTCCTATTCCGCGGCCGGCCGGCAGACGGAGGCGGTGGCCGCCTTCACCCGGGCGATCGAACGCGGGCAGCGCGAGCCCAAGGTCTACAACAACCTGGGGCTCGCGCTCGCCAGGCTCGGGCGGGACGAGGAGGCGCTCGAGGCCTTCCGCGCCGGCGGAAGCGAGGCCCAGGCGTACAACAACCTGGGGTGCGTCCACCTCGAGCGCGGCAACCACGGCGAAGCGGTGCGCTGCTTCGAGAAGGCCATCGCCCTCGATCCGGCCTTTTACGCCAAGGCTTCCGAAAATCTAAAAAAGGCCCGTGCCGGCCTGGGCGTCGCCCGGGCCCAGTAGCCGCCGGCTTGACCGGCAACGATGAAAGGGGGCGCGCGATGAAGCGAAAACCCGAATTCGCCACGGCGGTCTTCACGGCGATGGTTTTGGTCGTGCTCGCGGGGCTCATCGCGGGCTGCGTCGCGCGGGAGAACGCCCGAGACGGGAAGGCAGCGCTCGCGCCGGCTGCGCGGATCGAGCCCGCGACCCCCGGCGGCATCGAGCGGTTCGCCGACGCGGTCCGCCCGGTCGACGGCTCGGCCGACGCCCACTACCGGCTCGGTCTGTTTTTCCAGCAGCGCTACCGCCACAAGCTTGCGATCGACGAGTTCGAAAAGACGCTGCGCCTCGACCCGGCGCACGCCCGGGCGCGGAACGCGATGGGGGTCTCCTTCGACAACCTGGGCGACCACGACACGGCGATCCACCACTACCGCCGGGCGCTGGCGGTCGATCCCCGCCTCGACTACGTCCACAACAACCTGGGATACTCCTGCCTGCTGAAGGGCGACGTCGGCGGGGCGATCGAGGCCTTCCAGGCGGCGATCGCCTTGAACGGCCAGGAGCGGCGCTACCGCAACAACCTCGCCCTCGCCTACGCGAAGGTGGACGACTACGACCGGGCCCTCAAGCAGCTGAAGGCGGTCGGAAGCGATGTCGAGGCGGTCGCCATGCTCGCCAAGGTGATGCTCGAGCTGGGAAAGCCCGGGGATGCCAAGGCCGTCGCGGCCCGGGCGGAAGCGGCGCCGCGGCCCGCCCCGGCGCCGCCGGCCCAGGCCGAGGCACCGGCCGGAGCCCCGGCCGCCGAGGGAGCCGGCGCGGTCGACCCCGTCGCCCGCTTCGACTCCCTGAAGGACCGGATGCGCCGCGCGGAGGAGCCCGCCGCTTTCGAACGCGGGCCCGCGGCGGCGGCCCCGGCCGCAGAGGTGCTGTCCGGGCCGGTGATCCGGGTGGCCTCCGCGCCCCCTTCGGCCGAGCCGCCGGCAGCCTATCCCGTGGCCGCGGTCCGTCTGGCCGCCGCCCCCGAGCCGCCGCCCGCGCCGGCCGTGAAGCACCGCCCGATCGAGCCCCCCGCGATCCGACCCTTCCTGAAAGAGCCCCGCGAGATCCCGCCGCCTCCCCTCGCGAAGCTGCTCCGGCCCCACTCCGAGGAGGAGGTCGAACGCATCCTGGTCGCCTCCGCGGGAACCCGCGCCGCTGGTTGGCAGGCGGCCCCCGAACCCCGGGCGACCATCGAAAAGGAGACCGGGGTGCTCGAGATCGTGGTCGAGAACGGCAACGGGGTCAAGGGAGCCGCCGCCCGGGTGGCCCGCCACCTGCGGCAGAACGGCTTTCACATCGTGCGCGTGGCCGACGCCAACAGCTTCGACCATGTGAGCACCAAGGTCTTCTACTGCAGCGGCAGCCTGGCGGAGGTCCGGCGCATGCTGGCCGCGCTGCCGGAGATCGCCGCCGAGGCCGAGCTCTTCGAGGATGCCCAGGCTTCCGGCCGCGCCGTGCGGCTCTTGATCGGCCGGGACCTCATCGAAAAGAACCGCGAGCTCACCTGGAGCCGTCCGGCCGCCCCCGCCCGCCATTCTTGACTCCGCCCGCCGCGTTCCCTATAACGTGGAGCTGACGGCCCCCGCAACGGGGGCCTTTTTCAGCCCGTTTTCCGGGGAACCGACGCCATGGCGCTCACACCGCTCGATGCGATTTCGCCCGTCGACGGCCGCTACCGCCGCCAGACCGAGGCGCTCGCCCGCTATTTTTCCGAGGGGGCCCTCATCGCCTACCGCGTGCGGGTCGAGGTCGAGTACTTCATCGCGCTCTGCGAGCTGCCGCTTCCGCCGCTCGCCGGGTTCGACCCGGGGCGGTTCGACGCCCTGCGGGCGCTCTACCGGGGGTTCGGGGCGGAGGACGCCCAGCGGGTCAAGGCGATCGAGAAGGCCACCAACCACGACGTGAAGGCGGTCGAGTATTTCCTCAAGGAGCGCTTCGCGTCGCTGGGGCTCGCGGCCTTCGCGGAGTTCATCCACTTCGGGCTGACCTCCCAGGACGTCAACAACACGGCCCAGCCGCTCGCGCTCAAGGAAGCCTGGTCCGCGGTGATGGGACCCCAGCTCGAGGGGGTCGCGGCCGCGCTCGCCGCCCGGGCGCGCGAGTGGCGCGACGTGCCGATGCTCGCGCGCACCCACGGCCAGCCCGCCTCCCCGACGACGCTCGGCAAGGAGCTGTGGGTCTTCGTCGAGCGGCTCGCGGTCCAGGCGCGGCAGCTCGCCGGGGTCCCCTTTTCGGCCAAGTTCGGCGGGGCGACCGGCAACTTCAACGCCCACGCCGCGGCCTACCCGGGGATCGACTGGCCGGCCTTCGCCGACCGGCTGGTGAACGGGGTCCTCGGGCTGTCGCGCTCGCGCGTCACGACCCAGATCGAGCACTACGACAACCTCGCCGCCTTCTGCGACAACCTCCGGCGGATCAACACGATCCTGATCGACCTCTGCCGGGACCTCTGGACCTACATCGCCCTCGAGTATTTCCGGCAGAAGATCGCCGCCGGCGAGGTGGGCTCCTCCACCATGCCGCACAAGGTGAACCCGATCGACTTCGAAAACGCCGAGGGGAACCTCGGCGTCGCCAACGCGCTCCTCGGGCACCTGGCGGAGAAGCTCCCGGTCTCCCGGCTGCAGCGCGACCTCACCGATTCGACCGTCGGCCGCAATCTCGGCGTGCCGCTCGCCCACATGCGGATCGCCCTCGCCGCGCTCGAGAAGGGGCTCGGCAAGCTCATGCTGAACCGCGAGGCGATCGAAGCGGACCTCGAGCGCAACTGGGCGGTCGTGGCCGAGGCGCTGCAGACCGTTCTGCGGCGGGAGGGCCACCCGCGGCCCTACGAGGCGCTCAAGGAGCTCACCCGCACCCATGCCCGGATCGACCGCGCCGTGATCGCGCGCTTCATCGCGTCGCTCGACGTCCCGGACCGGGTGAAGGCGGAGCTTGCCGCGATCACGCCGCAGAACTACGTCGGCATCATCGATTTCTGAGCAACCCGGCAGCCGGACCGGCCGCCGACCTCACCCACGGAGAGATGCGCTTATGAAGCCCTTGACCGTCCTGATCGAGTCCCGTCCTTTCTGCGCCTTCGACCGCCGGCCGATGGAGGCGCTCGCGGCCGCCGGCTTCGAGCTGATCGACATGCGCGGCTCGGGGGTCGACACCCACGCCTTCGTCGATGCGCTGCGCAAGGCCGAGGTCCTGCTCTGCGGAAACGACCTGCGGGTGAACGACGCCCTCTTCGAGCTCGCCCCGCGCCTGGCCGCCGTGGCGAAGCAGGGGGCGGGCCTCGACACCGTGGACGTCCCCGCGGCCAGCCGGCGCGGGATCCCGGTCTTCCACACCCCGGGGGCGAACAACCAGGCGGTCGCCGACCACGCCTTCGCCCTGATGCTCGCCTGCGCCCGCCGGATCCTCTTCTGCGACCGCAGCCTGCGCGAGGGGCGCTGGGAGCACACGAAAATCATGGGGCTCGAGATCTGGGAGAAGACGCTCGGGCTGATCGGGCTGGGGGCGATCGGGCGCTGCGTCGCCGAGCGGGCCAAAGGGTTCCGCATGCAGGTCATGGCCTTCGACCCCTTCTGGCCGGAGGAGTTCGCCCGCGCCCAGGGGATCGCCCGCGCCTCGGTCGAGGAGATCCTGGCGGCGGCCGACATCGTGAGCATCCACGCCCCGCTCACCCCCGAAAACCGCGGGCTGATCGACGCGCGCGCCCTGAAGCGCATGAAGCCGACGGCGCTGTTGATCAACTGCGCGCGCGGCGGGATCGTGAACGAGGCCGACCTCGCGGCGGCGCTGCGCGCCGGGACGATCGCCGGGGCGGGGGTGGACGTCTTCGAAAACGAGCCCCCGCTCGACTCCCCGCTGCTCGGCCTGGACAACGTGGTGCTCACCCCCCACACCGCGGCGTTCACCTACGAGGGAATGAACAACATGAGCACCGCGATCGTGGCGCAGATCCTCGAGTTCGGCGAGGGGCGGATGCCCCGCCACACCGTGAACCCCGAGGTCTGGAAGAAGCCCTGACAGGCCGGGGAGAAACGGCGTCTCAAGGCCGGCGGCCGCTCGGCCGTCAGCGCAGCAGGGCGTCGGAGACCCGGTTCACGAGCCCCCAGATCGCGTCCGCGGCGAGGCACTCCTCGATGGAGCGGTCGAAGAGGACCGACATCCGGGCGGGGAACTCGGCGTCGGCGGTCCACAGCAGGTAGTAGAGGGGCACCCGCGGAAAGGGCTTGAGCCGGAAGGCGTGGTCGGCCATGGGGACGGGCTCGCCGCCCAGCCGCTCGGCGGCCCGGCGGAACCCCTGCGGGTCCGCGCCGAAGCGCGCGAGCAGCGGGGCGGTCTTGAGCGCGTGGGGCCCCTGGAAGAAATGCCCCTCCTTCAGGTCCTTCGCGCCGACGATCTCCCGGCCGAGCGGGTAGATGTCGCGCACCCCGCCGATGTAGAGCACCGCGGCAAGCTCGAGCAGCGGGTCCTCGCAGGCCTGCCAGGCGCCGCGCTCGAGCCGCAGCAGGCGGCGGCCGGCGATGTCGAGGCGGACCTCCTCGTTGAGGAAGCGGAACGCAAGCCCCCCTTCCGCCGTGCGTTCGAAGAGCGTGCGGTTGCACACGAGCTCCAGGTCCAGCCCATCCAGCCGACGCCAGTAGGCCTCGGCCACCTTGAGGTGCGAGCCGTCCGGGGCGTAGGCCGCGGGGTTCTGGCCGCGCCGGCGCGCCTGCATCGCGAGAAACCCCGCGGCGAAGGGGTAGGGCCCGGCCTTGAAGCTCTCGCAGGGAAACGCGGCGCAGTCGCGCAGGCAGTGCGCGATGCCCCGCTGCCGGGCGCAGGCCAAGATCGGGCAGGGGACGCCGAGGATGCGCTTTTGGGCGGCGATTTTCCGCTCCGCCTCGGGGCTCCCCCCCGGCCCGCAGGTCGAGCAGATCCCGCGCAACATCAACTGGCAGGCGTCGCAGGCGATGCCGCAGGCCCCGATGGCCATGGACCCCTCCCTTCCGAACGGCGGGCGCCCGCCGGCCGCAACCGCGGGCCCCGGGCGCCGAGGCCTCAGTTTTCGATTCCGGCCGCCTCCGGCTGGCAGCGCGGGCAGATGTGCGTCCCGCGCTGGCCCACGACCATCCGCCGGACGGCGGCCCCGCAGCGCGGGCAGGGCTCCCCGGTGCGGCGGAAGACCCGCAGCGCGTCGCGGTTCCTCCCGCGGCGCCGGCCGACGGAGTAGAAGTTGGCCTTGCCGGTCCCGAGCGAGGTCCCCAGGTTTTCCAGGCCGCGGGCGAGGACCCGGCGGATCGCGCGGTGAAGGGCGCGCGCCTCGGCCGCGGTGAGCGTGTGGGCCGGCCGCAGGGGGTTCAGCCGGGCCTCCCACAGCGCCTCGTCGACATAGATGTTCCCCAGGCCGGCGATGAAGGCCTGGTCGAGGAGCAGGGGCTTCAGCCGGCGCTTGCGCCGGCTGAGCATGGCCGCCAGGCGCCTCGCCGTGAAGCCGGGGTCGAGCGGCTCGGGCCCGAGGCGGCGCAGGAAGCTTTCGGGCGCGGCCGTCCAGTAGACGCGCCCGAACTTGCGGGTGTCGTGCAGGCGCAGCTCCCGGCCGTCGGTGAAGGTGAGGGCCGCGTGCTCGTGGGGCCCGCGGGCGCCGCCGGCGGCGACGAGGTGCAGGCGGCCCGACATGCGCAGGTGAACGAGGACGCTGCCCGCCCCCTCCTCGAGGTCGATGATCAGGTATTTCCCCCGGCGCCGCACGGCGGCGACCCGCCGCCCGGCGACGCGCCGGCAGAACTCCTCCGGGGCGGGGGCGCCGATGGTGCGCGGCCAGAAAACCCCGGCGCAGGCGAGCGTCCGGCCGACGATCCCGGCCGCGCGCAGGTCACGGGCGATCGTTTCCACTTCGGGCAGCTCGGGCATCGCTCACGCCGCTCCCGGGCGGCGCTGAACGCGGTTTAGAATCTTGACAACCATCCACCTTCCTCATATAGAAATCGTCCCATGGCCTGTGTAGCAGAAACGCGGAAACCTGCCAAGCCGCGCCGCACCGGCTCACGGCCTCCGGCGGCCGATCGGCCGCAGCCTTCCCAACCCGGCACGCACAAGGAGAGCGCATGGACTTCAGCCTGTCTTCCGAGCACGAGATCCTGAGGGAGTCGGTCCGCAGCTTCGCCGAGAACGAGATCCAGCCCGTGGCGCGGGAGCTCGACGAGAAGGAGGAGTTCTCCTACGAAACGATGCAGAAGATGGCCGAGCTCGGCCTGTTCGGGATTTTCGTGTCGGACCGCTACGGCGGGCAGGGCATGGACTACATCGCCTACATCATCGCCGTCGAGGAGATCGCGCGGGTCGACGGCTCGCATGCCGCCACCGTGGCCGCCGAGAATTCGCTCGGCATCGGCCCGCTCTACTACTTCGGCACCGAGGAGCAGAAGCAGCGCTACCTGCCCAAGCTCTGCAAGGGCGAGGCGCTGTGGGGCTTCGGCCTGACCGAGCCCAACGCCGGCTCGGACGCCTCCAACTCCCGGACGACCGCGGTGTTGGACGGCAACGAGTGGGTGATCAACGGCAGCAAGATCTTCATCACGAACGCCGCCACCCGCATCACGAGCGGGGTCACCGTGCTCGCGCGCACCGGGGCGCGCGAGGACGGACGGCCGGAGCTCTCCTGCCTGATCGTCGAGGCCGGCACCCCCGGTTTCACCGCCCGGCCCATGCACGGGAAGATGATGTGGCGCGCCTCCAACACCGCCGAGCTCTACTTCGAGGACTGCCGCGTGCCCAAGGAGAACCTCCTCGGCCCGCGGGGGCACGGCTTCCACCAGATGATGCAGACCCTCGACGGCGGGCGCCTGAGCATCGCCGCCATGGGCCTGGGGGGCGCCCAGGGGTGCTTCGACAAGGCGATCCGCTACGCCAACCAGCGCGAGCAGTTCGGCCGGCCGCTGGCGACCTTCCAGGTGAACGCCTTCAAGCTCGCCGACATGGCCGTCGAGATCGAGTGCGCGCGGCTGCTGCTCTACAAGGCCTGCTGGCTGCGCGACCGGCACCTGCCCTTCGCCAAGGAGGCGGCCATGGCCAAGCTCTACTGCTCGGAGGTCATGTACCGCGCGGCCAACCACGCCGTGCAGCTGCACGGCGGCTACGGCCTGATGAAGGAATACGACGTGGAGCGCTTCTACCGCGACCAGAAGCTGCTCGAGATCGGCGAGGGCACCTCCGAGGTCCAGCGGATCGTCATCGCGCGCCACATCGGGGCCAAATGCCTGTAACTCAATCCGGGGATGATTCCCACAAGGAGCTTCGCGCATGAATACCGAAGGCCGCAAATCCGTGTTCGACTTTGACTTCTTCGAGGACCTCACGGGGGACATCGCCGCCCCGGCGGCGCGGGGGGCGGAGGACATCGGGGCCCGCCTGCGGGCGCTGCGCGAGGAGAAGAAGGTCTCGCTCGAGGAGCTCGCCCGGCTGACGGGCCTCGAGGCGGCGTTTCTCTCCGGCATCGAGGCGAACGCGATCCAGCCCCAGCTGGGGACCCTGATCAAGCTCTCCAAGGCGCTCCACAGCGGCTTCGGCCGCCTGGTGGCGGGGGCGGCCGGGAGCCGCCCCTATGCGATCACCCGCAAGCACGAGCGCCGCACCGTCTCGCGGTCGACCGGCAGGACGGGCTCCCGGCACCTCTACCTTTACAAGAGCCTCGCCCCGGACGTGGCGGGCCGCCACATGGAGGCGCTGCTCGTCCAGCTGGTCGAGACCCCCGACGCGGAGGCCTCGGTCCACGAGGGCGAGGAGTTCGTCTTCGTCCTCGACGGGACCGTGCGGCTCGAGATCGGCGGCGAGCGCCACGAGCTCGAGCCCGGCGACAGCGCCTACTATCTCTCCAGCACGCCGCACATCATCGCCGCCGCCCAGGGCAAGGCGACCATCCTCGCCGTGCTCTACGAGGGGTGAGCGCCGGCGCGGCCGCGCCCTTGAAATCCCCCCGCCGGGCTTTATCTTCGGCGCTCGGCGGCGCGAATCCCCGTCCGGCCCCCGCCGGGTCCTCCCGGCGCGGTCGGGGCGGGCGGTGCCGCGCGCCCTTTAACTCCCGCACGGCGGGATCTCGGAGGCGGTTTCCATGACCATTATCCAAGCGGCGGCCCTTGCGCTCGCTTTGCTCCTCGCCGGGCTTCAGCCCGCCGCGGCGTCCCCGGCGGACGCCCGCCTCCGGCTGGATGTCCAGGAATTCCGGCTATCGAACGGCATGCTCCTGCTCGTGGTCGACCGGCCCGCGACCCCCCAGGTGGCCGCCCGGCTCGCCATCCGCGCCGGCTCGGCGCTCGAGGAGAGCGGGAAGACCGGGATCGCGCACATGCTCGAGCACATGCTCTTCAAGGGCACGCGGAACTTCGGCACCACCGACCCCGCGCGCGACGAGGAGCTGCAGCGCCGGATCGACGCCGCCTACGCCGCCGTGCGCTCCGAGCAGGCCCGGCGCGACCCCGACGCCGAGCTCATCCGGCGCAAGCTCGCCGAGATGGAGGCGCTGCGCCTCGAGGCCCAGAAGCTCTACCTCCCCCAGCTCTTCTCGACCCAGCTCGGACGCAACGGCGCCGTCGGCGTGAACGCCTTCACCAGCGCGGACCAGACCCAGTACCTCGCCGCGGTGCCCGCCGACATGCTGGAGCAGTGGTTCTCGATCGTGAGCGAGCAGGTCTTCGAGCCTGCCTGGCGCGAGTTCTACGTGGAAAAGGAGGTCGTCCAGCGCGAGTGGGCCTTCCGCTACGTGAACAACCCGGAGGGCGCGGCCTGGCTCGACCTGAACGCCGCCGCCTACACCGCCCACCCCTACCGCAACCCGGTCATCGGGTGGAAGTCCGACATGGAGCGCTACCATACCGACGATGCGCGCGCCTTCCACGCGCGCCACTACCACCCCGCCAACGCGGTGTGCGTGCTGGTCGGCGACGTGCGCCCGGCCGAGGCCCTGCGCCTGGCGGAGATCTACTTCGGCCGCTACCCGGCCGGGGAGCGCGCCCCCGAGACGGTGACCGCCGAGCCGCCGCAGCAGGGGCCGCGGCGAAGCGTGCGCTTCCTCGCCGGGGCCCGCACCCCGGCGGTGCGCCTCGGCTTTCACGGCGCGGCCATGAACACCGCGGACTTCTTCGCGCTCGACGCCCTCGCGATGGTGCTCTCCCAGGGCCGCAGCGCCCGGCTGCAGCGAAACTTGGTCGACCAGGGTCTCGCGGCCTCCGCCTGGGCGGCGAACCCCGACAACCGCTACGGCGGGCTCGTCGTCCTCGGCGGTTCGCCGAACGAGCCCGAGGCGCTGAAATCCTCCGGGTTGACCGAGGAAGAGCGGCGCCGCGCCTATCTTTCGGCCTGCGAAGCGCTCGAGCAGCGGCTGCTCGCCGAGGTGGAGACGCTCAAGCAGGAGCCGGTCTCCCGCGCCGAGCTCGCGCGCATGCTCAAGCTGAACGAGCGGGACTTCATCGACCGGCTGCGCAGCAACGAAAGCGTCGCCGGAACGCTCGCGACCCTCGAGGTCCAGGTGGGCTGGCGCTATCTGAACGACTACCTCGCGCGCATGGCCGCGGTGACGCCGGAGGAGATCCAGCGCGTCGCGCGCCGCGTCTTCCGGCCGGAGAACCAGACGACCGTCTTCGTCCTGCCCGGGGGGCCGAGCGAGCAGCCGCCTGAGTCCTACAGCGAGGTGCGCTCCCTCGGAAGCGGCGCCGCCCGGGACTGGGAGCGGCCACCCGGCGACTGGCGCAACCTCTCGCGCTACCCGACCCCCCCGGGATGGAAGCACCCGCTCTCCTTCGAGCGCCGCCCGCAGCGCATCCGCTACCCGCAGGCCGAGGAGCTGGCGGTCGGCCCGGCGCCGGTCTACTTCCTGCCGGACCCGGAGCTGCCCATCGTCGACCTCGCGATCTTCGTCAAGGCCGGCGCCGTCGATCTCGCCGAGTCCCAGGCGGGGCTGGCGGAGCTCCTGGAGGAGACCATCGTCCGCGGCGGGACCGCGGCCCACCCGCCGGCGGAGCTCGCCCGGATCCTCGACGACAACGCGATCCGGCTCTCCGTCGAGATCGGCGAGGAGGAGTCCGCCGTGCGCCTGTCGGTGCTCTCCGCCGACTGGGAGCGGGGGCTCGCGCTCCTCGAGGAGGTGCTCTCCCGGCCGCGCTTCGACGACCAGGCGCTCGCGGTCGCCAAGGAGCAGGCGCTCGCGGCCCTCTCCCGCAGCGGCGAGCGGGCGGCGGAGGTGGCCCGGCGCGAAAGCCTCATCTGGCACTTCCAGGGGCACCCGTACGGCCGGGACCCGCTCGCCGCGCTCGCGGTCATCCCGACGCTTGGTAGGGAGGACCTCGCGCGCTTCCTGCGGACCTTCTTCGTCCCGGAGAACATGGTCATGGCGGTCGCAGGCGACATCGACCGCGAAAGCGTGCGGGCCGGCCTGGCCCGGCTCGCGGCGGCCCTGCCCGCGGCGGCGGCCCCGGTCCGGCGGCTCGCGGAGCCTGCGGGGACGCCGCCGGTCTTGACCCTCATCCACAAGCCCGGCCAGGTCCAGTCCCAGGTGCGCATCCTGCTCCCCGGCCTCACGCGCCGCCACCCGGACTTCTGGAAGTCGAGCCTGCTCATGAGCATCTTCGGCGGGAGCGACTCCCTGCTCTACACCCGCCTGCGGGACGACCTCGGGATCGTCTACTCGGCGGGCTTCGGCCAGGCCTTCAAGTGGCACGCGGGGCTGCTCGTGGGCGCGATCGCCTGCCGCGGGGACCAGGCGGCCGCGGCGGTGGCCGAGACGCTGGCCATCATGGCGTCGCTCACCCGCGAGATCCCGGCGCGGGAGCTCGAGCTCAAACGGCTCGATGCCCTGAACAGCTTCGTCTTCAACCTCGACTCCAAGAGCGACCTCGTCCAGGCCTACGGCCGCTACCGGCTGCGGGGCGAGCCGCTCGACACGCTCACGCGGATCCAGGACGCCTTCTTCGATGCCCGCGCCGCGGAGCTGCGCGAGATCGCCGGCAGGCTGTTCGACCCCGGCCGCATCCAGGTGCACGTCGTGGCCGACAAGACCATCCCGGTCTCCAGGGTAGGCGGCGAGGCCGTGAGCCTCGAGCAGGAGCTGCGGGAGTTCGCGCGGAAAGCCGGCCTGCCCTACCGGGAGATCCCGCTGCGCTGAGGCCGCCCGCTCTAATTTTCTTGCCGTTTGACGCCTTCAGTGGTAGAATACTACTTATAAGTAATTCGACGGCCCGCCCCCCCCGATACACGCAAGGAATTGACGGATAAAATATGGATGACTGCCAGACGGGAGCGCCGGCGGAGGGGCCGCGGTCCCGGGCGGGCGGCCGAGGGGGGTGCATGGAAGACTTAAGCGGCGGCGAGCCGCCGATGCCGGGCGCTGCGCCCGGCGCATCCCGGGCAAAGCGCGGCGCGGCGCCCCCGCCGGAAGCGGCCGTCTTGGAGCTGATGGCCGCCTCGATCGACGAGGCCTTCTGGATCGGCACGTCCGACCTGCGCCGCCTGCTCTACGTCAGCCCCGCCTTCGAACGCATCTGGGGGGTTGCCTGCCGCGACGCCCTGGAGAGCGCCGGTCTGATGGCCGGCGCGGTGCACCCCGACGACCGCACGCGCTTCCTGCTCGAGGGCATCGGCTCCGGGCGGGCGGTCTGGGAGCAGGAGGTCCGGATCATCCGGGGCGACGGCGCGATCCGCTGGGTGCGCAGCCGGGTCCGCCGCGTCGCCGGGATGCGGGGCCACGCGGAGCTGCTGGCCGGCTCGTCCGCGGATGTCACCGAGCGCAAGCTTTTCCAAAAGGCCCTGATCGAATCCCACGCGCGCCTGGCCACCATCCTGGACAGCATCGCGGCCGAGGTCTCCGTCGCGGACCCGCAGGCCGACGAGGTCCTGTTCGTGAACCGCAGCCTGCGCGAAAGCTCGCCGGAGGTCCGGGTGGGGCGGAGCGCGGCGGCGCTTCCGCCGCCTCCGGCCGCGGCGGGTGGAGCGCCGGACGGGGCCGTCGTCTGGGAGGATCATGACCCCCAAGACGGCCGCGCCCGCATGCTGACCGAGCGGGACATCCGCTGGGTGGACGGGCGCCGGGTGCGCCTGCGGATCGCCGCCGACGTGACGCGCCTGAAGGCGCTGGAGGCCGAGAACCTCAAAATCCAGGCGCGGCTGCAGCAGGCCCAGAAGATGGAGGCGATCGGCACCCTCGCCGCCGGCATCGCCCACGACTTCAACAACGTGCTCTCGGCCGTCATCGGCTACGGCGAGATCGCCCTGATGGAGCTCGACCCGGGCGCCGCGGTCCGCCGGCACATCAACGAAATCCTCAAGGCCGGCGGGCGGGCGCGCGATCTGGTCAAGCAGATCCTGACGTTCAGCCGCCAGGACGAGCATGCCCACAAGCCGATCCAGCTGCAGCCGCTGATCAAGGAGACCGTCAACTTCCTCCGGGCCTCGCTGCCGGCGACCATCGCCATCCGCACGGAGTTCGCCAGCCGCGCCGTCGTCATGGCCGACGCGACCCAGATCCAGCAGGTGATCATCAACCTGTGCACCAACGCCGCCCATGCCATGGGCGCCCGGGGCGGGGAGCTGCGGATCGGCCTCGAGGATGCGACGCTCGGGGCCGATCCGCGCCCGGAATACCGCGAGCTCGCCCCGGGAGCCTACCAGCGGCTGTCGGTCGCGGACACCGGCCGCGGCATCGACCCCGCGATCCTGCCGCGGATCTTCGAGCCCTTCTTCACCACCAAGACCCGCGGGGAGGGCACCGGCATGGGGCTCGCCGTGGTGCTCGGCATCGTGCAGGGCCACGGCGGCGCCGTGGCCGTGGAGAGCGAGGTCGGCCGCGGCACGCGCTTCGAGATCCTGCTGCCGGTCCTGCCCTGCGGCCTGGAGTCCGACGCCTTCGTCATGCTGCCCCATCTGCCCGGCGGCCGCGAGCGCATCCTCTTCGTCGACGACGAGGAGCCGCTCGCCGGCCTCGGCCGCGAGGCGCTCGAGCGCCTGGGGTACCGGGTCACGGCGCTGTCGGACAGCCGCGCGGCGCTTGCGGTGTTCCGCGCCGACCCGGCGGGGTTCGACCTGGTCGTGAGCGACCTCACCATGCCCCACATGACCGGCGAGGCGCTCGCCTCCGAGATGCTCCGCCTGCGCCCCGATCTGCCGGTCGTCCTCTGCTCGGGCTACCGCGAGCGCCTGGCCGCGGGGGATGCCGCCCCCCCCGGGGTCCGCGCCTTTCTCCTCAAGCCGGTGGTCGTCTACGAGCTCGCGCACACCGTGCGCCGGGTTCTCGATGCGTCGGCCGGCTTGATCTGAGGCTCTTCGGCGGAGCTCATCGCGTCTCCTCGAAGGTCCGCTCGGGCCACCAGGGGAAGAAGTCCGGCATGTCGCGGCTCGGCCGCCCGGCAAAGCGCGGCGGCCGCTTTTCCAAAAAGGCCCGGACCCCCTCCTTGGCGTCGGGCCCCTGCCCCAGGGTGAACATGGCGCGCGACTCGATGCGGTGCGCCGCCATCGGGTGGTCGGCGCCCAGCATGCGCCAGAGCAGGTGGCGGGCGAGGGTGACCGACACCGGGGCGGCGTTCTCGGCGATCTCGCGGGCGAGGGCGAGGGCCTCCGGGAGCAGGTCCGCGGGGGCGTGCAGGCTGCGGACGAGCCCCCGGCGCAGCGCCTCCTCGGCCCACACCGTCCGTCCGCTCAGCACCCACTCGAGCGCCGTCCCGACCCCCACCAGGCGCGGCAGGAACCAGCTCGAACACGCTTCGGGCACGATGCCGCGGCGGGTGAAGACGAACCCGAAGCCGGCATGAATGGCGGCCAGGCGCAGGTCCATCGGCAGCGTCATGGTGGCCCCGATGCCGACGGCCGGGCCGTTCACCGCGGCGATCACCGGCTTGCGCGACTCGTAGATCCGCAGGGCGAGCCGGCCGCCGCCGTCGCGGTGGCGCCCGGGGTCGCTCAGCCCCTCCCGCCGGGGGTAGTCGAAGGTGTCGGCCCCGAGGCTGAGGTCGGCCCCGGCGCAGAAGGCCCGGCCGGCCCCGGTCACGACCACCGCGCGGACCTCGTCGTCGGCGTCGGCGCGGTCGAAGGCCGCGATCAGCTCGTCGCGCATCCGCGGGGTGAAGGCGTTCAGCTTCTCCGGGCGGTTCAGGGTGACGGTGAGGATCCCGTCGCGGGCATCGACCAGGATTTGTTCGAAGGCCATGGGGTCTCCTTTCGGCGTCGGACCGGTTCGACCTGCCCGGCGCTCAGGCCGGCGGTGAGAAGGCTGAAGAGCCGCTCGAGCCCCGGGTGGGGCGGCGGCGGGCCGGGAGCCATTCCCGGGATGAAATCCCCCCCGCCGATCGCCTCGAGGAGGTCGGCGCGGCCGCTGACGAGGTGCACCGGGACGGCGTGCGAGGGTTCGGCGCCGAGCAGCTCGCGGCAGGGCTGGTGGTCGCCCAGGATCACCGCGAGCCCCTCCTCCGGGAGCGCGCGGCAGATGAACTCCGCGATCAGCTCGAGTTCGTGGGCGATGAATTCTCCATAGGCCTCGGCGGCCTCCGCGAGCGCCGTCCAGGAGGTGGGAAAGCGGCGCGGGGGGAGCCTCTCGAAGCCCCGCCCGTCGCCGATCAGCTCCCAGGGCGCGACCCGCGGCGGCAGGACGTCCCAGGGGGCATGGCTGTCGCCCAGGATGAACTCCGCCAGCAGGGGGCGGTCGGCGGTGCGGATCTCGCGGCGGTCGATCCAGTCCAAGGCGAACTGGTCCGGCACCGGGTTCCACGAAAAGGCCGGTCCGCGGTAGCCGAAATCGGGGGCGATGTAGGTCCGCTGGTAGCGGAATACGGCGCCGGCAGGCCAAGGCCACAGCGTGCCGGGCATGGCGCGCACCGTCCGGTAGCCGGCGCGGTTGTAGATCTCGGCGAGCGGCACGAAGTCGGCCTCGAGCAGCAGGCCGTGGCGCAGCTCGCAGGCGAGGCGGACGCCGCTCTCGAGCGTGCCGTGGGCGAGCCACGAGCTCCCGCCGAAGGTCGGAGACGCGAAATAGCCGGAGAGCGCGCGGCGCCCCGCGGCCTGCAGCCGCCTTTCGGCCGCCGCGGCCGCCCGCCGGACGGCGGTCGAAAAGCGCGGGTCGCTGAAGGCGCTCTCGCCGTAGGATTCGACCACGAAGATCAGGACCGTCGCCCCGCGAAGCCGCGCCAGGTCGGCGGGTGCCGCGCGGGTCCGGGCGGCCGCCCGGGCGATGGCCTCCCGGTGGCCGGCGCGGGTCTGGTCGAGGTCGAGGATGAAGCGCGCCTCCTCGGCGACCCGCGGCAGGATGCCGGGGGCGGCGAGCCGGAAGGGCTCCGGGCCGAGGTGCGCCCCCGCGACGGCGAGGCCCAGGGCCGCACCGGCCGCGAGCGCCGCCCGGCGCGCCGCGCCGGCGGCCGCAAGACCCTCCTCGACCGCCGCCAGCGCCCGCCACACCGTCCAGGCGAGGGCCGCCGCGGCGGCCAGCGCGCCGCCCCCCGCGGCGAGGAGGCCGGCTGCGGGCCGGGTCAACCCGAAATTGGCGAGCAGATCGGGGAGCCGCGGCGCGTCCAGGTACAGGTTGAAGGGCCGGTTGAAAACCAGGGGCACGAGGAGATCGGCCGAGCGGAAGAGCCTCAAGCCGAGGACCAGGGCGGCGAGCGGGACGAGCAGCCGGCGGCTCCAGGGAGACGGGGCGCGGGATGCGAGCCCCGCGCACGCCAGCGCGGCGAGCGCATCCGGCGCCGCCCGGAAGAGCGAGGCCGCGGGGTTTTCGCCGGCGGGAAAGTCGAGGGCGAGCAGGCCGTTCAGGAAGGCTATCGCCGCGAGCACCTCCCACGGGGAGGGCTTGCGCCGCGCCGGGCCGCTTCCGCCTCCCTCAGGCTGCGCGCTCACCGGCGACGGCCTCCAGAAAAGCGCCGGCGCGGTCCATGGCCGCGCTCCAGCCGGGGCGCCGGCGCGCGGCGGCGAGCGCCGCGGCGCCCATCCGGGCCAGGCGCCCGCGGTCGGCGTTGAGATCCGCAATCTGCCGGCGGACCGCTTCGCGGTCCCCCGGCGCGACCAGGAAGCCGTTCTCCCCGTGGCGCACGCAGCTGCGCACGCCGCCGGCGCTCGAGCCGATCACCGGCAGCCCGAACCCCATGGCCTCGAGCGCCGCGATGCCGAAGCTCTCGCAGGCGAAGGGCATCGCGAAGAGCTGGCTTTGCGCATACGCCTCCCGCAGCCGGTCGCCGTCGATGCGGCCGAGGAAATCGACCCGTTCGAGCAGGCCGCTGCGCCCGAGCCTCCGGCGGGCGAACCGCTTCCCGGCTCCCGGCTCCACGCCGGCGACGGCGAGCCGCCAGTCGACCCCCGGCAGCCGCTCGAGGCTTTGCAGGAGGCCGGAGAGCCCTTTCACCGGGGCAAGCCCCCCCACGAAGAGCAGGGACAGCGGCCCCGGCCGCCGGCTGCGGCGGGCGACCGCCTCCGGCCCGGCGATAAACCCCAGCCGGTCGCCCCCCGGCTCCACCACGGCGGTGGAAAGCCCGCGGCCCGCCAGCCGCCGGACCTTTTCCTCCGTGTCGCGGCTTGTCGCCACCAGGGCATCCAAGGTGCCGAGGAACAGGCGCTCGATGCGGGCGTAGACGCGGTTGACGGCGGCCGATCGCGGCTGGCCGCTCAGCACCTGGTGCAGGATCGCCGCCACGGGCGGGCCGCCGCCGCGGCGGCGCAGGCGCCGGTTGAAGCGCAGCAGCGACGGGTGGCAGAGCCCGTCCTCGAGAACGAGATCGAACGCCGCGGCCCGCCTGGCCGCTCCTCCCGCACGCAGGTTGTCGAGCAGCCCGAGCGCGTAGGGCCGGGCGGGAAGGCCGATCACCTCGACCGCGTGCCCGCGCCCCTCGAGCCGCTCCACCAGGAGGCGGTCGTAGATGGTCCCGCCGGTCAGCCGGTCGAGGCGGCCGTAAATGATCAGGGCGATGCGCATCCCGGCGCGGCTTCATAGAAGGCCCAGGCCGTGTCGCTCTCCCAGACGGTCAGGCGCGCGCGCTCGATTCCGGCCGCCGCGAGCCCGCGGGCGAGCTTGTCCCAGATGACCCGGGCGAGGTTTTCGACGCTCGGGTTCCGCCCCTCGAAGGCGGCGAGCTCGTTCAGGGTGCGGTCCCGGAAGCCGGCGAGGCCGGCCTCGAGATCGGCCGCGATCCGATCGATATCGACCAGAAACCCCATCCGGTCGAGCGCGCGGCCCTCCAGGCGCCACTCGACCAGGTAGCGGTGCGAATGGGGGTGGTTCTCCGCCCCGAAATCGGCGCCGGTCATGAAGTGCCGCGCGATCAGCTCGCGCCGCACGGCGACGGCATACATGCAGCCTGCCTCCCAACCATCCCAACCATCCCAACCATCCCAACCATCCAAACCATCCCAACCATCTCAACCATCTCAACCCTCCCAACCATCATAACCATCTAAACCATCTAAACCCTCTCAACCCTCCCAACCCTCCCTTACCCCCCTCACCCATACTTCAGCACCACCTGCAGCGCCTCCCCGCCCTCCCCGCGATCGAGCAGCGCGTAGGCCTCCGCCGCCCGCTCGACCGCGAACTCGTGGGTGATCCAGCGCGACGGCGCGACCCGCCGGATCATCTCCCAGGCGACCGCGAAGCGCCGGGCGCGGTCCCAGCGTCCGCCGAGCGCGGGCGGCAGCGTGCTCACCTGGCTGGAGACGATCCGGATCCGGCTGCGGTGGAACCGGCCTCCCAGGTCGAGGCGGCAGGGCTTGGCGCCGTACCAGGAGCCGACCACGACGCGGCCCGCGAACCCCGCGGCGGCGACCGCCTGGTCGAGGGCGCGGGGGTTTCCGGAAAGCTCATAGACGAGATCGGCGCCGTCCTCCTCCCCGGCGGCCGCGGCTTCCGCGGGGTCCAGCGCGGCGTGCGCCCCGGCCTCGAGCGCCGCCCGGCGCCGGAAGGCGCTGGGCTCGACGGCGCAAAGGCGCGCCAAGGGGTGCTGCGCGAGGAGTGCGGTGAGCAGCAGCCCCACGACCCCCTGTCCGAAGACCGCCACGCGTTCGCCGATCCGGGGGGCCCCGTCCAGAACGAGGGTGACCGCCGTCTCCATCGCGGCGAGGAACAGGGCGTCGCGGGGGGCGATGTCCGGCGGGATTGCGACGGCATCGGCCGCCGGGACGCTCATGCGGCTGGCGTGCGGGTGGAAGCAGAAGAGGCGCGGCCCCGCGCCGGCCGCCCGCCCGACGGCGGCGTAGCCGTAGCGCACGGGGTATCCGATCGGCCCCGCAAGCGCGGCGAGCGCCGGGTCGACGGCCATGCCGGCGGGCGCCTCGCCGCGGTAGAACAAAAGCTCGCTGCCGGCGCTGATCGCCGACACCTCCGTCTCCACGGCGAGCCAGCCGGGCGGCGGGGATGGGAAATCCTCGCGCACGGCCGCGACCCGCCCGGGGGCCTGGAAGACCACCGCGGTGCGCTTCATGCCGGGCTCCAGGGCGCTGCGGCCCAGAGGATGAGATCGCGGCCGAGCGGCTCGTAGGCCGGCCTCTCGAGCTCGAAGCCGGCGAACGCCCCGCACGCCTCGGTGTCGATCGGCGGCAGCCCGCCGAGGAACCGCGGGCTGATGGTGATGACGAAGAGATCGACGAGACGGGAGCGGGAGAAGCTCGTGATGACCCGGGCCCCGCCCTCGACCATGAGGCTGTCGATCGAGCGCTCCCCGAGCCGCGCCATCAGGCAGCCGAGGTCGATCCACCCGTCCTCCCCGGTGGCGCAGGCGATCGGCTCGCACCCGGCGGCGGCGAGCGCGCGCAGGCGGCCCTCCGGCCGCTCGGGGCCGTGCACGATCCAGGCGCGGCGGTCGCGGCGGCCGAGCAGGGCGGCGTTGACCGGGGTGCGCAGGCGGGTGTCCAGGACGACCGGCTGGGGCGCCCGGCCGGAAGCGTATTTCAGCGCGAGGCGCGGGTCGTCGGCGATGACGGTGCCGACCCCCACGAGGATCGCGTCGCAAAGCCCGCGGATGGCATGGGTGAGCCGCAGGGACTCGGGCCCGCTCAGGCGCACGCGCTCGCGCCGCCGCCCGGCGATGCTGCCGTCGAGGCTCTGCGCGTAGCTCAGCACGACGAGGGGCCGGCCGCGTTCGGCCCGGAACTGCGCCGCCCGCGAGAGGCGCTCCCGGAGGTCATTCAGTCCGCGCAGGGTCTGCAGGGCTTTCTCCTCCAAGCCGGCGCTGCCGGCGGAAACGGGGGGCTTGCGGCCGGGGTTTCAAGACGAAGCGGTCCTCCGGCTGCCACCACCGCCAAGGCCCGGCCCCGGTCGCGACCAGCGCCGCGGCGAGCGCGGCGAGCGCGGCCGCGGCCGCGGCCGCGGCGTCTCCGCCGGTCGAGGGGTGGGCCGCGCAGATCACCAATATCACCGCGCAACCCCGCGCCGCAACCCCCAGGACGCAGCCGAGCGCCGCGATCGGGACCGCCGCGGCGGCGGGGGAGGGGGCGGCCGCGGGCAGGGCGCGGGCGAGCTCGAGCGTCAAGAGCGCGGCGGCGGCGGCGATCCCCGCTCGCAGGCCGAGCGGCACGAGCGCGGCCGCCAGGCGCCCGGCGGCGGCCGGCCGCGGTCCGGCGAGGCGGCCGGCGGCATCCGCCCACCCGCAGGCGATCAGCCAGTCCTGGCCGAGGCTGGCTCCCATGAGCGCGGTCATGACCCCCGCGGCGGCCGCGAGGCGCGCGGGCTCGAGGACCGGGAGAAGGAGCAGGACGGCGAAGAGCATCTGCCAGCCGGCCGCAAGGCGCGCGGTGGCGCGGGGAGCGATCGGCCGGACCTTGCGGCCGGACATCGCGCGCACCCGCAGGGCCGCGCGCAGCAGGAAGAAGCCGCCGCCGGCGCCCAGGTAGACGAGGGGGGCGCGCCCCGCGCCGACCGCCGCCGCGGAGGCGGCGAGCAGCCCGAGAGCGTCGCAGAACCCGTCCAGGCGCTCCCCCAGCCGGGTGCCGCCCCCGGTTCGGCGGGCGACGAACCCGTCGGCGAGATCGAGCAGGACGGCGAGCAGGTAGATCCCTCCGGGAAGCGCGCGCGCCGCGGGCGAAAGGCCGGCGGCGCCCATCGCCGGCTGCAGGACGAAGCCCGCCAGGGCGGCGGTCAGCCCGGCGCGCAGGAGGGTGAGGAGGTCCGCCGGCCCGGCCTCGGGGCGGGGTTCGCCGCCGGCGGCGGCCTCCCGCCGGAAGTGGCGGAGGATGTGGGCGAGAACCGCGGCCTGGACCAGCCCCGCCTGGAAGACCCAGCGCAGGGCGGCCTCCGCGCCGGCGGCTTCCCACATCGCCGGCGCGGCGCCGAGCGGGGAGAACAGCGCCGCGATGCCGGCGACCAGCCAGAGGCGGCCCGGCCGTGGCGCAGGCGGGCTCATCCCCGCGCGGCGCCGCCGCGGCCGGCGTCCGCGGCCCGGGCCGCGCGCTCCCGGATGAAGCGCTCCAGCTCGTCGAGGAGACCGCGCTGCGCGGCCGCGAGCGCGGGGTCCAGGCGCAGCCGCGCGATCTCGGAGAGCGCCCACTCGGGGCCCGGCCGGGGGTTGCCCGCGAGGTCGACCCGGCCCGCGGCCTCCGGGAGCTCGCCTCCGGCGGGCTCCGCGGTGAAATTGCGCCACAGGATGCGCTGCGCGAGCGTGCGCGCCTCCGGGCTCGTGAACCGCCCGGCGAGCGCGCGTTTTTCCTCCGGGTCGGCGTCGTGAAACCGATCCCGCAGGGGCTCGTCCGCCCGCGGGAGAAAGCCGTTCTGGTAGAGGCCGGCGTCGGCGTCGAGATCGGGAATGACGGCGTAGCGGAATCCGCGGTGATGCTCGACGAGGCGGCCGAAAAGCTCCGCGTGGGTCTTGACCCAGGCGAGGTTCTCCTGCGCGAGGGCCTGCCGCTCGGCGTCGATGCGCTCGAAAAAGCGCGGCCGCGGAGGCAGGAGGATGCCCGGCTCCCCGTAGCGCTTGCGGATCACCCAGGCGGCGTCGGCGAGCTTTTCCGCAGGGGTCTCCGCGATGCGGTGGGTGTCCAGCCGCAGCCACAGGGTCTGCTTGGGGTAGGGGATGGAGCTGCCGATCGAGAGCACCGGGGCGAGGAAGCTGCGGCGCGTGCCGAACTCGCCGGCGACCATCAGGGCGAGCCGGTGCTCGCCGGTGCCGGCGGTGAACTCGACCGGCAGCTCCTCCGCGCGGCGGGCGTCGACCTCGCGGCGGAAGCAGCCGTCGAGGTACGCCCACATGCGCCGATCGCGCGCAAGGATCCGCGCCAGGCGCAGGGCGGCTTCGACGTCGGCCATGGCGTCGTGGGAGCGGCCGGAGAAGAGCCCGTTCAGCGCCCCGATCTCCTCGAGCTTGAGCGAGGAGCGGCCGTTTTCGACCGGCCAGTCGAGGAGCTCCGGCCGGTAGAGCCAGGCCATGATGGTGATCGGCAGAAGGTCCATCCGCCGGCAGCCGTTGGCGTACTGGTGGGTGTAGGGCGGCAGGAGGTTGCGGTGGAAGGTGAACCGCAGGAACTCGTCGTCGAAGCCGATGGAGTTGTAGCCGATGCTGATCGTCCCGGGGACGTTCAGCTGGGCGTGGATCGCGCGCGCCGCCTCGTATTCGCAGCGGCCCGCGAGCAGCGCGGCGGGGCGGATGAGGTTGACGACCAGCGCCCCCGGCGAGGGGACGACGTCGGGGCGCAGGCGGATCCGCACCTGGCAGCGTCCGGTCTCGTTCAGCCCGCGGTCGGTGCGGATGGCGGCGAAGTCCAGGATCTGGTCGAAGGCCTTGTTCAGGCCGGAGGTCTCGATGTCGTAGAAAAGGAAGGTCTCATCCATGCCCCCCTGTGTGCGCCCCGCGGTCCGCCGTTGTCAAGAAAAAACGGCGCCGGCGCCGCCGCCGCTCACTGGGTGGTGATGACGAGCTCCTCGTGCGCGTAGCCGAACTCGGTCAGCAGGTCGCCGGCGGTTTTGAGCACCTCATCGGGCGCGAGCTTGGTTTCGACGTAGATGTTGGTCCGGCGGATTTTTTCGGGGATCTTCAACTGGTCGGCGTACCGCGAAAAGCATTGGCGGTGGTCGTCGTACATCCACAGCACCTTTTCGAACTCCGGCGCGTGGGCCGCCGCGAGATGGTTGCAGAGCGCCGGGAGCATCTCGTCCCAGGAGCCGACCGGGAACATCCGGCCCCGCAGGCTGAAGGAGCGGATCGGCCGGTCGGCGAGGCTCTCCGCCCGCCGCAGCCGCTCGCCTGCCGCGCCGGAGGGCGCCGGGGGGGCGGCCGGCGGCGCGGCCGCGGCGGGTTCGACGGCCGCCTGGAGCCGCCACCCGTGGCGGTGGGTGCGCAGGAAGGTCTCGATCGCCTGCACGTCGGCCTGGCAGCCGCAGATGGTTTCGACCTTCTCGTTGAGCGCCGCCACGACGCGCGCATCCGGCGTCTCCAGGAGAAGGTTCCAGGCTTCCGGCAGGGCGCGGAGGGCGGCCTGCCGCGCCTTCTGCGCGTGGGCGCTGCGGGCGGTCTCGAGGTGGCCGCCGGCCGCGACCCGCTCCCGGCTGAGCAGGTCGATCAGGACGGCGGCGGCGTGCTCGGGCTTGTTTTCCACGAGGTCGACGGTCAGGCAGTGCCGCTGCGGCCAGCCGCCGGGAATCCCGGTCAGGAAGAACCTGAAGCGCCGGCCGTCGGTGTCCACGGCGAGCTCCGCCGCTTCTCCCGGCGCGGAGGCGAGCGCCGGGGAGGGCTCTTCCGCCGGTCGGCCGCCGCCGGGGGCGACGTCGAGCAGGACCCGGCAGTCGCCTTCGATCTTCAGTCCGAAAGCGACCGTCGCCGCCTCCGCCGGATGGTCGGGCGATACCTCTTCGACGTTGAAGACATCCCAGCCGAGATGGGAGAGCAGCCGCATCACCACGGCTTGTTTGACGGCGGCGGCCCCCCAGGTGGAGAGCTTGTTCGCCGCCCGAAGCTCCCGGATGAACGCGATGACGAGCTTTTTCATGATTCTGCCTCCCTCCCGCGGCCTTCCGACCCGGGACGCTCGATCGCCGGTTCGACCGCGGCGCCCTCCGCCTGGTGCGCCCCTTTCCCTGGTTTCGGCTTTTCGGGTGCGAGGCTTGAGGAATTTTTTTCGCGCGCCGCCGGGCTCAAGTTTCCCGGCGAGGGGGCCGATATCCCCGCAGGCTGGAAAGAACAAATCTACAGCCTGCGGATGAGGGTGGCGCGCTGGGAGGCGTGCATGGTGTTGAAAGCCTTGATGTGGACCGCTGCGGTTCTCGTTTACCTGGGCGCCCGGGCGCCCGAGGGCAACCTCTTCTACTTTTTCGCCGTGCTGCTCGCGACCGCGGCGATCGGGCGGCTCTGCCGCCGCCGCGCCGTCAAAGCGGCCGGGGCGGTTCCGGCGCCGGCAGAGGCCCGCGCCAAGAGGAAGTGACGCGGCGCGGCGGAAATCCGACAATATTTTGACGGCCCGCCGGAGGATGGGAAAAGGGTCGGTCGCGCTCTATATGGAAGTAATTATGCGGAAAATATCGATATACTTTTTTTCGGGCGCGTTGGCATGATAGTTGTATAGATATTCTGATAGCTACATTGGAAATCAAGCGCTTCCCCAACTTCTTACGATGAAGGTGCGCAGATGAAACCGAGCAAGGCGTTGAGCCACAAGTTCGACTACGACATCGGCTACCTGGTGAAAAGCCCGTGCCGCGACTGCCACACGTATGCCATCTTTCCCGAGTGCATGGAAAGCTGCACGCTCCTCGACCGGGTGCAGACGGCCCTTTCGGACAGCCTCTCGAGCGTGCACAACTTCTCCGCGGCCGAGTCCTACTGCCTGCCGCTCGAAGTGCTCGAGCGGATCTGACCCAGCGGCGCCGCGCGGCGTGGCGGCTGCCGGGCGCCTGCCCGGTCCGCAGCCGCGCCGCCGGCATTGATCCGCGGGGCCCGTCCGGCGCCGGCCCCCGCGGCCCGCGCGCGGCGCCCGCCCGCTTCTTCGCTCCCCCTCCCCGAGAACGCCGCCCGCCCTTGACCTCCCGCGAAGCCGGGCGTGGGATGCGCTCGGCGGTTCACACGGTTTACAGGCGGGGAAAAACCAGGTATCCGGCCGTAAGCCCGGGCGCGCGGCGATCGAAAGTCGCTGCCGGTCCTCAAGGACGTGGGCATTACCAGGCGCCGCCCCGGATCACGGGCTTGGGACGCCGTTTATCCACCGCCGGTTGAAAGGGAGACGGATGCCATGGGAGGCCCCCCGGGCGAAAGACCCGCGCTTCTGATCATCGACATGGTGAAGGACTACTTCGACGAGGGCCACCGCCTGGCCATCACCGCGCCGGCCCGCGCCATCCTCGCGCCGCTCAACCGGGCGATCCGCGCGTTTCGCGGCCGGGGCTGGCCCATCGTCTTCTCGACCGACGCCTTCCACGCCGACGATTTCATCTTCACCGGGCGGATGCGGCCGCACGCGCTCGCCGGGACGCCGGGCGCCGAGGTGGTGGACGAGCTGGAGCGGCGCCCGGAGGACCTCTGGCTCCCCAAGCCGCGCTTCTCGGCCTTCTTTCGGACGGGGTTGGAGCACTGGCTGCGGGAGCGGGCGGTGACGCTCTGCGCGGTCGGCGGGCTGGCGACGCATTTCTGCGTGCTCACGACCGCGCTGGATGCGGTCTGCCACGATTTCAAGGCCGTGCTGCTGGAGGACTGCAGCGCGGCCCCCTCGGCGGCCGTCCACGGCCAGGTGCTCGACGCCTATCGCAGGAACCCGATCCACCCCCTGCTGCGGGTGGCGCGGTCGGAGGAGCTCCTGGCCGAGCTTGCCGGGTAGCGCGCCGCGGCTGGACGGGCGGTGGAAAGAAGGCGCCGGGCCGCCGGCCAAGGCGCGCGGCGAATCGTGAAGCAGAGCCCGTCAGCGGGAGTGCAGGCGGCGCTCCCAGTCGTACTCCTTGGAGGTCACCACGTCCTCCATCCGGCGGATGCGTTCGTCCAGGCGGTGGAAGCGCTGCTTCAGGCTCTGGGCCGCATCGCGCCGCGAGGCGGCATAACGGTCGTAGAACTCGCGCTCGCCGGCCGAGGCGATCGGGATCGCCGGCTCGGGCTTCATGATCAGCGCGGCGATGAGATAGAGCCCCACCGCCGGCCACAGCCCGGTGAAAATCAGCGCCGCGACCGCGATGAACCGCACCCAGAAGACGGAGAAATCGAAGTATTCCGCAAGCCCCCGGCAGACGCCGAAGACGGCGCCGCTGCGGGAGCGGTAAAGCCCCTTGCGCGTGTAGTCCCTCATTGGTCGCCTTCCCCTTTCCGGCCTTTTCGATCCAGAAGAATCGTCTCGAGCGTCTCGACGCGCGCTTCCATGCGGTCGAGCCCGCGGTAGAGTTCCTGGATGAGCCGGGCGTCGTCCGCCCGCCCGGCCCCGTCGCCGAGGCTTTTGAAGAGCTTGACCGCGAGCGCGACGACCACCGCCGCGGCCCCGGCCAGAACGATCGCCAACAATCCCTCCACGATGATGCTCACGGCGCCTCACTCCTCTCGGGTGGTCGGGTCGCAAGCGCTCCGCACCTGCCTTGCCGGCCACCATACGCGAACCCCCGGCGGGTATCAAGAAGCCCCGGCCGGCGCGGCGGCCGGGGCGCCCGCCCATCGCGCGCGATCACTCGGCCTTCGACCGGGAGCTCTTGATGGCGGCGAGCTCGCGCTCGATCTCCTCGTCGACCACGAGCCGGTCGAGGTCCTCGGCCAGCTCGCCGCGGCGGCCGAAATTCACCAGGTCGGCCTCGGCCTCCATGCGGTCGATGCGGCTTTCGAGCTCGTCGAACTTGAGCACGGCCTCGGTGCTGTCGATGCGCCGGATCTCCTCCTGGGCGCGGCGTTTGCGCTCGGCATGGATGTGCCGCTGGACGAGCGTGCGCTGCTTCTCGCGCGCGCTCTTGAGCTTGTCCTCGAGCTGCCGGATGTCCTGCTGGTACTGGTCGACGAGGTGTCGGTGCTCGCCGAGCTCGGCGGTGAGGGACTCCGTCCGCTCGCGGCAGCGCCGCTTCTCGACGAGCGCCTCGCGCGCCAGGTCGTCGCGCCCCTTGGCGACCGCGAGCTCCGCCTTCCGGGACCAGAAATCGGCGCGCTCGGCGGCGTCGTCGCGCCGGCGCTCGATCTTCTTGGCTTCGGCGATCACGCCGGCGCAGGCCGACTTGATCTCCACCAGCGTGTCCTCCATTTCACGGATCATCAGCCGGATGAGCTTCTCGGGGTCCTCGGCGCGGTCGAGCATGGCGTTGATGTTCGAGCTGACGATGTCCCGAAATCGCGTGAAGATTCCCATGACTTCCTCCCGGTCGCCCTCTCTTTTCCAAGGGGGGCGGAATTGCGGAGCGCCTCCGTGATGTCTGCTCCCGGACGGCTCCTGGTTTCATCTGCCGCCCGGTAACAGCATCAATCGTGCCAGATTCAATATAATCATAATATTCTGAATACATTGAGTTTATTATTGTTGACGCTTAAAGGGTGATGGTATAAAATACCATTAAAATGCAATAATACTAATATTTGGTATTAAATGCCAACTAAATATCGACCGGCGGCCGGCGCCTGGACCGAAGGCTTGGGCGCATCGGAGGCCTTCCTGGAGTTTCAGGAGCGTCTTTCGCGCGTGGCCCCCGTGAACCGCCCGGTGATCCTGGCGGGCGAGCGCGGAACCGGCAAAGAGCTCGCCGCCGCGCGGCTGCACTATCTCTCCGGCCGCTGGGAGGGGCCCTTCGTCGCGCTGAACTGCTCGGCCCTCGCGCCGACGCTGATCGAGTCCGAGCTCTTCGGCTACGAGCGCGGCGCCTTCACCGGAGCCCTCCAGCGCCGCGCCGGCCGCTTCGAGGCCGCCGACGGCGGGACGCTCTTCCTCGACGAGATCGCCAACGTTCCGATCGAGGTGCAGGAGAAGATCCTGCGCGTGGTGGAGTACGGAAGCTTCGAGCGGGTCGGCGGCACCGAGACCGTCGAGGCGGACGTGCGCATCGTCGCCGCGACCAACGTGGACCTGCGCGAGCGCGTCGCCCGGCGCCGCTTCAAGCCCGATCTCCTCGACCGGCTCTCTTTCGAGGTGCTGATCCTGCCGCCGCTGCGCGCGCGCGCGGGGGACATCCCCCTGCTCGCCCGCCACTTCGCCGGCCGCATGGCGGCCGAGCTGGGGCGCCCGGAGCCCCCGCGGTTCAGCCCGGCGGTCATGGAGGCGCTGGAGCGCCACCCCTGGCCGGGGAACGTGCGCGAGCTCAAGAACGTCGTCGAGCGGGCGGTTTTCCGCAGCGGGGGCGGGCCGATCACCGCCGTCGTCTTCGACCCCTTCGAGGCGGCCGCGGCGGGCGGCGACCGCATCGGGGGGGGCGCCGGCGAGCCGCCCCGCCGGGAGGCGGCGGCGGCCCTCCCCGCCGCGCCCCTGCCGCAGGCGGTCGAGGAGCTCAAGTTCCGCATGCTCGCCGACGCGCTGCGCCGCACGCGGCACAACCAGCGCCGGGCGGCCGCCCGGCTGGGGCTCACCTACGACCAGTTCCGGGGGCTCTACCGACGCTACCGGAAGGTCCGCCCGGAGGAGTGACCGGGAGAGGGAAGCGACCATGACCGCCGATCTTCAGGGATTTCTTTCGCCGCCCGCGGCGGCGGCCGTCGCGGCGGCGGCCGCCGTGCTGGGGGCCGCGGGGCTCCTCGCGCTTCTCCGGCTGCGGCGCCGCCTGGCGCGCCAGGCGGCCGAGGCGCGCGCCGCGGCGGCGGAGGCCGGGGCGCGGCTCGAACGCGCCGAGCGCGAGTTCCGCGAGGAGCTGCGGTTGAGCCGCCGGGAGGCGGCCGCCGGCGAGCGCGAGTTCCGCGAGGAGCTGCGCGCCGGCCTCTCGCTCGTCACCGACGCGCTTCTCAAGCGCATGGCCGAGATCGCGCGCATGCAGACGGACCAGCTCGACAGCTTCAGCCGCCTGCTCTCCGGCCTGACCGGCGTGAACGAGGCGAAGCTCGAGGCCCTGCGGCAGGCGGTGGAGGGCCGCCTCGGGGCGCTGCAGGCCGACAGCGCGGCGAAGCTCGACCAGATGCGGCTCGTGGTGGACGAGCGGCTCCAGGCGACGCTCGAGCAGCGCCTGGGCGACTCCTTCCGGCTGGTGAGCGAGCGGCTGGAGCGGGTCGCGGCCGGGCTCGGCGAGATGCGCGCGCTCGCGGCCGGCGTGGGGGACCTGAAGCGGGTGCTCACCAACGTCAAGACCCGCGGGACCTGGGGCGAGGTGCGCCTCGGGCGGATCCTGGAGGAGATCCTGGCCCCCGAGCAGTTCGCCGCGAACGTGGCGACCCGGCCCGGCTCGGCCGAGCGGGTGGAGTTCGCCATCCGGCTGCCCGGCCAGGACCCGGCGCAGGGCGATCCCGTCTGGCTGCCGATCGACGCCAAGTTCCCGCAGGAGGACTACCAGCGGCTGCTCGAGGTCACCGACCGCAAGGAGGCCGAGCGCGCACTGAAAAGCCTGGAGGCGCGGATTCGGGCCGAGGCCAGGGCGATCCGGGCGAAGTACGTCGCCCCGCCCCACACGACCGACTTCGCCATCCTCTTTCTTCCGGTCGAGGGGCTCTACGCCGAAGTGCTGCGCATCCCGGGGCTCTGCGAGGCGCTGCAGCGCGAAAGCCGCGTCGTGCCCGCCGGCCCGACGACGCTCGCCGCGCTGCTGAACAGCCTGCAGATGGGGTTCCGGACGCTCGCGATCGAGCGCCGCTCGAGCGAGGTCTGGGAGCTCCTCGCCGCGGTCAAGAGCGAGTTCGGCCGGTTCGGGGACACGCTCGCCAAGACCAAGCGCCGCCTCGAGCAGGCCGCCCACAGCATCGACCGCGCCGAGACCCGCACGCGGGCGATCGAGCGGCGGCTGCGCCGCGTGGAGGAGGCGGCGCCGGGGCTCGCCCCGGGCCCGCCCGGCGGCGTCCGGCCGCCGGCAGCGCCCTGAAACGCGAAGCGGCCGCCCCCCCCTTCAGCGGGGAGCGGCCGCGGGCCGTTGATCGAACGGCGAAAGGCTTACCCCTTCAGCGAGTAGGGCGGCACGATGATGTCGTAGTAGGCCTTTTCCGAGATGGTGCCCCACGTGCCGACAACCTTGGCGAATTTCTTGAAGGCTTCATTCACCTTCTTGGCGATCGCGCTCTTGGCGGCCTCCTCCTCGTTCACCTCGGCCGCCATCTTGCTGAGCGCCTTGAGCACCTCGTCCGGGAAGCGCACGAGCTCCACCTTGTGCTTGGTGATGAGCTCGTCGAGGGCCGCGCCGTTCTGGGCCTCGAACTGGGCCAGGACCCAGAGCTCGTTTTCGACGCAGGCGGCGTTGATGATCTGCTGCAGGTCCTTGGGCAGGCCGTCGAAGACCTTCTTGTTGAAGAAGTACTCGAGGTAGGTGCCGGGCTCGTGCCAGCCGGGGTAGTAGTAGAATTTGGCCGCCTTGTGCAGGCCGAGTCGCAGGTCGTGGAGCGGCCCGACCCACTCGGTCGCGTCGATGACCCCGCGCTCGAGGTTGGTGAAGATCTCGCCGCCGGGGGTCAGCACCACCGTCCCGCCGGCCTTGGCGACCACCTTTCCGCCGAGGCCCGGGATGCGCATTTTAAGGCCCTTGTAGTCGTCGATGGTGTTGATCTTCTTGTTGAACCAGCCGCCCATCTGGACGCCCGTGGAGCCCCCCGGCCGCGGCACGAGGTTGAAGGGCGCGTAGACCTCCTCCCAGAGCTTGAGCCCCTCGCCGCCGTGGAACCAGGCGGCCATGCCCTGGGCGTTCATGCCGAAGGGCACCGCCGAGAACCACTGCGTCGCCGGCTCCTTGCCGGCCCAGTAGTAGGCGGCGCCGCTGCCGACCTCGACCGTGCCGTCGGAGACCGCCTGGAAGGACTCGAGGGCCGGCACGAGCTCGCCGGCCGCGAAGACCTGGATCTGGATCCGGCCGTCGGAGAGCTCGCCGATGCGCTTGGCGAGCCGCTCGCAGCCGTCCTGGAGCACCGGCATCTTGGGCGGCCAGGTGGTGACCATCTTCCACTGGTATTTCTTCTGGGCGATGACGGCCGGCGCCGCCAGTGCCGAGGCGCCGACCGCCGCCGCGGTTCCGATTCCGACTTTCTTGATGAAATCGCGTCGCTTCATGCTGGCCTCCTTGATCGGTTGTGGGTCGTTTGCGGAGCCGCGGCAAGCGCGTGGCCGCACCTAATTGCCGAAGACCACCCGCGGCAGCCAGGTGGCGAGCTGCGGGTAGAGGATCACGATCATCAGCCCGACGAGCTGGCAGACGACGAAGGGGACGATGCCGCGGTAGATGTGGCCGGTCGTCACCTCCGGCGGGGTCACCGCCTTGAGGTAGAAGAGCGAGAAGCCGAAGGGCGGCGTCAAAAACGAGGTCTGCAGGTTCACCGCCAGGATGATGCAGAACCACAGGGGGTCGAAGCCGAACTCGATCATGATGGGCGCGAGCACCGGCACGTGGATGAAGGTGATCTCGATGAAGTCGAGAAAGAAGCCGATCACGAAGATCAGCCCCATCACGATGGCGAGCACCGTCTCCTTGGAGTACTGGGCGGCGAGGCCCCCCAGGAAGTTCCGCACGAGGTCGTCGCCGTGCAGGCCCCGGAAGACGAGGCCGAAGGCCGCCGCGCCGCAGAGGATGATGAAGACCATGCAGGTGAGCCGCATGGTGGCGACCATCACGGTGCGCAGGATCTCCATGTTGAACTTGCGGTTGGCGATCGTCAGGATGGTCGCGCCGACCGCACCCACCGCGGCCGCCTCGGTCGGCGAGGCGATCCCGGCGAAGATCGAGCCCAGCACGGCGATGATCAGGAAAAGCGGCGGGAAGAGCGCCCGCGACACGCGCCGGAAGAGCACCCGCGGGGTCAGCGCCGCGAGCTCTTCGCGGGAGATCGGCGGGGCGGAGCGCGGCCGGAGGATCGCGATCGCGATGATGAAAATGATGAAGATCACGACCAGCAGGATCCCGGGGATGACCGCGCCCATGAAGAGGTCGCCCACCGGGACCCCGATGATGTCGCCGATCAGGACGAGCACGATGCTCGGCGGGATGATCTGCCCGAGGGTTCCGGAAGCGGCGACCGTGCCCGTCGCGAGCTCCCGCGAGTAGCCGCGGCGCAGCATGGTCGGCACCGAGAGCAGCCCCATGGTGACGACGGTCGCGCCGACGATGCCCGTCGTCGCCCCGAGCAGCGCCCCCACGATCACCACCGAAACGGCCACCCCGCCGCGCAGCCGGCCGAAGACGAGCGCCATGGTGTCGAGCAGCTCTTCGGCGAGCCCCGAGCGCTCGAGCATCACCCCCATGAAGACGAAGAGCGGCACGGCGAGGAGCGTGATGTTGGTCATCACCCCCCAGATGCGCAGCGGCAGCAGGTTGAAGAAGTTGAAGCCGAAGCCGATCAGGCCGAAGAGCAGGGCGGTCCCCATCAGGGTGAAGGTCACCGGGAAGCCCAGCATCAGGACGATCGTGAGGAAGAGGAACATCCAGCCGGCGAGGTATTCCATTTTAGCGGCCCGCCTCCGAGGGTTTTTCGATGCCGAGGATCTGCAGCAGGCTGTGGATGCCCATGGAGACGCCCTGGAGCAGGAGCAGACCGAAGCCCAGCGGAATGAGCCCCTTGACGATGAAGCGGTAGGGGATCCCGCCCGGGTCCGGGGAGCCCTCGCCGACCGCCCAGGCGCGCATGACGAAATGCCAGGAGGTGACGATGATCATGAGGCAGCCGGGGATCAGCGCCGTCACGACCCCGATCAGGTTGAGCCACGCCTTGGCCCGGGGGCTCCAGTTCTGGTAGAGCACGTCCACCCGCACGTGGCCGTCGCAGAGCAGCGTGTAGCCCGCGCCGATCAGGAAGATGAAGGCGAAGAGGTGCCACTCGAGCTCCTGGGTGAAGACGAAGCTTTTCTGGAAGAGGTAGCGCATCACCACGTCGATGAAGACCACCGCCACGAGCCCGAGCGTCACCCAGGCCGTGAAACGGCCCACGGCCCCGTTGATCGCGTCGATCCATCCGCTGAACCGCTGCAATGCGCGCATGCGTCGCCCCCGGCAGCCAGCATTCATTGCGCCGGCGCGGGCCGCCCGCAGCGCGTCCCCGCCGGATCAATAATAAATCCGCGGCGCTATCGGCGTCCGCGGCGCTTTCTTCGACCTTGCGGGCTGGACTTATAAGAAAAAACCGAGGCGGCCGTCAAGAAAAATCAAGGAATGAACGCTTGATAAATCGCGGTGATTCGATTATCCCTTGGCGGTCGAGCCAATGGAGACCGCTCGTTTCAGGGCGATACGACCGCGAAAGGGAGACGCCATGGCCCCCCCGACCTACTGGGCCGACCGCTACGTCGCCAACCAGCGCTCCGCAACCGAGGCGATCGCGATGATCCGCCCGGGCCGGCGGGTCTTCATCGGCTCCTCCTGCGGCGAGCCGCAGCACCTCGTGGGGGCGCTCTCCAACGCCTTCGAGTCGCTGCACGACATCGAGATCGTCCGGCTCTTCAACCTCGAGACCTCCCCGCTCACCCTGATCGCCAACAAGACCGGCGACCAGGCGCTCAACCTGCGCTCCTTCTACTCCGGGTCGGCCAAGACCCGGGGGATCGCCCGCAACCAGCGCTTCCTCACCCCCGTGAACCTCTCGGCCGTGCCGCGGCTCTTCAAGAGCCGGCTGCTGCCGATCCACGTCGCCCTGATCCAGGTCTCGCCGCCGGACGACTTCGGCTGGATGAGCCTCGGGGTCTCGGTGGACATCACGCTCGCCGCGGCCGAGTCCGCCGACCTGGTCATCGCCCAGGTGAACAGCCGCATGCCCCGGGTCCTGGGCCGGAGCTTCATCCACGCGAACGACGTCGACATCTTCGTCGAGCACGACGAGCCGCTGCTGTCGATCGGGGCGAACCCCGAGCTGAAGGCGGCGAACGACATCGCGCGGCTGATCGCCGCCCGCCTGGTCGAGGACGGCTCCACGATCGCCATCGGCCTGGGGGCGACCTCCGAGGCGGTGCTGCTCGCGCTCGCCGACAAGAACGACCTTGGCGTCCACACGCAGTTCATGACCGCGGACATGATGCACCTCTTCGCGCGCGGGGTCGTCACCAACCGCAAGAAGGGCTTCAACGACGGCAAGATGGTGGCCTCGAGCGCCATCGGCGGCCCGGAGTTCTATGAATTCCTGAACGACAACCCGGCGATCGAGTTCCACCCCTCCGACTACGTGAACGACCCCGCCGTGATCGCGCGGCACAATAAAATGGTCGCCATGAGCGTCGCCATGACAATCGACCTGACCGGGCAGGTGGCGGCCGACGCGCTGCCCTACAACCGCTTCTCGGGGGTCACGGGCGTCCTCGACTTCATCCGGGGGGCCAGCATGGCCAAGGGGGGGAAATCGATCCTCATGCTCCCCTCGACCGCCGCCCAGGGCAAGACGAGCCGCATCGTGCCGCTGTTGAGCGACACCGCCGTCGTGGTGCCGCGCAGCGACGTCCAGCACGTGGTGACGGAGTTCGGCGCGGTGAACCTCTTCGGGAAAAGCCTGCAGGAGCGGGCGCTCGGGCTGATCAGCATCGCCCACCCCAAGTTCCGCGACGAGCTCTTCCACCGCGCGAAAAAAATGGGCCTCCTCGGCGGGGAGCGCTCGCTCTCCGAGGCGATCCACGGCGTCTACCCGATCCACCTGGAGGAGGTGATGGAGATCGGCGGCGAATCGGTCACCATCCGCCCGGCCAAGCCGGTCGACGCCCGCCGGATCCAGGAGCACTTCTACAGCCTGGAGAAGGACGACGTCATCGCCCGTTTTTTCCAGGACCGCGAGAGCTTCCGCCGGGAGGACGCCGAGGGGGTCTCCCAGATCGACTACGTCAAGGCGCTCACCATGCTCGCCGTGGTCGGCGAGTTCGGCTTCGGCCAGGTGGTGGGCATCGGCGAGTACCAGGTGGACCCGGCCACGAACTATGCCGAGATCGCCTTCTCCGTCAGCCGAAGCTTCCAGAAGCACGGCCTCGGCCGGGTCCTGCTCGACAAGCTCACCGTGGCGGCGCGCGAAAACGGGATCCTGGGCTTTTACGCCTTCACCTCGGCCGGCAACCGGGGCATGATCCGGCTCTTCAACCGGCTGCCCTTCAAGATCCACACGGCCTTCGACGGGGACATGGTGACGCTCAAGTGCAGCTTCGCCGAGCCGGCCGCCTGACGGCCCGAACCTGGCGTTTCCACCGCCTGCTTTTCGCTGATGAACGGTGAGGAGGCCATGCCGACCCAGCCGACAACGCGCAAGATCCGATTCCTGCCCCACGACATCGTGGTCGCCGTGCCCGCCGGCGCGACGATCATCCAGGCGGCGCTCGATGCCGGCGTGCACATCAACGCCTCCTGCGGCGGGGAGGGGGTTTGCGGCAAGTGCCGCGTGCTGATCGAAAGCGGCGCGGTCGAGGGCGGGATCACCGAGAAGCTGAGTCCCGAGGACGTCCGCCGGGGCTACCGGCTGGCCTGCCAGGCCGCCGCGGCCGAGGACCTCGTCGTGCGGGTGCCGGTGGAGTCCGCCATCGACGCCGGCGTGCTGAACCGGCCGGCGATCCCCCGGCGCACGGCCCGCATCCGGGAGTTCGATTTCAACGAGCTCAAGGAGAAGGGGCTTTTCCTCGCGCCGGTCGAGAAGAAGTACCTCGAGATCCCGCCGCCGTCGCTGCAGGACAACCTGCCGGACCTCTCGCGGCTGATCGGCTTTCTCAAGCTCAAGCACGACGAGCACCGGCTCGAGGTGGATCTGTCGGTCATCCGCAAGATCCCCGAGGTGATGCGCGCGCAGGATTTCAAGATGACCGTGACGCTCCTGCGCCCGGTGCGCGAGGACGGCAAGACGCGCCTGATCAACGTGCAGCCCGGCGACACCTCGCGCCGCATCTACGCCATCGCCATGGACATCGGCACGACGACGATCTACGGGCAGGTGGTGGATCTGGTGACCGGCGAGGTCAAGGCCGAGCGCGCCGAGTTCAACGCCCAGATCAGCTACGGCGAGGACGTCATCTCCCGCATCGTCTATGCCGAGAAGGGCGACGGGCTCGAGCGGCTCCAGGCGGTGGTCGTCGGCACGATCAACAAGATCCTCGCCAAGATCATCCGGCGCTCGGGGGTGGACCCGGAGGACATCGCCACCATCACGCTCGCGGGCAACACCACCATGACCCAGCTCCTGCTCAAGGTCAACCCGCGCTTCATCCGCCGCGCGCCCTACGTCCCGGCCTCCGCGATCTATCCCCCGCTCAAGGCCCGCGAGCTCGGCATGGCGCTCGGCGACCACGTGACGGCCCTCGTCTACCCGATCGTCTCGAGCTACGTCGGCGGGGACATCGTCGCCGGCGTCATGGGCTCCGGGATCTACCGCTCCGAGGAGCTCACGCTCTTTCTCGACGTCGGGACCAACGCCGAGATCGTGATCGGCAACAAGGACTGGCTCGCCTGCGCCGCCTGCTCGGCCGGCCCGGCCTTCGAGGGCGGGGGGCTGCAGTTCGGCATGCGCGCCGCCAAGGGCGCGATCGAGGACTTTTCGCTCGATCCGGCGACCCTCGAGCCGATGATCGTCACCATCGGCCGGGTGCGGCCCAAGGGGATCTGCGGGTCGGGGCTGATCAACACGGTCGCGGTGATGTTCGAGACCGGGGTCATCAACCACCAGGGGAAGTTCGACCCCGGGCTGCGGACCCCGCGCATCCGCGACAACCAGGGGGTGCGCGAATACGTCCTCGCCTGGCGGGAGGAGACCCAGATCGACCGGGACATCACCCTGTCGGAGATCGACATCGAAAACCTGATCCGCGCCAAGGGGGCCATCTACAGCGGGTGCATGACGCTGCTCCACGAGGTGGGGATGAGCATCCAGGACATCCAGCGGATCGTCCTGGCCGGCGGGTTCGGCAGCTTCGTCGACCTTGAGAAGGCGATGACCATCGGGTTTCTGCCCGAGATCGACCCCGCCAAGGTGAGCTACCTCGGCAACGGCTCCCTGATGGGCGCCAAGATGAGCTCGCTCACCAACCGCATCCGCCGGGACGTCGCCGAAGTGGTGCGCAAGATGACCAACTTCGAGCTGTCGGAGACCCCCTCCTACATGGACAACTACATCGCGGCCCTTTTTCTGCCCCATACGGACCTGAACCAGTTCCCCAAGCTGAAGGCGAGGCTCGAGCGGCGCCGGGCGGCGGCCGGGTGACGCCGCTCTTGACAAAACCACCGCCGATCGCTTAAGGGATTTATCTTGATTTTTCAGGGCCGCACGGCCCGAGAATCCCCGCCGCGCGGATATGGAATGCGCAGGAGCGGGTGTTCTCCGTGCCGACCCCGGCGGCATGGCTTTGATCGCATATCCACTAGTGTGGATTCGGAAATCGGATGAAAACATGAAAGGGGGTGTTGAGCGCGGGCGCGAACGGGGCGGGTCCCCCGGGCCCGGTATCGGCAGCGGCGGCATCGGCCCCTCGGCTGCGGTTTAACCGGTCAAGCGATGAAGGAGGAAACTTTGGGCTTCGAATTCTATAAGGAATCCTATACCGGCAAAATCAAGGAGATCACGCTCGGTAAGGGGAAAAAAGCCGTCAAGGTCGGCGGGGAGTCGTGCTACCCGTTCTACCAGTTCGAGGGCAGCATGCCGACTCCGCCCAAAATCGCCATGGAAATCTGGGACTCCGCGCCGGAGGATTGGCCCGAGGCCGCGCTCGCGCCCTTCAAGGACGTCGTCTCCGACCCGGCCGCCTGGGCCAAGAAGTGCGTGAACGAATTCGGCGCCGAGATCCTGGTCCTGCAGCTGAAGAGCATCGACCCGAACGGCCAGAACGCCACCCCGGAGCAGGCCGTCGCGGTCGTGAAGAAGGTCCGCGCCGCCGTGGACGTGCCGTTGGTCGTCTGGGGCTCGGCCAACGTCGAGAAGGACGAGGCGGTCCTCAAGAAAATCGCCGAGGAGTGCCAGGGCGAAAACCTCATCCTCGGCCCGGTGGAGGACAAGAACCACAAGGCGATCGGCGCGGCCGCCATGGGCTTCGGCCACTCCGTGATCGCCTCCTCCCCGATCGACGTCAACCTCGCCAAGCAGATCAACATCCTGCTCGAGAACCTCGGCATGCCGACCGACCGCATGCTGATCGACCCGACGACCGGCGGCCTCGGCTACGGCCTGGAGTACTCCTACTCCGTCATGGAGCGCATCCGCATGGCGGCCCTCGCCCAGGGCGACGACAAGCTGCAGCTGCCGATCATCAACAACCTGGGCAACGAGGTCTGGAAGAGCAAGGAGGCCAAGCAGGACGCGAAGGAGGCCCCGACGCTCGGCGACCCGGAGCGGCGCGCCGTCCTGATGGAGGCGGTCGGCGCGGTGGCCTACCTGAACGCCGGGTCGAACGTGCTCATCATGCGCCACCCCGAAGCGATCCGCCTGGTGAAGAGCTACATCGACCTGCTTTACAAGGGCGGTTCGGCGGCGGCGGTGGCCCCCATCGGCAAGCGCCTGCCGGCGGTCGACGTCGACCTTGCCGCGATCGCGCCGGCCCCCGACCTGAAGATCGCCGAAGAGAAGGAGAAGAAGGCGCCCGCGGCCGCCCCGCCGCCCAAGGCGGAAGCTCCCAAGGCCGCGGCACCCGCGGCCGCCCCGGCGCCGCCCAAGGCCGCGCCGCCCAAGGCGGAAGCCCCCAAGGCCGCCGCCCAGCCGGCCGCCGCCGCTCCGGCCGTGGACGCCGCGGCCCTGAAGGCCGAGGCCGAGGCG
>CAZNKG010000023.1:13375-31034 GCA_964573635.1 uncultured Desulfatibacillum sp. | reverse complement strand
GAAGGCCGAGGCCGAGGCGAAGGCCAAGGCGGCCGCGGAGGCCAAGGCCAAGGCCGAGGCCGACGCCAAGGCGCAAGCCGAATTCGAGGCGCAGGCCAAGGCGGCCGCCGAGGCCAAGCGCCTGGCCGACGAAAAGGCCAAGATCGAGGCGGACCTCGACAAGATCCGCCAGCAGCGCGCCCGGGAGCGCGAGGAGCTCGCCGCCAAGCGGGCCGCCGGCCCGGCGACCGAAGCCGCCAAGACCCCGGCCGCCGAGCAGAAATCGATGGTGGACAAGATGATCGACAACCTCGTCTGGATCCACCGCCGCAACCGATAACCTCGGGCGAACGCGCCGGCACGAGGCCGGCCGATGACGCCCGTCCCGTGGGAGGATGACGGAATGGCCATTGCCAAGGAAGCACCTGCCGAAAAAGAAGAGAAGGTCAAGAAGACCGCCGACCCGGTCGCCGCCACGATGGACCCGGCGAGCCAGCAGATGATCCGCCGCGCCCAGGAGATGGGGATCGACACCATCTTCGACCGCGCGGCCGCCATGAAGCCCTGCAACATCGGCATCCAGGGCACCTGCTGCAAGAACTGCGCGATGGGCCCCTGCCGCCTGCCGCTCGGCAAGGCCGGCGCGGGCGAGGCCGACGACCGCAAGGGCCTCTGCGGCGCGACCGCCAACACGATCGCGGCGCGCAACTTCGCCCGCATGGTCGCCGCCGGCGCCGCGGCCCACTCCGACCACGGCCGCACCGTGGCCGAGGTCTTCCGCTCGGTCGCCTACAAGGAGACCAGCGACTACAAGATCAAGGACCCGAACAAGCTGCTCGCCATCGCGCCGCATTTCGGCGTGGATGTGAAGGTCCTGGTCGACGGCCGCGAGATGGACCGCGACCTGGACGAGATCGCCCGCGAGGTGGCCGACAAGGCGCTCGCCGAGTGGGGCAAGCCCGAGGGGCACCTCGACTACCTCAAGCGCGCCCCGCAGCCGCTCTACGAGCGCTGGCAGAAGCTCGGGGTGCTGCCGCGCAACATCGACCGCGAGATCGTCGACATCATGCACCGCACCCACATGGGGGTGGACCAGGACTACAAGAACATCCTCAAGCAGTGCAGCCGGGCGGCGCTCGCCGACGGCTGGGGCGGCTCGATGATCGCCACCGACCTGCAGGACGTCATGTTCGGCACCCCCTACCCGCTGCAGTCCGAGGCGAATTTGGGCGTCCTCAAGCAGGACCACGTCAACATCATCATCCACGGCCACGAGCCGGTGCTCTCCGAGATGATCGTCGCCGCGGCCCAGTCCAAGGAGATGGTGGAGTACGCCAAGTCCAAGGGCGCCCGCGGGATCCAGCTCGGGGGCATCTGCTGCACCGGAAACGAGATCCTCCAGCGCCACGGCGTGCCGCCGGCCGGGACCTTCCTGCAGCAGGAGCTCGCCATCGTGACCGGCGCCGTCGAGGCGATGGTGGTCGACGTCCAGTGCGTCTTCCAGAACCTGGCGAACGTCGCCAAGTGCTTCCATACCAAGCTCATCACGACCCACCCCATGGCGCGCATGGAGCAGGACAACGTGCTCCACGTCGAGTTCGACGAGCACCACGCCATGGAGGACGCGACGAAGATCGTGCGCCTGGCCATCGACAACTTCCAGAACCGCAAGGCCGAGGTCATGATCCCGAAGGAGAAGGCGACCCAGATCGCCGGCTTCGGCGTCGAGTCGATCGAGTACCACCTGGGCGGCTCGTTCCGGGGGAGCTACTACACCCTGAACGACAACATCATCAACGGCCGCATCCGCGGCATCGCCGGCGTCGTCGGCTGCAACAACGCGCGCACGCGCCACAACGAGGCGCACATCGTGCTGGTGAAGGAGCTCATCAAGAACGACGTGATCGTGCTCACCACCGGCTGCAACGGGATCGCCTGCGCCATGGAGGGGCTGCTGACGCCCGAGTCGGCCAAGGTCTTCTGCGGCCCGGGGCTCGCCGAGGTGTGCGAGACCGTCGGCATCCCGCCGGTCCTGCACCTGGGCTCCTGCGTCGACAACAGCCGCATCCTGCTCGCGGCGACCGAGGTGGTGAAGGCGGGCGGCCTCGGCAAGGACATCCAGGACCTCCCCGCGGCCGGCGCGGCCCCGGAGTGGATGAGCGAGAAGGCGATCTCGATCGGCCAGTACTTCGTCGCCTCGGGGGTCTACACGCTCTTCGGGGTGACGCTGCCGGTCACCGGCGCGCCGGTCTTCCAGAAGCACCTCTTCGACGAGCTCGAGAAGATCTACGGCGGGAGGTGGGACCTCGAGGCCGACCCGGTCCAGATGGCCCGGAAGATGATCGCGCACATCGACAAGAAGCGCAAGGCGCTCGGCATCGACCGGGCGCGCGAGCGCGTGCTGATGACCATGGCCGACCGCCAGCGGCTCGAAGCCTGATCGCCATTGACCACACATCGCCTCAACGAAGGAGGATTCGGGTATGTCTAAGCTCGTGGCGTTTGCCGCAATTCAAGGCGCCTACAACATCGTCTCCCAGGTGGAGGGCGAGTACAAGAAGGCGCTCGACACCTTCAACGCCGACACCCCGGTCGGCTTCCCCAACACCGCCTACTACCTGCCGGTGATCTATTCCCTGCTCGGCATCAAGGTGGAGAAGCTCGAGGACATGAAAAAGCCCCTCGAGGTGGTGCGCAAGCTGCTGCCGCCCCACATCAAGGGCATGAACCACCTGCCCTACCTCGGGCCGCTCTTGGACGCCGGCATGGCGGCGCTCTTCAGCTTCGAGATCCGCGAGGCCCTGCGCTACCTGAACGAACCGGACTTCTACCTGCACTCCGAGGACATCGACGAGGAGGCCGGCAAGATCTGGCTCGGCGCCGCCGACGACACGGTCTTCCGCAAGCGCGGGGTCGAGTTCGTGGACGGCTCGGCGCCGGGCTTCGCCGCGATCGTCGGCGCCGCCCCGGACCCCGAGACCGCCAAGCTGATCGTCGAGGAGTATCAGAAGCGCAGCCTCTACATCTTCCTCGCCGCCTCGCACAACAACACGACCGTCGCTCAGCAGCTGCTCGACGCCGGCGTGCAGATCGGCTGGAACACGCGCATCGTGCCCTTCGGCCCCTACATCTCCTCGGCCATCTTCGCCCTCGGGTTCGCCAACCGCGCCGCCATGGCCTTCGGCGGGATCCAGCCCGGGGACTACAAGCGGATGCTGCTCTACAACAAGAACCGCATCTTCGCCTTCGTGAACGCGCTCGGCGAGGTCGGCACCGACTGGGCGGCCGCGGCGGCCGGCTGCGTCAACTGGGGCTTCCCCACGATCGCCGACACCGACATCCCCGAGATTCTGCCGACCGGCATCTGCACCTACGAGCACGTGGTCGCCAACGTCCCCCACGCCGAGATGGTGCAGAAGTCCGTCGAGGTCCGCGGCCTGAAGGTCCAGGTGGCGACGATCGACATCCCGCTCTCCTTCGGCCCGGCCTACGAGGGCGAGCGCGTCCGCGGCCAGGACCTCTACTGCCAGATGGGCGGCGGCAAGACCCAGTGCACCGAGCTCGTCAAGATGGCCGAGATGAACGAGATCGAGGACGGCAAGGTCGTGATCGTCGGCCCGGACCTGAACGAGATGAAGGAGGGCGGCTCCTCGCCCCTCGGGATCTACGTCCAGATCGCCGGCCGCGAGTTCCAGACCGACTTCGAGCCGATCATCGAGCGCCAGATCCACCACCTGATCAACTACATCCAGGGGATCATGCACATCGGCCAGCGCGACATCGCCTGGATCCGGGTCTCCAAGGCCGCCATCGAGAAGGGCTTCTCGCTCAAGCACATCGGCGTGGTGCTGCACGCGAAGTTCCACCAGGACTTCCAGAAGATCGTCGACAAGGTGCAGGTGACGCTCTACACGAACAAGGCCGACGTCGACAAGCTCACCCAGCGGGCGCGCGCCGAGTACAAGACCCGCGACGAGCGCGTCGAGAAGATGACCGACGAGGACGTCGAGACCTACTACTCCTGCACGCTCTGCCAGTCCTTCGCCCCGAGCCACGTCTGCACCGTGAGCCCGGAGCGCACGGGCCTGTGCGGCGCCTACAACTGGATGGACTGCAAGGCCTCCTACGAGATCAACCCGACCGGCCCCAACCAGCCGATCCAGAAGGGCGAGTGCCTCGACCCCAAGCTCGGCCAATGGAAGGGCGTGAACGAGTTCGTCCAGAAGGCCTCCCGCGGGGCCGTCTCCCACTACAACTTCTACTCCATGGTGCACAGCCCGATGACGACCTGCGGCTGCTGCGAGTGCATCGCGGCGATGCTGCCCTCCTGCAACGGTGTCATGACCGTCAACCGCGACTACACCGGGGACACCCCCTGCGGGATGAAGTTCACGACGCTCGCCGGCGTCATGGGCGGCGGGGCCTCCTCGCCGGGCTTCGTCGGGCACTCGAAGTTCAACATCACCCAGCGCAAGTTCATCCTGGGCGACGGCGGCATCAAGCGCCTGGTGTGGATGCCCAAGATCCTGAAGGACGAGATCCGCGAGCGGCTGATCAAGCGCGGCGAGGAGGTCGGCATCCCCGACCTGGTCGACCGCATCGCCGATGAAACCGTCGGAACCACCGAGGAGGAGATTCTCGCCTTCCTCAAGGAGAAAAACCACCCGGCCCTGTCGATGGAGCCCATCATCGCCGGCTGAGCCTCTCCGGCGGCGCCGGCCGCGGCGGCCCCCTCGAGCGGAGGGCGGCGCGCGGCCGGCGCCAACGGCAGGCCTGCGAAAAAAGGAGATCGAAATGGCTTTAACCGGGATTCAGATATTCAAGCTCCTGCCCAAGACGAACTGCAAGGAGTGCGGCGTTCCGACGTGCCTCGCCTTCGCGATGAACCTCGCCTCCGGCAAGGCCGAGCTCGACAGCTGCCCCTACGTCTCCGAGGAGGCCCGCGCGGCCCTCTCCGAGGCCTCGGCGCCGCCGATCCGGCCGGTTCCGATCGGCAAGGGGGTCCGCGCGGCCGTCACCGGCGGCGAAACCGTCCAGTACCGCCACGAGAAGACCTTCTTCAACCCGACGCTGCTCGCCGCCGTGGTGCCCTCGGACCTCCCGGCCGCCGAGCTGGCGGCGAAGCTCAAGCGGTGGAACGCCTTCCAGTTCGAGCGCGTGGGGCTCAACCTGCGCCCCGAGCTCGTGGCGCTCAAGGACGCCAACGGCGACGCGGCCGCCTTCGCCCAGGCCGCGAAGACGATCGCCGAGACCTCGGAGTTCAACCTGGTCCTCATGTCCGAGAAGGCCGACGTCATGAAGGCCGGCGTCGAGGCGGCGAAGTTCAAGCGCCCCCTGATCTACGGCGCGACCGCGGCCAACCTGGAGGCCTTCGGCGCGCTCGCCAAGGAGACCGGGCTGCCGCTCGGCGTCAAGGCCGCCTCGGTCGCCGACCTCGTCCCGCTCACCCAGAAGCTGACCGAGATGGGGTTGAAGGACCTCGTCCTCGATCCGGGCTCGCGCGAGCTCAAGCAGGCCCACCAGGACCAGATCGCCATCCGGCGCGCCGCCCTCAAGGACGGCAACCGCGCGCTCGGCTTCCCGACGATCGTCTTTCCCTGCGAGATGGCCGCAAACCTCGACGTCGAAACCATGCTCGCCGCCACCTTCGTCGCCAAATACGGCGGGATCGTGGTGCTCTCGGACTTCGCCGGCGAGAGCCTTTTCCCGCTGCTCCTCGAGCGGCTGAACATTTTCACCGACCCCCAGCGGCCGATGACCGTGACCGAGGGGATCTACGAGATCAACAACCCGAACGAGAACTCGCCGGTCATGGTGACGACCAACTTCGCGCTCACCTACTTCATCGTCTCCGGCGAAATCGAGGCGAGCCGCGTCCCCTCCTACCTGCTGATCAAGAACTCCGAGGGGCTGTCGGTCATGACCGCCTGGGCCGCCGGCAAGTTCGCCGGCGACGACGTCGGCATGTTCGTCAAGAAGTGCGGCATCGGCGACAAGATAAAGAACAAGGAGGTGATCATCCCCGGGTACGCGGCCGCGATCGCCGGCGACATGGAAGAGGAGCTTCCCGGGTGGAAGGTCACGGTCGGCCCGCGCGAAGCGGCGCACATCCCGGCGTTCATCAAGGCGCGGTAGTCCGGCCCGCGGGCGCCACCAACGGAAATGGAGGATTGCATGCTGTTAATCGGTGAAAGCCTCAACGTCATCTCCAAGAAGATCGGGGCGGCCTTCAAGAGCCGCGACCCCAAGCCGATCCAGGCCGAGGCCCTTTTGCAGCGCGAAAAGGGGATGGACTACATCGACATCAACCTCGGTCCGGCCAAGAAGGAGGGCCACGAGCTGATGCCCTGGGTGGTGAAGACCGTCCAGGAGGTGGTCCCGGACCTGCCGCTTGCCCTCGACACCTCCAACATCGACGCCATCGAGGCGGCCCTCAAGGTCTACAAGCCGACCCCCAAGCCGCCGCTGATCAACTCGATCATGGTGCGGGCGGAGCGCTACCAGCGCATGGTGCCGATCGCCAAGGACCACGACGCGGACTTCATCGCCCTGATGTGGGGCCCCGAGGGGCTGCCGCGAGACGAGAACGAACGCGCGGCGCTCTGCGTCGAGCTGCTCTACTTCGCCAACGAGGCCGGGATTCCGAACGAGAAGATCTGGGTCGACGGCATCGTGACGCCGGTGAACATCCAGCAGCCGCAGCTCATGAGCCTGATGGCCTTCCAGGCCATGATCCCCGACATCGCCCCGGGCGCGAAGAGCACCTGCGGCCTGTCCAACATCTCGAACGGCCCCCCGGGCCACCTGCGGCCGATCCTGAACCAGACCTACATGGTCATGCTGCAGAAGCACGGCATGTACTCGGTGATCGCCGACCCCCTGGACACGCAGCTCGCCGCGATCGCCAAGGGGAAGCGGCCGGACATCGTCGAGCTGATCTACAAGGTGATGGACGGCGAGCAGCCGGACATGGCCTCGCTCTCCAAGGAGATGCAGGACTACGTGAAGACCGTGAACGTCATCCTCGGGCGCACGCTCTACTCCGACTCCTGGCTCGAGATCTGAGCGGGGCGCACGCGGGCGGAAACCGGAAGCGCCCTCCCCGCGCCGGAGGCCGGGAGGGCGCTTTCTGTTAGGGCCCGCGGGGGTCGCTGGCGATGGCACGCATCGACGACTACCGCGCCGCGGCGGCGCTCGCGCGGGCGAGGCTCGCCCGCGAGCCCGCCGGGGAGATCCGGCGGCGCTCCGGGTTTGGGCCCGCGGGGGAGGGCGGGGAGGCGCTCCGCGTCCCGTTCCTCGACCGGGTCTACCGGGTGGAGCTTCCCGGCGGCGCCTTCGCCGACGAAAACGCGCCGGAGGCCGAGGTCCCGCTCCAGGAGCAGGTGCTCCTGCTCCATTACCTGCTGGCCGACCCGCCGCCCGCGCCCGGCGTCGAGTGGGTCGCCTACCGCGAAATCCCGGGGGCGGGGTTCTACTTCGGCGCCTTCGTCCGGCGGGCGATCGACCCGCTCAAGAAAGCCTTCGGCGCCGACCCGGCCGCCTTCGCCGCCGCGGCCCGCCGCCTGGCCGGGGCCCCGGTCGCCCTCGGGGACGCCGCCTTCGAATTCCGGGTGCTCCCCCACGCGCCGGTCCGGCTGGTCCTGCATGCGGGCGACGAGGAGTTCCCCCCCGAGGCCGCGATCCTCTTCCGCCGCGGGATCGAGGCGCTCCTGCCGCCCGAGGACATCGCCTGGCTCGCCGGCATGCTGGTCTACCGGCTGATCGCCCGGTCGCGCGCCTGACCGCGGGCGCGCCCCCGGCTCCTCCCGCGGCCGGCGGGCCCCCCGCCGCCTTGCAAACCGCGCGCGCCTTTGTTACCCTTGATCCCATGGACTCCCCGGCGAAAGTCAAATCGAAGGCCCTCGAAGTCAACATCGCCGAGTCGCACGTCGAGGTCGAGATCGACCCCCGCTACGACGCCCTGCAGGAGGTGATGCGCCGCTACTTCGGCCTGATGGAGGGGTTGCAGGTCTTCCTGCGGGAGCTCTCCCACCCCTACATGAACTGGCGCTTCATCGTCACCGAGGCGCGCAAGTACGCGCTGGACTACTTCCACCTCTTCCGCGGCCACCCCCGCGGGCCGGAGGCCGCGGCGCTGATGGCGGAGATCTTCCTGCAGGCCGTGCGGTCCGCCAAGGCGGCCGATGTCAAGCGCGACGGGGTCGACAACCTGATGCTCTACCTGCAGGCGGTCGTCCGCGAGGCCGGGGCCGACTTCGCCCGCTTTCACCCGGTGCTGACGGACGCGCTCGAGGGGCTGCGGGAGCTCCCCGCGGAGGAGTTCGAGCTCTTGGTGCGCAGCTTCTACTCGGCCAAGCGCCTGGCGGGAGCCTACCTCGCCCTCGATCCCGGGGGCGCCCCCGGGAGCCGGGCGCTGAACGAGCTGCTGGCCGCCTACCTCGAGCGGACCTACGCCTACTGGCTGGGGGAGGAGGACCCGCGGGAGCGCTTCGTGCGCGACGCCGCCGAGTTCGACTTCCCGGCGGCGGCCGAGGAGCTCTTCGCCCCGATCGCGCACCGCCGGATCGCGGCCGCGCGCTCGCGCCTGGAGGAGATCCGCCGCCGGATGCCGGCCGCGGCGCGGGAGACGACCGCCGCACTGCTCGAGCTGCCGGGCTTCGCCGACTTCGTGGAGGGCTACAAGCGCGTGCCCGAAGGGCTGCTTCAGGCGAGCCCCCGCCCGGGGCAGGGGCAGCACTTCAAGCTCATCTTCCTCTTCCAGATCGTGAACCTCTCGGGCCTGGTGACGATCCACGAGGAGGCGCTGCGCGAGATCAACCAGACGCTCAGCTGGATCATCCTCAACGAAAACTACCGCCACCTGCAGAACCTCATCCGCAAGACCTTCTCGATCCTCAAGGAGCGCTCCGGGGCCTACCCGGCGACGGCGCTGAACGGGATCCTCACCCTGGGCCGGGGGGTCTACAAGACCGACGAGATCGATCTGGTCAACTTCTTCATCGACCGCATGGTCGACTTCGGCTTCCACGCGCCGATGGTGCGGGGGGTCGACGACGCCTGGCAGATCCAGGTGGACAGCGCCCACCTGCAGAACATCCGCACGTGGCTGGAGCTGATCAAGCTCAACCCCAAGCGCTCGACCCGCCTGCTCTCGGCCCTGATCATCCACCTGTCGCTCTCCGGCGTTTTCATCCGGGACATCGACCTTTTTCCCCGCGACATCACCGGGCTTCTGAACTCCCGCATCCAGCCGGTCTACCACCTGGTGAAGCAGCTCGCGCGGCTGCTGCCGGCCTTCTTCAACGACATCGGCGCGGAGGGGCGGCTGCGCGACATCTCGACGCGGATCGACGAGCTCACCCAGCGGCGCGACCGGCTGGTGCATTTCCTGCGCAAGCAGAGCCATGTCGAGAGCAGCAACCGGATCATCCTGCTCGTCGAGGCGGTGTTCCGCTTCTGGGAGACCCGCCGCCAGGAGCTGCTCGCGCCCTTCGTCCCGCCCGGCATCTACGGCGAGATCGAGCCCGAGGGCGCCTACGTTGCGGGCATGCACCGCGCGGCGCGGCACCTTGCCGCCGCGGGCTGCCGCCTGCCCGAAGACCTGCTTGCGCTCGGCGAGGACGAAGCCGCCCGGCTGCTCGCCGGGGCCCCCGGGGTCGACGCGGTCGACCGGCAGCGCTTCGCGCTCGCCGTCGAGCTCTACCGGCTGCTCCACCAGAAGTACCAGCTCGACGTCGTCGAGATGAAGAACTACCTCTCCCAGCTCCGCACCGAGGCGCTGCCGGACTTCCCCCAGCTCGAGCGCGCGCTCGAGCGCCCGGACCCGAAGGAGCGGCTGATCGGCATCATGGCCTACCTCGAGAAGCTGAAGGGCGTCATCCTGTCGGAGACCGCCTTCGCGGTGCGGGAGGACATCTATCAGAAGCGCCACATCACGATCGACATCCCCTCCATGTACGGCAGCTACCACGAAATGAAGTTCGACTGCCTGGGGCTCACGCTGCGGCTGGAGGCGATGGTGAACGTCCTCTTCGAGAACCTGATCGGCGAGATCGACCTCGGCCTGATCACCAAGGCGACCTTTTCCGAGATCCTCGAGCTGCTGGTGCTCTTCGACCAGGCGCTGCGGCTCGACGGGATCACCTCGGCCGAGTTCGCCCAGCAGCTCGCCTTCCTCGACCAGTCGGTGGCGATCAAGGGGTTCACCCTCACGCAGTACCTGGACATCTTCAAGGGGTTCACCCTCGCGGTGCAGAACATCATCACCGACTATTTCCACACCCTGCACGGCGCGAACCTCGACCGCATCCTCGACCAGCTCGACCCGGAGGGGATGCTCGAAAAATTCCGCGCCTCCGGGGCCGCCGACGACCCCGAGAAGTTCCGCCACCGCGTCTCGGAAATCTTCTTCCGGGACCGGATCGCCTCCGCGCTCGGCCTCCAGCAGCTGGACCTCTTCCTGACGCGGATTCTGAACACGCTCTTCCAGCAGTCGACCAAGCTCCACCGGGAGCATCTGCGGCAGCTCCTGCTCTACGACCCGAACCACGCCATGGTCGACATCGACCAGCCGCTCGAGCCGCGGGTCGGGGTGATCCACCTCGGCACCAAGGGCTTCAACCTGTGCAAGCTCCACCGCCTGGGCTTCCGGGTGCCGCCCGGCTTCATCATCACGACCGAGGTGTTCCGCTGCCGGGAGGTGATCGAGAGCTACGCGCCCGCCGACCGGAACTTCCGCGACCAGATCACGCGGCACATCGCCCGGCTGGAGCGGACGACCGGCCGGCGGCTGGGCGATCCGCAGAACCCCCTGCTCCTCTCGGTGCGCAGCGGCGCCTCGATCTCCCAGCCCGGCATGATGGACACGCTGCTCAACGTGGGCAACAACGAGGCCATCACCACCGCCGTCGCCGCCCGCATGGGCAACCCCTGGTTCGCCTGGGACAACTACCGGCGCTTCCTGCAGACTTACGGGATGGCGCACGGCCTGGAGCGGGACGCATTCGACGCCATCATCAACGACACCAAGCGGCGCCTGGGGATCCCCCTCAAGCGCCTGCTGACCGGCGAGCAGATGCGCGCGGTGGCGCTCGCCTACAAGGCCATGGTCCAGGACGCCGGCATCGCGATCATGGACACCCCCTACGAGCAGCTCTATCTCGCCATCCGCACGGTGCTCGCCTCCTGGCACAGCCCCAAGGCCGAGGCCTACCGCCGCATCATGGGCATCTCGGACGACTGGGGGACCGCGGTCGCCATCCAGGCGATGGTCTACGGAAACATCTCGCCGCAGTCCGGCACCGGGGTGATCTTCACGCACAACGCGCGCTGGTCCGCGGACGTGCTGCGCCTCTGGGGCGACTTCACGACCGCCAACCAGGGGGAGGACGTCGTCTCCGGCCTGGTCAAGACCATGCCGATCTCCCTCTTCCAGCAGGAGATCGAGATGCGCGAGACCGACGTGACGCTCGAAACCCACTTCCCGGAGATCTACGGCGAGCTCAAGCGCTGGGCGCACCTGCTGATCGACGAGCACGGCTGGAGCCCCCAGGAGATCGAGTTCACCTTCGAGAGCCCCTCGCCCGAGAGCCTCTACATCCTGCAGACCCGCGACATGGCCATGCGCGAAAGCCGCAAGAACCTGCGCTTCGAGTTCGAGGGCGACCGCGGCGAGCTGCTGCTCGGGCACGGCATCGGGGTGAGCGGCGGGGCGATGAGCGGGCGGCTGGTCTTCAACCTCGATGAGATCCAGAAATGGCGCGAGCAGGACCCGGGGACCCATCTGATCCTCGCGCGGGCCGACACCGTGCCGGACGACATCCGCGAGATCCACGCCGCCGACGGGGTGCTGACGGAGCGCGGCGGGCTCACCTCCCACGCCGCGGTCGTGGCCCACCGCCTGGGGAAGACCTGCGTCGTCGGCTGCGGCGGCCTCATCTGCGATGAGAAGGCGCGGGTCTGCCGCTTCGGGCGCACCACCCTCGCCTCCGGCGACTTCATCAGCATCGACGGCCAGGAGGGCTCGGTCTACCGCGGGCCCATCAAGGTCAAGGAAGCGGTGCTCTGAGCGGGCACCCCCATCAGGAAAGGAGACCGGACATGGCGACGCAGCAGGCTTTCCCGCATCTGACGCTGGGGATCAACGGACTCGGCCGGATCGGCAAGCTCACCCTGTGGGACCAGGTGGCGCGCAAGTCCTTCGGGCAGATCGTCGTCAACCTCGGGCGCCCGGCCGGCAGCTCGCTGTCCGACATCGCCCACTACGTCGAGCGCGACTCGACCTACGGCTGGCTGCACGCCCACCTCCACGGCCTGTGGGCCCGGCCGGTCGTGGCCGACCTCAACGAGGCGGACGGCAGCATGCGCATCGACGGGGTCAAGGTGACCTTCCTGCGCAGCCACCGCAACCCGGCGGAGATCGGCTGGGGCGGCCGGGGCGTGCGCCTGGTGGTCGACACGACCGGCCGCTTCCTCGACCCGGCGCCGGGCCCCGAGGCCCCCGGCGGCTCGGCGCGCGGCCACCTCGCCGCCGGGGCCGAAAAGGTGGTCGTCTCCGCGCCCTTCAAGCCGAAGGACAAGAGCGCGCCGACGCCCGAGGATGCCGTCACCACCGTCATGGGGGTGAACGACCACGACTACGACCCGCGGCGGCACCGCATCGTCTCCTGCGCCTCCTGCACGACGACCTGCCTCGCGCACATGATGAAGCCGCTGATCGACCACTTCGGCGCCCGGCGCATCCTCTCGGCCTCCATGGCCACGGTGCACGCCGCGACGAGCTCCCAGGCGGTGCTCGACCGGCTGCCGGAGGCGAAGAAGAGCGACCTGCGCAAAAACCGCAGCATCCTGAACAACATCATCCTGACCTCGACCGGCGCGGCCAACGCGCTCCGGCTCGTGCTCCGGGAGATGCAGGACATCCCCTTCATCGCCGAGTCGGTGCGCATCCCCGTGACCACGGGATCGCTCATCATCCTGGTCGTGAACCTGCAGGACGACCCCGGAAACGGCCGGATCGACCGCCAGCTGGTGAACGCCGTCTACCGCCAGGCGGCCGCCGACAGCCCGGCGGGCTACCTCGTCTTCAGCGACCAGCAGAACGTTTCGAGCGACATCATCGGGCTGCCCCGGGCCGCCGCCGTGATCGAGGGCGCCGAGACCCACACCCGCACGGCCGAGGGCTTCGTCGATCTCGCCAAGGTGCCGGGCCTCGACCCCGGCCTGCTCGCGGCCTTGAAGGACGTCGTCATCCGCATGCCCGTCACCCAGGCGGTGATCTACGGCTGGTACGACAACGAGCAGGGGAGCTACGTGCGGATGCTCGGCGACCGGGTGGTCTCTATCGCGGAATCCCTCTGAACCGGCTCACGGCCACGGCGACCGCGACGAATTCGGCCGGGGCGAGCGTCTCGGCGCGGCGCGCGGGGTCGACCCCGGCCTGCGTGAGCGCGCGGCCGGCCGCCTCCGGGTCGAGCCCGAGGCCGGCGGCGAGCGCATTCTTCAGCCGCTTGCGCCGCTGCCCGAAGGCCGCGGCGATCACGGCGTGGAGCAGGGCTTCGTCGTGGGGCGGGTGGCCGAAGTCCACCGCGAAATCGATCTCCAAGACCTCCGCGTCCACCTGGGGCACGGGGAAGAAGTTCCCGGCCCCCACGCGCAGCAGCGAGCGGATGGCGGCGCAGGTGCCGAGCAGGGCCGTGATGCGGCCGTAGTCCCGGCCGCCGGGGGCGGCGGCGAGCCGCCGGGCGAGCTCGCGCTGGAACATGAGGACCGCGCGGGCGACGTGGGCGCGCGCGTGGACAAGCTTCACGACGACCTGCGAGGAGATGTTGTAGGGCAGGTTGCCGCAGACGACCAGGCGCCGGCCGGCCGCCGCGGCGAGCGCGGCGAAATCGGCCTCGAGGGCATCGGCGTGCCGCAGCGTCACGTTGCCGATTCCGGCCGCCGCGAGCCTGTCGGCGAGCGCGGCGGCGAGCGCCGCGTCCTTCTCGATCGCCACGACGGCCGCCGCCGCGCGGGCGAGCGGGATCGTGAGCGCCCCCAGACCGGGGCCGATCTCGACGACCGCGTCCTCCGGCCGCAGCCCCGCGCGCGCCACGATCGCCGCCGCGACGCTGGGGTTGGCGAGGAAGTTCTGCCCCAGCCCCTTGCGCGGCGCGAGCCCGCGTGCTTTAAGGATCTCCCGCACCGACGTCATGCCCACCTCCCGCCCGCCGCCATCATCTACCGCATTCCGCGCCGGCGATCAACGCCGCCTCCGGGAGCGGAGCTTGACTTTTCTTGTGCAGCTTATTAGGTTGAAGAAGTTTTACTAACTATACTTTTTCCGAATCGGGAGGCCGCCATGCCCAAAAGAAAAGGCAAGTCCATCAGCTTCGACGCCATGGTCAAGTTCTTCATGCAGACCTACGACATCCCCACGAAGCGGGACGTCGAGAAGCTCATGGCGAAGCTCGACCGGCTGGAGGCGCTCATCAGCTCTCAAGCGGCGGGCGCGGCGAACGCCAAGGCCAAGAACCCCCGCGGCCGGGGGGCGGTCTCGGCGGCGGCGGCCGTGCTCGATGCGGTCAAGCGCTCGAAGAACGGGCTCAAGTTCGCCGACATCCAGGCGAAGACCGGCTTCGGCGAGAAGAAGATCCGCAACATCATCTTCCGCCTGAACAAGCTCGAAAAGATCAAGCGCCACAGCCGCGGCGTCTACGTGGCGATCTAGCCCCCATGGAGATCCCCGCCGACCCGCGCAACCCGGACATCGGCCGCGGCGACGGCCTTTGCGGCTTCCGCCTCATGCGCGTCGAGGCGCTGCCCGAGATCGCATCGGTCTTCTACGAGCTGGACCATCCGCCGACCGGCGCGCGGCACATCCACATAAGCCGCGCCGACCGCGAAAACGCCTTCGGCGTCCTCTTCCGCACGGTGCCCCGGGACTCGACCGGGGTGGCGCACATCCTGGAGCACACCGTCCTGTGCGGCTCGGAGCGCTTCCCGGTGCGCGACCCCTTCTTCTCCATGCTCAAGCGCAGCCTGAGCACCTTCATGAACGCCTTCACCGCCTCCGACTGGACCATGTACCCCTTCGCCACCCAGAACCGGAAGGACTTCTACAACCTGCTGGCGGTCTACCTGGATGCGGCCTTTTTCCCGCGTCTCGAGGAGCTGAGCTTCAAGCAGGAGGGGGTGCGGGTGGAGGAGGAGGGGGGGGCGCTCGTCTACAAGGGGATCGTCTACAACGAGATGAAGGGCGCCATGTCCTCGCCGGACCAGGTCATGGTGCGCTCCATGATGAAGGCGCTCTACCCGGACACGACCTACGCGAACAACTCCGGCGGGGACCCGGCGGCGATCCCGGCGCTCACGCACGCCATGCTCGTCGACTTCCACCGGCGCCACTACCACCCGAGCAACGCGCGCTTCTTCACCTACGGCGACCTGCCGCTCTCCGGGCACCTGGCGGCCATCGCCCGGACCGTGCTCGACCGCTTCCAGCCCATCACGCCGGAGACCGGCGTCGCGCCGCAGCCGCGCTGGCCGGCCCCGCGCGCGGCCGTCTGCACCTACCCGCTCGCCCCCGGCGAGGACCCGGGCCGCAAGCACCAGGTCGCGATCGCCTGGCTCGGGCCGGACGTCCGCGACACCCGCGAGGTGCTCAGCATGGTGCTGCTCGAGCAGATCCTGATCGGCAACGCCGCCTCCCCGCTGCGCAAGGCGCTGATCGACTCCGGCCTGGGAAGCGCCTTGAGCGACGGCAGCGGCTACGACGCCGAGAACCGCGACACGCTCTTCGCCGTGGGGCTCAAGGACACCGCGGGGGACGCCGCGGATGCGGTCGAGCGCATCGTCTTCGACGTGCTGCAAGGGCTTGCCGCCCGCGGGATCGACCCCGAGCTCGTCGAGTCCGCCGTGCACCAGCTCGAGTTCCACCGCAAGGAGGTCACCAACACGCCGTACCCCTACGGGCTGAAGCTGCTGCTCACCCTGTGCGGGACCTGGATCCACGAGGGCGACCCGCTGCGCGTGCTCAAGTTCGACGCCGACCTGGCCGAAATCCGGCGGCGGCACGCGGAAGGCGGCTTTTTCGAGGGCCAGCTCCGGCGCCACCTGCTCGACAACCCCCACCGGCTGCGGATGGTCCTCTCCCCCGACCGGCAGCTGGCCGAGGCCGAGGAGGCCCGGGTGCGCGCGGAGCTCGCCGCGCTGCGCGCGCGCCTGCCGGAGTCCGAGCTGGAGAAGATCCGCCGCGACGCCGCCGCGCTGGCGCGCCTGCAGGCGGCGGCCGAAAACGTCGACGTGCTGCCGACCCTCGAGCGCGGCGACATCCCGCCGGACGTCCCGACGGTCGCCCCCGACGGCGCCGACCCCGCCGGCGGGCGCTTCACCTACGTGCAGCCGACCTCGGGGATCGTCTACCTCGCCGCCGCCGCCGGCTCGGGGGGGCTTCCGGAGCGGCTTCTGCCGCTCGTCCCGCTCTTCTGCCACGCCTTTCCGCGCGTCGGGACGGCGCTGCGCGACTACGTCGCGATGGCCCGCCGGATCGACGCCTTCACCGGCGGGCTGTCGCTCTCCGCCCAGCCGCGGACCGCCTTCGACGGCGGCGGCGCCTGCCTGCCCTTCGTCGCGCTGAATACGAAGAGCCTCGCGCGGAACCTCGGGCCCATGATGGAGATCGTCGCCGAGACGGTCGGCCGCCACGACTTCCGCGATCTCGAGCGCCTGCGGAACATCCTGCTCGAGTACCGCGCCGGGATGGAGGCGATGGTGGTGCAGAACGGCCACCGCCTGGCGATCTCGCTCGCCGCGCGCCGGTTTTCGACCGCCAACGCCCTGAGCGAGTCCTGGGGCGGGATCGCGCAGCTCAAGGCCGTCAAGCGCCTCGCCGCAGAGCTCTCGGCCGAGCGGCTCGCGGCCCTCGCCGCCGATCTGCACGCGATCGGCGAGGCGGTCTTCCGCGACGGGAACTTCCGGCTCGCCGTGATCGGGGAGGCGCAGGCCGCCCGCGACGCCCGGCTCCGGGAGGTGGAGATCTTCGCCGCGCTGCGCCCGGCCGCGGCGGGGTTCCAGCCGGCGGGGCTCGCGCTCGAGGCGGCGCCCGTCCGCGAAGGGTGGAGCACGGCGACCGCCGTCAACTTCGTCGCCGCCGCGCGGCCGGCCGTGCGCCTCGAGCACCCCGACGCGGCGGCGCTCGCGGTGATCGCGAAGATGCTGCGCTCCCTTTTCCTGCACCGCGAGATCCGCGAGAAGGGGGGCGCCTACGGCGGCTTTGCGCTCTACAACTCGGAGGACGGCTTCTTCAGCCTCGCCTCCTACCGCGACCCGCACGTGAACCGGACGCTCGAGGTCTTTCGCGGGGCCGCGGCGTTCATCTGCCGGGGCGATTTCACCGACACCGACGTGAAGGAGGCCGTCCTGCAGGTCTGCTCGGAGGTGGACAAGCCCGACCCGCCCGGGCCGGCGGCGCGCAAGGACTTCTTCCGCCGCGTCGTCTCGCTCACCGACGACCTGCGCCGGCGCTTCAAGGAGCGCCTCGTCGCCCTCGAGCGCCGCGAGGTGGCCGAAGCGGCCGAGCGCTGGTTCGGCGAGGGGCTCGCGGGCTGGTCGGTCGCGGTGATCGGGAGCGCGGAGAGCCTCGCGGCCGCGAACGCGGCGCTCGCCGAGCCGCTGGCGCTCGACGCCATCTGAAGGCCGC
>CAZNKG010000023.1:0-13275 GCA_964573635.1 uncultured Desulfatibacillum sp. | reverse complement strand
GGCCGCAGCCCCCCGCGCGCGCGCGCCCCGCGGCTACTTCCGCTTCGTCTTCGCCGGCATCATTTTCTTCAGCGACGCGAGCGTCTCCGCGGGCATCTTGAAAGAGTGCTCGGCGGCCGGGAACTTCGCCGCGCGCACCTCCTGCGAGTAGGCCTGGAGAGCCTCCAGGATGACCGGCCGGATCTTCGTGTACTGCTTGACGAACTTGGGCACGAAGCGGTCGAAGAGGCCGACCATGTCATGGGTCACCAGCACCTGCCCATCCACGTCCACCCCCGCGCCGATGCCGATGATCGGCACCCGCACCGACTCGGCCACGAGCTTTCCGAGCGGGGCGGGGACCGCCTCGAGCACGATGGCGAAGGCCCCGGCCGCCTCCAGGGCGAGAGCGTCGTCGACGATCTGCTTGGCGGCGGCGGCGTCCTTGCCCTGCATCTTGAACCCGCCGAGGGCGCTCGCGGTCTGGGGGGTGAGCCCGATGTGGCCCATGACCGGGATTCCGGCCTTGACGATCGCCTCGACGGTCGGTGCGAAGTGGGCGCCGCCCTCGAGCTTGACCGAGTCGCAGCCGCCCTCCTTCATCAGGCGCCCGGCATTGGCGATCGCCTCGCGGATCGAGGTGTTGTAGCTCATGAAGGGCATGTCCCCGACGACGTGCGCGCTCTTGCAGCCGCGCATGACCGCCTGGATGTGGTGGACCATGTCGTCCATGGTGACCCCCACCGTGCCGGCGAGCCCCATCACGACCATGCCGAGGGAGTCCCCGACCAGGACGAGGTCGACCTCGGCCTCGTCGGCGAGCAGCCCGAAGGGGTAGTCGTAGGCGGTGATCATGACGAGCTTGCGCTTCTCTTCCTTGGCCTTCTGGATTTCCGGGATGGTGACCTTGGGACGGCTCATGCGGCGTTCTCCTTGTGAAGGGTGATGGTTGCGTGTCACGCCGCCCCGGCGCCGCCGTTCAGCCAGCAGGCGACGAGGTGGTCGGAATCGACGGGGACGAGCGGGGGCCTCTCCCCGCGGCAGCGGTCGAAGGCGTGGGCGCAGCGGGGATGGAAGGGGCAGCCCGGAGGCGGGTCGATCGGGCTGGGGACGTCGCCCTCCATGGCGGTGCGCCCCGAGGGGCGCCGCGGGTCGGGGACCGGAACGGCCGCCCGCAGCGCTTGGGCGTAGGGGTGCCGCGGGGCGGTGCGGAAGACTTCCGTCGGCGCGAGCTCGACGAGCGCGCCCAGATACATGACCGCCACGCGCGAGCAGATGTGCTCGACGACGCCCAAGTCGTGGGAGATGAAGACGTAGGCCAGCTGGAACTCCTCCTGGAGGCGGGCGAGCAGGTTGATGACCTGGGCCTGGATGGAGACGTCGAGCGCGCTCACCGGCTCGTCGGCGACGATCAGCTCCGGGCGCACGCAGAGCGCGCGGGCGATGCCGATGCGCTGGCGCTGGCCGCCGGAGAACTCGTGCGGGAACTTCGGCAGGTCCGCGGCCCGCAGCCCGACCTTCTCCAGGAGGTCGGCCGCGATCCGCCGGCGCTCGGCGCGCGGGGGCGGGTCAGCGGCCATGAGCGGCTCGGTCACGATCCGCTCGACCGTCATGCGCGGGTCGAGGCTCGAGTAGGGGTCCTGGAAGATGATCTGCATGCGGCGCCGGAGCGCCAGCATCTCGCGGGCCGCGAGCCGCCCGATGTCGCGGCCCTCGATCTCGATGCGCCCGGCGGTCGGCGCCGTCAGGCGCAGGATGAGCCGGCCGACCGTGCTCTTGCCGCAGCCCGACTCCCCCACCAGCCCGAAGCTCTCCCCGCGCCGCACGGCGAAGGAGACGCCGGCGACGGCCTGGACCCAGGCCGACGGACGGGCGAGCAGGCCGCCCCCGACGGGGAAGAGCTTGACGACGTCGAAAAGCTCGAGGAGCGGGCGCTCACTCATCGGCGCGCCTCCGCTCGGGGTAAAGCTTGAGAAAGCAGCGCGCGGCCTGGCCCGCGCCGACCGCGTAAAGCTCCGGCGGGGTCTCGCGGCAGCGCGCGAAGGCGTGCCGGCAGCGCGGGGCGAACTTGCACCCCGGGATCGTCTCGGTCAGGGCGGGGACGATGCCCGGGATCTCGTGGAGCGGCCGGCGCCCCCCGGCGCCCGCGGCCCCGCCCACCCGCGGCATGGAGCGCAGCAGCCCGCGGGTGTAAGGGTGGAACGGGCGCTCGAAGAGGTCGAAGACGCCCGCCTCCTCGACCACCTGGCCGGCGTACATCACGACGACCCGGGAGGCCATCTGGGCGACGACCCCCAGGTTGTGGGTGATCAGCAGCAGCGACATCCCGGTCTCCTGCCGCAGCGCGATCATCAGCGAGAGGATCTGCGCCTGGATGGTCACGTCGAGCGCGGTCGTCGGCTCGTCGGCGATCAGCAGCTTCGGGCCGCAGACCATCGCCATGGCGATCATGACGCGCTGGCGCATCCCGCCGGAGAGCTGGTGCGGGTAGTCCTCGAGCCGGCGGCGCGCGGCCGGGATCTTGACCCGCTCGAGCCACACGGCGGCCTCTTCCAAGGCCTTTTGCCGGGAGAGCCCCTGGTGGACCATGAGCGGCTCGGCCACCTGTCGGCCGATCGGCAGGACCGGGTTGAGCGAGGTCATGGGCTCCTGGAAGATCATGGAGATGTCGCGGCCGCGGATGCGCCGCTTCTCCTCGCCGGTGAGCGCGAGGAGGTCGCTTCCCTCGAAGAGGACCCGCCCGGGGCCCACGCGGCCGGGCGGCTCGGGGATCAGCCCGAGGATGCTGAGCGAGGTGACGCTCTTGCCGCAGCCCGACTCGCCCACGAGCCCCACGCACTCCCCGCGGTCGATCCGCAGGCTGAGGTCGTCGACGGCGGCCGCGACCCCCTCGGGGGTGGCGAAGCTCACCGACAGGCCGCTGATGTCGAGCAGGGGGCCGCCGCTCATGCGCCGCTTCCTCCCCCCAGGTAGTGCAGGGCGAGCAGCGCGTAGATCCGGGCGGTCTCGACCAGCTGGTCGAGATCGACCCATTCGTCCTTCTGGTGGGGCACCTGTCGGTCGCCGGCCCCCATGGTGACGATCGGGATCCCTCTGAGCGCCCAGAGGAAGGTGCCGTCGGTCGCCCCCGGGACCCCGGCGTACTGCGGCTCGCGGCCGCTCGCCGTGCGCGTCGCCCACGCCGCGGCGGCGACGACCGGGTCGTTGCGGTCGGTCAGGGTGCAGGGGCGGTCGGTCAGAATGTCAAGCTCCAGGGCGACCTCCCGCTCGCGCTCGATGCCGAGCCGGCGGTCGTAGGCGGCGTAGTGCTCCCGCGAGCTCGAGGCGACCGCCGCGAGCAGGGACTCGAGATCGGCCCGGATCTGCGGGTGGGACTGGCGCGGGATGGTGCGGATGTCGACGAGCACCCGCGCCTCGCCGGGCATGACGTTCAGCTGCGCCGCGCCGCCGGCGGGAGCCTGGATCACGGTCGGGGTGAAGCTCGGCCACCCCAGGTGCTCGTCGCGCCCGAGCGCTTCGACCGCCGCGAGCTCCAGGCGGTGGAGCCCGCGGATCACCTCGGCGACAGCGGGCGCGGTGTTCAGCCCGGCGAGCGGCATGGCCCCGTGGCTCATCCGGCCCGCGATGCCGATCCGCGCCCGGAGCGCCCCTTTCTGCGCGGTGCAGATGAGCCCGTCCTGCGGCTCGCAGATCACCGCGGCCGTGACGCGGTCCGCGTGGCCGCGCGCGATGAAGTGCTGCACCCCGAGCATCTGGTCCTCCTCGTCGCAGAGGACCCCGCCGACGATCGACCCCGCCAGCCGCACCCCGGAGCGCTTGAGCGCCGCCATGGCGACGAGCATGGCCGCCAGGTTCCCCTTCGTGTCGTTCGCCCCGCGGCCGTACATCCGCCGGCCGACGATTTCGGCGCCGAAGGGGTCGTGCCGCCAGGCCGCGGGGTCCCCCGGCGTCACCACGTCGGTGTGGCCCTCGAACATGAGCCGCCGCGGGCCGTCGCCGGCTGGAAAGTCGACGATCACGTTCGGCCGCCCCGGGGCGACCTCCTCGAGGCGCACGCCGAACCCCTGGCGCTCGGCCCAGCGCGCGGCGAACTCCGCCGCCTCGCGCTCGCTCGTCCCCGCCGTCGGGTCGAACACCGAGTTGATCCGCACGAGATCGGCCGCCAGGCGGACGACCTCCGCCGGATCGACCGCGTTCACTACCCGCTCGATTGTCGCGCTGTCCGTCATGATCGTTGACCGGCTCTCCGGCGTCGTAAGGGGTGTTGCGGTTATCGCATCCTGACCATTTTCGGGTCGAGCGTGTCCCTCAGCCCGTCGCCGAGCAGGTTGAAGCCCAGCACCGCCCAGGCGATGGCGATGCCCGGAAAGATCGCCATCCAGGCGTTGGTCGACATGAAGGTCTGGGCCTCGTTCAGCATCCGGCCCCAGGAGGCGTGCGGGGGCTGCGTGCCCAGCCCGAGGTAGCTCAAGCCCGCCTCGGCGAGGATCGCGACGGCGAACTGGATGGTCCCCTGGATGAGGAGCGGCGGCAGGATGTTCGGCATGACGTGGCGCCAGGTGATGGCCCCCTCGCCGATCCCGCTCGCGCGCGCGGCGACGATGAATTCGCGCTCCCAGACGACCATGGCGACCGCGCGCGTCAGGCGGGCGAAGACCGGGATGTAGAAGATCCCGATCGCGAGCATCGCGTTCACCATCGACGGGCCCAGAACGGCCGTGATGAGGATCGCCGTGAGCACCGCCGGGAAGGCGAAGAGCAGATCGCACAGGCGCATGATCCCCTCGTCGGTCAGCCGCCCGCGGTAGGCCGACAGCAGGCCGAGGGCCACCCCCAGGGTCAGCCCGATCGCGACCGTGACGAGCCCGACGATGATCGAGTTGACCGCCCCGGTCATGACCCGCGACAGCGTGTCGCGGCCGTACTGGTCGGTGCCCATCGGGTGTTGCCAGGAGGGGCCCTGGAGCTTCTCGCGGGCGTTCATGCGGTTGCCGTCGTAGGGGGTCCACACGAGGCTCAGCGCCGCGAGCGCCACCACCACGGCCGACAGCGCGAATCCCACGGTGAAGTTCTTGTTGGCGAAGAAGCGTTTCATGATCTAACCAGCGTCTCTATTTGATTTTGATCCGCGGATCGATGAACGCATAGGCGACGTCGACGAGGAAGTTCACCACCACGACCGCCGCGGCCATGAGCAGCACGATGTCGCGCACGACCGGCAGGTCCCGCTGGCTGATGGCGTTGAAGACGAGCCGGCCGAGGCCGGGGAGGTAGTAGACGTTTTCGATGATGATCGCGCCGGCGAGCAGCTGGCCGAGCTGCAGCCCCATGATGGTGAGCACCGGGATGAGGGCGTTGCGCAGCGCGTGGACGTAGACGACGGTGCGCTCGCGCAGCCCCTTGGCGCGCGCCGTGCGCACGTAGTCTTCGCGCAGCACCTCGAGCATCGAGGAGCGCGTGAGCCGGGTGAGGATCGAGGCGCGGATCAGGCCGAGCGCGAAGGCCGGCAGGAGCAGGGCCTTGAAGGCGCCCCAGAAATCGGCCTGCCAGCCGGGGAACCCTCCGGCCGCGAACCAGCCGAGCTTCACCGAGAGGAGCAGGATCAGCAGGATTCCGAACCAGAACTCCGGCACCGCGAGCCCGAGCTGGGTGAAGAACATGACGGTCACGTCCCCGGTCCGGTTCTGCTGGCGCGCGGCGTAGATCCCGAGCGGGATCGAAAGCGCGACGGCGAAGGCCATGGCCATCAGGGCGAGCGGGCCGGTCACGGCGAGGGTGTCGACCACCAGCTCGAAGACCGGCATCTTGTAGTGGATCGACTGGTGGCTGCGGCCGCGCAGCAGGTTGGCGATCCACTCCCCGTACTGGGCGAAGAAGGGCTGGTCGAGCCCGAGCTCGGCGCGCACGCGCGCGAGCGCCTCGGGGGTCGCATGGATCCCGAGCATGATCTGGGCCGGGTCGCCGGGCAGCGCGAAGAGGACCGCGAAGACGGTGAACGACACGACCGCCAGCAGCAGGACGAGCGTGACGGCTTTTTGGATGAGGTAGCGTGCCATGCCGGAAGAGCGCGCCGGGCGGCGCCGCATCGCGCGGGGCCGCCCGGCGGGCGCGGGGGGTCACTTCTTCAGCCAGACCTCGGTGCAGTCGAGCGCGATGGTGGGGTAGTCCTTCCACCAGTTGCTGACGCTCGCCTTCATGACGGGCAGCGCCGGCGCGCAGAACAGGAAGCCGTTCACCGCGTCCTCGGCGACGATCTCCTGGCAGCGGCCGAACCACTTGGCCTTCTCCGCCTCGGTCGGGGCCTTGAGCGCCTTGGCGTAGGCGTCGCGGAACTCCTGCGAGTCGTATTGGAAGTAGTAGTTGGGGTTGGCGTAGATGCCGATGTCCCAAGGCTCGGCGTGTCCGATCATCGAGAGCTGGAAGTCCTTCTGCTTGAAGACGCGGTCGAGCCACACGCCCCACTCGACGATCTCGATCTTCAGCTTGATGCCGACCTGGCCGAGCATGTCGGCGATCACCTCGCCGGCGCGCTTGGAGTAGGCGTAGATCGCCGGCAGCTTGATCACGGCCTCGAACCCGTTCGGGTAGCCCGCCTGGGCGAGGAGGGCCTTCGCCTTCTTCGGGTCATAGGGGAACTTCCCGGTGAGGTCCTGGTAATAGGGGGTGATCGGCGGCCAGTGGGAGCCGATGACCGTGCCGTAGCTGGACATGACGAGGTCGATCACCGCCTGGCGGTCGATCGCGTGGGCCATCGCCTGGCGCACCAGCTTGTTGTCGAAGGGCTTCACCTTGTTGTTGGTGGACATGATCACCTCCGAGGTGGAGGCGCCCTGCAGGACCTTGAAGCGCGGGTCGCGCGAGAGGTCGGCGGCCATCTCGGGGGCGAGCAGCCAGCCAATGACGTCGATGTCGCCCGCCTTGAGGGCCGCGACCTGGGCGCTCGTGTCGGCGATGAAGCGGAAGGTCACCTTGTCGAGGAAGGGCAGCTGCGGGTTCCAGTACTTCGGGTTGCGCGCGAGCTCCACGCGGTCGCCGCGGGTCCACTTGACGAATTTGAACGGCCCGGTGCCGATCGGCTCGGCGGCGGTGTTCTCCCAGCCCTTCATGGGCAGCATGACGGCGTCGCCCTCGGCCATGTGGGCGATGAAGAGCGCGTCGACGTCCTTCAGCGTCACCTTGAGCGTCGCGTCGTCGGGGGTCTCGATCTTCTCGATCACCCGGAAGAACTCCGGGTGGGCGTTCTTGGTGTCCGCGGCGGCGCCGCGTTCAAGGTTCCACTTGGCGACCTTGGCGTTGAAGGGCTCCCCGTTGTGGAAGGCGACCCCCTTGCGCAGCGTGAAGGTGTAGACCTTGCCGTCCGCGGAGGTCTCCCACTTGGCCGCCAGCCCCGGCACGAACGCGCCGGTGCGGTCGACTTTGACCAGGCCCTCGAAGAGATTCGAGTAGACGATGCGGTCGATGGCCGCGGCCGGGCTCGCCGTGGGGTCGAGACCCGGGGGCTCGTCGGCGACGGCGACGACGAGGCTTCCGCCACGGGCCGACGGGTCCGCGGCGAAGGCCGCCGGGGTGAAGAGGAGCAACAGGCTGAGGAGCGCCACCATGCGTTTCATACCGAACCTCCTTCAGGGTTGAGGGGATGTGCCGCAGCGTGTCTGCAAAGCCACATTCTATAAACCGGCGGCGGTGCCTTGTCCAGAAGAAGATGCGCCGGCCGCTGGCGGGCCCGCCGGTGCTTCCGCCCGCAGCCGGCTTCCGCGAAAACAAGGCGCCGGCCGTCAGCCAAGCTCTTTAAGATCGCGGTGGGCCGTCATCCCGGCGAGGCTGGAGGCCTGGAGCAGGGCGTGGATGATCGCGCGCGAGACGCAGTCGGCGGCGGCGCGTCCGATCTCGTTCACCGCCTGGGCCGGCCCGGCGGGGAAGAAGCCCGGCATCTCGGGCAGCGGCTGCGAGCCGGTCGCCAGGCAGAAGATCGCGTCCCCGTCGAACATGGTGTGCGCCGGCCGGATCGCGCGGGCGAGCCCGTCGTGGGCCATCTGGGCCACCTTGTTGGCCTGCGGTTTGGTGAGCACGGCGTCGGTGGCGACGACCCCGATCGTGGTGTGGCGCCCCGGACCGGTCGCCGGCCGGGGGGGGAGCTTCACCGGCCGCCGGGCCGCCGCGCCGAACTCGCCGTCGAGCTCGAGCCCGATCTCCCAGAAGCGGCCCGTGCGCGGGTCGACCGCGGTGCCGTCCGAGTTCACCGCCATGAGGGCGGCGACCGTGATCCCGGCGTCGAGCCGCTCGCTCGCGGTGCCGAGGCCGCCTTTGAGGCTGTGGGAGAGGGCGCCCGTGCCCGCGCCGACCGCGCCCTGGGCGACGGGCCCGGCGCCGGCCGCCTCGCAGGCGCGCCGCCCCCACTCGGGGCCGACCGGGGGGACGAACGCCGGCCCGCGGCCGAGGTCGAAGAGGACGGCCGCCGGGACGATCGGGGCGACGCACCCCTCGCCCAGCGGGAACCCGCATCGCTTCGCGGCAAGCCAGCGCACGACCCCGTCGGCGGCGGCCAGCCCGTAGACCGAGCCGCCGGAGAGGACCACCGCCTGGACCTGCTCGACGAGGTTGACGGGGTCGAGCAGATCGGTCTCCCGTGTCCCGGGAGCGGCCCCGCGCACGTCGACGCCGCCCACCGCCCCCGCGGTGCACAGGACGACCGTGGTTCCGCTCACGCTTGCGCGGTCGGTGAAGCTGCCCACCGCGATCCCCTCGACATCGGTCAGCGCGTTGTGTCGGCCGGTGCGGCCCATATCCCCTCCCGATCGCGATCCGTGCGGCGCAGGCCGCGGCCGCGGCGGGCGATCTTGACCATTTTGGAATTGACTCGGGCTTACGATACGGGGTAATAAACCAAATTTCGCGAAAACCAAAGAAAAAAGGTCAAGACGGCGGCACGGCCATGATCCAGCTCATCCGCGGCTTCAAGGACATCCTCCCCGGCGAGGTCGAGCTCTGGCAGGCGATCGAGCGCGAGGCCCGCGCGCTCTTCGACAGCTTCGGGTTCCGCGAGATCCGCATCCCGATCGCCGAGAAGACCGAGCTCTTCCAGCGCAGCATCGGCGAGGAGACCGACATCGTCGAGAAGGAGATGTACACCTTCGCCGACCGCGGCGGGGAGCTGATCACGCTGCGGCCCGAGGCGACGGCCTCGATCGTGCGCGCCTACATCCAGCACAAGCTCTACAGTCCGGACCCCGTGCGGCGCCTGTTCATGATCGGCCCGATGTTCCGCCGCGAGCGGCCGCAGAAGGGCCGCTACCGGCAGTTCTACCAGATCGACGCCGAGATCCTCGGGGTGCGCTCTCCGCTCGCCGACGCGCAGCTGATCCACCTGCTCGTGCTGCTGCTCGAGCGGTTGAAGGTCGCGGGGATCGAGGCGCACGTCAACTCGCTCGGCTGCGCCGCCTGCCGCCCGGGCTACAAGGCGGCGCTCGCCGCCGCGATCGACGCGGTGGCCGAACGGCTCTGCCCGGACTGCACGCGGCGCAAGGGGCGCAACCCGCTGCGGGTGCTCGACTGCAAGGTGCCCGGCTGCCGGGAGGCCCTGGCCGGCGCCCCCGCGGTCGTCGACCACCTCTGCGCGGAGTGCCGGCGGGACTTCGACGAGCTCACCGCGGCGCTGGCCGCCCTCGGGGTCGCCTTCGCCGTGGACAAGCGCCTGGTGCGCGGGCTCGACTACTACACGCGCGCCACCTTCGAGATCCACACCGGGGCGCTCGGCGCCCAGAGCGCGATCGCCGGCGGCGGCCGCTACGACAAGCTCGTCCAGGAGCTGGGCGGGCCGGATTTGCCCGCGACCGGCTTTGCGATCGGCTTCGACCGGCTGGCGGAGATCGCCGGCCTGAAGGCCGACGACCACGTGCTGCGGCCGCAGGTGTTCCTCGCGGCGCTCGGCGACCGCGGCCGGGCGCTCGCCTTCGCGTGGAGCGCCCGCCTCGGCCGCGAGGGGGTGCGCGTCGAGATGGAGCTCGACGCGAAGAGCCTCAAGGGGCTGATGAAGTCCGCCGACCGGGCCGGCGCGGCCTTCGTTTTGATCGTCGGGGACCAGGAGATCGCGGACAAGCGGGCGCTGCTGCGCGACATGCGCACGAAGGCGCAGCAGCCGGTCGCCTTCGACGGGCTCGTCGAGACGATCCGCCGGATGGTCGGCGGCGGCTGAAAACCGCGGCCGGCCGGCGCCCCGCCCGCGGGGCGGGCCGGCCGCCGCAACGAAGCAATACAGGAGCCTAACGGACGTGGACAAGCTGGGCGAGATGCGGCGGACGCACTCCTGCGGCGGACTCTCCGGGAGCGACGCGGGGCGCGAGGTGGTTCTCATGGGCTGGGTGCTCCGGCGCCGGGACCACGGCGGGGTCATCTTCGTGGACTTGAGGGACCGCGAGGGGCTGACGCAGGTGGTCTTCAACCCCGAGCGCGCCCCGGAGGCGCATGCCAAGGCCCACGTCATCCGCAGCGAGTTCGTGCTCGGCGTGCGCGGCACGGTCTGCCCGCGGCCGGAGGGGATGGTGAACCCCAACCTCGCCACCGGCGAGATCGAGGTCATGGTGAGCGAGCTCAAGATCCTCAACACGGCGCAGAACCCGCCCTTCCCGATCGAGGACGAGGCCGAGGTCGCCGAGGGGATCCGCCTCAAGCACCGCCACCTCGACCTGCGGCGCCCGCGCCTGCAGCGCAACCTGATGCTGCGCCACCGCGCCGCGGCCGCGGTGCGCGAGTACCTGAACCGCGAGGGGTTCCTCGACCTCGAAACCCCCTTTCTCACCCGCAGCACGCCGGAGGGCGCGCGCGACTACCTCGTCCCGAGCCGCGTCAACCCCGGGGCCTTCTACGCGCTGCCGCAGTCCCCGCAGCTCTTCAAGCAGCTCTTCATGATCGCGGGCTTCGAGCGCTACTACCAGATCGTGCGCTGCTTCCGCGACGAGGACCTGCGCGCCGACCGTCAGCCGGAGTTCACGCAGATCGACATCGAGATGTCCTTCGTCGGCGAGGAGGACGTCATGCGCACCGCCGAGGGGATGATCGCCAGCCTCTTCCGCGCCGTCTCGGGCCGCGAGCTCGCCGTCCCCTTTCCGCGGCTCACCTACGCCGAGGCGATCGCCCGCTTCGGCCTCGACAAGCCCGACACGCGCTTCGGGCTCGAGCTTGGCGAGGTCTCCGACATCGTCGGCCGCTCGGGCTTCAAGGTTTTCGCCGAGGCCGTGGGCCGGGGCGGGATCGTGAAGGCCCTGAACGCCAAGGGATGCGTCGATCTGTCGCGCAAGGAGATCGACGACCTGACCGCCTTCGTCTCCGTCTACCGCGCCAAGGGCATGGCCTGGATCAAGGTGCGCGAGGACGGCTGGCAGTCGCCGATCGCGAAGTTCTTCACCGATGCGGAAAAGCAGGCGCTCGCCCAGCGGATCGGGATGGCGCCCGGCGACCTGGTCTTCTTCGTCGCCGACCGCCCCGCGGTCGTGAACGACGCCCTCGGCCACCTGCGGAACCACCTGGGGGAGAAGCTCGGGCTGATCGACCGGCAGCGCTTCGACTTCGTGTGGGTCACGCGCTTTCCGATGTTCGAATACGACGAGCAGGAGAAGCGCTACCAGGCGCTGCACCACCCCTTCACTTCGCCGCAGGAGGAGGACTACGAGAAGCTCGAGAGCGACCCGCTCGCGGTCGCCTCGCGGGCCTACGACCTCGTGCTGAACGGCTTCGAGATCGGCGGCGGCAGCATCCGCATCCACCAGCGCGCGCTGCAGGAGCGGGTGTTCCGCGCCCTCGGCATGGACCCGGAATCCTTCGAGGAGAAGTTCGGCTTCCTGCTTGCGGCCCTCGACTCCGGCGCCCCGCCGCACGGCGGGATCGCCTTCGGCCTCGACCGCCTGGTGATGCTCCTCTGCGGGGAGAGCTCGATCCGCGAGGTGATCGCCTTCCCCAAGACCCAGAAGGCGACCTGCCTGCTCACCGGCGCCCCCTCGCTTCCCGCCGCGGCCCAGCTCGACGAGCTGCACCTGAAAGTCAAGCGCACCTCCGACGCCTGACCCGCGGGGGACGGGAGGCGGCCATTAGCGCCATCGGGTTGATCATCCTCGCCGCGCTGATTGCGGATTGCGCCTTGGGGGCGCTCGCCGAGGCGCTGAACCTCCGAGCGGCCGGGGGCGAAGTCCCGGCGGAGCTGAGGGACGTGCTCAGCCCCCAAGGGCGCCGCCTGGCGCGCGATTACCTCCGCGCGCGCACCCGGCTCGAATGGGCCGCCGCGGCGGCACTCCTCGCGGCGACCCTCGCCGTCTGGCTCGCCGGGGGATTTCAGGCGCTCGACGAGTCGGTGCGGGCGGCCGGCCTGGGGCCGGTCCCCACCGGGTTGCTGTTCGTGGCCGCCGTCGCGCTCGGCCGCGCCCTGCTCGCGCTCCCGTTCCAGGCCTACGCCGTGTTCGGAGTCGAGGAGCGCTTCGGCTTCAACCGCACGCGGCCGGCGACCTTCGTCGCCGACCGCCTGAAGATGGTTTTCGTGGCGGCCGCCCTCGGCGGCCCGGTTTTGGCCGGGGTGCTCGCGCTGTTCGAATACGCCGGGCCGCACGCCTGGCTCTACGGCTGGGTGCTCGCGGCGCTTTGCCTGGCGGCGATGCAGGTCGTCCTGCCGCGCTGGGTGCTGCCGCTCTTCAACCGCTTCACGCCGCTTCCGGATGGAGAGCTCCGCAGAGCGATCTTCGGCTACGCCCGCGCCGTCGGCTTCCCCCTGGATAACGTCTTCGTCATTGACGGCTCACGGCGGAGCACCAAGCGCAACGCCTTCTTCACCGGCTTCGGCAGGCACCGGCGCATCGTGCTCTTCGACACGCTGGTGAAGGCGCACACGGTGCCGGAGCTGATCGCCGTTCTCGCCCACGAGATGGGGCACGACCGCCGACGGCATGTCCTGAAAAACCTCGCGATCAGCCTGCTCCATACCGGAGCGATGCTCGGCGCCCTGTCGTTCGTCCTTCGTCGCCCGGCCCTCTTCGAGGCGTTCTTCGTCGCGCAGCCGTCGGTTTACGCCGGCCTGGTTCTCTTCGCCGTCGCGGTCAAGCCTCTGGAGACCGCGTTCGGCGTGATCCTGAACCGGGTGTCGCGCGCCCACGAGCTCGAGGCGGACCGCTTCGCCGCCGAGACGACTGGCGCCCCCGAGGCGCTCGCAAGCGCGCTCAAGAAGCTGCACGCCGACAACCTCGCCAACCTCACGCCCCATCCGCTCGCGGTCGCCCTGGGCTGCACCCATCCGCCGCTCGCCGCCCGTCTGCGCGC
>CAZNKG010000022.1:0-75926 GCA_964573635.1 uncultured Desulfatibacillum sp. | reverse complement strand
CGGTTCGAATCCGGTTGCCGCCTCCAGCCGGATGGTTTGGGCCTGCAGGCGTTCGCGCTCTTGCGGGCCCTTTTTTTAGGGAAAGGAGGCGCATGCCGAAACCGAAGGACTCGCTGTTTGCCGACGCCCCCGACATCGTCCCCCCGGCGCTTGAGAAAAACCTCTCCATCGGCGAGCTTCTCGAACGGATGGGTCGGACCTGCTTCGAGGCGCGCCACCTCGCCCGCGCCGCGCGGCTCTACCGGCGCATGGTCGCCGACGGGGACGTGATCTGGCTTGGGATCGCCGGTGCGGGCATCGCCGGCGGGATGGGCGGCATGGTCGCCGGGCTGATCCGTGCCGGCTTCATCGACGTCGTCTGCTCGACCGGCGCCCAGGTCTACCACGACCTGCACTTCGCCTACGGCCTGCCGGTCAAGGCCATCCACCCCCACGGGGACGACGACCGGCTGCGCGCCCACGGCGACACCCGGATCTATGACATCGGGATCCGCGAGAAGGAGACCCTCGAGGCCCAGGACCGGATCGTGCAGGACTTCGTCCGCCAGGCGCACGGGGCGCTTGCTGCCGGCCGCGAGATCGCGAGCTGGGAGTTCAACCGCGAATTGGGGCGCTGCGTGCTGGCGCGGGCGCCCCACCCGGAGCGCAGCTTCGTCGCCGCCGCCGCCGCGTGCGAGGTGCCGATCTTCTGGGACTCGCTCGCCAACCACTCGATCGCCATGAACCTGGTGGTCACCGACCGCGGGGGGCACCCGGTCAGGCTGTCGGCCCAGAAGGACATTTTCGACTCGGCGGCGATCGCCTTTGCGGCGCCGCGCACCGGCTTCGTCGAGCTGGGCGGCGGCGGGCCCAAGAACTTCATCCAGCAGACCGGACCGACCATCAGCCAGATCCTCGGCCTGGATTTCGAGGGCGCCGAGCGGGGCCTGCAGATCGGGACGGCCTTGGAGCGCGAGGGGAGCCTCTCGGGGTGCACCTTTTCCGAGGCCGTCACCTGGGGCAAGTACCGCGGGGTCGACCAGGAGAAGATGGTGCAGGTCTGGGGCGAGTACAGCATGCTTTTCCCGCTGATCGCCGCGAGCGTCATCGATGCCTGCCCGCCGCGGCCGCTGCGGCGCCTGGCCGCAGGCCTGCCGGAGCTCGCCCGCCGGCTGGACGAGGCCTGCCGCGCACGTTAGCCGGCTTATGGGAGGAAATCAGCGGCCCGCCGGCCGGGGCGCGCCGCGTGGGATCACGGCCCGGGCCGCCGTTCGTCCAAAGCGGGCGGTGGGTCCGCCGGCGGCGTGGAGGCTCCGCGGAACAGGGCGATGCCCTCGAGGTTGGCGCAAACCAGGCCGGCCGCGGTCACGGGAAGCACCCCGACCGCGTGGGCGACGACGGCAAACGAAAGGGCCGCCGCCGCCGGCACGCCGAACATCACGAGCGACATTTGGCAGAGGTAGTGGAAGGTCCCCACATAGCCGGGTGTCGAGGGGATCACGACGCTCACGGTCGTGAAGACGAGGACCACCAGCCCGACCGACCACGCCAACCCGTAGCCCGCCACCAGGTCGAACGCGAGCAGGCAGGCGTAGTAGACCCCCGCGTAGCAGAGCCAGATCGCCGCCGACAGGACGAGGACCGCGGCGTACTGCCCCGCGGAGGCGAGCGGGGTTGCGCCGTCGAGAAAGCCGGCGGCGGCGGCCTCCACGCGCCGGGCTAAGCCGCCCGGAAGCGGGGCCGTCAGGCGGCGGACCAGCCGGTGCGCATGCGGCCGGAAGCGCTTCAGGCCGCAGATGATCGCCAGCAGCGCCGCCGCGCCGGAAAGCATCAGGACGCCGCTCGTCACCACCCATGGCGGGAAGGGGTGGATCAGGACCACGAGCCCCATGACGGCGATCAGCGCGATGACGTCGATGATGCGCTCGACCACGATGGTCGCCATGGCGGCGCTCGCCGGGATCGCGAGCTTTTTCGCCGCCACCGCGGCCCGCAGGAGCTCCCCCAGGTGGGCGGGGACGAAGGTGTTGGCGGCGTAGCCGATCATCAGGGCCGAGAAAAGGCCGCCGGTCTTCGCGGCGGCGATCGGGGCGAGGAAAAACCGCCATCGCCGCGCGCGCAGGTAGTGGCTGAACATCATGAGCGCCGCGGCCGCGCCGATCCAATAGGGATCCGCGCCCGCGAGCGCCGCGGCGACCTCGCCGAAGTCGACGCCGCGCACGGCGAGCAGGGCGGCGGCGGCGCCGAGCAGGAAGCCGGCTGCGATCTTGGCGGTGCTGCGGGTGGCGCGCATGGGACCGGGGTGTTGCGGCGCGCCGCGGCGGATCGGGGCGCCGCCGCGCGCGCCGGTTCGGTTGCGGATCAGGCCTGCCGGTCCTTGACGAGCATGGTCGTCGGGTCGAGCACCAGGCGGGCGTTCTCGGGCGGCAGCGCGATCCCCTTCAGGGGATGGACGTGGATCTCCGAGCCGACCGGCACCAGCTGGATCGCCGCATCGAAGAGGTCCTCCACGTCGGCGAGCTGCTTCGGGACGCCGCCCGGCCCCGGCTCCTCGTGGCGGTGGGTGCGGATGGAGAACCACACCCCGAGGCCGTGGAGGCGCGCGGTGCGCTTCAGCTCCGAGAGAAACTCCCGCTGCGGTTCATCGAAGGAGAGGCCGTCGATGAGGAGCAGGCCGGGAAGAAAAATGTTCTGCTCGAGAAGGTCCGTCAGGCGCTCTTCCAGCTTGGGAAAGCTGAACCCCTCGGCCCGGAAGGTCATGATGAAGCGGTGCGGCAGGAGCGCCTCCCAGAGCGGATCGACCGAGCGCACGTTCGACTGCCGGGCCACGTGGCCGAAGAGCTCGCGGTACCAGAGGTTCGTCTTGGTGACCGGCTGGTTCAGGCTGACGTGCAGGACATTGCGCTCGTGGAGCATGGCGTAGAGCGCAATCTGGACCATGAGGGCCGTTTTCCCGACGCCGGCGCGGGCCAGCACGCCGCCGAACTGCCCGGCGGCGAGGATGCTGTCGCGCTGGCCGCCCAGGTACTGGACGGGGTTTCTCAGGAGCAGATCGGCTTTCAGCATGGAAAGGTACCTCTCTCGGATAAGGATCAGCGCCGCCCGGCAACGGCCGCTGCCGGCGGCGGGCTTCGCGGCGGTCCACCGCATCGTCGAGCCCCCGGCCACGGATCAGGCCACGCGCTTCTTCTGTTCGGCGGCCTTCTTCTCCAGCTCCTCGGCGATCGACTGCGGAACCTGGCGGTAGGCCATGAACTCCATCGTGAACTGGGCCTGCCCCTGGGAGAGCGAGCGCAGCACGGTCGAGTAGCCGAACATCTCCGCCAGGGGCACCTGGGCCTCGATCACGCAGAGCGGGCCTTCGTCCTGGGCGCCGACGATCATGCCGCGGCGCTGGTTGAGGGAGCCCATCACCCCGCCCTGGAAGGCCGTCGGCGTTTCGACCACGACCTTCATGATCGGCTCCTGGATCACCGGCTTGGCCTTGAGATACCCCTGCTGGAACGCGCCGCGGGCGGCCGCCTGGAAGGCCATGTCCGAAGAGTCGACCGCGTGGCTGGCGCCGTCGTTGATGACGATTTTCACTCCCGTCACCGGGAACCCCATCTTCGGCCCCTTCGCCAGGCACTCGCGGAAGCCTTTTTCGCAGGCGGGGATGAATTGGGTGGGGATCGCGCCGCCCACGACCTGGTTGTCGAATTCGAAATCCTGCTCCGCGGTCGGTTCGATCCACCCGGCGATCCGGCCGTACTGGCCGGCACCGCCGGTCTGCTTCTTGTGGATGTAATCGAACTCCGCCCGCTGGGTGATGGTCTCGCGGTAGGCGACCCGGGGCGCCCCGGCGGCCACCTCGGCGGAGAATTCGCGCTGCATGCGCTCGATGTAGACCTCCAGGTGCAGCTCCCCCATGCCCGAGATGATGGTCTCCCCGGTTTCGGGGTTGTTGTGCGCCTTGAAGGTGGGATCCTCCTTGGTGAAGCGGTTGAGCGCCTTGGAGAGGTTGATTTCGGACTTGTGGTCCTTGGGGGTGACGGCGAGCGAGATGACCGGCTTGGGGACGTACATCGAGGTCATCGTGAGGCTCATGCCCGGGGCGGTAAACGTGTCGCCGGAGGCGCACTCGATGCCGAAGAGGGCGCCGATGTAGCCGGCGGGGATCGCCCCGATCTCCTCCATCTGGTCCGAATGCATCCGCACGACGCGGCCGACCTTGATCTTGCGGCCGGTGCGCACGTTGACGATCGTGTCTCCCTTGGCGAGCGTCCCCTGGTAGACGCGGACATAGGTGAGCTGTCCGTAGCTGCGGTCCTCGAGCTTGAAGGCGAGGGCCACCAGGCCGGCCGCAGGGTCGCTGGCGAGCGGGACCCGCGTCTCGTCGCGGTCCATGTCGAGCGCGTGGTTTTCGACGTCGGCGGGGCAGGGCAGCAGCGCATTGACGGCGTCGAGCAGCGGCTGGACCCCCTTGTTCTTGTAGGCCGAGCCCATGAGCACCGGGGTCAGGCGGCGGCTCAACGCCCCGGCCCTGAGCGCTGCGACGACGAGCTCCGGGTCCACGGGCTTTTCGTCGAGGATCGCCTCGGTCAGCTCGTCGGAAAACATCGACGCGGCGTCGAGCAGCGCCTCGCGCTTCTGCGCGGCCAGCCCGCGCAGCGCGTCGGGGATTTCGCCGGTGCGCACCGTTTCGCCGCGCTCGCCGTCGAAATAGACCGCCTGCATGCGGATCAGGTCGACGACCCCGCGGAACTCCGACTCCAGGCCGATCGGGATCTGCAGCGCGACGGCGTTGTGGCCCAGCCGTTCGCGCAGCTGGTCGAGGACGCGCTCGGGGTTGGCGCCGGAGCGGTCCAGCTTGTTCACGAAGGCGATGCAGGGCACCTGGTAGCGGCGCATCTGCTGATCGACGGTGATGGACTGGGACTGGACGCCGCCGACCGCGCAGAGCACCAGGACGGCGCCGTCGAGCACCCGCAGGGAGCGTTCGACCTCGATGGTGAAGTCCACGTGCCCGGGGGTATCGATGATGTTGATCTCATGGTCCTTCCATTCGCAGAAAGTGGCGGCCGACGCGATGGTGATGCCGCGCTCGCGCTCGAGGTCCATGCTGTCCATGAAGGCGCCGACGCCGTCCTTGCCCTTGACGTCGTGCATGGCGTGGATGCGCTGGGTGTAGAAGAGGATCCTCTCGGTGAGGGTCGTTTTTCCCGAGTCGATATGGGCGCTGATGCCGATGTTTCTGACGCGGCGGATGTCCTTTTTCATGGTGCCAGATCCCTTTGAACGTGTGCGGCCGGAAACGGAACAAAAAACCCGCCTCGGTGATCCCGAAACGGGATGGCGACTGACGCGACGCGGATTATGTTCGCCTTGATGTAAATCACAAGTATATAATCCGATTGGTTGCCTGTCAATATCAAAATTCAAAGCCCGCCGTTATCCGCCGCCGGGCGGGCGCGCCTCACCGGACGGGAGGATGCGCCGGCGGGCGCCGGCGGCGGCGCCGGATGCCGATCGGGCGGCGGCGCAGAAGGACATAGCTCGCGCCGGCGCCCCCGTCGCACAGCCGCGCGCTCGCGAAGGCGAGGACCCATTTGCGCCAGGGCCCGCGCGAGAGCCATTCGGCCACCCGGGTCTTCAGAACCGGTTCGCCCGGCGAGGAGCGCCCGCGGCCGTGGATGATCAGGACCGCGCCCGTGCCGGCCCGCACGGCCTCCCGCAGGAAGCCGTCGACGGCCCGGCGCGCCTCGGAGACGGTCAGGCCGTGAAGGTCGAGATGACCGCCGATCGAGAAGTCCCCGCGGTGCAGCCGCCGGGTGATCTCCGGCGGGGCCGGGCAAACGGCGCCTTCCATGTACTCGGGGGTGTCGGAAACCGTGAAGCCCGCGCCGGAGCGGACGAGCGCGCGCAGCGCGGCGATCTCCTCGGCGTCCGGAGGCGCCGCTGCCGGCGCCGCGGCGGGGGGGAGCGGCGGCCCGGGGTCGGCGATCCGGCCGCGGTCGATGGGCCGGACGCCGGCCATGGCGCCGGCGAATTCGGCGGCGTCGTCCGGCGGCGAGAGCGCCTGAGCGGCGCGCGCGTTCGGCGCCGAGCGGTCCGGCCCGCGGGCGAGGCGAAGCGACCGGCGCGCGAGCAACTCCCCCAGACGGGCGAACGGGCGGTTCAGGTCGTCGGGCTTCAATGATTTCATGCGATGCATCCAGGCGCCCGGGCCGCCGGATGCGGCCGGCGGGCGGCTTGCCACCCCTTGCGGTCCACTATACCATTATTTCCTGGTTCCGCTCTTTGTTTTTTGTTAAAAACGCCTTCCGGGGTGCCCCTCGCGGCCGAACCGGACCCCGCGGCCGATCGGCGTCCTGCGCGGGAAATCCCCACCGTGAAGAGACGGAAGGCGCATTCATGGATTGGAAAGAGGCATACCGCAGCAAGATTCTCTCGGCCCCGGAGGCCGTCGCCAAGGTCAAGCGCGGCAGCCGGGTCTTCATCGGCACCGGCTGCGGCGAGCCGCAGCAGCTGATCCATGCCATGGTCGGCGACCCGGCGCTGCAGGACATCATGATCTACCAGATGCTCTCCTTCACGCTGTCGCGGTACGTCGACGACCCCGCCTTCCAGAAGCGCTTTTCGCTGAAGCTGTTCTTCATCAGCCGCGCCATGCGCGAGGCCGCCTTCGAGGGCCGGATCGACTACATTCCGGTCTATCTCTCGCAGATTCCGAACCTGTTTTCGAGCCATCGCATCGGGCTGGACGTGGCCCTCGTCCAGGTCAGCCCGCCGGACAAGTTCGGCTACTGCAGCCTGGGGGCCTCGGTGGACATCACCCGCGCGGGGCTTGAAAACGCGCGGCTGAAGATCGCGCAGATCAACGCGCGCGCGCCCCGGACCTGGGGGGACAGCTTCATTCACATGGACGACATCGACTGGGTCGTCCCCCACGACGAGCCGCTCGTCCAGTCGGTGCCCACCATCGCCGAAAACGAGGTCTCCCGGCGCATCGGGCACTACATCGCGCAGCTCGTCGACGACGGCGCGACCCTGCAGGTCGGCTTCGGCAACCTGCCGTTCCACATCCTGAAGCAGCTCGACGGCAAACGGGACCTCGGGCTGCACACCCAGGTCATCACCGACGGCTTTCTGCCGCTGTTCGAAAAAAAGGTGATCACCAACAAGCGCAAGACCCTGCTTCCCGACCGCACCGTCGCCTCGCTCTGCATGGGATCCCAGCGGCTTTACGATTTCGTCGACAACAACCCCGCCTTCTATTTCCGCTCCTCGGATTTCGTCAACGATCCGTTGGTGATCGCCCGCAACGAGCGCTTCATCAGCATCAGCTCGGCCCTCGAGGTCGATCTCACCGGGCAGGTCTGCACCGACTCGACGGGCTACCGCTTCTACAGCGGCATCGGCGACCAGGTCGACTTCCTGCGCGGCAGCTCGATGTCCCCGGGCGGGTTTTCGATCATCGCGCTGCCCTCCACGGCCCAGGGGGGACGGGTGTCGCGCATCGTGCCGCACTTGAGCGAAGGCGCCGGGGTGGCGACGACCCGCGGCGACGTCAACTTCGTGGTCACCGAGTACGGCATCGCCGAGCTCAAGGGCAAGGGCATCTACCAGCGCGTCATGGAGCTCGCCCAGATCGCCCACCCCAAGTTCCGGGAGGAGCTCATCGACATCGCGCGCAAGCGCCATTACATCTTCGCCGACCAGCTGCCGCCCTCCACCGACGATTTGATCTTCCTCGAGGGATACAAGAGCACCTGCACCCTGAAAAACGGGCGCACGATCGAGTTCCGGCCCCTTTTGCCCTCCGACGAATTCGCCTACCGCAACTTTTTCTATTCCCTCCAGGAGAAGACGATCTACTACCGCTTTTTTTACAAGATGCGGACCTTCACCCACGAGGTGGTCCAGAAGCAGTGGGCCAGCATCGACTACCGGCACAACATCTCCCTGATCGGCCTGGCGCGGAAGGGCGGGCACAAGGAGATCATCGCCATCGGCTCCTACGCGAAGGAGGACGAGGAGCGCGCGGAGGTCGCCTTCGTCGTGCGCGAGGACTACCAGGGCCAGGGCATCGCCTCCTATCTGCTGGAGGCCCTCGAGCGGATCGCCCGCTCCAACGGCTTCAAGGGCTTCTCGGCGACGGTGCTGCGCGAAAACGCCTCCATGCTGCACGTCTTCAAGAAGCGCTACCCGGATGCCCGCGTGACCTTCAGCGGCGGCAGCGAGGTGCTGATCCAGATGGATTTCAAGGACGAACGCGCGCCGGTCAAGGCCTGACCTCCCGCCGCCGAGCCGAAAGCGGCGCGGCGCTCTCCCCGCGGGCGGGGGGTGCGTTCCGCGCCCGCCCCATTTTTCGCGGAAGTTACCGAAACGATTCATCTTGCAAGAATCGGCCAATCGTCGTAACCTTAATCTATCAGGCTGCGGCGAAACCTCGTCTTGAGGCCGTGGGCCTGCACGGCGCGGCGCGTGGGCATGATCACATCTCATTGAAAACGCTTCGCTTACCAAATCGCCGCACGCTTCGGCCGACGGCTTGATGCCTGTTTTCCCACAGCCGTGATCGGGCCTAAGGGCCGCGCCCGCGGCGGTTTGAGGGGTCGACCGCGGCGGGCTCTTCCGGGGCGGTTTTCCCTGCGGCCGATCCGCTTCCCCGACGCGCGGCGATCGGGCGGCTTAAGATTTCCTTACGAAATGCCGACACTAAGATAGCGACGGCGCTTTGACCACAGGCAAGGAGGGGCGGGACGTGTCATACACGCTTGATCAAAGACAGCTCGACCGGATCGAGGAGGTCCTGAAGACCGATCTGGTCGACAACGGGGTGCGGTGCGTCTTCCTGATCGACATGGCCGGGAACATCATCACCAACCTCGACAACGGCGAGAAGCAGCACGACATCTATTCGCTCGCGGCGCTGGCGGCCGGCAACTTCGGCGCGGTGAGCGCCATGGCGAAAATCATCGGGGAAAACGAATTCTCCCTGCTGTTCCACAAAGGAAAGAAGGAGAACATCCATTTCAACAAGATCTCCTCGGAATTCCTGCTGATCACCATTTTCGGCAACGACATCTCGCTCGGATTTCTGCGGCTCAAGGTGGGCGAATCGGTGGAGCAGCTCAAGCAGATCCTGGAACCCCTGCTGCGCTCGCGTGCGTGATTTCGGGTGCGCGGCGGCACCCGCGCGGGAAGCCCATGGCCTTCATCAATCTCAAGAATAAGATCATCCAGGTCAAGATTGTCTACTACGGCCCCGGCCGCGGGGGGAAGACGACCAACCTGGAGTACATCTACCGCAAGTTTCAGCAGCGGATCAACGCCGAGATGGTGACCGTCAAGACCCACGGCGACCGCACCCTCTTTTTCGACTTTTTGCCGTTCGACATCGGGGCGATCAACGGCTACGACATCAAGATCCAGCTTTACACGGTCCCCGGCCAGGTCAAGTACAACGCCACCCGCCGCCTGGTGCTGCGGGGGGTGGACGGGGTCGTTTTCGTCGCCGATGCCATGGCCGTGCGCCGCGAAAAAAACATCCAATCCCTTCAGAACCTCCAGGAAAACCTTCTGAGCTACAAGAAGAGCCTCCAGACCATCCCCTGGGTGCTCCAGTACAACAAGATGGACCTCAAGGAGCACGGCATCCCGCTGCTGCCGATCGAGGTCCTCGAGGAGGATCTGAACCGCGACTTCCAAAAACCGTATTTTCCGGCCAGCGCCGCCAAAGGGGTCAATGTGGTGACGACCCTGAAGAAGATCATCGCCCTTTCCGTCGGAGCTATCCGCAGCGAAATGCTATAAGAGGAGACCGGCCTTGAGCCCACAAAGCAAAACGGACGCGCTGAACCAAGAACTGGAGAAGCGGCTGGACGAGCTTTTCAGCGAGGAGGAGACCCCGGCGACCGCGGCCGAGAAGCGGCCGCCGAAGGCCGATTCCCCCCTTGCCGAGTTGAAAAAGATCGTCCTGTCCATCGACTGGGAAATCACCCCGGACGCCGTCGAGGGCTTCCTCGACCAGATCGGCCTGCTCAAGGTGGCGTTCCAGAAAGACAAGTATGCCACCGCCTTTTTCCAGATCCTGGGGTCGCTCGGCCAGTACATCAAGTCCAGCCGCAGCCGCGTGCACCCGAACACCTTTGCGGTGCTGAACCGGGTCTTCGCGGGCCTCGACGAGATCGTCGCCGCGCCCGGCATGAGCGAGACCGGCAAGCGCCAGCGCCTGCAGGCGGCCATGCAAAGCTACCAGGAGCTGCGCGACAAGATCTCCAAGCGGCAAGCCGCGGAGCCGCGCCCGGCCGCTCAGCCGCCCGGGGCCCCGGCCGCCGCCGCCGCCCGCCCCGCCGCCGTGACGGCGGAGGAGCTTGCGCGCGCCGTGGCCGAAATCAAGGCGTTCGTCAAGGCGGAGCTGGACGCCCTGCGGCGGGAGCTGACCCGCGGCGGGGATCAGCCGTGAGCGGTGCAGGGCTTCGGGCCGCCGGGCGCGCCGGTCATGCGGTCGGCCGGGGAGCCGACTGTCGCCGTGCGCCCGGGCGGCCGGGTGGGTGCGTTTCCACAACCTGACAACCTCATGATGGAGAGCGCGGGGGCGCCGGGCGCCGCCGCGAAGACGCTATGAACCGGATGCACGGAGAGGCCGCGGCGGGCGCACCTCGCGACAGCCGGGCCGCCCGGGATGAGCCGGCGGCCAGCCGGCTGCTCGCGATCTGCGAGGATTGCGGCAAAAAATACCGCGTCGACGCCTCCAAAATCAGATCGCATTCCGCCTCGTTCACCTGCCGCGCCTGCGGCCACCCGATCGTCGTCGCCCGGCCGCGGTTCGCGGTCGGCGCGGACCCGGACGACGCCCTCGCCGGCCTCGAGGAGACCCTATCCGTCGAAGAGGCGCTCGCCGCCCGACCCGCCGCGCCGGCGGAAGCCGCGGCCGCCGCGGCCCGGCCCGAGCGCCTCGCGGTGCGGGGGTTGGGCCGCTTCGGATGGCGGATCAAGGCGCTCTGTCTTTTTTTCCTGCTCCCCGCGGCGGTCCTGACCGGCGCCGGCCTCGTTTTCCAGAAGCTGGTCGAACACCGGCTGTTCCGTCTGAGCCAGGAGAGCCGCCGCATCGTCGGCGAGCTCTCCGAGGAGAACCTGGCGGCGGCCGCGCGGTCGCTCGCCCAGCAAACCGGCGCGGCCCTCGCCGCGCTCCCCCCGTCGGGCAGCACGGAAGCCGATCGCGACCGCCTCCTGCGGGCGGTCTTTCTGGCTTCACCGCCGCGCATCGGCACGGCCTTCGTCTACGAGCGGCCGGGAGCCGATGCCGCCTGGCGCGCCCGGCTGCACGCCGACGAACGCTGGCTCCCCGGAACCGACCTCAGCACGCTGCGGGAGGGGCTGGGGGCGCATTTCGAGGGATTCTGGGCCCTGCTGACCGGGGTGCAGGAGGGCCGGATGTCCCGCGGCTTCTGCTTCGGGCGCGACCGCCAAGGCAAATTCCGCGAAGAGTTCATGGCGTGCGCGCCGGTGCCCGGCACGCAGCTGGCCGTCGGTGTTGCGGCCGGAATCGAGGAATTCAGCGCGCCGGCGGCACGCTTGGACGAGCGCATCGCCGAGCTCCGGTCCGACCTGCGCGCCCTGGCGGGCTTCGGGTTGGGCGGGGTCCTCCTGCTCGTCGGCGTGGTCCTCGCCGCCGGCGGGCTGAAGCTCGCCGACCGCGTCCCGCTGGAGCTCTCCGGGCCCGCGGCGGGCGGACGGCGGAGGCCGGCATGAGCGCCCGCAAGGTCCTCCTGGTCGACGATGATCGCCGCCTGCTGCACGACCTGAGCGAGGGGCTGGCGCGCTACGCGAACGCCTTCAGCGTGGTGCTGGCGGGGGACGGCGCCGAGGCGCTGGAGTGCCTGAAGCGCCAGGACATCGCGCTCGTCGTCACCGATCTCAAGATGCCCGCGGTCGACGGGTTCGAGCTGCTGGCGGCCGTCATGGACCGATATCCGGACATTCCGGTGATCATCATCACCGGCTTCAGCTCGCCGGAGCTCGAGGCGCTGGCGCGGCGCAGCGGGGCGATGGACGTCATCGCCAAGCCGTTCCGGGCCGAGGCGCTCGCCCGGCAGGTGCTGGCGCTGCTGCGCCGGCAGACCGAAGGCGGCCTGCTGCACAACATCTCGACCGGCGTCTTCCTGCAGCTGATCGAGGTGGAGCAGAAGACCTGCACGCTGAGGCTTTACGACAAGGCGACGGGGCGCACGGGGGTCCTCTTCTTCCGCGACGGCGAACTTCTGGACGCCCGATGCGGGACGCTCGCGGCCGAAGCGGCGGCCTTGGAGGTGTTTTCCTGGGACCACGTGAGCCTGGCCATTCAAAACGAGTGCGCCGTGGGCGAAAAGCGCATCCGCAAGGAGCTGCCTTCGCTCCTTCTGGAAGCCGCCCGGCGCTCGGACGAGGTCCAGGCGGAGGCCGCCGGCGGGCGGCCCCGGCACGCGCCCCCGCCGCCAGCCGTGCGCCCGCCGCGCGCAAGCGATCCGGAGGCGCTGCGCCGGATGCTCGATGCCGCCCTGGGGAGCTTAAACGGGATCGAGGCGGTGCGCGCCGATTCCACCTGGGACGACCGGCTGGAGGGGATCGCGCGCTGCGGCGAACGCCTGGGCCTCGGGCGGCTGTGCGCGGGGTACATCGATCGCAGCGAGCTGCAGGGATGCGTGTTCCTGCCGGGCCGGCAGACGACCGCGATCTGGGTGACCCCCCGGTGCCCGCGGGACCGTCTGTTTCGGGTCCTGGAGGAGAGCGGCGGCGAGGGCGCATGCACGCCGAGCTGACCGAAATCGCGGCGGTTCCGGGTGTCCGGGCCGTCATGGTGTTCGCGGCGGACGGCCGGCTGGTTGCGGCCGTCCCCGCCAAACCCCCTGCAGGCGCGGCCGGCGGCGCGGAATGGACGAACCTGATCCGCCTGCTGGAGGGCGTGCGGGAAGCCGACCTCGTCTTCGCGGCCGGCCGGGTGATCGTCCGCCGCGGCGATGGGTTCACCCTGGCGGTGCTTGCGCAAAACGACGTCGCGAGCGCCGTCATCCGCCTGCACTGCGACATCATCCTGCCCCGGCTGGCGCTTGGAAAGCCGGCGCGGGGGCTCAAGCGGTTTTTCCGCCGCTGAGATCGGCGCCGCGCCGCCGGCCGCAAGCGGCGGCGGCTCCGCGGGGCCAGGGAAAGGCGAAGAGGGCACGATGAGATCGGATCTGGACAGTCGGATCAACGAAGCCGAAGTCTGCCGTTCAATGGGGCTTTATGCCGAGTCGCTGGCGATCTACGAAAACATCCTGCCGGCGGTACCTGTCTTCGACATCGAAATCCAGGGCACGATCAAGGACCGGATCGAGCTGCTCAAGAAGGAGATCGCCCAGGAGGAGAACGGCGGGGCGGCGGAGAGGGTTTCCGAAAAGGACCTCTCCTGGATCCGCGACGCCCTGTCGAGCTCCGGGGACGTCTCCGCCGTGGTCGACAGCGCCTCGGCCTTCCTGGAGATGGGGCTCTACCACGAGGCGGTCAAGGAATACGCCAAGCTCTTCAACGAAGACTACCCCCTCGATAAGTATGTGCCGGAGATGGCGCAGTGCCTGCTCAAGCTGCACACGCCGGCCACGCTGCTCGACGAGCTGGACGCGATGATCCAGACCGCCAACATGGACGAGGAGAAGACCGGCTCGGTCTATTACCTCGTCGGGCAGGAGCTGGAAAAGCGCAACCTCCGCGACCAGGCGATCGACCTCTACAAGTCGGCCTCCGAGCTGAATCCGCGCGAGCCGGAGATCGGCAAGCGGCTCGCGGCCCTGTCGGCCGCCTACAACTCGAGCTCGAAGTACGACTACCTCCTGCGCGAAAAGCTGGTGACGACCGACCAGCTCCAGAAAGCCTTCGCGGCCGCCAAGAAAATCGGGAAAAGCGTCGAGCACGTCCTGATCGAGACCTACAAGGTCCGCAAGGAGGCCATCGGAAAATCCTTTTCGCTCTACTACGGCTGCCGCTTCCGGGTCTTCGACCCCAACGTCCCCGTGCCGTTCCAGCTGCTGACGAGCCTGAAGAAGGCCTTCCTGCAGAACGAGCTCTGGATCCCGATTTCCTGGACGAAGGAGGGGCTCGAGGTCCTGGTCGACGACCCGCGCAACCTGAACAAGACCGACAACATCAAATCGCTGATGAAAACGGCCCAGATCACGTTCTCGGTCGCCATCCGCGAGGACATCCTCGAGTTCATCCGGTTCTTCTTCGAAGCCGAATCGGCGCCGACGGGCGAGGCGGCCGATGCGCCCGCTCAGCAGGCCGACATCGTCCCCGAGATCACCTTCGACGCCCGCGACGAAGATGAGGAGGACGAGGTTCTTCCGAGCGACCTCGAGGAGGCGTCCAACCAGGTGGTCAAGCTGGTCGACCAGCTGATCATTGCGGCCTACCGCAAGAACGCCTCCGACATCCACATCGAGCCTTCCGCCGTCACCAAGGCGACCAGCATCCGCTTCCGCCTGGACGGCGTCTGCCAGGAGTACATGAAGGTGCCGAACTCGCTCGTCCGCGGGGTGGTCTCCCGGATCAAGATCATGGCAAACCTCGACATCGCCGAGCGGCGGCTGCCCCAGGACGGCAAAATCAAGTTCCGCCGCAAGGGGGTGCCGGTCTTCGAGATGCGCGTTGCGACGCTGCCGACGGCCGGCGGATTCGAGGACGTCGTGCTCCGGATCCTCGCCGCCTCGGGCGCGATCAAGATCGACGAGATGGGCCTGTCGCCGCGCAACCTCGAGGTGATCAAGCGGATCATCGAAAAGCCCTACGGCCTGATCCTGGCGGTCGGGCCGACCGGCTCGGGCAAGACCACGACCCTTCACGGCCTCCTCGGCTACATCAACCGGCCCGGGGTGAAGATCTGGACCGCCGAGGACCCGATCGAGATCACGCAGCAGGGGCTGCGCCAGGTGGAGGTCAAGCCCAAGATCGGGCTGGACTTCGCCCGGATCATGCGGGCCTTCCTGCGGGCCGACCCGGACATCATCATGATCGGCGAGATGCGCGACGAGGAGACCGCCTCCATCGGGATCGAGGCCTCGCTCACCGGCCACCTGGTCTTCTCCACGCTGCACACGAACAGCGCCCCCGAGACGGTGACGCGCCTGCTCGACATGGGCTTGAACCCCTTGAACTTCTCCGACGCCTTCCTGGGGGTGCTCGCCCAGCGCCTGACCCGGCGGCTGTGCCTGAACTGCCGCAAGCAGCATTTCGTGACCGCCGAGGAGTTCGAGGCGTTCCAGATGGAATACGGCAACGCCTGGTTCGAGCGGTCGGGGATCCAGTACGCCGAGGATCTCAAGATCTACAAGCCGGTCGGCTGCGACAACTGCTCGGGCACCGGCTACCGCGGCCGCCTGGGGATCCACGAGCTCATGGAGGGGACCCCCGAGATCAAGCTGATGATCAAGCGGCAGGCCAACACCGAGGACCTTTTCAGCCAGGCCATGAAGCAGGGGATGTCGACCCTCAAGCAGGACGGCATCGCCAAGGTGTTCCAGGGGATCACCGACATGACCGAGGTCCGCCGGGTCTGCATCAACTAGCCGGGGTCCCATGCAAATCGGCTCGCACGAGTGGGCGCGCCTGATCGCCGACGGGGCCGAAGCCTTCGGCCTGGCGCTGACCGACGATCAGCTCCGCCGCTTCGCGCGCCACGCGGCCGAGCTGGTCGCCTGGAACGCGGTCTCCAATCTGACCGCCATCACCCGCCCCGAGGAGATCGCCCGCAACCATTTCCTGGACTCGCTCGCCGCCGCCGGGCTCGTGGCCCCGGGCTCGCGCCTCCTGGATGTGGGCACGGGGGGCGGTTTTCCGGGGCTTCCGCTGCACGTCGCGATCCCCGGCCTCGCGACCACCCTGATCGATTCCTCGCGGAAAAAGGTGAGCTTCCTGCGGCATGCGGTGCGCGCCATGGGGCTCGGAGGGGTCGAGGCGCTCAACCAGCGTCTCGAGGATTTCGCCCGGCGGGGCGGAGCCGGCCGGGTCTACGACACGGTCGTGAGCCGCGCCGCCGTTCCCCTCGAGGCCTTCGTGCGGCTGGCCGTGCCGCTGCTCGACGCAGGCGGGCAGGCGATCGCCTACAAGGGGGCCGTGCCGGAGGCGGAGATGGCGGCGCTGGCGCGCGTCGCGGCGGCTTCCGTCCCGCCGCTGGCCATCGCGAGGCAGCCTTACTGCCTGCCGGGGTTGAGGACGCGGCGGGAGCTCATCCTCGTCCGGCGCGGGGGAACGGAGGTCAGGGGAGCAGCTCGATGATCTCCGCCTCCGCGCTTGCGCCGCGGACCCTGAGGAGCGCGACGGTGGCGCCGCGCCCGTGGCGCGGTTGGCCGGCGCTTCCGGGGTTGATGTGCAGGATTCCGTTTTGCCGTTCGACCGCCGCCCGGTGGGTGTGGCCGCTCACCAGCGCAAGGGCGCCTCGATGCGGCTTCGGCGGCGCGAACCGCAGCCGGTCGTGAACCAGGTGCACCTCCAGGTCCCCGGCGTGCACCCGCGCGCTTTCAGGCAGCCGGTCCGCCCACGGCCCCCAGTCCATGTTGCCGCGCACCGCCACCACCCGGGACACCTCGGCCAGTGCATCCAGAATCTCCTCCCCCCCGATGTCGCCGGCGTGGAGGATGATGTCGGCCCCCCGAAAGATGTCGGCCGCGCGGGCGGGGAGATGGCCGTGCGTGTCGGAAATCAGCCCGATCCGGTAATGCAGCTGCGGCGGGAGCGTGTGCGTCATGGGCGCCATGGGGGTTCGATTTCCGGCTTCGCGCGGGGGCGGGCGCGGCGCCGTTGGCCGCACGGGCGGTTTTTCTTCCCACCGGTTGATACGCCGAAGGGCCCGGGGATGTCAAGACGGCCCGCGGGCCTCCGCGGCGTTTCACGTGGAAACACATCGGGTTGTGGCCCGCAGGGCCGGCGGCCGCCACCCCTTGATGCCGCCCCGCTGCCCGGCATCGGCCGCCGCGGTGCCGCGCTTGACGATTGACAGCCGCAGGCGAATTGACTACAGAATCGCCAAGGGGAGCGATCCCGGCGGAGAGTCAAACGCAGAGAGGGAGAGATTGATGAGACTTCTGGTGGGGTATGACGGGAGCAGTTCGGCCAAAGAAGCCCTCAAGCTGGCGCGCAAGCATGCCATCGCCTTCAAGGCCGCGGTGGATGTGGTGACCTCGATGCAGAAGGGCACCGAGGAGCAGCAGAAGGACATCGAGGACGCGGAAAGAGGTCTGGAGTGGGCCCGCTCCATGTTCACGGACAAGAACGTGGAGTGCAAAACCCACCTTCTGATCCGCGGCATGTCGCCCGGAGAGGACCTGGTCGAATTCGCCAAGGAGAGCCAGGCCGACGCCATTTTCGTGGGGGTCAAGCGCCGCTCCAAGGTCGGCAAGCTCCTCATGGGATCCACGGCGCAGTTCGTGATTCTGCAGGCCGCCTGCCCGGTCGTCAGCGTGAAGTAGAACGATCTTGCCCGGGTCCGCCGATGGCGGACCCTCTTTTCAGGGCGGCGGGCGCCGGGAGCGGCGGCGGCGCACGCAGGCCTCCAGCCGGGCCACGGCGAGCGAGCAGCCGAAGGTGAGCGCGAAATAGAGCCCGGTGATCGTGATCCAGGTTTCGAAAGACAGGTAGGTCGATGACATGAGCTCCATCCCGCGGAAGGTCAGCTCCTGGATCGATATGACCGAGACGATGGCGGAGTCCTTGATGGTCGAGATGAACTGCCCGCCCAAAGGGGGCAGGATCTGCTGCCAGGCCTGCGGCAGGATGATGTGGCGCATCCGCTGGCGCCGCGAGAAGCCCAGGGCGGCCGCCGCTTCGCCCTGGCCGCGCTCGATCGAGCGGATGCCCGCCCGCACGATCTCGGCGATGTAGGCCCCCTCGACGATCGAGAGGGTGAGCACCGCCGAGATGAACGGGACCAAGGCCCCCGGGGCCGGCGCCAGCCACTCCGGCAGCCATCCGCCGCCGCCGGCGCCCGCCGGGAAGAGCCGCTCCAGCTCGAGCGCCGGCAGGAGCTGGTCGCCGATGAAGAAGTAGAAAATGAAGACCAACACGAGCGGCGGCGTGTTGCGCGTGAGCTCGACATAGACCGTGCCCGCCCAGCGGCGGAAGCGGTGGCGGCTCAGCCGCAGGAAGCCGACGCCCGCCCCGATGAGGCTCGCGAAGAGCATCGTCCAGATGCTCAGCCCGATCGTCATGAAAAAGCCCTGCAGCAGGACGTTCGCGCGCCAGCGCCCCGCCGCGGGGTCGTACCGCAGGAGGTACTGGGGCATGGCGCCCCAGTCCCAGCGGTAATTCAAGCCGTCGCGGATCCGGTAATAGGCCGCGAGCCCCGCGAGCAGGACGAGCGCGAGGATCGCGAGGTCGAGCGCCGAAAACCGCGGCCGGCCCGGACCCATCAGGATCGCCCACCCGCCGGAGTCGGCCCGAAGGCCCCCCGGCGCCCCCCGGCGCCTGCGGCCGTCATTTGAGCCGGGACTCCCACTGCTGGCTCTCGAACCAGTAGGCCTTGCGCTCCGCCAGCCACCCCTCGGATTCCACCACCCGGATCCAGCTGTCCAGGACGTTCAGCGTGTCGGCGTCGCCCTTGCGGACCGCAAAGGCGATGGGCTCGCGCGTGATCGTGCCCGCAAGCGGCAGGAAGAGCTTGTCGGGGTACTTCAGCGCCTGGTAAGCCGGCAGGGGGGTGCCGGCAAGCAGGGCGTGCACGCGCCCGTTCAGCAGCTCCTGGACCACTTGGGATTCGTCGTCGAAGAAGCGCTTTTGGGCTTTGGGCAGGTGCTTGTTGGCCGCCGCCGCCGCGGTGGAGCCGAGACGGGCGGTCACCGTCACCTCCGGCCGGTCGAAGTCCTCGAGCTTGGCAAAGCCCGCGGCGAGCTCGCGGTGCGCGACGATCGCCACCCCGGAGTAATCGTAGGGGATGCTGAAGTTGACTTTGAGGCTGCGCTGCGGCTGGATGCCCATGCCGCCGATGATCACGTCGAACTTCCCGGTGAGCAGCGCCGGGATGATTCCGGCCCACTTCGTCGGGACGAATTCGGCCTTGACCCCCAGGTCCTGCGCCAGGCGGGTGGCGACGTCGATCTCGAAACCGATGAGCGCGCCGGTCTTATCGGCCATCGCCCAGGGGACGAAGGTGGACATGCCGACGCGCAGGACCCCGCGCTTGACCACCTGCTCGATCGTGCTTTCGGCCGCGAGTTTCTGCTGCAGTTCGCCGGCGAGCGCCGGCCAGGGCAGCAGGGCGGCGCACAGCGCCCATGCCGCGAGAAGCCGAATGGCGTTTCGCATAGCTCCTCCTTTCGCGCGCCCGGGCGGGCAGCGCCGGGGCTAGAGACGGTACCGGTGCATGCGCCTCTCCATGGCCCCCGCGGCCAGGGAGAGGGAGAGCGTCACCGCGAGGTAGACCGCCGCCACGGTGAACCAGACTTCGAACACCAGAAAGGTCTCGGAAACCACCGACTGGGCCTGCATCGTCAGGTCCGCGATGGCGATCGTGCTGACGAGGGCCGAGTCCTTGACCAGGGAGATCGCCTGGCTGGTGAGCGGCGGCAGGATGTTCCTCAGGGCCTGAGGCAGGATCACCAGCCGGTAGGTCTTGAGGCGGCCGAGGCCCAGGCTGAAAGCCGCTTCCCACTGCTCGCGCCGGATGGAGAGGATCCCGGCGCGGAAAAGCTCGGAGGCGTAGGCTCCCTCGAAGAGGCTGAGCGCCAGCACCGCCGAGCTGAAGGCGTTCATTCCGGCGATCGGGGCGGCCACGAAGTAGATGAAAAAGAGCTGAACCAAAAGGGGCGTGTTGCGGATCAGCTCGAGATAGGCCCGGGCGGCGAAGCGGGCCGTCAGCGAGCTCGAAAGGCGCATCAGGGCGGCGATCAGTCCGAAGGCGGAGGCCAGCAGCAGGCTGGCCCCCGCGACTTCGAAGGTGACCCCGAGGCCGGCGAGCAGCGGCCCCGGCTCCCAGCCGTCTTCGAAGGAGCCGGCGAGGTAGCGCGGCAGCCGATACCACTGCCAGTGGTACCCCAGGCGGCCGGTCGCCGCGGCCATGAGCGCGACCGCGACCGCTGCGAGCAGGCCGAACTTGATCCCGTCGAGCCAGATCCCGCTTTTCAAACGGCCTTCGACCCTCATGGTCAATCCCGATCCCCTTCCCCCGGGGTGCGGTCCGGTGTCGCCGGATGCCCCAAGCTCCCGGCCGCCGCGGGCAGCGGCGTGGCGCGCCCGAATCGGGCGCGTGCCCCCGTCCTCAGTTGCGCAAGCTGTGGATCGGCGCCGGAATAATCCCTCCCCGGCGCAGGAAGGGGTTGGGTGCGACGGCGTTGTTCACCGGGACGATGACCGACTGCCCCATCAACCCGCCGAAATAGGCCTTGTCGCCGGCCTGCTTGCCCGGGACCGGGATCAGCCGCGCGGCCGTGGTCTTGTTGTTCACGACCCCGATCGCCATTTCGTCGGCGATCAGGGCGGCGATCGTCTCCGCCGAGGTGTCGCCCGGGATGGCGACCATGTCCAGCCCGACCGAGCAGACGCTGGTGATCGCTTCCAGCTTCGCCAGGCAGAGGTGGCCGTTTTGCGCCGCCTCGGAAATGTTCAGGTCCTCGCTGACCGGGATGAACGCGCCGCTCAGCCCGCCCACCCGGGAGCTGGCGAAGGCTCCGCCCTTTTTCACCGCGTCGTTCAGCAGCGCGAGCGCCGCGGTCGTGCCCGGCACCCCGATGGCGAGAAGCCCCAGGCTTTGAAAAATCTCCCCCACGCTGTCGCCGACGTTGGGGGTGGGGGCGAGCGACAGGTCCACGACCCCGAAACGGATGCGCAGGCTCTCGGCCACCTCCCGGCCGATCAGCTCGCCCACGCGGGTCACGCGGTAGGCGGTCTTCTTGATCAGCTCCGAGAGGCTCCCCAGGTCGAGGCCGGGGTCGGCCGCGAGCGCCCGGTCCACCGCTTTCTTGACCACCCCCGGGCCGCTCACCCCGACATTGATGACGGCGTCCGCCTCGCCGATGCCCATGTAGGCTCCGGCCATGAAGGGGATGTCCTCCGGGATGTTCGCGAAGACGCACAGCTTCGTGCAGGCGCTGCCGTCGCGGTCGCCGGAGAGCTCGGCGGCGCGCCGGATCGCCGCCCCCATCATCAGGACCGCGTCCACGTTGATGCCGGCGCGCGTGGAGGCAACGTTCACCGAGGCGCAAACGCGCTCGGTCGCCGCCAGCGCTTCGGGCAGCGCCGTGATCAGGGAGCGGTCCCCGCGGGCGATGCCTTTTTCGACCAGGGCGGAGAAGCCGCCGATGAAGTCGACGTTGACCTCGCGGGCGGCCGCATCGAGCGCCCGGGCGAGCTCCACCATCTCCGGCGGGCTCAAGGCCGCCCCGACCACCGCCATGGGGCTCACGGCGATGCGCTTGTTCACCACCGGGATGCCGTATTTCTGGCCGATGCGGTCGCAGACGGGCACAAGCTCCGCCGCGAGCCGGAAGATGCGCTCCACGATGCGCTCGCGCAAGGGGTTGAGCTCGCGTCCGGCGCAGTCGAGCAGGCTGATGCCGAGCGTCACCGTGCGCACGTCGAGGTTTTCGTTGCGCACCATCTCCAAAGTGGACAGGATCTCACGCGGGGTCAGCATGGCGGCGTCCGATCGGCCCTCCCGTGAATCAAATGCGGTGCAGCGCTTTGAAAATGTTGCGGTGCTGGATGCTCAAGTCGAGCAGGAGCGCCGCGGCCTTGGTGCGCAGCTCCGCGGTGAAGGCCTGGACGTCGATGCTCCGCGGAACGTCGACCTCGTAGATCATGATGTTGTCGCCCGGAGCGCTCCCGCCCTTGAAGACGGCCTGGAGGTTGGTGATGTTCACGCCGAAGCGCGCGATCACCCCGGAGATCTCGGCGACGAGCCCCTTGCGGTCCGGCCCGCGCGTGGTGATCACGAAAGGCTCGGCGCCAGAGGCGCCCCCGTTCTCCGCGGGCGGCTCGCACGGCTTGGTGTGCACCCGCAGCCCGAGCAGGCCGAGCCGGGAATCCAGGCTCGCGTGCAGCTCGTCGGTGCTGAGGCCCGGCGGCAGCGACACGATAAAGATCCCGGCGAACTCGTTCTGGAGCATGGTCTGGCTGACATTTTCGATGTTGCAGCCCTGGTCGAAGAGCGTCCGGGCCACGGCGGCGACGATTCCGGGCCGGTCGCGCCCGAGCACCGATAGAATGGCCTTGTGCATGCAGCCCCTTTCACCCGCGGGAGCAGCGAGGGGGCCCCGCCGCCCGCGGATCGCCCTACCGGCGAAGGTTTCGTCGAGGGAATCTTTATCACTCAACCCTGCGGACCTGTCAACCCGCTCGGCCCCGGCCTGCGGCGGATGCGGCTTGCCGGCCGGCCGCCGGCTGTGGTAGTATCCCGGCGCAAGCGGCGCGGCGGCGGCGGGCATGCGGATCGAAATCGACGGGAACGGCGGCGGATGCAGATCATCACGACGCACAAGCACACGGACTTCGACGGCCTGGCCTCCGTCATCGCCGCCGGCCTGCTTTTCCCGGGAAGCTTGGCGGTTCTGCCCAAGACCCTCAACCCCAACGTCAAGGCCTTCCTGTCCATCCACAAGGATCTTTTCGAGACGCACGCTCCCGGCGAGGTGGACCTCGGCCGGGTGGAGCGGCTGATCGTTGTCGATGCCGGGAGCTGGAGCCGGCTGGAGCGCATGGATGGGCTGCGCGGCCGCCGCGGGCTTGCCGTCGCGGTCTTCGACCACCACCCCGAGGCCGGGACGATCGAGGCCGATGAGCGCTGCGTCGAAGCGGTCGGCGCCACCACGACGCTTCTGGTGCGCGAGCTCAAGCGGGCCCGGAAGCTTTTAACCCCCATGCAGGCGACCCTCTTCCTCGCGGGGATCTACGAGGACACCGGGAGCTTGAGCTTCCCGGCCACGACCGCCGAGGACGCCCACGCGGCCGGGTGGCTGCTCGAGCGCCGGGCGGACCTGCGCATCCTCAACGCCTTCCTCAAGCCGGTCTACAGCGAGACGCACAAGGCGGTGCTCTTCCAGATCCTGCAGCAGGCCCGGCGGGTGAAGATCAACGGCCACCGCGTGAGCGTGAACAAGGTCTTTCTCGAGGAGCATGTCGACAGCCTCGCCGTGGTGATGCGCATGGCGATGGAGATCCTGAACGTCGATGCCGCCTTCGGGATTTTCGTCGCTTCCGAAAAAAAGCGCTGCATGGTGATCGGGCGCAGCCAGACCGATCAGCTGGACGTGGGGGCGATCATGCGCAGCATGGGCGGCGGGGGGCACCCGCGGGCCGGGTCGGCGCTGGTCAAGGGCGCCAACCCCGATGCCCTGGAGGAATGGATCCTCGAGCTCGTGGGCGGCAACCAGCGGGCCTCGGTCCAGGTCGTCGACCTGATGTCGTTTCCGGTCCACGCGGTGGCGCCCGAAACGACCATGGGGGAGGTCGCCCACCTGCTGCGGGAGAAGGGCATCACCGGGATCCCGGTGGTGGAGGCGGGGGCGATCGTCGGGATGATCTCCCGGCGCGATTTCCGCAAGCTGCGCCAGGAGCGTCAGCTCACCGCGCCGGTCAAGGCCTTCATGTCGAACGCGGTGCTCACCATCGGACCGGGGGCGAGCCCGATGCAGGCCGCGCAGCTGATGGTCAAGCACGACGTCGGCCGCCTGCCGGTGGTCGAAGACAACCGGCTGATCGGGATCGTCACCCGCTCGGACGTGATGCGCTTTTTCTACGACCTGCTGCCCGATTGAGGCCCCGCCCTTTGGCGGCCCGCCGCCGCGATAAGCGCATTGGACCTTGCCGCGCGGGACGGGAAACGATCCCGGCGCCGGCCGCCCCGGTCGGCCGCGCCGACCCCTTTCAACCGACGCAGGAGGTGCCATGCCGGCTAAAATTCTGGTCGCTTTCGACGACTCCGAAAACGCGATGCGGGCGGTCGCCCACGTCGCCCGCATCGTGGGCCGGGAGAGCACGGTGGTCCTGTTCTCCGTCATCCCGGACACCGCCGCGCTTTGCGGCATGAACAGCCCGGAGCTCACCCCCTACTTCAACGCCCAGCGGGACAGTTTCTGCATCCTGGAGGAAAAGAAGCGGGAGGTGCTCGCCGCCGCCCAGCAGAAGGCCAAGGCCCTGCTCGTCGCCAACGGGTTCGGCGAGAAGCAGGTCGTCGTCAAAACCGAAAGCCGCCGCAAAGGCATCGCCCGCGACATCGCCGCCGAGGCCCAGTCGGGCTACGACCTGGTCGTCCTCGGCCGCCGGGGCCTCTCGGGGATCCGGGAGCTTCTGATGGGCAGCGTCTCGCAGAAGGTCCTGCACCTGGTGGAGGAGATCCCGATCCTCATTGTGGGCTGACCGGCTCGGCCGGGGGCGGGGGGGCGACGCGGATCAGCACGCCGGCGCCGTGCCGCCCGCCTTCAAAGGCCTCGACGCCGGCGGGGCTCTCCGGGGCCTCGACGACCGAAATCTCCGGCGCGGGCCCGTCCATGCGGCTCGACAGGAACGCCTGGAGGGCATCGGCGCGCAGGCGCGCCAGCGCGGCCGCCAGCCCCGGGGGGGCATCCGGCGCCGCGCCGACAAGCATGACGGCGCTCTGCGGCGCGGCGGCGAGGTGTTCGGCGAGCGCCGCCAGGACGTCCAGCGACTGCTCCTCGATCTCGGCGGAGCCCGGCCGGAAGATCAGCCGAAACGTTTTCTCCGGGCGCAACGCGGCGGGCGCCGTCGCGACCCGGTCCGCCGGCGCGGGCGTCGTCCGGGGGCGGTCGCCGGGCCGCGGAAGCTGCGTGAGGAGCAGCCCCAGCGCGAGGGCCGCGAGACCGGCGGCAGCGCCGCCCCAGACGAGGCGCGGGCCGCGGGCGGCGGTCGCGCCCTCCGCGGGCGCCGGCGGGCGAAGCTTGGGGGCCGGCGGCGCCTCGGGCGCGGGGGTGTTTTCCGGCCGGGTTTCAACGGGCGCCGGCGGGGGGCGGGGGAGGTTCAGCGCGAGCTCGAGCTCGGCGGCGCACTCGCCGATGACCCCCGCTTCGACCCGCGGCTCACCGCGGAGATAGGCCGTCAGCAGGGCCCGGTCGCACAGGGCGTTGATCATCCGCGGCGTGCCCTGCGTCAGGCGGTGGACCGCCGCTTCCGCCTCGGCGGAGAAGAGCCCCGGGTCGCCGCCCGCGACCGCGAGGCGGTGGCGGATGTAGGCCGGGGTTTCGCCCGCCTCGAGCGGGCGCAGATGGTGGCTGAAGGCGATCTGCTGGCGGACGGCCTGGTTGGCGGGGTCGCGCAGCAGGCCGTGGAGCTCCTCCTGCCCGACCAGCAAGACGTTGACCCGCAGCCCGCCGCCGAAGTCGGTTCCGGCGAGGACCCGCAGCTCGTCGAACATGGCCGGCACGAGGCGGTGGGCCTCGTCGATGACGATCAGGATCGGCTGCCCCTCGGCGCCGGCGCGGCGGACAACCTCCTTGAACCGGATCAGGAAATCGGCCTTGCCCGCAACGCCGGCGTCGATTTCGAATTCGTCGGCGAGCAGGCGGTAGAGGTCCATGATCTCGATGCCGGGGTCCGATATGACCGCGGGCCTGATCCGCCCGGCGAGCCTCTGCAGGCAATGATGGATCAAAACGGTCTTGCCGGTGCCGACGGCGCCCGACAGCAGCAGGAAGCCCCGGCTCTCCAGGATGGCGTGCTCGAGGGCCGCGAGCTTCTCGCGGTGCGTTTCGCCGAGCCAAAGGAAATGCGGATCGGGTTCGATGCGAAAAGGGCTCAGCTTGAGGCCGAAATGCGAGAGGAACATGGGCTCCTTGGCGGCTCCCGGCGCTTGGCTCGGAAGCGGCGGGGCCATGCCCTCCCATTCCCGAAGCGGGGGGCGATGTCAAGCATAATCCGGCGCGGCGCCCGGCCGGCCGCGGCCCGGCGGGTCATCGGCGCACTGGTTCTCGCCGCCGCGGCCGCGGCGGCTTCCGGCTGCGCCCTGGTCGCCGTCGGCGCCGGGGCCGGGGCCGGCGCCATCGCTTACACCCAAGGCCGGGTCGTCCGGGTCTACGACGCCGAAGAGCCCCGGAGCGCCCAGGCCTGCGTCGCGGCCCTGGAATCCCTGAAGGTCGAGATCGTTGAGCAGTCGGGCGGGCCCTCCGGAACGCGGATCGCCGGCCGCCGCGCGGACGGGACCGTGGTGAGCATCGACCTGGTGCCGCGCGGCCCGCGGCGAACCGAGGTGGGGGTCCGCACCGGGGCGGTCGGCCTCACCGATCGGGAGGCCTCCGAGAGAATCCACGCCGCGATCGCCGCCCGGCTCGCCCCCGCCGGCGCGGCAGCGCCCGGCCCCGGGCGGGAACCGGCCTTGCGCCCGGCGCCGCGGCCGGCCGAACCGCGAACCCCGCCCGCCGAGGCCCCCGGCGGCGGCGCCCCGGCGGCGGCGGGCTCCGGGCCGGAGGCGGTGGTCTGCTTCGCCGGCAAATCCAATGCGCTCCCGCCGGGGGAAACGGCCAAGCTCGATGCGCTCGCCGGGATGCTGCTCCGGGACCCGGAGATGCGGCTCCGCCTGCTGGGCCGCGGGGATGGCGGGGAGGCGGCGGAGCTCGATCGCCTGCTGGCGGAAGGCCGAGCGAGCTCGGTCAAAATGTACCTCGTCGGCAAGGGGGCGGCCCCCTCGCGGATCGTTCTCGTCGGCCCCGAAGAGCGCCGCCGGACGGAAACGGCCCGCTTCGGGGCGGGGCCGCCGGCCGCCGGCTGCGTCGAGGTGTTCCGGGACGCCCGGTGATCCGCCTGCACCGCGGCGCCTCCCGATCGGCGGACGGGTCAGTCGAGCGTGCTGCTGCCGTCCCAGCAGTGCGTGCAGAGCCTTTCCTTCGGAAGCCCGACCGCCGCGACCAGGTCTTCGAGGCGCTGGTACTTGAGCGTGGTCAGGTGCAGCCGCCGGCGGATGACCTCGACCATGGCGCGGTTCGGCTCGGAGCCGGCACGGGCGTACGCCTCCAGGCGGGCGTCGTCCCGCCCCTCCAGCTCGAGGATCGCCTTGCGGCCGGCGAGGTCGAGGGTCGAGCGCGAGCTCGAAAAATTGATGAACTCGCAGGGGTGGATCAGGACCGGGCAGGCCGGCCGCATGTGCACCTCGTGCGCGCCGCAGTCGAAGAGAATCCGGATCGTGTCTTGGAGCTGGGTGCCGCGCACGATCGAGTCCTCGCAGAAAAGCAGGCGCTTGCCGCGGATCAGGCGGTGGACGGGGATGAGCTTCATGCGCGCGACGAGATCCCGCATCGCCTGGTTCTGCGGCATGAAGCTGCGCGGCCAGGTGGGGGTGTACTTGACGAAGGGGCGCCGGTAGGGGATGCCGCGCGCCGCGGCATAGCCCAGGGCGTGGGCGATGCCCGAATCGGGGATGCCGGCGACGCAGTCCACCGCGGCGTCGTCGCCGCGGGCGAGCGCCGCGCCGCAGTTGTAGCGCACGGACTCGACGTTGATGCCCTCGTATTCGGAGGCGGGGTAGCCGTAGTAGACCCACAGGAAGGTGCAGATCTGCATGCGGCTGCCGGGCGGCTGCCGGGTCTCCCACCCGTCGGCTGTCAGGAAGACCACCTCCCCCGGGCCGAGGAAGTGCTCGGTCGCGAATCCGAGGTTGGGGAAGGCGCAGGTCTCCGAGGTCACGGCGACCGCGTCGCCGCGGCGCCCGATGGCGAGCGGCGTGCGCCCCAGCCGGTCGCGGGCCGCGTAAATCCCGCGCGCGGTCAACAGCAGAAGCGAGCAGGAGCCTTGGACGGCGAGCTGGGCGTGGCGGATGCCCTCCTCGAAGCTCTCCGCTTCGCAGACGAGCGTCGCCATCACCTCGGTCGGGTGGATGGCTCCGCCGCGGGTGTCGGCGAAGTAGCGCCGGCGCGCGAACGCCCGGCTCACGAGCGCCTCGATGTTGGTGATCTTGCCCACCGTCACGATGGCGAAGGTGCCGAGGTGGGAGCTGATGCACAGCGGCTGCGGGTCGGTGTCGCTCACGACCCCGATGCCGTCATTTCCGTGGAACTTGCCGAGGTCGTCCTCGAACTTGGTGCGGAAGTAGCTGTTTTCGATGCTGTGGATCGCGCGCTCGATCCCGGCCGTGTTGCGCACGGCCAGGCCCCCGTAGCGCGTGCCCAGGTGCGAGTGGTAGTCCGTCCCGTAGAACAGGTCCGCGGCGCACCGGCTCTGCGATGCGATGCCGAATAGCCCGCCCATCGATCCCCTCCGTCGCTAACGGATTTCCGCGTGGTAGCGCTGCAGGGAGCGCACCTGCGGGGCCCCCTCCCGGCGCGCGGCGATCCCCTTGGCCGCCGCGATGGCGGCGGCGGTGGTGGTGATGTAGGGGATGCGGCACTTGATCGCCGCCCGGCGGATGTCGGAGCTGTCGTCGGCGCTCTTGCGGCCGCTCGGGGTATTGACGAGCAGCTGGACCCGGCCGTCCTGGATGGCGTCGAGGAGGTTCGGCCGCTCGCGGCCGAGCTTGGCGACCGGAAGGGCCTCGATCCCCTTATCCGCGAAGAAACGCTGCGTCCCGGGGGTGGCCATGATCCGGAACCCGAGCTCGCGGAACCGCCGCGCGGGTTCGATCGCGGCGCTCTTGTCGCGGTCGGCGATGGTGAAGAGCACGGTGCCTTCGAGCGGCAGCGGCGTCTGCGTGGCCTCCTGGGCCTTGAAGAAGGCCCGGCCGAAGGAATAGGAGAGGCCGAGGACCTCGCCGGTCGAGCGCATCTCCGGGCCGAGGACGGGGTCGACCTCGGGGAACATGTTGAACGGGAAGACCGACTCCTTGACCCCGTAGTGCGGGACCTGCCGCGGCCGCAGGTCGAGCTCGGCGAGGCTTTTTCCGAGGATCACCTGCGTGGCGAGCCGCGCCATGGAGAGCCCGCACACCTTGGAGACGATCGGCACCGTGCGCGAGGCCCGCGGGTTCGCCTCCAGGACGTAGACCGTGTTTTCGTAGACGGCGTACTGCATGTTCATCAGGCCGACCACCTTGAGCGCGGTCGCGATGCGCCGGGTGTACTCCCGCACCGTGTCGATGTGCTTGGGGGCGAGGCTGATCGGCGGGATGACGCAGGCCGAGTCCCCCGAGTGGATCCCGGCGAGCTCGATGTGCTCCATGACCGCGGGGACGAAGGCGTCGCGGCCGTCGGCGATGGCGTCGGCCTCGGCCTCGATCGCGTTGTCGAGGAACTTGTCGATCAGGACCGGGCGCTCCGGCGACAGCTCGACCGCGGCGTCGATGTAGCGCGCGAGCATCGCCTCGTCGTGCACGACCTCCATCCCCCGGCCGCCGAGAACGTAGGAGGGGCGCACCATGAGGGGGTAGCCGATGCGCGCGGCGATCGCGCGCGCCTCGGCCAGGCTGCGCGCCATTCCCGATGCGGGCATGGGAATGCCGAGCTCCTGCATGATCCGCCGGAACCGGTCGCGGTCCTCGGCGAGATCGATGGTGTCGGGGGTGGTGCCGAGGATCCGCACCCCGGCGGCGGCCAGCTCGCGGGCGATGTTGAGCGGGGTCTGGCCGCCGAACTGCACGATCACCCCCTCCGGCTTCTCTTTTTCGTATATCGCGAGCACGTCCTCGACGGTGAGCGGCTCGAAGTAGAGCTTGTCGGAGGTGTCGTAGTCGGTCGATACCGTCTCGGGGTTGCAGTTCACCATGATCGACTCGAACCCGGCCTCGCGGATGGCGAAGGCCGCGTGCACGCAGCAGTAGTCGAACTCGATCCCCTGGCCGATGCGGTTGGGGCCGCCGCCGAGGACCATGATCTTGCGGCGGTCGCTGACGGGCACCCGGTCGGCGGCGTTGTGGGTCGAATAGTAATAGGCGGCGTTTTCGACGCCGCTCACCGGGACCGGCTCCCAGGCGGGCACGATCCCGGCCCGCCTCCGGTGTTCGCGGATCGCGGCCTCGTCGGACCCGAGGAGCTGCGCGAGGTAGCGGTCGGCGAAGCCGTCCTGCTTGGCGCGGGCGAGCAGCGCGTCGGGAAGCTTTCGGCCGCGGCAGGCGCGGACCTCCTCCTCGAGCTGGACGAGCTCGCGCATCTGTTCGAGGAACCAGGGCTTGATGTGGGTGAGCTCGGAGAGCCGCGCGACATCGGCGCCCTGGCGCAGCGCCTCGTAGAGGATGAACTGCCGCTCGCTCGTCGGGTGCGCGAGCATGGCGAGCAGCTCCTCGAGGGGCAGCGCGTGGAAGTTCTTCGCGAACCCCAGCCCGTAGCGGCCGATCTCCAGGCTGCGGATCGCCTTCTGCAGGGCCTCCTTGTAGGTTTTGCCGATGCTCATGACCTCGCCCACGGCCCGCATCTGCGTGCCGAGGCGGTCCTCGATGCCGCGGAACTTCTCGAAGGCCCAGCGCGCGAACTTGACCACGACGTAGTCGCCCGAGGGGGTGTACTTCTCGAGCGAGCCGTCGCGCCAATAGGGGATCTCGTCCATGGTGAGGCCGCCGGCGAGCTGGGCCGAGACGCGCGCGATGGGGAATCCCGTCGCCTTGGAGGCGAGCGCCGAGGAGCGCGACGTGCGCGGGTTGATCTCGATCACCACGACACGGCCGGTCCGCGGGTCGTGGGCGAACTGGATGTTGGTGCCGCCGATGACCTCGATCGCCTCGACGATGCGGTAGGAGTATTCCTGCAGCCGCCGCTGCAGCGCCGGGTCGATCGTGAGCATGGGGGCCGTGCAGTAGCTGTCCCCGGTGTGGACGCCCATGGCGTCGACGTTTTCGATGAAGCACACCGTGATCATCTGGTTCTTGGCGTCGCGCACCACCTCGAGCTCGAGCTCCTCCCAGCCGAGCACCGACTCCTCGACCAGGATCTGGTGGATGAGGCTCGCGGCAAGCCCGCGGGCGGCCACGATCCGCAGCTCCTCGACGTTGGCGACCAGCCCGCCGCCGGTCCCGCCCATGGTGTAGGCCGGGCGGATCACCACCGGGTAGCCGAGCTCCGCGGCGACCTGCTCGGCCTCCGCGACGGTGTTCACGGCGCGGCTCGCCGGCATGGCGATGCCGAGCCGGTTCATCGTCTCCTTGAAGGCCGTGCGGTCCTCGCCGCGCTCGATCGCCTCGACGTTGACCCCGATCACCTGGACCCCGTAGCGGTCGAGGACGCCGGCGCGGGCGAGCTCCGAGGAGAGGTTCAGCCCCGTCTGGCCGCCCAGGTTCGGCAGAATGGCGTCGGGGCGCTCGGCGGCGATGATTTCGGTCAGCACCTGCAGGTTCAGCGGCTCGATGTAGGTGACGTCCGCCATGCCGGGGTCGGTCATGATGGTGGCCGGGTTCGAGTTCACCAGGACGATCTCGTAGCCCAGCCGCCGCAGGGCCTTGCAGGCCTGGGTGCCGGAGTAGTCGAACTCGCAGGCTTGGCCGATCACGATCGGCCCCGAACCGATGATGAGGACCTTGCGGATGTCGTCGCGCCTGGGCATCCAGGCTCCTTTCTGCGCAGCGGCTGGCTGCTTGGGCGGCGCCGGCCGAATCGCCGCGCGGCTTGGCCGCCGGCCGGATACGTGTTTTCCACCGCCCGCGGGAAGCGCTGGACGGTCGGGCCGGCCGGGGAAAACCGGAGCCCTGTTGCTAAATGAAGCCGGGAGGAAAATCAAGCGGGAAAAGCGGAATAATGTTCAGCGTGCAACACGCTACATAAGGCGCGCCGCTGCGTTGTTCAGGTTAACCAGCTGTAAAATATATGAAAATAAAATTCATCCTTAACGATAATTGTATTGACACCGCAAATCGTTTTACGTTATGCCGCGTCATTGCCCTTCCGGCGGTCCAGGGCGGCGCGCGCGGCGCCCTGGACCGCCGAGCGGGACGCCGGCCGCTCGGCCGGAAGGCATTCCCGGAGGTCGCGCCATGGTTTCCTTCGCGTTGAACGGCAAGGTCGCCCTCATCAACGGCGCCAGCCGCGGGATCGGGGAGGCCGCCGCCATCCTCTTGGCGCAGCAGGGGGCGGCATGCGTCTTGACGAGCCGCCGGATCGAGGGGGTCGCCGCGGTCCAGGAGAAGATCGTGGCCCGGGGCGGAAGGGCCGAGGCGGCCGTCTGCCACATGGGCGACCTCGCCCAGGTGCGGAGGATCTGCCGGGACGTCGCGGCGGCCTGGGGCCGGCTCGACATCCTCGTGAACAACGCCGCCACGAATCCCTATTTCGGAGAGATGCTCGGGGCGCCGGAGTCGGCCTGGGAGAAGACCGTCGCGGTCAACCTGCGGGGGCCGTTTTTCATGATCCAGTCGGCCGCGCCGCTGATGGCGAGGGGCGGCGGCGGGAGCATCGTCAACGTCGCCTCGATCAACGGGGTCAGCCCGGCGCCGCTGCAGGGCATCTACTCCATCACCAAGGCCGGCGTGATCGCCATGACGAAGGCCTACGCGAAGGAGCTCGCCCCCTTGAACATCCGGGTGAACGCGCTGCTTCCGGGCTTGACCGCGACGAAGTTCTCCGAGGCCCTGATCCGGGACCCGGCCATCTACTCCGAGGCGCTCAAGCGCATTCCGCTGCGCCGCCACGCGCTGCCCGAGGAGATGGCCGGGGCGGTCCTCTACCTGGCCTCGGAGGCCTCTTCGTTCACCACCGGGGCGGCGATCGTCTGCGACGGCGGCGCGCTCGCTTGAACGCGCGCGGCCGCGGGTCCGCCGGCGCCCGGGCGCGGCGATGAAAAACGGGAGGCCTTTTCCGCCGGGCGCCGCCGCCGCGCCGCGGCCGGCGGCGAAGCCGGGCCAAGCCGCGGCGGAATGCGGGCCTTCGCATTCTGGTCTTGGGCAGAAGCCGGGCGGCGGAGCCGGTCATCGGCGGCCCGGCGCGGCGGCGGCCGCCCATCGATGGGAGGGAGGCATGGCGATCGAGAAGGTGCTGGTCGTGGGTTCGGGGCTCATGGGGGGCGGCATCGCGCAGGTCTGCGCCCAGGCCGGGATCGAGGTGCTGCTGCACGACGTCTCGGGCGAGGCCCTGGCGCGGGCCTTGAAGCAGATCGACTGGTCGGTCGGCAAGTTCGTCGAAAAAGGGGAGCTCAAGGAGCCCAAGGCGGCCGTGATGGACCGGATCCGCGCAGTCGAGCGCCTCGAAGCGGACCCGCAGGTGGGGCTGGCGATCGAGGCGGTCTTCGAGGAACTCGGCCTCAAGCAGGAGGTTTTCCGCAAGCTCGATGCGCTCTGCGGCGCCGAGACGCTGCTCGCCACCAACACCTCGGCCATCCCCATCACCGAGATCGCCGCGGCCACCCGGCGCCCGGACAAGGTCTTCGGCCTGCATTTCTTCAGCCCGGTGCCGATGATGGCGGCCGTCGAGGTGATCCGCGGGATCGCGACCGCCCCCGCGACGGCGCAGGCGGGCCGGGAGTTCGCCGTGCGCATCGGCAAGGAGCCGATCATGGTCAACCGCGACATCGCCGGCTTCGTCATCAACCGGATCAACTTCCCCTCGGCGATCGAGGCGATGCGCCTCGTGGAGCAGGGGGTGGCGACCGTCGAGGACATCGACAAGGGGCTGCGCCTCGCCTCGGGGCGCCGCATGGGGATCTTCGAGACCGGGGACATGGTCGGGCTCGACGTCACCTACGGGGCGCTGATGGCGATCTACCGCGAGAGCGGCGACGAGCGCTTCTACCCGCCGCTGCTTTTGCGGCGCAAGGTCAAGGCCGGCCACCTGGGGCGCAAGACCGGAAAGGGCTGGTACGAGTACGACGCGCAAGGCAATCGCAAGGCGGCGATCTGAACCAAATCGATCCCTAACGATTCCAGGATGATGAATGAGCCATTTTAAAGTAAATCCCAAGGATATCTTTTTCATCCTGAAGGATCAGCTGGGCTACGGCCGGGTGTGCCGGCTCGAACGCTACGCGGGGTTGAACGAGGCGGCGCTCGACATGCTCGTCCGCGAGGCGCTGGAGTTCGCCCGCGGGGTGCTCGACCCGCTGAACGCCTTGGGCGAAAGCTCGCCGCCGCGCTTCGAGGCCGGCCGCGTCATCTGCGCCCCCGAGTTCCGCGAGGCCTTCCGCCGCTACGGCCGGGACGGCTGGACGGCGGCCGCGCGCGACCCCGAATACGGCGGGCAGGGCTTCCCGCACATGATGCGGATCGTGATCAACGATCTCATGTACGGGGCCTGCCAGGCCTTCAACATGGCCCCGAGCCTGACCCACGGGGCGGCCCACCTGATCGAGAGCTTCGGCACGCCGGCGTTGAAAAAGGCCTTCGTCCCGAAGATGTTCGACGGCACCTGGTCCGGGACGATGTGCCTGACCGAGCCGCACGCCGGCTCCAACCTCGCGCGGATCGAGACCGCCGCCGTCCCGAGCGGGGAGGTCTACCGGATCCGTGGCCAGAAGATCTTCATCTCCTGGGGCGAGCACGATTTGACCGCCAACATCGTCCATCTGGTGCTCGCCCGGATAGAGGGGGCGCCCGAGGGGGTGGGCGGGATCTCGCTCTTCGTGGTCCCCAAGGTGCGCCTGATGCCGGACGGCTCGCTGGGGGCGCCGAACGACGTCGTCTGCACCGGGATCGAGGAGAAGCTCGGGCTGCACGGCTCGCCGACGGCGAGCCTCGCCTTCGGCGGCCGCGGCGATTGCCTCGGATTTCTCTGCGGCCGGGAGAACCAGGGGCTCGCCCACATGTTCCAGATGATGAACGCCGCCCGGATCAATACCGGGGTGAGCGGCATGACGCTCGCCTCGACCGCCTACCAGAACGCGCTCGCCTACTGCCGCGGCCGTGTCCAGGGCCGCGACCTCGCCGGCCGCACCCCCGGCGACGTGCCCATCATCCGCCACCCCGACGTCCGGCGCATGCTGCTGTGGATGAAGGCCGCGGTCGACGGGATGCGCGCGATGATCTACGCCGCGGCCCTGTGGTCCGACTTCGCGCTCGAGCTTCCGCCGGGCGGGGAGCGCGACCATTACCGCGACCTCCTCGATTTCATGACCCCGATCGTCAAGGCCTATTGTTCGGAGACGGGCTTCCGGGTCTGCGAGACGGCGATCCAGTGCCTGGGCGGCTACGGCTACTGCCGGGACTACCCGCTCGAGCAGTACCTGCGGGACGCGAAGATCATGTCGCTCTACGAGGGGACGAACGGCATCCAGGCGATGGACCTCCTCGGCCGCAAGCTCAGCCTGCGCGACGGGGCCTGCCTGGAGGCCTTCCGGAAGGAGATCGAGCGCTTCTGCCGGGAACATGCCGACCACCCGGCGCTCGGCCGGCACGTCCGCGCCCTCGAAAGCGCCGCCGGGCGGCTCTTTGCGGCCGCATCCGAGATGCGCCGGCGGCACCGGTCCGACCCGCTCCTGTGGGGGGCGACCGCCGCCCCGGCGCTCATGGCCTTCGGCGACGTCGCGATGTCCTGGCGCCTGCTCGACCTCGCGCGGGCGGCCGCCGAAAGCTCGGCGGCGAAGCCCTCGGATTATCTTCGCGGCAAGATCCACCAGGCGACCTGGTTCGTGGACACGACGCTGCCGCACACGCTCGCCGCGATCGACGGCTGCCGGCGTCCCGGCCGCGAGGTGGTCGAGATGCCCGAGGCGGCGTTTTAAAGGACCGATTAGTTCCATGGGTTGGATCGGTTTCCCGGGAAAGGAGCGCCATGGATGAGATCGTGATCGCGGGCGCGGTGCGGACGGCGGTGGGGCGCTACCTCGGCGCGCTCCGGACCGTGGAGGCCTACGACCTCGCGGCGGCGGTGCTGGACGCGGCGCTCCGCCGGTCGGGGATCGAGCCCGGCTGCGTGGACCAGGTCCTCTTCGGCCAGGCCTACCAGAACGGGGAATACGTGAACGTCGCCCGCATGGCGCTCCTCCAGGCCGGCTGGCCGGAGGCGATCCCGGGGACGACGATCGACAGCCGCTGCTGCACGGGGCTCGATGTCGTGCGGCTCGCGGCCGCGCTCGTGCGCGCGGGGGAGGCCGAGGTCGTCGTGGCCGGGGGGGTGGAGAGCATGAGCAATGCCGAGTTCTACCTTCCCGGGTCGGTCAAGTGGGGGATCGGCGGGTCGGGAAAGAGGCCCCGGGGGCACGGGGACCTCGCGATCTGGGGGATCCCGCTCTACGACCGCATCCAGCGGGCGCGCGTCATGTCGCAGCCCGAGGAACGCTACGGGATTCTGCCGGCGATGATGTCCTGGGCCGAAGCGGCGGCCCGCGAGGAGGGGATCGACCGCGAGGCGTGCGACCGCTGGGCGGCCGATAGCCACCGCAAGGCCTGCGCGGCGATGGCGCAGGGGCTCTTCGACGCCGAGATTCTCGCCCTCGAAGTGGCCCGGCCGGACGGGACGCGGGCCCTTTTCGACCGCGACGAGAACCCGCGGCCCGACACGACGCTCGAGCGCCTGGCGCGGCTCAAACCGGTGATGGGCGGGGTCTGCACCGCCGGCAACTCCTCGACCGAGAACGACGGGGCGGCCGCGGTCGTCGTGACGAGCGCGCGCCGGGCCAAGGCGCTCGGGATCGCGCCGCTTGCGCGGCTCAGGGCCTGCGCGCTCGTCGGAGACGACCCCCGCCATGCCTACCGCACGGTGCCGGCGGCCGCCGAAAAGGCGCTGCGTCTCGCCGGGCTCGCGCTCGCCGACATGGAGCTGATCGAGGTCCAGGAGGCCTTCGCCGCCCAGGTCCTCGCCGATCTGAAGCAGATGGGCCTGGGGGAGGCGGACCACGCCAAGGTGAACGTGCACGGCTCCGGGATCTCGCTCGGACACCCCATCGCCTGCACCGGGACGCGCGTCCTGGTGACGCTGCTGCACGCCATGCGGCGGCGCGGCGCGCGCTACGGTCTGGAGTGCATCTGCGGGGGCGGGGGGCTCGGGATCGCCGCCGTGGTCGAATCGATTTGAGGCGCCGGAGGCGTGCATGACGCGGGGCGGGCTTCAGGATGGGGTCGTCGCGGGTGGCGCTCGGCCGCGGCCTGTCAGAGAACCTCGCGGCCGCCAGCCCGCCTCAGCCGCTTAGGTAGTCCGCCATGCGGGCGACCATGCGGCGCATCTCCTCGGGATCGAGCAGCACCGGCTCCCCGGCCTGCAGCGCGAGCAGGTACTGCCGGGCGAGGAGCTCGAGGAGCTCGGCGCGGGCGGCGGCCTCGGCGAGGCTTTTCCCGCGGCAGACCGCCCCGTGGTTCGCGAGCAGGCAGGCCGCGCGCCCGGCGAGGCCCTCGGCGGCGCTCGCGGCGAGCGCCTCCGTGCCGAAGGGCGCATAGGGGAGACAGGGCACCTCCGCGCCGCCGAAGGCCGCGACGAGGTAGTGGAAGGCCGGGATCCCCCGCCGGCAGCAGGCGATCGCCGTGCAGTGGTCGGCGTGCGCGTGTACGACCGCGTGCGCCTCCGGGACCCGGCGGTAGATCCGCGCGTGCATGCGCCACTCGCTGGATGGCTTGCCGGCGCCCGGCGCGATATTCCCGTCGAAGTCCATCGCGACCAGCTCCTCCGGCGCCAGCGCCGCGGCGCTGGCGCCGCTCGGGGTGACGAGCATCCCGGCCGGGATGCGGCAGGATACGTTTCCCGAGGTGCCCGGCAGCAGGCCGCCGGCGGCGAGGCGGCGGCAGGTCGCCGCCATCTGGCGGCGCAGCCGGGACTCGGTGGCTCGCGCGCTGCTCATCGCTATTTACGGCTCCCTTCCCCCGGGGCGCGGCCGGCCTCCAGGTAGGGCCGGAGCGCCATTTGGATCCGCCGCCGGACGAGCGCCTCCGGCCGCGGCGGTATCTCGCCCCGGCGCACGGCCTCGGCCGACTCCGGGAAAAACTGGCGGATGAGCCCGGCCGGCAGGGGCTCCGCGTTCAGGTTGGCCATCAGCCGGGAGAGCGCCGCCGCGATCTCCGGCCGGGCCCAGTAGTAGCGGATGCGGTCGCGGAGGCTGTAGCCGCGCAGGTAGCGTCGCCGGGAGCGCGGGCCGCGATAATGCCGCTCCCAGTGGGCCGGATCGCGTTTCATCGCCTGCTCGAGCAGCGGTCGGATCAGCGATGGCTTAAGGCCGCGGCGGCCGCCCAGCCATTCGCCCTCGATGGCGGCGAGGGCGAAGACCGCTTCACGGAAGGCGAAAGTCAAGCAGGGCCCGACCTTGAGCAGCGTGAAATGGTCGCGCACCAGCGCGGCGAGCGCCTCCGGCGGCTGGAAGTCGGTCGAGTGGACCTCGTAGGTCATGACGCCGGGAAGCGCCGCGTGCCGGCTGGAGAGCTCCCGCGCGCGCTCCGGGCGGTAGACGGCGACGGACTCGTCGCCGAAGTCGACCCCCGGCTGCACCACGATCGCCGCGACGCGCTCCCAGGCCCCCGCGAGCCCCGCGGCCTGGAAATGCTCCGCGGTGACCCGCAGCGCCTCCGCGATCTCCGCGGGGCTGGTCACCGGCGCCTCCGCGCCCGCTTCGAGGGAGCCGCCCGGCGGCGGCACCTCGGCCCCGATGACATAGAGCGGCCGCGGGCTTCCGGGCGGAAGCGCGCCGGCGCCGTCCTCCGCCGCCCGGCAGATAAGCGCGGCGCGCGCGGCCGCCTCCTGCGGCGGGACGCCCTGCGGGGGGTCGTCCGCGCAGCCGAACCCGGTGTCGAGATGCAGCTTGCCGAAGCCGGCCGCCGCGCAGCGGCGGGCGAGCTCCGCCGCCCGGGCCATGGCGCTGCGCGCCGGTTCGCGGGCCCAGGCCGCCGGTCCGAGGTGGTCCGCCCCCACGAGGAGGCTTTCGCGGCCGATCCCCGAGGCCTGGGCCAGGCGGGCGGCCTGCGCGATGAACTCCTCGGGGGACATTCCGGTGTAGCCGCCCGCAGGGTTCACCTGGTTGGCGGTCGCCTCGACGACCACGGCGCACCGCTCGGCCGCGGCGAGATCGAAAGCCGCCGCGAGCACCTCGCGGCGCGCGGAGCAGATGGAGACCAGCCCGCCGCGCCGCCCGGCCAAGTGGTCCCCGCGCAGGCGCATCAGCATGTCGTGAGGTGCCGCCGTCAATCGATGAACCTCCGGCGATCGAGCCGTCGCCGCCGCGCATCATAGCCGAAGCCGGTGGGCGGCGGCAACCGCTATCCGCAAGACGGCATGGCCCTCGGGGCAACCATGTGCTACAACGGCGCCATATGCTCGCCGACCGCACGCGCTGGAACGCCAAGTACCGCGAGGGCGGCATGCCGTCCGAACCGGCCGCCATCGTCCGCGAATTCTGCGGGCTCGCCCCGGGAAGGGCGGCGCTCGACCTGGCCGCGGGGAACGGGAGAAACGCGCTCTTTCTCGCCGGCCGGGGGTTCCGTGTGGACGCCGTGGACATATCGGACGCCGGGCTCGAGCTCTTCGGCGCCGGCCGCCGCGGCATCCGGCGCATCTGCGCCGACCTGGACACCTTCGACCTCGCCCGCGGGCGCTACGACCTCATCCTGAACATCCTCTATCTCAACCGCCGGCTCTTTCCCCAGATCATAGAAGGTCTCAAGCCGGGCGGGGTGCTCATTTTCGAAAGCCTCCTCGAAACCGCCGGCCGCGCGGACAAGGGGCAGGGGCGCCGCGACTACACCCTGCGCCCCAACGAGCTGTTGCACGCCTTTCTCGAGCTCGAGGTGCGCTACTACCGCGAAACGCCTGCGGGCGGCCGCCGCGGGGACAAGGCCCTCGCCTCGCTCGTGGCGGTCAGGCGGCCCTTCGGCGCGCGCCGCCCATCCAGGGTTGACAGCCCGAGCGGCATTACGTAAGCTCTCCGCCGAACCCATAGCGAACCGCGGAGGAGCTCATGACGACCTACGAGTGCGAGAATTGCGGCAGGAGAGAGGAGGCGGGTGCGGAGGGGGCCAAGGTGCCGGAGTGCTGCGGCCGCCCCATGCGCGGCACGGAAAAGCTGCCGGTCTGCGAGCTGAGCGAGACGGCGGAGCACAGCCGCCTGGATGCGACGAGCGACGCCTGCGACGACGGCCGCGCCGGGAGCTGAACCCGTTTCTCGAGCGCCGGGGCCCGACCGCTGCCGTCCCCGGCTCCCACCGCCGTCCGCCCGCGAGGTCCAGATGTTCACGCGCATCCTGGTGGCGTTGAAATTCGGGTCGGCCAGCACCGGCGCAACCCTGCGGGCGGCCGATCTCGCCCGCGCGCACGGCGCCGAGCTCCACGTCTTCCACGCCCTCGACTACGCCCTCGCGCACGCCGCGGACCCCGAGGCGCTTTCCGCCGCGCGCCGCGAGGCCGAGCGGCGCTACGCGGCCCAGATCCGGCCGCACCTGCCGCCGGGTCTCCCCGCGTCGTTCGCCTGCGAGCCCGCCGATCCGGCCCTTGAGATCTGCCGCCTAGCCCGGACGATCGGGGCCGACCTCATCGTCCTCGGATGCCACCAGAACCCGGAGAAGATGTGCCTTGGCCGCATCGACTACGTCGGCATCACCATCCTCGAAAAGGCGCCCTGCCCGGTCCTGCTCGTCCCCCTTTGCGAATGATCATCAGAACGGCCAGAACCCCTGGTCGTTCCAGATCTGCTCGGTGAGCTCGCGGTCGAGGCGCGCGAGGAACCGGAGGTGCTCCCCCTCCCACTTGGCGAGCCAGTCGTAGAGCGCCTTTTCGTTGAGGTCGGCGGCCTCCGCGGCGCGGCGCGAGTAGAGCTGGATCGCGTTCTTCTCCATGGACATCGCGGCGGCGACGGCGGCCGCCTCGAACGAGGCGGCCGCGATCTGCCGCCGCAGCCCGTCGTTCAGGACCGCGGCCGCGGTCTCGAAGCCCGGCGCGGCCGCCGTCTCCGGCGCGGCGAAGCGCTGCGAGCGTTGGAGGCTCTTGTACTGGTCGGAGAGGATGCGCACGTGCTTCTCCTCCTCCTCGGCCATCATGCCGAAGAAGCGTTGGACGGCCTCGTCGGAAGCCTGCTCGGCGACTTTCGCATAGAAGGCCTGCCCGCGCTTCTCGAGCAGGATCGCGCTCTTGAGGATTTCGGTCGTCTGGTCTGCGCCCATGCCATGCTCCTTGCGGTGAGGGGTGGCGGTGCACCGGCCGAGGCCGATGACGAACCCCATAATAGGGCCGGAGCCCGCGGCGATCAAGCGCCGCGCGGGATGGCGGCGCGGCGGCGCGGAAAGGCGCCGGCCAGTGCGGCGGCATAGGCGAGGGCGGCGGCGGTGAGCAGCCACCCGAGGCCCAGGCTCAAGGCGACCGCCGCCCCGGCGACCGAGGCGAGCACCGCGGCGCAGCCGTTCACGGCCCAGGCGAAGGTGCGGTCGGCGGGGCGCGGCAGGAGGTGGCGCATGCCCATGGGGAAGGGAAGCCCCAGGGCCGCCCCGGGAAGCGCTGCGACGGCCGCGAAGATCGCGGTGCGCCAGCCCGGCGACAGCGTGAGCAGCGGCTCGCGCACGAGCGCGAGCAGGGCGGCGGCGGCGATCGGGGCCGCAAGCGCGGCGGCCAACGCCGCCGGGAGGTGTGCGGCCTTGAGGCGCTGGGAAAAAAGCCCGCTTGCGCCGGAGGCGGCGAGGATCGCCGCGAGCGCGACGGCCATGCTCGTGACGGCGTCGCCGATGAAAAGCGCCCCGGCGTGGATGAAGAAAAGCTCGACCAGCATGAATCCGGCGCCGATACCGAAAAAGACGATCGTCGGCCGCACCTGCGGTCGGCCCCCGCGCCGGGCGGCGGCCGCGGCCGGAAGCCCCAAGAGCAGGAGCGAGATCACGAGGGCCTCGACGAAGAGCGCGGCCAACACCGCCTCGCCGGAGAGGAAGAGGGCCTGCGGCCGGCGGCCCAACGCCGCGTAGAGATCGCCTATCCGCGTCCACTTGAGGAACCGGCCGGGGAAGGGACGCTCGTCGCCCTGGGGCGCGACGTCGAGCAGGTAGTCGGCATAGAACTCCCCGGCCCTGCCGGCCGCGAGCGCCTCGGCGAGGCGGCGGTTCGCCTCGAAGTGAAACGGCCGTTCGAAGACGTTGAAGCGGTTCGCCGCGGAGGCGTCCGCGCCGTCGAGGAAGATGATGTCGAAGCCGCCCCGGCGGGCGAACTCCCGCAAGGGCTCGGTCGAAGGGAAGGGGCGGCGGCCGACGACCAGGGTGGCGGTGTTCCAGTTGCGCAGCAGCGCCAGGCAGCGCTCCGGCCGCCCGGCGCCGATCCGCTCGAGGGCCGCGCGGGCGGCGGCGAACAGCCGCAGGTCGTCGGAGGGCGGCAGCAGGAGGTGGCGGGAGAGGACCAGGACCCCGCCGGGGGCGAGGCGCTCGAGGCAGGCGCGGAACGCATCGATGGTGAGCGTGTGGTCCTGGTCGAGCGCCCCGGCGCCGGGGATCGACGTCCCCCAGTTCTCGACCTGGATAAGGTCGTAGGCGGCGCGGCTGCGGGCCAGGAAGGCGCGCGGGTCTTCGCCGACGGCCGCCCAGCCGTAGTGGCGGCCGATCATCGCCGCGATCCGCGGGTCGGGGTGGACGATCGTGAGGGACGCGGCGCCGGAGGCGAGCGCGCAGGCGACCGCAAGCCCGCCGCCCGCGGCGAGGACGAGGACGCGTTCGGGGCGGCCGATGAGGGCGTAGCCCGCGTAGGAGAGGGTCGCGCGCGCGGCCGCGTCGCGGGCGGCGGGCTCGCCGGTGTAGAGGTAAAAGGGCTTGTCCCCGTCGATGAAAACCGCCTGCGCCTCGGGGATGCGGCCGGTATAAGCCAGGCTGAGGCCGGGTGCGAAGCGCAGGTGCGCGCCGGCGACCCGATCGAGGCGGCCGCGGATCCCGTTCACGCTCTCGACCAGGCGGTGCCCGGGGACCTTGCGGGAATGGGAGAGCGCCTTGTAGTCGGAGAAGCGCAGCTCGCGAAGGCCGTCGATCGGGGCCGCCATTATCGCGGCGCCCAGGCCGGCCGCGGCCAGCCCGGCGCCGAGCAGAATGAGCGCCGGGGCGCGCCGGCCGCCGTCCCCGGCGCGCCGCAGGTGCATCATGGAGCCGATCAGCGCCGGCGGCAGCGGCAGGAGGGCCGCCAGCGCGAGCGCCCGCGCCTCGCCGAGCAGCGCGGTCAGCGGGACCGGAGCGAGGGCGCCCAGGGCCGATCCCGCCATGGCGGCGAAATAGACCGGGCCCGGCCGGTCCGCCGCGGCCGCGAAGGCGAGGCTCACGGCGACGCCGGCGAAGAGGAAGGGCAGGGCCGAGAGCAGGGTGGCGGCCCCCAGGGCGAGCCACTGCCAGGGGTCGATCGGGAGCTTGAAATAGTCGAGCGGCAGGAAGCGGTTCAGCGCCGCGAAGGCGAGGAGGCAGGCGGCGGCGAAGCCCGTAAGCGATGCCTGCATGAGCCAAGCGTCCGCCGGCCGCGGCGCGGGGGGCGGACGGCGCAGGCTGAGGAGCGAGCCGCCGGCGGCCCCGCCGAGCAGCGCCGCCCCGATGACCATGAATGCGAGGTGGTTCCACTGGCTCACCGCGAGGACGCGGGCGAGCAGGACCTCGAAGGCGAGCGCCCCGGCGGAGACGAGGAAGACGCCGGCGGCGCTCATCGGGGCGGGGCCTGGTCCATGGCGTGCCCCGTGAGCGGGACGAAGAGGACGCCGGTGATCTGCCGCAAGGCGACCTGCCCGCCGCGTTTCGTTACCAGGACGAGATTCTGGTAGGCGAAAGGGCTTCCCAGCGGAAGCACCATCCGCCCGCCCTCGCGCAGCTGGGCGATGAGCGGCGGCGGAACGTGGTCGACGGCCGCCGTGATCATGATCGCATCGAAGGGCGCCTTCTCCTCCCAGCCGAAGTAGCCGTCGGCGCGGCGGCAGGCCACGTTGGCATAGCCGAGGCGCCGCAGCCGCTCGGCCGCCGCCGCGTGCAGCCCCGTCTTGATCTCGATCGTCGCCACCTCGGCGGCGATGGCCGCGAGGACGGCGGCCTGGTACCCCGAGCCGGTGCCGATCTCGAGCACCCGGTCCGCGGGCTCGAGCGCGAGCAGCTCGGTCATCAGCGCGACGATGTAGGGCTGCGAGATGGTCTGGCCCTCGCCGATCGGCAGCGGGTGGTCGGCATAGGCCGAGCCGGCGAGATTTTCGGGAACGAAGCGATGACGGGGGATGCGCCGCAGGGCGGCGAGCACCTCGGGGCGGCGGATGCCGCGCGCCTCGATCTGCTCGCGCACCATGGCGTGGCGGGCCGTCTCGAAAGGATCGGGATCGGCCGCGGCCGCCGGGGGCGAAGCGGCCGCGAGCGCCGCGATCACGAGCGCCAGTGCCAGGATGGGGTTCATGCCGCCTCCTCGCCGCCGCGCGCCGGCTGAGCGGGGCTTCCCGGTCGGGCGTCTGCAATACCCGGTTTCGGTTTTTAACAGAATGGTATATGCTCGGCCGGCGTTCGGATCAACCCTTTTGCATGCCGATGAGGAGCACCGCCATGGCCATGTTCTCCAAGCGCAACCCGCCTTCCCCGCCCCCCGCCGCCGGCGGGGACGCCGGCTTCATCGGGGCGAAGCTCGCCGTGACGGGCAAGCTTTCGGGCGGCGGCAGTATGGTCCTCATGGGCCGGTTCGAGGGAGAGATCGACCTTTCCGGCGAGCTCACGATCGCCCCCTCGGCGGCGGTGAAGGCCGAGGTCAAGGCGGTCGCCGTCGTCGTGAGCGGCCGCCTCGCAGGCAACGTGACCGCCTCCGAACGGATCCACCTTGAGAAGAGCGCCGCGGTCGAAGGCCGGCTCAAGGCCCGGCGCATCTCGATCGCCGACGGGGCGCGGCTGAACGGCGAGGTCGAAATGCCCCCTGAAAACCCTGCCGCGCCGGAATCGGGCGGCGCCAAGGCGAAGAAGAAACAGGAGGCCCCTGATGGCCAAATCCACCTCCGCTGACGCCACCTCCCTCGTCAGCCGTCCGCTCGTGCTGGAGGGCGACATCGCGGGCGACGAGAACCTCCACGTCGACGGCCGGGTCGTCGGAAACATCCGCTTGACAGGCGACCTCTTCGTCGGCCCCACGGGCGCGGTCGAGGGCGAGGTCGATGCGCGCAACGTCGTCCTCCAGGGGGCCCTCAGCGGCAAACTGACCGCGCGCAACCAGCTCGAGATCGCCGCCACCGGACGGTTCAGCGGCGAGTGTCAGGCCGCCTCGATCCAGATCCGCGAAGGGGCCGCCTTCGAAGGGACCTCGCGGATGCTCGCCGGCCCGGCAAAGGAAAAATAGCCTGCCTCAAGCCCGCGGCGCGCTATAAAACTTTTTTATAGACGCACAAGGGCTTTTATCGCCGCCCTTCCCGGACGCCTTTGGGCGGGGCGGCCAGAGAGGCCTCCCGCCCGTACGCCATTTCGATATAACCTATTGTAATTTAATCAAATATTAAATTGGCGGCTTGCGCCTGAGCGGGTCCCGCCGGCCTTTTTCGGCCGGTGGCACGCCGCTTGCTCCCAATCGGCACGGCCGGGTTTCATCCGGATCGGAAAATGCCTTGAGAAAGGAGCAAGCGTCATGGGTCGACTCGAGGCTACCAGGGCTTGGCGGCTCGCCGCCTTGATCGTGTTGATCGCCGCCTGCGGTCTGGGGCCGGCATGGGCGCAGGCTGTCGAGACCATAGAGGTCGCCATCTCCCAGCCCCAGGACGACGCCGAGGAGAACCACCTGGGCGAGGTCTCGCTCCACGAGGGGACCTTGGACCTGGGAGGGGCCTACCGCATCGCCGGGCTGCGGTTCACCGGGGTGCCGCTCCCGGCGAACGCCCAGATCACCCGGGCTTACATCGAGCTCACCGCCGATAAAATCGACCCGATCTCCACCTCGCTCACCATCCGGGGGCAGGGGGGCGACAACGCGCCCGCCTTCAGCACGGCGGCTTTCGACCTGAGCTCCCGGCCGACCTACGTCACCACGGTCACCTGGACCATCGACTACCCCTGGAGCACGCCGGGACAGGTCCACCAGAGCCCCGAGCTCAAGGAGATCGTCCAGAAGATCGTGAGCCGCCCCGGCTGGCAGTCGGGGAACGCCATGGTCTTCCTTCTTTCGAATACCGAAAACGTCTTCCGCCGCGCCAAGGCCTACGATGCCGGGCCGGCGAGCGCCGCCAAGCTCCACATCGAATACGCCGACTCGGTGATCGACGTACCCATCGCGGCCTCGACCGACGACATGTATCAGGAAGGCATCTACGGGACGGTCTTTAACGGCGCCGACTTCAAAATCTCCGGCAGTTCGAGCACCTATTCCGGCCTGCGGTTCGCCAACGTGAACATTCCGAAGGGGTCCCTCATCAAGAAGGCCGAGGTGCGCTTCAAGGCGGCCCAGGACCATCCGGCCGAAACCGGTACGGTCAGCATCCACGCCCACACCGGAACGGACCGGGCGACCTTCGCTACGTCGCCCTACTTAAGCGTGCAGCCGCGCAGCGGGAAGGTCCCGCGGACCGAGTTTCAGCAGTGGAGCAATTTCCCGGCCCTCAAAGCCGGGCAGTCCTTCACCACGGACGACATCTCCGCGATCATTCAGCCCGTCGTGGGGGCGACCACCTGGGATGCCTACAAAAGCGTCCTGCTCTATTTCACCAAGGGCAGCGCGGCAGTGACGCGCCGGGTCTATGCCTTCGACAACGCGACCAACCCGGCTTTCGCCCCCGTGCTGCACCTCGAGTATACGCCGCCGCAGAGCTCGGGCGGCGCCTCCTACGCGGTTCCCGCGGCGGACAAAACCCTCGTCCACCGCCTCGCCTTCGAGGGCCGCAGCGCCGAACGCCAGGCGTTCACCATCACCAACAGCGGGTCGAAGGACTACACCTACACCATTACCCGGCAGACCTATTCGGGGCTCATCCCCGGCACCGACCTGCCGAGCTGGTACAGCATCATGCCGGCTGAAACCGGCGGGGTCCTCGGCCCGGGGGAGGCCAAGACCTTCACGGTCAATTACACCACCGAGGGGCTCGGCATCGGCCTCTACGAGGCGAGCCTGTCGTTCAGAGACTCGAGCGCCGTCCCGACATTCTTAAGTGTGAACCTCAAGCTCGAGGTGGTCGAGAACACCGTCGACTGCGGCGACACCCCGCTCTACACCCGCACGGTGAGCGACCCGGCGGTCCTCGTGCTCCTGGACCTCTCCGACAGCATGAACGACAAGATCGACCTCCTCGGGGCCGACGACCCGAACGCGCGCACCCCGGACATCAAAGCGGTCGTCCAGGAGATCGTGAACCGCGACGGCTGGCAGTCCGGGAACGCTATGGCCTTCATGCTGGAGAAGACCTCGGGCAGCGGCGTGCGCTGGCCGCGCGCCTTCGACGGCTACAATCCCTCGGCGGCGCGGCTGCACATCGAGTACCACGACGGCAGCGGGCCGAAGTCGCTCGACGCCCGCATCCGCCAGTCGAGCGACGATATCGACGCGCGTTCGGGCGGGGTCTTCTTCGACGGCGCCGAGCTCAAGATGGCCGACAAGGGCAACGGCTGGGGCGTCGGCCTGCGCTTCGAGGGGATCGCCGTCCCCAAGGGCGCCCAGATCTCCAATGCCTATATCCAGATGGTGCCCGCCCAGAGCGACAGCGGGTCGCTCAACCTCGCGGTCTACGGGCACAGCCACGACAACGCGCCCACTTTTTCGAACCTGGTGAACGGCGGGGCGCTTCTCGGCCGCGCGAAGACCGCGGCCTCCGTGTCGTGGAACGTGCCGGCCTGGACCGGGGTCGTGACCGCGCGCAAGATCGACGTCGCCAAGACCGTGATCAAGGAGTTGGTCAAGGACAAGGCCATCGCCTGGGGGTTCGGGACCTGGGCGAGCGTTCCGCCCTATGACCAGCTTCCGCTCATCGAAAGCGACCCGCAGACCTACACCTTGGTCCACGTCGGCTGCAAGCCGCACAGCAGCGAGCAGGAAAGCCGCCTCATCGCGGCGATCGACGCCGTCGACGCCTATTCCAACCCGCTCTCGCACACGCCGTTTTCCCCCTCGCTCGTCGGCGCGAACCAGTACTTCAACGGCCAGAAGAAGGACGACTTTCCGGTCGGGCCGCCCTACCAGGACGGCGCCATCTTCGAGAAGAACGACTGCCAGCCGCGGTTCGCCGTCATCGTGACCGACGGCAAGGGGGATGTGGACTCGACCGTCGAAAACGTGCGCGCCCGGGCCTACGACCTCGCCCGGCGGGGTGTGAGCGTCGTCGGGGTCGGGTTCGGGGTCGCGCCGAGCGAGGCCTCGCAGCTCTACGCGCTCGCCGAACAGGCGAACCAGGACGGAAACAGCTCGGACTGGGACGCGATCTTCGCCATGCATCCGCTCGATTCCCAGGGAAAGGCGATGCCGTATTTCGCGACCGCCAAGAACGATCTCATCGACGCCTTCCGCGAGATCCTCGGGAAGGTCAAAGGGGCGAGCTTCACCGGGTCGGCGCCGGCCGCCGCCACCTCGACCGAGCTCGGCAAGATCGCGCTCATGACCTCCTTCAACGCCGCCGACTGGACCGGCGATCTGAAAGCGGTCAAGCGGTCCGCGGCCGGCGGGTGGAACACGGTCCTCTGGTCGGCGGCCGCGGCCATGCCGTCCAACCGCAGCCTGTGGACGCTCAACGCGAGCGGCCAGCTCGTGCCCTACACCCAGGCGACCCTTGACGGCGACAACTACCTCTGCAAAACGCTCGGCGACATCGTGAACTCGACGCCCATGGTGGTCGGGGCGCCGCCTTATTTCTATCACTTCGACGACTACAAGAGCTTCAAGCTCGAGCGCACCGTCACCAAGCCGCGCGACCCCATGGTCTACGTCGCGGCGAACGACGGGATGCTCCACGCCTTCAACCTGAGCACGGGGGTCGAAAAGTGGGCCTTTCTCGCGCCCAACGTGCACGCCAAGCTCAAGCGCGCCGCGGCGAACCCCTCCCACGACATGTGCTCCTCGACCTACTGCTACGAGAGCCTCTTCGACGGCTCGCCCCAGGCCGCGGACGTCTACGGCCGGTTCAACGGGCCGAACGCCCCGAAGTCCTGGCGCACCATCCTGGTGGTCGGGCAGCGGGCGGGGGGGAACACCTACTACGCCTTCGACGTCACCTCGGGGAACAGCTTCGATCAGAACCCGGACCCCGCCCGGCTCCTCTGGCAGCACCGGGTGGGTCCGGGGGACGGGGAGGGCGACGACGGCACCAGCATCAGCAAGGGCACCGAAACCTGGGCCGAGGCGAGCATCGACCGCGTGGACGACGGCCGGCGCTACTATAACGGCAGCCCGCGGGGCGACGGCCCGGTGTGGGGGGTCTTCTTCACCTCCGGATACCCGGTGGACGACGACGACCAATCGGTCATGACCGCGCTCTACGGCGTGGAGGCCGAGACGGGCGAAGGGCTGTGGGATGTCAGCGGGGAGCCCTTGTACAACTACGGGACCGACGCCGACGCGCTGTGGCGGACGGACCGCATCGGCATCGGCGGGATGCGCAGCGGCTTTATCACCCAGGGAAGCTTCGCCGCCGGCGAGCGCATCACCGGGGTGACCTCCAACGCCACGGGAATCGTGACCGCCTGCAACGGTTATACCATCGAGCTGAAAAACGTCGAGGGCAATTTCTGTTTCGGCGAGACGCTGAAGGGCGACCGCGGCGGCAGCGGTTCGATGACTCAATTGGTGCTCCACAAGGTCGGGGGCGGCGTGCCCGTCAGCGCGCACCGCGACGCCCTGAACGCCCCGCTCGTCGTCGACTTCGACGTCGACCAGAAGGCCGACCAAATCTACGTCGGGAACATGTACGGCACGCTCTATCGCGTGAAAAACATCGGCAAGGGGCTTCACCCCCACGTGAGCAAGCTCTTCGAGTTCGACCCCCTGCCGGCCGGACCGGATGTGAACCCCATCCGCGGCAAGGCGACCTTCGCCTGGAGCGAGGTCAACGGGAACATTTGGGTCTACTGGGGGACGGGGATCTACGAGCAGTTCCAGGACCGGTTCAGCTATCACCCGCAGTACGTCTTCGGGGTCAAGGACGCGCTGAACGTCACCGCCGGCGACAGCCCGCCCGCGAGACCTTACCGCCTGAGCGATCTCGTGCCGCTCCAGTCCGAGGTCAGCCGGGTCCGGTTCAACGGCGCCACCCGGCAGCTGAAAATGGTGACCGGCGAAAACCCCGACTCCCGGCCATGGGTTCTCAAGCTGCAGGCCTTCCCGCCCTACACGAGCGAACGCATGTTCACCAAGCCGCTGGCCGTCGGCGGGATCCTTTTCTTCACGACCTTCACGCCGGACCCGAACACCTGCGCCGGCACCGGCGACGTCTATCTCTATGCGCTCGACTACAAAACCGGGCTGGCCCCCGCCGAGCCGGTCTTCGACCTGAACGGCGACGGGCTGCTCACCGACGCCGACAAGGTGGAGGTGAACGGGGTCAAGGTGGCGCCGGCCGGGATCTACATCGGCCGCGGCAAGCCCTCGCACCCCGTGCTGCATCAGAACACGATCTTCATCACCACCGCGACGGCGCACTTCGACGGCATCGGCTACCAGCCCGAAGACCGGAACCTGACCGGCCTGCACACGATCGAAGTGGACGTGAGGCAGAACCGCACGCGGCTGGAGTCCTGGCGGCAGGCGGACGGAACCAATCCATGAAAACCATCTCGAGACTTGCCGTGTTGGGGATCGCCGTCTCGGAGCCGGCCGCCGCGATGCGGCCGGAGACGGCCCCGGCCTTGCCGCGGTCCGGAGGGGCGGCGGCGACCACACCAACCGGGGGGACTGCGCACGATCGAGGTGAACCTGCCGAATTACAAGGTGCGCAGCGAGTCCTGGAAGCATGATGGGTGATCGAAAGGAGAGATCGTCATGCGGCGATGGAGAATTCAGGCGGCCCCGGCCGCGTTGTTCCTGATCGCGTTCGCCTGTTGCCTGCCGTTTGCGGCCGGCGCCCAGGTCCAGTCCGTCGAGGTGCGGATTGTGAACAGCAGCGACGACGCTGAGGAGGCCGCCGCGGGCGCGGTCAGCCTGAACGAAGCGGTGCTCGACCTCGGCGGTTCAAACCGCCGCGTCGGGCTGCGATTCCCCGGGGTGAACATCCCGCGTCATGCGGCCATCGTGAAGGCCCATATCGAGTTCACGGCCGCCGGGGCCGATGCAACCGCCACGGCCTTCACCATCGAGGGCGACTACGCCGAAAACCCCGCGGCCTTCACGACCGCCTCCGCAAGCATCTCCAGCCGGGATGTCTACGCGACCTCCGTGAACTGGAGCGTCGACTACGCCTGGCAGAATGTCGACCAGGTGCATCAAAGCGCGGACCTGAAGGCGATCGTGCAGAAGATGGTCGACCGCGCCGGCTGGAACCCCGGCAACGCCATGGCTTTCATCATCCGCAGCACCGGCAATGCCGAGATCTTCCGCAAGGCGAAGGCGGCCGATGCCGGGGGGAACAAAGGGCCGAAGCTCTACATCGAGTACACGGCGAACATCCTGGACATCCCGATCGCGGCCGACACCGACGACATGAACCAGTACTGGAGCACGAACTTCCCCGGGGTCGTGCAGAACTTCACGACCTCGGTCGCCATCGGCCGCTCGAAGATCGGCAACACGGCCTATGCCGGCCTGCGCTTCACCGGCGTCAACATCCCGCAAGGGTCGACCATCGACAACGCCTTTATCAAGTTCCAGGCCTTTTCACCCGCAACGGCTTCGACCGGTGCGACGATGAAGATCTTCGCCGAGAAGCGCACCGCCACCAACACCTTCTCGACCATCCCCGGCGCGGACGACAGCGTCGGGGTCCGCGCCACGAGCCCCTCGGTGCCGCGCACGAGCAACGTGGTCACCTGGAGCAACCCGGGGGACTGGGAGGTGAACAACACCTACGCCACCCCCGACATCAAGAGCGTGATCCAGGAGCTCGTCGGGCAGAGCGGCTGGGATCTGGGCGACAAGTCGATGGCGCTCTTCATCGGCAGCGACGTCGGCGCGGCCCTGCGCAAGAGCTACGCCTTCGGGAGCCCGGGGCAGCCGGCGACGCTGCACGTCGAGTTCACGCCGCCCGGCGCCGGCGGCGGCGGTCCCGTGATCGATCTCGGCGGGAACACTCTCGTCAGCCAAACCTGCTCCCAGGGGCTCGCCGCCGGCAGCAAGACCTTCGCCCTCACCAACAGCGGCGCGGCCACCCTGAACTACACGGTGGCGGTCACCCTGAACAACGGCGCCGGCTGGCTTACCCTGAACCCCGCGGGCGCAAGCGGCAGCCTGGGGCCGGGGGCCCAGCGGACCTTCACCATCAACTTCAACAGCACCACCCTCGCCCCGGGGCTCTACGAGGCGACGATCCGATTCAGCGATCCGGCCGCCGGCAACAGCCCGCAGAGCGTCAGCGTCAAGCTGCAGGTCACCTCCGGGAACACCGTCCAGTGCGACAGCCTGCCGCTGTACGCGCAAGGGGACCTCTTCAACCCCGCCGTGATGCTGCTCCTCGACCTCTCCGGCAGCATGAACGAAACGATCGCGACCATCGATCCCGGGACGACCGTCGCCAGCACCCCGAACATCAAGAGCCTGGTGCAGAAGATCGTCGACCTGAACGCCTGGTCCCCCGGAAACGCCATGGCCTTCTACATCGAACGCGCCGACATGGCGCAGGATCCCAAGCGGCACGCCGTCTCCTTCGACGTCCACAGTGCGGCGGCGCCGCTATTGCGGGTGAAGTACCAGGCGGGCGGCGGGCCGCCCAAGGAAATCGCCGTGCGCGTGAGCGCTTCGAGCGACGACGCCTCCTGGCTGACCCAAGGGCTCTTCTCGATCAACCAGGAGCTTTACCTCGCCCAGCGGGGCGCGGGCGCGGGAACCGGCCTGCGGTTTGCCGGCGTCGACATCCCCAAGAACGCGACGATCCTGGAGGCGTTCATCGACGTTACCGCCTACCAGAGCGCGACCGGCACCGTGAACCTCAAGATCCGCGCCGAGAGCAGCCCCAACCCCGCGGCCTTCAACCAGACGAACTGGCTCTCCCGGCAGAAGTTCAGCGACGAGGTGGCCTGGAGCATCAGCGCGCCGTGGACCGGCATCACGATCATGAAGAAGATCGACATCGCCAAGGACGTCCTCAAAGACCTGATCTCCGATCCCAGCATCGCCTGGGGGTTCGGCACCTGGGCGAACACCGGCAGTTGGGCGGCCTTGAACGAGACTCCTAAAACCTTCACGCTCGTCCACGTCGGCTGTCAACCCTGGAGCATCGAGCACCGGCAGCGCCTCGAGAGCGCCATCGACGCCGCCGTCCCCCAGGACCAGACCCCCTTCGGACCCTCGCTGGACGGCGCCTGGCGCTATTTCAAGGGGATGAAGAAAGACGACAATCCGGGCATCGCGGGAGTCGAGGACGGATCCTTCTTCAGCCCCGCCCCCTGCCAGCCGAAAATCCTGATCAACGTGACCGACGGCCGCGGCAACATTCCGGCGATCGGCGCGGATGCCTACCTCGACCTGGTCAAGGCCAACACGAACACGCTCTGCGACGCCGGCGTCAGCGTCGTCGGCATCGGCTTCGGCATGGGGCCGGGCGGCGACGAGCGCGCGCAGCTCCAGACCCTGGCGGCGGTCGCGAACCAGCGCGGGGAGGCCGATTCCGCCGATGATCTCTTCGCCATGCACCCCAAGGACGCGAACGGCAACGCGCTCGCCTACCTGGCCGACACCAAGGACCAGCTGAAGGCGGTTTTCAAGCAGATCGTGGGCAACCTGCAGAACGCGAAATTTTTCGGCTCGGCGCCGGCGGTCTCATCCATTTCGGATTTCAGCGAGCGGGTGCTCGTCTCCTCCTTCAACGCCGCGACGCGGGAGGGGGACCTGACGGCCGTCGGGAAGACCCCTTCCGGGGCGTGGGGCAGCGTTCTGTGGAAAGCGAGCGAGAAGCTGCCCGACACGCGCAATCTGTGGACGGTCAAGAACGGCCAGCTGACGGCCTACACGGCGGCGACCCTGCCGAACGACCACTGGAAAAGCGGCGCTCTCTGCAAGCCGATCGCCGACATCGTCCATTCGACCCCGGCGGTCGTCGGCCCGCCGCCTTTTTACTACAACTGGGCGAACTCCAAGTACAAGGACTTCAAGCTGCGCTATGCGGCCGGCGACAAGAAGCGCGACGCACTGGCCTTCGTGGCCTCGAACGACGGACTGCTGCATGCCTTCCGCGTGGCGGACGGGGTCGAGAAGTGGGCCTTCCTGCCGCCGCGGCTGCACGCGAAGCTGGACAGCGTCACCGCCGATCCGGCGACCGACCTCTGCTCGGACGATTACTGCTATAAGTATGTGTTGGACGGGGTTCCCGTCGTGGCCGACATCGAGGGCAATTTCCCGAGCAATCCGTTCGGGTGGGGCACCATTTTGCTGATCGGCCAGCGCGCGGGCGGAAGCGCCATCACGGCGCTCGACATCACCACCGGGCGCCCGCCCGGCCCGGCTGCGGATGCGGCCAAATTCCTGTGGGACTTCACCGATCCCGATCTCGGGGAGACGCGCTCGACCCCCAGCGTCGACCGCGTGGCCGTGAAGGGCAGCCCCTCCGCGGCCGCCTGGGGCGTCTTTTTCGGCTCGGGGGTGGACGAGAAGGACAACCTCCAACCGGCGAAGGAGGCCTACCTTTACGGCCTGAACGCCGCGACGGGAGGGGCGCTGTGGAAGACCGGCACGGCGAGCGACCTAAAGATCAAGATCGGCGCGGGCTACAAGCTGACCTACACCAACTACGCCGGCCCGCTCCCCCAGCCCGGTTGGAAGTTCGGGGTGGACCTGGGCGCCGCCTGCCTCCACACCGTCACCTCGGTCGACACGGCGGCCAAGACGATCAATTTCGACGCCGCCAGCCCGCCGACCTGTTTCGGCGTGAACACCTACTTCAACGTGTTCAATTCCGACATCAACCAGTGGACCGCGAACGGGAGGTCCGTCGGGCCGGCCGTGGCGGTGGGGCTACCGAACAACGCCCTCAATGCGCCGCTGGTCGTCGACTTCGAGGGCGACCACAAGGCCGACCGTCTTTACGTCGGCGACCTCTACGGCACCATGTACCGCGTGGAGTCCATCGGCCGGGATGAGGCCCCGAAGGTCAGCCGTTTCTTCGCCTTTCCGGCCCCGCCGGCCTCGCCGGAGGAGACCCCGATCATGGGTCCGGCGAGCGACGGCTACGAAGCGACGAACATCCACTGGGTCTATTGGGGCACCGGCCGCTACGAGACCCCGGCCGACAAGACGAGCCGCTTCCAGCAGTACTTTTTCGGTCTGAAGGACGTCAAGGCGACGGGCCCGACGCCCGCGCCCTACGCGCTCGGGGCCGACATGGCCGTCCTGCAGGCCGAAATGAAAGCCGCCACCCTGGCGAGCGGGGGATCGGCTGTCGTGAGGCTCGTCTCGTCCGCCAACCCGGCCGCCAAGCCCTGGGCGATCAAGCTCCACGTTCCGGCGACCGGGGCGAGCGAGCGCGTCTTCACCAAGCCGCTCGTCGTCGGCGGAATCGTCTTCTTCACGACCTTCATCCCCGACACCGGCGCCTGCGGCGGCGACGGCGACACCTACGTCTTCGCGGTCGACTACCAAACCGGGCAGACGCCGGCCCACCCGGTCTTCGACCTGAACGGCGACGGCAAGTTCAACGACGCCGACAAGGTCACCATCAACGGGGCAAAGGTCGTGCCGGCCGGGATTTACGTCGGCCGCGGACAGGGCTCGGCCCCCGTGCTGCTCAAGAACACCCTGTTCATCACGACCGCCGTGGCCCAGAACGCCGGAGCGGGGCAGCCCGGGGGGCTCCACGCCCTGCCCGTGAACCTGCCGCAGCTCAAGGTGCGCGCGGAGTCTTGGAAACAGGAGTAGCCGCGGGGAGCCTTGCGGCCGGGTCTCCGGGGAGGCGTCAGCCGGAAGGCGGCGGGGTCTCCGCAAAACAGCTTGCCTGGTAAGTCGAGACCTCGAGGCGCGAGGTCTTCCAGGCCTCGCGGGGGAGCCCCGCCTTGAGGCAGAGGCATCCGAGAAACTCCTCGGGGCGCGGGAGTTCCTTCCAGACCTGGGGGAGGAAGGTCGCCGAGGCGCGCTCCCGGCGGATGATCACCCCGTCGATTCCGGGCCGGAGCCGGTGCAGGAGGTCCTCCGGGCCGGCGTAGGCGAGCGGTTGCGGGGCGGTGAGGACGCTCACCTCGATCCGCACCCGGTCGAGCTCGGCGGCGGTCAGGGGCGCAAAGCGCGGGTCGTGGAGGGCGGCGTTCACGGCGTTGTCGGCCACGGCCTCGACGAGCGGCCCCGAGGGGGCGAGGCAGCCGATGCAGCCCCGGAGGCACCCGCCCCGGGTGAGGGTCACGAAGGCCGCCCCGGGCGCCCGGAGTGCGGGGTCGCGGCGCGCGGCCGCGAGCGTGCCGCGCTCGGCCGCAGTGAGCCCGCCGGAGAGCCTCTCCTTCAGGGTGAGGCGCGCGACCCTCACCAGCATCTCGCCCTGCTCGCGGTTGAGCTCCACCTTGACCTCCCCGGGTCCGCACGGCACCGCCGCCGGTGATTCTCTGATCTAACCTCTCCCCATGGGGGTGTCAACAGCGGCCGGGCAGGGCCCTTCAGATCGTGGTGGCGAGCGAGATCTCGTCGTCGGGGCGGCAGGCGGCGGGCTGGGACTCCTCGGTCAAAGGACCCCAGGCCTCGCGGTACATCCCCTGCAGGATGTAGTTGAACATCAACAGCTGCAGGTCGAAGGCGCTCATCTTCGGGGCGGCCCCCTCGAGCTGGGCGATCCACTGCGCCTTGCGCTCGGTGCGCGCCTTGAGGTTCGTCAGCTGCCGGAGGAATTTGAGGCTGGCGAGCGTCGACTCCGTCGAGGTGTTGAGCGCCCAGGATTTCGCGAGCACGTCCTCCATGACCTTGGAGACCTGGGTGCTCGGCGCGCGGGCGAGCTGTTCCTTGCAGGCCGCGTTCACGATGATGGACTGGGAGCTGACCAGCTCGCGGATGGTGGCGGAGGCCGCCACCATGTCCATCTGCAGCACCCGCTGGAGCATGGCCCGGACCGGCGGCAGGATGTCGACGGACACGTGCCTCAAGGCGCCCTCGGCGGCCCGGATCTTGCGGCGGAACTCGTGCGCCGCGCTGCGCCAGAAGAGTCGGCTCGCCTCGATCATCCGCGCCTCCAGGGGCTCGCCCTGGCGCATGGCGGCGATCACGCGCATCTTGATGTCGACGAAGAGCCGTGCGGTGTGGTCGAAGAGCAGCTCGCCGGTCACGACCTTGTAGATCATGACGAGCACCGCCTGCCAGTCTTGCAGGTGGAGCACCCGGGCCGCGTCGTCGAGCGTGTTGTCCAGGACGGAGTTGGCGAAGAGGTGGCCCGGGGTCGCGTAGTACGGCGTCCCGCCGAGCAACGGCTGGGGGAGCTTGCGGTCCGCTCCGCGCTCGATCGCCAGCGCCGTCTCCACGTCGATGAAGCCGAGCGAGTAGCCCGCGGCCGAGCGCAGGAAGCCGGGGTAGTTCTGGGGGTCGCCGGCGACGAGGATGTTGTCGGGCTTGAGGTCGCGCATGGCGACGTTTTTCCCGTTCAGCCACGCGAGAAGCTCCATCAGGTTGGCGATGATCCCGCCCATGACCGGCTTGTTCTGGTCGAGCGTCAGGCTCTCGGCGTAGCCGTGGATGCAGGCGTGGAACGCATCGACCGTCGCCTGGTAGCGGTGGAACTGCCGCGCGAAGACGTCGGTCGCGCAGGCCATGACCGGGCCCTTGAGCCCGGCCGCGGCGGCGGAGAGCTCGCGCCGCTCCAGGTACTCCAGGAAGAGCGCCTCGAAACGGTGGGCGCTGAGTTCCCCCTCGGCGCCGATGTTTTTCAGCCACTGCCGGATGTCGTTTTCGCACAGATCGTAGAGCTTGCGCAGATCGAAGCCGAGCATTTCGTGCGCCTCGCCGTAGCGCTCCTTGAACCCCTCGGGGTGCCGGAGCAGCTCCGCCGCCGAGTTCAGCTCGGTGCGGATCGGCGCGCTCAGGTCGTGGAGCTCGTCGACGATGCGGCTCAAAAAATAGTAGCGGCTCAAGTCCATGAAGAAGACGAAGGTGTCCTTGATCTTGAGGGCCGCCTGGTTCTGCGTCGAACGGCGCAGCCACCCGATGTAGTCCGCCTCCGCGCCGCCGCCCGAAGCCCCGGCGGGCAGCGGGATGCCGGGGATCAGGCCGAGCACGACCGAAACGTTGGGGATGATGCACTCCTTCGGGGAGAGGCGCTCGACGATGCGGTGCTCCTTGCGGATGCTCGCGATGTACTCTTCGAAGTCCCGGATCGGCTTCGGGGGCACCTTGACCACGATGTGGCGGTCGAAGATGACGTAGTAGCATTTGCTTTTGCTGCCGCTCGTCTCGCCGAGGGGCCCGATCGTCATGCGGCGCTTGACCCACTCGCTGCGGTGCTTGACGCGCAGCTCGAAGAGCAGCATGGAGCCGGGGGCGCAATCGCCCAGGGGGATGATCTCGGTGGGAGCGTCCGGCGGCGCCTCCACCTGCTGGCGGAAGATGTTCAGGAAGAAATGGACGATGTCGGTCCGGCTGGGCAGGGCGTCGCCGGCCGGCCGGGCCTCTTTGGGCTTGGCCGCCGGCGGCGGCTCGGCATCCGGGACGTTTCCCCTGCCGGCCGGCTTGGCGGGCGCCCGGGGGGCGATCGCCGGGGGGCGTCCGCTCGCCCCGTGCCGCGCCTCGCGGCGCCTGCCGGAACGGGGCCCGAGGAAAAACCGCAGCAAGAGCATCGCCGCCAGCAGCCCCCCGGCGCCGTAGAGCATCCGCGGGTCGAAATGGATGCTCCCGACGCGATCGAAATTCTGGAACATGAACCGGCGCAGGGTGTCGAGGGTGCCGTCGAGCCCCCGCTCGGCGGCCTCCGCCGCCCGGCGGGCGAAATAGCCCAGGTCCTCTGTCCGGATCTCTTCGATCTCTTTGCGGCTGATGAAGCTGACGCTCTGCTGCGACTCGTAAAAAAGGTCCTCCCCGGCCTCCCAGGTGCGGTCGACCGGGATGACCGCGCCGTTCTTGAGGACGACACAGGTGCGGTTTAGCCGTTCCTTGGCGAGATGGCCCAACGCGGCCGCTCCCGCCAGGAGCACCACGGCCAGGGTGATATGGAGCGCGCGTCGCATCGCAACGTTTATCGGCAATTGCCGGGGACATCTTGAGCCCCTATCGGAATTCGCATATGATCGCCGCGCAGCCGGCTGCGGAACAGGCGGCTTTCGGGCAGCGACCAAGGCGCGCGGCAGCCTGCCGGCCGGGATGCGGGGCGCCGGCCGGAGGGCCGGGGTCCCGGGAAGGGGAGGGGCATGCCGCCGTCGTTCGCCGCCGAACGCACGCTCGGAAAACTCGCCAAGTGGCTGAGGCTTTTGGGCTTCGATGCCATCCTGGAGACCGAAATGCCGCGGGGGGGCTTTCCGGACGCGGCCGGGCCGGAGCGGACCGTGCTCGTGCGGTCGCGGAAACTGGCGAAGGTGAAATCGGTGGTTTGGATTCGATCGAACGACCCGCTCGACCAGCTCCGGGAGCTCGCCGCCGGCCGGCGGATCGCCCGGGGAGACTTCCGGCCCTTCACGCGCTGCCTGCGCTGCAACGCCCCGGTCGAACGGGTGCCGCGGGCGGAGGTCCAGGGGCTCGTGCCCGACTACGTCTGGGAGGTGCAGGCGGTCTTCAGCCGCTGCCCGGAATGCCGGCGGATCTACTGGCGCGGGAGCCACACCCAACGAGCGATGGAACGGGTCGAGCGGGTGTTCGGCGCGGAGGGGGGCGGATGGTGACCGGATTCCGGCGCCGGGCGATCGCGCTCGGCAGCCGCCTCCGACGGTGCCGCAACGTCCGCACCCTCGGGGTGCGCACCGCTTTCGACGCCTACAGCGCCGAGGAGATCGCGGCCATGCGGGCGGCGGAGGTCATCTACTATCCCTCGCGCTTCTACGCCGATCTCTTCGACGCCGCGGGGAAGCGGACCTTCCCGAGCCGCCACACCTACGCCTGCGCCCAGGACAAGATCAAGCAGACGGCGCTGTTCGCGATGCGCGGCATTCCCCACCCGCGCACCCGGGTCTTCTACGGCCGCAGCCGGATGGAGCGCGCCGCGGAGGCCTTCGCCTATCCCTTCGTCGCCAAGATCCCCCGGGGCTCGGCCATGGGCCGCGGCGTCTTCCTGATCCGCGGCGAGGAGCAGCTGCGCGCCTATTGCGAGCGGACCTCCGTGGCCTATATTCAGGAATACATCCCGGTCGACCGCGACATGCGCATCGTGGTGATCGGCCGCCGTGTGGTTCTCGCCTACTGGCGGCTCGCCCCCCCGGGCGGCTTTCTCACCAACCTTTCAGCCGGCGGCCTTCCGCGCTTCGACCCGCTGCCCGAGGCGGCGCTCGCGCTCGCCCTCGAGACGGCCGGCGCCTGCGGCTGGGACGATGTCGGCATCGATATCTGCCGGCATGCGGGTCGCTTTTATGTTTTGGAAGGCAATATGCGCTACGGCCGCGAAGGGTTCCGGCGCGCCGGGATCGACTATGCCCGGCTCATGGAGCAGATGATAGAAAATGATGAAATCTAAAGAAGATATTCTTGAAATCATTACCCGGGACCTTCAATCCCGCGAGGCCGCCGTGCTGAGCGCCCACGCCACCCCCAGCGCGCTTGCGGTCCGCCGCCGCGAGGAGGAGCGCCTTCGCGGCGGCTACCGACTGGCCTTCTCGGTCGATGTCGACCGCATCCTGCACTCGCGCGCTTATTCGCGCTACATCGACAAGACCCAGGTCTTCTACCTCATCCGCAACGACCACATCACCCACCGGGTCCTGCACGTGCAGCTCGTCTCCAAGATCGCGCGCACCATCGGGATCTCGCTCGGCCTGAACACCGATTTGATCGAAGCGATCGCCCTCGGCCACGACATCGGCCACACCCCCTTCGGGCACGACGGCGAGCGCTTCCTCTCGGAGATCTGCCGCCGGCAGGGGATCGGCCACTTCCTGCACAACGTCCAAAGCGTCCACTTCCTCGACTGGGTGGAGCGCAAGGGGACCGGCTGGAACTTGAGCCTGCAGACGCTCGACGGAATCCTCTGCCACGACGGCGAGGTCCACAACGAGCGGCTGGCGCCCCGGCCGGGCAAATCCTTCGCGGACCTCGAGCAGGAGCTCGCGGCGAAAAAGGAGCGCCCCGAAACCGATCTCGTTCCCGCGACGCTCGAGGGGTGCGTCGTGCGCATGGCCGACACGGTGAGCTACATCGGCCGCGACATCGAGGATGCCATCCGCCTCGGTTTGATCGGCCGGGGGGACCTGCCGCCGCGCTGCACGGCGGTCCTCGGCGCGACGAACGGCACCATCGTCTTCAACCTGGTCACCGACATCCTCAGAAACAGCCACGCGCAGGGATCGATCGCCTTCAGCCGGGAGATCTCCGATGCGCTGCGCGAGCTGAAGCGCTTCAACCTGGAGCGGATCTACCTGAACCCCCGCATGAAGCCCCACGCCGGGACGATCCGCGAGCTGTTCGAGTACCTCTTCGACCGCTGCCTCGCGGACCTCGCGCGCGGGCGCGAGGAGTCGGCGATCGGCGGGTTCGTGGCCGGCATGGCGCCCGAGTACCTCTCCCGGCACCGGCCGGCGGAGATCGTGCGCGACTTCATCGCCGGCATGACGGACCAGTACTTCCTCAACCAGTGCCCGGAGGAGATGCGCCCGGGCTTCATCCCCCTGGAATGCACCAGCCCCGCACCTACCGCCGCCTCGCCGCCGTTCCACGGCTGACCGGCTTCCGGGTTTCGGTCCTGGAGAGCGACCTGCACGTGCAGGCCGCGGCGGACCTCTCCCGGCTCGCGCGCGAGCTCACCCTCGAGCACCGGGGCTATCTCGAAGCCTACATCCGCGCCCATCCAGGGTTCGCCGAGACGCTCGTCCCCTGGGAGCCGGACGGGCCGGTTCCGGGAATCGTCGCCGCGATGACGGCGGCCGGGGCGGCGGCCGGGGTGGGGCCGATGGCGGCCGTCGCCGGCGCGATCGCCGAGGCGGTCGGACGCGGCCTGCTCGCGCATTCGAATGAGGTGGTCGTCGAAAACGGCGGCGACATCTTCCTGCAGACCGACGAGCCGGCGCTCGCCGCCGTCTATGCCGGGACTTCGCCCCTGAGCCTCAAGGTGGGGCTGCGGGTCGGCGGCGGGGGGCGGCCGTGCGCGGTCTGCACCTCCTCCGGCACCGTCGGCCACTCGCTCAGCCTCGGCCGGGCCGACGCCGCCACCGTCGTCGCGCGCTCCGGCGCGCTCGCCGACGCCGCCGCCACCGCCGTCGGAAACCGCGTCGGGTCGCGCCGCGACCTCGCCGCGGCGATCGAATTCGGGCGCCGGATCCCCGGCGTCGAGGGAATCGTCGTCATCGCCGGCGACCGGATCGGGGCCTGGGGCGGGCTGGAGATCGTCTCCCTCGGCTGAGGGTGTTCGCGGCGGCAAGCTGCCGCGGCAGCCGCCCAAAAAAGGGGTTGAGTTTTGGCGGCAAAGCGTCTAAAGTAACGTTTCTGATTCTAACGCACTGGAGTTTATCGGTATTTCAGTATCGGAAAGCCGCGCATATGAAGACCATGTGGGCTCCCTGGCGGATCGAGTACATTCTGGGATCGAAGGACGAGGGCTGCATTTTCTGCAAGGCGGCAGCCCCCGAGAGCGGCCTGACGCTTTACCGGGGCCGCGAAACGATGGTCGTGATGAACAAGTACCCCTACATCAACGGCCATCTGCTGGTCGCGCCGGTGCGGCACGTCGCGGCGCTCGCCGAGCTCGACAAAACCGAGATGGGGGCCGTGCTCGCGACCGTCGAGCAGTCGATCGGCGCGCTCAAGGCGGCCATGCAGCCGGAGGGCTTCAATGTCGGGCTCAACCTGGGAAAGGTCGCCGGCGCCGGCGTGGAAGAGCACCTGCATTTCCACATCGTGCCGCGCTGGTCCGGGGACACGAACGCGCTGGCGGTGATGGCCGAGGTCCGGGTGATCCCGCAGCACCTTCAGGAGACTTTTCGCCTGCTCAAGCCGCACTTCGACCGCATCCGGCCGTGACGGCGCAAGCGGCCCTTTCGGCCGCGTCGATCCGCGCGGGGCGGCGGCACCGCTCACCAAGGGAGATCGCTGAATGAGAAACGTCAAGATCGTCATCTGGGTGATCATCTTCGGGCTGATGGGCCTCCTGTTCTACCAGAACAAGGAGTTTTTCTGGGACATGCGCCAGAGCGTCCGGCTCAACCTGCTCGTGCTGCCGGAGTTCCGGTCGGCCGAGATGCCGGTCATCTTTTTCTTCCTGCTATTCTTTTTCTTCGGCCTGGTGGTGGCCTACCTCTTCGCGCTCCCCGAGAAGGTGCGCACCCGCAAGACGATCAAGAAGCTCAGCGCGAGCGCCCAGGCCCAGGAGCGGGAGCTCTTGCAGCTCAAGGCCGGCATGGCGGGCGGCGCCGGGGCCCCGGCCCCCTCCGATGCGGGCGAAAGCTCGGTCACCTCGCCCGTCAAGCGCTGACGCGGTCGCGCTCTTTGGGCGAGCCGGTCGTCCCATGAACCCGAACCCGCCGCAGGCGACCCCCATGATCCAGCAGTACCTCGCGATCAAGGGGGAGCACCCCGATGCCATCCTTTTCTACCGCATGGGGGATTTCTACGAGATGTTCTTCGAGGACGCCGAGACGGCCTCCCGCGCCCTCGACATCACGCTCACCTCCCGCAACAAGAAAGACGAATCGCCGGTGCCGATGTGCGGGGTGCCCTACCGCGCGGCCTCCGGCTACATCGCGCGGCTGATCGACCAGGGGTTCAAGGTCGCCGTCTGCGACCAGGTCGAGGACCCGGCCGCGGCGAAGGGCCTGGTGCGCCGCGAGGTGGTGCGGGTCATCACGCCGGGGATGATCGTCGACGACCAGTTCCTGGACGCCCGCGCGCCCAACTTCATCGGCGCCTTCCTGCCCGGGGAGGCGGGCGGGGCCTTCGCCTACCTCGACATCTCGACCGGGCTGTTCCGCGTGATCGAGTCCGACGACGCGGCGGCGCTCGCCGACGAAATCCGCCGGGTGGGGCCCCGGGAGCTCCTGCTGCCCGAGGCGCTGCGGGCAGACCCCGCGGCGGCCAAGCGCTGCGGTCCGGCGGCCGTCGCCTTCATCGAGGACCGGCTTTTTGAACATCGCCGCGCCTACGACCGGCTGCGCGCGCATTTCGGGACCCTTACCCTGGAGGGCTTCGGCTGCGAGGGGCTGCGCCGCGGGGTGGGCGCGGCCGGGGCGCTGCTCCATCACGTCCTGGAAGCGCAGAAGCAGAGCGCCGCCCACATCACCCGGCTCGAGCCCTACTCCCTCGCGGAGTGCCTGGTGGTGGACGAAACCAGCCGCCAGAACCTCGAGCTCACGCGCAACCTCAACACCGGCACGCGCCGCGGGTCGCTGCTCGGCGTCATCGACCTGACCCGCACGCCCATGGGCGCCCGCCGCCTCCTCGCCTGGCTGCGCCACCCCCTGCGCGCGGCGGAGCCGATTCTCGAGCGCCAGGCGGCCGTCGCCGAAGCGCAGGAGAAGAGCGGGGTCCGGCGCGCGCTGCGCGACCATCTGAAATCGGTCTACGATCTCGAGCGGCTCGGCGCCAAGACCGTGATGGGGCAGGCGAACGCGCGCGATCTCGTCGCCCTCAAGCAGTCGCTGATGATGCTGCCCGCCCTCTGGGGGCTCGCCGCGGAGATGCGCGCCGCCCTGTTCGCGCCGCCGCCGCTTCTCGCGGAGCTCTCCGGCCTGGCCGACCTGATCGACGGCGCCCTGCGCGAGGACGCGCCGCCGGTGCTGAACGAGGGCGGCCTGATCAAGCCGGGCTTCAACGCCGAGCTCGACGAGCTCGTGCGCATCTCCTCCGACGCGAAGGGGTTCCTCGCGCAGCTCGAGGTCGCCGAGCGCGAACGGACCGGGATCGCGGCGCTCAAGGTGAGCTTCAACAAGGTCTTCGGCTACTACATCGAGGTGCCCAAGGCCCGCGCGGGGCAGGTCCCGACCCACTACGTCCGCAAGCAGACGCTCGTCAACGCCGAACGCTACATCACCGACGAGCTGAAAGGCTTCGAGCTCAAGGTCACCGGGGCCGAGGAAAAACGCGCGCAGCTCGAACAGCGGCTCTTCGAGGAGATCCGCGCCGAGGTCGTGGCGCGGCACGCCCGGATCCAGGAAGCGGCCGGGTTCATCGCGCAGCTGGACGCGCTGCTCGCGCTCGCCGAGGTCGCCGAGCAGAACGGATACTGCCGGCCGGAGATCCGCGACGACGGGGTCATCCGCATCGAGGAGGGGCGCCACCCGGTCGTCGAGAAGATGATCAGCGGCGAACGCTACGTCCCCAACTCGATCGCCCTCGACGACGACGAAAACCAGGTGCTGATCATCACCGGCCCGAACATGGCCGGCAAATCGACCGTCCTGCGGCAGGTGGCGCTCACGGTGATCCTGGCGCAGATGGGCGGCTTCGTCCCGGCCCGCGCCGCCTCCGTGGCGCTGGTCGACCGGATCTTCACCCGGGTCGGCGCGCTCGACAACCTCTCCCAGGGGCAGAGCACCTTCATGGTCGAGATGCAGGAGACGGCGAACATCCTGAACAACGCGACCGGCCGGAGCCTCGTCATCCTGGACGAGATCGGGCGGGGCACGAGCACTTTCGACGGCTTGAGCATCGCCTGGGCGGTCGCCGAATACCTGCACGACCTCGAGGGGCGGGGGGTCAAGACCCTCTTTGCGACCCACTACCACGAGCTGACGGAGCTCGCCGGGCAGAAGCCGCGGGTGAAAAACTTCCACATCGCCGTCAAGGAGTGGAACGACGAGATCATCTTCCTGCGCAAGCTCGTCCCGGGCGGAACGAACCGCAGCTACGGGATCCAGGTGGCGCGCCTGGCGGGGCTGCCGCCCGCGGTGATCGACCGGGCGCGGAAGATCCTCTTCCGGATCGAAAACGGCGGCCGCGGGAGCCGGGGCCCGGCCGCCTCCTCGAAAAGCGCGCGGCCGCAGCCCCAGCAGCTCGGGCTCTTCGATCCGGCGGCGAGCGCGCTCGCCGAGCGGATCGCCAGCCTGGACCTGGGGGCCATGACGCCCCTGGCGGCCTTGAACCTCCTCCACGAGCTCCAGGGGCTTGCCGGCCGACGGCAGGAGTGAGGATAATGGTGGCCAAAGGGGTTTCGATCTGCTAAAATCGCCGATTATCCGGAAGGTGCCGGCCGCCGCGGTTTTTCCCGCCCCGAGGACCGCGCCGGCCCGCTCAGCCTGACCTGGCCATGATGCGGATGCGATATTTCGGGATCCTCACTCTCACGGCGCTGATCGTCTTCTCCGCGGCCGCGGCGGCGACGGCCGCCGGCGCGAGCGACGCCTATTTCGAGGCCGAGGGCTGCGCCCGGGCGCTGCGCAAAAGCCCGGCGGCGATGAAGTCGCGGGCGAACTGGGAGAAGTGCATCGAGCAGTTCCAGGCGGTCCTCAAGCGCGATCCGCGGGGCCCCTTTGCGCCCGCAAGCCTCTTCCAGACGGGGATGCTTGCGCTCGAGCTCGGGCGCATGACCCGAAGCGAGGCGGACCGCGCGGCCGGGATCGACGCCCTCGAGCAGGTCCAGAAGCGGTTCCCCGACAGCGCCTACCGCGAGCGGGCCGCGGCCGAGCTGCAGAAGGCGCGCGCCGCCGCGCCGCCCGCCAAAATTTCCGAGCCGGCCCCGAAGGCGGCGGCGCCGCCCGCCAAGACCGAGGCCTCCCCCGCCCGCGCCGCCCCCGCGCCGGGCAAGACGCCCCCGCCGCCGCCATCCGAGAAGCCCGCCGCCGCCCCCAAAGGCTTCAAGGAGGCCGAGGCCTGCTTCCAAAAGCTCCAGGCCGCCCGCCCCACCGAGAAGACCCGGCGGGAGTGGATGCTCTGCATCGGGCGCTTCCACAACGTCTACCTGCAGGCGCCGGACGGCCCCTTCGCGGCGCAAAGCCTGTACCTGGAGGGCCGGCTCTACATCCAACTTCATCGGGCGCTGAAATTCAGCTCCGACCTGCGCGCCGCGCGCGAGAATTTCGAGAAGGTCGTCGCGGACTACCCGAGCGACGCGGCGGCCGAAAAGGCGGCGCGCGAGCTCCAGGCGATGCCCCGGCAGGCGGTCGAGACCGCCCAGGCGCCCCGGCGCCCGCTGCGGCCGATTCCGGAGCCGCCCGCGGCCGGCCTCCCGCCGCCGGTGCCGTCCGTCGATCCGCCGGCCGAACCCGCCGCCGAGGTGCGCCCGGCGGAGCCGGCCGGAGACGGCATGGCGCTCGTCCAGGACCTGCGCTTCTGGTCCAACCCGGACTACACGCGGGTGGTCGTCTACGCCGACCGGGAGACGGACTTCAGCCACCGGCTCCTCAAAAGGGACCCCGCCCTCGACAAGCCGCCGCGGCTCTTCGTGGACCTCGGAAACAGCCGGCTGGGCGGCGGGCCGGAGCAGAAATCCTTTCCCATCAACGACGATCTGCTGAGCGACGCCCGCGCGGCCCAGTACAACAAGGACACGGTGCGGGTGGTCGTGGACATCAAGTCCTTCGAAACCTACAAGGTCTTTTCGCTGAAGGACCCCTTCCGCATCGTGATCGACGTCTGGGGGACCAACAGCCAGGCCGCCGCCGCGGTGCGCGAAGCCCCCGAGAGCGGGGCGCCCACGCCGCTGCCGGACATCGCCGCGCCGCTGCCCCCGCCGAAGGGGAAGAAAATCGGCTCCGGCGCGCTCGCCAAGCAGCTCGCCCTCGGCGTGCGGCGGATCGTCGTCGATCCCGGCCACGGCGGAAAGGACTTCGGCGCGCCCGGCTTCCTGCCGGGGGTCCACGAAAAGGACGTCGTGCTCGAGATCTCCAAACGCGTGGCGAAGAAGATCCGCGAGCAGCTGGACCTGGAGGCGATTCTCACCCGCAGCGACGACCGCTACCTCACCCTGGAGGAGCGCACCGCCTTCGCGAACACGCACAAGGCCGACCTCTTCGTCTCGATCCACACGAACGCCTCGCGCGACCCGCGGGCGGCCGGGATCGAGACCTACTTCCTCAACCTCGCGACCGACGACGACGCCATCCGCGTCGCCGCCATGGAAAACGCCACCTCGACCAAGAACATCAGCGACCTCTCCTCCATCCTGAACGACCTGCTGAAAAACGCCAAGATCAATGAGTCGAGCCGCATGGCGGCGTACGTGCAGCATGCGCTCGTGACGACGCTCAACCAGCGCGGCTACCACCAGATCCGCGACAAGGGGGTCAAGCAGGCCCCCTTCTACGTGCTGCTCGGGGCGCGGATGCCCTCGATCCTGGTCGAAACCTCCTTTATCAGCAACCCCGAGGAGTGCCGCCGCCTGACGAGCGCGGCCTACCAGGACCATCTCGCGGAGTCCATCGTCCGGGGGTTGAAGGGCTATATCCAGGAGATCAGCCCGACGGCCTTCAGCGAGCCGGCGCCAAGGTCCCCGGGGTGAAGCCCGCGAAAGCCCCCGACTCCGGCCGGCCGGTCCTCAACCCGTATCTCGTCCTGGCGCTCGGGGCGTGCGCGGTGTCGACGGGCGCGATCTTCGCCCGCATGGCCGAGGCCCCCGCGCTCGTGATCTCCGCCTACCGGGTGGGGATCGCGACGCTCTTGATCGCGCCGGTCGCCCTCCTCGGCAGCCGCGCGGAGCTGAAGGCGCTAAACGGCCGCGACCTTCTGCGGGCGCTTTTGGCCGGGCTCTTTCTCGCCCTGCATTTCGCCGTCTGGATCTCCTCGCTCAATTACACCTCGGTCGCCAACAGCACGGTCCTCGTGAACACCATCCCCATGTGGGTCGGCGTCCTGACGCCGCTCATCGCCCGCGAGCGCGTGAGCCGGCTCACCAAGATCAGCATCGCGATCAGCATCGTCGGCGCGGCCATCATCGCCTTCGGGGATGTCGCCCTCGACGAAAGCGCCCTCTGGGGGGACGGCCTCGCGCTCGCCGGGGCCTTCTGCGGGTCGGTCTACATCCTGCTCGGGCGCAGCCTGCGGCGCAAGCTCTCCCTGGTCGCCTACATCTTCACCTGCTACGGCGGCGCGGCGGCGATCCTCTGGGCCTGGGTCCTCGCGCGGGGGCTGCCGGTTGCGGGCTTCCCCGCCGGGACCTACGGCGCGTTCATCGGCATGGCGGTCGTTTCGCAGATCGTCGGCCACTCCTCCTACAACTGGGCGCTGCGCTGGTTCAGCGCCGGCATGGTCGCCGTGAGCCTTCTCGCCGAGCCCATCGGCGCCACGATCCTCGCCTACCTCCTCTTCGGCGAAAGCCTCACCTGGCCCAAATTCGCCGGCTGCGCCATCATCCTGGCCGGAATCTACATCGCCGCCCGCGGCGAAAAGCGCTGACCCCGGCCGGCTTGTCCTCGATGGAAAATTCGGCTATAGAGCCTGCCATTCGCCGAGCGATCGATCGACTATCGGAAAAAGGGGGTGCCATGGCGTTCGAGAACATCGTTTTCCAGATCGAGCAGGGGATCGCGACCGTCACCTTCAACCGGCCGAAGGCGCTGAACGCGCTCAACCGCGAGCTGCTCGCCGAGTTCGCCCAGGCGCTCGACGCGGTCAAGGCCGACGAGAACGTGCGCGTCCTCATCCTGACCGGCGCCGGGGAGAAGGCCTTCGTGGCCGGGGCCGACATCACCGAGCTCGCGACCTACACCGCGCTGCAGGCCAAGGCCTTTTCGCGGGCCGGGCACGACATCATCGCCCGCCTTCAGGAGCTTCCCATCCCCGTCATCGCCGCGGTGAACGGCTTTGCCCTGGGCGGAGGGCTGGAGATCGCGATCGCCTGCGATTTCATTTACGCCGCGGAGACGGCGCGCTTCGGCCTGCCGGAGATCACCCTCGGGCTCATCCCGGGCTTCGGCGGCACCCAGCGGCTGCCGCGGCTGATCGGGGCCAACATGGCCAAGGAGCTCATGTTCACCGGCCGGATGATCGGCGCGGCGGAGGCCCGCGAGCTCGGGATCGCGAACAAGGTCTGCCCGGCGGGCGCCCTCATGGAGGAGGTGCTCAAGACCGCGCGCGAGATGGCCGCCAAGGGCAAGGTGTCGCTGCGGGCGGCCAAGGAGGCGGTGAACCACGGGCTGAACGTGGACCTCGCCACCGGCTGCCGCATCGAGGTGGACGCCTTCGCGCTGACGCTGGCGAGCGCCGACGCCAAGGAGGGGACGAAGGCCTTCCTGGAGAAGCGCAAGCCCGTCTTCCAGGGAGGGCTCAAGGATTAGATGCCCGCGGCGACCTCCAGCCTGCAGCTGATCTGGGGGGTGCTCCTGGTCGCGGCCGGAATCGGCGTGATCATCCGCATCCCCCAGGTGATGCCTCAGATCCGCGGCATCGAGTACTTCGCCGCGGTGATCCCCTTCATCTACTTCTGCTTTTACTTCATGGCGGCGCTCTTGATCGGCGGCGGGGCCCGCAAGATCTACCGCCACTTCCGCCCCCGGCCTCCCGCGGGCCCTCCCTGAGCCGCCCGGCCTCTGCGAGCGCCTAGCGATTCTCCGCCAGCGCCCGGCGGAACTTCTCGAGCTGCCGCTCGTAGAGCCGCCGGTCGCCGCGGGCCGCGGCGAGCGCGCGCTCGGCGGCCGCGACGGCCTCGGCATAGCGGCGGTTCGCGAAATAGGCCTCGGCGAGCGTGTCGAGGATATAGGCCTCGGGGGCGAGGGCGGCGGCCGCCTGCGCGAGCGCGAGCGCCCGGGGCGGGTCGCGCAGGTCCGGGTCCTCGCTCGTCGCGAGAAGCCAGGCGAGGTTGTTTAAGACGGAGGCGTTGTCGGGCTTGAGCGCGAGGGCGCGCTCGTAGGCGCGGCGCACCCCGGCATAGTCCCGGCGCTGGTAGCTCAAGTCGCCGAGCAGCGCGTACAGGTGCGGGTTGTCCGGCGCCCGCTCGATTTCGCGGCGCACCATCTTGTCGAGCAGATGGGAGTTGAGCGCGGTCCCGATTTCGCCCATGTGCAGCTGGTAGCCGACCAGGCCGAGCAGGGCGAGGGCCGCGGCGTAGACCCCGATGCCGCGGCGCACCTTGGCGTCGTGGCGCGCGATCCAGCGGGGATCGGCTTCGCAGCGCGCGAGGAAATCGATCCGCTCGGCGATGCTGTAATGGTGCCAGTTGGGGTGGTCGTCGGACTGTCCGGTCGTCCAGGCGATCTTGCGCAGGGTCGTGATGAGCGGCAGCGCCGAGTCGAAAAGCGTGTAGACGTAGGCGTCGGCCTGGCGCTCGAAGTTGCGCATGAAAAAGCCGAAGACAAAGCGGAAATAGACCAGGAAGACGGCGGCGACGACCGCCCCGAAGAGGATCGAGGTCGAGGCGGCGGGGTTGATGCCGCTCTCCTTGATCAGCCACCAGACCGGTTCGACGAAAAGCAGCAGGCTCATCGCGCCGTCGAACGCGACCAGGGAGACCAGCATGAACGCGGCGAAGAAGAAGAGGTAGAAGACGAGGTGGCGGCGCTTGATGTGGCCGATCTCGTGGGCGACGACCGCGTCGATCTCCTCGGGGGTGAGCAGGCTCATGAGCGCCGGGGTCACCAGGATGTAGCGGAAGCGCTTGACCAGGCCCATCACGCCGGCGGTGAGCATCTTGCCCCCGAAGAGCGGCCAGGCGAGGATGTCGGCGTAGGCGAGCCGGGCGCGCTCGCAGAGCGCCTCGATGCGGCGGCGCGGCGCGCCGGCCGGAAGCGGGGTGCAGCGCCAGAACGCCTTGATCGCCAGCGGCCCGAAGACCGCGATCGCGAACAGGATCAGGAGCAGGTAGGCGACCTGCCCCTCGGTCGTGGCGAGCAGGCGCTTGACTCCGGGGAAGGGGAGGGCCTCCAGGAGATCGGCCAGCCCCGAGATCAGCAGCCAGGGAAGCAGGATCGGGATGGAAAAGGAGATGTTCGATCCGACGTACTCCCGGCGGGTGAAGTCGGTGCGGTGGAGCCGGCGCTGCAGGTCGTAGGCCAGCGTCCACGCGAGGCTGAGGTAGAACAGGAACAGGAGCAGGAAGGCGGCCGATAGAAGGGTGGGGAGCTCAGCGAAGGGCGTCGCGGCCGCGAGAAACGACGGCAGGCACAAACCGTAGACCGCGACCGCGAAGACGACGACGGCCGCCACCGAGGCGCGCAGCAGCGCCGCCTGGAAATGCCGCTCCAGCCGGCCGGGGGAAACCGCGCCGGCGAGCCGCTCGACCCGCAGGAAGGCGAGGCGCACAAACCCCGCGTAGGCGGCGCTCAGCACGACGAGCAGCAGCAGGGTCTCCTCCAGCCGGAAGTGGGGCTCCATGGAGACCGGGTAGCTCTGGATGATCAGGAGCACGAGAATGAAATAGAGGAAGTTTCCGAACATGGGGCGGGCTACCGGGCCTTTTCGCGGAAGTAGCGCTCTTTCTCGCTGTAGATGCACCCGCAGTAGGACTGGCGGTAGAGGCCGAGCCGGCGGCTTTCCTCGACGCCCTCGCGCCAGCCGGGGCGGAAGTCGCGGTAGTGGAAGGCGATCCCCTCCGCACGTCCGACGGCCTCGCCGATCTCGCGGATGGCGGCATGATCCTGGTAGCGGCTGTAGAGCAGCGTCGAGCAGAAGGCCTCGCAGCCGCTTTGTTTCGCCAGTCGGGCGGCGGAGAGCAGGCGCGTATGGTAGCAGACGCGGCAGCGCTCCGATTCGCGGAAGACCACCTTGCGGATGAACCCCTCGAGGTCGTAGCCCGCCGGGAAGACGACCGGAAGCGCGATGGAGCCGGCGTAGGCGGCCAGGGCCTCCTCGCGCCGGCGGCACTCCGTGTAGGGATGGATGTTGTCGCGGAAGAAGTAGCCGAGGAGCTCGGCGCCCTCGGCGCGCAGCGCGCGCACGGGGGTGATCGCGCACGGGGCGCAGCAGACGTGCAGCAGGACCTTCATGCGCGCGCCCCGAATATGGCGGTCCCGATCCTAACGATGGTCGCCCCTTCGGCGACGGCCGCCTCGAAATCCCCGGTCATGCCCATGGAGAGCTCGGGGAGCGCCCCGGCGTCGCCGACCTCCGCCCGGATCCGGTCGCGCAAGGCGCGCAGCGCCGCGAAATAGGGGCGGGCGAGCTCCGGGGCGTCGAAGAAGGGGGGGATCGCCATCAGCCCCCGGACGGAGAGGTTCTCGAAAGCGGAGATGGCGCGCACGAGGCCCCCCGCCTCAGCGGGCGGTACCCCGGACTTGGTCGCTTCGCCGCCGATGTTCACCTGGACGAGGACCTCCTGGAGCTTGCCGGCCTTGCGCGCCTGGCGGTCGATCTCGGCGGCGAGCCGCAGCGAGTCGACGGTCTGGATCAGGTCGAACAGGCGCACGGCGTATTTCGCCTTGTTCGTCTGCAGGTGGCCGATGAAGTGCCAGCGCACCCCGAGGCCTTCGAGCGCCGCGATCTTCTCGCGCGCCTCCTGAATGTAGTTCTCCCCGATCTCGCGCGCGCCCGCCTGGGCCGCCCGGCGCACGGCCTCGGCGGGGAAGGTCTTGGCCACGGCGACGAGCCGCACCGCGTCGGCCTCTCGGCCGCAGGCCTCGGCGGCCCGGCGGATGCGCGCGCGCAGCTGGGCGAGCCGCTCCCCGATCTCAGCCATGGAGGCCCTCCGCGCGTGCGGCGGCCGCCGCCGGCAAGTCGAAGCCGATCACCTTTTCGCGGATCAAGAGCTCGATCACCTCGCACACCGGCAGCCCCACCACGTTCGTGTAGGAGCCGTTGATGCGCTTCACGAGGAAGGTGCCGATCCCCTGGATGGCGTAGGCCCCGGCCTTGTCGAAGGGCTCACCGGTGCCGACGTACCAATCGATCTCCGCCGGGGAAAGCTCCTTGAAGCGCACGTCGGTCCGGGCGACGTCGACGAAGCGGGCGTTTTTCGAATCGTTGCGCACGCACCAGCCGGTCAGGACCTGGTGGACGCGGCCGCTCAACGCGGCGAGCATGCGCCGGGCATCGGGCTCCGAGCGGGGCTTCCCCATGACGCGGCCGTCCACGACCACGAGCGTGTCGGCGCCGATGACCCAGCTCTGCGGAAAGCGCCCCGCGACGTCGGCGGCTTTCGCCTCGGCCAGCCGGCGCACGGTCGTCTCGGGGTCGGCGGCCGGGTACCCCCCCTCGTCGACCGTGCTCGGCTCGACGCGGAACTTGAGCCCCGCCCGCGCGAGGAGATAGCGCCGGCGGGGGGATTGGGAGGCGAGGATGATGTCGGGGGCGGGCGGCTGGCCAAGCATGGATTTTTTCTAACAGAACCGGGCTTTCTTGACAAGCCGGCCCCGTGCTGGTTCCGATTTTGCATCCTGTTTCCGGCCGGGGGCCGTCTCACCGACGGCCGACTCTCGAACGGGCGGCGACCGTGATCGAACCCTGCTTTTCCATCCTGGTGGTCGACGACGATCCGGGGATCGTCGGGATTTTCCGCGAAGTCCTCGAATGGGCCGTCGAACGGCCCGGGGACGCGCGCCTGCCCCAGCGCTTCCGCGTCGTGGCGCACTCGCAGGCCGTCGAGGCGGTCGAAGCCCTCAAGCGGGAAGCCGCCTCGGGGGCCGGGTTCTCCGTGATTTTCCTGGACGTGAACCTGCCGCCGGGCCCGAGCGGGATCTGGGCCGCGGAGGAGATCCACAAGCTCGATCCGCGCGCCAACATCGTGCTGATGACCGGCTACGTCGGCTCCGAGGTCGCGAAGCTCTCCCAGGACCTCGTCCTCTCCGACCGGCTGCTCTTCCTGCAGAAGCCCTTCCACCCCCAGGAGATCGTGCAGTACGCCTCGGCGCTGAGCTCCAAGTGGTTCGCCGAGCAGCGCGTGCGGGCGCTCAACGTGAACCTCGAAAACCTCGTGGCCGAACGCACCGCCGAGCTCATGCGGGTGAACGACCACCTGCGTCAGGAAATTGACCGCCGCCAGAAAGCCCAGCAGGACCTCCAGGCGAGCCTGGGCGCCTACCAGAAAATCATCGAGGGGGCGGTGATGGCGATCGCCATGACGATCGAAAAGCGCGACCCGTACACCGCCGGGCACCAGCAGCGGGTGGCCTCGCTTTGCCTCGCGATCGGCCGCGAGCTCGGCCTCTCAGCCGAGCGGCTCGCCGGCCTGCACATCGCCTCCATCATCCACGACATCGGCAAGATATCCCTCCCGGCCGAGATCCTGAGCAAGCCCGCCCAGCTGAACCCCTTTGAAATCAGCCTGATCCAGGGGCACGCCCAGGCGGGCTACGACATCCTGCGGAGCATCGAATTCCCCTGGCCGGTGGCCCAGATCGTGCTCCAGCACCACGAGCGGCTGAACGGCAGCGGTTACCCCCGGGGCCTCACCGCTGACGACATCCTGCTCGAGGCGCGCATCGTCGGGGTGGCCGACGTGGTCGAGACGATGGCGAGCCACCGTCCCTACCGCCCCTCGATCGGGCTCGACAAGGCCCTGGAGGAGATCGAGAAGGGCCGGGGCACCCTTTATGACGCGAATGCCGCCGACGCCTGCCTGAGCGTCATCCGCGGCCGGCGCTTCGATTTTCCGCCTGCCGATTTTTCCCTCCATCCCGGCCGGCTTCCAGTCTGAACGCCCGCATCCCGGCGCGCCGGGATCCGATCATCGCCGCGGTCCCCTCGGCCGGCGGTCCGGACCCGGTCATGAAAGCGGTTGACAATCGGCGTTTGGCTCTGAAATTATCCGTATCGAGGCCTCCCCGCCCGGTTTCGAGCACCCAACCATAACGTCCTTTGGAGGGTCGCCCGCCATGTTTGCCCACATCCTCTGCCCGACCGACCTGAAGGAGAGGGCCCTGGCCGCCCTGAAAGTCGCCGTCCAGATCGCCCATCAGTTCAACTCCCGGATCACCATGCTGAACGTGCACGACGAGTTCCTGAACAAGCACGAGCGCGAAATGCTGCGCGTCTCCTTCGACAAGGTCAAGAAGGAGTATGCGCAGGTCGCCGTCGAGTCCCGCGAGAAAATGCGGGAGGCCATCCAGAAGCTGCACGCCGAGGACATCCGGGTGAGCTACAAGCTGCGCGAAGGCAAGCCCGCCAAGAAGATCGTGAAGACCGCCGAAAAGCTGGGTGTCGACCTCATCGTCATGGCGACCGACGGACGCGACCGGATCAAGGATTATGTCACCGGCACCATCACCGAGCAGGTGATCAACAACGCCCCCTGCCCGGTCCTGGCGATCCCCTGCCGGTCCATGCCCGGAAAATGCCAGGTCGTCATCGAAGAGACCAAACCGTGATTTT
>CAZNKG010000021.1:17772-76692 GCA_964573635.1 uncultured Desulfatibacillum sp. | reverse complement strand
CCGCCCGCTGTTCCGTGACGCGGACCGATGCGTTCCGGAATCCGGAAAAGTTTGGGAAGAGAAAGCCATGGGCGAGGTGGCCGAAAGCGGCCGGCTGGAAGAAGCGGAAACCCGGGGAGTCCCCTGGAAGCTGTGGGGGCCGTATTTGAGCGAACGGCAGTGGGGCACGGTGCGCGAGGACTACAGCGAGAACGGGGACGCCTGGGGCTATTTCACCCATGACCAGGCGCGCTCGCGCGCCTACCGTTGGGGAGAAGACGGGCTGGCGGGCGTCTGCGACGATCGGCAGCGCCTGTGCTTTGCGCTCGCGCTCTGGAACGGCCGCGACCCGATCCTCAAGGAGCGGCTCTTCGGCCTTTCGAACGCCGAGGGCAACCATGGCGAGGACGTGAAGGAGTACTACTTCTACCTCGACAGCACCCCCACCCACTCCTACATGAAATACCTCTACAAGTACCCCCAGGCGGCCTACCCCTACGACGATCTCGTGCGAACGAACCGCAGCCGCACCCGCGAGGAGTTCGAGTACGAGCTGCTCGACACCGGCGTGTTCCACGAAGACCGCTATTTCGACGTCTTCGTGGAGTTCGCCAAGGCCGCGCCGGAGGACCTGCTCATCCGCATCACCGCCGCCAACCGCGGCCCCGAGCCCGCGGTCCTTTGGCTGCTCCCCCACCTCTGGTTCCGGAACACCTGGGCGACCGGGGAGCTGCCGGAAAAGCCCGTGCTGCGGCAGGCGGCGGGCGGAAGCGGGCTTCTATCCCTGGAGGCGGAGCACGCCGAGCTCGGGGCGTATTGCTGGTGCTGCGAGGGCGCCGACGAACTGCTTTTCACGGAGAACGTGACCAACACCGAGAGGATTTTCGGCACCCCGAACGCCGGCCCCTACGTGAAGGATGCCTTCCACCGCTTTCTCATCGCCGGGGAGCGAGCAGCGGTCAACCCCGGCCGCGAGGGGACCAAGGCGGCGGCCGTCTACCGGCGCGTCGTGGAAGCCGGCGGCGCGGCGGTCGTGCGCCTGCGGCTTGGCCGCCGGACGCAGACGGCGGACCCGGCGCACGAGCGCGGGACGCCTTTCGGAGACGCCTACGATCGGATTTTCGAGGCGCGCATCCGCGAGGCCGACGCCTTCTACGAGGAGCTTTCGCCGCCGGCGCTGAGCGACGACCAGAAAAACGTCATGCGCCAGGCCCTGGCCGGAATGCTCTGGACCAAGCAGTACTACTATTTCGACGTCGACAAGTGGCTGGCCGAGCACCAGGCTCACCCGTTGCTGGGGGGCAGCCGCGCGATCCGCAACCGCGAATGGTTCCACATGGTGAACGACGACATCATCTCCATGCCGGACAAGTGGGAGTACCCCTGGTACGCGGCCTGGGACCTTGCCTTCCACACCTACCCGCTCAATATCGTCGATCACGCGTTCGCGCGCCGGCAGCTCGACTTGATGCTGAGCGAGGTCTACCTGCACCCGAGCGGCCAGATCCCGGCCTACGAGTGGAACTTCGGGGACGTGAACCCGCCGGTGCATGCCATCGCCACCCTGTTGAACTTCAACACCGAAAGGGCGCTCGACGGCCGCGGCGACGTCGAATACCTCAAGAGCGCCTTTCAGAGGCTCCTGCTCAATTTCACCTGGTGGGTGAACCGCAAGGACGTGTCGGGCCGCAACCTCTTCTCGGGAGGGTTCCTGGGCCTCGACAACATCGGGGTCTTCGACCGCAGCGCGCGGCTGCCCACCGGCGGCCACCTCGAGCAGGCCGACGGCACCGCCTGGATGGCGCTCTTCTCCCAGAACATGCTGGAGATCGCCCTCGAGCTCTCCCTGCACGACCGCGCCTACGAGGACATGGCCGGGAAGTTCCTGGAGCACTTCTTCTGGATCGCGGCCGCCATGGACCGGGCGGGGGATAACCGCGACGAGCTCTGGGACGAGGAGGACGGCTTTTTCTACGACCTCCTGCGGCTGCCGGACGGCACCGCCCAGCGCCTCAAGGTCCAGTCGCTCGTGGGCCTGCTCCCGCTCTGCGCCTCGACGGTCGTCTCCCGGGATATCATCGCCCGGAACCCGCGCTTCCTCGAGCGCGCGCGCGAATTCATCCGCCGACACCGGCAGATCCTCGGCACCCTCCACCCCCCGGAGAAGCCGGGGGAAAACGGCTTTCACCTCCTCTCCATCCTGGACGAGCGGAAGCTGCGCCGCGTGCTCGCGCGCATGCTCGACGAGGAGGGCTTCCTCAGCCCCCACGGGATCCGGTCGCTGTCGAAATGGCACCAAGACCACCCCTTCGTCTTCTCCGTGCACGGGGAGGAGTACCGGGTCGAGTACCTGCCGGCCGAGTCGAACACGGGCATGTTCGGGGGCAACTCCAACTGGCGCGGGCCGGTGTGGTTCCCGGTGAACCTGCTCATCATCCGCGCGCTCTTCCAGCTGCACCTCTATTACGGCGAAGGGTTCGCCGTCGAGTGCCCGACCGGGTCGGGCCGGCGCATGACGCTGCGCGAGGTGGGCCTCGAGCTCACGCGGCGCCTGACGGGCATCTTCCTGCGCGGCCCCGACGGCCGCCGCCCGGTCTACGGCGGCACCGAGAAGTTCCAGAGCGACCCGCACTGGCGCGATCTCATCCTCTTCTACGAGTATTTCCACGGCGACAACGGCGCCGGGCTGGGCGCGAGCCACCAGACCGGATGGACCGGCATGGTGGCCCGGCTGATCCAGACGGCGGCCTACCTCCAGGAGCCGGGGCTGCGCGACCGGGAGCGGCGGATCGGGACGGGGATCTACCGCCGCTCCGATGAGGAACGCCGGTAGGCTCGCGCCTCCCCGCGAACCGCCGAACGATTGGGAGCGAGCATGCGGCTTGCCGCGCGTCCGATCATCTACGAGATCAACACCTGGGTCTGGCTGAACGAGCTCGGCCGGAGGGCCGCCGCCCCCGTTACGCTGGCGACCGTTCCGGCCGCCGCGTGGGATGCCGTCGCGCCGCGCGGCGCCGACGCCGTCTGGCTCATGGGGGTATGGGAGCGCAGCCCCGCCGGGATCGCGGCCGCCATGGGGAACGCCGGCTTGCTGGAGGGCTTCCGGCGGGCGCTGCCCGACTTCGAGCCCACCGACAACGTGGGCTCGCCCTATTGCGTGCGGCGCTACGCGGTCGATCCGCGCCTCGGCGGCGCCGCGGGCCTCGCCGCCGCGCGCACCGCGCTGGCGCAGCGCGGCATGGGGCTGGTTCTCGACTTCGTTCCCAACCACGTGGCGCCCGACCATCCCTGGAGCACCGGCCACCCCGAGTATTTCATACCCGGCTCGGCCGCCGAACGGGAAGGCGCTCCGGATGCTTTCCTCGAAGCGGGGGGGCGGGTCTTCGCCTGCGGCCGCGACCCCTTTTTCCCGGCCTGGCCGGACGTGCTCCAGCTGAACGCTTTCCACCCCGGTCTGCGCCGCGCGGCGGCCGACACCCTGCTCGAGATCGCCGACTGCTGCGACGGGGTGCGCTGCGACATGGCGATGCTCGTGATGAATTCCGTCTTCGCCGGAACCTGGGGCGAGCGCGCCGGCCCCCGGCCGGAATCCGAGTACTGGCCGCCGGTCATCGCCGCGGTCAAGGCCCGGCACCCCCATTTCGTCTTCATCGCCGAGGCGTACTGGGACCTCGAGTGGGAGCTGCAGCAGCAGGGGTTCGACTTCTGCTATGACAAGCGCCTCTACGACCGGCTGGAGCGCGAGGGGGCCGAGACGGTCCGGCTTCATCTGCGGGCCGATCCCGCCTACCAGGAGCGGCTCGTGCGTTTCATCGAAAACCACGACGAGCCCCGGGCGGCGGCGGCCTTCGCGCCGGACCGCCTGCGGGCGGCCGCGGTGGCCGCGCTGACGCTTCCCGGCGCCAAGCTCGTGCACGAGGGGCAGATGGAGGGCCGGCGCGTGCGGCTGCCCGTCTTCCTGGGGCGGCGGCCGACCGAGGCGCCGGACGCGGCGCTCGAGGATTTCCACCGCCGGCTGCTGCGGGCCGTCGGCGCGGAGGTCTTCCAGCGCGGCGCGTGGCAGCTCTGCGAATGCGGCGGCTGGCCGGACAACCAGAGCTGCCGCCATCTCCTCGCCTGGTCCTGGCGATTCGAAGCGGATCGGCGCCTCGTCGTGGTCAACTACGCGGACCGCCCTTCGCAGGGGCTCGTCCGGATCGCCGCGGAAGAATTCCGCGGCCGGTCGGTCGTGCTGGAGGACCTGCTGTCCGGAGAGCGCTACGAACGGCAGGCGGACGCCATGGCGCGGGGCGGACTTTACGTGGACCTCCCCCCCTGGGGGTTTCATCTTTTCGCGTTCCGCGGCGCCGCGGCAAATCGGTTATCTCGAGGAGGCCAGACATGACCGAAAACGATGCCCATTGCCCCGAGGCTTCCGATGGCGCCGAAACGCCGGTCGTCAGCCGCCGGCGCTCCTTTTCCCTCGTGTGGCTGGTGCCGATCGCCGCCGCATTGATCGGCGGCTGGCTGGTGGTGAAGGCCCTGACGGAGAAGGGCCCCGAGATCACCATCACCTTCCAGTCGGCCGAGGGGCTCGAGGCCGGCAAGACCAAGATCAAGTACAAGGACGTCGAAATCGGTCAGGTCCAGGCGATCACCCTCGGCCCGGACCTGCGCCACGTCGTCGTGAAGGCCCAGCTCGTCAAGGACGCCGAGCGCCTGGTCGGCGAGAACACGCGCTTCTGGGTGGTGCGCGCGCGAGTCTCGGCGAGCGCGATCTACGGGCTCGGGACCGTATTCTCCGGCGCCTACATCGACCTCGATCCCGGACAGCCGGGGAAGCCGGCCCGCAGCTTCACCGGCCTCGAGGAGCCGCCCGTGGTCACGACCGGGCTTCCCGGGCGGCATTTCGTCCTGGAATCGCCCCGGCGGGGATCGATCGAGGTCGGCACCCCCCTCTATTACCGGCAGATCAAGGCCGGAGAGGTCGTGGCCTACGCGCTGAGCGAAGACGGGACCAGGATCGTCACCAAGGTCTTCGTTTATGCCCCCTATCACCGCTTCGTCACCGACCGCTCGCGCTTCTGGATCGCGAGCGGCCTCGACGTCAAGCTGAACGCCCAGGGCATCCAGGTCGACACCGAATCGATCGTCTCCATCCTGGTCGGCGGCATCGCCTTCGATACGGTGGAAGAGCGCTCCGACGGCCCGGGGGCGCCGGCCGAGGAGAATGCGCATTTCCGCCTGTTCGCGAGCCGCGAAGCCGCCATGGAAAAGATTTACAGCGCCAGGAACTATTATATCCTGCTTTTCGAAGAGTCGGTCCGCGGGCTTCTGCCGGGGGCGCCGGTCGAGTTCCGCGGCCTGCCCATCGGCCAGGTGATCGACATCAAGTCGGAGTTCGATTTCAGCCGCAACAAGGTCACCATCCCGGTGGTGGTCGCCATCGAGCCGGAGCGCATCGCGATGGCCGGCAAGCTCCCCGCGGGGGTGGCGCGCGAAAACCTGGCCGACTACCTCGTGGAGCGGGGGCTGCGGGCGCAGATGCGCACGGGCAATATATTGACCGGGCAGAACTATGTCGCCCTCGACTTCTTCCCGAATGCCAAACCCGCCGCCGTGGTGAGGAAAAGCCGGCACGAATATCCGGAGTTCCCGACCACCCCGACCCAGTTCGAGGAGATCGGCTCGAAACTGACCCAGCTCGTCGCCAAGCTCGAGAAGATCCCGATCGAACAGATCGGACAAGACATCGGCGCGACGCTTAAGGGCGCCAACCGCGTCGTGAACTCGCCCGAGATCCTGGAGACGGTCAAATCCCTGAACGCCGCCGTTCAGGAGCTGCGCCTGCTCACCACCGAGCTGCGCACGCGGACGGCCCCGGAGGCCGCGGCGGCGCTCAAGCAGACGCAGGAGACTCTCGCCTCCGCCGCCGAGGCGCTCGAGGCGGGCTCGCCCCTGCAGTCACGCCTCAAGGAGACGCTCGAGGAGCTGGCCGCCGCCGCCCGGGCGCTCCGGGTGCTCGCCGACTCGCTCGAGCGCCAGCCGCAGTCCATCCTGACCGGAAAGGAGCCCACCCGATGACGACCCGCCGGACGCGCACCCTCTGCCGGCTTCTGCTGGCCGCCTTCCTGGTCGCGGCCGCGAGCGGCTGTTTCGGACCCAACCGGCCGATCGAGTTCTACACCCTCTCCCCCATGCCGCGCCCGGCCGCGGGGGCTCCGGGCAACCCGGCCGTCATCGTGGCGCTCACCCCGGCGGCGATCCCGGCCGCCATCGACCGGCCGCAGATCGTCACGCGGCCGGACGAAAACCGGGTCGAGTTTTCGGAGTTCCATCGCTGGGGCGGGACCCTCAAGGCCGACATCACCCGGATCCTGATCGAGAACCTGGACATCCTGCTCGCCGACCGGCGGGCGAGCGTCATGGCCGACCGGCTCGCCGTGAACCCGGCCTACCTCGTCTCCGTCACCTTCAACCGCTTCGACGGCCGACTGGGGGAGAGCGTCCAACTGCACGCGGCCTGGACGGTCCGCGACATGCACCGCCGCCAGGCGCTTGCCGTGAGGAACACGGTCATCGAGGAGCGCATCGCCGGGCCGGGGTACGCGGATCTCGTGGCCGCCCAGAGCCGCGCGCTCGGGGCCCTGAGCCGCGAGATCGCCGCCGAGCTCGGCGCCGCGATCCAAACGCCCTGACGCTGCGGCCTGCGGATAGGACCAAAGTCCCATTTCACGGACGTCGCAGCCGTGCTATGCAGCACGATTATCCGGCTCCTCCCGGAGCGGAGCGCGGATGGCGTTTGACAGAGCCCCCCGGGGGGGCATGGGTGCACGGGAGGGCTAGCCGGCCGATGAAGGTCTACCCGCTCAGGATATTCGTCCAGCGCGTCCTGCTGCTGCGGCTTGCCGCCGCGACGGCGGCGATCGCCGTGCTGGTCGGGGCGGCCGGCTACGCCGTGCAGCGGCAGGGGATCGCACGGCAGGTCCTGGATATCGGCCGCCAGGCCGCGGAAATGCTGGCGATCAAGGTGATGGCCCTGGTCGCGGACCAGGGCATCCCGCCGGACGTGGCGCTCCACCGGGTGCTCGCGGCCGCGGCCCGGTCTCCCGGCGAAACCCGTGCGGGCCGCTTCGTTTTCGCCCAGTTTCACGACCTTGCCGGCCGGCTCGTCGCTGAAGCCGAGGCGCCCGATGCCCCCACGGCCGCCGTCGCCCGCGCGGCGCTGGGATCGCGCCCCTTCGACCCGGCCGCAGCCGAGCGCGAAGCGGTGCGGATGGAGCGGACCCCGGAGGGGCTCCTCGTTCTCTGCACCGTCCCGCTCGCCGACGACCGAGGGGCGGTAAGGGGATTCGCGCGGGCGGGGTTCAAGCTCTCGGAGGAGGCGGAGGCGGAGCTGCGCGCCGGGGTGCTTCGCAGCGCCTTGACCGCGGCCGGCATCGCGTGCGTGATCGCCGCCATGCTTTATCCGGTCATTTTGCGCCTCACCCGGCGGCTGGCCGACTACGCGGCGAGTCTGCTCGACGCGAACCTGGAAACCCTGGCCGTGCTCGGCTCGGCCGTGGCCAAGCGCGACGCCGACACCGACGAGCACAACTACCGCGTGTCGCTCTACGCGGCGAGGCTCGGCGAGAAGATCGGACTGCCGGCCGAAGAGATGCGCGGGCTCATCAAGGGCGCTTTCATCCACGATGTCGGCAAGATCGGCATCCCCGACGGCATCCTGCACAAGCCCGGGCGCCTCGACGAGCAGGAATTCAAGGTCATGCAGACCCACGTGGGGCTGGGGGTCGACATCGTGCGCCGCGCCGCCTGGCTGCGGGACAGTGTGCCGGTCGTCGAGGGGCACCACGAAAAGTTCGGCGGCGGCGGCTATCCGCGCGGTATCCGCGCGGAAGCGATTCCGCTCACGGCGCGGATCTTCGCCATCGCCGATGTCTTCGACGCGCTCACTTCGGCGCGGCCTTACAAGGCGCCGCTGCCGCTCGCCGAGGCGCTCGGCATCCTCGAGGAAGGGCGCGGCGCGCATTTCGATCCGCGGCTGCTGGACGCTTTCGCCGGGATCGCGGCGGATTGCCACGCCGAGGTTTCCGGGCGCGACCCGGAGAGCCTGCGGCAGGCGCTGGTGGCCGTGGTGGCGCGGTACTTCTCGGCCGGGGTCGAGACGCTGAGCTACGCCGCGTGAGCGCCGTCATCCGAGTTCGTCCGAGGTTTTTCAGCCGCAACAAGCCGTAAAAGGGGGCCATGTGAAAAGCAAGCTCATCGTTGTCGGAATGCTTCTGGCGGCGTTTCTTTGGGCCGGGTGCGGGGAGGAGAAGAAAGCCGCGCTGCCGCCGCCGCCGCCCGAAGTGGAGGTGGCGGAGGTCGTGCAGCGCGACGTTCCGGTCTACCGGGAGTGGGTCGCCTCGATGGACGGGCTGGTGAACGCGACGATCCTCGCCCAGGTGCAGGGGTACCTGATCCGCCAGAATTACAAGGAGGGCGATTTCGTCAAGAAAGGGACGCTTTTGTTCGAGATCGACCCCCGGCCGTTCCAGGCGACGCTCGACGAGGCGCGCGCGGCGCTTGCCAACCAGATGGCGGTGCTGCAGACCGCCCAGGCGAACTTGAACCGCATTCTGCCGCTCGCCGCCGCGAACGCCGTGAGCCAGCGGGACAAGGACAACGCCGTCGGTGCGGTGCAGAGCGCCGAGGCGCAGGTGCTCGCGGCCAAAGCCCAGGTGCGGCGCGCCGAGCTCGATATCGGGTTCACCCGGATCGTCTCCCCCATCGACGGGATCGCCGGCGCGGCCAACGCGCAGCTCGGCGACCTCGTCGGGACCCCCCAGGCCCGTGTCTTGACCACGGTCTCCACGGTGCACCCGATCAAGGTCTACGTGCCGCTCAGCGAGCGCGAGTACCTGCAGGCGGTCGAGCGGGGCCGGGGAGAGAACCGGGCCGACGCCGCAAAGACCGCCTTCGAGCTGATCCTGGGCGACGGGGCGACCTGGCCGCAGCCCGGCCGGTTCGCCTTCGCCGACCGCCAGGTGGACCCCCAGACCGGGACGATCAAGGTCGCCATCCTCTTCCCCAACCCCGAGCACACGCTGCGCCCGGGCCAGTATGCCCGGGTGCGGGCGCTCGTGGGGATGGAGCCGGGGGCGCTGCTCGTGCCGCAGCGGGCGGTGGGCGAGCTCCAGGGCAGCTACCAGGTCGCGGTGGTCGAGTCCGACGACACGGTGCGCATCCGCGGGGTGAAGGTCGGCGGGCGCTTCGAGAACCTGTGGGTGGTCCGGGAAGGCCTGAAACCGGGAGAGCGGGTGGTGGCCGAGGGGACCCAGAAGGTCGGCCAGGGGGTGAAAGTGACCCCCAAGCCCTTCGCCCCCAAGTCCTGACAGCCGAAAGGTCGATCCATGGCAAAGTTTTTCGTCAACCGGCCGATCGTCGCGATCGTCATCTCGATCATCTTCGTCATCATCGGCTCCGTCGCGATCCTCGGCCTCCCGGTCGCCCAGTATCCCGACATCGTCCCGCCGGAGATCGTCATCAACACGACCTACGTCGGGGCCGACGCCCAGACCGTGGAGCAGTCGGTGGCCACCCCCATCGAGCAGGAGATGAGCGGGGTGGACAACATGAACTACATGTACTCGCTGAACGCCAACAACGGCGAGCTCAAGCTCTACGTCAACTTCGACGTCAAGACCGACCCCAACATCGACCAGGTGCTGACGCAGATCCGCAAGTCCCAGGCCGACGCGAAGCTCCCCGCCGAGGTGCGCGACTACGGGGTCACGGTCAAGAAGTCCACCTCCTCGCCGCTGGTGGTGTTGGCGCTCTCCTCGCCCGGGGGTACCTACGACGAGACGTTTCTCGCCAACTACGCCTACATCAACCTGAACGATCAGCTGACGCGCGTGCCCGGGATTGCGAGCGTCACCGCCTTCGGCGCCGGGCAGTACGCCATGCGGCTGTGGGTTAAGCCCGACCAGCTCGCGAAGCTCAACCTCACGGTGCCGGAGATCGTGGATGCCATCAAGCAGCAGAACACGGTGAACCCGGCCGGTCAGGTCGGGGCCGAGCCGGCGCCGCCCGGAATCGAGTTCACCTACGCCATCCGCGCCCAGGGCCGCCTGGAGACGCCCGAGGAGTTCGCGCGGATCGTGCTGCGCGCCAACCCGGACGGCTCGCTCGTGCGCCTGGCGGACGTCGCGCGCATCGAGCTGGGCTCCCAGACATACGCCAATGTCGGCCGATTGAACGGCAAGCCCGGAGCCATTCTCGCCCTCTACCAGCTGCCGGGGTCGAATGCCATCGCCGCCGTGGACGGCGTCACGCGGCTGATGGAGGAGGTCAAGAAGAACTTTCCGTCCGACCTGGAGTACAGCATCGCGCTCGACACCACCCAATCCGTGCGCGAGGGCATCAAGGAGATCCTGCACACGCTTTTCGAGGCGCTCGTGCTCGTGATCATTGTGGTCTTCATCTTCCTGCAGGGCTGGCGCGCAACCCTGATCCCGGCGCTCGCCGTGCCGGTGTCGCTCATCGGCACCTTCGCCATGTTCCCGCTCCTCGGGTTTTCGATCAACACGATCGCCCTCATGGGGCTGGTGCTTGCCATCGGGCTCGTCGTGGACGACGCCATCGTGGTGGTGGAGGCGGTCGAGCACCACATCGAACACGGCCTGTCGCCGCGCGAGGCCACCATCAAGGCCATGGAGGAGGTCTCCGGGCCGGTGGTGGCGATCGCGCTGGTGCTCTCGGCCGTGTTTCTGCCGACTATCTTCATCCCCGGGATCACGGGCAAGCTCTACCAGCAGTTCGCCGTGACGATCGCGATCTCCGTCATCATCTCGGCCTTCAACGCGCTGACGCTCAGCCCCGCGCTCTCCTCGCTGATTCTGAAGCCGAAGAAAAAAGCCCGCGGCCCGCTGGGGGCGTTCTACCGCGGGTTCAACAGCCTCTTCGGCAGCGCCACCACCGGCTACGTGAAGCTCTGCGGCTGGTTCATCCGCAAGTTCGTCATCAGCCTGCTTTTGCTCGGCATCATGACCGCCGGCATCGGGGCGATCGGCAAGCGCGTCCCCGGCGGGTTTTTGCCGGAGGAGGATCAGGGGTATCTCTTCGCCGGCATCCAGCTTCCGGACGCCGCGTCGCTGCAGCGCACCGACGCCGCCACCCGGGAGCTTGAGAAAATCATCATGGAGACCCCCGGGGTGCAGTATTGCACCACGGTGGTCGGTTACAGCATGCTCTCCGGGGTGACGAACACCTACAGCGGGTTTTTCTTCATCACGCTCAAGCCCTGGCATGAGCGCAAGAGCCCCGAAGAGAAATACGGGGCCATCATGGCGAGCCTCAACCGGCGCATGGGAGGCATCCCCCAGGGGGTGGCCTTCGCGTTCTCGCCGCCGGCCATTCCCGGGATCGGCACGGCGGGCGGAGTCACCTTCATCCTGGAGGACCGCGCCGGCAGGGACATCGCCTTCCTGTGGGACAACACCCGCCGATTCCTCGAGGCCGCCCGAAAGCGGCCCGAGATCGCCCGGGCGACCACGACCTTTCTCCCCACGGTGCCGCAGATCTTCGTCGACGTCGACCGCGACAAAGTGCTCAAGCAGGGGGTCGATTTAAACCAGGTGTACCGCACGCTGCAAGCCTTCATGGGCAGCTACTTCATCAACTACTTCAACCGCTTCGGCCGCCAGTGGCAGGTCTATGTGCAGGCCGAGGGCGAGTACCGGACTCAGGCCGAACAACTCGGCCAGTTCTACGTGCGCAATGCCGCCGGCAACACCGTGCCGCTATCGGCGGTGACGACGATCGCGCACCGCTCGGGGCCCGAGTTCACCATGCGCTACAACCTCTACCGATCGGCGCAGCTGAACATCGTCGCCGCCCCCGGGTTCAGCTCGGCCCAGGCCATGCAGGCGCTCGAAGAGGTCTTCGCGGCCAACATGCCGCGCGAGATGGGCTACGACTACCTCGGCATGAGCTACCAGGAGAAGAAGGCCCTCGAAGGGGTGCCGGTGTCGGTGATCTTCGCGCTCTCGCTCGTCTTCGTTTTCCTGATCCTCGCCGCCCAGTACGAGAGCTGGTCGCTGCCCTTCGGCGTGCTTCTCGGCACCCCGATCGCCGTGCTCGGGGCCTTCGCCGGGATCTTCCTGCGGCAGATGGAGTTCAACCTCTACGCCCAGATCGGGCTGATCATGCTGATCGGGCTCGCGGCCAAGAACGCGATCCTGATCGTCGAGTTCGCCAAGGTGGAGTACGACAGGGGCCGGACGCTCATGGACGCGGCGCTCGAGGGGGCGCGGCTGCGCCTGCGGCCGATCCTCATGACGAGCTTCGCCTTCATCCTGGGGTGCGTCCCGCTCGCCGTCGCCTCCGGGGCCGGCGCCGTCGCGCGCCAGGTGATGGGCACGGGCGTCATCGGCGGCATGCTCGCGGCGAGCTTCATCGCGATCTTCCTCATACCGATGACCTTCTACGTGGTCGAGCGGGCGAGCCACCGGAAGGCTCCGGCCGGGGGGCGCGCCCCGGGCGCGGCGGCGCATCCGCAGGCAGGGAAGGGAGGGGAGCATGCTTAGGCGCATCCTGGGTCTCGTCATGATTCCGCTGATCGCAGCCGGCTGCATCACGGTCGGCCCGGACTACCAGCGCCCGGCGGTGGAGACCCCCGCGGCCTTCCGCTTCGCGGAGCCGGCCGCCCAGGAGCTCGCCGACACGGCCTGGTGGGGGCAGTTTCAGGACCCCGTCCTGGACGGGCTGGTGCGCGAGGCGCTCGAGCGGAACAAGGACCTCCTCATCGCGACCGCGCGCATCGAGGAGTTTTTCGGCCGCTATTTTTCAACCCGCGGGGACCAGTTCCCCGCGGCCGGGGGCAGCGCGGGTGCTTTCCGCCAGCGCCAGACCAAGCGGGGTCTGACGCGCCTCGACGACCAGGACAACCCCTACGACCAGTTCGAGGCCTTTTTCAATGCCGCCTGGGAGATCGACTTCTGGGGCAAGTTCCGCCGCGCGACGGAAGCCGCCCGCGCCGAGCTGCTCGGCACCGAGGAGGCGCGGCGCACGGTGGTGCTGACGCTGGTAAGCGCGGTGGCCACCGCCTACGTGGACCTGCGCGCCCTCGACCAGCAGCTCGAGATCACGCGGCGCACGGCGGAGAGCCGCCGGGATACGCTCGCGATCTTCGACCTGCGCTTCCGCAACGGGGTGATCTCCGAGGTGGACCTCAGCCAGGCGGAGTCGGAGTACGAGGACGCACTCGCGCGCATCCCGGACCTCGAGCGCGCGATCGCCCAGACCGAAAACGCGCTCAGCGTCCTTCTCGGGCGCGACCCCGGGCCCATCGCCCGCGGGGCGGCCATCGACCGGCTCGGCCTGCCGATGGTTCCGGCCGGGCTGCCCTCCGACCTCCTCGCACGGCGGCCCGACATCCGCCGGGCCGAGCAGCTGCTGATCGCCGCCAACGCCCGCATCGGGGTCGCCCGGTCGCTCTACTTCCCGACGATCTCCCTCACGGGGGCCTTCGGCGCGGTGAGCACCGAGCTCTCCAACCTCTTCACCTCGCCCGCGCGCGCCTGGAACATCGGGGTGCCGGTGACCGTCCCGCTGTTCACCGCCGGGAGGATCGGCGGCGAGGTGAAGGCCGCCGAGGCGGCGGCCGAGGCGGCGGTGCACATCTACCGCCAGGCCGTCCAGAACGCCTTCCGCGAAGTCGACGACGCCCTCGTCGAACGCGCCAAGTCGGGCGAGCGGCTCCAGGCCCTCGAACGGCAGATGAAGGCGCTGCGCAATTACGCGCGGCTTGCGCGCCTGCGCTACGACGAGGGTTACACGAGCTACCTCGAGGTGCTCGACGCCGACCGCAGCCTCTTCAACATCGAGCTTTCCTACACCGCCGGGCAAAACACGCTTTTCCGCTCGCTCATCAACATTTACAAATCCATGGGCGGCGGCTGGGTGGACCAGGCCGCGCAGGCGCTGCCCGCGCAGCCGGTGATGGGGGCGGGTTTCATCCCCTGAGCGCGGGGGGGCGCCCGGCCGGCGCCACGCCACCGGGGGCCGGCGGCCCGGCCCCCGGGCGCGCCTCGCCGCCCTTGTTTTGGCCGGTTTCCCGCACCCGCCGCGTGATTTCGTTTTGACAGCCCCGTCTTTTTTGCGCTACTCTCCGTGCAGCCATGCGACTCCGACCGCCCCCCTTCCGCAAGGCAGCTTGATGGCCCGGTGGCTTGCGCTTTTTCTTCCGCTGCTTCTCTTTGCGGGACTCTTCCCGGGCTCCGCCCGGTCCCTCGGCCCGCCTCCCTTGGATCATGGGGATAAAACCGTCCTGATCCTTCACGCCCACGAGGCCGCAGCGCCCGTTTTCACCGGAACGGACCGCGGCCTCCAGGCCGCCCTGCAGGCAGGGGGGGTGCCGATCTTCAACCAGATCTTCGAGTCCCTCGAGCTGCGGCGCTACCCCATCCCGGAGCACCGCCGGCTGCTGGTCGAGCAAATGCGCCTGCGCCACGGCGGGCGCCGGATCGATGCGATCGTCACCATGTTCCCGGAAGCCCTGGAATTCGTGCTTGCGGATTGCCGCGGCATCCTGCCCGAGGCCCCGCTGCTCGCCATGTACCTGCCCGATGGGTTTGAGCTGCCGCCGAGCGGCCGCCCGATCGTCAGCCATTCGGCCGCGATGGATATCGCCGGCACGCTCCAGGCGGCGCTGACGCTCCTTCCCGGCACCCGCCGCGTGTGGGTGGTGAGCGGCAGGCACTCCGTCGACCGGGCGATCGCCGACCAAGCCCGCCGCGACCTGAAACGCTGGGAGAGCGTCATCGAATTCCGATATCTGAGCGCGGTCCCGTTCGAGGACCTCCTGAAGGAGGTTGCGAGCGCCCCGCCGGACGCGATCGTTTTGTTTCTGACACTTATTAATGATGTCCAGGGGGAAAATTACAGCACGTTCGGAGTGGCCCAATCGCTCAGCCGGGCCTCCGCGGTCCCGGTCTTCGGTATCGTGGAAAGCGCTTTCGACAGCGGCATCGTCGGCGGCTCGCTGCTGAGCTTCGAGAAGGTCGGGCGCCAGGCGGCAGAGATGGTTCTGGGCATCCTCAAGCGCTCCGTTGCGCCGGACGGCCTGCCCCCCCGGCTGGACGTGGAATTCGTCCCCGCCTTCGACTGGCGGGCGATCGCGCGCTTCGGCCTCGACGCCGGCCGCCTCCCCGCGGGCAGCGTGGTGATCAACCGCCCCTTCAGCCTGTGGGACTTCAAATACCACGTCCTGGGCGCGGGGGTCTTTTTGCTGGCGCAAACCGTTCTCATTCTCTTCCTGCTGGCCCAGAAACGCCGCCGGAACTCGGCCGAGGAGTCGCTGCGGCAGCGGACGCAGGAAGTGGACCGCTTCTTCCGCGTGACACCGGACCTGCTCTGCATCGCGAAGACGGACGGCGCCTTCCTGCGCCTGAACCCGGCCTGGGAAAAGGTCCTCGGCTACAGCCGGGAGGAGATCCTGGCGCGAACGTTCTACAGCTTTGTCCATCCCGACGACCTCGAGTCGACCCGGGAGGCGGCCGGCCGGCTGGCCGCGCAGCAGGACCTGATCCACTTCCAAAACCGCTACCGCTGCAAGGACGGCAGCTACCGCGTCCTCGAGTGGAGCGCCTCGCCGGCAGGCGATATCGTTTTCGCGGCCGCGCGCGACATCACCGAACGCTTGGAGGAGGAGGTCGAGGCCCGTCAGCGCCGCGACGAATTCGCCCACCTCGCCCGGGTCGCCACGATGGGCGAGTTGACCGCCTCGCTCGCCCACGAAATCAACCAACCCCTGAGCGCCATCATGAGCAACGCCCAGGCGGCCCGGCGCTACCTGGACGCCCCGGGGCCCGACCTGGAGGAGGTCAAGGAGATCCTTGACGACATCGTCAAGGAGGATGCGCGCGCCGGCAAAGTCATCAACCGCCTGCGCGCGCTGCTCAAGAAGTCCAAGACGGAGCTGGAGCCCGTCGACCTCAACCGGGTTTTTCGGGAGATGGCCGATCTGTTGAAGAGCGATGCCGTCATTCGCGGCGTGACGGTCTTCCTCGAGCTCGCCCCGACGCTGCCGCCGGTGCGCGGGGACCGCATCCAGCTGCAGCAGGTCGCCCTGAACCTGATGCTGAACGCCTTCGATGCCGTGAGCGGCGGACTGCAGGAGCGGCGGATAGTCCTCCGCACGGCTCTTGAGGGCGACATGATCCTGGCCTCGGTGTCGGACAACGGCTCCGGCATCGCGCCCGGCGATTCCGAAAGGATCTTCGAGCCGTTTTACTCCTCCAAGCCGCACGGCCTGGGGATGGGACTGTCGATCAGCCGATCGATCATCATCCGGCACGGGGGGCGCATGTGGGCCCAATCCAACGCCGACGGCGGGGCGACCTTTTGTTTCACGCTGCCGGCGAGCGGAAACACATCGGCCTGAATCCAGACGCGGCGCGCAACCGCCTCCTGAGCGAGTCGAAGCCCCCGCCGGGCCACCGGATCAACGGACGCACGGACCCGTGCGCGATCGGCCGCCGGGGGCTCCACGCGGCCGGCCATCGGGTTGCAGGACGTTTAAGGTGGGCATCGCGGGAGGCACGGCGTTGAAGCCGGTGGTCGGTAGGGTGGTCGCCCTGGGAGCGAGCAACCTCGCCTTCGGTCTGGGGGCCCTGGTCGCATTGTCGCGCGCGGCGTGGGGCCGGGAGGTCCAGGTGGTCGCCGCTCTCGGCCTCGGCCGCTCCTACGGCGCCCCGAGCCGGGTGCTCGGCCGAACCCTGCCCGGGATCCTCCAGTCTGGGCTGTGGCGGTCGCTCGAGACGCTGCCGCCGGCCCCCACGCGGGCGCTCGTCGTGGACGTTGGAAACGACATCATGTACGCCGAGCCGGCCGGGCGAATCATATGCTGGGTCGGCGAAGCGCTCGACCGCCTCCGCCGCTGGACGCGCGACATCACCTTGACCGGTCTGCCGCTGGCGTGCGTGCGGCGGGTTTCACTCGGCCGCTACCTGCTCCTGCGCACGATCTTTTTCCCGGGGTGCCGGATTTCGCGCCGCCAGGCCATAGAGGCCGCCGCCGAGGTGGACGCCGGCCTTGCGGGGCTCGCGGCCGCACGCGGGGTGCGCTGGGTGCGGCCGGACCCCTCGTGGTACGGAAACGACCCGATCCACATCCGGCCCGCCGCCCGGGCAGCGGCCTGGCAGGAAATCCTCGCGCTGCCCGCCGTGCGCCCTGCCCGATGCGGGTGGGGCGAGGAGCTCGCCCTCCTGTGCGCACCGCCCGAGCGCCGCTGGATCCTCGCGGTGGAACGTTTCACGCCGCAGGCGGGCCGGGTGCTCGCCGGCGGCGGCGCGGTTCGGCTCTATTGACCGCCGGCACCGGCCGAAGGGGCAGTCCGGGGCCGGCGCCCCTTCGCCGGTTGCGCCCCTACCGCCGCCGCCCGGGCCGACGACTTTCGCGCTTCGCCGCCCGCCCGCGAACCCGCGATCCTTTCGCTCAGCGCCTACCACCCCGGCTATCGCTGGTCCGAAGATGAAATCGAGAGTCTTCTCGAGGGGCTCCAGGCCTGGAGGTCGGAGCTCCTGCCGCCCCTCGAGCATCGGGACGCGAAGCGCTTCCTCGTCGCCGCCGCGGCACCCCTGGCGCTCCGGCTGCGGAGGGGCCCCTTCCCCGAGACGTTCCTCGTGTTCGCTGGGGTGGACGAACGCGCCCCCGCCTGGCTGGCGGGCGTGTGCGGCGCAACCGGCGTACTCGAACAAGCGATGCGGGTGGCGAAGCTTCCCCTCCGAAGCGTGCGTCTCGATCCTCTTCCTTGCGACCGACCGTGCGGGGCGGCCGCTCCCCAAGGAGGAGGGGGCGGCCCGGCTCACCACCGGGGCGAAGGCCACGGTCTGCACCTTGAGACCAGTGCGCCTTGGACACGGCATCCTCGGCGGGATGATCCCCGACGGCCGCGATCACGACCTCGAGGGGATCGTCCAGGAGACGATCGCCTTCTTGCGCGTTTTCCGTCAAGCCCGCCGTGCGCCTATAGGAATTCATCGCCCCCGACATCAGCACCGTCTTCATCGACCCGGCCCAGAGGCAGCCGGTGGTGATGGACCTCGGCACGAGCGTGTGCAGGTCCTGGGGGAGGTCGGGAGCTTGCGGCCTTCCAGGACGCTTCGTCGCGCTGCGACCTGGTGATCATCGATTTCGCCATGCCGCAGATGAACCGGCTGCGTCCGGCGCGCGAGCTCCACCTCGTCCCCACCCGGCCTTCCGATGATCCTCTGCAAGGGCTTCGGGGAGCCCGAAGAGGAGGGCCAGGCGTGCGCTCGGCATCCGCGCCGGGCTCTACAAGCCGCGCCTGAGGCGCGAGTCGGCCGAGGCCGTGCGCCGGGTTCTCGACGGGGCGTGAAAAGGCTGAAGCCGCTCTTCCGCGCTTCGGCTTGCGAAGCGCCTCACGGGCTCGAGGTCCCCGGGCCCGTGCTGTTTTCCATTTCCGAAACAGCGGCGCAGTGCGGATGGGATGTCCATTTCCATCGCCGAAGCGAACGCGTTTTAGGGGCGCATCCACGTCAGGACCCGGGCCCGGCGGATTCCACACCAGGCATGGGGATCGGCCCATGGCCCGGGTGCGCCATTATCCAGCGGTTCGCCCTGCAAGCCGGCACAGCGGCGGACCTCGGCGCTGGCGACCGCCAAGCCGCACAGGACGTCCATGAGCTCGGCGGCCTTGCGGGTCAAAGATTTCCGAAACATGCTTCTCCCTTTAGTCGTTCGCCGCTCCTGCCGATAATAGTAGCGACTTTCAATTAGCGTTCCTTACCGGCTTTGCCGGCAATAGCCTGTTCACCCATTACCGCATGCATGAAAGGAGGCCACCATGAGTAAATCGATTGTTTCCGGAACAGTGTTCGCGGCGGCATTTTTTCTCCTGATCCTGGCATCCCCGTGCACCGCCGAGGAGGTCAAGATCGGTGCCGGAGCAGCGCCCACGGAAAACGTTTTCAAGAAGATCATGGAGCCCATGGAGAAATCCATCGGCGTGAAGGTTGTTTTGATCTCCAACGGTCCTTCCGAGGCGTTGAAGGATTTGGATAAAGGTTCCGTGGATGCCGCCGCGGGTGGCCTTACTTTTCCGGACTGGATGGCCATGATGGACAAGGAAGGCTACCAGATCCCGGATAAAAGCGCCTACAAACATCGCGTGATCGGAAAAGACATCGTCAAGGTGCTGACCAATAAGGATGTTCCGGTGAAGCAGCTTTCGAAGGATCAGCTCAAGGGCATTTTCGGCGGCACGACGAAGAACTGGAAAGAGGTGGGCGGACCCGACAAGCCGATTGTCGTGTTCTTGGGCACGAAAATTCCCGGCACCCAGAGCGTGTTCCAGAAGCAGGCGATGGACGGCGGGGCTTACACCCGCGACGCCAAAGAAGGAACCACGGCCGAAGACCTCAAGGCAAAAGTGGCGGCAACCGCCGGTGCGGTGTGCCTGGGGCCGGCATCCATCATTGACGGCTCGGTCAACACGCCGGAAATCCCGGAAATCGGCCGGCCCATCACCCTGATCACGAAAGGTGAACCCTCGCCCGGCATCGTCAAGATGCTGGAGTATATCCGGGGCGAAGGAAAGAAATTAATCGACCTTTAACCGTTGAATTCGGAGGTTCCAACAGCGTGGAGTCTACCATGACACATTTCAGGCTTAAAACCCTGCGGAGCAAGATCCTGCTGCCGGCGGTGCTGGTCACGACGGTTCTGCTGCTGAGCCTGGGCGGCATCATGGGCCTGCGGAGTAAGGCAACCATGGCCGCCGTCTTGAAATCCAAGGCAGAGTCCTTGGCCGCCTTCCTGGAAAAAGTGGGCATCCCGTATATTCTCAATTTCGACTATCCTTCGTTGGACGAGATCGTCGCCCAGGCGGTCAAGGATCCCGAGGTGGAGTTCGTTGTCTACTACGATGCCAAGGGCAAGATCCTCACACAGAACAGCCAGGAGAAGCCCGCGGCCGAGGACACCCTGCTTTGGGAACGGGAGCTCAAAGACCCCGATAGCAAGGCCGTTGTCGGCCGAATGAAATTCGCCTACAGCCTGCGCGCGCTGACGCGTCAGTTTCGCGAGGATGCCTTCGCCATCGGCGCCGCCATCGGCGGCGGCGCGTTGCTGGTCGTCCTGTCCTTGTTCTTCGTCATCCGGCGGAGCACCAAGCCTTTGAACGCGATCATCGGTGAAATCACGGAAAGCTCCAAACAAATCGCCGGCGCCTCCGACCAGGTGTCCTCGACGAGCCAGCAGCTGGCGGACGGCACCTCGCAGCAGGCGGCCTCGATCGAGGAAACGTCCTCTTCTTTGGAGGAAATGGCATCCATCACCAACCAAAACGCCGAAAATACGGAGCAAGTGAACACGCTGACCCAAGAGGCCAGCCGGATGGCTGGCCAGGCGAAAGCTTCGATGGCGGAATTGACGCATTCAATGGAAGAAATCTCCGCCGCCAGCCGGGAGACATTCAAGATCATCAAAACCATCGATGAGATTGCGTTTCAGACCAACTTGCTGGCCCTTAATGCGGCCGTCGAGGCGGCACGGGCCGGCGAGGCCGGGGCGGGGTTTGCGGTCGTGGCCGATGAGGTCCGCAACCTCGCCATGCGGGCGGCCGAGGCGGCGCGGAACACCGCCGGTCTGATCGAAGGCACCGTCAATAAAGTCAAGGATGGTTCGGGAATAGTGGCCAAGACCAACGCCGCCTTTTCACAGGTTGCGGAATCCGTGCAAAAGGCGACAACGGTGATCACCGAAATCACCGCCGCCTCACGCGAGCAGGCACAAGGCATCGCGCAGATCAGCACCGCGGTGGCCTCTATGGACAAGGTGGTCCAGCAGACAGCCGCGGTTGCGGAGGAGTCCGCTTCGCTGAGCGTCGATATGAGCAGCCAGGCCGAAAAGCTGAATAAGGTGGTGGATAAACTGGCGGCGTTGGTCAGCGGGAGTGGGGGAGGATCGGCTGCTGGGAAACGAAATGCGCCTGGCGGAGAAAAAACCTTGCCGCCCGACGCCAAGGCCCCAAAAACGGCCCGCGCTTCTTCGCCGCCGCCTCGTCCCGAGGAGATTATCCCCTTGGAGATGGATGACTCCAAAGACTTTTAACTTGCTGAACGACGATCGGTCGAATCAACGGCAGGACTGAAAAGAGCCCTGCCGTTTTCATTTTTAAGCTGAGCGGGCATGGATGAAGCGGCCACACTTTTTCGTGGTCGTGGTAGAGAACCCGGTCTTGCAGGATCATTGTCCCGATTTCCCTTGAAGGTGAGGATTTCCAAGAGAAGGCAGTGGGGGATCCGTTCGTCGATGATGTGGGTCCGGCCCACGCCTTGTTGATTTTTCCCACCAGCACCATCGGCGCAACTTCCATGGTGGTTGCATCGGTCACCCTCGGCCGATTGACGAATTCACTTTTGATATCGAACCCCTTCAGGGTGCTCGCAATTTGAGGACCGCCGCCATGCACGATGAAAGGGTTCATTCCGATGACCTTCGGCAGGGTGATGTCTTCCATCACGCAGGTTTTTGGATGCTCGTTGATTATGGCGTTGTCGCCGTATGCGATCACAACGGGCTATCCTGGCGCCTCCCTCACCGGTTGCGGGTCGAATAGACCCTCCACGACGCGGCCCGCGCCATCACCTTGAACTTACCTTCATCATTTTCGTATCTGCTAAAGAACGAGTCGTAGAAGCTGACAAGAGCCGCCGGAGCGGACGCCGGGCGGCTTTTCGGAGGGCTGCCGTATCCTTCGGCGCCGAAGGCCGAGCGGGGTCTCAGCTTTGCATCACGTCGGCTCGGAACCAAGTCTCTTTTTGGCCACAAATGCACCCCAGGCGCGCCCGAAGCGTTGTAACAAAAGAAAAAGGGGCTGCCGAAACCGGCCAACCCCTTGATTGATTTGGTAGCGGGGAGAGGATTTGAACCTCTGACCTTCGGGTTATGAGCCCGACGAGCTACCAGACTGCTCCACCCCGCATCGATTTGAACGATTGGTATACTTAGCCGGCTCGGTTGAATAAGTCAAGCTGTTTTTCGCGGGCGCGCGAGCGCTTGCAGGCGGGCGGCGACCGCGGGGGCCTGGGCGGGGTCGCAGTGCAGGAGGATGCGCTTCGAACGGCCGGCGTGGCCGGAGAGGATCTCGAGGCGCGAGCGCGGCACGGCGAGGAGCTCGGCCAGGTAGGCGAGGCACATGCGGTTGGCGGCGCCGTCGACGGGCGGGGCGGTGAGGTTGAGCTTCAGCGCCTCGGCCTGCACGCCGGCGGCGCGGTTGCGCGAGGACTTGGGCTGGACCCGCACCTGGAAGATGAGCCCTTCGGCGCAGGCGGTGACGGAAAGCGGTGCCGGGGAGGTCATCTTCCACCTCGGATGGCGTCGATGATCCCGGTCGAGGAGAGGCTCCCGTCCACCGGGATGGCCGCGACACGGCCGCCGTAGCCTTCGACGATCTCGCGGCCGATGATCTTGTCCGCGGCGTAGTTTCCGCCCTTGGCGAGGACATCCGGCCGGATCGTCTCGAGCAGGCGGCCGAGGTCCTCGGTCGAGAAGACGAGAACGTAGTCGACGCTGTCGAGCGCGCAGAGGATGCGCACGCGCTCGGCGGCGCGGATCACCGGGCGGCCCGGCCCCTTGAGGCGGCGGACCGATTCGTCGCTGTCGACGGCGACGATGAGAACGTCCCCGAGCTCGCGCGAGGCGGAAAAGAGGCGGATGTGGCCGGAGTGCAGCAAGTCGAAGCAGCCGTTCGTCATGACGATGCGGCGTCCCTGGCGGCGGAGCTCCTGGGCGACCGCCGCCATTTCGCTGACGCTTTTCAGCTTCGCGGCCGTCGGGTCCGTCGAAGGCTGCAGCGCCTCGGCGAGCTCGGCGCGGGTCGCGGCGGCCGTCCCGACCTTGCCGACCACGATCCCGGCGGCCGCGTTGGCGAGCGCGATCGCCTCCGGGTAGGCGAGGCCGGCGGCGAGCCCCAGCCCCATGAAGGCGAGGACCGTGTCACCGGCCCCGGAGACGTCGTAGACTTGGCGGGCGCGGGTGCCGACCGCCAGCGCCGGGCGGCCGCGATCGAAGAAAACCATGCCGTCCTTGCCGCAAGTGATGAGGAGCTTTTCGACGCCGGCCGTCTCGAGGATCCTCTCGGCCGCCGCGGAGAGGCTTGCGGCATCGGTGATCTCGATGCCGGCGGCGAGCGCGGCCTCCTGCCGGTTGGGCGTGATCAGGGTGAGCCCCGCGTACTTCGAGTAGTCCCGTCCCTTGGGGTCGGCGATGGCGGTCTTGCCGGCGGCGCGCGCGGCCTCGGCGAGCCCGGCGACGAGCTCGCGGCTCACCACCCCCTTGCCGTAGTCGGAGATGACGAGGAGATCGGCGCGGGCGAGGGCCGCGCGGGCGGCGGCGAGCAGGCGTTTCGTCGAGCGCCGCGCGATCGGCCCGGTCGTTTCGCGGTCGACCCGCAGCACCTGCTGGTGGCCGGCGAGAATGCGGGTCTTGAGCGTCGTCGGCCGCCCCGGTTCGGCGGCGAGCGCATCGATTTCGACCCCGAGCTTGACGAGCTCCTCCTTGAGGCGGCGGCCTTGGGGTCCGGCGCCGACCACGCCCGCGAGCGCGACGCGCGCCCCGGCGACCGCGAGGTTCTTGGCGACGTTCGCCGCCCCGCCCAGGGTGAACTCCTCGCGCTCGACAGTGAGGACGGGCACGGGGGCCTCCGGGGAGATCCGCTCGACCCGGCCCCAGAGGTAGTGGTCGAGCATGACGTCGCCGACGACGAGCAGGCGGCAGCGGTCGAAGGCCGAGAGGTCGATTTTCATTCCGCCTCGCCTCCGGAAGCGGGTCGCCGGTCGGCGGAGATCTTCGCGATCACCTCGCGGATGAAGGCCGGGGGGCGCATCACGCGGCCGTCCGCGTCGACGCAGGCGTGCTTCGTAAACCCCTCGGCGAGCAGCCGGCCGTCGGCTTCGCGGTAGATGCGGTAGTCGAACTTGATCCCGCCGCGCACGGAGCCGTCCACCGCGGTTTCGACCGTGAGCAGGTCGTCGTAGCGCGCCGGGGCGGTGAACTTCGCCCCGCACTCGGAGAGCGGGAGAAAGACGCCGCGCGCCTCGATCTCGCGGTAGGGCAGGCCGAGGGAGCGGAACATCTCGGTGCGGCCGATCTCGAACCAGCGGAAGTAGTTCCCGTTGTAGGCGTACCCCATGCGGTCGGTGTCGCCGTAGATGACGCGGATCTGCGTGCGGTGCTTCACGGCGCGCTTTCCCCGCGGCGGATGATGGCCGTGATCGCCTCCCGGAGTTCGGCGAACCCCCGCACGACCGGGAATTCGGGAAACTCGGCGCGCACGTTCTCCGGCGGCCGGTAGAGGATGCCGTGGTCGGCGGCCTTGAGCATGGCGATGTCGTTGTAAGAGTCGCCCACGGCGATTACGCGGTAGTTCAGCCCGCGCATGGCCTGGGCGACCCGCTTTTTTCCCTCCGGCTGGCGCAGGCGGTAGTCGCGGATGAAGCCCTGCGGGTCGACCTCGAGCGAATTGCACAGCAGGGTCGGGTGGTCGAGCTTGCGGATCAGCGGACCGGCGAATTCGACGAACGTGTCCGAGACGACGAGCAGCGGGAGCGCCGCGCGCAGCCAGGCGAGGAACTCGGAGGCTCCGGCGAGCGGCTCCATGCCGCCGATCACCTGCTGGATGTCGGCGAGCCGGATGCCGCGCTCCGCCAGGATCTTCAGCCGGTGGCGCATCAGGACGTCGTAGTCGGAGATGTCGCGGGTGGTCAGCCGAAGCTCCGGGATGCCGGTGCGTTCGGCGACGTTGATCCAGATCTCGGGGACGAAGATCCCTTCCAGGTCGGAGCATACGAGGTGCATGGGAACGGCGGATTCTCCTCTCTTTTCGCGTCGCGCGGCGTGCGTCTCACTCCTCCAGGGCGTCGTCCTCGATGCGGATCAGGACCGGCTTTTCGCGGACGACGTCGAGCGCGCCGATCCGCTCGAGCGCCTGCTTGACGTCGGCCTCGAGCGCCCGATGGGAGAGCATCACCACCGGCACCGCCCCGTCGCTCTTGCGGCCCTTCTGCTGCATGCTCTGGATGCTGATCCCGTGTTCGCCGAGAACGCCGGAGATCCGCGAGAGCACCCCGGGGCGGTCGAGCGCCGCGAAGCGGAAGTAGAAATGGGTCGCGACCCGGTCGATCCGGCGGAAAGGGATCTCCCGCACGCTCTGCGGCTGAAAGGCGAGCCCGGGCACCCGCGGCGCGCCGCCGCCCAGGATGTTGCGCGCCAGGTCCACGAGATCGCCCACGACGGCGCTCGCCGTCGGCAGCATGCCGGCCCCGCGCCCGTAGAAGAGGATGTCGCCGGTCGCGTGCCCGGTCACGGTGACGGCGTTCAGCGTGCCGTTCACGTTGGAGAGGAGATTCGCGAAGGGGATCATCGTCGGGTGGACGCGGGTCTCGACCGCGCGGCCGTCGTACTTGCTGATGGCGAGCAGCTTGATGCGGTAGCCGAACTGGCTGGCGAACTCGATATCGAGCGGGGTGATGTGCGCGATCCCTTCGGTGTAGACCTCCGCCAGGTTGATCGGCATGCCGTAGGCGAGCGCGCTCAGAATCGCGATCTTGTGCGCCGTGTCGCGCCCCTCGATGTCGAGGCTCGGGTCGGCCTCGGCGTAGCCTTTGCGCTGCGCGTCGGCGAGCGCCTCGGCGAAGGTGCAGCCCTCGTCGGTGATCCGGGAGAGGATGTAGTTGCAGGTCCCGTTCAGGATCCCGGTCATGGCGGAGATGCGGTTTCCCGCCAGCGACTCGCGCAGGGCCTTGACGATCGGCATGCAGCCGCCGACGCTCGCCTCGTAGTAGATCTCGACGCCGCGCCGCGCGGCGGCCTGGAAGAGCTCGTTTCCGTGCGCGGCGAGCAGCGCCTTGTTCGCGGTGACCACATGGCGGCCGGCGGCAATCGCGGCGAGGATGAGCTCGCGCGCGATCCCCTCGCCGCCGATCATCTCGACGACGATGTCGATTCCGGGCTCGGCGACCACCGCGCGGGCGTCCGCGACCAGCACCCCCTCCGGAAAGCGGACCCCCCGGTCGCGCGTGGTATCGAGGTCGGCGGCGCGCTTGAGGTTCAAGGCCGCGCCGAGGCGCGCCGCGATGATGTCACGGTCCTCCAGCAGCAGCTTCGCCACCCCGGTGCCGACCGTGCCGCAGCCGAGGAGTCCCACGTTGATTTCGCGCATGGCGTCAGCCAACCTTCCTGAAGCGGGCCGGGGCGCCGCTACATCACTTTGCGGATGCCGCGCACCGCCTGGTTGATCCGCATGGGGTTTTCGATCAGCGCAAAGCGCACGTACTCGTCCCCGTACTCGCCGAAGCCCAGGCCCGGGGAGACCGCCACCTGGGCCTCGTGGATCAGGAACTTGGAGAATTCGACCGATCCCATCCGGCGGTATTTTTCCGGGATCCGGCCCCAGACGAACATGGTCCCCTTGGGCTTCTCGATCTTCCATCCCGCCCGGTTCAGGCCGCGCACCAGCGCGTCGCGCCGCTCCTTGTAGGTGTCGCGGATCTCGCGCACGCACTCCTCCGGCCCGTTCAGGGCGATGATCGCCGCGATCTGAATCGGCTGGAAGACGCCGTAGTCGAGGTAGCTCTTGATGCGCTTGAGCGCGGCGACCACCTCGGCGTTCCCGCAGCAGAACCCCAGCCGCCATCCGGCCATGCTGTAGCTCTTGGAGAGCGAGAAGAACTCGACCCCCACCTCCTTGGCCCCCTTGGCCTGCAGAAAGCTCGGCGCCCGATAGCCGTCGAAGGTCAGGTCCGCGTAGGAGAAGTCGTGGATCACCAGGATGTCGTGCTCCTTCGCGTAGTCGACCACTTTCTGGAAGAAGTCGAGCGTGACCGTACCGGTCGTCGGGTTGTGGGGGTAGCTGATGATGAGGATTTTCGGCCGCGGCCAGGTCTGCTTGGTGGCGTTCATCAGGTTGGCGAAGAAATCCTGGTCGGGGCCGACCGGAATGCCGCGCACGTCGCCGCCGGCGATGATCGCCGAATAGGGGTGGATGGGGTAGGTGGGGTTGGGCGTGAAGACGACGTCGCCCGGCCGCGTGGCGACCAGCACCAGGTGCGACAGGCCCTCCTTGACCCCGATCGTCACGATCGCTTCGGCGTCCGGGTCGATTGGAACCCCGTACCGGCGGCCGTACCAGTTGGCGATCGCCAGGCGCAGCTTGGAGATCCCCATGGAGGCCGAGTAGCGGTGGTTGTGCGGCTTCTGGGCCGCTTCGACCAGCTTCTCGACGATGTGCCGGGGGGTGCCGAGGTCGGGGTTTCCCATGCCGAGGTCGATGATGTCCCTGCCCTGGCGGCGGGCCTCCATCTTGATCTGGTTCACCGTCGCGAACACATAGGGCGGCAGGCGGTCGAGGCGTGCGAACTTGCTCATGCCGAAGTCTCCTCCCGGGCGGCATTGCCGAAAAATACCTTTGACTTTTAGGCCGGCCAAGACTAATTTTCAAGGGTTTTTGTTAGCGGCCGCCCCCCCTCCACAGGAGAGTGCATGAAGGAATCCCTGACCTATGCCGACGCCGGCGTCGACATCGACAAGGCCAATGCCCTGGTGAGCGCCATCGGCAAGATCACGAAGTCGACCAACCGTCCGGGAGTCATGAGCGAGATCGGCGGCTTCGCCGGGCTGTTTTCGATCGAGCGCATCATCGCCGACATGGCCCATCCGGTCCTGGTCAGCTCGACCGACGGGGTCGGCACGAAGCTCAAAATCGCCTTCCTGATGGACAAGCATGACACGGTCGGCATCGACCTCGTCGCCATGTGCGTGAACGACATTCTCGTCCAAGGCGCCAAGCCCCTGTTCATGCTGGACTACCTCGCGGTCGGGCGGCTCGACAGCACCCGGGTGGAGGCCATCCTGACCGGCGTGGCCGAAGGCTGCCGCCAGGCGAAGTGCGCGCTCATCGGCGGGGAGACGGCCGAGATGCCGGGGATCTACCAGCCGCAGGAGTACGACTTGGCCGGCTTCGTCGTGGGGATCGTCGACAACAGCCGCATCATCGACGGCACCGCGATCCGCCTCGGCCACCGCCTGGTCGGGATCGCCTCGAGCGGCCTGCACAGCAACGGCTTCTCGCTCGTGCGCAAGATCTGCTTCGAGCGTTTGAAGCTGCGCGTCGACTCGCCGGTGGCCGAGCTCGGCAAGACCCTGGGCGAAGAGCTGCTCACCCCGACCCGGATCTACACCGAAACGGTCCAGAGCCTGCTCAAAGACCTGCCCATCCACGGGCTGGCCCACATCACGGGCGGCGGGATCCCGGACAACATCGTGCGCATCATCCCCCAGGCTTTTCGCGTCGCCATCCGCCGCGGCAGCTGGCCCGTGCCGCCGATCTTCGGCTTCCTCCAGGAAGCCGGCAACGTCTCCGAAGGCGAAATGCTGCGCACCTTTAACAACGGGATCGGCATGATCGCCGTCGTGCCCGAAGCGGCGGTCCCCGACGTGATCGAGCGCCTCGCCGCCATGAACGAAAACGCGTTCGAGATCGGCGAAATCCAGGAGCGGGAAGAGGGCGGCGAGCGCATCGTGTGGATCTGAAGCGATGCGCGTCCTCGGCATCGAATCCTCCTGCGACGACACCGCGGCCGCGGTGGTCGAAGACGGCCGCCGGGTGCTCTCCTCGGTCGTCTCCTCCCAGACCGAAATCCACCGCCGCTACGGCGGGGTGGTCCCCGAGCTCGCCTCGCGCCGGCACATCGAGGCGATCGTGCCGGTGGTTCGCGAGGCGCTTTCCCGGGCCGGGACGGGGCTCGGCGCCGTCGACGCCGTGGCCGCGACCCGCGGCCCGGGCCTGATCGGATCGCTGCTCGTGGGCTTCTCCTTCGCCAAGGCGCTGGCGGCGGCGCGCGGCCTGCCCTGGGTCGGGGTGAACCACCTGGAGGGCCACATCCACGCCCTGTTTCTCGACGGCGCGGCCCCCGATTTCCCTTTCGTGGCGCTGCTGGCCTCCGGCGGCCATACCGGCCTCTACCACGTGCGATCGCACACCCACATGGAGCTGATCGGTCAAACCCGGGACGATGCGGCCGGGGAGGCCTTCGACAAGCTGGCGAAGATGCTCGGCCTGGGATACCCCGGCGGGGTCGCGGTGGAGCGGCTGGCGCTTGAGGGAAACCGGCGGGCCATCCGCTTCCCGCGCCCGGCGATCGACCGGGCGGGCTTCGATTTCAGCTTCAGCGGCCTCAAGACCGCCGCCGCCTCGCGCATCGCTGGCTGCGGGGGGATGGACCGCGCGACGGCGGCCGATATCGCCGCCTCGTTCCAGGAGGCGGTGGTCGATGTGCTCGCGGCCAAGCTCATGCGCGCGGCCGAGGCGTGCGCCTGCCCGCGCGCGGCCCTGGTCGGGGGCGTGGCCGCCAACCAGCGCCTGCGCGCAGCCCTGGCCGAGGAGGCCGGCCGCCGCGGCATCGCCCTCTTCGTCCCGCCGCTTGCCTACTGCGGCGACAACGCCGCCATGGTGGCGGCGGCCGGAACCCACCTGATCGCCGCGGGCAGCCGCGGGTCGCTATCCGACGACGTCTTCTCGCGCGCCGGCTGAAGGCCCCCGTCCGGGTTCGGGTCCCGCTCCGCCGGCCTGCGGCCCGGTTTTCAAGTAAACGGCCTTGGCCGCGAGAATGCGGTCGACGGCCAGCTCCGCCCGGCGGCGCTCCCCCCGCGAGGAGGCGATCAATTCACCTACGGCCGCGGCCGCCCGGGACTGCTCCTCCAGGCGCCGGCAGACAAGCAGGATATCCGCGCCGGCAAAGGCCGCCTGGCGCGCGGCGTCCCCGATCGGGTAGTGGCGCGTGATCGCCCCCATCTCGAGGTCGTCGGTCAGGATGAGCCCCCGGTAGTTCCAGCGCCGCCGCAGCCAGTCCGAGGCGGCGGGCGAGAGGCTCGCCGGCCATTCGGGATCGATGGCGGGGCAGCGCAGGTGCGCGAGCATGATCCCGGAGACCCCGGCCGCGGCGGCCGCGCGGAAGGGGAGGAGCTCGCGGGATTCGAGCCCGGCGGTGTCGATCGCCAGCTCGGGAAGGTCCACGTGCGAATCGAGCCGCGTCCGTCCGAGGCCCGGAAAGTGCTTGGCCACCGCCATGACGCCGCGCGACTGCAGCCCGGCGATGACCGCCACCCCCATCGCCGCGACGCGTTCCGGATCCGCGGCGAAGGCGCGGCCGTCCATGACGCCGTTTCCATCCGCTGCGGCGACGTCCATCACCGGTGCGAGGTCGGTGGTGATCCCGGCGGCGGCAAGCTCCGCGGCGGTGACGGCGGCGAAGCGCTCCGCCGCGGCGAGCGAGCGGATGCCGGGGGCCCCCGCGGGAAACTGGGTGAAGGGCGGCGGCAGGCGCGAGACCCGCCCGCCTTCCTGGTCGATCGCGATCAAGAGCGGCGGCAGGCGGTTCTCCCGCGCGCAGGCCTGGGCGGCGCGGCAAAGCTCGGCCACCTGCCCGGGGGAGCGGATGTTGCGCGCAAAGAGGATGAGGCCGCCGACGTTCAGGCCGGCGATCCGGGCGCGCAGGTCCTCGTCGAAGACCGTCCCCTCGAATCCGGCCATGATGCGCTGCCCCGCCAGCCGGGCGGCGGGCCAATCGTCCCGGTTCATGGCCTGCTTGTCGGATGAACGCGGCTGAATGTCAAGCGGAGCGCGAGGCCGCGGCGGCCGGCGGGCGGGCGGCCGCCCCGGGGAAGGCGAGCGGGACGGCGGGGACACCGCCCCGAGCGTGGGCGGCGATCCAGGCGTCGACCCGCTCCTTGGGAAGCGGCGGCGCGAAGAGGAAGCCCTGTCCGTATTCGCATCCCAAGGATTTGAGAAGCGTGCGCTGGGCGTGGGTCTCGATCCCTTCGGCCACCACCTTCATGCCGAGCTTGTGGGCGAGCGAAATGATGGCCTCGACGATGTTGTGATCGCCCCCGGGGCCATCCTCTATGCGGGCGATGAAGCTGCGGTCCACCTTGAGGGTGCTGATCGGCAGGCGCTGCAGGTAGCTGAGCGAGGAGTAGCCCGTGCCGAAGTCGTCGATGACGAGGCCGAAGCCGAGCTCGCGCAGACGGTGCGCCAGCCGCACGCATTCGTCGGCATCGTCCATGAGAGCCGTTTCGGTGATCTCGATGTTCAGGCAGGAGGGCGACAGGCCCGTGGCCTCCAGGATCGCGCGGAAGTCCTCCAGCAGGCTGCGCCGCTGGAAGTGACGGCTCGAGATGTTGACGTTGACCGTGAAGGCGGCGGCGCCCCCCATGGCCTCGCGCCAGCCGCGCAGGTCGCGGCAGGCCTGCTCCACGATCCGCCGGGTGATCGGCACGATCAGCCCCGCTTCCTCGGCGGTCGGGATGAAGGCCCCCGGCTCGATCAGCCCGGCTTCGGGGTGCTGCCAGCGCACGAGCGCTTCCCAGCCGGTCGTGGCGAGCGTCCCCAGGTGGACGATGGGCTGGTAGTGGTTGAGGAACTGGTTCTGTTCGATCGCCTTGCGCAGGTCGGTTTCCTGCTGGAGCTGGCGGGTCGCTTTTTCGTGCAGGGTGCTGTCGAAGAGCTTGATCTGGGAGCGGCCGCTCTCCTTGGCGTGGTACATCGCCGCATCGGCATCGCGGATCACCGCCTCGGGCTGCTCATAGCGGGCGGTTTCCGTGACGATTCCGAAGCTCGCCGGGGCATAGACCTCCTTTCCCAGGATGGCGAAGGGCGCGTGCAGCGATTGCTTCAGGCGCTCGGCGATCTCGAGGGCGAGGCGCGGCGCATCCTCGTGCTCCACGAGGATGGCGAACTCGTCGCCGCCGAGACGGGCGAGGATGTCCGCCTCCCGCAGGACCCGGCGGATGCGTTCGGCGAAAGCCGAGAGGAGGGCGTCGCCGGCGGTGTGCCCGAGGCTGTCGTTGATCAGCTTGAAACGGTCGATGTCGAGGTAGAGGACGGCGAAGGCGCCGCCGGAGCTGCGCGCGCGCTTCATGGCGGCCATCAGGTGCTCCATGAAGAGCGCCCGGTTGGCGAGGCCCGTCAGGTTGTCGTGGAACGCCTGGAAATAGATGCGGCGCTCGGCCTCCTTGAGCTCGGAGATGTCGGTCAGCGAGGCGACCCGGGCGTTCGTCTCCGGAATGGGGGCGATGGTGAGCAGCACATCGCGCGCCATGCCGGAAGCGTCAACGAATTGACAGGCGAGGTGGGTGCCGGGCTCCCCGTCCTCGGCTGCGAGATCGGGCGCCGACCATGCGCGGCGGGTTTTTTCATCGATGAAGTCGGCCAGGCTTTTCCGCGCATCGATCTGCGCGGCGGAGCACCCGGAAAGCTTCAAGAACTTGGTATTGGCGAGCGTGATGCTAAGCGACTCGTCGACAATGACGGTCGCCGTGCCCGTGTTTTCGAAAATGGTGCGGTACTTGAGCTCCGAGCTGCGCAGCGCCTCGGTGCGCTCCCGCACCTTGCGCTCCAGGTTCGCGTTGGCGCGCTCGAGCTCGCTGCGGGCCGAGTTGATGTTGTTGACCAGGACCTGGGTGAGGCCGCTGATGCCGAGGACGATCAAGATGGTGATGAGGATGGCGGAATTATTGGCGTGCAGCTCGCGCTCGAAGACGTAATAGACCCCCGCTGCGCCGCCGCCGACGATCAGCAGACCGATCCGGTCCAGAAACCCGTTTTTCCCGGTAGCCCGCATCGCGCCCATCGGATAGGGTTAACGCCGCCGCCTGCACATGAATTATCGGCATGCATCCGCTGGGCTTGAGCGGAAAAAAAAGAAAAAGGACAGAGCCGTTGAGACTCTGTCCTTTTTTCCCCGGCTTCCCCGGATGCCGTTTTTTTCTTGGGGAATGTCTTCGCAAGCGTCGTGTTGGAAGTCCGCCAGAAAAGATGCACGCACACCTGAGAAGCCAGTCGTATGGAAACCTTTAATTCAATATTTGTGCCAAGCCCCAAGAAAATAAAATTTTAAATAAATTCATATTGGTTATCGAAGCCGTGCGGTCCGCCAGGCCGCGAATGGCGGTCGCCGAGCGTCAAAAATCCGATGGTGCGCCGCGCCCGGGGGAAGCGGGCTAGCCGGAACGGCGCGCTTCGAAGCAGCGCCGCTCGACGAAGCTCGACGTCTGCGGGTCCCAGACGGCCTCGTTTTCGTGGATGAGCTTCGGCCCGCCTTCCCAGGCGCCGCAGGCGAGCACCACGGTCTCGCCCAGCGTGAATTTTTCGCGGCACGCGGGGCACCCTTCGGCGTTCAGGCGGTTGAGCTTCTCGAGGTCGATCAGGAAGGTGTTTTTCCGGCGCTCGTCGGATTTCATTGCGGGGCTCCTTCCGTGCAGGGTTCGATCGATTCCATAAGGTGCGGCGACCCGGTCTTTTTATGCGGAACATGGTGGCGCGGCGCGGGCCAGTCAAGCCGCGCGCCGCTCAGCGCGGCGGGGCCGCGGGTTGGAAGCGCCGCACGGCGCGGTGGTGCTCCTCGAGGCTGGCGGAAAAGTGATGGGTCCCGTCGTTGCGCGCGACGAAGAAGAGGTAGTCGGTTGCGGCCGGGTAGAGGGCGGCCCGCAGCGATTCCCGGCCGGGGCTGGCGATCGGGCCGGGCGGAAGCCCCCGGATGATATAGGTGTTGTAGGGGGAGGGCGTCTCCAGGTGGCGGCGGGTCAGGTTGCCGTCGAAATCCGGGATCCCGTAGATGACGGTCGGGTCGGCCTCTAGCCGCATGCCGCGGCGCAGGCGGTTGTGGAAGACCGATGAGATCAGCGGCCGCTCCTCGGGCGCGCCGGTCTCCTTCTCGATGATCGAGGCCAGGGTCACCACGGCGTGGACCGACAGCCCGAGCTCGCCCGCGCGCCGCTCCCATTCGGCGGTGAAGACCTCGCGGAACCGCTGCAGCATCGCGGCGATCAGCGCCTCCGGGGGGGTTCCGCGGGGAAAGGCATAGGTATCCGGAAACAGGTAGCCCTCGACGCCCGGGGCGCTGATCCCCAACCGGGACAACGCCTCGGAGCGCTCAGCCTGCCGCAGGAACTCCTCCCGGTCGAACAGCGTGGTCTGCGCCGCGAGAACGGCGATCTGGCGGAGATGGAACCCTTCCGGGACGGTGATCCGGTAGAGCTTGACGGCGCCCTTTTCGAAGCGCTCCAGCACTTCGACCGGGGCGAGCGCGGCATGGAGCTCGTACTCGCCGGCCTGGATGCGCCGGTCGGAGCCCCGCATCCGGGCCAGCAGCTTGAACCGCAAGGGGCTTTGGATGATCCCGCGGCCGGCGAGGGTCGCGGCGATCGCGGCGACGCTGCGCCCCGGCTCGATCACGACCGTTTGGGGGGTGGCGTCGCCGCCGGCGGGGCTCCGCGCATAGCGGCGAAGGTCCTCGCGCGCGATTCCGGCGAGCATCGCCCCCGCGGCGGTCAGGCCGGCCGCCGCAAGAAGGGTGATGGTGGCGAGGCGCTTCATGTCGGCATGCACTCCGGTCGGGCCCTCGGGTCATGGGCGCGCCCCAGCATAGATTCCGCGGCGCCGAAAGTCAAAAGGCTTTCTTGACATCTGTTTCCATGACGGATACGATTCATTTTTTATAACTGCAAGGCATTTCAGCCGGTGCGGCGACCGTCCGCGGGAGGTTCGAATCATGGCCAAGCCGAAGCTCAAGCAGCACCGCATCAACCGCGACTGGTGCAAAGGCTGCGGGATCTGCGTGGAGCTCTGCCCGAAGAAGGTCCTGGAGCTCGATGAGACCGAGAAGGTCACGGCGGTGCGCCCCCAGGACTGCATCTGCTGCCGCCTGTGCGAACTGCGGTGCCCCGACTTCGCCATCGAGGTGGAAACCGAGGAGTGAGGAGGCCCATGGCCACGACCACCAAATTCTTGCAGGGTAACGAAGCCTGCGTCGAGGCGGCGCTTTACGCGGGCCTGGATTTCTTCGCGGGATACCCCATCACGCCGAGCACGGAGATCGCCGAGCATCTGGCCTACCGCCTGCCGGCCGCCGGCGGCCGGTTCATCCAGATGGAGGACGAGATCGCCTCGCTTTGCGCCATCATCGGCGCTTCGCTCACCGGCCGCAAGGTGATGACCGCCACCTCCGGGCCGGGGTTTTCGCTCATGCAGGAAGCCTTGGGCTACGCCGTGATGGCCGAGGTTCCCTGCGTGATCGTCAATGTGCAGCGCGGCGGCCCCTCCACCGGGATCCCGACCCACGTCAGCCAGGGCGACGTCAACCAGGCGCGCTGGGGGACCCACGGCGACCATGCGATCATCGCCTTGACGGCCTCCAACCACCCGGATGTCTTCCGCATGACGGTCGAGGCCTTCAACATGTCCGAGACCTACCGCACGCCGGTGATCCTGCTCTTCGACGAGGTGGTGGCGCACATGCGCGAGAAGCTCGTCCTGCCCGAGGCCGGCGAGATCCCCCTGGTCGAGCGCCTGCGGACCTCGGTCAAGGAGGGCGTCGACTACCACCCCTATCTCGCGCGCGAGGACGGGCGCCTGCCCATGTCGGATTTCGGCGGCGTCCACCGCTACAACGTGACGGGGCTCGCGCACGACATGTGGGGGTTTCCGTCGACCGAGCCGCGGGTGGTCCACGACCTGATGCGCCACCTCGTCGACAAGATCGAAAACCGCGCCAACGAGCTCGCGCGCTTCCACGACTACTATCTCGAGGACGCGGAGATCATCCTCATCTCCTACGGCTCCTCCGCGCGCTCGGCGCGGCACGTGGTGGAGGACCGGCGCCAGCGCGGCGAGCGCCTGGGGCTGCTCGAGCTGCAGACCCTGTGGCCCTTCCCGGCGGGGATCGTGCGGCAGAAGTGCGCCGCCGCGCGCGCGATCGTCGTGGTGGAGATGAACATGGGGCAGATCGTCCACGCGGTGAAGCTCGCCGTCGAGCGCCCCGAGCGCGTTTTTCTCGCCAACCGCATCGACAGCGTCTTCATCACGCCGGCGGACATCTTCAACATCCTGCGAATCATCCAGGGCAAAGGGGTGTGATCGATGAGCGTCAAAGACTACCTGCGGGAGCGCTTCTTTCCGCACCTGTGGTGCCCCGGCTGCGGCCACGGCGAGGTGCTCGGGGGGCTGATCCGCGCGATCGAAAACCTGAAGCTCAGCAAGAACGAAATCGTCATGGTCTCCGGCATCGGGTGCTCCTCGCGCATCACCGGCTACGTCGATTTCCACACCATGCACACCATCCACGGCCGGGCGCTCGCCTTCGCCACCGGGATCAAGATCGCCCGGCCGGAGCTTAAGCTGATCGTGCCGATGGGCGACGGGGACGCGCTCGCCATCGGCGGGAACCATTTCATCCACGCCGCGCGGCGCAACATCGACATGACCGCCCTCGTCATGAACAACCGCATCTACGGCATGACCGGCGGGCAGTTTTCGCCGCTGTCCGGAGAGAACATCAGCGCGACCACCGCGCCCTACCGCACCATCGACAAGAGCTTCGACGTCGTGGAGCTCGCCAAGGCGGCCGGGGCCACCTTCGTCGCGCGCACGACGACCTTCCACGCCCAGCAGGTGGCCGAGCTCATCGAGGCGGCCATCACGCACAAGGGCTTCTCGGTGGTCGAGGTGCTCACGCAGTGCCCCACCTACTTCGGCCGCAAGAACCGCATCGGCGGGCCCGCGGAGATGATCCGGTGGTACCGGGAGCACACCACCCCCATCGGCTCCAAGGCCAAGCAGGAAAACCCGGAGTTGATCGAGCGCGGGGTGTTCCTGCGCCGGGAGGCGCCGGAATACTGCGAGGAATACGAAAAAATAGTTGAACGCGCCATGAAGGGACGGAAGTGATGGAGCGCTGCAGGCTGGTCTTTTCGGGTTCCGGCGGACAGGGGGTGATCACGGCGGCCATCATCCTGGCGGAAGCGGCCGTGATGGGGGAAGGATTGAACGCCGTGCAGTCCCAGTCTTACGGCGCCGAGGCGCGCGGCGGCGCGACGCGCTCGGACGTCATCATCGCCGACACGCCGATTTACTACCCCAAGGTCATGCAGCCGAACGTACTGGTCTGCCTCACCCAGGAGGCCTACAACAAGTTCGCGGCGATCATCCGTCCCGGGGGGCTGCTGATCACCGACAGCCGCTACGTCAAGATCCAGCGCAAGGTTGACGCGCTGCAGCGCGAGCTGCCGATGTACCGCTCGGTCATCGAGCGGATCGGCAAGCCGATCGTCTTCAACATCTGCATGCTGGGCGCGCTGATCGCCCTCACGGATCTCGTCCGGGCGGAGTCCATCATGAAGGTGCTCGAGACCCGGGTTCCCGCGGACTTTATCGACATGAACCGCCGCGCGCTCGACCTGGGCATCGAGCTGGGGACGGCCGCCAGGCCCTGAGCCCGGCGGCCGGCTGCGCCTCAGCGCAGCAGCCGCACGTAGCCCGCGATCAGCTCGGGGCCGGCGAAGACATAGACGACCGCCCCGAGCGCCAGAAAAGGGCCGAAGGGAACCGCGAGCTTCATGTTCCCGCCCTTCAGCAGGATGAGGGCCAGGCCGGCAAGCGTCCCGGTGAGCGACGAGACGAAGATGGTGAACAGCACCCCTTTCCAGCCGATGAACGCACCGATCATGGCGAGCAGCTTGATGTCGCCGCCGCCCATGCCCTCCCGGCGGGCGATCAGCTGATACCCCCAGGCCACCAGGAAAAGACTCCCGCCTCCCGAGAGAATGCCGATCAGGGATTCGAGCGGTGAAATCGCGAGCAGCCCGAAGCTCGCGCCGAACCCGACGAGAATCCCCGGAAGCGAGATCACATCGGGGATGATCCGGTGGTCGAGGTCAATGAAGGTGATCACCAGAAGGGCGGCGATGAAAAGGAACATCACCAGGCCCGTCGGCCCGACGCCGAACTTGGCCGCCGCCATGGCGGCGAAGGCGCCGCTCAAAAGCTCCACCAGGGGGTAGCGCGCGGAGATGGACCCGCGGCAGCTCCGGCAGCGGCCGCCGAGGAAGAGGTAGCTCAACACGGGGATGTTGTCGTAGGCCCGGATGGAGGCGCCGCAGTGCGGGCAGCGCGAGCGCGGCCGAACGATGGACAGACCCTGGGGCAGGCGGTGGATGCAGACGTTCAGGAAGCTTCCGATGCACAGCCCGATCGCAAGCGCCATCCAATTCATGGCAGTCGATCCCTTTCGGTCCGCCGGCTCCCCCGGCGTGGGGAAATGGTTGTAATCGAGGCAAATTGAACTAATATTGTAGCTTGTTTTGCTGGATTAACCTACAAAAAAATATGGCGGCCCGGGACGGCCTTGCCCGCGCCCGCCACCGAGAGAGGCCATGGCCGAAGCCGACCGTGACGACCTGATCAGCATCATCGAGGAGGACGACAAGACCGCCGTCATTCCCACCAGCCTGCCGCTGCTTCCCGTCCGCGACGTGGTGATTTTCACCGACATGCTCCTGCCGCTCTTCGTCGGCCGGGAAAAGTCGGTGCGGGCGGTCGAAGAGGCCGTGGCGGCCGACGGAGTCGTTTTTCTGGCGACCCAGAAGGATCCGGCCGTCGAAAACCCGTCGCCCGAGGAGATCTACCACACCGGGACCGTCGGGCGCGTGCTGCGGATGCTCAAGATGCCCGATGCGCGCGTCAAGGTGCTCGTGCAGGGGATCGCCAAGGGGACCATCGCGCGCTTTCTGCGCAAGCGCGCGCCGTTCCGCGTCCAGATTACGATCCTGGAGGAAAAACCGGTCGCCGAGTCCACGCTCGAGATCGAGGCGCGGATGCGCAACGTCCGCGAGCAGTGCGAGAAGATCCTCTCCCTGAGGGGCGAGCTCAGCAACGACGTGAACACGGTGCTGCAAAACGTCGAAGACCCCGGCAAGCTCGCCGATCTGGTCGCCTCCAACCTGCGCTTGAAAATCGAGGAGTGCCAGGCGCTGCTCGAAACCCTCGACCCCCTCGAGCGGCTGAAAAAGGTGAACGACCTGCTCAACCGCGAGCTCGAGCTTTCGGCCATGCAGGCCAAGATCCAGTCCGACGTGAAGGACGAGATCTCCAAGAGCCAGCGCGACTACTATCTGCGCGAGCAGGTGCGGGCGATCTACAAGGAGCTCGGCGAGCAGGACGACCGCTCGGTCGAGATCGAGGAGTACCAGCGGAAGATCAAGCGCGCCAAGATGCCCCCCGAGGCCAACGCCGAGGCCCTGAAGCAGATCCGGCGCCTCGACCAGATGCACCCGGACTCGGCCGAGGCCTCCGTCATCCGCGCCTATCTCGACTGGCTGGTCGAAATGCCGTGGAGCCGATCCTCTCCCGACGTGATCCACATCGCCAAGGCCAAGGAAGCCCTCGAGCGCGACCATTACGGGCTGAAGAGCGTCAAGGACCGCATCCTCGAATACCTGAGCGTGCGCAAGCTCAACCCGCGGATGAAGGGCCCGATCTTGTGCTTCATCGGCCCCCCCGGCGTCGGGAAGACCTCTCTCGGCCGCGCCATCGCGCGGGCCGTGAAGCGCAAGTTCGTGCGCGTCTCGCTCGGCGGCATCCGCGACGAGGCCGAAATCCGGGGGCACCGCCGCACCTACATCGGGGCCATGCCCGGGCGCATCATCCAGGGCATCAAGCAGGCGGGGACCAACAACCCGGTGTTCATGATGGACGAAATCGACAAGCTGGGGGCCGATTTCCGCGGCGACCCGTCGGCCGCGCTGCTCGAGGCGCTCGACCCCGAGCAGAATTCCGCCTTCAGCGACCATTACCTGAACCTGCCCTTCGACCTGTCGCGGGTGATGTTCATCCTGACGGCGAACATCGCCGACACCATCCCCTCGGCGCTCCTCGACCGCATGGAGATCCTCTCGATTTCGGGCTACACCGACGAGGAGAAGATGGCGATCGCGCGCCGCCACCTCATCCCGCGGCAGATCCGCGAAAACGGCCTGAAGCCCCGGCAGCTCAGCTTCAGCGATGCCGCCCTGAGGCGCATCATCTCCGACTATACCTCCGAGGCCGGGCTGCGCAACTTCGAGCGTGAAATCGCCGCGATCTGCCGCAAGGCGGCGCGCCGCTTCGCCGAGGGCCGGAAACGGCCGGTGAACGTCACCCGGCAGCTGGTCGAAAAATACCTGGGGCCGGCGAAGTACCTCCAGGAGATGGACCAGGAGGAGAGCCAGGTGGGGCTGGCGACCGGGCTCGCCTGGACCCAGGTCGGCGGGGAGGTCCTCTACGTGGAGGCCTCGCTCATCAAGGGCAAGGGGGAGCTCATTCTGACCGGGCAGCTCGGGGAGGTCATGCAGGAATCGGCGCGCGCGGCCGTCACCTATGCGCGCTCCTGCCTGCGGCCGATGGGGTTCGGCCGCCGCAGCCTGGACAACCTCGACGTGCACATCCACGTGCCCGCCGGGGCCATTCCCAAGGACGGCCCCTCGGCGGGCATCGCCATGGCGACCGCCCTCATCTCCGCCATCAGCGGCCGACCCGTGAAAAACGACGTCGCCATGACCGGCGAGGTCACGCTGCGCGGACGCGTGCTGCCGATCGGCGGCCTGAAAGAGAAATCGCTGGGCGCGCTGCGCGCCGGGATCAAGACCGTCATCATTCCCCACAAGAACCTCAAGGACCTGGCGGAGATACCGCCGAACGTCAAGCGCCGGCTGAATTTCGTCCACGTGAAGACCATGGAGGAGGTCCTCGCGCTCGCGATGGCCGACCTCCCGGCGCCGGCGGCGCGCGCCCGGCGCGCCCGGAGCGGCGGGAAATGATCTGGCTTGCGGTCGATACGGCCACGCGCAGCCTGAGCGTCGCCGTCTGGACCCCGGACGCGGCGCCGGTCGAGCTCACGGTCGAATCGGTTCCCACCCACGCCGCGCGCCTGATGCCGGCGATCGCGGAGGTGATGGCGAAGGCCGGGGTCGGATGGCCGGATGTCGACGCGCTCGCCGTGACCGTCGGACCGGGGTCCTTCACCGGGCTGCGGATCGGGATCAGCACGGTCAAGGGGCTTGCGCTCGCCACCGGCCGGCCGGTCGTCGGGGTCGGCGCGCTCGAGGTGCTCGCGCGGCAGGCGCTGCCCTGGAGCGGTGACATCCGCCCCATGCTGGACGCGCGCCGGGGCGAGGTCTACACCGGGACCTACCGGCTGGGGGAAAATGGGCTCGGGGCACGCGACCAGCCCCGGGTCGTTGCGCCCGATGCGGCGCTGGACGGGGTCCGTCCGGAGACGCTTTTCATCGGCGACGGGGCCGAGCTGCACGGCGAGCTGATCCGCGGCCGCTTTCCGGAGGGGGTGCGGATCGCCGCCCACGACCGGGGGGTGCTGCGCGCCGCCACGGTGGCCGTGATCGCCGCCGAGCGTTTCCGCGGGGCGGGGGGGCTTGACCCCGAAGCGCTGGCGCCGCTTTACCTGCGGCGCGCGGACGCGCGCGAGCCCGCGCCGCCGCTCGCCCGCGTTCCTTGAACAGTCGTTGACAAGCCGGTTCGAAATGCGTTAAAAGAAAAATTTATGTAATTCATGCCAATTGGACGAGTTGCCGCGCGTGGACAAGGAAGATTTCGTCTGGTCCGACCCCCCGAGCCCATCGGCCTTTCCGATCGCCCGTCCCGGATATCCGCTCATCGGCGCCGCGGCTTTCGCGACGCTCATTCTGGCGCTGCTGGGCTATCCGGCGGCGGCGATCGCGGGGCTTGCGGCCACGTTCGGGATCTGCGGCTTCTTCCGCGACCCGGACCGGGTCATTCCCGCCGCTCCCGGGCTGGTGGTCTCGCCCGCAGACGGCAAGGTCATCCTCGCGGAGCGTGCGGTCGAAAACCCCTTCATCGCCGGGGAGACCGTCAAGGTCAGCATTTTCATGTCCGTCTTCAACGTCCACGTGAACCGGGCGCCGGTCGAGGGCGTCGTCCGGCGGACGGTCCACCGGCCCGGGAGCTTTCTCGCCGCCAATCGCCGGGAGGCCTCGCTGGCGAACGAGCATAACGCCGTGGTGCTCGAACCGCCGGACGGGGGCAGGCTGTGCGTCGTCCAGGTGGCCGGACTGATCGCGCGGCGCATCATCTGCCGCATCCAGCCCGGCGACCGGCTCAAGCGCGGCCAGCGTTACGGCATGATCTGTTTCGGGTCGCGATTGGACCTCTATCTCCCGGCCGGCATCCGCCTCGCGGTGGCCGTCGGCGACAAGGTTCGGGCCGGCACGACCGTCATCGGGACGCTCGCGCCGGAAGGAGGGGTGAATGGCTGAAAAGCAGTTGAACGTTGCGGTCGTCGGCGCCACGGGGGCGGTCGGAAACCAGATGATCGCCTGTCTCGAGGAGCAGAACTTTCCGGTCAAATCCGTCGTGTTTCTCGCCTCGGCGCGGTCGGCCGGACGCCGCCTGCCCTTCCGCGGCGACATGGTTCCGGTCGCGGAGTTGACCGCCTCCTCGTTTAAGGGGGTCGATCTCGCGCTCTTTTCGGCCGGCGGGGGAACCAGCGAACAGTTCGCGCCGCTCGCCGCGGCGGCCGGCTGCGTGGTGATCGACAACTCGAGCGCCTGGCGCATGGACCCCCAGGTGCCGCTGGTGGTCCCCGAGGTGAACCCGCATGCGATCGCGGGCTACACCCGCAAGGGCATCATCGCCAACCCCAACTGCTCCACCATCCAGATGGTGGTGGCGCTCGCCCCGCTGCATCGCCGCGTCGGCATCCGGCGCATCGTGGTCTCCACCTACCAGTCCGTCTCCGGGACGGGCAAGAAGGCGATCGACGAACTCTACAACCAGACGCGGGCGATGATCAATTTTCTCGACGTCCAGGTGAAGGTCTACCCGCACCGCATCGCCTTCAACTGCCTGCCCCACATCGACAAGTTCCTGGAGGACGGCTCCACGAAGGAAGAGGCCAAGATGGTTAACGAGACCCGGAAAATCCTGGAGGACCCCACGATCGGCGTGAGCGCCACCACCGTGCGGGTCCCGGTCTTTTTCGGGCACTCCGAGTCGGTGAACGTCGAGCTCAAGGGGCCCTGCTCGGCCGAGGAGGCCCGCGCGATGCTCTCCGCCGCGCCCGGAGTGAAAGTCGTCGACGACCCGGCTCGCAACGCCTACCCGCTCGCCATCGACGCCGCCGGGCAGGACCTGACGCTGGTCGGGCGCATCCGCCGGGATCCGTCGATCGAGCACGGGTTGAACCTCTGGATCGTGGCCGACAACATCCGTAAAGGCGCGGCCACGAACGCCGTGCAGATCGCCCGCATCCTGGCGAGCGACTACCTCTAGTCCGGGCGCGGACGAGCGTCTTCAGCCCGCCGCGGCGATGCGCGGCGGCCGCCCGCCGGCCGCGGATAACCTTACGCTTTTGGAGAGAAACCGTGGATCGCATTCCGGTCACGCGCGACGGCTTTGAGTCGATCAAGCGCGAACTCGAGCACCTGAAGCGGGTGGAGCGCCCCCAGAACATCCGCGCCATCGAAGAGGCCCGGGCGCACGGGGATCTCAGCGAGAACGCCGAATACGCCGCCGCCAAGGACCGCCAGAGCTTCATCGAGGGGCGGATCGGCGAGCTGGAATACAAGCTCGCCAACGCCGAGGTCATCAACACCGAAAACCTGCCCAAGGACAAGGCGGTCTTCGGCAGCCGCGTGGTTCTGGAAAACCTCGAAACCGGCGAAGACGTCGAGTACCTGCTCGTCGGGCCGGAGGAGTCCGACATCGAGAAGGGGCGGATCTCCATTCTCTCGCCCCTCGGCCGGGCCATCCTCGGCCGCAAGCCGGGAGACGAGATGGTGGTCGACGCTCCCGGCGGCCGCCGCTCCTACGAACTGATCGAAATCCGTTGAGGAGGAATTGATATGGCACGCATCACGGTCGAGGATTGCCTGCGGAAGGTCCCCAACCGCTTCAAGCTGGTGAACCTCGTGGCCAAACGCGTTCGACAGATCCGCGAAGGCTCCGACTACCTCGTGAGCTCGCCCAAGAACGAGGATATCGTCATCGCGCTGCGGGAGGTCTCCGTCGGGCGGATATACCAGAAGACCGAATCGGCATCCGAGGAGAGTTGATGGCCGGGAGGGCCTGCGGCGGCGGGAACACGTTCCGCTCGCTCAACCGCGCCCTGGGGAAGGCCGTTCACGACTACGACATGATCCGGGACGGGGACCGCATCGCGGTCGGGCTCTCGGGGGGGGCCGACAGCCAGACCCTCCTGTGGCTGTTGAGCGAGCGGCGCCGGCGCGTGCCGGTGCACTACGAGCTCGCCGCCATCCACGTCGATCTCGGCTATGACCCCGCCGGCGCGGGGGAGTCGCTCGCCGCCTTCTGCCGCGGCCTCGGGGTGCCGCTGCGCATCGAGTCGACCGACTTCGGGCCCTACAGCCACAGCCCGGCCAACCGCGAAAACCCCTGCTTTTTATGCTCGCGCCGGCGCCGGCAGCGGATTTTCGAGGCGGCCGACGCGCTGGGCTGCCGTAAAGTCGCCCTCGGGCACACCCGCGACGACCTGATCGAAACCCTTTTCCTCAACATCTGCTACGGCGGCGAGATCGGGACCATGCTCCCCAGCCAGGATTTCTTCAAGGGGCGCTTCACGGTGCTCCGGCCGCTCGCCTACGCCGACAACGGGCTCATCCGCCGCTTCTCCCGCGAACAGGGTTTTGCGATCGTGCCGAATGCCTGCCCGAGCGCGGGGCGTTCGCGGCGCGAAGGGGTTAAGCGCATGCTCGCCGGTCTCTACCGCGAAAACCCCAAGGTCAAGGGCAACATCTTCCATGCCCTCAGCAATGTCCGCACCGAGTACCTGCTCAAGCCCCGCGCCGCCGCTGCGCGCGGCGCCGGCACGCCATGAGAGGGGGCGCCATGCGCGACGTCCAGAGCGAACGCGACTTCCGCAACATCCCCATCAACCAGGTGGGCATCAAGAACCTGCGCTACCCCATCACCGTGCGGGACCGCCGCGACGGATTTCAGCACACGGTGGCGACCATCAACATGTTCGTCGACCTGCCCCACGAGTACAAGGGGACCCACATGAGCCGGTTCGTCGAAATGCTCCACATCCTCAAGCCGGAAGTCTCCCTGAAGAAATTCGCGGTGATCCTCGCCAACATGAAGAAATTTCTGAACGCCGCCTCGGCGCACCTCGAAATGCGCTTCCCCTACTTCATCGAGAAGAAGGCGCCGATCAGTCTGGCGGCCGGGCTGATGGACTACGCCTGCCGCATCGACGGCTCGAGCGACCCCGAGGGGAAGGTGGACTTGATTTCCGAAGTCGTGGTGCCGATCACCTCCGTCTGCCCCTGCTCCAAGGAGATCAGCGATTTCGGGGCCCACAACCAGCGCGGGGAGGTCACCCTCAGCCTGCGCTTCAAGAAGTTCGTCTGGCTGGAGGACATGATCGAGCTCGTGGAGTCGGTGGCCTCGAGCGAGGTCTACTCCGTGCTCAAGCGCGTCGACGAGAAATGCGTCACCGAACGGGCCTACGAAAACCCCAAGTTCGTCGAGGACATCGTCCGCGACGTCGCCAAGCGCCTGACGGCCGATGAAAACATCACCTGGTTTTCGGTGAGCGCCGAGAACTTCGAGTCCATCCACAACCATTCCGCCTACGCCCACGTCGTCTCCGGTTGAACCCGGCGCTCACAGGATCAGGGTGACCGGCCCGTCGTTGACCAACGCGACGGCCATGCGCGCGCGGAAGCGCCCGGTGGCGACCGCCAGCCCCATCCCGGAAAGGCGCTCGACGAACAGGCGGTAGAGCCGCTCGGCCTGCTCCGGGCCGGCCGCCTCGCCGAAGGAGGGCCGGCGGCCCCTGCGGCAGTCGGCGAGCAGCGTGAACTGCGAGACGACGAGCACGGCGCCGCCGACGTCAACCACCGAGCGGTTGAGCGCCCCGGCCTCGTCCTCGAAGACCCGCAGGTGGGCGATTTTCGCCGCCAGCTGCTCGGCCTCGCGCTCGGAGTCCGTGCGGGCCACCGCCAGCAGCACGAGCAGACCGCGCCCGATGCGCCCGACCGTCTCCCCCCCGACCGTGACCGACGCCTCGCTGACCCGCTGAATGACGACGCGCATACGGTGTGCCTCCTGTCAGCGGCTTTTTTTCAACAGCGCGGCGAAGGGGTTGTTGAACGGGCGGCGCTCCGGCGGCCGGGCGGCGGCGGGTTTGCGGGGTTCCGGGGCGGCCGCCGGGGCGGCGCTCGCCGGCGGCCGCCGATCGCGGCGCAGCGACAGCGCGATGCGCCGCCGCGCGGCATCGACCTCGAGGACCGTCGCCTCGACCCGCTGGTGGACCTTGACGACGGTGAAGGGGTCGCGCACGAAGCGCTCCGACAGCTCGCTCACGTGCACGAGACCGTCCTGGTGGACCCCGAGGTCGACGAATGCCCCGAAGGCGGTCACGTTGGTGACGATCCCCGGCAGGCGCATCCCGGGCGCAAGGTCGCCGATCTCGGCGACGAGCGGCGAGAAGGAAAACGGCTCGAGCCGCGGCCGCGGGTCGCGTCCCGGGCGGGCGAGCTCCGCCAGGATGTCGGTGAGGGTCGGCAGCCCCACGTCCGCCGTGACATAGCGCGCGGGGTCGATCCGCGCCCGCAGGGCGGGATCGGCCATCAGCCGGTTTAGGTCAACGCCCAGGTCCGCCGCCATGGCCTCGACCACCGGGTAGCGCTCCGGGTGGACGGCGCTCGCGTCGAGCGGATGCGGCCCGCCGTGGATGCGCAGGAACCCCGCGCACTGCTCGAAGACCTTCGGTCCGAGGCGCGGCACGTCGAGAAGTTCCCGGCGCGAGCGGAACGCGCCGTGGGCGCGGCGGTGGGCCACGATGCGCGCGGCGAGCTGCGGCCCGAGCCCGGAGACGTAGGTCAACAGCTCGAGGCTGGCGTGGTTGACATCCACGCCCACGCTGTTGACGCAGCTCAGGACGACATCGTCGAGCGCCTGTTTAAGCGCTTGCGGATCGACGTCGTGCTGGTATTGGCCGACCCCGATGGACTTGGGGTCGATTTTGACGAGCTCGGCGAGCGGGTCCATCAGGCGGCGGCCGATCGAAACCGCGCCGCGCACGGTCAGGTCGAGGTCGGGGAACTCCGCGCGGGCGGACTCGGAGGCCGAGTAGACCGAGGCGCCCTGCTCGGGGACCAGGACGACGCTCACCCCCGGGGGCGGGGGCAGGCCCCGGAAGAACCGCTCGGTCTCCCGGCCGGCGGTGCCGCCGCCGATCGCGACGACCTCGATCGCGAATTCCGCGAGCAGGGCGCCCGCGCGCTCAGCGGCCTCGGTGCGCTGGCGCTCGGAGCCGTGCGGGAAGATGGTTTCGTGGTGCCGGAGACCGCCCTGCTCATCCAGGCAGGCCACCTTGCAGCCGGTGCGGTACCCCGGGTCGACCGCCAGCACGCGGCGCGGGCCGAGGGGCGGGGCGAGCAGAAGCTCGCGCAGGTTCCCGGCGAAGACGCGGATCGCCTCGGCGTCGGCGCGCTGCTTGACGCTCAGCCGCAGCTCGGTCTCCATCGCCCGGGCGAGCAGCCGGCGGTAGCCGTCGCGGACCGCGAGGCGCACCTGCTCGGCGTCGGCGCCGGCCCCGCGCACCCACCGCGCCTCGAGGAGCGCGATCGCCGCCTCCTCGGGCGGCAGCATGGAAAGGTTGAGCACGTCCTCCTTTTCGCCGCGCCGCATGGCGAGCACCCGGTGCGACGGGGCGTCGGCGGCCTTCTCGCGCCAGTCGAAATAGTCGCGGTACTTCGCCCCGTCCGCTTCACGCCCCGCCGCGACCCGGCTTTCGATCACGGCCTGCTCGGCGAACAGCCGGCGCATCTGCGCGCGCGTCTCGGGCTCCTCGTTGACGAGCTCGGCGATGATGTCGCGGGCTCCGGCGAGCGCCGCTTCGGCGTCGGCGACCTCCCGGCCCGGGTCCACGAAGGGCAGGGCGGCCGCCTGCGGGTCGATTCCGGCCTGCTCGAGCAGCATGTGCGCCAGGGGCTCGAGGCCCTTCTCGCGGGCCGCCATGGCCCGGGTGCGGCGCTTGGGCCGGAAGGGCAGGTAGAGGTCCTCGAGGGCGGCCCGCGTTTCAGCCGCGGCCACCGCGGCGCGCAGCGGCTCCGTGAGGTGGCCGTTCTGCTCGAGCGATTTCAAGACGGCGTCGCGGCGCTGTTCGAGGTCGCGCAGCGCTTCGAGCCGGTCGCGCACGGCGGCCACCGCCACCTCGTCCAGGCTTCCGGTCGCCTCCTTGCGGTAGCGGGCGATGAAGGGAATCGTGGCCTCCGCGTCCAGAAGCGCGGCGACCGCCTCGACCTGGGTCGTGTCCAGGTCGAGCTCGGCGGCGATGCGGGCATGGATGGCGTTCATGATGCTCCTTTCCTCTGCACGGCGGCGAAGCGTGGTTACCCCAAGCCGGCGACCCCTGTCAAGCCGCCGGCGGCCGCCTTGCCGCCGCAGCCGTTTTGGTTTAAAATGTCTTTCTAGACAACCGGTTGAAAATGGACCCGACCCCAGCCTCTGCCTTTGCCGAATCCGAGCGCGGCCGACTGCCGCGGCGGCTCTATGTCTCGCTGGGCGCCTTTTTCCTGATCCCCGCCGGCGCCGCGGCCGCCCTGTGCCAGGCGCGCGGAATCCTTTTCGAACCCGATTCGACCGCCGTGCTGCTGACGCTGCTCGCCGCCGGTTGGGTCGGGTTCCGCCGCCTCATGGGGGCGCTCCGACGGGCCGCGAAGACCTCCGCCGGCATCGCCGGTCTCCGGGAGGGGGCGGAGCTGTGCCACGCAAGCTCCGATCCCGAGGAGATCCTCTACGCAACGCTCGAGCGCGCGCTCGCGCTGACCGGCTCCGACCTCGGCTCGCTGCTCACGCTCGACCCGAGCGAGCGGCGCAGCTTCGTCGTCCGGGCGACCATCGGCTTGGAAAAGTTCATCCGTTCCGGCGACCGCATCGATTTCGACACGAGCATCGCGAAGTACGCCGTCATCAACAAGACCCCCTTGTGCGTCGCGGACATCGAAAAGGACAAGCGCTTCGGACGGGCGAACCTGCCCCAATACGGCACGAAGTCCTTCCTCTGCCTGCCGATGCGCGCCGGCGGCGACATCATCGGCGTGCTCACGGTGTCGAGCCGCAACCGCCGCAGGGTCTACCTCCCGGAGGAGGCCGAAGTGCTCGCGCCCCTTTTGAGCACCGCCGCCTTCGCCTGCGAAAACCTCGACCTGAAGCGGGGGAACCACCGCCTGGCCCGGCACCTCGACGCCGTCATCAAGATCGCCAGGATGTGCACGTCCGGCTTCCGCGACGAGGAGCTTTTGCAGGCCGTGCTGCTCGAGCTCCAGGGGATCCTGCCCTGCGAGCGGGCGGCCGTTCTCGTGCCCGAGGAAGGCAAGCCCGATCTGGCCCGGGTGCGGGCGCTCGCCATGGGACCCGGGGGGCTCCTGTCGCGCAGCGAGCTGCTCGCGATGGCGGGCTCGCTTGCCGAGACCGCCCTGGCGCAGGAAAGCGTCGTGACCCTCGAGCGCCCGGAGCCCCTGGGGACCGAGCTCGATCGGTGGATCTTCGGCGGGCTCAGCGGGCGGTTCTGCCTGGTGGCGCCCCTCAAGGCCGGCGGGCGGACCGGGGGGTTCATCGCCGCCGTGAACGACCGGCGCGAGCCGCTCGCCGCCGTCGAGGGGCTGGCGGGGTGGGTCGGCTTCGCGCTGGGGCTGGCGCTTGACCGCAACCGCCTCCAGGCCGCCGTCTCCAAGCGCGACCAGGAGATGCAGACCATCCGGCAGGTCGGCAGCGCGCTCGCCTACTCCACCTTCGACATGGACAAGGTGCTCGGCTACACCATGGACCTGGTCCGGGAGGTGATGAAGGTCGAAGCCGGGTCCCTCTACTTCGTCAAGGACGGGGGGCTCGAGGCCGCCGCGGGGTTCAGCCAGAGCGATCTTCGGCCCGTCGCCCCGCGGCTGCCCCTCGACCGGGGAATCACCGGCTACAGCGCCTCCCGCGGCGAGGCGGTCATGATCAGCGAACCGGAGAAGTTCCGGCCGGGCTGGGTCGACGCCGCCGGGGAACGCGGGCTGCGCACGCGTTCGGCGCTCTGCGTGCCCATGATCTCCCAGGGCAGCGTCATCGGGGTCATCGACGTCCGCAACAAGATGCACGGCGGCTTTGACGACGGCGACCGCGAGCTGCTGCAGGCCATCGCCGCCTCGGTCAGCATCGCGCTCGAAAACGCGCGGCTCTACAAGAAGACCGCCGCGGCGGCCGAGCAGGAGCGCGACCTGCGGCGCATGTTTCAGAAGTTCGTTCCCAAGGAGGTCGTCGACCGGATCGTGCACGGCGAGTCCGGCAGCGCGCCCGTCATGGAAGAGCTGAAGATGGTGACCCTGCTCAACGTGGACATCCGCGGGTTTTCCAAGATGTCGCGCCGCACGGGGTCGCGGCGGATCGTCAGGCTGCTGAACCGCTTTTTCGCCGTCATGGGGGAGATCGTGTTCGCCCACGGCGGCATCGTCGATAAGTATCTGGGAGACGGTTTTCTCGCCATCTTCGGCGCGCCGGTCTCCAACGGCGACGACGCCGAGCACGCCGTGAGCGCCGCGCTCAAAATGCCGGAGGCGCTCGAGCGCGCCAACCGCGAGTGGCGGTCGGATGCCGATCTGGCCGTCGAGATGGGGATCAGCCTCCACACCGGCGAGGTCGTGGCCGGCAACATCGGGTTCGAGAAAAAAATGGACTACACGGTCGTCGGCGACGCCGTGAACGCGGTCTTCCGCATGCAGACGCTTTGCAAGGGGCCGCGAAACGGCATCATTCTGAGCGACCGGACGCTCGCCGCACTGCGGCAGCCGCCGGATGTCGAGGAGATCGACCTGCCGGCGGAGCTCCAGGCGGAGCTCTCCGGGCTGCGCGCCTATCGCCTTCGGGCGGCCGCAGCCGCCGGCCCGCCGGCGGCCGGCGCCTGACCCCCGCCCGCCGGGCGGCTTCCGCTGCGATGCCCGGCCCGCAGCCGTTTCCGATCCCGCCGCCGCCCGGCTTGACAAACGCGGCGCTTCCCTTTACGGTTTTTCATCGCGGATCGCTTCACGCCCAGGCCGCCGCAGCGAAGAATGCACCGAGCGGCGGGAGGATGGCATGCTGTCAAGCGTTGCGGATAGTCTGAAGGGCCATTTCCTCATGGCCATGCCGGGAATGCTGGACCCCAATTTCTCGCAGACGGTCACCTGCATCTGCGAGCACAACGCCTCCGGCGCCATGGGCATCGTCATCAACCGGACCTTCGACGACCTTTTCGCGCGCGCCATCTTCGAGGAGCTGGAGATCCCCTGCGTGGCGCACGCCGCCGAGGCGCCGGTTCACTGCGGCGGGCCGGTCAGCCCGGGCGAGCTTTTCATCCTGCACGGGCCGCCCTTCGAATGGGAGGCCTGCCTGCGGGTCACCGCGACGGTCGGGCTGAGCAACACGCGGGACATTCTCGAGGCCATCGCCGGCGGCAGGGGTCCGGATTCCTACCTCATCAGCCTGGGGTGCGCCGGCTGGGGGCCCGGCCAGCTGGAGGACGAAATCCGCCAGAATGCCTGGCTCACGCTGCCGGTGTTCGAGGAGAACATCTTTCGGCTGCCGCTCGCGGCGCGCTGGGAGGAGGCGGTAAAACGCCTGGGGATCGACCCGGCGCGGCTGTCCGATGCCTCCGGCCACGCCTGAGGCCGGCGTCAGGCGTCGACCTTTCCCTTGGCCTTCGACTTCTTTTTCTTCAGGCAGGACTTGTCCTTGCGCACGAACGCGCAAAGCTTGGGGTTGTAATACTCTTTGCAGTTCAGCGGGTTGTACAGGGGGCATTCCGGATGCTTGTCGGACATGGACGGCCTTTCCCGTGAGCCCGGACCCAAGGCAGCGACAGATAACTTTGCATAGCACGTTTCCGCGCGGCAGACAAGGCGCCGCGCCCTGGCGGCCCAAGACCGGCGCGGGCGCCCGCGGGACTTGCAGGTGATCATGGACGCATACGATCGGCAGACGCAGGCGGTTTTGGAGGTCAACGAGCGGCTTCTCGCCGCCTTGAGCGCGGCGAAGCCCCTGCCGGGGCTGGGCGCAGACGGGTTCGGGGAGTGGGAAGCGATCTTGGGGGAGCTGCCGAAGCATCTGGCCGAAGGGACGGTGCGGGTGGCGGTCGTGGGCCCGATCAAGTCGGGGAAAAGCACTTTCCTGAACGCCTTTCTCGGCGGCGACTATCTCAAGCGCGGCGCCGGGGTGGTCACCTCGATCGTCACCCGCGTGCGCGCCGGCAGCGCACCGGAGGCCACCCTCGTATTCAAGTCCTGGGCCGAGGTGAACGCCGACATCGGCCAGGCGCTCGTGCTGTTTCCGGCGGCCGGTCGCCAGGCCTTCCCGGAGGACTTCGACATCCGCCGCAGCGCCGCCCGCAGCGGGCTGCGCGCGGCCCTGGAGGCGCTTTCGAGCGAGCAGCGCATCGCCGAGGATGCCCGCAACCGCAACATGGTGCTGCTGTCGTGCTACCTGAACGGTTACGACACCGCGGCGCGGTTCGTGGCGGAGACGAACACCACCCACGCCTGCACGGGCGGCCAATTCGAGCGTCACTGGGACTTTTCCGGCAACGAGGCGCTCGCCGTCTACCTGAAAGACATCCTCATCCGCGTCGAGACCGGGCGCATCGGCCGCGGCGTCGAAATCGCCGACTGCCAGGGCAGCGACTCCTCCAACCCGCTGCACCTGGCCATGATCCAGGACTATCTGCGGTCGGCGCACCTTTTGGTTTATGTCATCAGCAGCCGCACGGGGCTTAGGCGGGCCGACATCAAGTTCCTGTCCATCATCCGCAAGATGGGGATCCTCGACAACATCCTCTTCGTGCTTAACTGCGATTTCAACGAACACCGCAGCCTCGAGGAGCTCCAAGGGCTCGTCCGCCGGGTCGCCCAGGAGCTTGCCTTGGTCAAGCCGCAGCCCGAGCTCTTCACCTTCTCGGCGCTTCACCAGCTCTTCGTCGCGCCGGGCGCGGTCCTCGTGGAAAAGGACCGGCGGCGCCTGGAGCTGTGGCAGAGCGATGCGGAGCTCGTGGCCTATTCCGACCGCGAGGCGGCGCGCTTTCTCGCGGTGTTCGACGAGCTGCTCGGGCGCCGGCACAGCGCCCTCCTGCTGCAGCACCCCCTCGACCGGCTCCAGGTGATCGCCGGCGGGCTGGCGCACTGGTCGGTGATGAGCCGCGAGATCCTCTCCCGGGACGCCGCCGGCGCCGCCGCGGTGGTGGAGCGCATGCGCCATTACCAGCGCCGCTTCGAGCAGCTGCTGGATGCTCTGCAAAGCGCGGTCTCCGGCACGGTGCCGCGGATCAAGCAGGAGCTTGCCACCGATGTCAACCGCCTGCTCGACGGTGCCGCCGGCGAGGTTTCCAAACGCATCGAGGCCTTCATTTCCGGCTACCGCTTCGAGCCCGAAGCCGCGGACGGGGGCTTGGCCGCCGGCGGGTTCTCCGCGGCGATGTACCGGGCGTTCCAGGAGTTCAAGCAGGCTCTCGACGTGTTCCTGACCGAACAGATCCACCCCGAGCTGATCCGGTTCACGGCCGAGCGTGAAACCCGCATCGGTGCCGCGATCGCCGCGATCGCCGCCCCCTATTGCGGGATGATTGAAGATGCCTACCAGGAATTCTGCCGGGTCATGAGCGAGATCGGCCCGGCCGCCGCCGGCTCCCGCCTCCAGGCGCCGATGATGCCGCGCGCCGAAAGCCTGGTCGGCGGCTCCGGGCTCACCCAACCGTCGCTGGCGAACACCATGCGCTACTCGGCCCGGATCCGCACCGAGGCGATCCTGCGGCGCGAATTTTACCGGGTCCTGACCGGCTTCAAAAAGGCCCTGAAAAAGCCAGTCAAGGAAGGCGAGGACCAGCGGCGGGCGCTGAAGGAGGGACTGGCGCGGATCAAAAGCGAAACGCGCGATTCGCTAAGCTTTCAGATGAAGGACTACCAGGAAAACCTTAAATTTAAATATATTTTCAAGCTGGTCGAGCTCGCGGCCGCCAGGCTGTGCGTGGCGGTCGCGCAGCAGGTGCGCGCCTACTCCGCCGACTTCGGCGCCCTGGCCGAGCTGGCCGGGGCGCGGAAGCGGGACAAGGCCCGCATCGCCCTCAGGCTCGAGGAGGTGGAGCAGCGCAGCCGGGAGGCGATGGAGTGCCTCGCGCGGCTTCGGGCCGGCATGGCCTGAGCAGGCCGCCGCCCACCATGCGGGCGGCGCCGCGCCTGGCTCCCGCAGCTCCCGCAGACCCTCAGCCGCTCAGGCTGCGGTCAGGTTTTCCAGGTTGGTGCGGGCGAAGGCGATGCCCGCATCGAGCTGCAGAGCGAGCCGATAGAAGGCGATCGCCTTGTCGCGCTCGCCCAGGGCCTGGTAGTTGACCCCGAGGTTTGCGTAGTCGATGGCCGAGGAGGGGTCGAGCTCGATCACCTTCTGGAACGCGGCGACCGCCTTCGCGTGTTCGCCGCGCTTGTAGTGGCAGAACCCCATCAGGTTGAAGAGATCGGTGCGCTCGGCGTCGAGGGCGACCCCCCGCTCGAGCGACTCCAGCGCCTCGGCGTAGCGCCCGAGACCTTTGAGCGCCACCGCGAGATAGCTCCAGATGCTCGCCGCCTCCGCCGGGGGGGGGGCGCCATCGAGCGCCCGGCGGAAGAACGGTACCGCCGCCTCCGGATCGCCGGCGTTCAGCCGGCACTGGCCGCGGTAGAACTGGATGAAATAGCGGCCGGGCTCGGCGGCGTCGAATTCCGCAAGAAGCCCTTCGGCCTCGGCCGGGGGCATTTTTTCGACGGCGAGCTTGGCGGCGAACATCGCGACCCCCGTCCCGCGCGAGCGCTCGCGGAAATGCGCCCCGGGGACGATCGTGTAGAAAGCCGGGATCTGCAGCCCCGGGTGGGTGGTTTCGACCGCGAACACCTCGAGCCCGATGCGCGCGAGCGCCGCGAGGCAGTTTTCGACCTCGACCCGGATGTTGTCGTGCGAGAGGTCGGGAAGCTCCGCGAGGTCGCGCTCGACCCCCGGCGCGGTGATGTGGCGGGCATCCTCCAGGCGGCGCAGCTTGGGCAGGCCGCTCGCCACGTAGTTCGCGCCCGTGTTGAAATCCCCCGCGAGCTGCGCCACCTCCGTGAGCGCGCGGCTGAGCGCCTTCTGCGGGTCGGGGGTGGTCCCGGCCGTCCAGACGATCTCGCTTTCGCGAGGAAAGGTGGCCGGGTCCATGGCCAGGACAGCGACCGTGGGGATGCCGGTGTCCAGGGTGAAATCGGAGATGACCAGGCGCACCCCGCAGCGATCGTAGCTTGCCAGCATGGCGCGCACGACCGGGTTGGTCGCGCCGGCCACGGAGAGCCGCGGGGCCGGGACGCGCTCGTGGCTGACGATCGAGCAGACGTGGCGCTCGACGATTTCGCAGATTCCCTGCAGCAGCGCCTCCTCGCGGCAGTTTCCCGCCGAGGGCCCGTTGAACTCGTTGATCGCGAAGAACCAGTCGAAGGGGACCAGGCGGGCTTCGCCGCGCGTGAGGTTCCAGGCCTCGGTCCACTTGAGCGGCAGGCGATCGAAGATCCGCCGGGCGGCGGACCGGTCGCCGGATTCGTCGTGGACCGAGCGGGCGATCATCTCGAAGGGGATGGCGCGCTCCCGGACCTGCGGGTAGGCGGCGTGCAGGAAGTGGCGGGGCTCCTGCGCGAAGCTGAAAAAGCTGAACCGCTCGGCCAGCTCCATGACGGCGCTCGCCTCGGCCTGCGCGGGCGTGCCGCCCTTGCCCATCTGCTTGCGGGTGCCGATGACCCGCCGGGCGTCTCGGCCGCAGAGGCTCACGTAGACCGGGATTCCCAGCCGGCCGTTGTCGATGCGGACGGTCTGCTTCAGGATGTCCAGGTCGAGGCGGGAGAGCCTCTCGCGGAAGTCCTTCACCGTCTCTTCGGGTGCGCGGATTTTGTCCTGGTCGGCGGTGACGCGCTTGAAGGCGTCCTCGAGCTTCAGTGCGGGCATGGTCGTCTCTCCGATGCCGCCGGAGCCGCGGAAATTTTTCATTGACCGATGCACCGGCTTCTGTTAAAAGGAAAATTTAATGTGGGGATGTAGCTCAGCTGGGAGAGCGCGGCGTTCGCAACGCCGAGGTCAGGGGTTCGATCCCCCTCATCTCCACCATCACCCCCAAGTCCCCTGCTGAATCCGGGTTTACCCGGTTTGCGACTTGGAAAAAAGAAAAAAATGCAATTGGGGCGGTTCCAGCCGGAACCCCCCTAATTTTTTTTAATTTCCTCAAGCTCGTGAGGCGAAGCTTATGCAGCGCAGGGCCGTCGTCAAGCGCCAGACCCGGGAGACGAGCATCAGCGTCCAGCTCTGCCTGGACGGGAAGGGGCGTCCGGAAATCGCGACCGGCATCGGCTTCTTCGACCACATGCTGACCCTTTTCGCCGCCCACGGCTTCCTCGACCTCGAGATCAAGGCCGAGGGGGACCTCGAGGTGGACGCCCACCACACGGTCGAGGACGTCGGGCTGGCGCTCGGCGAGGCGCTCGATGCCGCCCTGGGGGAGCGTCAGGGCATCCGGCGCTACGGCCACGCCGTGACCCCGATGGACGAGGCGCTCGCCGCGGTGACGGTCGACCTGGGGCGCCGGCCCTTTCTCGTTTTTCGGGTGCCGGAGTGCGCTGCGCCCGAAAGCCCCCTCAACCGAATCCTGGCGAAGGAATTCTTCAAGTCCGTGGCCAACCGGGCGGGGATGAACCTGCACATCGACGTCCCCTATGGGGAAAACGAGCACCACATCCTGGAGGCGGTCTTCAAGTCCTTCGGCCGGGCCCTCGATGCGGCCGCGGCCCCCGACCCGCGCGTGCGCGGCGTGCGCTCCACGAAGGGGGTGCTGTAGCCATGCGGATCATCCCGGCGATCGACCTGAAAAACGGGAAGTGCGTGCGCCTCCTGCAGGGCGACCTCGCGGCGGAGACGGTCTACGCCGATGATCCGGTCGATGCCGCCCGGCGCTGGGAGGCGGCCGGCGCGACGCTCCTGCACGTCGTCGACCTCGAGGGGGCCGTGCGCGGCGAGCCGGCGCACCAGGCGGTGATCGCCCGCATTCTCGCCGCCGTGCGCATCCCCGTCCAGCTCGGCGGCGGGCTGCGCGACCGCCCGACCGTCGAGCGCGCCCTCGAGGCCGGGGTCGCCCGCGTGGTCATCGGGACGGAGGCGATCCGCAACCCCGCCCTGATCGACGAACTCTGCCGCGCCGCCCCGGGGCGCATCGCCGTCGGCATCGACGCGCGCGACGGGAAGGTGGCGATCCAGGGCTGGACCGAGACCACCGCCTTCGATGCCGTCCAGCTGGCGCGCCGCTTCGAACAGAGCGGGGTCGCCGCCCTCATTTTCACCGACATCCGGCGCGACGGCATGCAGACCGGGCCCAACATTGACCAGACCCGCGCGCTCGCCGCGGCGGTCCGCATTCCGGTGATCGCCTCCGGCGGCGTCGGCGGCCTGGAGGACATCCGCCGCCTGCTGCCGCTCGAGCCGCTGGGGGTCGAGGGCGTGATCGTCGGCCGGGCGCTTTACAGCGGAGCGCTCCGCTTCGCCGAGGCCGCGGCCCTCGCCGCCGGGGGCGGGATTCCCGAACGTGCCGCTTGACTTTGCGCCCATGAATTTTTATTTTTACGGGTTGGCTGCCGCTTTTTCCATTCCCGAGCGCTGAGGGTTGCTTTATTGGCAACGTACATCTCGGACGAAAAAATAGCGGAGATCCGCCAGGCAGCGGATATCGTCGATATCGTCGCGGAATCGGTCATCCTGAAAAAGGCCGGGAAAAATTTGAGCGGCCTCTGCCCCTTCCATTCGGAAAAAACACCCTCGTTCACGGTGAATCCCGGGAAACAGATCTTCCACTGCTTCGGCTGCGGGGCCGGGGGGGACGTTTTCAGTTTCATCATGAAGCGCGACGGGGTCTCCTTTGCCGAAGCGGCCCGCTCGCTTGCCCGCCGCTGCGGGGTTTCGCTGCCCGAAAAGCCGCTGTCGGCCGTCGAGCGCCGCCGGATCGACGAGCGCGATCAGCTGCTCGAGGTCAACCGCCGGGCGCTCGAGTTCTTCGAGCGGGCCCTTGCCGGCCACCCCGACGGAAAGCGGGCCCGGGACTACCTCGAGCGCCGCGGGATCCGGCCGGAGACCATCGGCCATTTCCGCATCGGGTATGCGCCGAAGGGCTGGGACAACCTCTTGACGTTCATGACCCGCAAGGGCCTCCCCGTCCCGCTGCTCGAAAAAGCCGGTCTCGTCGTGGCGCGCGAGAACCGCAGCGGGTTCTACGACCGGTTCCGCGAACGCATCATGTTCCCGATCATCGACGAGATGTCCCGGGTGGTGGGGTTCGGCGGGCGGGTCATGGACGACACGACCCCCAAATACCTCAACACCCCCGAGACTCCGCTCTACAGCAAGCGGCGCACCCTCTACGGGCTTAACCGGGCCAAGGAGAAGTGCCGCGCGTCCGGCTCGGTCTACATCGTCGAGGGCTATCTCGACCTGATCGCGCTGCACCAGGGGGGGCACGAGAACTCGGTCGCCACTCTCGGAACGGCGCTGACGCCGGAGCACATCCGGCTGCTCACACGGTATGCCGCGCGGATGGTCCTGGTCTACGATTCCGACGAGGCCGGCCTGCGATCGGCCCGCCGCTGCGTCGAGCTTTTCTGGAAAGAGCACGTCGATTTCCGGCGCGGCGACGTTTTCCGCGAGGAGCAGGCCGATACGCGCATTCTCGTCCTGCCGCAGGGGCACGATCCGGACTCCTTCATCCGCGAGCAGGGCGCGGATGCCTTCCGGCGGCAGGCCGACGCGGCCCCGGGGATCGTCAGCTTTCTGCTGGAGTCGGCCGTCGCACGCCACGGCCTGAGCACCGAGGGCAAGGCGCGCGTGGTCTCCGAGCTGATGGCGCCGCTCGCCGCCGTGAACGATCCCGTGGCCCAGGCGCTTTACATCCAGAAGCTCTGCGAGCGCGTCGGCCTTCCCGAAGCGGTCGTCCGCCGCCGGCTCCGGGAGGTCGCCGCCGGCCCCGGCGCCGCGCGCCCGGCCGCCGCCGCGGC
>CAZNKG010000021.1:0-17672 GCA_964573635.1 uncultured Desulfatibacillum sp. | reverse complement strand
GGCTCCGGGAGGTCGCCGCCGGCCCCGGCGCCGCGCGCCCGGCCGCCGCCGCGGCCCCGGCCGCCGCCGCGGCGCCCGCGGACAAGTTCGAGCTGCGCATCATCGCGATGATGATGCACTTTCCGGACATCATCCCGGAAGTCCGGGAGCGGGGCGTCTTGAACGAGTTCGCGAATCCCCAATTGAAGCGCTTGGCCGCGGCCATCATCGAGCGGGGCTACGCCTCGGCCGAGCGGCTGCCCGATCTCATCGCGGGGTTCGAAGACGAAGCGGGCCGGCAGGTGCTCTCGGCGCTCGCGATGGCGGAGGAATCCTGGAACCTGAAGGGATGCCGCCTGCTGATCAACCGCTTCCTGGGGGTCCGCCGCAAAGAGCGCTCCGACGACCGGCTCCAGAGAGAGATCGAAGCCGCCGAAAAAGCGAACGACGAGAACGAGTTGAACCGTTTGTTGATTCAAAAGCAGCTCCTCGCCGGGCGGCGCGGGAAGCGCGCAGCGCAAGCCGAAACGGATGCCCGCAAGCTGTAACCCGGTGCGGCGGCTCTTTAATTCAGGTTGTGACGACGGAGGGGTTCGACGCATGGCGAAAAAACCGGTGAAGACGAAGGCGAGCGCCAAGAAAACGCCTAAGACCAATCCACCCAAGCCGCCGAAGGCTCCCAAGAAAAGCGACAAGGACAAGGTGGTCAAAGCCGGCGCCGGCCGGACCCTGATGAAGGAGGAGACCTCCCCCCCCGAAAAACGGACGAACGAAAAGGCCATCCGGGATCTTCTCGTCAAGGGGAAAAAGCAGGGGTACCTGACCTACGACGAGCTGAACGAGCTGCTCCCCGAGGACCTCACTTCACCCGAGCAGATCGACGACACCTTGATGATGTTTGAAGAGAACGGAATCGAGGTGGTCGATGAAAAACACACCAAGAAGCCCGCCAAGGTCCGGGCCCCCGTGGAGCCGCGCCCCCCGGCCGACGAGATCGACGCGGCCGAATACGGCTCGGTCACGGACCCCGTCAAGATGTACCTGCGGGAGATGGGGATGGTGACGCTCCTCAGCCGCGAGGGGGAGGTCGAGATCGCGAAGAAGATCGAGGCGGGCGAGCAGGAGGTGCTGCGCTCGCTGCTGGAGACCGCCACCGGCGTCGAGGCGATCATCGGACTCGGCGAGAAGATCGAAAGCGGGGCGCTGCGCCCCAAGCACGTCCTGCGCGACATCGACGAGGGCGACACCTACAACGACGAATTGGTGCAAACCGAGAAATTCCTCCAGACCATCCGGGACATTCGCGCCATTCACCAGGAAAACCAGGCGCTGCGGAAGCGCGCCGCGGCGCTCGAGGGCGATCCGGAGGAGGGCCGCAAGGTCCGCCGGGGCCTGCAGCGCGGGGTCGCCCAGATCTTCGAGCTGCTGAAGGATTGGCGCCTCGAGGCGAGCGTGATCGACGGGATCGAGGCCGAGATCGAAAAGCAGATCGAGTGGTTCGACGCCATGGCGAAAAAGATCGCGCGGGCGGGCGACCCGTTCGGCGCCTCGGCCAGGGAGCTCCGGGATCACCTGGGATCGAAGAGCGCGTTCATGAAATGGGCTGCCGGCCGGAGCGCGATGACCAAGGAGCAGCTCGCCGCGTTCTACCAGGATATCCGGGAGACGATCGATCAGCTCGCCGCGCGCGAGCTCGAGACCGCGGCGAACAGCCGTTCGCTGCGCCGGGTCAAGGCGAGCGTCGAAGACGGCCGCCTGCGGGCGAAGCTTGCCAAGAGCGAGCTCACCAAGGCGAACCTCCGGCTCGTCGTGAGCATCGCCAAGAAATACACCAACCGCGGCCTGCAGTTCCTGGATCTCATCCAGGAGGGCAACATCGGCTTGATGAAGGCCGTCGACAAGTTCGAGTACCGGCGCGGCTACAAGTTCAGCACCTACGCGACCTGGTGGATCCGCCAGGCGATCACCCGCGCGATCGCCGACCAGGCCCGGACGATCCGCATCCCGGTGCACATGATCGAGACGATCAACAAGCTCATCCGCACCTCGCGCTACCTCGTCCAGGAGCAGGGCCGCGAGCCCACCCCGGAGGAGATCGCCGAGAAGATGGAGATCCCCCTCGAGAAGGTCCGCAAAGTCCTCAAGATCGCGCGCGAGCCGATTTCGCTCGAAACGCCGATCGGCGAGGAGGAGGACAGCCATCTCGGAGACTTCATCGAGGACAAGAAATTCATGCTGCCCTCCGAGGCCGCGGTCGGGATGAACTTGGCCGAGCAGACCCGCAAAGTCCTGGCCACCCTGACCCCCCGGGAGGAGAAGGTGCTGCGGATGCGTTTCGGGATCGGCGAGAAGGCCGACCACACGCTCGAGGAAGTCGGGCAGGACTTCGCCGTCACCCGGGAGCGCATCCGCCAGATCGAGGCCAAGGCGCTGCGCAAGTTGCGGCACCCGACCCGCAGCCGCAAACTCAAGCATTTCATCGAGATGTAATGAGCTCGCTGCGAGGCGTGCGCTTGACAAACCCAGACCCGGTCGATACAAACCCGACGGGTGAGCCGAACGGGCCCATAGCTCAGCTGGCAGAGCCACCGGCTCATAACCGGTTGGTCCCTGGTTCGATCCCAGGTGGGCCCATCGCCACCCGGCGGCGCGAAAGCGGGGCGACCCTGATCATGGCGGCCAGACGAAACGTCCCGGGCGATGCGAGGCGCGGAGGGGAAGCTTCCGCGCCTTTTTCGCGGGCGGTCCATCCGTGAAGCCGACCGACGGGACTCTCGGGGCGGGCGCGCGCCTGGCCGACGCGCTGGCGCTTCTCGAATCGATCGCCCCGGAAACGCTCGCCGAGCAATGGGACAACGTCGGGCTGCAGATCGGCGACCCCCGGGCGCTCGTCCGCACCGTCATGGTGGCGCTCGACCCCAGCCCGGCGGTCATCGACCACGCCTGCGCCGAGGGAATCGATCTTCTGGTGACGCACCACCCCCTGTTCTTCCGTCCGGTGCAGAAAATCGACCTCGCAACCCCTCTCGGCGGCGCCGTGGCCCGCGCGATCCGGGGAGGGCTCGCGGTGGCCTGCCTGCACACCAACCTGGACGCCGCCGCCGACGGGCTGAACGACATGCTGGCCGCGCGCCTGGGGCTTTCCGGGACGCGGCCGCTCGCCCCGATCAAGGACGGCCCCGGCGCGCCCCACGGCCTCGGCCGGGTGGGCGAGCTGGACCGGGCGATGCCGCTCCGGGCCCTCGCGGCGGACGTCAAAGCGCGCCTGGGGTCGGAGGCGCTGCGGCTGGCGGGGAACCCGGAGCTCGCCGTGCGGCGGGTCGCGGTGTGCGCCGGCAGCGGCGGAAGCCTGCTTGCCGCCTTCTTCGCCTCGGACGCCCAGGTTTTCGTCAGCGGCGACCTGCGCTACCACGAGGCCCGCGCCGTCGAAGAGGCCGGACGGGGCCTGATCGACGTGGGCCACTTCCACTCCGAGCACCTGGTGAAGGAAGCGCTGGCCGAACGCCTGCGAGACGGATTCGCCGCGCGGGGGCATCGCGTCGAGGTGCGGACATGCCCTAAGGAAAAAGACCCGTTTTCGGTGGTGTAGCCGGCGGCGGCAACACCGGCTGGCGGCCGCCGCCAACATGAACCCTTAGAGCGAGTGAAACGCACACGCCATGGACTTTCGCGAACAGATCGGGCTGCTGGTCAATTTGCAGACGCTTGAAATCGAAATGCGCCGCATCGGCGAGACGATCGGCCAAGTCGACCGGCAGACGGCCGAGCTCGACTCCCAATTGAACGGCTTGTTGGCCGATGTCGAGACCGCCGCGGCCCGCGTCCAGGAGACCGGCAAGCGCTACCGCGATCTCGAATCCGAGCTCAAGATCAACCAGGGCCGCATCGAAAAAGGCCACGAAAAGCTGCGGTCGGTCAAGACCAACAAGGAGTACAGCATGGGGCTCAAGGAGATCGAGGAGCTCAAGGCCATCTCCGCGCGGATCGAGGATGAAATGCTCGCCTGCCTGGACCAGATCGAGCAGGCCAAGACCCAGTCGAAAGCCGCCCAGGCGGCGCTCGACGCCCGCCAGGAAGAGATCCGCAGCGAGAAGGCCGAGATCCTCGCCGGGGCCGAAGCGGCGCGCGCGCGGCTTAGCGAAATCCAGGCCGAGTCGCAGCGCCTCGCCGGCCGGATCCCGAAGCCGACGCTTTCTTTTTACCGGCGGGTCGTCGCGGTCAAGAGCGACGGGGTCGGGGTCGTCGAGGTCCTCGATTCCGTCTGCCGCGGCTGCAACATGAACATCCCCCCGCAGATGTACAACGAGCTGCAGCGCATGGACCGCTTGAAAAGCTGCCCGAATTGTGACAGGATAATCTATTGGGAAAACAGGGGGAACCGGTCGGAGTAATCCAGGCGATCGCCGGGCGCCTCGGCCGCGGTCTCCGCGGCGGGTGCGCCCGGAGGAAAGTCCGAACACCGCAGGGCAGGGTGCTCCATAACGTGGAGTCGCGGCGACGCGAAGGAAAGTGCAACAGAAAGCAAACCGCCTCCGCCGGGGTCGGCGGCGCCGATTCCGGCGGCGGTAAGGGTGAAACGGTGCGGTAAGAGCGCACCAGTCCCCTGGGCGACCAGGGGGCTCGGCAAACCCCACCCGGTGCAAGACCAAATAGGGGAGCGCCAGAGGGCGGCCCGTCCAAGCTCCCGGGTAGGTCGCAAGAGCCGCCGGGCAACCGGCGGCCTCAAGAGGAATGATCGCCGCCCCTTCCGGGGGCGACCCCGAAGGGGAACAGAATTCGGCTTACGGGTTGCTCCGACCCTCGCCCCCTCCCGATCCCGGGACCCCGCCGCCGAGCATACGCCCAACGCGCCAAGGAGACCGACGTGACGCGCGATCCCGCCGAGAAGGACGCCTCGGCTTTTCTGCAGAAAGTGGGGGTCTTCTCCCACGACTGCCTCAAGTGCTGCCTGCTGCTGCGCGACCCGGAAGCGGGCCGCGGGCCCTACACGCAGAAGTTCTACTCGACGCTCGCCTCCGCATCGACCCTCCTCGAGGACTTCCTCGATTTCCACGGCGCGAAGAACAACAAGAATTGGTACCTGTTCCGGGAGTACATCGCGACCCTGCGGCACATCGCGCTCGCCTGCAACTTCCAAAAGCACATCGGCAACCGGCTCGGCCACTACGAGCTGCCGGACAGCGCCGAATTCCAGCGGGACGGCGAGCAGGCGCTCGCCTTCCTGGAGCTGTGCCTGCAGCAGACCGCGCCGGCTGCCCTGCGGGAGGCCGAGCGGCTCGGCGTCGCGCTGCCCGCCGACCGCTACCGCCGGGCCGACTTCCCCTCGATTCAGACGTCCGACCTCCTCGAATACGACATCGACGACGAGAACAAGGACCTCCAGAAAAAGAACATCGTCAAGATCGCCAACGACTTCATCAACATCATCGGCAGCTTCGACCAAATCAAGATTTACGAGCGCAGCAGCCCGGCGCAGATCCGCGCGCTCGTCCCGGACAAGGTGAACGAGGTCGAGATCCGGCGCTACGAAATGCTGGTTCACAACCTGCAGTCTTCCTTCGACACCTATGTCATCCACGGCGGATTCCGCTTCGGGAACCGCAAGCTGAAGCAGCTGCGCGGCTTCCTCTCGGTCGTCTTCCACCTGCTCCAAATGGTCGGCCGCCTGCTGCATTTCTACGAGCGCCACCTGCACGAGGCCGGCTACAAGGACACCTACAAACGCGCCCAGGAGCAGCTGGCGGCGCTCATCGATCCGCAGCGGCTGCTCGACTGCACGATCAATTACGGGCTCTACTATGTGTGCCACTTCATGACGCTCGGCATCGACCACGCCAAGGTGATCCTCGACGAAAACATCGAGCGCTCCTCGATTCGCGTCGGCGTGCCGGAGAAGCTCGGCTTCCACGCGCGGCCGAGCCTGCTCGTCGCCAAGATCGTCCAGCACTACGGCGGGCAGGTCGAGCTCGTCGTGGGCGAGGACCGCTTCGACGCGAGCTCGGTTCTCGACATCCAATGGGCGGGCGGCAAGATCCAGAAGGAGAACCGCAAGGAGGTCGTCTTCGAGGGCGACGCCCGCACGCTGCGGGATATCGAAATCCTCGCCGGCGTGAACTACGGGGAAGACTCGATGGGCAAGGGGATCCCCCTGCCGCGCGAGCTGAGCTACCTGCGGTGAGCCCGCCCGACGGGGGGATCGCGACGCTGCCCGAGATGACCCATTTTGCCCTGATCGTCGCCGGCGGCCGGGGAAGCCGCTTCCGCGGCCCGGTGCCGAAGCCGTACGCGCTTCTCGGCGGGGCCCCCGTTCTCGCCCGCACGCTCGCGGCCTTCGATGCCGTCGCGGCGGTCGCGGCCGTCGTCCTGGTGGCCGCGGAGGCGGACCTCGACCGCTGCCGCGAAGCCTGTGCGGGCGGGACCTTTCCGGCGCGCAAGGTAACGGCCATCGTCGCCGGCGGCCGCACGCGGCAGGATTCCGTGCGCCGCGGCCTGGCGGCGATCCCTCCCGGGCCGGGTGTCGTGGCGATCCACGACGCGGTGCGGCCGCTGGTCGCGGCCGGGCAGGTGGCCGCCTGCATCGAGGCCGCCGTGCGCCACGGAGCCGCCATCCTGGCGGTTCCCGCGTGGGATACGCTCAAGGCGGCCGCTCCCGACGGGGGCGTCATCCGGACGGTCCCGCGCGAGGGCATCTGGCTCGCCCAGACCCCCCAGGCCTTCCGCATCGATCTCATCCGCGAGGCGCATCGCCGGGCGGAGCGCGACGGCTACGCCGCTACCGACGATGCGGAGCTCCTCGAGCGGATCGGGCACCGGGTGGTCATCGTCCCGGGAAGCCGCGCCAACTTGAAGATCACGACGGCCGAGGATCTCGCCCTGGCGGAGGCGCTCCTGCGCTCGGAAGCCGCCCGGGCCGCGGGTTGACACCACGCCGGGACATCCTTAAGGTATCGTTTTCAAAATGAAACTTTTTTATTCGGATCGATGCCTGTCTAACTTTCCATAAGGGAGAAGGAGACCCCGTCATGCCCAAACCGGATCATCCGAGCAGCCGCGAACAGGAGATGGCCGCCGAAGCCTACCTGCGCCAGCTGAAAAAAGCCTTCGACCAGATGCCCCACGACATCCCGCTGCTTTTGTTCACCTCCAAGGGGCTGGACAACGACGTGTTCGCGCAGGCCGCGCGCCAGGTGATCCGGGCCTTCCGCGAGCTGAGCGGCAGGATCACGCTCAAGGAGTACGATCTGAGCCACCCGCTCGCCAAGCAATACAACGTCGAGTATTCGCCGACCATCCTGATCGCCCCCGGTCGGCTTGCCATCCGCTGGATCGGCGCCCCCATGGGCGAGGAGGCGCGCTCCTTTCTGGAAGCGCTGATGCTTGTCGGCATGGGCAAAAGCCGTCTGAGCGAGCAGTCCCTCAAGGTGCTGCGCCGGATCGATGCGCCGCGGCAGGTCAAGGTGTTCGTCAGCCCGAGCTGCCCCTACTGCCCGCAGGAGACCATCAACGCCGTCCAGGCGGCCGTCGAGATGCCGGAGCTCGTCGCCGTCGAGATCATCGACATCCAGGCCCAGCCGGAGCTGGCGGACCGCTACGCGGCGCACAGCGTGCCGCAGGCTTTCGCCAACGAGGTGCTGATCGGGCAGGGGGCCCAGGCCGAGGAGGTCTTCGCGCTCTCGCTGCTCAAGCTCGAGCCCCAGAGCGTCTTCATCCCGGAGAGCGACGCCGAGCTGGTCGAGACCGACCTCGTCATCGTGGGCGGCGGCCCCGCCGGGCTGACGGCCGGGATCTACGGCGTGCGCAGCGGGCTGCGCACGGCGATCATCGAGCGCCAGGCGCTGGGCGGCCAGGTGGCCACAACGCCGGTGGTCGAGAACTACCCGGGCTTCACGTCGGTCGGCGGCAAGACGCTCGTCGACATCATGGTGAGCCACGCCCTGCAGTACGTGCAGATCTTTCAGGGCGAGACGGTCCTCGACGTGCAGGCCGGAAGCCCCATCGTCGTGCAGACGAGCCGGCGTAAGTTCACGGCGAAAGCGGTCCTGCTGGCGACCGGTGCGAGCCACCGCCATCTCGGCGTGCCGGGGGAGACCCGGCTCGCGGGGCGCGGGGTGAGCTACTGCAGCACCTGCGACGGCCCGCTCTTCCGGGGCAAGCGCGTCGTCATGGCCGGCGGCGGCAACTCCGCCGTCACCGAGGCCCTGCACCTCAAGCACATGGGGGTGGAGGTGACGCTCGTCCACCGCCGCGACACGCTCCGGGCCCAGGAGTTCTTGAGCCGGCAGCTTCCGGAAAACGGGATCCCGGTCCTCTGGAACACGGAAATCCGGGAGATCCGCGGCGAGGACCGCGTGCGCGAAATCCTGCTCTTCAACAACCGCACCCAGGCGACCAGCTCCATGGCGGTCGACGGGGTTTTCATCGCCATCGGCTACGAGCCGGCCGTGGAGCTGGCGAAAAAAATCGGCCTCGAGCTGAACGCGGACGGCTACATCCGGCACGACGGCAAGCACCGCACGAGCCTTCCGGGGATCTATTCCGCGGGGGACGTGGAAGGGGGCTACAAGCAGATCATCACCGCCGCGGGGCAGGGCGCCGAGGCGGCCATGTCGATCTTCGAGGACCTGATCAACCCCTACTGGCTGCGCGCGGCGGAGGATCGGCGCTAGCAGCGGCAGAGCCGCTCCGCGGCCGCCGCGAGCGTTTCGTCGCGCTTGGCGAAGCAGAAGCGCAGCACGCGGTGGTCGTCGCGGCGGTGGTAGAGCGCCGAAGGCGGAATCGCCGCCACGCCGTGCGTGACGGCGAGCCGCCGCGCGAAGTCCGCTTCCGGCGCATCGCTGATCGCCGTGTAATCGAGCAGCAGGTAATAGGTGCCGCGGCAGGGCAGGGGGCGGAAGCGCGAGCCCGCGATCAGGCGCAGGAACCGGTCCCGCTTCGCCTGGTAGAACGCCGGCAGCGACCGGTAGCGCCCGCTGTCTCGCAGGAACTCCGCGTAGGCGTGCTGGATCGGCGTGTTGGCGGCGAAGGTGAGATACTGGTGGATCTTGCGCAGCTCCGCCGTGAGCGCCGCCGGAGCGAGGCAGTAGCCGATCTTCCAGCCGGTCGTGTGGTAAGTCTTCCCAAACGAGCTGATGACGAAGCTCCGGCGCCGGAGCTCCGGGTGCCGGCAGAGGCTCTGGTGCTCGCAGCCGTCGAAGACGACGTGCTCGTAGACCTCGTCGCTCACCAGAAAGATGCCGCTTTCCCGGACGACGTCGGCGAGCGCCGCCAAATCCTCCGACGTGAGCACCGACCCGGTCGGGTTGTGGGGGAAGTTCAGCACCGCGAGCCGGGTCCGCGGTCCGATCTTGCTCCGGAAGTCGTCCCAGTCGATGCGGTAGGCGGGGTGCGGCATGGCGGTGTAAACGGGCACCCCGCCGCTCAGCGCGACGGTCGGCGCGTAGGCGTCGTAGGCGGGCTCGACGAGCAGCACCTCGTCGCCCGGGTGCACGACGGCGGATATGGCGGCGAAGAGCGCCTCGGTCGCGCCGGCGGTCACGGTGATCTCGGTCTCCGGGTCGTAGCGCGCCCCGTACAGCGCTTCGGTCTTTTCGGCGATCCGCTCGCGCAGCGCGGGAACCCCGGTCATCGGGGCGTACTGGTTCAACCCGCGGCGGATGCAGTCGGCGACGAGCTCCTTCAGCTCGGCGTGGGTGTCGAAATCGGGAAAGCCCTGCGAGAGGTTGATCGCCCCGCTCGCATTGGCGAGCGCGGTCATCTCGGAAAAGACGGTCAACCCGACCTCGGGCAGCTTGGAGGCGATGCGCATCATGCGTCCTTGCGGTGACGGGAAGGCGGCGGCCCTTGGCCCGCGGGGGCGGCGCCACGTCGCGTGATTAGGCGAATCGCCCCGCAAAGTCAACCGGTCGCCGCTTCAGGAAGGCTTCGATTGCGCGGAGGGTGAAGCGGGCTGCCCGGGGGGGTCAGTTGGCGGCGAGCTCGATCTCGACGCGGCGGTTGCGCTCGCGGTTCTCCGGCGTGTCGTTGGGGGCGATCGGGTTCTTGGATCCGTGCCCCACCGCCGTGAGGCGCGAGGCCTCGATCCCTTTCCCGACGAGATAGCTCTTGATCGAGTTCGCGCGGAACTGGGAGATGTTCACGTTGTAGCTCTCCTGCCCCATGGCGTCGCTGTAGCCGTTCACCCGCGCGCGCTGCCCGGGCCGGGCGAGGAGGAACTCGGCGACCCGGTCGAGAAGCTCGACGGACTCCCGCGGGAGCTCGTTCGAATTGAACTGGAAATAGACGACGGCCTTTCCCCGCTCGAAGGGGCTGGGGGCCACGACGGCGGCCGCCGGCGCCGGGGCAGGGAGGGGCGGCGGCTTGGACGCCGGTTCGGGATCGTTCGGGGGGGCGTCGCGCCGCGGGGCGGCGGGCGGCTCCTCCTGCAGGTGGGGTTTCCCGGACAGGCCGCGGACCTCCTGCGGGGCGATCTCCTCGAGCGTCCAGCGCTGACGGTCATCGGAGCGGTACTGGTAAATCATGAGGCCGCCGAAGACGACCAGCAGCGCGAGGACCAGCAGCAGCGCGCCCCGCCGCCCCCCGCCGCGCTCCTCGGGGGGAGACGCCGGAGCGCGGGGCCCGTTCGCCGGAGCGGCGTCCGTCTTCATCTCCGGCAGGTGAAGCTCTTTTTCGCATTCGCGCACGGTGGCGACATCGATCGTTTTTTTGCCGGCCGCGTATCCGCTCAGCAGCGCATGGTCGCAGATGATGTTGATCAGCCGCGGGTAGCCGCGGGAGAAGACGTAGACGCGGCGCATCGCATCCGGGGAGAAGATCTCGCGGCCGGCGCCGGCGACCTTGAGGCGGTGGCGGATGTAGGCCTGGGTCTCGGTCTCGGTCAGCGGCTGGATGAGATAGCTCACGGAAATGCGCTGGCGCACCGCGCGGTTGCGCTCCTCGAGCAGCATGCGGTGGAACTCGGTCTGGCCGACGAAAAAGATGTTGATGAGCTTGCGGTTGTCGAGCTCGATGTTGGACAGCAGCCGCACCTGCTCGAGCAGATCGTGGTTCAGGCGCTGCGCCTCGTCGATGACCAGAAGGACCTTGTGCCGGGTGGAATAGGCCTTGAGCAGGAGCTGCTTGAACTCGATGAGGAATTCCCCTTTGGTGGAGAACTTCCGCTGCATCTGGAATTCCTCGGCGAGGTAGTTGAAGAAGTCGATCGCCTCCAGGCCGGGATCCGGGACCGTGGCCACCAGCGCGGCGACATCGATCTGGCTCACCAGGCGTTTGATCAGCGCGGTCTTCCCGGTGCCGACGTCGCCGGTCAGCAGCAGAAACCCCTTGTCCTCCATGATCCCGTAGCGCAGGGTGGCGAGCGCCTCGGCGTGCTTCTCGCCGAGCCACATGAACTTGGGGTCGGTGGAGATCTGAAAGGGCTTCTGCTCGAGCTGGTAGTAGGCCAGATACATGCGCTCTCACCCGGCCGCGGCCGGCCGGCGCGAAGAAATACCCCCGCTCCATCCCGGGGCGCCGCGGCGGCCGCGCGGGCGCCCGGTCGGGTCAGCCGCGGATGAATCCTCGGCCGTAGTAGACGAAGACGGCGATCCAGAGGATGAAAAAAAGAATGATGTAGGCGGTGCGCTGGCGGATGAGCTTCTCCTTGCGCTTGTCGATCAGGTTCGCCGAGTTCTTGAGCTCCCGCTTGACGATGTCGAGCTCGTTCGAGAGGCCCTCCACGTCCGCGGCCTCGGAGTAGGCGACGAGCCGCTTCGACTTGGCCTCGAAGTCACGCACGTTGAAGGCGTCGAAGAGGATGCGCTGCTTCTCGGTCAGGTAGGCCACCTCGTGGATCTCCTTGGCGAGCTCGGCCGAGTAGTACTTGCGGAAAGGGTTCTTGCGGGGCGCCTCGCCGAGCTGCCGCAGCCGCTTGTCGATTCCGCCGTTCAGCTCGCCCGAGATCTCGCCGAGCAGGCTGTCGAGCTCCTTCACGGTGCCGTGGTTGCGCAGAAGGTCCTCGCCGGTGAGGGCCGAGAAGAAAAAGATCAGAAACGCGGAAGTCAGGCAGCTGGCAATGACCTTGATGACGAGCACCAGATCGCGGTTGAGGCCGGTCATGCGTCCGCAGCCCTTTCGAACCCTTGATAAATCCTTAAATTCACATTGCAAAAATAATGGTGCAGTTTACCGGAATGGCTGCAGAATGTCAAGCTGCCGAAAAGGCGGGTCAACGCGTATCGGGCCGCGGGGGGGCGGATGCGCCGGGCGCGGCCCCCGCATCGGCTTCCCGGCGGGCCTCGCGCAGGCGCTGCCGGATCGCCCCCACGTCGTTGCTCTCTCCCAGGTGCGCCTCGATCCAAGCCGGAGGCTTCTGGAATTCCGCGGCCAGGGCCGCCAGGGCCTCCTCGTAGGTGCGGTGGCCGCGCTCCGGCGCGGTCGCGTATTTCAACGGCCGGCGCGGATCGTAAAACCGGAGCCCCGACAGCTCATCGGTTTCCGGCGCCCCCCCCGCGGCGGCGTTACCGGGGGCCGACCTCAGGCGGCGGCGGATCTCGCCCAAGTCGTTCGAGTCGCCGATCTGCTCCTCGATCTGCCGCGGCGTCCGGCCGAACTCCTCGGCCAGGGCGGAAACGGCCTCGGAGAAGGTGTCGTGCTGCTGGTCGGTTGCGCTCCAGTACTTCTTGGACCGGCGGGGATCGTAGAAGGCCGCCCCGGCGGGATCCTCCGTGGGTGCGGGCGGCGGCGGCTTCCGCTGGGGGGCGGCCGCCGGCGGGCCGGGAGCGGCAGAGGAAAGCGGCGGGGCGGCCGGTGCGTCCGCATCGTCCTCGACGGCGTGGCTTTCGCGGGGGGCGGCCGGGCTTTTTTCGATCCGCAGCACGTCGGCGAGCGGGTAGATCAGGACCCCGCCGTCGAATTCGCAGTGGACCTCCTCGCCCTCCTGCCAGGCGCGGTCCCGGCAGACCGTGCGCATACCGTCCTTGAAATGGACCGTGTCGGCGGCCGCTATGCCCGCGGCGAAAAGGAGCCCCAGGGCGATCATGGCCGGCAGCGGCAGGCCGCCGCGAGGGCGGATGGGCGGCAGGCGGCGGGAAAGCGAAGGCATGGGCGAAGCGCCGGCGCCGTCAGGCGGCCGGATCGGCGGATACGGGCTCGAGGGTGTCCTTGACGGCACGCAGAAGCTCCTGGCGGTTGATCGGTTTGGCCAGGGTGCAGGACGCCCCCAGTTTCAAGGCGCCGCGCAGGTAGCCTTCCGGCCGGTTGAGCCCGCCGCCGGACATGGCGATGATCTTGACCTCGGGGAACTCCTTTTTAAGCTCGATGATCATGCCGATCCCGTCCCGGTTCGGCATGATCAGGTCGGTGATGATCAGATCCGCCGGTTTTTCCCGGAAGCGCGCGATGCCCTCGAGGCCGTCGGGGGCTTCCATGACGCCGTAGCCCGCCCGCTCCAGGATGAGGCGGACCATCGACCGGATTTGGGGCTCGTCGTCGATGACCAGGATGTTCTTCATGGCGCCTGGACCTCGTTCGGTTCGGGTCTGGACGGCCGCCGGATTAGACGCGGCGGCATAGGCAAATTACATCACACTTTCCGTCAAGTTTCAAGCCGCCCGCGCCACTCGATGGATTATGCCTTGACTTCACTCGTCAAATGTGGTCAATCCGAATGCGTTCAAAATCTGAACGATTAGACCCTCCTGGCCGGCGGATCACCCCTTCCGATGGGAACCGACGCGGCGGAGCCATGTCCGCCCTTCCGCCGCTTCCGCCCCCAAGCGCCCGCCGAAGACCGGCCTTCGCCGCGCAGCACTCGGGAAAGAACCATGGATTTCACGATCGATCAAACCGGCATCCCCGACGTTCTCATGATCACCCACGGCCGCGCGGGGGACGCGCGCGGCTTCTTCGCCGAGATCTTCCGCGAGAACGCCTTCCTCGCGGCCGGCCTGCCGCGCTTCGTCCAGGACAACCACGCGCGTTCGGCGAAAAACGTGCTGCGCGGCCTGCACTACCAGGTGCGCCCGGCGGCGATCGGAAAGCTCGTGCGCTGCCTGCGCGGCCGCATCTTCGACGTCGCCGTCGACATCCGGCGCCGCTCTCCCGCCTACGGGCAGTGGGTCGGATTCGAACTGAGCGGCGAGGACAACCGCCTGGTGTACATCCCGGAGGGGTTCGCGCACGCCTACCTGGCGCTCGAGGAGGGGACGGAAGTTTTCTACAAGACCACCGGCTACTATTCGCCCCCGCACGACCGCGCCATCCGCTGGAACGACCCCGCGATCGGCATCGCCTGGCCGGTCTCCGATCCGATGCTCTCGGCCAAGGACGCCGCGGCCCCCCTTCTCGGCGAGGCCGAAAACAACTTCGATTGACCTCTCCCGTCCGCCGCCCATGGAAACCAACGACCTGCGCACGCTCCGGATCCTTGAAAAAGTTGAAACCGCCGAGCCACCCAGCCAGCGGGACCTCGCGCGCGAGCTGAACATCTCCGTCGGCCTGGTCAACTCCTTCATCAAGCGCATGGCTCAGAAAGGCTACGTCAAGGCGACCACCGTCCCCCGGAAGCGCATCCGCTACATCCTGACGCCGAAGGGGATCGCGGCCAAGACGAAGCTCGCCTACGACTATATCCAGTACTCCTACCACTTCTACAAACAGTCGCGCGAAAGGCTACGGCGGCTCTTCCGCGAGCTCGAAGACCAGGGGGTCCGCACGATCGCCTTTTTCGGGGCGGGCGACCTGGCGGAGATCGCCTTCCTGTCGCTCCAGGAGAGCGGGATCCGGCTTACCGCCGTGGTGGACGACCGCCCCGGCCGGCGGCGGCTCCTCGGCCGCCGGGTGCTGCCCGCCACCGCTTGGCGCGACACCCCCTGCGACCGCCTGCTCGTCACCGATGACCGCGACCGGGGCGCCATCCAGGAACGCCTGAAGGTTCTCGGCATCCCGCGGCACAAACTCGTCTGGGTCAAATGATGAAGTTCATCGATCTCGCGGCCCAGCAGCGCCGCATCCGCCCGCAGCTCATGGCCGCCGTCGAGCGGGTCCTCGACCACTGCCAGTTCATCATGGGACCGGAGGTGCAGGAGCTCGAAACGCGGCTCGCCGCCTATGTGGGCGTCCGGCACGCCGTCGGGTGCGCCTCCGGCACCGATGCGCTCCTCCTCTCCCTGATGAGCCTCGGCGTCGGGCCGGGGGACGCCGTCTTCACCACCCCCTTCACCTTCATGGCGACCGCGGAGGCCGTGGTCCTGCTCGGAGCGGTGCCAATCTTCGTCGACATCGACCCCGTGACCTACAACATCGACCCGGCGCGCCTCGAGGAGGCCATCCGCGCGCAGCGGGGCGAGCCCGGGGCCGCCGCGCCGCTGCCGCGCCTTCCCCGGGGCGGGGCGAGGTCGCTGCGGGCCAAGGCCGTCATCGCCGTCGACATCTTCGGTATTCCCGCGGACTACGACCGCATCGAGGCGCTCTGCCGCCGCCACGGCCTCTTCCTGATCGAAGACGCCGCCCAGTCCATAGGCGCCGTCTACCGCGGCCGCAAGGCTGGCAGCTTCGGGGAGGTCGCCTGCACCTCCTTTTTCCCCTCGAAGCCTTTAGGCGGCTACGGCGATGGCGGGATGTGCTTCACGAACGACGACGCGCTCTGCGCCGCCATGAAGGCGCTGCGGGTCCATGGCCAACCGGGCCCCCCTTTCCACCACGACCGGATCGGAATCAATGGGCGCCTGGACACACTGCAGGCGGCCGTGCTGCTGGCCAAACTGGAGGTGTTCGAGGAGGAGATCGAACGGCGCCAAAATGTGGCGCGGGGGTACCATAGGCGGCTCGGCGGGATCTCAGGACTGCGGTTGCCGGAAATCCCTGAGCAGGTCCGCTCCGCCTGGGCGCAGTTCACCGTTCGCGCCGTCGACAGCGCCCGCCATGTTCGGTTTCTGTCCTGCCTTGAAAAGGCCGGCATACCGCACTCGGTCTATTACCCGCTCCCGCTGCATGCACAGCCGGCGCTTGCGCGTTTCGGATACCGACAAAAGGATTTCCAGGAAAGCGAAGCCGCGTGCGGCCGGGTGTTCAGTCTGCCCATCCACCCCTACCTGACCGACGAAGATCTCGATGCGGTGGCGGCCGCGCTGCGGTTAGGCTGAGCCGAACTCCGCGCCGGATGCCGCTTCCACAGATCCTGCACGAAGGAGAAGGGGATGAATGTTCCATTCGTGGACCTCAAGGCTCAATACGGCTCCTTGAAAGGCGAGATCGACGCGGCGATCGCGAAGGTGATCGAGCAAACGGCTTTCGTCGGAGGCCCCTTCGTCCAGGAGTTTGAGGAGATTTTCGCCGCTTTCTGCGGCGCAAAGCACTGCATCGGGGTCGGTAACGGGACCGATGCGATCTTCCTTGCCCTCAAGGCGCTCGGGATAGGCCCCGGCGACGAAGTCATCACGGCGGCCAACAGCTTCATCGCTACGGCCGAGGCCGTAGGCATGGCCGGGGCCCGAGTGGTCTTCGCCGACATTGATCCCAGAAGTTACACCATCGACGTCAATCAAATCGAGACCCGCATCACCCCTCGCACGCGGGCGATCATCCCGGTGCACCTCTACGGACAGCCTGCGGAGATGGAGCCTTTAGTCGCGATCGCCCGCCGGCATGGCCTCAAAGTCATCGAGGACTGCGCCCAGGCACACGGGGCCGAGTACCGGGGCCGACGAGTCGGCACATTCGGGGACGCCGCCTGCTTCAGCTTCTATCCTGGAAAAAACCTTGGGGCATACGGGGACGCCGGGGCGGTGGTCACCTCCGAAGACGCGCTGGCTTCCGCCGTGCGGATGATCGCGAACCACGGAAGCCTGGTAAAATACCACCATAAGCGCGAGGGTGTGAACAGCCGTCTGGACGGAATTCAGGCCGCCGTCTTGAGCGTCAAGCTGAATCATCTGGCTTCATGGACGGAGAGTCGCCGGCAACACGCCGCCCGCTATCGCGAGCGGCTGCAGGGCCTCGACCTACAGAACCCCGTCGAACCCGACCACATGCGGGCAGTCTATCACCTCTACGTGATCCGCATCGACGCCCGTCGGCGGCCCGGCTTGCAGGAATATCTTCGTCGCAACGGGGTCGCCACCGCAATCCACTACCCGATCGCACTGCCCAATACCGAGGCCTACGCTCATCTCGGGTACCGTGAAAGCGACTTCCCCGCGGCGACCGCCGCTTCCAACGAAATCCTTTCGCTGCCGATGTTTCCCGAGCTCAGTCCGGACCAAATCGACCATGTCACATCAACGATCCAGAATTACCTCTCCAATAAAGCATCCGCACCCTAAGAGTTCGGCTTCTTTACTCTTTTTTACATTGGGATACCTTTCGGCCATGTCGAAGCCGGGCGGGGGACGTGCGCGACTGTTTCGCTGAGACCTACCGCGCGCAGGCGCTTTTTGAAGCCGGCCTGCCGCGGTTCGTCCCGGCAACCAGGCCCGCTCGATCCGAAACGTGCTGCGGGGCGCCCCGTATTGGCTGCGGCGCGCTGGGATCGCAAAGCTCGTAAGCGGCCTGCGGGGCGGATCAAGGCTTCGCTCACGGCTACTGCATGCTCTCCGAGACGGCCAACATCTTCTAGAAGTGGTTTCATAACCTGTTGAGTTGTGGTGTCTGTCGGGTTAACGCACAATATATTGTATAATCAATAGGTTATGACGCTAGACTTTTTTAATGATTTCAGG
>CAZNKG010000020.1:9778-83208 GCA_964573635.1 uncultured Desulfatibacillum sp. | reverse complement strand
ATTGTGGGGGTGAAATTGCGTGGTGGACGAAATCAGAAACACCATGCGGTGAACAGAGGCCGTTGCGGTGTGCGCCCAAACTGCGACCGCAGTCGGCATACCGCGGAGGTGCATGGCCTCACCCCGAAACGCTCGTAAACGAGTTGCCTCGCCATTCCCGCCGTCCACAGCGCCACGGCAACCTTAAGCTCGAGCGGGCCTGTTTCGGTAACGGTGCGGAACACCCACCAAATGGCCGCACCGTCCAGCTTGGGTTTCCTCCCGCCGCGGCTGCGGGCTTTTGGGGCTTTATGTCCCCCCCCCTGCGGGAACGCGCCAGCCAGTCGTCGATCGTGGCGCGGCTGACACCTTAAACCGCTGCTGCCACATCCGGACGGCTGCCTTCTGTGAGGCAACGCGGATCGCGAAAGGGCGGTTGAAAACCCTTAAACCGGATACGCCGATTCTCCCGGATGTTGTGCCCGCGTTACCCAATGGGCGTCTGAAGCTGAAACAATTGGCCACGAATGATTTGCCATGGTCGGTGGCCGGGCCGGCGGGATCTCGGACGACACCGCCCCTGGCCGACACGAATAGTCCTAACAAATTTCTAGCACCTATCCTAGCGGTTTTCATTTGACTTCGTATTTTCGCGAAATATAATAACGACTGAACTGAAGCAGGATCGGATCGATTGTTATCATGACCGCTACGAAAAGCCGGCAGGCAGGCATCAAGATGTCGCGGGATGGCGCAGTTCAAAGAGTCGAATCGATCGCCAAGGCGCTGTCCGATCAACTGCGCATCCGAATTCTATCCAGCGTCCGAAGCGCCCCCCTCAATCTCCAGCAATTGACCCAAATGTTCGGCCTGGCACCCTCAACCATTTCAAAACATTTGCATTTGCTGGAAAGCGCCGGCTTGATCGTTTCTCAACGGGTCGGCAAGTGGCGCTACTTCCACGTGCCGGATGCAGCGGCGGACATGGTTGTCAGCGGCGCTTTGCAGTGGCTCAATTCTTCAATTTGCGGAGACCCGCTGCTTGAAACCGACGAGGCCCGGAGAGCGGTCGCTTTGACGCTAAGACCGGCGCCGGCGCCCAAGGGGGATCGCGAGAAAGTACTGTTTCTATGCGCCGCCAATGCCTGCCGAAGCCAGATGGCCGAGGGCATTCTGCGGCGGTACGGCGGCCATCGCTTTGAGGTTTTCAGCGCCGGCGTCGCCCCTCGCCCCATTCCGCCGCTGACCGTTGAGGTGATGCGGGAAATCGGAGTCGACATCAGCCGGCAGCGGCCCAAGAGCGTGATGCCGCTGATCGGCCGGATGCATTTCGACTACCTGATTACCGTGTGCCCTTTGGCCGAAAGCCAGACGCCAGTATTTCCGGGCGTGGCCCGGAGGATTCACTGGCCTTTGGATGACCCGCTCGAGGCGAAAGGCGGCAAGGCCGCGCGACTGGCGGTTTTCCGGCGGGTCAGGGACGAGCTGGTGGCCAACATCTTGAACTGGATCGGCGCTTCGCCGGCCGCAACGAGCCCTGACAGCCGCAGGAAGGCCGGTAAGCGGCGGGCGGGCTTGCCGGCGGCCGCGCCGGCGCCGTGCTCGAAAAAAACACGCATCGGATAGACATCCTTGATTGATGCCGCACCGCTGCGAAAACCCACACCACAAAAGGAGAACGACCATGAAGCTTCCGGTTATCAAGGCAATGATCGTGCTGATCACCTTGGCTGCATTTTTCGGAGCCGGGGCGGCCGTTGCGCAGGTCGCGATCGATCCCAAGCTTCCCGATTATAAGCCGGTCGGGGGCGTCTCCGGCAATCTGAAGAGCATCGGCTCGGACACCATGAACAACCTCATGACCCTGTGGGCCGAGGGGTTTTTGAAAATGTACCCCAACGTGCAGATCGAAATCGAAGGCAAGGGATCTTCCACTGCCCCGCCGGCGCTCGTCAGCGGCACCTCCCATTTCGGACCGATGAGCCGTGAAATGAAGAGCGCGGAGACCGATGCATTCGAAAAGAAATTCGGGTACAAGCCCACCGAGCTTCCCACCTCGATCGACATGCTGGCAGTCTATGCCCACAAGGACAACCCCATCCAAGGGATGTCGCTGCAGCAGGTGGATGCCGTTTTCTCCAAGAACCGCAAAGGTGGGCACCCCGAGACGATCACCCGCTGGGGTCAGCTCGGCCTGACCGGCGATTGGGCCAACCGCCCGATCAGCTTGTACGGCCGGAACTCCGCATCCGGCACCTATGGCTACTTCAAGGAGCACGCCCTCTTCAAAGGCGACTACAAGGACGAGGTCAAGGAACAGCCCGGCTCCTCCTCCGTCGTTCAGGGGGTCGCCAGCGACAAGTTCGCCATCGGCTACAGCGGCATCGGCTATAAAACCGCCGATGTGCGGGCCGTGCCGCTTTCCGCCAAACCCGGCCAGAAATTCGTCGCGGCCATTCCGGAAAACGCCTACACAGGCGAGTATCCGCTTGCTCGCATGCTCTATGTTTATGTCAACTACAAGCCCGGCTCCCAGCTGGACCCTCTGCGCCGCGAATTCATCCGCTATATTTTCAGCAAGCAGGGCCAGGCCGACGTGGTCAAGGACGGCTACTACCCCCTGCCGGCCGATATCTGCCGGGAGGCTTTGAAAAAGGTCGGTATTCAGCCGAATTTTTAACTACCGGAGAGGTCGAGCCGAATCATCAGGTGTTGCCGCAGGCGGGTTTCCGCCTGCGGCGGTGCCCGGCAGCACGGAAGATAACATGCAGCCCCCCGCCGCGCCGCAGAAGACGTTTACCGGAAGGACGCGCCAGCGCAAGACCCTGCCTTCCGTCAGGCTATGGAACCGTACGGCCGGAGCGTTGATCACCCTGGGCGGCCTCGGGACCATTGTCGCCGTGCTTCTTGTCTGTATTTTCCTGGTTGCCGTCGTCGTTCCGCTTTTCCAGCCGCCGGCCATCGAGGCGCTCCGAAACTTGAACCTGACGGAGAAAGCCGAGAGGCCCAAGCAGTTGGGGCTCAACGAATACGCGACGATGGGCTGGATCCTCGCCGACGATGGGACGATACGGGTGTTTCGACTGGACACCGGAAGTGAAATCCATCAATTGCGCCCGTTCGGTGATCGGCGGCCCACCGCCGCCGCCTTCGCCATCCGGGACGGCATCGTGGCTTTCGGGTTCGCCGACGGAACCGTCCAGTACGGTACGGTGGACTTCTCCACCCGCTTTTTGGAGCCCGATACGGTCCCGGAAACGGTGCGCGGCACCGAAGCCGGCACAGCCATACCCTTCGAAAACGGGATGCTCGAGCGCACCCCCGAAAACCAGTACCGGCTGCAGACCCTGCTGATCGACTTGAAGGAGCCGGTCCTGCTCGAGGAAGGGGCGCCCATACGGCTGATAGACGTTTCCATGAAATCCTCCGGCCCCGTCATAGCGGCGATTACGGCGAGCCGAACCTTTCACATCGACGAGGTCGCCACACGGAAAAACATTTTGACCGGCAAGATCACCCTCGAGTTGAGCGGCGGCCGGATGAAGCTCGATTATCCGGACGGCGATCCTGAACCGTCCTGGCTGGTCATCACCGGGCTGGGGGACAACGCGTTCATCGCCTGGGGGAGCGGCCGGGTGATCCGCCTGGATACCCGCAATTTGGCCGAATCCTTCGTCGTCGAGGAGATCGATTTGGTCCCCGAGCCTGAACACACGCTGTCGGCGCTGACGACCCTGATCGGAAAGACTTCACTGGTCTCCGGCGACAGCGCCGGGCGGGTGCGCATCTGGTTCCGCATCAAGCCGGAGGGGGGTACCGACACCGCGGACGGGGCCAAAACGGTCTTGGCGCATGAGCTGCCGAGCGCCGCCGGCGAGGTCAGCGCACTGAAGGCCTCCGCCCGCACCCGGATTCTCGCGGCCGCTTATGCCGACGGCCGCGCCCGCATGTTCCACGTGACCAGCAATCGACTGCTGGGAGAGGTCACCTTCCGCGGGACGCCGGGCGGCGGGCCGGTGCAACTGGTGACGCTCTCCCCGAAAGACGATGTGCTGGCGGCGTTGGCCGGCCCCGACACCGCCCTCTGGTCCCTGCGGATTCCGCATCCGGAATCCTCGCCGGCGGCGATTTTCCGGCCGGTGTGGTACGAGGGCTACGATCGGCCCCAACACGTCTGGCAATCCTCGAGCGGGACGGATGACTTCGAGCCCAAGTACGGCTTGCTGCCGCTGATTTTCGGGACGATCAAGGCCACCTTCTACTCGATGCTTTTCGGTGCGCCGCTGGCGCTGCTGGCGGCGGTTTACGCGAGCGAGCTGATGAACGTCAACCTGCGGGGGCGGGTCAAAACGACGATCGAGATGATGGCCAGCCTCCCCAGCGTGGTCCTCGGCTTTCTGGCGGCCATCATCGTGGCCCCATTCGTCGAGAGCGTCGTCCCCCAGGCGCTCTGCGTTTTCGCCACGGTGCCGTTTTCCGTACTGCTCGGGGGATACCTTTGGCAGCTGCTTCCGGCGCAGTCCCTCCAGCGCTGGGATCGGCTGCGATGGGCGGGCGTCACCGCCGCGGCGGCGGCCGGGGTGGCGCTGGCCTTCGCGGTCGGCCCCGTCGTCGAGAAGCTCTTATTTGCCGGAGATATCAAAGCCTGGCTTTCCGGCCGCACCGGAAGCGGGACCGGCGGGTGGATGTTTCTGCTCCTGCCGTCCACTGCTCTGTTGGCGGTCGTTTTGCTGACCAGCCGCATCAATCCGATCCTGTCGCGGCGCTATGCCGGCTGGCCGACCGCCCGGGTGGCCGCGGCGGAGCTCGTGAAATACCTGGTCGCGGCCGCGGCCGTTCTGGCGGTTTCCATCGGCGTCTCATACCTTCTGGCCCATGGACCGTTCGATCTGTGGCGTTTTGATCCGCGCGGCAGCTTCATCGACACCTACGTGCAGCGCAACTCCCTGATCGTCGGTTTCATCATGGGCTTTGCGATCATCCCCATTATTTTCACCATCTCCGAGGACGCGCTGTCCGCTGTTCCGGATCACCTGCGCAGCGCCTCGCTCGCCGCCGGCGCCACGCCGTGGCAGACCGCTTTGCGGATCGTCATTCCCACCGCCGCCAGCGGCCTTTTCTCCGCCGTCATGATCGGCTTCGGCCGCGCGGTGGGTGAAACCATGATCGTCCTCATGGCCGCCGGAAACACGCCCTTGATGGACTGGAACATCTTCAACGGCTTCCGCACGCTCTCGGCCAACATCGCCGTGGAATTGCCGGAGGCGGTCAAGGACTCGACCCACTTCCGAATGCTGTTTTTGGCGGCGCTGGCGCTGTTCGTCATGACCTTTTTGCTGAACACCTTGGCGGAGACCGTCCGGCAGCGTTTCCGCAAGAGAGCCTTCGAGTTATGAACGCACCGACAGCGGCCAACCCATCGCCGGGGGCGGTTACCCCCCTGCCGGAAGCGCCTCGGCGGCGCCCGAAAGGCATCAGCCTTCTCGCTCGGGGCACCGCCCCGGTCTGGCTGTCCGGCGGGGCGATGATCGTCTGTCTGGCGATGATTGCCGCCTTGCTGGCGTTCATTCTTTTTCAGGGGATCCTGACCTTCTGGCCGCAGCCGCTCGTAAGTGTCCGGACCGTTTCGGGCGCCTCCGTTATGGGAGAGGTGACCCGCGATGACTCGTATCGCCCGGAGACGCAGATTATCGATAATCTTCCGGCGGAGGTCCAAGCGGCTGTCCGCCAAATGCTCGTCGAAAACGACGGTGTGGCCCACCGGCGGCTGATCCGCACCGGAAACTACGAGCTCACCAACGAACATTTTACTTGGGTGAGCGACTTCGAGATCGGCCCTGAGGGCGAAACGCGGCCGCCCTGGGCGCTGACCCTCGAGCGCCAGGCTTGGGGGCGGTTCTATGGGGAGCCCACCGCCTTCCTGATCGACTCCGCTGCGGTGGCGAGCGACCCGGCTGCGGTCTGGAGCCTTTTCGAGAAACACCATCCCGAAGCCCGCAGCCGCTGGTCCCAGGCGCGGAGTTTGGAAAAACACGCGATCGGGGACGTCAACTATCGCCTGGAGCAGTCGCGCCTGCATCTGCGGGAGATCGAGTTGCGCTACGGCAAGCAATCGGACCCATGGCGCGAGCAGTCCCGCATCCATGCCGCGACCGAGGCCGGCCTGCAGAAGGAATTCGAAAACATCCAGCGCTCCATTCAGGAGCTTCGCAAGGAAAACGCCCGGTTCAGAATCCAGGTGCGGACCGCCGACGGCCAAGAAAAAAGCCTGGCGCTCGATGAAATCGTGCGGGGGTATCCAGCCAACCGCTTGGGAGCGTTGGACAAATGGCGGATCTATTTTTCGCGCTGGTGGGAATTCCTCTACGACGACCCCCGCGAGGCGAACAGCGAGGGGGGGGTATTTCCGGCGATTTTCGGAACGGTCGTGATGACGCTGCTGATGTCCATCGCCGTGGTCCCTTTCGGCGTGCTGGCGGCGCTTTACCTTCGGGAATACGCCAAATCCGGACCGCTGGTCAGCTCCGTGCGTATCGCGATCAACAACCTGGCCGGTGTGCCCAGCATCGTTTTCGGCGTGTTCGGGCTGGGGTTCTTTTCCTACATCATCGGCGCCCGCATCGATGATCTTTTCTTCACGGCCAAGCTGCCGAGCCCGACCTTCGGCACCGGCGGCATCCTATGGGCCGCGTTGACCCTGGCGCTGCTGACGCTCCCCGTGGTCATCGTCGCGACCGAAGAGGCCCTGGCGGCCGTGCCGAGCTCGATGCGGGAGGGCTCCTATGCCTGCGGCGCCAGCAAGTGGCAGACGATCCGCCGGATCGTGCTGCCACGGGCCATGCCGGGGGTGATGACGGGCATGATTCTCGCCATGGCGCGCGGGGCCGGCGAAGTCGCCCCCCTCATGCTGGTCGGTGCGGTCAAGCTGGCGCCGGAGCTTCCGATCGATGCCCACTTTCCCTACGTGCACCTCGAGCGCAGCTTCATGCACCTGGGATTTTACATTTACGATCTCGGATTCCAGAGTCAAAACAGCGAGGCGGCCAAGCCCATGGTGCTGACCACCACGCTCTTGCTCATCGTGATCATTTTCTTTCTGAACACGATCGGCGTGTACCTGAGGTCTCGATTGCGCCGTAAGTTTGCCTCATCGGTTTTTTAAGGAGGTTCGTTTCGATGGGTAGTACTGGGCCGACCCGGCGGAGTCCGGGTGAATCCAAAGCGATCGCGTCGCTGCCATCCGGCGAAAGCCGCCTGGCGGCGATCGCCTCCGGGCATCGGTTTGCCACCGAAACCCACCCCCAGGTGAAGGAGGAGTCCGCCGTACTGGAAATGCGGAACTTTTCATTTTTCTACGGCGAGGCCCAGGCCCTTTTCGACATTTCGATGAAAATTCCCAAAGGCAAGATCACCGCGCTGATCGGACCCTCCGGCTGCGGCAAATCCACCCTGCTTAGGTCGGTCAACCGGATCAACGACCTGATCAGCGGCGTGCGCATTCAAGGCGACATCCAACTGCTGGGAGAGTCGATCTACAGCCCCGCAGTCGATGTGATCGAGCTGCGCAAGCGCATGGGGATGGTGTTCCAGAAGCCCAACCCGTTCCCGCTGAGCATTTATGAAAACGTTATCTATCCCCTGCGGATCGACGGGGAGCGGGACAAGCGGCTGCTCGATACCGTCTGCGAGCGCAGCCTGACGGCGGCCGCCCTGTGGAACGAAGTCAAGGACCGCCTGCATGAAAGCGCCCTGGGGCTCTCCGGCGGGCAGCAGCAGCGGCTGTGTTTGGCGCGGGCGATCGCCGCCGAGCCGGAAGTCCTTTTGATGGACGAGCCTTGCTCGGCGCTCGACCCGATCGCCACGAACAAGATCGAGGATTTGGTTCAGGCCTTGAAGGGCGACTACACGATTCTCATTGTGACCCACAACATGCAGCAGGCCTCGCGCACCAGCGATTACACCGCCTTCATGTACTTGGGCCACCTGGTGGAGTACGGCCCCACGGAGGCCATCTTTCAAAAACCCCACTTGGCGGAAACCCTGGATTATGTGACCGGACGATTCGGATGATGCCTCCGCATCGGCAACCTCAACGACAGCGCGAAAGGAGATCGAATTCATGAAAACACCACTCACCATGGCCGCGATTCTGCTGGCGGGGATGATCGCCTTTTCGACCGGCTGCTTCCACACCGCCGGCCAAACCCCCTCCGGTTCGGCCGCCGGCGCCAAGGCGTCCTATGACAAGCCCGGCTTCGTCACCCAGGTGCAAGACGGACGCCTGTGGGTTTTTCGGGAAGGGGCGAAGGAGATCGATGAATTTCGCAAGCACGGTGAACTGGTCCAGCAAGTCATCCGCCCGGGGGCGGGGCCGAACGGCATGACGATCAAGGCGCCGGACGCAGCGACGATCAACGACTATCTAATGGCCAAATGACTCGGTCGATCGACGGCAGGCCGGACCGTCCATCGGATCCTGCTTTTGGATAGGCCCGGCCTGTCGCGCCCCGCTCGGCGGCTGAACAGACATCCTTTAAACGAGGAATGATTCATGTTGCCCCGGCGTTACCGTTCTGAAATCGAAGCCGTCCACACCATGCTCCACGACCTGTCGGAAGAAGTTCTCGCCAATGTGCGGCGAGCCATGGCCGCCGTCGTCCAGGCCGACGAGAAAGCCGCACGCGAGGTTCTCCGGCAGGAAAACGAGATCAACCGGTTGGAAGTCCATCTCGAAGAGGCCTGCCTCAAGGTGATGACGCTGCATCAGCCCTACGCCGATGAAATGCGGTTTCTCGTCGCGACGACCAAAGCCAACCGCGATCTGGAGCGGATCGGCGATCTCGCGGCGGCGGTCGCTAGGCGGGTCCATGAAATGGACCCGCAGGCCATGGCGAAATTCTCCGACCCACTGCGTTCGTTGACGGAGGAGATCCAAAGAAACCTGGAACTCGGCCTGCGGGCGTTTTTCTATCGGGATCATCGACAGGCCACCGAGATTTGGCTGGCCGACGACCGCGTCGATGTTCAGGTTGCTTCGCTCGCCGCCGGGCTGCGGGAGGCCATTCTGAACGATCAACGGCTCGCGCGCAGCTATTTCGCGCTTCTGGCGATCGTTCAGCATATCGAGCGGCTGGCCGATCATGCCGTCAACATCGCCAAGCATGTGATCTACATGGTGCTTGGGGAAATCGTGCGCCACCGCATGCGGGAGTACCGCGAAACCGCTGCGGGGGCGGCGCATCGGGTCCTGGTCGTATGCGTGCATAACAGCGCGCGCAGCCAAATGGCGGCCGCCTGGATCAACCACCTCTACGGCGACCGCATCACCGCCGAGAGCGCCGGGCTGCAGCCGGGAAGCCTCCATCCCATGGCGGTGGAGGTGATGCAGGAGGTCGGAATCGACATCTCCGGCGCCGTACCGCGCGACGTGTTTGACGTGTCCCGCTCCGGCCACCCCTTTTCCCACGTGATCCGGATCTGCGATGGGGTGAACGCTGAAAAATGTCCGCCCTTCATCGGCGTCAAGGAGGAGTTGAATTGGGATGTGCCCGACCCGGCCGCTTTCACGGGCGATCGTGAAGTCCGGCTCCAACGGTTCCGTGCAATCCGAGATGACATCCGGCGCCGGATCGAGAATTGGGTGTCGGATGCCTTAATGCCTTAAGATTATATTTGAAACCGAATACATGGGGCGTCTGCGGAAGGCCCAGGGGGAAGATGTGGCCAGATACAACATCCTTTTCATCTGCCGCCACAACAGCGGCCGGAGCCAGATCGCCGAGGCTTATCTGAAAAAATTCGGCGGGGATGATTTTCATATCGAAAGCGCCGGCTTCGAGCCGGCGGAGCAAGTCGATCCACTGGTCGTCGAAGTCATGAAGGAAGAAGGAATTGACCTCTCGCGCAAGAAGCCCCAAAGTGTGTTCGAGTTATACAGGCAGGGCCGGCTTTTCGACCACGTGATCACCGTCTGCAGCGACAGCGAAGGGGACTGCCCGCTCTTCCCCGGCATCACCCGGCGTTGGCACATGCCGTTCCCAGATCCTGCTTCCGTCGATGGCTCGGAGGCAGAAAAATTGGCCCAGATCCGCCGAATCCGCGATTCGATCAAGAAGGTGATTCTGAATCCGCAAGAGGGGCAGTTCAATTTTCGAGATCTCTCTTGACCGTCCCTTCCAAGGATTCCAGTCTGCTCACGATCTTCCCCGCCCGAAGGCCTTGTATGCCATGACGGCCTGAACGCTATCTCTTGAGCCAGTCAACCGCTTCCTGGCGGGACGTGAAGACTCCGATTTCGTAGGGCAGGGACCGGCTCTGGGTCTTGTAAAGCTCGACAAACGCCTGCTGGGTGGCGCTCGACGCCACGACGGCCGACCGTTTCCAGACCATGTCCGGCGTGAGCAGATCGAGGACGTTTTCGGCGATCGCGAGGAAATCTTGGAAGGCGATGACGACATCCTCCGCCAGGATCCAGAGGTCGCTCTGCTCCTTGCGGGGGTCGCGGGCGTTCAGCTCCCTTATAATGTTCAGAACCTCCACGTGGCTCGTGCGGCCCCAGAGGTAGACCTCGACGATGTCATCCCTCAACTCGATGCGGTAGGGCATCTGCTGCCTCGAGGCGGCCGTTTGCGGCCGGTTTCTTTGGGCCGGTCAGGAGTCGCCGCACGCCCAACCGTGTAGCACGAATCGGCGGTTTTGACTACCCCCGCCTAGGGTGCCGTGAAACCGCCCGGCTTGGCGCCGCGCGGCGCAGGCGCTTCGGGAGCAGGCCAAGGGGGTTATCGCCGCTGAAGATCGGGGCGCGCCGCGGAGAAATCGCGGGGTCCCCCCGCCTAACGGAAGAGACGCAGCGCCCCCAAGCCGCCGTCCGCATGCAGGACTTGGCCGGTGATCCACCCGGAGTCAGGCGCCAGGAGAAAGAGGGCGAGCGCGGCGATCTCCCCTGCCGTTCCGATCCGCTTGAGGGGGTGGCGGTCGGCCGCCGCCTGGCGCTTCTCGTCGGTGGCGAGCAGCGCCCCGGCGAGCCGGGTGTCGGTGAGCGAGGGGGCGATCGCGTTCACACGGATCCGCGGGGCGAGCTCGGCCGCCAGCGAGCGGGTGAGCCCTTCCACCGCCCCCTTGGCGCCGGCGACGGAGGCGTGGAAGGGCATTCCGGTCGCCACCGCAACCGTGCTGAAGAGCACGATGCTCGCCCCCGACGGCGACTGCTTCAGGTTCGGCAGGCAGGCTTGGATCAGCGCCACCGCCCCCAGGAAGTTCACCTGGAGGTCCTCGAGCAGATCCTCGCGCGTCAGGCGTTGAAAGGGCTTGAGGCGGATGGTGCCCGGGCAGTAGACGAGCCCCTGGAGGGCATCGGGCAAGGCCTCGATCCGGGCGGGCGGCGCCGTCACGTCGAGCGCGAGATGGCGCACCCGATCCAGCCCCGCTAAATCCTCGGCCCGGCGCGAGGCGACCAAGACCTCGTGGCCGGCGCGTGAAAGCCCTGAGGCGATCTCGCGTCCGATTCCCGCGCTGCCCCCCACGACGACATATGCTCCGGATTCCATGCCAAAGCCTCCCCCGCGGCCGGTTGGAACCACGGCCGGCGCCATCACCCGTCAGGTCTCGACCGTGAAGCTGATCAGGGCGGCCGCCTCGCGCACCCGATTTTCACGATCATAACCATCTTTTTCCGCGCCGCCAGGGCAGCGCGCGGGAGTCCGGCGGCGGACGCCGATGCGCCCGCCCGGAGGAGATGACGCGATTACCGTCGCGGCGGCCGGCGATCGCGTCGCCGGCCGGCGGGCAGGGGCGGTGGGTCAGGCGGCTTCGACCCTGACGGTCGCGGACTTGACGACGTAGACGCGTTCGTTGTTGCCCTTCAGGTCGGCGGGGACGAGGTAGAATCCCGGGCGGTCCGGGGTGTAGCCGGTCGTGAAGCCGATCATGGTCTCGCCGTCGCGGAAGGTGACGCGGAGCTTCCGGCCCCCGCCGGGGACTTCGTCCGTGTAGACCTTGCGGTGCTCCCGGGAGCCGTCGAAGTCCTTGACGAAGAAGATCGCCTTGAGCTCCTCGAGCGTCACCTCGACGCCGCCGCCCTTCAAGGCCTGCAGATGGAACGAGGTTTTGTTCGGGAAGAAGTTGCTGGTCTGACCCTTGCGGATCGTGCCGTCCTTGTACTTGACCACGACCTTGTTCGCGCTCATGGCGGCCTCCTGCATGGAAACCTGCTGCAGGCCCGGAAAGCCCGCTCCCATGCAAGGGTATCGGCCGGATCGCCGCCCGGCTTTAGCCGACTGCGGATAGGCGGCGCCTCAATTGTCGGCGCAGGCCTCCCGGAGGATCCCCGCGACCTCCGCCTCGATGAAGCGCGCGAGCGCCTCGACCGCCTCGCGCCCGATCGCGGGTACCTGCGGGGCGAGCGCCTCGATCTGCTCCTCCGCGATCCCCGTCATCTTGTTCACGAGAAAGGCGTCGACCTCCCCGTCCGCGAAGATCATGCCGCAGGCCCCCACGGCGCCGAGGAACTCCCCGCGGCAGAAGATCGGCACCACCATCTTGATCAGGCCGGCGTCGCACTCCTCGATCACCGTCGCCTGCGCGCGCATGGCCTCGGCGGCGATGTTCATGTGGGCCGGCGCGCAGATGAAGCTCTGCCCCTTGTCGGTCGCCTTGATTTCGGGGCAGAGGTCGTTCGCCCAGTGCTTCTGGGGCGAGATGCGGTAGCCCTGAGGGTCGAAGACGTTCGCGTCCATGCCGGAGCGCGCGTGGATCTCGTTTTCGAGCGCCATCCAGCGCTCGAGGTCCGCGATGTCGGTGAGCTTCATGGAACGGGGTCTCCTTGGTGTGCCGCAAGCCAGGCGCGCAGGCGCTCCAGGCCTTGGGCGGTCGTGACCGCCGGCCGGTACCCGAGGTCGCGGCGGGCGGCGCCGATGTCGAACCAGTGGGACTTGGCGAGCGCGTCGGCGACGAAGCGCGTCATCGGCGGCTCCCCGGGGAGGCGCAAGCCCGCGTAGATCATCTCGGCGCACCAGCCGATGAGCCGCGCCGCGCGGTGCGATATCCGGCCGCGCACGGGCGGCAGGCCGGCCGCGGAGAGGATCGCATCGACCATCTCCCAAGCCGGGACCGGCTCTCCCTGGCTGATGAAGTAGACCCGGCCCGAGACGGCCGGGTTTTCGCGGAGGGCATCGGCCGCAAGGAGGTGCGCCCGGGCGGCGTCGTCGATGAAGGTCGTGTCCACCCGGTTTTTCCCGTCGCCGATCCGCCGCAGGCGGCGGGCGCGCGCGATGATCCGCGGCGCGAAGTGCGGGTCGCCGGGGCCCCAGATCTGGTGCGGCCGTAGCGCAACGGTGAGCAGCCCCCCGGCCGCGCCGGCGGCGGCCACCTCGCGCTCGGCGATCGCCTTGGTCCGGGGATACTCGGCGGTGTAGCGCGCGGCATACGGGCGGGACTCGTCGACGCCCTCGAGGTCGCTTCCGTCGAAGACGACGCTCGGCGTGCTCGTGTGGACGAGCCGCGGGACGCCCGCGCGGCGGCACGCCGCGATCACGTTGCGGGTGCCGCGGACGTTGGTCCGTTCGTAGTCGCGGCGCCGGCCCCAGGGCGGGGGCTTGGCCGCGGTGTGGAAGACGACATCGACTCCGGCCGCGGCGGCCGCGAGCGCCTCCGGATCGGCGATGTCGCCCTGCCGGTGTTCGACCCCGAGGGCCGCGAGACCGGGCTGCGGCCGCCGCGAAAAGCTGCGCACGGCGTCGCCGCGGGCGATGAGGGCGCGGACGATGGCGGAGCCGAGAAACCCGCCGCCCCCGGTGACGAGGACCCGCTCGGGCCGGTGGCCGGAGAAGCCCGCCATCAGCCCGCCTCCCCGGCCGCGGCGGCGCGGGCGAGCGCCGCGGGGCGCACCTTTCGGGCCGCCCAGCGGGCGAGCTCCTCGCGGAAGATCTTCGCGTTGTGGCGGATGTCCACCGGAAAGCGGCGGTGGAAGAGCACGATGCGGATGTCGCGGGTGAGGTCGTTTCGGGCGGCGAGCTCGAGGAGCTCTTTTAGGAGCGCGCGGCGGGGCGCCTTGCGGCCGGCCGGGGCGAGCTCGATGCAGACGGCCGGGACCTGCCGGCTGCGAGGGCCGATCCCCACGAGCGCGCTGCGGAAGACCGCCGGGTGGGTGTTGAACACGGCCTCGCAGGGGATGGTGTAGAGCGTCCCCGCGGCGGTGATCACCCGGTGGCTTTTTCGGCCGCAGAACCAGATCCGCCCCTTGCGGTCCATCCAGCCGAGGTCGCCCATGCGGTGCCAGAAGGTGTTCCCCTCCGGGATTTTCGCAAGCGCATCGGCCGCCGAGTTGTTGACGTACCCGGGGCTGACGAGAGCCCCTTTGACCGCGATCTCGCCGATTTCGCCCGCGGGAAGCGCGAGGTCGTCGGACCAGCGGGCGATCGGGTCGTCGGTCACGGCGATGATGCGCACCGGGATGTCGTTGATCGGCCGGCCGACGCAGATCCCGTAGCCCCGGTCGGTCATGGCGCGGGTCTCGGCGAGGATCTCGCGGCCGAGGATCGAGGCGACCGGCACGGCCTCGGTCGCCCCGTAGGGGGTATGGATCTCCGCTCCGGGTTCGAGCAGGCCCTGCATGCGTTCGATCGTCGCGGCCTGGACCGGCGCGCCGGCCGAGATCACGCGCCGCAGCGACGGCAGCACGAGGCCGCGGCCGGTCCCGTAGGCGCTGAGGCGCTCGAGGAGCGCGGGGGAGGCGAACATGTTGGTGACGCCCTGGTCGCGGATCGCCTCGATGAGGCGCTCCGGGTTCGCGCGCGCCGGCCGCGTCGGATCCATGTCCGGCACGACGGCCGTCACGCCCAGCGCCGGGTAGAAGAGGGCGAAGAGCGGGAAGGTCGAGAGGTCCACCTCGTCCGCTTCGAAGTCGAGGTGCGTGCGGATCTGGGCGAGCTGGGCGTCGAAGTTTCCGTGGGTGTAGATCGCGCCCTTGGCCGGGCCGGTCGCCCCGGTGGTGAAGAGCACCGCCGCGGTTTCCCCGGGGCCGGTGGGGGCGAGCGGGAAGTGGGGATCGCCGCCCCGGCGGAGCCCCGCAAGCGTCGCCCCCCCCCAGAACCAGCGCCGCCCGACGGTCACGACGGCGCGCACCCCGCGGAAGGCCGAGCGGAAAAGGGTCCGCACGGCCTGGGCGAGCGGGATTCCGATGAAGGCTTCGGCCCCCGCGCTGCGGTAGCAGGCGAGCATCCGGCGCACGCCCATCCCGGGATCCACCACCACCGGCACCGCGCCGGCCTTGAACAGGGCGAAGATGATCTCGAAGAACTCGATTCCCGGCCGCACCATGAGCACCGTGCGGACGCCGCGGCCGATCCCCGCCCGGACCAGGCCGTGGGCCAGCCGGTCGGACTCGCGGTCGAGCTGCGCGAAGGTGAGCTGGGAGTAGGCGGCGCGCCCGGCCCGGTCGCGGCCGGCGGGGGCGACCACCGCGCGCCGGTGCGGGTGGGCGGCCGCGGCGGCGACGAGGTGGGCGGCGACGTTCACGACGCCGGCGGGGGGCGCCACGGGGCTCGACGCATCCATAGCGAGGGCTTCTACACCATCCGCGGCGCCGGTTCAATCGCGCGGCCGGCGGCGGGGTGGCGCGCGAGGAACTCCGCGACCAGCGCCGTGATCCGCTCCGGTTCATCCTCGAGGAGGTAGTGGCCGGCCCGCGGGAAACGGTGGACCTCCGCGCCGGGGAAGCGTCGGGTCCACTCCGCGAGGTAGTCGGAGTCGAAGACGAAGTCGCGCTCCCCCCAGGCGATGAAGACCGGCGCCGCGGCGAGCCGCGCCAGCCCCGCCTCGATCTCCGCGAGGAGAGAATGGCTCGGGTCGCCCGGGGAGACCGGGATGTCCTGCACGAAGCGCAGCACCGCCAGGCGGTTTTTCGCCCCGCGCGTCGGTGCGAGAAGCGCCCGCCGCACGGCGGGGTTGAGCGGCTTGGCGGGGGCGGCGAGGGCCGCGCCGATCGCAAAGAGGTTCAGCCCCACCACGGAGGCGTAGGCGAACCGGGGGTGGGCGCGGATCAGGCGCAGCATCCAGGGCAGGGGCTTCCCCGGCGGTTTACGGAAAGCCGCCGTGTTGAAAAGGACCAGCCGGGCGATGCGCTCGGGGTGGCGCACGGCGAAGGCCGCGCCGATCGCCCCGCCCCAGTCGTGCAGCACGAGCGTGATCGGGCGCGACAGACGCAGGCGGTCGACGAACGCCTCGAGATCGGCCGCGCGGTCCTGCAGGCGGAACCCGTATTCGTCCGCGCCGGGCCGCGCCGAGAGCCCGCAGCCGATATGGTCCGGTGCGATGCAGCGGTAGCCGGACGAAAGCCCGGCGATCAACGGCCGGAAGAAGAAGGACCAGGTGGGGTTGCCGTGGAGCATGACCAGCGGGTCCCCCGATCCTTCGTCGACGTAGTGCATGCGGCGGCCGCGCACTTCGACGAAGCGCGGGGTGAAGGGGAAGAGCCCGCGGGCCGCACCCGGCAGGTCGATCACCATTCGATCCCCAGCATGAGGCAGTTCAGACCGCTTCCGATCCCCAGGAACCCGACGCTCTCTCCGGGGGAGAGGAAGCCGCGCTCCTCGGCGATCGCGGCGGTGATCGGCAGCGACACCGTGCCGACGTTGCCGAGGTGGCGGAAGGTCGTGAAGTCGCGCTCCGGCGGAATTCCGAGCGCCTCGAGGATGGTTCGCTGGTGGGTCGCGCCGACCTGGTGGCAGACGATCCGCCGGGGGTCGCCGGCGCCCCAGCCGAGGTGCTCGCGGAAGGCGTGGAACGTTTCGATCCCGAGGGCCACCCCGTACTGGAGCACCTTGGCCGAATCGGTCTCCGCCATGTGCCGGGTTCCGCCGGGGATCCCGGTGTCCGGCCCCCACACGCAAAGCCGATGGTGCTCCGGCGCGCTGCGGGCGACCCCGCCGAGGATGCGCCGGCCGGCTTGGCAGAGCGCGCGTTCGGCGAGCACCACCGCGACCGCCCCGGAGCCCCCGGTGAACGTGGCCATGGTTTTGCGCAGGACCTCCATCCGGGGCTCGGCCAGCAGCCGCTCGATCGTGAGATCGACGATCTCGCGCGCCGATTCGCAGGCGACCACCATGCCGGCCTGCACCTGCCCGAGTTCGATCGCGTTCGCGACGTGGACCATTCCGTTCAGGACGCCCAGGCAGGCGTTGGAGAGGTCGTAGAGCTGGCAATCGGGCTTGAGCCCCAAGTCGTCCGCCACCGCGCAGGCCGTCGCCGGCTCGAGGTTCTCGCGGCACACGGCCCCGTACACCAGGATGCCGATGCGCTCGCGGGGGATCCCGGAGCGGTCGAGGGCCTTGCGTCCGGCCCGCGCGGCCCCCGTGTGGAGGGCGAAGCCGGGGTCCCAGTAGCGCCGCTCGCGTATCCCGGTGATGGCCTCGAGCTGGCCGGGCTGGAGTTTCAGAGCAGCGTAGACCGGCTGGAGCCGCCGCTCGAGGTCGATCGAGGCGACCACGTTGGGGGGAAGCTCATAGCCGAAGGATGCGATCGAAACGCGCGAGTATTTCATGAGTTTCCTGAAGCGGGGCGCGCGCCGCCGGAAAGCAGCAGCCGGAGCCCGAAGTTCTCCATGCGGTAGATGACGAGCCCGTCCGCCATGAGATGGCCTTCGCCGAAAATAGCCGGCTCCGGACCATCCTCCACCCGCGTGACGGCCGCCTCGACGCGGACGAGCCGGTTTGCAGGCAGGACCTGGCCGCGGTAGGTCCAGCGGTGGCGCTCGTTTGCGGCGAGAGCGAACCGATGCGACGTGATCATATCCGGCCATTTGGTTAAAGCGAAAAATTTAAGCAGCTGGATGAAGGCATCGATTCCCAGCGAACCGGGCCAGACCGGGTCGGCGTGGAAGTGCGCCTTGAAAAACCACTCCTGCGGGTCGACGGTCTTTGCGCCCAGGACGTATCCCAGGCCGTGCGGCCCGCCCTCCGGATCGAGGCGCTCGATCCGGTCGATCATGCGCAGCGCCTTCCCCGGCAGGGCGAGCCCGGTGGCTGCCGGCCGCACGGGGTCCTCCGGGGAGCGCGGCGGGAGGTCCGGGAGATCGACCGCGCCCCGCGCCTCTCCCGCGGCGCGAAAGGCCCAGAGGGGGGCGTCCCGCAGCCCTTCCTGGCGGGCGAGGGCCGCCGGGGTGAAGAAGCCGAAGTAGGTCGAGCCGGTGTAGAGCGGCCCGGCCGCGTCGTCAACCTCGAAGTCGAAGTGCTCGATCAACATGTCGACCACCTCGGCGACCTGGGTCAGGCGCGCGCGCACGGCGAGGGGGCCATCCGGCGGCCCGGGCCGCCGGATGAACCGGGCGCTCCCGCCGAGGTTTCTGAAGTGCAGGGGCTTGTCGCTCTTCAGCGCGGAGCCCATGTAGGCCGCAAGCCAGCCGCAGGGCTGCAGGGCCGCTTCGAGCAGCACGCAGCCCGGCGGGGCGCCGGTCCCTTCGGCGGCCATGTACCAGGCCCGCGGGTCGAGGTCGACCTCCGCGGCAACCGATCCCCCGGCCTTGAGCTCCCAGGGCTCGGCGTCGATCGCGGTAATGCGGTCCATGAAGAGGTAGGGCGGGGAGGGCAGGCGGGCGATGAATCGCCCCCCCTCGTCGAAGGGCCGGTAGCGCTCCCCGAAGGCCCGGCTGGGGGATCCCGCGGCGAACTCGATGAGGCGCTCCCGGTCCCAGGCGGGCCTCCGGGACCAGAGCGCGGCGATCTCCTCGCCGGTCGTCCCCTCGAGCCTAAGCGACATGTCGGTGAAGTGCACGATGTGCCGGTCGCCCGTCAGCATGTCGGCGTCCGCCACGGCATACGGCTCCGGCCCGAAGCCGAGCTCCTTGATGTCGATGCGGTAGGTCACCCGCGGCGTCCGCGGGGTGACCGGCCCGCGGCACTTGAGCGTCGCGGGTTTGCCGAGGAGCGGCCCGAAGCGCGCCCGGGGGCTTACGCTCACCCAGCCCATGCGCTGCAGAAAAACCCTCAGGGCATGGGCGCAGCACTCGTACATCAGGGTCCCGGGCATGACGGGATCGTCCACGAAATGGCAGGTGAGGAACCAGTCGTCGGGGCGGATGTCGGCCTCGGCCTCGATCCTTCCGATCCCGTAGCGCCCCCCCCGCGGGTCGATGCGCGCGACGCGGTGGATGAGCGCCATGCGGCCGCCGGGGAGCCGCTGCGCCTCGGGGAGGTGCAGGCCGCGGAAGCGTTCGCCGAAGCAGGCCTCGAGATCGCCCGTCCGCAGCGCGGCGATTTGGCGGTCGTCGTAGGACTCGGGTCGCATGGGGACCGGCGGGCTCCAGTCCGCAGGGCACGCCCCGGAGCGCGGCGCGCGCTCCTCCTCGGTGAGCAGGACGCCTCCGGAGTTTTCGACCTCCTCGGGCGTGAAGAACCCGGCGCAGCCGCCGGTCATGGTGATGAGGGGCCGCCCGGCGATGGACCCGGTGAAGCGGAAGAGGAAGAGCCGGGACTCCCCCTGGCGGACGAACTTGTCGATCGCGATATCGTAGCGGATGGTCTCCCCCGGCAGGGGGAGACCCCGGTGGAATTCAACGGTCGCGTCGAGCAGGCGGTAAGCCCGTCTTCCGCGGACCTCGAGGTCGATCCCCAGGAAGGCGCACAGGAAGAGGTCGGCCTGGCCGGCCTCGACGGCGATGCAGACCGGCGCGCGCCCGCCGTCCAGATACCAGGCCCCGGGGAGCACCTCGTGCTCGGTGACGATGCGCCCCGGTCCGAGCCGGCCCTTTTCGCCCTCGACGGAAAGGATGCGGTCGACCAGCATGAGGGGTTCGTCGGGCAGCCGCACCCGCACGGGAAACCGGTCGACCGCGGCGAACTCGGGCCCGAGGACGCGGGCGGCCGAGCCGCGGGCGAACTCCAGGCACTGCTCACGGGTGAAGGCCGGAGGCGGCGCAGGATCCGGAGGGGCCGCGGGCGGGACGGCGCCCGGAGCGGCGGCCGCGAGCCGGGAGGCGATCGCCGCGGCCTCGGCCGCGGCGCGGGTCATTTCGGCGCTCGCTTCGAGAAAGTCGGCGTGCGCCGCCGCGGTCGCGCGCGAGACGGCCGCGAGGCGCGCGATCGCATCCTCCACCCCGGCCCCGGCGTGGTCGAAGACCTCCGGGCAGGGCGGCCCCGCTGCGGCCGGAACTTCCGGCAGGGGGGGGAGGTCGATCGGCCTCCCGGCGACCGCCACCCGCACGCTCTCCTTGGGATGAGCGTCGGATGCGGCCGCCGCAGGTTCAGCTGCCGGAAGGGCTTTTTCCGCCCCGGCGGGCGGGCGCCGCAACACCACGTGCAGGCCGTCGCCGTCGGCGGCGAGCGTCGAGGCGAGGGCCCAGTCCGCGGCGTCTTGCGGCGCCTGCGGGTCGGTTTTCCCGGGCCGGAGGCGCAGGGCGGCCGCGAGCACCGCCGCGAGCCCCGCGAGGGCGCCGAGGTCGCCGACGATCTCCTCGAGGCGCTCGGCTTCTCGCGACCAAGCCGTCGCCGCGGCGAGGGGCGCCGCGCTCCCGCGGCCGGAGAGGATCCAGGCCGCGGGCGCGGGCGGCGGATTTCCGGCCTCGGCGAGCGCCGCTTGGAGCGCCCGCATTCCGCCGCCCGGTGCGCGGCCTCCAAAGCCGGCGCCGGCCCCGATGCCCGAAACCACGGCGTAGATCCGGTCGCCGTCGGCGAGCGCGTCATCGAGACGCTTGAGCACGAGGGCCGCCGCCCCGTCCGCCGGGCCGGGGAAGGGATCGGCTTCGACGCGGTCCAGGGCCACCCGGCGGAGGTCGCCGCAGAGGTCGACCCCGCCGACGAGGGCGCAGTCGAGCTCGCGGGCGGCCAGCGCGCGCACGGCGATTTCGAGCGCCCGCACACCGGAGGCCTCGCTGGCGGAGACCGTGAAGCTCATCCCCCCGAAGCGGAACTCGCGCGCGATGCGGCTTGCCGCCATGCTCCCCAGGGCGCCGAGCGTGCGGGAGGCGGTGAGCGGAGGGCTGACGGCATCCTTCAGCCGCTCGAGCAGGCGCTCGGCCTCCTCCGGGGCGAGGTGTGCGAAGCGTTCCCGCCGCCACGCGGCAAAGCGGCGCTCGAGGTGCCAGCGAAGATGGAAGTTCGCGGCTTCGAAGTCGAAATCGAGCCCGACGAGGGCCCCCATGGCGAGTCGCTCGGTGCGCCGCTCAAGCCCGGCGTCGTCCATGGCGAGCGCCGCGGTCTTCAACATCAGCAGGTGCTGGGGCAGAATGTCCGGGATTTCACGGGGAGGGATGTGAAACTCGCCATGCCCGACGGCGAACGTCTCGAGGAAATTGCCGCCGAGGTCGAAAAACCCCGGCGAAAGAGCCCGGTCGCAGCCTTTCCAGCGGCCGGGCGGCCGCGGGCCGGCAAGCGGCCGTTTTTCCGAGAGCGCCCGGGCGAACTGCGCCAGCGTCGCCGCGCGCCCGATGCACGCCGCGGCCCCCACGACGGCCGCTTCGCAGACCGGGGCCGCGGAGCGCGCGGCGCCGCCCGCCGGGCCGGCGCCGCCTTCAATGCAGGCCGCCGCGCTCCATGCGCATCGCCGCTGATGCACCTGCTCCTCCCCGGGGGCCTCTTCGAGCAGGAGATGGGCGTTGATCCCCCCGAAGCCGAAGGCGCTCAGCGCCGCGCGGCGCGGGACCCCGCCGGGCCGCGGCTCCCAGGGCGCGCACTCGGTCTGGACGCGGAAGGGCCCGCCGATCAGCGGGCTGCCTTCCGGCGGCTCGGTGAAGTTCAGGCTCGGCGGCAGCGTGCGGTGGGCGAGCGCGAGGAGGAGCTTGATCAGCCCGGCCGCGCCCGCGGCTGTGAGGAGGTGCCCGATCATGGACTTGACCGATCCGAGGGGGCAGCCGCCGGGGCGCCACCCGTCTTCTCCCCAAAGCTCCCGCAGGCTCGCGATCTCCACCGCGTCCCCGACCGGGGTTCCGGCCCCGTGGCATTCGATCAGGTCGACCTCGAACGGGGACCAGCCGGCGGCGGCATAGGCGGCGCGCATCGCGCGCAGCTGGCCGCGGGTTTCGGGGGCGAGGAGATTTCCGCCGAGGTCGTTCGAGAGGCCCACGGCGCGGATGATCCCCTGAACATGGTCCCCGTCGCGCCGGGCGTCGGCGAGCCGCTTGAGCACCACGACCCCGGCGCCTTCGCCCACGACCAGGCCGTCGGCGCGGCGGTCGAAGGGGGCGCAGCGGCCGCTCGGCGACAGCGCGCGCAGCTGGCTGAAGCCGACCTGGGTGAAGAGGCAGTCCGGGCGCGAGACGCCGCCGGCGAGCATGGCCTCGGCCCGGCCGGCGAGCAGCGCGTCGCAGGCGAGCTTGACCGCGTAGAGCGAGGAGGCGCAGGCCGCATCCAGCGTGAAGGCCCCGCCGCCCAGCCCGAGCGCCCGGGCGAGGAGGGCCGCCGGGTAGCCGGCCACCCGCGCCGCGACCCGCAGCCGCGGGTCAGGGGGTCGGGGCGCAGCGCCGGCGGCATGCTCCTCGAGGAGGCCGCCGATCAATTCGCGGGTGAGGGCGGCGGCCCCGTCGGTGGGCAGCACGATCGCGGCGAGCACGACGCCGGTGCGCTCCCGGTCGAGCAGCGGCGGGCGGCGGCCCCCGACCGCCTCGCGGGCGGCGGCGAGCACGGCCTGGTGCATCGGGTCGAGCGCCGCCGCCGTTTCGGGGTCGAGACGCAGACCGGCCGGGTCGAAGCGCGGCTCGGGCAGGAGGCAGCAGCGGTCGGAGTAGGCCGTGTCGACCTCCGGGCCCTGCCGGGTCATGGCCTCCCGGCCGGCGATCCAGCGGCGCTCCGCGACCGGGGCGACGGCATCGACGCGGTCGCGGATGTTGGCCCAGAAAGCCTCGGTGTCGTGCGCCCCGGGAACGACGGCCCCGGCGCCGACGATCGCGATCGCCTCGTCCGATCTCACGTTGAACCCGATTTGAGAAGGCCGTTGATCTTCTCGACCAGCAGGTCGGGATGGTAGGGTTTCTGCAGGAAGCCGACCCCGCCGCTGTCGAGGATCCGCACGATGTCCTCGCCCAGGCTGTAGCCGCTCGAGAGGATGAAACGGGCGCCGGGGTCGATCTGCCGGATGCGGTTGAAGGCTTCGCTGCCGCCCATCTCCGGCATGAGCATGTCCAGGACGACGATGTCGATCGGGTCGCGGGCGGTGCGGTAGATCTCGACCGCGTTTTTTCCGGAGAGCGCGGCGAGCACCCGGAAGCCTTTGAGCCTCAGGATGCGCGCGAGCGTTTCGAGCACTTCGCGCTCGTCGTCGACGATCAGGACCGTGAACCGCCCGGCGGCGGGGGGTGCGGCGAAGGAAGCGGGTTTGTCAACCGGCTTCGCCTGCGGGCTCGCTTCCTTGTCCGCGGCGGGCAGGTAAACGTGGAACACGCTCCCGGCGCCCTTGCGGCTCGATGCCGCGATGAGGCCGCCGTGGTTTTGGACGATGCCGTAGGCCGAGGCGAGCCCCAGGCCCGTGCCGATGCCGGGGCCCTTCGTCGTGAAGAAGGGCTCGAAGATCTTCGCGAGGGTCTGCTCGTCCATGCCGCAGCCGTTGTCCCGGACGGCAATGCGGACGTAACGGCCGGCGGGAAGGTCCAACTCGGGATGGTTATCCGGGGAGACGAAAAGGTTGCGGGTCTGGATGGCGACGCATCCCCCCGGTCCCGTCGCCTGCCAGGCGTTCACGCAGAGGTTGAGGAGCACCTGCTCGATCTGTCCCTCGTCGGCTTCGACGGCCCACGGGGCGGGCTCGAGATCGAAGTCGACGGCGAGCTCCCGCCGGCTGCGCTGGAACATCCCGCCGGTCTTGCTGACGGCGGCGTTGATGTCGATCGGTTTGAAGTCGTACTTCCCGCGCCGCGCGAAGCCCAGGAGCTGCCGGGTCAGCCCCGCCCCGCTTTCGGCCGAGCGCTGGATCGCGCGCAGGGGTTCGGCCAGCGGGTGATCCCCGCCCAACGCGCCGAGCACCACGGCGGCGTTTCCCTGGATGCACATCAGAAGGTTGTTGAAGTCGTGCGCGATCCCCCCGGCCAGGTTCCCGATGGCCTCCATCTTCTGGGCCTGGTGGAACTGGTTCTCGAGGGCTTTCTGCTCGGTGATATCCCGCAGGAAATTGAGCGTCGCCGGCCGGCCGTTCCAATCGATGCGGATCGAGTTCAGCTCGACCCAGATGAGCTTCCCCTCCTGCCCAAGCAGCCGGAAGGAGTAGCGCGCGGGAAGCGTTTCGCCCTGGAGGCGGCGCAGGTGGCGGGAGGCGACGGTGTCCCGGTCGTCCGGGTGGATGAAATCGATGAAGGCCAGCCGCTCCCCGGCGAAGCCGAGGGTGCGGCCCATTTCTCTGGCCCGGCGGTTCGGAAAATGGATTTTTCCGTCCTGCACGATGAAAATGGCGTCGTGGGCGTTTTCGACGACCAGCCGGTGCTGCTCCTCGGAGCGGCGCAGGGCGGCCTCGGCCTCCCGGCGCGGCGTGATGTCCTGGCCGATCGAATGGTACTCGATCGGGCAGCCTTCCGCGTCGAACACGCCGTGGTCGGTCCACTCCTGCCAGGCGCGTTTTCCATCCGCACCGACGACCGCGTGCTCGTAGGTCACCGTGGGGGATTCGGGGGTAAGGGAGCGGAATGCCCGGCGCACCCTTGCGTGCTCCTCGGCCGGGAGGAAATCGAAGAAGCCGCGGCCGATCAACTCCTCCCCGCCGCGGCCGAAGGCTTGGCGGTAGCGCGCATTGGCGTAGGTCAGGGTTCCGTCGGGCCGGAAGCAGCAGATCAGGGCCGGCACGTTTTCGACGACCGCGTGCAGCCGTGCGTTCCGGGTCTCCGCCGGGCCGGCCGGCCGCGAATCCCCGCCGGCCTCCGGGGCCCCGGGCCGGTTGGGATTCAAACCGTCGTCGGCCACGCCGGCCCTCCTTCAGCCTTTCGGCGGCTTGTCCAGGGTTGATGGCGTAAGCCCATGACCTGCTATCCTCCGGACGGATACATACCCTACCGCCGGTCAGAAGGCAATTGCCCGCCGGCTTCCCGGCCTGGCGATCAGCATGCGGGCGTTATGGGTGGAATGCAGGCCCCCGGGGGGGGAAGCGCGGGCTTGAGCCGTGCGGCCGTTACTCGGAAGGCGAGGGCTGGTTTTCGAGCTCGCGGATCAGGTCCGCCGTCGACTTGCAGGCCTCTTCATCTAGACAGGCCATCGCCAGCTGAAAGGTGTGCTCGTCGAGCTCGAAGTCGCTCCACCCGAGAAATTTCATCCGGCGGCTTACGATCTCACGGTTCGGATGGGGCTCGGCCGCCACCGCGCTCGAGATCAGACGGAGCAGGCCGGGCACGAGACTGGCGGCGACTCCCAGGGATTCCAGTCTTTCGACCAACAAGTGCCGTATGTTCACCGGCTCGGATGGCATTCCCCCTCCGCTCTAATCATGGCGCGTGCGCATTGAATAGCAAAAAGCGTGCACTCCGGCGGATCGTTGGGCGTTAAAAAAAATAAATATTATTTCAAACAGATAAATGGATATGGATCACGGGCCGGGGTTCCTTGGTGCCTCCCCTGGGAACCCGGATTCCCAGCGGTGGAGAAAAAATTGGACAGGGTCACCGGGCGGCGGGGGGGCTGGCTGCGGCCGGCGGGCCGTCATCGAGGCAGGCGGAACGCACCATGTTGGCGAAGCTCGCGTTGCCGCAGGTGATCAACTTCACCCGGCGGTCGAGGCGCGGGTCGAGCCGGCGGATGATGGCGGCGGGGTCGACTCCCTGATCCCGCAGGCGCCTGATCTCGCCGTAGAGCTCCTCGAGGAAGGCGAGTTTGGCCGCAAGCTTTCTCCGGCCGCCGGCCGCGACCGGGTTGTGGGCGCAGAAGAGCGCATCGAAATCGTGCGCGAGCACGCGGCGGATCGAGACGATCTGCTCCGCGAAGCGCTCGTCGGCGCGGAAGAACTTGATCCGCTCCCCGAGAAAGAGGTCGCCGGCGAAGAGCCACCCCTGGTCCGGCTCGAGGTAGACCGTGTGGTCCGGACTGTGGCCGGGGGTGTGCAGCGGAAGGAGCCTGAAGCGGCCGGCCGCGATCACCGGTTCGAGCGGCCCGACCGCGGCCGGTGCGGCGCGCCCCCACAAGAACCGCTGGTAGGCGCGGATGCCGAAGCCGCGCCGCATCCTCTCCGCGGTAAGCGCGTGCCCCTGGATCCGCGCCCCGCTTTTTGCGGCGATCGCACCCGCGTTGCCGCTGTGGTCCTCGTGGTGGTGGGTGAGCAGGATGCGGTCGATCCTGCGGCCGCCCAGCAGGCCGAGCGCCGCGGCCCGCATGCGGCTCTGGCCGGCGTCGATGAGGACCCCCTCCAGGAGGTAGAAGGTGACGGTCATGAGCGGGCGGCCGATCGGCCCGAAGCCGAGCGTAAAGGCCTCGACCGGCCCGTAGGCGCGCCGGGCGACGATGTTCATGACTCGCTGCCGGTGGGGGCGGGCACGTGGCTTCCCCTCGCGTTCAGTCGTAGATCTTCTCGTCCGCGGCGAAGGCCTCGCTCGCGTCGGCCTCGAAGTCGCGCGGCGGCGGCGGCGCGGCCGCCGTTTCGCGGTACCACTCGGCGGCGATGATCCCCGCCATGATCTCGTTCGTTCCGGTCCAGATGGAGGCGAGCCGGAGGTCGCGCACGATGCGCTCGATCGGGAAGACGCTCGTGTAGCCGATGCCGCCCATGACCTGCATGGCGCGGTGCGCCGCCTTCTGGCAGGCCTCGGTGACGAACTTCTTGGTTTCGGAGACCAGGCGCCGGGTCAGGCGGGCGTCGATCCCGCAGTCCACCCCACGCGCGGTCGCATACACCATGGCGCGCGAAGCATCGAGCAGCATGGCCGCCTCGGCGACCTGGAAGCTCACCCCCTGGAAGCTCTGGATCGGGCGGCCGAAGGCCTTGCGGCGCCGGGTGTAGGCGGTCGCGATGTCGAGCGCGGGCCGCGCGGCGCCGATGGTCATGGCGGCGGTGCCGAGGCGCTCGGGGATCATCATGGTGTTGAATACCGGGTAGGCCCCGTGGACGGCCCCGACCACGTTTTCCTTGGGTACGCGGGCGTTGCGGAATACGAGCCGGCCGGTGCCGCCGCCGCGGCAGCCCATCAGCCCGTAGAGGTACTGGGTCTCGACCCCCGGTCCGCGGTCGACGATCAGGCAGGAGAGGGCCCGGTGCGGCTCGGCCGAGGGGTCGGTGCGGGCGTAGACGAGAAAAAAATCGGCGCCCTCCGCGCCGACGATGAAGCGCTTCTGGCCGTTCAGCACGAAGTGGTCGCCGCGGTCCTCGGCGGTCGTGGCGGCGCCGAAGAAATCCGAGCCGCCGCGCGGCTCGGTGAGGCACTCGGCGGCGAAGCGCTCGCCGCGCAAAAGCGGCCGGACGTAGCGCTCCCGCTGATCGTCGGTCCCGTGGCGCATGATGGCGTCGCAGACGAGCTCCGCCCCGACCCCGAAGACGCAGGCGAAAACGTATCCCAGGGTGCCGACCTCCTCCATGGCCATGCAGGTCGCCACCCAGTCGAGGCCGCGGCCGCCCCACCGCACGGGATAGCGGCAGCCGAGGAGGTTGCGCCGGCCGGCCTCCCGCAGGAACTCCCGCGGGAAGCGGATCTCGTCGCGGTCCATGGCGAGAATCATCTCCCGCGGCACCCATTTCACGAGATCGCGGACCTCGGCGCGCAGCGCGCGGGCCTCGGCGGTCAAAAGATGGTCGAACATGGGCGGATCCTCCGATGGGTGGGCGTCAGGCGGCGCCGGAGGGCAGCGCGCCGCTCAAAACCGCCGGTCCGGCCGCCTCGATCCTCACCCGGACGCGGCGGTTCCGCAGGCGGTCGTCCCCGGCGAAAATGACCGTCAGGTAGTTCGAGGAGACCCCCCGCAGCAGGCCGCTGGCGGGGTCGCGGCGGGTCTCGACCAGCACCTCGACCTCGCGGCCGACGAAGGCGTGGTGGAAGGCGAGGCGCTTTTGGAGCCCGAGGCGCCGCAGCCGCGCCGCGCGGCGCTTGACCTCCGGCGGGGAGGGCCGCGGCGTCATTCCGAAAGCGGCCGTCCCCGGGCGCGGCGAAAACGGAAAGACGTGCAGGTAGGTGACCGGCAGCGCGGCGATCAGCTCCAGGGTGTTTTCGAACGCCTGCTCCGATTCGCCGGGAAAGCCGACGATGAGGTCCGCCCCCACGGCGGCATCCGGCATCCGGCGGCGCACCCGCTCGATCCGCTGGGCGGACTCCCCGGGGGTGTAGGGCCGGCCCATGCGCCGGAGCACCTCCTCGTCCCCGCTCTGCAGGGGGATGTGGAGGTGGCGGCAGAAGCAGGCGGAGCCCGCGATGCGGTCGATGAGCGCCTCGGAGAGCTCGAGCGGTTCGATCGAGCTCAGGCGCACCCGTCCCGGGGGCGGATGCGCGGCGATCGCCGCGAGCAGATCCTCGAGCGTCTGGGGCGGCGTGAGGTCCCGCCCCCAGCAGCCGAGGTGGATCCCGCTCAAGACGACCTCGTGGAAACCGGCGTCGAACGTGCACGCGAGCGCCTCGAGCACGGCGGGAAGCGGCATGCTGCGGCTGCGGCCGCGGGCGTGGGGAACGATGCAGTAGGCGCAGAAGGCGTCGCAGCCGTCCTGGATCTTGATCGCCGGGCGCGTGCGTCCCGAGGCGGGGGAGGGGGGGAGGAAGTCGAAGCGCGATCGCTCCTTGGCATCCTCCAGGCGCTGCGGGCGCGCCGGCTTGCCGCGGGGGGCGGGGCCGAGCGCGTCGACAAGCCCGTTGCCCGCCGGCCCGCCGGCGATGTAGTCGAGGCCCGCGATCGCTTCCAGGGCCTGGGGGTCGGTGGCGGCGTAGCAGCCGGCGGCGACCAGCGTCGCTTCGGGATGGTCCGCCGCGGCGCGGCGCAGCGCCTGGCGCGACTGCATCGCGGCGCGGCGGGTCACGGCGCAGGTGTTGACGACGCACAGGTCGGCCGGCTGCGCGTCGGCGGCCGGGCGCCACTCCCCCGCGAGCAGGCGCTTGCGGAGCTCTTCGGACTCGGCCTGGTTGACCTTGCAGCCGAGGGTGATGATTTTGAATGTCCGCATGTCAGCCCTTCATGCCGCGATGAAGCCGCCTCCCAGCACCTCATCGCCGCGGTAGAAGACCGCCGCCTGCCCCGGGGTCACCGCCGGCTGAGGGACATCGAAGGCCACGCGCCCGCGCGCGGGGCCGTCGGGCGCGAACATGGCGGGCGCCGCCGCGTGGCGGTAGCGGATGCGCGCCGCCACACGGATCGGCGCCGCGGGCGGCTCCGCGATCCAGTTGATGCGCTCGACCCGGCAGGCGGCCGCAGCCAGGTCCTCCCGGCCGCCGACGATCACCCGGTTGGTCGCGGCATCCAGGCGCACGACATAGTAAGGGGCGGCGGCCGGGCAGTTGAGCCCGCGCCGCTGGCCGATCGTGAAGGCGTGCAGGCCGGAGTGCGCGCCGAGAACCCTACCGTCGACGTGCGCGATGAGGCCGGGGGCCGCCGGCTGCGGCAAGGCCGCCGCCACGAATTCGCGGTAGGCGCCGCGCTTGACGAAGCAGATGTCCCGGCTCTCGGCGGCCGCGGCCGCCGAGAGCCCCCGGGCGGCGGCGATCGCCCGGGTCTCGGCCTTGGTCATCGCGCCCAGGGGAAAACAGGCGCGCCGCAGCTGGGCCTGGTCGAGGCGGCACAGGAAATAGGACTGGTCCTTCCGCGGGTCGAGGCCTTTCATGAGCCGCATCCGCCCGTCGGCGCCCGCTTCGAGGCGCGCGTAGTGGCCGGTCGCCAGCCGTTCGGCGCCGAGCGCCATCCCCGCATCGAGCAGCGCCCCGAACTTGATCCGCGGGTTGCAGACCACGCAGGGGTTCGGGGTCTCGCCGGAGAGGTAGGCGGCCGTGAAGTAGTCGACGACCCGGGCGCGGAATTCGTCGCGGGCATCGACGACCTGGACCTCGACGCCGAGCGCCTTTTCGATCGCCGCCATCCGCGAGCGCGCTTGGGCCCGCGCATCCCCGGGCGGCCCGGAGCCGGCCTCGAAACCGGTGAGGAAGTGCAGGGGAATGATGGTCCAGCCGTCGGCCTGGAGCAGGTGGGCCGCGACGAGGGAGTCGATCCCCCCGCTCACGGCCACGGCGATCCGTCGGTTCATGCGAAAAAGGCGTCGGTCTTGATCGGGCGGACCTCCATCGCCCGCGGAGGGCATGCCGGCACACAGAGCTCGCAGACGCTGCACTTCTTCTGGTCGAAATGCACGCGCATCTCCGGCCGCTCGATCCACAGGGCCCCGGTCGGGCAGACCGCCGTGCAGGCCCCGCAGTGCGTGCATTTGGCGGCCGCGCGCTTGACCTCGCGCGAGGCGTTCTGCACCGAGACGTTGTGCTCCTTGAGGAACCTCACCCCGTCGCGGAAGTTCTTCTTGGTGCCGGAGAGCTCCATCACCATCACCCCCTCCTTGCCCGGGAGGATGGCCGCGTTCAGGATGTTGAAGACGAGGTCGAAATCGCGCGTCAGGTGGTAGACCAGCGGCCGCTGGGCCACCTCCTGGGAAAACCTCAGAATCAATATCTTGGAATACAAGCTGCGCCTCCTGTCGATCGCTGCGGATGCGAAGGATTTCCGGAAGATAGCTCGGGTTAAGTAAACCGAAAAACGCATCGGTGTCAACTTGCCCGGGGCGCAGCTTCCATGCAGCCGGGGCGCGGGGCCATTGATTTGGGGCGGCGATTGCGATAAGCTTGAATATTATCATCACATTAAGGTGTTATCCATGATCATGGATGCGGCTGCTGCGCCCAATCGAACGCCCATGAGCCGGATCGCCTACCGCACGACCGGCCTGGCCGTCAAGGCGCTCGCCAACCTGTCCAAGGCGCAGGTCCATATCCACGGGGAGGAGCACCTTCCGCAGGGCTCGATCATCTTCGTCGTCAACCACTTCACCCGCATCGAAACCCTGCTCATGCCCTACCTGCTCAACAAACTCACCCAGGTCCCGGTCTGGTCGCTCGCCGATTACGAGCTTTTCCGGGGTGCGCTCGGCAGCTTTCTCGACCGCGTCGGGGCGGTTTCGACCAGGGACCCCGACCGGGACCGGCTGATCGTGAAGAGCCTTCTCACCGGCGAAGCCCACTGGCTCATTTTCCCCGAGGGCCGGATGGTGAAGAACCTCAAGATCGTCGACAAGGGGCGCTTCATGGTCTCCTGGGCCGGCGGCAAACATCCGCCCCACACCGGGGCGGCGATGCTCGCCCTGCGCACGGAGTTCTACCGCGAGCGCATGTCGCGGCTGGCGGCCGGACGCCACCCGGAGGCCGAGCGCCTCCGCGAGGTGTTCCAGATCGCCGATCCCGAGGCCGTCGCCAAGCGCCAGACCTATATCCTGCCGGTGAACATCACCTACTACCCGCTGCGCGCCCGGGAGAACATCCTGAGCGACATCGCCCGCCGGTTGGTCGAAGACCTCCCGGACCGTGCGCTCGACGAGATCATGACCGAGGGGTCGATGCTGCTCTCCGGGGTGGACATCGACGTCCGCTTCGGCCTGCCGATCGCCGTCGGCGAGCACCTGCGCCACCCGGTCGTGCTCCGGGACATCGAGCGCGCCGCGCGCTTCGAGACCGACGACCCCATCCGCGCGCGCCGGATGATGCGCCGGGAGGCCCAGGCGCTGATGCAGCGCTACATGGCCGCGATCTACTCCCTGGCGACCGTCAACCACGACCACCTCTTTGCCTCCATCCTGCGCGCGAGCCCCTGGGCGCGCATCGACCCCTACGAGCTCTGCGGCCGCGTCTTCCTCGCCGCGGCCGAGCTCCGCCGGATGGGCGGGGTCCATTTCCATCGGCGGCTGGAAGGCGACCAGAGCCATCTGCTCGCCTACGACCGCGAGGGGATTTGGGCCGATTTCCTTGCGCTCGCGCTCGAGAAGGGGAACCTGCGCAAGACCGAGGAGGGCTACGTCAAGATCGCCAAGAGCTTCACATCGCCCGTGAGCTTTCACCGGGCCCGGATCGACAACCCCGTCGACATCATGGCCAACGCGGTCGAGCCCCTGACCGGCCTGCAGCGCACCGTTCGCCGCCTGGCCTGGGCGCCCGGCTTCTGGGTCCGGCGACGGGTCGCCGACCGGCTGCTCCGGGAGGCGCGCGAGGAGTTCGAGTCCGACTACCGCCGCTTTTACCGCGAGGGAGAGAGCAAGCCGATGGAGGTGGGCATGCCCTTCCTGATCGAAGGGCGCTCGCGGGATCTGGGAATCGTTCTGTCGCACGGCTACATGGCGGCCCCGCTCGAGGTCCGCGGGCTGGCCGAGTACCTCGGGAGGCTCGGCTACTGGGTCTACGCCCCGCGCCTTCGCGGCCACGGGACCGCCCCGGAGGACCTCGCCGCGCGCACCTATCAGGAGTGGGTCGCGTCGATCGACCGGGGCTACGCGCTCATGCGGGGGCTCTGCCGGCGCGTCGTCGCGGGCGGCTTCTCCACCGGCGCGGGCTTGGCCCTGCTGCTCGCCTCCCGGGTCAAGTCGCTGGCCGGGGTCTTCGCCGTATCGACCCCGCTGCGGCTCAGGGACTTCGCGGCCCGTTTCGCCCCGGCGGTCGACATGTGGAACCGCTTCGTGGGCAGGAAGCTCCAGGCGGCGCCGAGGATGGAGTTCGTCGAGAACCGCCCCGAAAACCCGCACATCAACTACCTGCGCAACCCTGTTTCGGGGGTGCGCGAGATCGAAAGACTGATGGACAAGCTCGAGCCGCGGCTCGGCAAGATCGTCATCCCGACCCTGATCGTCCATTCCAACCGCGACCCCGTCGTCGACCCGAAAGGCTCCGGCAGGATCTTCGAAATGCTCGGCGCCCGGGACAAGCGCTACACGCTTTTCAGCTTCGAACGGCACGGGATTCTCGTCGGGCCGGACTCCGAAAAAGTTTACCGCGTGATCGCCGACTTCCTCGACCCGCTGCGGTGAGCTGGCCCGGCGGAGCGGGGCCGCGCGCGTCCCCCCGAGCGCGCCGGGCCGCTGCCGCGGGCCTCCCCGCCCGGCGTCATTTCGGATGCAACCTGCCGGGATTGCATCGTTTAATCGAGGATTCGGCGTTTTCGTTTTTGACTTCCACGGCGAATTATTATAAAATTGCTAGTAGAAGTCGGTACTACGTCTATTCTTGGATGCCGGAGGGCGGTGCGACGGTGAAGCGCAGCGAGGCGAATCCCGTGCGGGGGGGTGTCCGCGGAGTCCATCGGTTCTGCGGGTGGCTGCTTGCCGCGGCCCTCCTCGCGGGGTGTGCGTCGCGGGCCCCGGTGCTCCCAGACCTCCCCGGGGGGGACGCGGCGCAGAGATGCCGCTGCCTCGACACGATCGCCGCCAACGGCGACATGGGGACGTTCCAGATTCATCCGCAGCTTTCCGACCGGCTCCGCCGGGAGGTGCTGCGGCGCGCGCAGATGATCGATGCGACGCACGTCGAGTGGCTCGCGGATTTTCCCTTCGGCAAGGCGGCGCTTGCCTGGCGCTGCGAGCAGTGAGCCAACCGCACGGAAGGGTCGGGAGGTGCGAATCGCCGCATGGGGCTTGAGATGACTTCCGTTATGGGCAAGCGCAAGATGTACAACACGACGCTCGACGCCGAGCTGATCCGGCGGATCAAGATCCTCGCGGCGCAGCTCGAAAAGCGTCAGAACGACCTGCTGGAGGAGGCCATCATGGACCTGCTCCGCAAGTACGACGGAAAGCGCAACTGAAGCGCCTTGTGGCGCCCCGCGGCGGTCCCGATGGAAGACGATAACCCTGAAAGACGCCGGAGCGCCCGCCTCGATTACCACAGCCGCATCACCATCGAAAACCTCGAAGTCGGGGTCGTCCACGAAGCCCGCATGGGCAATTACAGCCGGACGGGCCTCTATTTCGAATCCGATTTTTTTCTCGTCCCCGGCACCGAGATCTTCATCGGGATCGCCAACTCGCCTTTTCCGAGCGGCACGGGGCTCTACGAATGCTACCGGGCCGTCGTCCGCTGGCGGAACCAGCTCGAGGAGTCGTCCTGCCGCTACGGGTACGGCGTCGAGCTCAAGTCGCGGCTTGCCCACCGCCGCCGGCCGGGAACCGATGGCGAGGCGCGCCGGGGCAAGCGCCGGCCCTGCGCCATCCCCACGGTCATCGAGTGCCAGGGCAAGCGCTACCGCGGCGAGATCCGCAGCGCGAGCCCCGGCGGCGTTTTCATCCGCTGCAGCGAGAACCTCGCGGTCGGGCGGATCGTCTACCTCACCATCCCCCTGAAAAACAGGCGCAAGCTGGTTACCCGCGTCGGCAAGGTCGTCTGGTGCGAGGCCGACGGCATCGGGATCGAATTCGCCCCGAACGGCCCCTGACCGCCTCCGCGGCCGCCGCGCCGGCCGCCGTCACGCGTCCGGGCGATGGGGGACGGCGAGGCTCAGGACCTCCTCCCCTTCGGCGAACATCAGCCGCGCGGCGGTCATCTGCCGGACGAAGGCGACAAGCTTCTCCTCCGGGAAGCGGGGGAAGCGCTTGCAAACCCCCTTCAACCGGCGGCGGCGCGCGCAGAAGAGGTAGATCTCCCGCGAGGCGCCCTCCAGGCGGTGGACGGCGGACTCCCCGTTCAGCCGGCGCTCCCGCAGGATCAGGAATTCGCCCCCGTCCTGCAGGGAGAGGACGGGGGCCCCCGGCGCGGCGGCCTGGAGGGCCGCGTACTCCTTTTGCCAGCGTGCGACCGCGCGGGCGACGGGGCGCCACAGGGCCCGCTGGCGGAGGCGGTCGCCGCGGTAGGTTTGGAGCATGAAGGGCAGGCGGCGGAACACCGGCTCCGGGAAGAGCACGCTCCAGAACGGGTGGTTGGCGACCGCACGGACGCCGAAGCGCCCGGGGTCGAGGGAAACCGGGCTGCCCCGGCCGAGCCAGAAATCGACCAGCCGCAGCGGCCGGAAGAGCCGCGCGAACTCGAGCGCGGCGAGGGTCTCCTCGATCTCGGTCGCGCCGCACCCCGGGAATCGCGCGATCAGGTTTCCGTGCAGCGCGATGCCCAGGCCTTCGCAGTTCTTCATCAACTCCAGGTTCTGAATGGTGCGGGTGCCCTTGCCGAGGCGCTCCAGCAGGCGGGTGCTCAACCCCTCGATCCCGGCCTGCAGGGTGCGCACCCCGGCCGCTCGCATGCGCCGGAGCACCTCCGGCGCGACGGGGGCCCGGACCTCGGCGAAGATGGCGAGATCCTTGCCGAGGGCGGCGAGCCCGGCGAGCATCTCCGCGGTCGAACGCCGCGGCAGCACGTTGTCCACGAGCGCAACCGATAGGGTCTTGTGGCGCCGGGTGAGGGCATCGATTTCGGCGACCGACCGGGCGGCGGACTTGGCGCGGTAGCCGCGCCACTGCAGATTGAGGTTGCAGAAGGCGCAGCCGCGGCGCCCGCCGTCCCCCGGCGCCCGCTGCCACCAGCAGCCGCGCGACACCTCGAGCGAGAGGGTCGGGAAGAAGCGCCGGGAGGGGTCGAGGCGGCCGAGCGATTCGAAGTATTCCCGGAAATCGGGGACGGGGAGCGCGTCCAGGTCGGCGACCTGGACGGGGCCGGCCGGAGGCGGCGGGGCGGCCAAGCGGGTGATGACGCCCGGGGCGGGCGCCAGCTCCGCGATCGGCCGGCCGCCGATCACGAGATGGCGCACGAGACCGAGCAGCGGCAGCTCGCCCTCGCCGGCCACCACGGCGTCGATCTCCGGGAAGAGGTCGAGCGCCGCGCGGCCCGACTGCGGATCGAAGGCCGATCCGCCGACGACCACCGCCGTCTGCGGGTGCCGCTCTTTGAGGCGCCGGATGAGGTAGAGGCCGGCCGAGAGCTGGCAGAGGGCGATCGAGAAGCCCGCCAGGCGGCAGCCCGTCCAGGAATCCTCGGCGAGCCACTCTTCGGCGAGCTCCTTCAGCCGGGCGCAGAGGCCGTCGAAGTCCGCCGCGGCGAGCGGGCGGCTGCCGCGCGCCTCACGCCGGAAGAAGCGGGCGATGCGCCCGCGTCTTTCGGGGTATAGCAGGGCCGCGAACAGGCATTCGGCAAGCCGCGAGCGCTCCGAGACGGCGTGGTAGACGCGGTAGCCCACGCGGGCGGCGACGGTGAGGTACCAGTGGTCGGCGGCCACCGTGAGCTGCGGCAGGCGGGCCTCGACGAAGGCCTTCAGCGCGCCGAGCTGCAGGGATGGGCGGCTGTAGAGCGGCCAGGGCGGCGAGACCAGGCGGATCGGTGTCATGGGCTTGGCGGCGGGCGCAGGCCGTATTTCTTCATGCGCTTCCAGACCGTGACCCGGCTCACGCCGAGCAGGCGCGCGGCCGCGGATTGGTTGCCGCCGGCGCGTTTCAGGGCGTCCAGAAGCTCCTCGCGCTCGTTCAGGGCCGCGGGCGAGGGCGCGCAGTCGCGCGCGGCGAGGATCCTCGGGGGGAGGTGGGCGGCCGCGATCTCGCCCCCGGGGCAGAGCACCAGGGCGTAGTCGATCGCGTTCCGGAGCTCGCGCACGTTTCCCGGCCAGGAATATTCCGCGAGACGCCTGGCCGCTTCCGGCTCGAGGCCGCTGACGATTTTTTCGCCCCGCTGGTTGTGCCGGGCGATGAAGTGCCGGATGATGAGCGCGAGGTCGTCCGGGCGCTCCCGAAGCGGGGGGATCGTGATCGGAAAGACGTTGATCCGGAAAAAGAGGTCCTCGCGGAACTCCCCGCGGGCGATGAGCTGCTCGAGGTTCTTGTGGGTCGCGGAGATGACGCGCACATCCACGCGGATGGGCGTGTGGTCCCCGACCCGCTCGATCTCCTTCTCCTCCAGGACCCGCAACAGCTTGATCTGCGTGGCGGGCGGCAGGTCCCCGATCTCGTCGAGAAAGATGCTGCCTCCGTCGGCGGCCTCGAAGCGGCCGATGCGGGTCGCGTTCGCCCCGGTGAACGCTCCGCGAACGTGGCCGAACAACTCGCTTTCGAGGAGGTTTTCGTTCAGCGCGGCGCAGTTGACCTTGATGAAGGGCCTATCCGCCCTCGGGCTCGCGCGGTGGACGGCGCGGGCCACCATCTCTTTGCCGGTTCCGCTCTGCCCCTGGATCAGGACCGGCGCATCCGACGGGGCGACGCTGGCGATCATCTCGAAGAGCCGCTGCATCTGCGGGGAGCGCCCGAGGATCTCGTCGTAGCCGTCGCGGGTCTCCATCGAGCGCTTGAGGGCCCGGATCTCCGCCTGCTGGCGCACGATCTCCGAGATGTCGGTCAAGGTTTCGACCGCCCCGATGATCCGCCCCGAGGGATCGCGCATCACGGTCGCGTTTTTGATGACATTGACCGCATGCCGGTCCTTGTCCGTGATGAGGCAGGCCTTGGCCTTGACGATCCCCTGCTCGAAGAGCCGGCACCACTTCTCCCCCGAACCCTGCCCGTAGATTTCGCAGCCGGTGCATTCGAGCACGCGGCAGGAGCGCCCGATGAGCTCGGCGGCGCTGTAGCCGGTCAGCGCCTCGGCCGCGGGGTTCACGGCGGCGATCACCCCCTCGGGGCTGACCACGATCAGCCCTTCCTTGAGGGTGTCGATGATGGTTTTCCAGTAGCCGGAGAGGTCCATGGCGGGTCCATAGCGAACGGCGGTGGCACTACGTGTTAACCTTAATTAACACCTAAGGGGCGAAAGCGCAAGCCCCGGCGGAGATCGCCCGGTTGACAGCCCACCTTTTCGTGGTAGATAGGGGGCATGTCCGACAGCCGGCCGCATCTGCAGACCGTCATCGGCGCGATCTCCCTCCGCAACCCGGTCATGACCGCTTCCGGGACCTTCGGCTACGGGCGGGAGTTCGCGGAGCTGGTCGATCTCAACCGGCTGGGGGCCATCGTCGTGAAGGGGCTCGCTCTGAACCCCGTCAAGGGCAACCCGCCGCCGCGCATCGTCGAGACCGCCTGCGGCATGCTGAACGCCATCGGGTTGGAGAACGTCGGCATCGAGGCCTTCGCGCGGGAGAAGCTGCCCTTCCTGCGGACGCTTTCGACCCCGGTCATCGCCAACATCTACGGGACCACGGAGGAGGAGTACGCGGCGCTCGCCGAGCGGATCGAGGGGCTCGAGGGGGTGGCGGGCGTCGAGGTGAACATCTCCTGCCCCAACGTGAAGGCGGGCGGGATGGCCTTCGGCGCCGATCCGGCCGCGGCCGGCCGGGTGGTGCGCGCGGTGCGCGCCAAAACCGGCAAGACCGTGATCGTCAAGCTGTCGCCGAACGTCGCCGACATCGCGGCCATCGCGCGCAGCGCCGTGGAGGCCGGGGCCGACGCGCTCTCCCTGATCAACACGCTCACCGGGATGGCGATCGACATCGAGAGCCGCCGGCCGCGGCTCGCCAACGTCACCGGGGGGCTCTCCGGGCCGGCGATCAAACCGGTCGCGCTGCGCATGGTGTGGCAGGCGGCCCGGGCCGTGCGCGTCCCGATCATCGGCATCGGCGGGATCATGACCGCCGAGGACGCCCTCGAGTTCCTGATCGCCGGCGCGTGCGCCGTCCAGGTGGGGACGGCGAACTTCGTCAACCCGCGGGCGACGCTCGAGATCGCCGCGGGCATCGAAGCCTACCTCGCCCGCCGCGGGATCGCGCGGGTATCCGATCTCGTGGGGTCGCTGCGCTTGGATTGAGGCGGGGCGGGGATAATCAGGCGCACGAACGCCAGCGCGAAACTGCGGACCGCGGCTTTGAAAAGAGGCTGCCGCGCGTCTACGATTGCGGCGGTCCTGGGAAGCCCATCGGCCATCCTTCGGCCGGCGGCGAGGCGTTCTTTCTGCGGCAATCGGCGCTAACGTGCAGCCGATCACCCGGCGGCGATCATAGCCCCGCCGCCTCCTGCATGGGGTGGTTCTTCAGGTACTCGAGCCGGTTCAGCCCGTTGATGTAGGCCTTGGCGCTCGCGGTGATGATGTCGGCGTCGGCCCCTTTGCCGAGCGCCGTCAAGCCGTTCTCGCGCAGCCGCACCGTCACCTCGCCCATGGCGTCGGTGCCGCCGGTCAACGCGCTCACCGAGAAGCGCATCAGCTCAGAGGCCGTGTCCGTGAGCTTCGCGATCGTGTTGAAGGCGGCGTCGATCGGGCCGTTGCCGTAGCCGGCTCCCTGCGCGAGGCGGCCGTTGATCTTGAGCCGGACGCTCGCCATCGGCAGGACCGTCGTCCCCGCGGTCACGTGCAGGTAGTCCAGGACGAAGACGTCGGCGGTGCGCAGGATCCCCTCGGTCACGATCGCTTCGAGGTCCTCGTCCATCACGTGCTTCTTCTTGTCGGCGAGCTCCTTGAACTTGCTGAAGACGAGGTTCACCTCCTCGTCGGAGAGGTCGTAGCCCAGGTCTTTCAGGTGGCTGCGCAAGGCGTGGCGCCCGGAGTGCTTGCCGAGGACGAGCCGGTTCGCATTCAGGCCGATCGTCTCGGGCCGCATGATCTCGTAGGTCATGGGGTTCTTCAGCACCCCGTCCTGGTGGATCCCGGCCTCGTGGGCGAAGGCGTTCGCGCCGACGATCGCCTTGTTCGGCTGGACGATGATCCCGGTGATCATGCTGACCAGGCGGCTCGTCGGGTGGATGAACTCGGTGCGCACCCCGGTGTCGGCCTTCAGGCGCTCGGCGCGGGTGTGCAGCGCCATGATCACCTCCTCGAGCGAGGTGTTTCCGGCGCGTTCCCCGATCCCGTTGATGGTCACCTCCGCCTGGCGTGCGCCGGCGCCGATGGCCGCGATGGTGTTCGCCGTCGCGAGCCCCAGGTCGTTGTGGCAGTGGACGGAGAGCACCGCGCGGCCGATGCCGGGGGTGTGGGCGCGGATGTAGCGCACGAGATCGGCGAACTCCTCCGGGATGGCGTAGCCGACCGTGTCCGGCAGGTTCACCGTGGTGGCGCCGGCCGCGATGGCGGCCTCGAAGACGCGGCAGAGGAAGTCGCGGTCGCTGCGCGAGCCGTCCTCGGCGGAGAACTCGACGTTTTCGGTCAGCGTGCGCGCGTGGCGCACCGCCTCGACGGTCGCCTGCAGCACCTCCTCGCGGCTCATTTTGAGCTTGTACTGCAGGTGGATGTCGGAGGTCGCGATGAAGGTGTGCAGCCGCGGCCGCCGGGCGTGCCGCACCGCCTCCCAGGCCCGGTCGATGTCGTAGCGGCCGGCGCGGGCGAGCGCCGCGATCTCGGCGCGCTCCACCCGCCGGGCGATCTGGGCGACGGCCTCGAAGTCGCCGTCGGAGGCGGCCGGAAAGCCGGCCTCGATCACGTCGACCCCCAGCTTGTCGAGCTGGACGGCGATGCGCAGCTTTTCGGCCGTGTTCATGCTCGCGCCCGGGCTCTGTTCGCCGTCGCGCAGCGTCGTGTCGAAGATGATGACCCGCTCGGTCATGGGCTCGATGCTCCTTTTCGGTTCAGCCGCCGAGGGCGGCCGTTTCGAGCGGCAGGGGCGTCTGCCGGCCGCCGCGCAGCTCCCGCTCGCGCGAGAGCTTGTACTGGAAGCTGTCGGCCAGCGCCTGCCAGCTCGCCTCGATGATGTCTTCGGAGACCCCGATCGTGCTCCAGATGTGGTCCTGGTCGCGCGAGTCGATCAGCACGCGCACCTTGGCGGCGGTCCCGCGGCTGCCGTCGATCACGCGCACCTTGAAGTCCGTCAGGCGCATGGTGTCGAGATCGGGGTAGAAGCGGCCGAGGGCCTTGCGCAGCGCGTTGTCGAGGGCGCTGACCGGGCCGTAGCCCTCCGCCGCCGTGATCTCGCGCTTGCCGCCCACCGAAACCTTCACGGTGGCGTGGGACTGGCAGGGGAAGTCCTGGTCCTTTTCGATCGTCACCCGGAAGGACTCCAGCTCGAAAAGCGGCGAGAAGGCGCCGGTCAGCCGCTCGAGGAGGATCTTGAATGAGCCGTCGGCCGTGTCGAACTGGTAGCCCTCCTGCTCGAGCTGCTTGATCTCGGCCACGATGGCGCGGCTGTCCTTGCCGTTGCGGGTGTTGAGATCCACGCCGAGCTCGCGCGCCTTGTACTCCACGCTGCTCTTGCCCGCGAGGTCCGAGATGAGGACGCGCCGCTCGTTTCCGACCGCGCCCGGATCGATGTGCTCGTAGGCTTCCGGGGTCTTCATGATGGCGCTCACGTGGACCCCCCCCTTGTGCGCGAAGGCGCTGCGGCCGACGAAGGGGCGGCCGTGGACCGGGACGAGGTTCGCGGTCTCGTTCAAAAAGCGCGACAGCGGCTTGAGCTTCTTGAGATTCTCGTCCGTCACGCAGCGGCGTTCCATCTTGAGCTGCAGGATGGGGATGACGCTCGTCAGGTCCGCGTTGCCGCAGCGCTCGCCGTAGCCGTTGATCGTCCCCTGCACCATGGCGGCCCCCGCGCGGACGGCGGCGATCGCGTTGGCGACCGCCAGGCCGCAGTCGTTGTGGGTGTGGATGCCGAGGGGCACGCCGCCGCCGAGCGCCCCCCGCACCGCCTCGACGGCGGCCTCGATCTCGAAGGGGAGGCTGCCGCCGTTCGTGTCGCAGAGCACGACATGGTCCGCCCCGGCGCGGGCGGCCGCCGCGGCGGTCGCGAGCGCGTAGTCGCGGTTGCGCTTGAAGCCGTCGAAGAAATGCTCGGCGTCGTAGACCACCTCGCGGCCGGCCGCCTTCAGGAAGGCCACCGTGTCGCGCACCATCGCAACGTTCTCCGCGAGCGGGATCCCCATCACCTGCGCGACGTGGAGGTCCCAGCTCTTGCCGAAGACCGTCACGACCGGGGCGCCGCAGTCGAGGAGCGCGCGCAGGTTCTCGTCCTCCTCGGCGCGGATCCCCGCGCGCCGCGTGGCCCCGAAGGCGGCGAGCTTCGCGGCCCGCAGATCGAGCTTCCGCGCCAGGGCGAAAAACTGCAGGTCGCGCGGGTTCGAGCCGGGCCAGCCCCCCTCGATGTAGTGGACGCCGATGTCGTCCAGGCGCTGGGCGATCTTGATCTTCTCTTCGGCGCTGAAGGTGATGTTCTCGCCCTGGGTGCCGTCGCGCAGCGTCGTGTCGTACAGCAGGATGGTTTCCATGGGTCTCTCCCCGGGGCTTTCCGCCCGGCGGCGGCCGGCAGCCGCCTTTTCGCGTTATGGGTTCCGGTTCTCGGGTCTGAGGGCGCGGACCGCCGCTCCGGCGCGCCACATCTCGGAGTCGCGCATCCGCGCCAGCTCGCGGCCGAGCCGCTCGCGGTAGTCCGGGGCGCTGTTCGCCTCGAGCACGCGCCGGGTCTCCGATCCGTCGCGGACCTTGCCGTAGAGCTCCTCGAAGAGGGGCGCGACCGCGTCGCGGAAGCGCGGCGCCCAGTCGAGCGCCCCGCGCTGGGCCGTGGTCGAGCAGTTGGCGAACATCCAGTCCATGCCGTTTTGGGCGACCAGGCGGATCAAGCTTTGGGTGAGCTCCTCGACGGTTTCGTTGAAGGCCTCGCTCGGGCTGTGGCCGTGGCGGCGGAGCAGCGCGTACTGCGCCTCCATGACCCCGGCGAGCGCACCCATCAGGATGCCGCGCTCCCCGGTCAGGTCGCTCCACACCTCCTTCTCGAAGGTGGTCGGAAAGAGGTAGCCCGAGCCGATGGCGATCCCCAGGGCGAGCGTCCGCTCGCGCGCCCGTCCGGTATAGTCCTGGTGGACGGCGAAGCTCGCGTTGATCCCGCTGCCCTCCAGGAAATTCGTGCGCACGGTCCGCCCCGAGCCCTTGGGGGCGACGAGGATCACGTCGACGTTCGGCGGCGGGACCACCCCCGTCTGCTCCTGGTAGACGACGGCGAAGCCGTGCGAGAAGGCGAGGGCGTCGCCCGGCTTCAGGCAGGTCTTGACCTGGGGCCATTGCTCGACCTGTCCCGCGTCGGAGAGCAGAAACTGGAGGACCGTGCCGCGCCGGGCGGCCTCCTCGATCGGAAAGAGGCTTTCGCCGGGGACGAAGCCGTCGGCGACGGCCCGCTTCCAGGAATCGCCCCCCGCGCGCTGGCCGACGATCACCCGGACCCCGTTGTCGCGCAGGTTGAGCGCCTGCCCCGGCCCCTGGACCCCGTAGCCGAGCACCGCCACCACCTCGTCCTTGAGGATCTCGCGGGCCTTCGCCATCGGGAATTCGTCCGCTGTCACCACCTCTTCCTGCGTGCCGCCGAAATCGAAGAACGCCATGGGATGTCTCCTTGTTATGATGTTGCCGTTTGCGTATCGCTTGAACGGCGGGAAGCCTCATTCCGCGATGATGCCGCCGCCGGCGCCGGCTTCACGTCGGCTCCCGGATCAGTCCGATCGGACCGGTGCGCGACAGCTTCTTGATGCCGATCGGCTTGAGCAGGTTGATCACCGCCTGGATCTTGGCCTCGTCGCCGGTCACCTCGAGGATGTAGTGCTCGAGCCCGGCGTCGACGATCTTGCCCCGGAAGATGTCGACGATGCGCAGCACCTCGGTGCGCTGCTCGCCGCGCGCCTGGACGCAGATGAGCGCGAGCTCCCGACGCACCGCGTTCGGGCCGTTCAGGCCGCGCAGCTTGATCACGTTCACCAGCTTGCGCAGCTGCTTTTCGATCTGCTCGATCAGGTTCGGCTCGGCCTGGGTCGTGATGGTGATGCGCGACACCTCGGGGTCGTTCGTCGGGCCGGCGACGATGCTCTCGATGTTGAACCCCCGGCCGCTGAAGAGCCCCGCCACCCGCGAGACCACCCCCGGCCGGTTGTCGACCAGCATGGTCATGGTGTGCTTCTGCTCGGCCACCGCTCGCGCTCCTTCTCCTTGTCGGGTTAGACCAGCAGCATCTCGGTGATCGGCGCCCCGGCGGGAACCATCGGGTAGACGCACTCCTCGGGGGCGACGACGAAGTCCATGATCACCGGCCCGGGCGCCTTCAGGCCCTGCCGCAGCACCGCCTCGACCTCCTCCGGTCTGTCAGCGCGCAGCCCGAGCGCCCCGTATGCCTCGGCGAGCTTCACGAAGTCGGGCGAGCACTCGAAGCGGGTTTCGCTGTAGCGCTTGCCGTAGAAGAGCTCCTGCCACTGGCGCACCATGCCGAGGCAGCCGTTGTTCAGGATGACGATCTTCACCGGCAGCTTGTACTGCACGGCGGTCGCCATCTCCTGGATGTTCATCTGGATGCTGCCGTCGCCGGCGATGTCGACCACCGTCTTGTCCGGCCGCGCGAGCTGGGCGCCGATCGCCGCCGGCAGCCCGAAGCCCATGCAGCCGAGCCCCCCCGAGGTGATGAAGTGGTTGGGACGGTCGAAGCGGTAGAACTGCGCCGCCCACATCTGGTTCTGGCCGACCTCGGTGGTGACGATCGCCTCCCCCTTCGTGAGGGCGTAGAGCGCTTCGACGACGGCCTGCGGCTTGATCGCCTCGCAGCGGCGGTAGCCGAGCGGCTGCTCCGCCTGCCAGCGGGCGATGCGGGCGCGCCAGTCGCCTCGGCGCCGGGAGATCTCCTCGGCCGGCGGCCGGCCGATCAGCTCCTCGAGCATCCGCAGGCTCAAGCGGCAGTCGCCGACGACCGGGACGCTGACCGGAATGTTCTTGCGGATCGAGGTCGGGTCGATGTCGATGTGCACGATCCGCGCCTGCGGGGCGAAGCGGTCGGTCTTGCCCGTCACCCGGTCGTCGAAGCGCACGCCGACGGCGAGCATGAGATCGCAGTTGGCGGTGGCCATGTTGGCCGTGTAGGTCCCGTGCATGCCGATCATGCCCAGAAAGAGCGGGTCGCTGCCGGGAAAGGCCCCCAGGCCCATGAGCGAGGTGGTGACCGGGATTTCCAGTCTCCGCGCCAGGCGTGTCAGCTCCTCGGCCGCGCCGGAGAGGATCACGCCCCCGCCGGCGAAGATCAGCGGCCGCTCGGCGCTCTCGATCAGGCGGGCGGCCTCGCGCAGCTGCTTGCGGTTGGGCTGGTAGGTGGGGTTGTAGGAGCGCAGCCGGATCTCCCCCGGAGGCCGGTAGGCCGCCCGCCCGCCGGCGATGTTCTTGGGGATGTCCACCAGGACGGGCCCCGGCCGTCCGGAGCGGGCGAGGTAGAAGGCCTCTTTGACGGTGCGCGCGAGCTCGTCGATCGACTGGACGAGATAGTTGTGCTTCGTGCAGGGGCGGGTGATGCCGACGATGTCGACCTCCTGGAAGGCGTCGTTTCCGATGAGGTGCGTCGGCACCTGCCCGGTCAGGACCACGACGGGGATGGAGTCGGCGAAGGCCGAGGCGATCCCCGTCACGGTGTTGGTGGCTCCCGGACCGGAGGTGACGAGGCACACCCCCGTCTTGCCGCTCGCGCGGGCGTAGCCGTCGGCCGCGTGCACCGCGCCCTGTTCGTGGCGGACGAGGATGTGGCGGATCTCGGCGCGGGCGAGCGCATCGTAGATGTCCACGACGGCCCCGCCCGGGAAGCCGAAGAGGGTGTCCACCCCCTCCTCTTTCAGGACCTGCATCAGGATCTCGGCGCCGGTCATTTCCATGGTGGCTGTTTTCCTTTCCGATCCGATTCCAAAAAAAAACCGTTGCCGGCCTCCGGGGCCGGCAACGGTTTTTTGAACCAGGCTAAGAAGTCTTAAGCCATTACCAGCCCCGGATTCTCATCGCCGATGAGAATGACACCGGCGACGAGAATAAGAATGAGGATGATAATGGCGATCGGGCGATTCATGAATTTACATCGTTTCGCTTTTTCGAGCACCTTAGCAGGGGCCGGCCGCGCCTGTCAAGCCGAATTTTCATTTTCCCGGAAGCCGCAGTCCGGGTTGAGGCAGGAGAGCACCGTTCCATGCTTCTTCGTCGTGCGCTCGACCAGGATCTTGGCGCCGCAGGCCGGGCATTCGCGGCCGACGGGCTTGTCCCAGCTCGCGAACTTGCACTCCGGGTAGCGGTTGCAGCCGTAGAAGGTCTTGCCGCGCTTGGAGCTCTTCTCCAGCAGCTCGCCCCCGCAGCCCGGCTCGGGGCAGGCGACGCCGAGCGCCTTGCCGTTTCCGCCGGCGTTCAGCGACTGGGTGTTCTTGCACTCGGGATAACCGCTGCAGGCCAGAAAGTCCCCGTAGCGGCCCTTTTTCAGGACCATCGGACGGCCGCATTTTTCGCAGCGCTTGTCGGTCGGCTCCTCGACGGCCGGTGCGGCGGGCTGGATCCGCCCCTTCTCGTCGCGCGCGTAGTCGCTCGAGTAGCGGCACTTGGGGTAGCCGCTGCAGGCGAGGAAGTGGCCGTTTTTGCCGATCTTGATGTGCAGCCGGCTGCCGCACTCCGGGCAGTTGAGGTCGGTGGCGAAGCCCACGCCCTTGACGCTCACCATCTTTTCGGCGGCGGTTTCGAGGTCCTTCTGGAAGGGCCGGTAGAACTGCCGGAGGAGCTCGACCGCGTTCGCCTTCTCCGATTCCACCCGGTCGAGGTCCTCCTCCAGCCGGGCGGTGAACTCGACGTCGAAGATCCCCGGGAAGCTCATCACCAGGAGGTCGTTGACGATGAAGCCGAGCTCGCTCGGCCGGAAGTAGCCCTTCAACAGGTCGACGTAGCCCTTCTCCCGGATGGTCGACAGGATGGCGGCATACGTGCTCGGACGTCCGATCCCGTTCTCCTCGAGCTCCTTCACCAGCGAGGCCTCCGAAAAGCGCGGGGGCGGCTGGGTGAAGTGCTGCTTGGGTTCGAGGCGCTCGAGCGCGAGGCGGGCGCCCTCGGCGAGCTCGGGCAGCTGCTCGCGGCCCTTTTCGCCGTTGCCGCCGCCGCCGGCCTCGCCGCCCTCGGCATCGTCCTCCTCGGCGCGGTAGAGCGCCATGAAGCCGGGGAACTTGACCGCGGAGCCGGAGGCCGAGAAGATGTAGGGCCCCGCGGCGATGGCGGCGGAGACCTGGTCGATCAGGGCCGGCTGCATCTGGGAGGCGATGAAGCGCTGCCAGATGAGCTGGTAGAGCGCGAGCTGGTCGGCGTTGAGGTAAGCCGCCACCTGGTCCGGGGTGTTGGCCGCCGACGTGGGGCGGACGGCCTCGTGGGCGTCCTGGGACTGCTTCGAGTTGCGGTAGTGGCGCGGCGCCTCCAGCGCGTACTCGGGGCCGAAGCGCCCGAGGATCACCTCCCGGGCCTCCCGGGCGGCGACGTCGGCGATCCGGACCGAGTCGGTGCGCATGTAGGTGATGAGGCCGACCGGCTCGCCGGGCCCGAGGTCGATCCCCTCGTAGAGCTGCTGGGCGATCATCATGGTCTTCTTGGCCGTGAAGCGCAGCTTGCGGATCGCCTCCTGCTGGAGCTTGCTCGTCGTGAAGGGCGGCGCCGGGTTCTTGCGGACGGTCTTTTTCTGCACCCGGCTGACGACGAACTCCCGGCCCGCGAGCTCCGCGACGATCGCCCGGGCGGCCTCGGCGTCGGGGATGGCGACCTTCTCCTGGCCCTTCTTGACCAGCTTGGCCGTGAAGGGCGGGGGGCAGGGGCCCTGGAGGTGCGCGGTGATCGACCAGTACTCCTCCGGCACGAAGGCCTGGATCGCCCGCTCGCGCTCGCAGATGATCCTGAGCGCCACCGACTGGACCCGCCCGGCGCTCAGCCCGCCCTTCACCTTGCGCCAGAGAAGCGGCGAGATCTGGTAGCCGACGAGCCGGTCCATGATCCGGCGCGCCTGCTGGGCCTCGAATTTGCTGCGGTCGAGCTCCTCGGGCCGGGCGATGGCCTTGAGGATGCCGTCGCGGGTGAGCTCGTGGAAGAGGACGCGGTGGAAGCGGCGCCCCTTCTTCTTGAGCACATCGGCCGTGTGCCAGGCGATGGCCTCGCCCTCGCGGTCGGGGTCGGGGGCGAGATAGATCTCCTCGGCGTCGCCGGCGGCCTTTTTCAAGTCCTGGATGACCTTCTGTTTCCCGGGGATCACCGTGTAGTGCGGGGTGAACTCCGCCTCGACGTCGATGCCGAGCTCGCGGACGGGGAGGTCCTTGATGTGGCCGACGGTCGCGGCCACGTTGTAGTCGTTGCCCAGGTATTTCTTGATCGTCCGCACCTTGGCGGGCGACTCCACGACGACCAGGGGTTTGGTCATGACGGTTCTCTTCCTCAGACGACTGCGTAGATAAATTCCGCCCGGGCGCTGCCCGGCATCCCGCCGCCGCGGCCCATCAGCTCACCGCGGGGCTCGAGGCGGAAAACATTTTGCCGGGATGCTGCGCCGCCAGGCCCTTGAGCTCGAGCTGCAGCAGGATGCCGGCAAGCCGTCCGGCGTCCGTTCCGAGGCGGCGGACGAGCGCATCGATGTGCTCGGGATAGGGGCCGAGCTCCCGGAGGACCCGCGCCTCCTCGGGGGAGAGCCCCGCGCTTGGGGCCGCCGCCGGGGCGCCTGCGGTCGGCGGCGGCGACGGCGGCGCGGCCGCCGCAATAAACTGCGCGAGCTCCTCGACGACATCGCCCGCGTTCTCGACGAGCTTCGCCCCCTGCTTGATCAGGGCGTGCGGGCCGCGGCTCTGGAACGAGCGCACGCTCCCCGGAACGGCGAAGACCTCGCGGTTCTGCTCGAGCGCCATGCGCGCCGTGATGAGGGCGCCGCTCGTCAGGCTGGCCTCGACGACGACCGTGCCGCCGGCGATCCCGCTGATGATGCGGTTGCGCATCGGAAAGTGGTGCGGCTCGGGGCCCGCGGCGAGCGGAAACTCGGTCATCACGGCGCCGCCGGCCGCAATGCGCTCGCAGAGGCGTTCGTGCTGCCGCGGGTAGACGTTGTTTAGCCCGCTGCCGAGCACGGCCACGGTGCGCCCGCCGGCGCCGAGGGCCCCCTCGTGGGCCGCGGCGTCGATGCCGAGCGCCATCCCGCTCACCACCGCGATCCCCCGGCCGGCCAAGTCGGCGGCGAGCTGCCGCGCGATCTCGAGTCCGTAGCGCGTGGGGTTGCGGCAGCCGACGACGGCGACGGCCGGCGCGGCGCCGGGGAGCTCGCCGCGCACATAGAGCCAGGCCGGCGGGTCCGGGATCTCGCGCAACAGCGCCGGGTAGTCCGGGTCGCCGAGCGTCACGATCCGGCACCCGGCGGCGAAGGCCGCCTCGATTTCGGCGGCCGCCTCCGGCGGGGGGCGCCGGGCCTTGACTGCCGCGGCGAGGCGCGGGCCCATCCCCTCGACGGCCGCGAGCTCCTCGGGCGCCGCGGCGAGCACGGCCTGCGGCGATCCGAAACGCAGGATCAGCCGCTTGAAGAGCAGGCTGCCGATCCCCGGCACGCTTTTCAGATGGAACCAGGGGAGAAGCGTCTCCACGGGCGCCACTCGATGCGGCTATTTCCGGGCCGCGCGCTCTTCCCAGGTCAGCACGATGGGGCTCGCCACGTAGATCGACGAGTAAGTCCCCACGAGCACGCCGACGAGCATCGCGAGCGCGAAGTCCTGGATGATCTCCCCGCCGAGAAAGTAGAGCGCCGCCACGACGACGAAGACCGTGCCCGCCGTGAGGATGGTGCGGCTGAGCGTTTCGTTGACGCTGCGGTTGACGAGCGCGGCAAAGCCGGACTTCGGGTCCTTGCGGAGGTTTTCGCGGATGCGGTCGTAGACGATGATGGTGTCGTTCAGCGAATAGCCGATGATGGTCAACAGCGCGGCGATGACCGTGATCGTGAACTCCTTGTCGAGCAGCGAGAAGATGCCGACGGTGATCGCGACGTCGTGCAGCAGGGCGACGATCGCGCCGAGCGCGTATTTCAGCCCGAGCACCCAGAAGAGGGCGAGCGTCACCGCGAGCGCGACCACGGTGATCACCGCCATGTTCACGTGCAGCGAGTAGAGGCCGTAGACCGCCCCGCCGAGGGCCAGCGCCACGATCCCGCTCTGGAGCCACTTGAACTCGAAGCGGCCGGAGATGTAGATGGCGATGAAGATGAGCGAGAAGAAGATCGCCATCAGGGCCTTCTCGCGCAGGTCCTTCCCCACCTGGGGGCCGACCATCTCGACCCGGCGGATCTCGGCGCCCGCGCCGGTCGACGCCTCCAGGGCTTTCTTCAGTTCGGCCCCGGTGTCCTTGCGGTCGGCCTCGGTCACGTCCGTGCGGATGAGAAACTCGTTCTCCTCCGTGCGGCCCATGGACTGGACCGTGGCGTTGCGGATCCCGGCGGTCTCCAGGCCTTCCCGGATCTTGTCGACGGCCGTCCCGGCGTTGAAGCGCACCTGCACGATCGAGCCGCCGGCGAAGTCGATCCCGTAGCGGGGCCCGCCGTGAAAAAGCAGGGAGGCGATGCCGATCCCGATCAGCGCCAGGGAGACGGCGAAGGCGATGCGGCGCTTGCCGACGAAGTCGATCTGGGTTCCGGACTTGATGATTTCCATGAAGAGGTCCTCTTCCTTGCCGGGCTAGATGCTGATCCGGGTCACCCGGCGCGTGGACAGGATGTAGTCGAACACCAGGCGCGAAACCACGATGGCCGTGAACATGCTGGCGATGACCCCCAGGCTGAGCGTCACGGCGAACCCCTTGACCGGCCCGGTCCCGAACTGGAACAGGATGAGCGCCGCGATCAGGGTGGTGACGTTCGCGTCCATGATGGTGGTGGTCGCGCGGTCGAAGCCCGCGTCCACGGCCGCGCGCGGGGTGCGGCCGACGCGGACCTCCTCGCGGATGCGCTCGTAGATGAGCACGTTGTTGTCGACCGCCATGCCGATGGTGAGGATGATGCCGGCCATGCCGGGGAGCGTCAGCGTGCCGCCGAAGGCGGCGAGGCCCGCCCCGATCAGCACGAGGTCGAGCACCACCTCGAAGTCGGCGAGCAGCCCCGAGAGCTTGTAGTAGATCGCCATGAAGATGAGGACCAGGACCCCGCCGACCAGCATCGAAACGAGCCCCATGCGGATCGAGTCCGACCCGAGGGAGGGGCCGACGGAGCGCTCCTCGAGGATCGTCACGGGGGCGGGCAGGGCGCCGGCGCGCAGCACGATGGCGAGATCGCGCGCCTGCTCCATCGTGAACCGGCCGGTGATGCGCGCCTTGCCGCCGGCGATCCGCTCCTGGATCACCGGGGCGGAGGCGACCTTGCCGTCGAGCACGATGGCGAGGCTCTTTCCGGTGTTTTCTCCGGTCACCCGTTCGAAGACGCGGGCGCCTTTCTTGTCGAACTCGATCGCGACGTAGGGCTCGCCGTACTGCGAGTCGAGCTGCACCCGGGCGTCGACAAGCGAGGCCCCGGTCAACAGCGCGTTCTTCTTCACGAGATAGGGGGTGCGGACGGGGCGTTTGGTGTTGGGGTCATCCTCCACCTTGTAGAGCACTTCGGTTCCCGGCGGCGCCCCGCCCTGGGCGGAGGCGGCCGGGTCGCGGCTGGCATCCACGAGCTTGAACTCGAGCAGGGCCGTGCGCCCGATCAGGTCCTTCGCGCGCTGGGTGTCCTGGACGCCCGGCAGCTGGACGAGGATGCGGTTGTCGCCTTGGCGGCGGATGTCCGGCTCGGAGACGCCGAACTGGTCGATGCGGTTGCGGATGGTCTCGAGGGCCTGGTCGACCGCGAGCTTCTTCACCTGCTCCTTCTCGGATGCGGGGAGCTCGATCGACGCCGCGAAGCGCTCCGGCTCGGCGGTGTGGGCGTTGATCTTGAGGTCCTTCAGCTCTTTTTCGATCAGCCCCTTGAACTTGTCGACGTTCTCGGCCCCCTCGACCTTCACCTCGATGCGGTCCGGGGTCGGGCGCTCGATCAGGACCGCGGCGATCTGGCTGCGCCGGATGAGATCGCGCAGCTCCTGGTGGTTGCGCTCGACGGCGCCCTCGACCGCCTTGTCGACGTTGACCTCGAGCACCAGATGCATCCCCCCCTGCAGGTCGAGCCCGAGGCTGATCTTCTTGTGCGGCCAGATATCGGGGCCGAACGTCGGGATGCAGTAGACGACCGCGGCGACGATCACCGCCAGGACGATGGCGACTCGGAGCGTGAACTGTTTCAATGGTCGATTCCTCGTGGTTGCGCCGGTCGGGCCGCGCCGGCCGCTGCCGCGCAAAAAACGGGCGAGGGTCCGGAGCGGCGAAGCCGCGCAGCGGGCGGCTCCGCCGGGATCCCGGCCTCGCCCCCATCCGGCGCGGCTCCAGGATGCCGGTTATTCCGATTTGCCTTCGACCGCAGCGGGAGGGGCCGAACCGAGAACCGCCGCCACGTTGCTGCGGTTCACCTTCACGCGGACCTTGTCGGCGATTTCGACCGTGAGCGTGGTCTCGTCCAGGCCGGTGATGCGGCCGTGGATGCCGCCCGAGGTCACGATGCGGTCCCCTTTCTTGAGGTTGGCGAGCAGCGCGCGGTGTTCCTTGTTGCGTTTCTGCTGCGGGCGGATCAAGAGAAAGTAAAAGATGACGAACATCAGAATCAGCGGGATGAAGCTGGCGAACCCCGCTGCGCCCCCGTCGGCCGGGGCGCCTCCCTGGCCCATGGCATGCGCGATACCGATCAAGATCGAACCTCCTCAGTGGAATCGGACGGCGCGGATATACTGGATATCCGCGCCGAGGTCAAACCTAAAAAAAAGCTCGCCGCCTTCAGTGGAACTCGATGCGGTCCTGCCCCGGCATGAGCGCCGGGTCGCCGGCGATCTCGATCGTGACGCCCCGCCGGTTCTCGAGCTCGACGATGTCGCGGCGCTTGCGGTTGAGCAGGAAGTCGGCGACGGCGGCCGGCACCACCCCGCGGACCCGGGCGACCTCGCTGCGGAAATTTTCCATGCCGAGCTTGCGCAGGAAGCCGATGCCGAGCGTTTCGGTCGAAGGGGCCATTCCCTTGCCCTGGCAGTAGGGGCAGACGATGTGGCTGCCGAACTCGATCGACGCCCGCAGGCGCTGGCGGGACATCTCGAGCAGGCCGAATTTGGAGATCCGCCCCACCTTGGAGCGGGCCTTGTCCGGCTTCAAGTGGTTCTTCAGCTCGCGTTCGACCTCGGCGCGGTGCTTGGCCTCCTTCATGTCGATGAAGTCGATGACGATCAGCCCGCCCAGATCGCGCAGCCGCAGCTGGCGGGCGATCTCCTCGGCCGCCTCCAGGTTCGTCTGGAAGGCGGTCTGCTCGATGGACTTCTCGTGGGTCGACTTGCCGGAGTTCACGTCGATGGTCACCAGGGCCTCGGTCGGCTCGATGACGATCGAGCCGCCGGATTTCAGCTGGACGCGGCTTTCGAAGATGGAGGCGATCTGCTCCTCGAGCTGGAACTTCGAAAAGATCGGCTTGTCGCCTTGGTAGAGCTTGAGGATGTGGGTGTTCTTGCTCGAGAAGATCTTGAGAAGCTCTAAAGCTTCCTGGTAGACCTGTGGCTGGTCGATGAGGATCTCGGTCACCTCCGGGGAGAGCGAGTCCCGGATCGAGCGCAGCACCAGGGTCTGCTCCTTGTACATCAGGGCGGGGGTCTTCTCCTGCATGACGCGGGACTTGATGGAGCTCCACAGCTTGAGGAGGTCCTTCAGGTCCCGGGCGATCACGGTCTTCGAACACCCGGTTCCCGCCGTGCGCACGATGAGGCCGTAGTCCTCCGGCACCTCGAGCTCGCTCACGATCGCCTTCAGCCGGCTGCGCTCGGCCTCGTCCTCGATCTTGCGCGACACGCCCTTCACGGAGTGGCCGGGCATGAGCACCATGTAGCGGCCCGGCAGGCTGAGGAAGGTGGTCAGCATGGCGCCCTTGTTGCCGATGGGCTCCTTGGTGACCTGGACCAGGAGCTCCTGGCCGCGCTTGACGAGCCGCTGCAGGGGCAGGTGGCCGTTGCCATCCTCGTGGTAGTAGTCTTCGTGGATGTCGTGCTTCTGCAGGAACCCGTGCCGCTCGGCGCCGTAGTCGACGAAGACCGCCTGCAGGCTGGGTTCGATGCGGGCGATGACGCCCTTGTAGATGTTGCCTTGAGTGATTTCGCGGGCGGCGCTCTCGATGCGGAACTCCTCGAGTCGGCCGTCCTTCACCGTCGCCACCCGGCACTCCCCCGGGTCGCTGGCGTTGATCAGGATTTTCGTGTTCATGCAATTCTTTCTGTCGGTTTCGGGCCCGTCGCGGGCCCTGCGCGCCGGGCGGCCGCGGGGCGGAGCTCCCGGCCGGCTTGCACTTTGCGGGCAACTGTGGCAATAAATACCGGCGGCCGGCCGAAAAGTCAAACCGCCGCGTGCGGCGCGCAGGCCATCCATTTATTATAGCCGGTTTGCCGGGGGAAACACAACTTTTTCTTCCGCTCCGGAAGAAACGGCGGCCGCTCGCCGCCGCCGATCCGCCCCGACCCGGCCCCCGGGTCGGAACGCCGCCTCGACCGGGATGACCCCGCGCGGTCATCCATTTTATTTTTTTCAGGAGAAGGGAAGCCGCACCGGAATGGACGAGAAGTACACACCCCACCGGATCGAAGCCAAGTGGCAGGAGCGCTGGCAGGCCGACGGCCTCTTCACCGTGCGCGAGCAGCCGGACCGGCCGAAGTATTATCTATTGGAGATGTTCCCCTATCCCTCCGGCAACATCCACATGGGCCACGTGCGCAACTACACCATCGGCGACGTGGTCGCGCGCTACAAGCGCATGCGCGGGTTCAACGTGCTGCACCCGATGGGCTGGGACGCCTTCGGCATGCCCGCCGAAAACGCCGCCATCGCGAACAACACCCACCCGGCGCGCTGGACCTATGCGAACATCGACACCATGCGCGGGCAGCTCAAGCGCCTGGGGTTCAGCTACGACTGGGGCCGCGAGCTTGCGACCTGCCGCCCGGAGTACTACCGCTGGGAGCAATGGCTGTTTCTGAAGATGTTCGAGAAGGGCCTGGCCTTCCGCAAGGAGTCCTACGTCAACTGGTGCGACCCCTGCCAGACCGTGCTCGCCAACGAGCAGGTCGAGGCCGGGGCCTGCTGGCGCTGCGGCAAGCCCGTGCGCCAGAAAAAGCTCGCGCAGTGGTTCTTCCGCATCACCCGCTACGCCGAGGAGCTCCTCGAGGCCTGCGACCGGCTTCCGGGCTGGCCGGAGAAGGTCATCACGATGCAGAAGAACTGGATCGGCCGCAGCACCGGCGCGGAGATCCGCTTCCCGCTCGAAAACGGCGGCGGGTACATCCCGGTCTTCACCACGCGCCAGGACACCGTCTTCGGCGCGACCTTCATGTGCCTCGCCCCCGAGCACCCACGGGTGCCCGAGCTCTGCCGCGGAACGGCCCAGGAGCGCGAGGTGCTCGCCTTCATCGAACGCATCTCGCGCCAGGACCGCTCCGACAAGGCGCTCGAGACCTACGAGAAAGAGGGCGTCTTCCTCGGGGCCTACTGCGTGAACCCGCTCTCCGGCCGGCGCATGCCGATCTTCTGCGCGAACTTCGCCCTGATGGAGTACGGCACGGGGGCGGTCATGTCGGTGCCGGCCCACGACCAGCGGGACTTCGAGTTCGCGCGCAAGTACGGGCTGGAGATCGTCGTGGTGGTCGCGCCGCCCGAGGGCGGCCTCGAACCGGAGGGGATGTCGGCCGCCTACACCGGGCCGGGGACCATGGTCCACTCGGGGGAGTTCGACGGCCTCGCCAACGAGGCGGCCAAGGAGGCGATCGCCGACCGGCTCGAACGGGAGGGCCTCGGCCGGCGCGCGGTGAGCTACCGGCTGCGGGACTGGGGCATCTCCCGGCAGCGCTACTGGGGCGCGCCGATCCCGATGATCCACTGCGAGCGGTGCGGGATGGTGCCGGTGCCGGAGAAGGACCTGCCGGTCGTGCTCCCCGAGGGGGCCGACCTGCTGCCGGGCGGAAAGTCGCCGCTTTCCGCGCTCGAAGCCTTCGTGCGCGTCGACTGCCCCCGCTGCGGCGCCGAGGCCCGCCGCGAGACCGACACCATGGACACCTTCGTCGAGTCCTCCTGGTACTTCGAGCGCTTCTGCAGCCCGGGCTACGACGCCGGGATGTTCGACCCCCAGGCCGCCGCCTACTGGATGCCGGTCGATCAGTACATCGGCGGGGTCGAGCACGCCATCCTGCACCTGCTCTACTCGCGGTTCTACACGCGGGTGCTGCGCGACGAGGGGCTCATCGACTGCAGCGAGCCCTTCACGCGGCTGCTCACCCAGGGCATGGTCTGCAAGGAGACGACCGCCTGCCCGGAGCACGGGTTTCTCTTTCCCGGCGAGATCGAGGAGGGGGAGGGCGGCCGGCGCTGCGCCCGCTGCGGGCAGCCGGTGGTCGTCGGACGCGTCGAGAAGATGTCCAAGTCCAAGAAGAACGTCGTCGATCCCAACACGCTCCTCGATCGCTACGGGGCCGACACGACCCGGCTGTTCTGCCTCTTTGCGGCCCCGCCGGAAAAAGACCTCGAATGGAGCGAGCAGGGGGTCGAGGGCGGCTTCCGCTTCCTGTCTCGGGTGTGGCGGCTGGCGGCCGACTGGATGGCGGCGGTGCGGGCGGCCGAGCCCTACCGCGGCCCGGCGGAGGATCTGGAAGCGCCGCTCCAGGAGGTCTTCCGCAAGACCCACGACACCATCCGGCGGGTGACCCGCGACATCGAGGACCGGTTCCACTTCAACACCGCCATCAGCGCGGTGATGGAGCTTTTCAACACCCTCGCCGCCGTCGTCCCCGATCCGGCCTCGCCGCGCCAGGCGTCCGTGATGCGCCTGGCCATCGAGACGCTCTGCCTGCTGCTCAGCCCCATCGTGCCGCACGTGGCCGAGGAGCTCTGGGAGGAGCTCGGCCGGCGCGGGAGCGTTCTCCTCGCCGGCTGGCCCGAGTGGGACCCCGCGGCGCTGGCGCGCGCCGAGGCCCTGGTGGTCATCCAGGTGAACGGCCGGCTGCGCAGCCGGATGACGGTGGCCGCCGACGCCGCCGAAGAGGAGATCTCGCGGCAGGCCCTCGCCGACGAAGGCGTCCAGAAGTTCATCCAGGGCCGCGCCGTGAAGAAGGTGGTCGTCGTGAAGAACAAGCTCGTCAACATCGTGGTGTGAAAGGCGGCGGACCATGCCCCGCTCATCGTGCTTCCGGCGGCCGTGCCGCAGCGCCCCATCGGCCGCTCGGGCCCTCGCCGCGGCGGTGCTCATCCTCGCCGCCGCGGGCGTGCTCGCCTGCGGCTATCGCTTCCAGGGCGCCGGCAAGCTTCCCGCCGGGATCGCGCGCATCTTCGTGGAGACCTTCGAGAACCGCACCACGGAGACCGCGCTCGAATCCCTGGTGACGAGCGCCGTCGTCTTCGAGTTCACCAAGCGCAACAAGGAGGCGGTCGCGCCCTCCGCCGAGGAGGCGGACGCGGTCTTGAAGGGGGTGATCCGGTCGATATCGCTGCAGACCGTTTCGACCCGGGGCAAGGACGCGGCCGGCGAACGGCGGGTGACGCTGCACACCGATCTGCGGTTGATCGGCAAGGACGGCCGCGTCCTGTGGGCCGCCAAGGACGTCGCCGAATACGAGACCTACAGCGTCTCCGACGACAAGTTCTCGAACGAACGCAAGCAGCGCGCGGCGCTCGCCATGGCGGCCTCGCGGATCGCCGAGAAGATCTACAACCGCTTCACCGACGATTTCTAGCGGCCGGGTTGTAAAGGCGGCCCCGGGCGTCAGGACTTCAGGGTGTTGACGAGCTTCGCCAGGCGGGAGATGCGTCGGGCGGCGGTGCGCTTGTGGATCGCCCCTTTCTTCGCGGCCTTGTCGATGGCGGCGGTGGCCCGGCGCAGTTCTTGGGCCGCGGTTTCGGGGGATTTTTCCGCCACGGAGAGGCGGACGGCCTTGGTGACGTTCTTGACGACCGTTTTGGACATGCGGTTGCGCAGCCGCCGCTCGGTGTTCTGGCGGGCGCGTTTCAAGGCGGACGGATGATTGGCCACGGGCGTTTCTCCTGGTTGCGCGTTGGTTCGTTATAAAAATAGACCTTATAATGAATTAATAGATCGCTGTCAAGAACAATCGATTGAGGTTTCGAACAGATACCCCCCATCCGCCCCCGGCCGACACCGTCCCGGAGGGCGCGGTGAGCGGCCGCCTCACGCGTGCGGCGGGCGCCGTGGCGTCGGCCACCCTCTTCAGCCGGGCGCTCGGCTATGTCCGCGATGCCGTGATCGCCGCTTATTTCGGCGCCGGTTTCGAGGCGGACGCCTTCCTGGCGGCCTACCGCCTCCCGAACCTCTTCCGGCGCCTGCTCGGAGAGGGGACGCTCAGCTCCGCCTTCGTCCCCGTGCTGGCCGCGGCCGCCGGCCGTCAGGGCGCGAACGCCGTCCGGGAGACGGCCGCCTCCGCCGCCCGGTTCCTCGCGCTTGCCGGGGCGGCGGCCTGCGCCGCGGGGATCGCGCTCGCGCCGTGGTTCGTGCCGCTGCTCGCTCCGGGGTTCTCCGCCGCCAAGCTCGATCTCACGGTGCAGCTCACCCGGATCATGCTCCCCTACCTGCTCTTCGCCGGCCTCGTCTCGCTCGCCGCGGCGGTGCTGAACGTCGCCGGGTGCTTCGGCCCGCCTGCGCTCGCCCCCGCGCTGATGAATGCGGTGATGATCGCCGCGGTCGCGGCGGCCGCGCCCTGGGCGGCGGCGCCCGCATCGGTGCTCGCGTTCGGGGTGCTCCTCGGCGGGGCCGCCCAGCTCCTGTTCCAGGCCCCGTTTCTTGCGCGGCGGGGCCTGCCGCTCTGGGGCCGCGCGCCCTTCTACAACGCCGCGCTCGGGCGCGTCGCCCGGCTGTCGGTCCCGGCGGTCCTGGGGGGAGCGGTCCACCAGATCAACATCCTCGCCGCCACGCTGCTCGCCTCATTTCTCATGGAAGGCAGCGTGAGCTTCCTCTACTATGCCGACCGCGTGGTGGAATTCCCGCTGGGTGTCGTGGCGGCGGCCGGGGCGACGGCGGTTTTGCCCGGCATGGCCCGCGCCGCCGCGGCCGGTGACCGGGCGGCGCTCGGAGAGACCTTCGCGCACGCCGTCCGCCTGGTCGCCTTCATCACGCTGCCCGCGGTTGCCGGTCTGATCATCCTCGCCGACCCGATCGTGCGGCTGCTCTTCCTGCGCGGGGAGTTTTCCGAAGCCTCGGTCCGATTGACCGCCGGGGCGCTTTCGTATTATGCTGTGGGCCTGTGGGCGTTCGCGCTGGTGCGCATCGCGGCGACGGCCTTCTTCGCGCTGCAGGAGGTGCGGGCGCCGGTCGCCGCCGCGGCGGCGTCGATCGCCGCCAACCTGCTTCTCGGGGCGGCCCTGATGCGGCTCATGGCGCACGAGGGGCTCGCGCTGGCGACCTCGCTCGCCGCGGTGATCAACCTGGCGCTGCTTGCCCCCGGCGTCATGCGGCGGCTGCCGGGGTTCCCCTGGGGGCCGCTCGCCGGCTTCCTCGGGCGGTCGCTCGCCGCGACGTGCATCATGTCGCTGGTGGTGGCCGGCCTCGCCGAGGCGCTCCTCGACGGGCCCGGAGGGCAGGCGGGCATGGCGCTCGCGCTGCGGCTCGCGGCGGTTGTCGCCGCCGGCGTCGCCGCGTATGCGGCCGCCGCGGCGGCCTTGAACCTCCGCGAGTTCGGCCGGCTGACGGCCCCGGTCATCAGGAGGCTTTTCAGGGGATGAACGCGAGGCAGGGCATCCTTCTCTTCGCCGGCGTCTTCACGGTCGTGGCGCTCTTTTTTTTCGTCATCTTCAACGACCAGGGCCTGCTCGATCTCGGGCAGCTGCGCAAGGAGCGCGACCACATCCGCGAGCAGAACCGCCAGCTCGCGCGCGAAAACCTGAGCCTGAGCGTCGAAATCGACCGCCTCCACAGCGACCCCGAGTATATCGAGAGCATCGCGCGGCGGGAGTTCGGGATGATCCGCAAGGAAGAGGTCGTCGTCAAGCCGCAGCGCCCGCCGGGCGGCGATCGGTGAATGCATGAACGCGCAGCTGCCAGACGATTTGCGGCATTACACGCGGACGATGGCCGCGGTCATGGCCGGCCAAGGGCACTGGGAGAAGGCCGCCGAGATCTACCGGCACCTGCTCGCCCGGGAGCCGGAGCGGGCCGCGGAGCTCCGGGAGCTCTTGCAGAACGCCGAGCGGCAGGCGGCCGCGGCGCGCGACGCCCGCGGCCTGGCCCCGCTGTTCGACCGGTGGCTCGAACTTCTGCTCGCCGCCGGAAACCTCGCGCGGCTTGAGCGTCTGCGCGCGGCGCTGGGCGGCGCGCCGGCCGCTTCTCCCCCCCGCGGCCCCGCCGTCAATTCTTAGGGGCGGGCGGCTTGGCGCCCGCCTTTTTCGCCTCCGGGGCGTTCTCTTTTTCCTCCTGGTAGAAAACGGCCTTGACGCGCTCGCTCCCGCCGCCCTCCACCAGGGCCTTGCCCTGGCTGCGGTTATAGATGATCTTCGCGCCCGAAAGCGTGTTCTTGCCGCTCACCACCCGGGAGCCGGGGCCGGCGAGTGTCAGCTCGTCGCTTTCCGGAAGGTACTCGGCGCGCTCGGCATCGGCGGAGTATTCCTCCGAGACGATGTGGACTTTCCCGCCGGCGACGATCCGCTTGATCGCCTCGCGGCCGGACCGCTCCCCCTTGGGGGCGTTCACCAGGTCCCCCTCGTAGTAGATCCGCAGCGTGTCGGCCGTGAGGGTGAACTTGCCCTGCGTCGCCTTCACCCTGCCGGAAAACTCGGCGAACTTCTCGGCGTCGTTGGTCACCAGGCGGTCGGCGACGATCTCGAGCGGCTCCTTGCTGTCCGCGCCGGGCATCGACAACGGCCCGGCGGCGCGCGCCCCGCCCCCGCCGAGAAAAACGAGCGCCGCCGCCAGGAAAACGCCCCACTTCAGAGCTCGCTTCATCGCCATCCCCCCCCCTTCGCCTCGACCGTCCGGAGGCTTCGAAACTCGCGCATCAACGCCGCGCGCCCAGGATACCCCATCGGCGCGCTGCGATCAATCGGCGAACATCAGGATGCAGGCCGCGACGCTCGCGAGGATGCCGGCAAGATCGGCCGTGAGGCCGGCGGCGAGCGCATGGCGGATCCGGCGCACCTGCACGGCGCCGAAGTACACGGCCAGGACGTAGAACGTCGTTTCGGTGCACCCCTGAATCGTCGAGGCGAGCATGCCGGCGTAGCTGTCGGGACCGATGGCCGGGTCCTTGACGATCGCGGCGAGCAGCGCATAGGCCCCGGAGCCGGAAAGCGGTCGCATGAGGGCCATCGGCAGCACCTCGGCCGGCAGACCGAGCCGTCCGGTGAAGGGACCGATCGCGGCCACCATGGCGTCCAGGGCGCCGCTGGCGCGCAGCATGCCGATCGCCGCCAGGACGGCGACGAGGTAGGGGATGATCCGGACGGCGACCTGGAACCCCTCCTTGGCGCCGGAGACGAACTCCTCGTAGACGCGCACGCGGCGCAGCGCCCCGAACAGCAGGAAGGCGACCATGAGCCCCGGCAGGATCCAGGGCGACAGGGCCCGGCCGTAGAGCACCGCGGCCGGGATCAGCGCGAGCACCGCCGCGAGCGCCGCCAGGCTCGCCCAAACGGGATAGGCCTGCTCGTCCGCCGCCTCGGGGCCGGGGGGCTCCGCCGGCGGCGGGCCGGGGCGCGGCTCCATTGCTGGGACGGCGGCGGGAAGCGGAAAGGCGCGCCGGAGAAGCTTCGCGGCGGCGACGGCGGCCGCCGTCGAAACGGCGGTGGCGAACAGGGTCGCCGGCAGGATCGCGGCCGGGTCGGCGGAGCCGGCCGCCGACCGCAGGGCGATCACCCCGGTCGGCAGGAGGGTGACGCTCGAGGTGTTGATCGCCAGAAAGAGCACCATCGCGTCGGTGGCGGTCCCCGGCCGCGGGTTGAGCTTCTCGAGCTCCTGCATGGCGCGGATGCCGAAAGGGGTCGCCGCGTTTCCGAGCCCCAGCACGTTGGCCGAAAGATTGAGGATCATCGCGCCCATGGCGGGATGCCCCGGCGGGACATCCGGAAAGAGCCGGACCATGAGGGGGCGGATCAGCCGCGCCACCACGCGCAGCAGCCCCCCGGCCTCGGCCACTTTCATCAGCCCCAGGAAGAGGGTCATCACGCCGATCAGGCTCAAGGAGAGCTCCACCGCGCCGGCGGCGGAATCCACCATGGCTTTCGAGAGGGCCTCCATGGGGGAGGCCTGCCCGGCCGCCGGGACCCACCACGCCTGGCGCCACGCGGCGGCGGCGAAGGCGGAGAGGACCATCACCAGGAAGACGACGTTCATTCAATGCGTGGGAGCGGGAAGGCGCATCTCTTCGACGGGAAGAGATGCGCCTCGAAGAAAAGGGCTGAAGGCGCCGCGCGCCGCGGAGCCGTTTGAGGATCAGCGCTGGGCGGAGCGCGGGGCTTTCCCGGCAAGCGGGTTGTAGAGCTTCATGATGGCCACTTTCATGACGTCGAGCACCTTCATCTGGCCGATGATGTCCAGCAGCTTGGCCTCGGCCTCCGGGGGCAGGACGCAGGCGTTCTGGCTGTCGAACTTCAGGTCCGGGAACCCCTTGGCGAGCTTCTTCTGCTCCTTGTCGCTGACCGGCACCTGGATCGCTTTCTTGCCGTCGATATCCTTCACCTGACCGGCAAGGCCGGCCGCCTCGATGGTTTTCATTTTGGCGTCGTCCAGGAAAACGTTGATCAGATAATCGGCCATGAGCGCCCTCCTCTGGATAGGGTGTGGGGTTCGAAATTTACAGCTTCTTAGTTGGAAATTGCCGGCCTGTCAAGAATGGCGCGGCAGCCCGGCTGCGTGCGGGCCCGCTCGGGTTGGACAGCGCTTCGAGGGGCCGCGGCCTCAAGGTTTCGCGCGCGGGTGCCGACGACGGCTGCCTATTTTTCACCGCCAAGCTCTTCGTCCGGCTTTTCCCCATTGACCCCGGAAGCGCGGCTGACTATACTGCCGCGGCAGATCCGATCCGCCCTGCCTCCTTCTCAGGAGAGACCCGGCCATGCCCGATCCTGACGCCACGGACGACGGCGAGATCAGGGACGAGAAGCGCTTCGCGGTGGTGATGTACGGCGGGGTCTCGCTCGCGGTCTACATCCATGGCGTCGCCCAGGAGCTCCACCGGCTGGTCAAGTCCACGCTTCCCGGATCCGATCCCCCCCCATCGGGAACCGAGAGGATCTACCGCCAAATCGGCGAAAAGCTCCGCACCCGCTTCGTGGTCGACATCCTCGCCGGCACCTCGGCCGGCGGGATCAACGCGATCTTCCTGGCGAAGTCCCTCGCCCAGGCGAGCTCCATGGAGCGGCTCGAAAAGCTCTGGCTGGACGAGGGGGACATCGCCGTCCTGATCAACGACCGCAAGCTCTCCAAGGAGGACGCGGCCGAAGGCTTCGGCCTGAAGGACGGATTCGCGCCGCCGCGCTCCCTTCTCAAGAGCCGGCGCATGTACCGCAAGCTCATCGAGGCCCTGGAAGGCATGGACCCGCCGACGAAGGCGGGCGAAGCCGCGCCGCCGCCCCAGCCGATGGTGCCGGAGATCGACCTTTTCGTCACCGCGACCGACCTCCAGGGACTGCCCGTTCCGCTCAAGCTGAGCGACCGCGTCGTCAAGGAGTACCGCCACCGCAGCGTGTTCCATTTCAAAAAGGGGCCCGCCGACGGCGCGGGGGATTTCAAGGCGGCGAACAACCCGTTTCTCGCCTTCGCCGCGCGCTGCACCTCGTCCTTTCCTTTCGCCTTCGAGCCGATGCGCCTCGCCGACGCGGCGGAGAGCGCGGCGCTCGCGCCCGGCTGGGAGAAGTTCTGCGAAGGCTACTTCGGCGATGCGGCGGCGCGCGCCGACGACCTGCGCGAGCGCTTCGCCCGCCGGGCCTTCGCCGACGGCGGCTATCTCGACAACAAGCCCTTCCGCTACGCGATCGAGACGATCGGCCAGCGCACCGGCGAGGTTCCGGTCGACCGCAAGCTGATCTACATCGAGCCTTCACCCGAGCGGGTCCGCGCCGAGCAGGAGATCCTCGATCCGCCGAACGCCCTCGAGAACACGGTCAAGGTCTTCACGCTCGCGCGCTACGAGACGATCCGCGAGGACCTCCAGGCGCTCCTCGAGCGCAACCGCGTGATCGAACGCGTCGAGCGGATTTTGAAGGGCACCCTCGACGACATTCGGTCCAACCAAAACAAGAAGGATCCCGCCTCGGCGACCGATTGGCTCAACTCGGACCTCAACCGGATGATCGCCAACGAGGGGATCGCCTACGGCGGATACCTGCGGCTGAGGGTCGCGAAGCTGACCGACGACCTCTCCGCGGCCATCGTGCGCCACGCCGGGTTGGACCCCGGCTCGGACCTTTTCCTCGCCGTGCGGGAGATCGTCCGCGCCTGGCGCGACGCGCGGTACGTTTATTACGAAAAAAAAGGCGACCGCCGCAAAAGGTTCAGCTCTTTTCTGAAAGAGTACAACATCGAGTATTTCGTCTCCCGGCTGCGGTTCACCATCCGCGGCATCGACGAGCTGGTCCGCCAGGCCCGCGAGGCGGCGGTTGATTCCCGCCTGCTCGCCCAGGAGCAGGACGACTGGAGCCAGCCCGCCATCCTGGTCGAGCGGATGAAGGCGGCGCAGCGGGCCCAGGAGTTCAGGCTCGAATTGCAGGCGGTCCGCGCCGAGCTCCGCCGCCGCCTCGAAGGCGTGGAGGGTCTGCGCCGCAGCCTCTTCGAGCCCGACCCCGAAGGCAACCCCCTGACGCGGGCCGTGGCCGTCCTGGGGCTCACGCCGCTTGAGGTCGTAAACGAAATCCTCAATGAGCGGCCGGATAACATCTCCTCTTTCGCGGCGGCCGAGAACCTGCTCGCCCGCCACGCCGACGCCTTCGAGGCGGTCGCGGCGCTCATCCGCGATATCGTCCATCGGGCGGACGTCCACTCCGACCTGTGCAAGCAATTCCTCGGACTCGGGGAGCTCCGCTCGCCGGCGACGCTCAGCGCCTCCCCGCGGGATCCCCGCGCCGAATTGGAGGGCTATCTCGACCTGCCGCTCATGAGCCCGCGGAAGGGGATCGAACTGGTCGATATCGAGCTCGCGCGGAAGCCGCCCGAGGATCCCGCGGCCGCGGCCCGCTGGGCGGCCGCCTTCTACTTCCGCCGCTTTCCGCACTACGACATCGTCGCGTATCCGATCCTCAACTCCTGCGGGATCGGCGGCGAGATCGACCCGGTGGAGGTGGTCCGGATCAGCCCCGAGGATGCCGATCTGCTTTCGGCCGGCGGCGGGCGGAAGCTGGGCGGAACGGAGATCATGCACTTCGGCGCCTTCTTCGACCGCACCTGGCGCAAGAACGACATCCTCTGGGGGCGGCTGGACGGGGCCGAGCGGCTGATCACCTGCCTGGTCGCCGGGACCGAGCTGGCGAGCGCGCGCGAATGCCTGGTGCACGAGGCCCACCGGGCGATCTTCGAGGAGTTCTTCGCCGCGGTCCTCCAGCCGGCGGGGGGCGGGCGGAAGCCGGCGGTCGAGCGAGAAGTCCTCGACCTGCTGATCGCCGCGGTGCTCGGAAAGGAGCCGCTGCAGCGGAGCGCGGTGAAGGCCAGGCTCGCCCAGGCCGGCGATGCGCAAGCGCTCCGCAAGCTCCTCGAGGAGGTGGTCCGGGGCGGGCTCACCGCGGCCGGCGTCCACCGGCGCTTCCAAGGATTTCGGATCGACCGCCAGCTCGAGCCCCGCGAGCTTCTCCGGAGCATATCGCGCGCGACCCAGGTCGTCGGGCGGATGCTCGAGGGCATGGCCGACGAATTCTCGACCGGCGCCGGGTGGGGGCGGCGCATCGCGGCCTGGATCACGCGCGCCGGAAGCCTTCTCTGGGGGCTCGTCGAGGTGGCCACCCCGGGAAGCATCTGGCGGCTTTACTTCCGGCATTGGACCGCGCTCTTTTTCGCCTTCGGCGCCCTCATGCTCCTGCTGGGGCCGGCTCTCAACGCCGGCGATGCGGTGCGGGACTTCGGATGGAAGCTCATGCTGGCGACCACGATCCTCGTCGGCATCCGGCACGTCGTCCAGGCCTACCTGCTGAGGCGTTTCAAGCACTTGAGCTTGATTTGGAAAGTCTTGGCCTGCGCCGCGGTCCTTTTGCTTTTCCTGGTTTTGTTCGCGGGGGTGGCCTCGATCGACGAAAAGATCGGCAGCCCCTTGAGCCGGGCGCTCGGCTTTGCCTGGCGCTGGGCGCAAGGGATCGTCATGGCGCCGTGAGCTGCGCCTCGCGGCTGAACGGATCACCGACAGGCCGGCACGGAGGAGGGGGAGATGAAACGCAGCGCTTGGCTGATATCGCTTTTGGCGATGCTCGTTTCGGCGGGAGCCGCCTCGGCCGATGTGACCGGGGAATGGGACATCGACGCCAGCATCAACGTCAAGGTCGCGATCAAGGGCCTGGGCTCGGAGACCGAGAACGCCCGCGCCGTCGACCGCTTCGTTTTCCATTCCGACCGGACCTTCGAGATGATCGATTTCGAGGGCACCTGGACCCCGGCCGGGAAAAAGGTCCTCATCCATCTGGACCGCCAGGAGCTGGAACAGTATTTCACCGAGTATCTGGAGGCGGCGCTGGAGGAAGAGGGGCTGGAGGCCTCGATCGATAACTTGGCGATCATCCAGAACAGCTTCGCCTGCAAGGAGAATAAGGCCGGCACGGCGATCGCCGGGAACTGGAAGCTCGTGCTGACCTGCAGCCTCTACGTCCCGGAGCGCAGCCGGACCTTCAACCTCAAGGTGACCTCGAAGACGGCCTTCACGGGAACGCGCGCCGCAGCGGCCGGCCTCTCCGCGGCGGGCGGCGAGGGGGCCTCGCTGGCCGAGGAGATCGGCGGCCGGATCCGCGGGCTGCTCGGCGGGGCCCTCGGCGACTGACGCGCCCCGGCCGGGCTAATCCGCCCTGACCGCGCTCCAGCTCCCGTGGTTCTGGGCCAGGCGGAAGACGCCCTCCATGCGCCTTCCGTCCGGCGAGAGCCTGCCGGTGATGGCGCCCAAACCCAGGCTGATCTTTCCCTGGATCTCCCCTGCGGCGACGGTGCCCCGGAAATGGTAGTCCCCGTTTGCGGTCGTGAACCGGCCGGTGAACAGGAGCCCGGCGCCCGCGGTCTGGTAAAGATGGATGACGATCGGGCCCTCGAAAGCGTTTCCGACGAGCCCGCCGCGGAAAACCCCGGCCGGCTGCGCGCCGGCCGGGATGAATCCCCCCGTCGCGCCGCAGCCTGCGATCAGAAGCCCGCCGACCACCGCCCACAGCCATCCGCGCCCCTTTGCCATGCCGACAAGCCCTCCCTCCGGACGATCGGGATTCTTCCTCCCGCATCCTAAAGCATTCAACGGCCTCTCCGCGAGCCCAAAATGCCAGAGGATTGCCAAGAGCCGCCGATCGCGTGTAGGATCGTTCCATGGGACTGCTACATCTGCTGCTCAACCAGCCGGCCACCTTCCTGCTGCTCGCCGTGCCGCTGCTCTACTCGATCGTGATCCATGAGCTTGCCCACGGGTGGGCCGCCTGGCGCATGGGGGACGACACCGCGAAGCGCCTCGGCCGGCTGAGCCTGAACCCGATCCGGCACATCGACCCGCTCGGCACCCTCATGCTCTTCATCTTCGGCTTCGGCTGGGCGAAGCCGGTGCCGGTGAACTTCAGCCGGCTGAGGGACCTGCGCCGGGGGCTCGTCTTTGTCTCGGCGGCGGGGATCGTCGCCAACATGCTGCTCGCCTTCGCGGCCCTGTTCGTCCACCGGCTGCTCGCGCCGCCGCCGCGCGGCGTTCTCTGGACCGTGCTCTATTTCGTGGCGCAGATCAACATCATGCTGGCCGCCTTCAACCTGATCCCGATCCCGCCGCTCGACGGCGCGAAGATCCTGCTCGGCTTCTCCTCCGGGGGGCTGCAGCGCCTGCTGCTCCGGCTCGAGCGCTACGGCTTCTTCATCGTCATCGGCCTGCTCTACTTCGGCGTTCTCGATCCGCTGATCGATCTTTTCCGCGGGATCATCCTCACGGTGATCCGGCTCTTCCTCCCCTAGCCCGGCGCCATGCTGATCATCACCGAAAACCTCTCCATCCCCCTCGGCGAAATCGAGATCACGGCCGTCCGCTCCCAGGGGGCGGGCGGCCAGAACGTGAACAAGGTCTCGACCGCCGTCCACCTGCGCTTCGACATCCGGGCCTCCTCGCTGCCGGAGGCCGTCAAGGCGCGCCTCCTCGCCCGGCGCGACCGGCGGATCACGCACGAGGGGGTGCTCGTCATCAAGAGCCAGCGCCGGCGCAGCCAGGAGATGAACCGCGAGGAGGCCCTCGCGCGGCTGCGCGAGATCGTCTCCGCGGCGGCCGCCGCCCCCCGCTCCCGCCGCCGGACCCGCCCCACCCAAGCCTCCAAGACCCGCCGCCTGGAAGCGAAAACCCGGCGCGCGCGGCTCAAATCATGCCGCACGCGGGTGACTCCCGCAGAAGACTAACGAGTATTTAACAATTTGAAAATAAAGTCAAATTCAATGCCGGCGCTCTTTTTTTCTTTAGCTTCCGGAAAGAGTATGCTATTGTAGTAAACAATTGCTTCGTTTTCGGTTTTTGCCAAGTTCAGGCCAGCCGGAACCCATGAGCAAAAAGCGACGCCGCGAAGCCAACTCTCCATGGAACGTGCCGTCGGGCCCCCCCACCGCAGCGCGGGACTTGACGCCGGTGCTGGTACCCGGCGCCCGGTTGGCGCTCCAATTCTGGCGGAGGAACTTCTGGTTCTGCGGGGCGCCGGACGAGGAGCTGCACAGGCTGACCGGCGGGCGCTTCGCTCCCCAGGTGGTTCCGGGCCACACCCACCCGGTCTTCGCGCTGCGCCTCGTCGAGCACGGCATCGGCTGCACCGTTTGCCCCTGCTCATCCTCGCGGCCGTACGACGCCGCGAGCTTCCGCTACATCCGCAAGGGGTGCGAACTGCTCCATACCGGGCATCGCATGGATCGCGATTCCCACCTGATCGAAGGTCTCGCTTTCACCCTTCCCCGCTCCCTGGCGGCCGGGCTCGCCTTCAAGGGTGAGGTCCCGGAGCCATGCATCGCCACGCATGAGCGGGGACGACCGGCGAGCCGCAATTGATGGCACGCCGAGCGCCGACGGACACGCGATGGATGCCGACGAGCAGACCCTGAGACAGTGGCTTGCCGCCGAGGCGACCCGGCGGCTGCTGCGCCGGATCGCCGCGCGGATCGAGGCGCGGCTGGCCGGGCACGGCCTCAGGCTGCCCGGCCTTGGGGGCGGGTCGGATGCCGGCGGCGGGCCGGAGGCCCGCGCTGAACGCGTCGACGAGATCCAGGCCGAGCTTGCGCTCTATCTTCTCGAGAAAGCAGCGCACTTCGGCTCGCGCCTGCGCGCCGGCGTCGAGGGCCTCGAGCGGCAGATCCTCTTCGGCTTCGTCAACCACATGAAGGACCGGGTGCGGAACTACACCGACGACCCCTTCCGCTACCTCTATCGGCGGGCCCGGGAGGTCCTGAGCGACGCGCCCGGCTTTTTCACGGCCCTTCGAAGCGGCCGCTACCTCATGTTCAGTCTCGAGCCGCAAAACGCCTCCGAGGCGCCGCTCTCCGAGGAAGAGCTCGCATCGATCGGTTTTCCAACGGGGGCGCCCGCGCGCATGGACTACGCCGCCGCCTGCCGCGCCGAGTCGCTGCGGCACCTCGCGGCCGGCTTCTGGCGGGAGGCTTGCGCCCGCCGCGGGGCCGCCGCGCAGTGGGTGGACCTGCGGGATTTCTGCTCCTGGCTGGCCCGCCACCTCGTCCTGCCGGAAGAGGTCCCGGAGGCCGTGGACGATCTTGCGCCCGATGCGGCCGGCGGCGATCGGCCGCCGGAGCACCTGCGGCGGCCCGACGAGGCGCTGCGCGCCGACGAACTCCGGCTTCTGGCCCTCGCCTTCGATGGAAGACTGACCGCGCGCGAGCGGACCGTGCTCCGGCTGCGCGATGGGCTTGGCCTGCCCTGGGAGGAGGTCGCGCGGCGTATGGGCTACCGCGGGCCCGCCGGGCCGACACACCCGCATGCCTGCGCACGGCTCAAGCTGCAGAGCTTTCTCAGGGATCAGGAGCGGCTCTCCCCGGAGGATTTCGATGAGGATGATTTCCGGGTGTTTTGGGGTTTTCTGATCGAGGAGTTGAAAAACGGCGCGGCGGCGCCGTAGGGACCGTCAGAGGGACGAGCATGGGCTCCACCAGGGACGATCTGCGCACGGAGTTGGCGATGGCCAAACAGACACGAACCTGTCCGCCGCTGCGCATCATGAACGACCCCGCCCATCGCGAGGCGGTCGCGGCCCACAAGCGAATCTGCCCGGCCTGTTCCGGAGGCCGGGACGCGGAACTGGCCGACTGGGGGGAGCTTGCCGCCGGGCTGGCCGGGGCGGCGGCCGCCGGCCGCGCATCGGCGGAAGACCCGCCGCCCGCTTCCGGAGAGATCCGGCCGATCCGCGCCGATCTCGGACGATGGAAGGACGGTTTCTATTACACCCCGCCGGCCGTCCTGCTGCTCGAGCCGATCCCGGGCCTCGAAGGCGCGTTCCGTGCGGCGCAGATACATTTCGACCCGGAGCTCGCCGCGCCGGGCGATCTCGTATTGGAGCACGAACGCACCGGCGCGGGCGATCTCATGGTGGAGTGCTGGAACACCTACCCGGTGACCTCCGACCGGCTCGGCCCGGCGATCGGGAACCTCGCGCCGGAAACCCTGGCGGCGGTCCGGGGGATGGTCCGCGAGCCCGCGGCCCTTCCGAGTTGGGCGGTCCAGCCCCGGCCGATGCGGGAGCACGACCCGCGGGTCTATTTCCGGGAGATCGAAGTCGAGGTTCAATATCTTTTCGCTTCCGCGGTGGTCGCCGACCTCATCGGCCGCCTGGAAGCCCGAGCGGTGCGCAGCTCCGCGGCCGAGGTGATCGATTTCCTGGCCCGCCGTTTCGGACCGGAGCGGGTGCCGCAGGGCTGGACGCGGCCCGAGGAGATTCTGGCCGCCTTCGAGCCGCCCCTGAATGAGCTCCCCTTGGCCGCCGCCGCTCCGTCGGCGAAGCGCCGCATCACGGCGAACCGCGTGCGCCTCGCTCAGGGGCGGGTGAAGGAGGTCCGGCCGATCGCCGCCTTCATCGTCCAGGAGGGCGGCACCGAAACCGGCCGGTTTGCCGCCGTGGAGATCGCCGAGCCCGTCGCGCCCGATGCGGATAGCTGGCTCTTCTGCCTGCTTTTTCGCCCCGGCAAATCTGCGGAGGCGGCCGAGCGCATCGACTGGGACCCCCAGGCCCGACGCTTCGTGGCCGATTTCGCGGTGCCGTTCGACGGCCCGGCCGAGCTTCGCGTTGCGCTCTTCATCGACCAACGAGGTCCCGTGGGGTGAGACGATGGATTTCGGGCTGCTGGAATTCTATGCCGAGCGTCCCGCGCGCCTGCCGAACTTGAAGGAGGCGCTCCACGCCCCCGCGAAATGGGCGGAGGAACCCTGGCCGCCGGATTGGCGCGAGAGGCTCGAGGCGGTGGAGAAGCGCCTCGAGTCGCACCCGGAAGGTGAGGGGATGATCGACCTGCTGCGTCTCAACCTGCTCGCGCTCCTGCTCTTGCGGCCGGCCGCGCTCCCCGGCGCCGCCGCGGGGCACATCGCGCGGCCGGAGGTTCTTGCGGCGGTCCTCGGGCCCGGCTTCGATGCCGACCGCCTGCTGGCCGGCCGGTGGATCGGTTTCCCCGTGACGCTCGCCCTCTGCGGCAGGGGCTGCGTGCGCTACTTTTTGACGGGTGCAATCCCGGCGGAGGCCTGCGGGGAGAGCTGCCTTCCGCCGTGGGTGGAAGGGGTGTTCGACGCGCCGGCGCGCGAGGCGGCCGTCGCGGCGCTGAGCCGCTGCGAAAGCCGGGCGGTCCTACCTGCGGGAAGCACTCCGTTCTTGATCCCGATACTCGCGCCCGGGAATGCCGTGCGCATCGAAGGCCGCTCGCTGGGGCTGCCCGCCTGGCTCGCCCTCCAGTGCCTGCTGACCGGCGAGCGGTGGCCGGAAGGGCTGGCGGCCACCGGCGAAATCGGCGCGGACGGCGCGCTCCAGCGGGTGGGGCACCTCGACGAAAAGCTCGCGGCCGCCCGGTCCGAAGGCTTCCGCGCGCTGCTTTACCCCGCGGAGAACGGGGCAGCGGAGGGCGGAGGCGGGATCGAGGCCATACCGGCGCGCACCGTGGGGGAAGCCTGGAGCTTGGCGCGGCTCTACTCGCCCGGACGCTGCCGGGAGATTATTCTGCTTTCGGCGATGATGGATGATCCCCGGGCCTTCGTCGACAACATGGCGCGCGTCGATCCGCGCTGGGTCGAGCGGCGCTGCCTGGAATGCACGAATCGCTCCGCCCTCGAAGCCGTCTTCGAAAAGACCGACCTGCTGCGTGTCTTCGCGCGCAATCTCGGCAACCTGGCAGCCGATTGGAGGCTCGACGAGGCGCGGGTCTTCATCGGCCTGATCGGCGATCGGCAGATCGAAGCCGCCGCGCAGACCTCGCCCGCGGCCGCGCTCGCCCTCTTTACGGCGGCCCTCAAGGTCTGCAACCACCGCGGGGAGATCGCGGAGGCCGGGCGCTGGGCGGCGGCCGGCGAGCGCGTGCTCGCCGCCGCGCGCCGCGCCGATCTCGAGGTTTGCGCCGACTTCGTGAACAACCGCCTCGTCCTGCGGCACAACCGCTACCGCTTCGAGCCCGACCCGGGGCCAGAGGTTTCCGAGCTCCTCGCGCTGCTCGAAAAGCGGCGCCGCCTGGCCTGCGAGGGCGGCTGCGAGGTGGACGTGAAACTCGGCGAGCTCCACGGCACCCTTTCCCAGAATTACGGGTTCTGCGGACCGGACTATATCAACCCCTGCCTGCGCCACGCCATGCTCGCGATGGACGCCTTCGGGAAGGGGGCGGTTGAGGAGTTCATCCCCGAGATGCTGCGGCTGCCGGCCTACATGTTTTACGCCTATCTCGACGCCGGAAGACGGGACAAGGCCCTGGATGCGCTCGGCGCCTTCACCGGGGCGCCCGGCTGGGACGAACTTCTGGCGAAGGTCCGCGACGAATCCCTCTCCCAGTGGCACCACGCGGCCGTCGCACGGCTCCTGGCCGAGTCGCCCGGGGAGGCGGCGGCCGAGGTCTATCTGTCGCTCGTGCGCGAGGCGGCCCCGCGCATGATCCGGGAGGAGCACCCCTGGCAGCTGTGGCTCTTCAACCTGGGCCGCATCGCCATGAACCTCCGCATGCCCTCGAGCGCGCTGAGGTTTTTCGCCGAGAGCCTGCGCCTGTGCCGGCTTGCGAAGCTCGGGCCGACGGTGAGGCTCATGGCCCTGCTGCCGCTCTCGGGCATGCGGCTGCTCGACTGCCTTCCCGACGACCTGGAAGAGATTGACGGCGAGATCCGCCGGGCGTCCGAGGCGCTCGGAGCCGCGCGCTTCGATGCCCTGCTCGCGGCTCCGCTCAAGCGGGCGCTCGAGCCGGTCTGGTGGCGGCCGGAAGCCTTCTTCCCGTTCTCTTACCGCTGAGCCTGCGGCCCGGCATTCGAAAAAAGCGCGGGCCGCGCCGTTATGGAGGTCATGAAGGAGGGACGCGATGCTCTACGGCAGCTACCGGTTCCGGCTGCGGTTCGAGACCCCGGCGGAGCTTCCGCCCTACAAGGGGTCGACCTTGCGCGGCGCGTTCGGCCACGCGCTCAAGCGCGTCGCCTGCGCGCTCAAGCACCAGGAGTGCCCGGCATGCATCCTCCGGGAGCGCTGCCTCTACACCGGCGTTTTCGAGACGACCCTCGCCGAGGCC
>CAZNKG010000020.1:0-9678 GCA_964573635.1 uncultured Desulfatibacillum sp. | reverse complement strand
GCGGCAGGGGGGCCGAAACCGGCTTTGTCCAGGTCAAGCTCGAAACCCCCCTGCGGTTCAAGCGGGAGGGGCGGCTTGCAGACGGGCTGCCCTTCGAAACCCTCGTGCGCCTGATGCTGCGCCGGGCCGCCGCGCTTCTGGAAGCCTTCGGCGATGGCGAGCCCGACCTCGACTACCGCGGCCTGGTGGCCCGCGCCGGCGCCGTCGCCGCCGGCCCCTGCGAGATCCGCTGGACCGACTGGGAGCGCTACTCCAACCGCCAGCAGCAGCGCATGCAGCTCGGGGGCGTGACCGGCGCGGTCGCCTACCGCGGCGCGCTCGATGAGTTCATCCCGCTGATGGCGTTCTGCGAAAAGACCCACATCGGCAAGCAGACGACCTTCGGGCTGGGAAGGATCGCGGTGCGGATAAACTGACTGGAGTGGGGAACTCGATCGGATTCACCAGAGGCAAGGAGAAAATGATGGAACCCGAAACCCCTGGAATAGACTGGACCGAGCTCATCGCAGCCTTCCTCCATGACCCGCCGGACAAAGCCTTGGACATCGTGGGGCACGAATCCCGAGCGGTAAAATACCTGGAGGCGGGCTTGGGGATGGACGCCTCCCGCAAGGATATCAAGGTCTCGGCCGACATCGATGCCTCGATCGCCGAGCGTCTGGCCCTGCCCACGGCCGGTCCGAACGGAGAGCGCGCCGTGGGTCCGGAAAACGGAACGCTCACGGTGGTCCATCCGCTTTCCGCCGAGCCGCGGATACTGAAAACGCCGCCGGTGCAGCCGGAAGCGGTTATCGGTTGCATCTCAGAGCTGACCCGGGGAATTGACGATCCGCAGAGACGGTTTTTGGCCATCTGGCGGCTTCTGCCGGAGCGGTTGAGCAAGATCAGCCCGGCTTACGCCTTTCTTCCGGCCGACACCCGGATTCCCGACCACACCATCTGGAACCACCTGGACGCCACCGCGGCCCTGAGCCCGTCCGAGCATGGAGGGGGGCTCGCCTTTTTATCCTTCGCCCTGGGACCGGTGCAGGATTTCATCGCCGCCGCCCGGTCCGTGAAGGACCTCTGGTCGGGGAGCATGCTGCTCTCCTGGATCACGTTTCAATCCATGCTTCCGGTGATCCGCACATGCGGGCCAACGGCGCTGATCTATCCCTCTTTGAGAGGACTTCCGTGGGTCGACAGGCTGTTGCGAGAGGAATCCGGTCTTGAGCGGTTGATCGACCAGCCTCCCGAGGCCACCCTCCGCGTGCCGTCCATCCCGAATCGTTTTCTGGCCGTGGTCCCCGGTGGGCTCGCCGATGACTTGGCCGGCCGCTGCGAAGAGGCTGGAAGAGGCGCCTGGCGGATGATGGCCGATAAGGTGCTCTCTTTGATCGACAGGGAACTGTCGGCGCTGCCGCATGGGCAGGGCTGGTCGAAGCGGTGGGCGCGCCAGGTATCGGAATACTTCAGCTTCACCACCTCCGTGGTGCGCCGGCGGGATTGCCGCGAGGAGCACCTCACGCGGCTGCTCGGCAAGGCGATCTCCCCGGGGGCGCGCCGGCTCGCAGACTCCATCCCGGAAGGCCATCGGCCGGGATACGATCAAAAAACGGCTGGGGGCTGGCAATCCATGGTGGAGTATTCGGCGCGCCTCATGGAATCCAGACGTTCGGTGCGCCGGGTTCCGTTGGGAGAAAAAAGCGCGAGGGAAAGAATGGTGCCCCGAAAATGCAGCCTGATGGGAAGCTACGAGCAGTTGGGGCCGGAGGTGCTATCCCAGTCGGCCGAGTTCTGGGAGACGGCGGCCGGCACCTCGTTCGAAGGGATCCGTATCCGCCTCGGAGAGCGGCTTTGCGCGGTCAGCATGGTGAAGCGCTTCGTCGAGCCCGCCTTTTTCAGGCCTGAGCTGCAACTGAAGCCCAGGGCATTCGAAGACACCGCCACCGTGGCAGCGGCGGTGTGGCTCAAGCGCGTCGGAATCGACCCTGAGCGCTTCAAGGGATGGAACGGCCAATGGCTGCACTGGCCGAAGCGTGATTTCGGCAAAAGAGAAGACCCCATGCCGGCGGGGCTCTGGGAGGAGCTGAGGCGAACACGAGCCGACGGCGCCGGAGGCGGCCCCCCGCCGAGCTACTACGCCATACTGATGATGGACGGCGATTGGATGGGTGCGTGGTTGAGCGGCGAAAAGGCACCCCTCATTCGCGACGTGCTTCACCCCAAGCTCAAGAAATACTACGAAAGCCTGGGCCCGGAGGCATTAGAGTGTCTCGCTTCCAATCGACCGGTCGGGCCCGCCATGCACGCCGCCATCAGCCAGGCATTGACCGCTTTTTCAGTTCACGTCGCTCCGGAGGTGGTCGGCAGGCACCATGGAACCCTGATCTACTCGGGCGGGGACGACCTCCTGGCGCTGCTGCCCGTCGAGACGGCCCTGACGTGCGCGCTCGAGCTTTACCGTCTTTTCCGCGGCGAGGCTGGCCACGGGGCCGAACGGGGCTATTGCCGCATCAACGGACATGACCAGCTCATGATGGGGCCGAGGGCGACGCTGTCGGCGGGGTTGGCGCTGGTGCACTACAAGGCCGATCTCCGCCGCTCGCTCGACGAGGCGCGCACCGCCGAGAAGGCCGCCAAGCGATCCGGAAGGGACGCTCTAACCATAAGGGCTTGCCGCCGCTCGGGCGAACACACCCAGGTTCTCTGCCCATGGGGCTTTCTGCCTCGGATGCAGGCGTTTGAGGCCGGATTCCTTTCAGGGGCCTCGGATCGCTTCGCTTACCATCTGGCAGGGGAAAGACAAACGCTCGAGGCGCTGGGTCAATCAGCGCAGGAGGCGGAGCTAAAACGCCAGATCGGTCGCACCGAGAACCCTACGCGCAAGGCGTTGACCGGGTCCGAGGATAAGAAGGACGCCGGCGAACGGATGGCGGCCGATTTCCGCGCCTACGCGTCATCGCTTCGGGGGCGGCCGGCCGCCGCCGCCAGTGCGTTCGGAGGGTTTGTCGACTTGCTGCAGACCGCATCCTTCATGGCCCGGGGGAGGGATTGAATCATGGGACAGACAAACCGGCTGAGAAAAGGATTCTGCCTCGACCCGCTCGATCTTCTCTCCTTTCGCGACGGAAGGCCTTTCGGCGAAGGGAGCTACGCCAAAAGCGGCCTGCCGCTTCCCCAGACGTTCGCGGGCGCCCTGCGCACGGCGCTCTTGAAAGCGCACGGCTGCCGCTTTGACAAGCTCGCGGAGGAGATCGCCGCAGGCAAGGGGCTCGCCGCGGCGGTCGAAGCCTCCGGGGCCCCGCCCTGGATCGGCAATACCCGCTTCCGCGGGCCCTGGCTGGTCGACAGCAGCGGACCCAAGCTCGAGCTGTTCCTCCCCATGCCGGCGAACGTCCACCGTCCCAAAGGGAATCAAGGTGCATACCGAGCCTTGAAGCCTCTCCCGCAGGGGCTTCCAGCGCCGGGATGGAGACCGGTCGAAGGGGAGCCCCGGTTGCGGCCGCTCTGGCTTATGAGCGCCGAGAGGACCGAGCGGGCACAGGGCTTCCTATCGCTGTCGGGCTTGAAGGATTATCTGGCAGGAAAGAAAATCGCCTCGGAAGCGGCGATTGCCGACGGCGGTGAAAACCCCCTGGTCGGCATCGCGGAGAGGACTGGAATTGGAGTCGATCCGGACACTTTTTCTGCCCAGGAAGGGATGATTTACGCCGCCGGCTTCCTGTCGCTGTCCAAAGGGATCGGCTTCTACGGCGAGGCGCTTCTGCCCGAATCGGCCCCGGCCGGCGCCTTCGACGGGATCGAAATCGTCTCCTTCGGCGGGGAGGGGAGGAAGGCCGTTTTGCGGGAAGTGCCCGCGGTCAACTGGCCGAGCGCAGCGGCGGGTGCGGGGCAAAATAGTTTTCTCCTGCTCACCACTCCGGCTTTTTTCGCAAGAGGATGGAAGCCTCAGGCGATCGCCGGGCGAATCGCGGGCGCGGCGGTCGCGGAAGGTACCCCCGTATCGGGCTGGGACCTCGCCCGCGGCGGGCCCAAGCCGACACGCTTCGCCGCGCCCGCCGGAAGCGTCTATTTCTTGGATGAATCCATGACCGATGCAATCGATAACCTCTCTGAGGGCGAGGACGACCTTCTCGCCGGATACGGCTGCTGCCTGAAAGGAGTGTGGACCGATGGCACCGAATAACAGTGATAATCCGAACGCCCTGCTTTTTCTGCATGCCCATACGCCGCTGCACCCGGGGTCCGGAACGGCGCTGGGGTTCGTCGATCTTCCCGTTCAGCGTGAGCGGCACACCCAATGGCCGGTGATTCCCGGCTCGGCTCTCAAAGGAATCCTGCGCGATGCCTGCCGCGAAAAGGAGCGCGCGAATTACGACGGTTGCCGCCGGCGGGCGAACGACGAAGACCCGACCCTGACCGCCGTCTTCGGGCCCGGAAAGATCGAGGACTCCGATTCGCACGCCGGCGCCCTGGCCGTGACCGACGCCCGCCTCCTGGCATTTCCGGTGCGTTCTCCCAAAGGGGTCTTCGCCTGGGTGACCTGCCCGGCCGTGCTGGAGCGCCTCTGCCGCGACGCGAGGCTCGCCGGCCAGAGCGTCCCCGGCATGCCGCTTTCCCTTGGGGCGGAGGAGGCCGCCTGCCATGCGCAAAGCCCGCTGCTCTTCGACGGCGGGTCGCTTGTCCTCGAAGAATTCGAATTCAAGCGCAAAACCTCTGCGGACGAGCTTGCCGGCTGGATCGCCGCAAATGCAGTCAAGGACGGGCCGACGAGCCAAAGGATCCGCACCCACCTCGCCGTGATCCCGGACAACGACTTCACGCACTTCGCGCGCTACGCGACCGAGGTCACGGCGCGCATCGGCCTGAACCACGAGACCAAGACGGTAAATAAGGGAGCTCTCTTCTATGAGGAGTTCCTGCCGTCGGAGACGATCTTCTACGCGCTCGTTCTGGCAAGCGAAAGCCGGAAAAAAGAGCGGTGCATGAAGGCGCCGGAAGTCGTCTCCTACCTCCAAAGAAACCTGCCGTCTTTCCTTCAGGTCGGCGCCGACGAGACGATCGGGAAGGGCATCTGCGCCTGCAACCTGAGCCGGACAGGAGGGTGAAGCGATGAGCCGAAAAACGATAGACCAGCGCCGCGCCAATCATGCCTGGGCCACGGTCGAAAAGGCGACCGGTCTCAACGAAGAAGCTAAGAAGAAGTTCGCCACCCAAGTCAAGAAACTGCCCGCCCGCGTCGTCACCTCGGGACTTGGCCAAGCCCTGGCCTTTCTGAAAGCCAAGGGGTATGCCCCGCTGCTGCTCGCGCGATTAGGCGACTGGGTTCTGGACAAACGCCAGAACCCGGGCAGCAATGCCGCGCCGCCCGCTGACGACGCGCTCCTGCAGCGGATCATCAAAGGCGACTCGGACTTTCTGCGGAGAGCCACGGACGAGGTTCTTGCTTATATGCTCTGGGTCGGACGTTTCTCGGAAGCCGCCGGCCTTTCGGCAGAAGAGGAGTAGCCATGAGCCCGATGATCCCACTTCCAGAACCGGTTTGGTCGAAGGTCGCTGCGAACAGCCACCCGGGCCTCGCGCTGGACAAGTATGCTCAATCCTGGGAGCCGGGAGCGGAAAACGGGAACCTCCAGCAAAGGGTGCAGCAGCCGACGCTCATAAAGGTCGTCCAGCTTTCCCGAAGACCCATCGACGAGGCGCTTTTCAAAAGCCTCGCCCAGCGCCGTAAAGAGATGCTGTCAGCCTTTAAGGCCCGAACCTTTGACGGCGAAGCCGAGGGCCCGCTGACGCTGCATCTCTCGCGGGCCTCCAGTCTCGAAAACGCCGGCATCTGCCTTCACCCGCTTTACGGGTTCACCTATCTGCCCGGATCGGGGCTCAAGGGGCTGGCCCGTGCCTTCGCCGAAACCGTGTGGCTCAAAAGCCAGCCTACGGATAAACAGCAAGCGGCGCGGGCGGAGATCGAACAGGTTTTCGGGAGCATCGGCAAGAGGTCAGCCCGGTCAGGAGCAGTCGTGTTCCACGATGCCTGGCCGGCGTCCTGGCCGGCGCTGGAGGTGGACATCGTCAACAATCACCATGGAAAATACTACCGCGGCGAGGACCACCCGGGCGACTGGGAAAACCCCGTCCCGGTTTATTTCTTGTCCGTCCGAAAGGGCGCCCGGTTTTCTTTCGCCATCGGAGGCCGCCTTTCCGACGTGAAGCCGGAGCAGCTCTCGTTGGCCGAGCAATGGCTCAAAGGAGGGCTCGCGCTTTTGGGGGCTGGTGCCAAGACGAACGCGGGCTACGGAGGATTCAAATTCTCCGATCAAGGGATAGCGGTCAAATCCATCGCCTCGCACCTGGTTTGCGACGTAGAAGTAGAACTGGTAACGCCGGCCTTCCTTGCCGGCGCATCCCAAGATCAAAGCGACTGCGATCTCCGCCCCGCGACATTGCGGGGACTGCTGCGCTGGTGGTGGCGGACGCTTCACGCGGGCCACCTCAGGCGGGACAGCCTTCGCGCGCTGGAATCCGCCATTTGGGGCGACACGAAGGCCGGCGGCGCAGTGCGGGTGACCGTGAAAAGAAAAGGAAACGTCAACCCGCGCTTGTTTAACTACAAGCAGGGTTACGCGCCGAATCCGGAATTCAAGACCGGCAACGACCTTTCAAGGGCACCCGATACAAAGACGAGCCAGGGATTGTTCTATCTTTCCTACGGAATGGACGACGCCGGACGGAGACGCTGGTATGCCCCTGCCGGTTCTTCATGGGTCGTTTCCCTTTTGGCGAAAGATGTTTCTAATGGAATGCGGATTCCGGCCGTAGCGGTGCTCGAGCAGGCTAAAGCCGCTTTGTGGTTGCTTTGCAGGTTTGGCGGAGTGGGCGCAAAATGCCGCAAAGGCTTCGGCTCTCTAAGGGTCGAAACAGGGCTTTCCGGCATCTCCCTCGAAAAAGTGACACGGTCTGCAAACGAGATCCGGAGGCTTTCTGGATTGAACGGCACCCTGGCCGACGAGCCGGCGGCGCCTTCCATCGACAGGTTTATCCATCAATCGGTGCCGACCCCTTGGACGAATTATTGGTACGCTCTGGACCAGCTGGGCTTTGCCGTGCAGGTATTCGCGAAGCGCTACAAGCACAACGTGGAAAAGAGAGCGCTCGGGCTGCCTCGCAGGATCGGCCCGCCGACAACCGGGCGATTTCGCGCTGAAAAAGGCAACCGGCATGCCTCCCCGGTCCATTTGCATTTCGACAAGCAAGCCGATGGAAAACTTTTTCTGGAAATCACGGCTTTCCCGTCGGCCTATCTCCCCGACTTCAAAACAAGCCAAAATTTCATCCAAAAGTTTGCACAATCCTTAGTCCAAGAGATCGGCAGTCGTTCGAGCCAACCAGGCAAAGGCATCCAGCCCGTTTTCCCGGCTCTTGGTCAAAATGCCCCGGCTTCTCTCGCGCCGCATGCACCCACCAGAGCGCTTCCGAAAGCTGGCGATTGGGTGGGGGCGGTCCTCCTCGAGGAAAAAACCAAGAAACAAGGTTGGAAGGCCAAGCATGAGCCCAGCGGGCTTTCTGGGGTGATCATAAATCACACCGAGCTGCCCCCGGATAAAAAAGCCGGCGACCGAATCGACCTTGTAGTTGCATTTGCCAACGACAAGGAAATCCACTTCAGGTTCGATTCCGGCCCAAAAGATGACAAAAAGACGAAAAGCGTCAAACCGCAGCACGGCAAAAAGCAGGGCGATGGTCAAAAGCGGAAATGAAGCCCTCTCTGCTGCTTTTGTTCAACCATAGACTGACCGGGCTGCAGGAGGAGGATGCCCGGCGTTCATTGGGCGTCGAGGAAATCATCCATCTTCCAAAATCTCTGCGTCCTGTTTGGAACTCGGTGCCGCCGGAGACTGAAAAAATTTACGACTTTCTGGAGCCGATCAGATCGTGGGTCTTGGAAGCCTCGCGGACCGGGGACTGTCTGTTGATCCAGGGCGATTTCGGGGCGAGTTACCTGATGGTGAATTTTGCCATCGAGCGGGGATTGGTCCCGATTTATTCGACCACTGGGCGCGTGGCCGTGGAGGAGCACGGGTCGGACGGCAGCGTAAGGCTTGTGCATAACTTCCGGCACGTTCGATACCGGAAATATGGGGAGTGACGGATGCGGAAAGTCTATCTCAGCTTTTTAGGCAGAGGGACATACGACAAAGAGGCAAAACAATACCGATACATCCCGTCTAGGTATGAGCTTCAGGGCCGGAAGTCGAAGGAAACCAAATTCGTGCAGGCGGCCGAAATCGAAATTTTAGGCGCGGCCAATTTTGACCTTCTCATCGTCGTCGCAACAGAGGTTTCGGACAAGGCGCACTTCAAAAGCTTGGAGCGGGAGCTCAAGGACTTGGGAGCAAAGGTAATCTCTCTGATCACCATCAGCGAAGACATGTCGGCCGAGGGGCAATGGCAGTGGTTCGAGAAAATCCTAAAACACATCGAATTCGGCGACGAAATCACGGTCGACCTGACCCACGGGTACCGCTCAGCCCCCATCGTTTTCTCCGCCGCGATCAATTTTCTCCAAAAGGCTAGAAAAATCAGCTTGCAGGCCGTATATTACGGTGTATTCGAGCAAGCCAAGTCTCTCGGCTATGCACCCGTCATTGACATGAAAGATTTTTATATCGTCAATGAATGGGCCGAGGCGGTCAGCCGTTTGGTGGAGGACGCCGACGCACGCAAGATGGCCGGCGTGGCCGCGGTGTCCCCCGGGTTCCAGACCGGAGGGCTGAACGAACCCGAAATCATCCGGGCCATGGAAGATCTGACCGACACCATCCGCAACGTGGATGTAAACCGTGTCGCTGCCAAAGCCCGCAAAGCCCTTGAACTGATCGAGGCCAAAAGACCCAGTTCCTCCGAAACCGGCAAGGTGCTGCTTGACCTTGTGGTGGACAAATTCGCCATTCTGGCGATTGAAGACCCGCAGCGCTACGACCATGCCTATTTCATGCTGCAGCTTGAAATTGTGCGGCTGTTGTTGGAACACAGGCTCTACATGCAGGCTTACACGGTGATGCGGGAGTTCGTCGGTTCAATCGGAATGATCGAGGTCCAGAAAGGCGGGATAACCAGCAAGGGAGGCCGTAACCGTCGTTTCCGTTTTTCAGGCATTTTCGTAAACATGCTCCAATTCAATGAAGATCAATGGGATTTTCCAACCCAAGCGCAAAATGACCTGGGCAAGCTGAGACCCTTCTACGAAAGGCTCAAGGCAGCGGGCGTTGAAATCTTGCTGCGGGGATTTGTGAGTGAACTCGTCTGCTACCGCAATGGCTTCGACCATGCCTGGACATCGAAGAGCGAAGCGCCGAGCGACATTTCCGAGAATGGGGCGCGCATGCTGAAACTCCTGGAGCAAAGCGTGAATAAATTGAAAGATTCCGGCCTGCTGTGACAAGGGCGGAACGGCCGTCCATTCCAGCCGGGACGATATTTGGCGGTGCCGAACGCATCACCTTTCAAACTGCGCACTACCCATCCGCACTCTCCGGCATCTCATTCATTTGCCGGTTTTTTTTAATCTTCTTGTAACATCTCCTGAACCGACCCGTGCAGCAGATCTCTCTCTGCTATCGAGCCCTCTCGGTATCGCTAACCGATTAAGCCGTCCCAACCCCGGCACGGGCTCCAACCGCCGGGCCGGGATTTGAAATC